>JBGSLQ010000012.1:0-24706 GCA_041740635.1 Desulfomonilaceae bacterium | reverse complement strand
GAGGAAACATCAACAGCTGATCATAGTCCGCACGGATCTCTCTGCTCATAAAAAAACCCTCGCTTCAACCTTGTGAAAACTCTTATAGTAAAACTCAAGGTCAATCGCGAGAAAAATTCACTTTTGAGACAGCCTCCTAGGCCCACCCCTACAATAAGGCCGGGCAGATGATGATAAATCGCGCCACCGTCTAGAAGAAATGTCGACTTTTGAGACAGTCTCTCTCTGCCGGACTTCTCGGTTTTATCAGATTTATTGGCGAAATGGTATAATTGGGTAAAGATCACGTTTAAGTTGGCTGTTCTTCCTGTTCTTTGCCTTCAAGAGTCCGCGAGCCGGCCTTACTCTTTGGCTCCCTGAGCCTTGAGCAATTCCACTATCTTGGTGTGTCCCTTTGCGGTAGCTGCCAATAATGCAGAGTCCCCGTCTTTGCTTTTTGCATGGATATCAGCTTTATTTTCGATGAGCAGTTTTACAACATCGAAATGCCCTTCGTATGAAGCTGCCATGAGGGACGTGACACCACTACTATCCTTGGCGTTGGCATCTGCTTCCCATTCCAGGAGAAGTTTTACAACCGGTGTCTGCCCCATGGTGGAACTCACCATCAAGAGAGACACGCCGTTAGCCATAACGTTGACGTTGGCTTCCCGTTCCAGAAGAAGTTTCATGATCTCGAGATGATTGTTGAATGCAGCGGCCATTAAAGGTGTAATCCCATCGCTGTTCTTGGTCTCCACGTCAGCGCCCTTGTTCAAGAGATCTTGTACCCGTTTCAAGTCTCCCTTTTGAGCCGCTTCAACAAGCTCTAAATTCTGGGCAGAAAAGGATGCGGAACACATGAGCAATACTGCACAAATCGTTATTCCCAATATACTGATCTTGGATTTTTTCATAGTGAATCTCCCACGGACATGGTTGCTGACCGATCGATGCATGTATCAGTCATTATGAGGGCGGGCATAAACAATTTCCCTCAACGTGAGCAAATCTCTTTTAAGGGGAGAGATTGCCACGCGGGTACGCTCCACGCAATGACAATCTTTGACTGGGCGGCACACTGACGTGGTTTCGAGGTCCGTGGTTCTCTGCGTCATGTACCGAAAACTGGCTTTGAGGTTGATTGCACCTATTGTGTAGGGCGCAGGAACAATCTTTGGAGATGCTCACGTGGATGCCAGAGACGTCCTTGATGGAACAGCGATGCAGTTACCTCTTTTCGTTTGCCTCCCGGTACTCTATTCTATATATCCGCCAAACCGGAAAACTCTTCCGGCACAGCTATTTTCACAGGGAGCGAAACGTGTCTGAGGACGGCAAAAAAAGAGTCAACGTCAGCAGTTTTCTCGATGATTTCTCGAGAGGGGCTTCGGACCGGGAACTCCGCGAAAGATTCGGCCTGACTCATTCCCAATTGACCAGGCTGGTGGGCGTCCTCAAGGAAAAAGGGCAACTCAGCGCGGAAATGTCGCGGGAACGAGAAAACAATCTGAAAATTCGATTTGGCAGCGCTCAAGGGCCGCGCGATTCGGAAGGCTCGCTGTCTGTGGATCTCAATACCGGTTTGGTGCTGCATTGCCCATCCTGTGGTGCCGCAGTGAAACGAGAGGCCCAAAGGTGCGAGTACTGCTCGGCACATCTGGATTTTTCTCTCAAAGGAAAAACAGTCAACTGCCCGCATTGTTTCGCTGAGACTCCGGCTGACAGCCGCTTCTGCATGAGATGCGCAAAAACCGTGAAGGGTCTGATAAAAGAAGGGCTTCTTCTTGAAGACCGCTTGTGTCCCCGCTGCGACCTGCCAATGCGTGCGAGAAATGTCGGAGAATTCTCCGTGATGTACTGCGAACAATGCACTGGTAGCTTCATTCCGGATGAAACGTTCGAAATGATGCAAGAAAACGTGCAGCGTGTCGTGGTTTCGATTGATGGAGGTAAACGCGCTCCCGCTCAGAATGATATGGCAATTCGATACGTGAGGTGTCCGGTCTGCCGAAATGTGATGAATCGAATGAATTTTGCTCGCATCTCGGGAGTTATCATAGATTCCTGCAAGGGTCACGGCACATGGTTCGATCCGGGCGAAGTGGACAAAATCATGGATTTTATAGCTCGGGGCGGGCTGCAGAAAGCCAAAGTAGAGGAACTTGAACGCCTCAAAGCCGAAGAGAAAATGCAAAAAATCAAAAACATACAGATCTCCGGACGCGGAGGGTTAGACTCATGGGAGCCCTATCCGGGCGCGCAGGGCGGGCTTTACACCGCGGATCTCGTGAGTTGGGTCTGGGATTTGTTGAAAAGGTAAATGGCGAGGACATATATGGCAAAGTCGATTGTTGCAGTAAAAAAAGCAACTCCGGAAACGATTCTCGAAGATGTCAGAACGGTCATGGAAAACGCGAGGTTCAGAGATTATCTCGATCCCTCGGCACCAGTAATCCTCAAAGACAATATTTCCTGGCACTTTCCCTTTCTCGGAGCAAACACCACACCGTGGCAACTGGAAGGGGTTATTCTCACTCTGAAAGATGCCGGATACAAGGATATTGTTTGTGTTCAGAATGAGACAGTGGTGACCGATGCATTCAAAGGGGAACAGCTCAATAAGTACGTTCCGATCTTCAAGAAGTACAACGTACCGGTACTCTACAATTTTCGTAAGGAAGACATGCGCTGGATTCGGTACACTCCGAAAGCCAAAATGCGGGTCCTTGACGACATTTACCCGGAAGGGATAACAATTCCGGAATATTTTATCGGTAAGAATATCGTGCATCTTCCGACTGTAAAATGTCACATCTACACGGGCACCACCGGGTCCATGAAGAATGCGTTCGGCGGATTGCTTACCACCCGGAGACATTATACCCATTCGGTAATTCACGAAACGCTGAACGATCTCCTGGCAATTCAGAAAGAGATTCACGCGGGGATCTTTACCGTCATGGACGGTACGATTTGCGGAAACGGCCCCGGCCCCCGGACCATGATACCGGTGGAAAAAGACCTGATGCTTGCGGCAGGTGACAGCACAGCCATTGACGCCGTAGCAGCGAAACTGATGGGATTCAATCCGTTAGATCTGAATTTTATCCGTATGGCCCATGAATCGGACCTGGGAAAAGGAGACATCAGGGATATCGAGATCGTGGGGACCGATATTTCACAAGAGAGTTGGGGTTTTACGGTTGGGAATAACGCCGCTTCGCTCGTCGGCAGATTCATTTGGTTCGGGCCGCTCAAATCCCTACAAAAGCTCTTCTTCAGGACCCCGCTCGTATATGCTTTCGTGTTTGGATCTTTTTTCTATCACGATTTCGTTTACTGGCCCTTAAAAGCAAAACCCCAAATGGAGGCCTTCAAGAAGACCAGCAAATGGGGAAAGCTCTTTGACCTGTATCCGGCCTAGCGGAGAAAGGAAGGCCTCGTCTTAAATGTCCCGAAAGAACTGACTCGTAAGGTGATCATTCAGTTCTTTCCTGACCTGAGCCTGTACCGATTTCAGGTCTTTTCGCCACTGCTC
This sequence comes from Desulfomonilaceae bacterium, assembly GCA_041740635.1. Classification (GTDB taxonomy): domain Bacteria; phylum Desulfobacterota; class Desulfomonilia; order Desulfomonilales; family Desulfomonilaceae; genus Desulfomonile. The sequence goes on along the minus strand of JBGSLQ010000012.1, from coordinate 21,186 downwards.
GATCTTTTCCAGTGCTTCTTCTTCCCATGGAAGTCGCGTCGTAGGATCTTTTGCCAGGATATCGCGTTCCAGTTCCTTGGGCACGGGTGATTGCAACAACCTCTGGTACTTGGTCTTGATTCTCCTGATCACATAGAGAAGTTTGAGAAGATCATCTCGCGAAAGTTGGTGTTGCGGTTTCCCGGAGCGGTTTTTGGGGATAAGATTCAGTTCCTCCAGTGGCGTCCCCTCTTTAAGGGCCTTGTTAATGATTTGTTTGAGGTGGCGGTAATTGCTTTTGAAGTCACCGGGAGGTTCGGAGACTCCATCGGCCGGATTGGAAAAAGAAAACAACATAACCATACCTCCTAGCGGAAAGGTGAGACACCCGAGAGAGGTCCGACGTGCCTGACTCTCGGAAACACTGGCGAAATAACACGCCCCCCTGGGTTAGTCAAGCAATAGTTTATACTTTTCGTGCATCTTCCCGAAGAAATAGTAAAAATGTTGGCTCAACACCGGGAAAGGCTATTCCTGGCGCGTTTAGAGGTCCTCCTCTTTACACCAGCCGCCACATGCTGTTAATTCTTACCAGGCCTTTTGAGGGATATTCGGTGTCCCCCGATTAATAAGCAGGCCGGCAATATTGCACGAAAAAAACAGCGGCGGACGCGTGTTCGCCCCAATTTTTCGGGTTGAATCGACTCGAATCAGGGAACTCGGTTTATCGTGGGAGCAAAACAAATCATCATCAAGGGTGCGCGGGAGCATAACCTTAAGAATATCGATATTAACATTCCTCGCGACAAGCTCGTCGTAATAACAGGCCTTTCCGGCTCAGGAAAATCCACCCTCGCTTTTGACACCATCTACGCGGAAGGTCAACGGCGTTATGTGGAATCTCTGTCCGCATACGCAAGGCAATTTCTGGAAATGATGGACAAGCCTGACGTCGATTTAATAGAAGGACTCTCCCCTGCAATCAGCATCGAGCAAAAGACCACATCCAAGAATCCTCGCTCCACTGTGGGCACAGTCACTGAAATCTATGATTATCTGCGTCTGTTGTACGCACGAATCGGGGTTCCCCATTGCTGGGAATGCGGGAAGCCTATAAGTTCCATGACCGTCCAGCAAATGGTCGATCAGGTTCTCGGTTTTCCAACGGGGACTCGTGTGCATTTGTTGGCTCCCATAGTGACCGGCAGGAAGGGAGAATACCACAAGGAATTGCAGCACCTGTTGCGGGAAGGATATGCGAGGGTAAAAATTGACGGCCAACTCCGGGATCTTTCAGATGAGATACAACTGGAGAAGAATAAGAAGCATTCCATTGAGGTTGTGGTAGATCGGCTCGTTATCAAAGAGGGTGTCGAGAAACGCCTCACTGATTCCATGGAACAAGCTGTGAAGCTCGGTCAAGGCATCGTCAGGGTCGAAGAGCTGGGGGGTCCTGTTCATCTGTTCAGTGAAAAATTTGCCTGTCCGGAGCACGGAGTCTCTCTGGGAGAAATGTCACCCCGTCTGTTCTCGTTTAACAACCCTTTCGGCGCATGTGAAACCTGCGGGGGGCTCGGTGTAAAAATACGATTCGATCCTGACCTGGTGATTCCCAATCCCGATCTCTCCCTGAAAAAAGGGGCAATCGCTCCATGGGAAAAACGCGGCTCGATCTTCTTCTATCAGATGATTGAAGCTCTGGCACAGCATTATGATTTTAGCTCGGATACCCCATTTCGCAAGCTTTCTGAACGAGTGCAAGAAGTTGTCGTCCACGGTTCCGGAAACGAGGAGATAGATTTCTCCTATGAGCGAGACGGCCGAAAGCACTACTTTCGCAAGAGCTTTGAAGGTGTCATACCCAACCTCGAACGACGATATCGCGAATCCGATAGAGACGAATTGGACGAGGAATTCACCCGATTCATGAGTTCCATTCCCTGTCCGACCTGCGAAGGCGCCAGGCTCAAGAAAGAAGCCCGGTTCGTGCTTTTGGAAGACATGCCGATCCACAAGTTGACTGCTCTGTCCGTGAGAGAAACAATTCGCTTTATCGAGAATCTCAAGCTGGATGCGCGCAGAATCGAAATAGGCAGGCGAATCATAAAGGAAATAAGGGACCGTCTCGGCTTTCTGGAGAGAGTGGGCCTGGGATATCTCACTCTGGACAGGTCGTCCGCCACACTGTCAGGAGGCGAATCGCAGCGGATACGATTGGCCACCCAGGTGGGATCGTCTCTGGTAGGGGTGCTGTATATCCTGGACGAACCGAGCATAGGATTGCACCAGCGTGACAACCGTCGACTGCTCTCCACATTGATGGATTTGCGAGATCAGGGCAATTCCGTTCTCGTCGTGGAGCACGACCCGGAAACAATCCTCAATGCGGATCATGTTATTGACATGGGGCCAGGTGCGGGTCGCATGGGAGGGGAAATTGTTTTCTCCGGAAAACCCGCGGACATTCTTAAGAGTGAAGATTCCCTCACGGGAAAATATCTTTCAGGACGGGAGTTTATCCCTGTACCTAAAAAGAGGCGTTTCAAGGGAAAGAAGAAGATTACCATTCGTGGCGCGCGGGCGAATAATCTCAAAAACATTGAAGTGGCGATTCCTTTAGGTGTGTTTAATTGCATAACCGGAGTTTCCGGATCGGGAAAAAGCACGCTTGTAATGGATATTCTCTACCGAGCGCTGGCACAACAGCTCTATAGGAGCAAAGATAAAGCCGGAGAGATCGATTCCATTGAAGGAATGTCCCTGGTAGACAAAGTAATAGATATCGACCAGAGCCCCATCGGCCGCACTCCTCGATCGAATCCGGCCACGTATACCGGCGTGTTTACTTTCGTCAGAGACTTATTCGCAAATTTGCCGGAATCCCGAGTACGTGGTTACAAGCCGGGCCGGTACAGCTTCAACGTGAAAGGCGGAAGGTGCGAAGCGTGCAGAGGTGATGGCATCATCAAGATAGAAATGCACTTTCTCCCGGACCTGTACGTAAAATGTGAGGTCTGTAACGGGAAACGATACAACCGAGAGACACTCGATATTCGCTATAAGGGGAAAAACATATCCGAAGTATTGGATATGACGGTGAATCAGGCTGCAGAATTTATGGCCAATATTCCTTCCGTGTTCAACAAACTTCAAACAATTCAGTCAGTAGGACTCGGGTATATCAAGCTTGGCCAGGCCGCCACGACCCTCTCCGGAGGAGAAGCACAGCGCATAAAGCTTTCCCGTGAACTCTCGAAACGAAGTACCGGCAAAACGCTCTACATACTCGACGAACCCACTACAGGTTTGCACTTTGCAGACGTGCGGAAACTCCTGGATGTTCTCATGAGCCTTGTGGATGCCGGCAACACTGTCGTTGTTATCGAGCACAATATGGATGTTATCAAAGTTGCGGATCACATCATCGATCTGGGACCTGAGGGTGGGGACGAAGGCGGCACCGTCATAGCGCAAGGGACTCCCGAGCAAGTCTCTGCGACGCCCGGATCGTATACCGGACTTTATTTAAAAGAGGTCCTGGAAAACGACAAAGGATATCAGCCTTTTTCCATTGATACGGAACAGGTGGCAACCGTCGCGCTTGGTCACAAGACAAATACGACTCCGACTCCGGAACGTCGCAAGGCCGCCAAACCCAGCGTCCGGAAATCAGCCTCGCGACTGAACTAAGACAAACCTTTTGCCGGGGTTCTATGTCGAAGAAATCGAGATGGCAGGAAATCAGGAGACCTCCTCTGCAGTGAGAAGGTCTCCCGAAGTTTATGATGCTTTGGCAGATTTTGTCTGATCGAGGCGCCGCAGTTCTTTTCGCAGGATTTTTCCTACCGCACTCTTGGGCAGCTCTTCCACGAATTCGACATATTTCGGCACCTTGTACTTCACCAGATTCTTCTTGCAGAATTCGATAATTTCTTCCGGCGAAGCATTTTCACCGGGCTTCAGCACGACGAACGCTTTGATGCGTTCCCCCGAGTAAGCATCCGGTACGCCGATGACGCATGCTTCCATGACCTTGGGATACGTGAACAAGACTTCGTCCACATCACGAGGATAGATATTGAATCCTCCCGATATGATCATATCCTTTTTTCGATCCACGATGCTGTAAAAGCCATCTTCATCGTATATGGCGATGTCACCGGTGAGGAGCCATCCGTCTTTCAAGGTGGCCGTTGTTTCTTCGGGCCTGTTGATGTATCCGGTCATGATTTGCGGCCCCAGCAGGCAAAGTTCCCCCGGCTGCCCCGGAGTTGTGATCTCTTTAGTGTAATCGTCCACATCCACAATCTTGGCATTGGTATTGGAGATGGGAAGTCCGATGGTTCCGGGTTTGGTTTTGGCGCCGAATGGATTGATATGGGTGACCGGAGAAGACTCGGTCAAGCCGTAACCTTCACAAATCTGGGCACCCGTGAGCGCCTCGAAATTCTTAATAGTTTCCAGCGGGAGCGGAGCCCCCCCGGAGAAGCACCCCTTCAGTGACGTAATATCGTATTTTTTAAGATCCGGGAAATTGATCATGCCGTTGTACAATGTTGGGACTGCAGGCATGTACGTAGCTTTGCATTTGGCGATACCTTCCAGGATCGACTGTGGCTCGGGTTTGGGGATCAAAACGATAGCCCATCCATTGTAAATGGACATGTTCATTGCAGTCGTGAGACCGAATGAATGGAAAAACGGCAGGCAGCCGATTGCGATTTCCCCTCCCTGTTCGAAACCGGGGAACCATGCGAGGCATTGCTGTACATTGTACGACAGATTGCCGTGGGTCAGTTGTACTCCTTTTGATACTCCCGTTGTGCCTCCGGTATAAATCAGTGCCGCTGTATCCTGCATCTTCGATTTGTGGGGCTCCTTTATGGGAGCATTGTTCTTAACAAGATCGGTGAACTCATAGATATCCGGACCGGCAGGAGTATTCAGATGCATTCCCTTCCTCACGAAGGGAAAGAGCTGCTTCTTTATGAATGGCAAATAATCCCTGATATGGCAGGAGATCAACTGTTTGATCTTTGTCTTCGGCCTGAGATTAATCATCCTCGGCATCAATACGTCCAGGCACACGAGCAAAGTGGATCCGGAATCATTATACTGATGTTCCAGCTCACGATCCGTGTACAGCGGATTATTCAATGCCACCGCAGCTCCTGCTCGAAATGCTCCATACGTTGCGACCACAATCTGCACGAGATTCGGGAGGAGCATGGCGATGGTGTCTCCGGGTTTCACTCCCAGGCCTTTGAGCCCGGCAGCAAATCGGGAAACCATATCATCAAGCTGCTTGAAGGTAATTGTGGTGCCCTGAAACAGGAGGGCTGGATTGTTCGGGAACCTCTTGGCAGCTTTTGCGAGAGCCTCGCCCAGGGGGATCTCGTCAAACTTGATTTCAGGGGGTACTCCCGGAGCATATGATTTCAGCCAAATCTTTTCCATAGACCGCTCCTTGAATTGAATCGCGCGTTAGAACCTGAAAGACTGACGTGCCGAACCGTCTCGTACCAAGCGCTTCCAGCAGCAGGATTTGGGGTGCTCTTCTTTGTTCAGAAGCGTTTCCCAAATCTTACTTCTTCAGCCGCTATCGGTATCAAAGGGATAAACCTCGTCTGTACGAGTGACAACATCCATGCAGCAACAGCTATTCGGATGTTCCCCGCCGAACCGGTATCCCCCCTTTATGACACTACTCAGTTGCGTAGCCGCATCGCTTGTAGGTTCTCCAGGTCGAGTTTCAAAATGAAACTGACACACCCGGAAGTGCTCACAGAATTCTTACACCATTAAGCCTGGATTCCCAAGCAAAAAATGGCTGTATATGGGAACAAAATCGATTTTTGCTGATTTCTCAATCAATGAGAAAACAATACAGCATTAGTGTTTGCTGGTCGAGAGTTCAGGACGCAATGCATCGTCCGGGGTAAAAAGGCGAAGACACGAGATTCCGACGAGCATCATGCTGCCAAAAGCTGCAGAAGCAGTGACCATTAACATTACAACGATCTGATATCGAGCTGCCTCCGCGGGATTGGCTCCTGCCAGAATTTGACCTGTCATCATTCCCGGAATACTTACAACCCCTACGAGCATGAGGCTATTGATAGCGGGAGTCATTCCCGCTCGGAGTGCTTCGCGTACGCAGTCCCGTACAGCCTCCCAGCGCGTTGCTCCCAGGGTAAGGAACGCTTCCACCTCATCGCGCCTTGATCTGACTTCAGCATAGAGCCTGTCAATCGATAGAGCTATCCCATTTGCAGCATTTCCGAGAATCATTCCTGCGATAGGTATGGCAATTCGCGGAGTGTACCAGGGGTCGGCACGGATGATTACCGCAGATACGATTACCAGCACCAGATATGTGCTGGAGGCAAGCGAAACGAACGCCAGGAATGCCGGAAAATCCGTTACATTGGGAGTCCTTCTCGTGGCAGTCCGGGAAGCTATGCCGCACATGAGAGCGACGACAATCATTACCACCAATGGGCTTTGGGTTCCGAAGATCCAGGTCAACAAGAAACCCACAACCGAAAGCTGAACAAAACAGCGAACAGTGCCCCAGAGTAAGGATGTGACTAATCCGAGACGAAAGACAGCGGATACTCCCGCAGAAATAACGACCAAAAGAGCGCTGAAGGCAAGCTGCGCGTCAGAAATCGGTATAACTTGTGAGGGCTCCATCACTCCACACCTTCATTCCAGAACAATCTCCGAGCCCGGCAACAATTCTTTTAGCCGGTCGTCATGAGAGACTGCGACAACTCCTCGACCATCGGCAAGCAGCCACTCCTTAACGAGCGATATCACTTCGTCACGACTTTCCCTGTCTAACGCGGCGGTAATTTCGTCTATGAGAAGGATCTCCGGATCCACCAGTAAAGCCCGCACCAGGGTGACTCGAGCGCCCTCCCCCACGGAAAGCGATATAGCATCCCTGTCCATGATATCCGAAGGCAATAGAAGCCTTGATAATAAGATCTCTGCGGTCTTTTCGTCAAAAACGGCTGAAGCTCTGCAACGGAAGGAAAATGGTTTTCTCAGGTTCTCACGGACCGTGCCCCTGAAAAGAACGGGCTTCTGTTGGATATACACTATTCGCATTCGCCATGATAAAGCGGCAATGTTCTGCCAGGAAATTCCCTGGAGAAACATATCTCCGCCCGCTGGTTCGGCAAGTCTTGCGATGGTGCGAAGCAGCGTGCTTTTTCCTTTGCCTGAAGGGCCGGAGATCCACACTGTTTTGCTCCGGTTCAGCACGAAGGTCGTGCCGGGAGATACATTCTGAAGTCCAATCCGGAATTTCAGGCCGATGGCACTGAATAGTGCGGGAGCTAGGGAATTCATGAACGGCTACTTGTTCATCGGTCCTGCAAAACCGGGACGGCAATATTCTGCCGTTACATCGATACGAATGCCCCCCCGCGGATTCATAATTCCCCTCACCGATATCCACCGCGGATCGCATGCAGCAATGAAATCGTCGAGGATTCTATTGGTTATCTCTTCATGAAACATTCCGCAGTTGCGAAACGCGAAAAGGTATATTTTCAACGACTTGGATTCAACGCACTTGAGATCCGGAATATAGGTAATCTTTATTGTGGCGAAATCCGGCTGGCCCGTTATCGGACAAAGACTTGTGAATTCGGGACAATCGAATTCGATCGTATAATTACGGTGCGGATATTTGTTCGGAAAAGTTTCTAAAATGGCGTCTTCGGGACTGTCACGGTAAACAGTCGTGGAACTCTTTTGCAGTAAAGTCAGACCTTCAATTGTTTTGTCGGACATGATATCGTTCTCATTCGCTGGATATTCGGACTTTCAGGAATCTGCGAGTCAGATGAAACGGAAATTTCCCTGGAAACGTTACCAGCAAAAGCGGACAACCTCAAGACGCCGCTCCTTTTCCCTGTGAAGTCTCCCGAGAACGGCAACCTGACGCAGTGGACAGAACCGTGACGAGATCGTACGACATCTTTATTGGCAGCTTTGTTCCAGGTGCATCAGTCCTTCACAGACTGGATCCCAGAACAAAACTGGTATGCCTGCTGGTCTTACTTACTGTCGTGTTCTCGTTGACAAGTGCAACAAATGCGGCACTGTCACTCGTCTGTGCTATAGGAATGGCCATTTTTTCCAAAGCCGGTTGCGGCGTATGGATGATAACTCTGCGGCGATTCAGATGGATGCTTTTTCTCGTCCTGATCCTCAATCTTTTTTTTGTTCGTGAAGGGGCTCCCGTACTGCTGGGAAACGTGGAATTACCCTTCACACATGATGGAGTGGAGAGAGCGGTTGTACTTACGATCCAACTCACTGCAGCGATAGTCTTGTCCATGAGCTTCACCCTTACCACTTCTCCGCTGGACATAACCAAGGGATTCAGCACCGCCGCCCGCCGATTCCGTAAACGGTTTCCCGTGGATGATATCGGCATTGTGCTGCTTTTGGCTATGCGCTTCATACCGCTGTTGCAGCAGGAGGTGCGCACCATTGTGGAAGCCCAAAAAGCGCGAGGAGTAGAGTTCGGCCGGGGACGACTCCTTTCGCGAGCTTCGAATCTAGCTTCAGTGCTGGTTCCCGCACTTTCGGCATCCTTCAGGAGAGCAGACACGGTGGCGCTTGCCATGACTGCACGGGGCTTTGAGCCGGGACGGCCTCGTTCTGAATTCAGGCCTCTCCGCTTTTCAGCTTTGGACACGTACGCCGGTGTCTTCATCGCTCTGTACGTGACCGGACAACTCATCCTGGCATCGCAATCTTGACTGAAACCTTTACCAAGAGGGAGAAAGATATGAGCACTGCTGAATCCAACTGGGACACCAGGATCATAGAAAAAATGCAGCCCGGAGCAGTTACCTTTGCCTGGGACGACGGAGAGATACTTACCATTCCTGCCCCTGCCGGAGCACTAAAATCACTGCAGACTGCGTGGGAATGGGTGGATCCTCAACTCAGAGAATTCGCCAAGGGAAAAGGCCGGCCCCGAAGCGTTTGTCTGAAGTTGGATAGTGGAGAGTTCCGCGGCCTGAAATTCCCGGATGTAAATCCCGGTCTCGACCCGTACGATTGATCGCGGTACGTCCCATTGCTGTCGCCGCGTCCGGGTGGCTACCGCACTTATAGAAGCTTATTTCCGCATGGGAATCGGATTCTACTGATAGTCCATTCAGTTACGCATGAAAGAGGGTTTCTACAGCCCCATAGGGGCTGCGCAACAGTAGCCGTGGGTGCAAGCCCACGGAAGCGATACGGAAAGTCCTTTGCCTTCAAGACCCTGAAGGGGTCGACCAACGACATTGAGCATTATTGCCTGTTAGTCGACCCTTTCAGGGTCGCTCAACTAGTGCTTGTTGGGCGTGCCGCTGTCCACGGGTTGACGCCCATGGCTACTATCGGGTTGCCCTTCCAGGGCATGCCCGCTCATGACTGAATGATTGCCACCGATACGTTATTGTCCTTAATAGTGATTTATTTTAAGCTATTGGATTAATTTTGTTCATTTCAGTTGATAAGTATTTTGTAAGATATGGAAAACTATGATATATGACGGTTCCTAGATAAGGCGAGGTCACCTCGCCCATTTGAAAAGGAGACCGAAAATGCGAAGCCTTCCATGTCTTGCAATTCTCTGCGTGCTTGTCGCGTTTTCCAGTACTTGTCAGGCAGAAGATTTACTTGTGAAAAGCTGTCCAGCACTGATTCACATGGCTGAGAATTTTCAGCATGATTTGAGAGCTATTGATGCCGTATACGGTTCCGCAGTCGAAGCAGGAAACATGGACCGCATCAAGAACTATAAGCTGAGGAGAGGAGCTGTCCGGAAAGAGTTGGATTCCGTCATGAGAGCCATAGACGTGAAAGGCTGTGTCAAAAAATAGGCCGGCAGAACGTGTTTCGTTCCCCCCGATGGTCTTCTCCTTGATTCAGGGAGTAGTCAGTCCATCGATCGGCGGAGACTCCGACGGGCTCCCCTCCTGTGAGTCAGACCGAGAGGGCCGACGTGGAAGCCTACGCACGGAACGTAAATTAGAACATCAATTCGGGGGGACGCCTTTCGGGAACATACTCCTGAGGAATTTCTTCCCGATTCCATTCGCTTGACACGTACAAGTTGCAGTAACAACTGCCGTATTCTTTTACGTCCGGCTCGCGATACACGCACGGACAAATGATATCCTTGTCTTGCTCACGGTTATTCTTCGCCAGTCGACACGGGCAGCTCATATACCCGTATCGTTTCTTGTTCACGAGAAGAGCCTCCAACAATTCCAGGACTTTCTCCTTGTCACTGTTGAAATAGTAACCTTTCTGCTCTTGATATTTCTTGAGCATATCATAGAGCTTTTCAGCTTCAGTCATTCTCGAGCGCCTCCTGAATGAGTTCTTTCCTACAACCGACCACGACTTTATCACCTATAAGGATCGTTGGAAACGAGCATTTACCGTTTAGTCGCTTCACTTCTTCCATAAGCAGACCTGCCATCTCCTTTGAGATCAGATCCAGGTCGTTACATTCGAATTCCACTCCGAGAAAGCTAAGAAATTCTTTGGCACACCTGCTATGGGTGCACGTACTAATTGCATACATCTTCACCCGTTTAGCCATGCGAGCACCTTTTCCTATCTCTAGCAATGGATATAATTGCGGCTAAATAAATTATATCACCGGTTCGCTGTGGATACAAAAGACCGGCTCATCCTGATGTCAATATTTTCTCTATGTCTCCAATACTTTCCAGGACGAAGTCAGGAGCATACGTATAGTTGGACAAATCTTCTCTTGAAGTGGCTCCCGTCAGGACCAGGGCGCTCTCGAAGCCGGAGTTCCTGCCAAACAGAATGTCTGTATCCATTCTGTCGCCCACAACGAGGCAAGATTCCCTGGGAACTCCAAGCTGTTCCAGCACGATCTCCGCTATATCGGAAAAGGGTTTGCCGAACACGCGATCGGGAGGGCGTCCTACAGGAGCAGCAACTGCGGCAACCATACATCCCGCCCCAGGAATGAAACCGCCCGGAACCGGGAACGTAGGATCCATGTTTGTCGCCCAGAACAGGGCTCCGTTTTGAATAGCAAAAAACGCCTTTTCGATTTTTTCATACGTGAGTCTCGAATCACGCGCGACGACTACTATGGCTGCATCGAAAGGATCGGCCGTAATAGTGCATCCGGAATCTTGAATTCCCGCGATGAGGCTTTCTTCGGCTATGGCCATGACTCTGGCGCCGCGATGATATTTCGAGAGTGTGTGGAAAAGAGCCGAAGCGGAAGTCACCACCTGACTGTCTTGTACCGGGAGTCCGAGGAATCTGATCTTTTGTGCGATTTCCGAGGCCCTGCGCATGGCATTATTGGATATGAATACCCATTGGAAGCCGTCATCCGATAGCTTCCGGTACACATGGTCGGCTCCGGGAATCAATCGATTCCCTCGGTTGATCGTGCCGTCGAGATCGGCGAGGATTGCCTTGAACTTGGATTTCATGGTGAGACTTGTTCCCGGGAATGAAGAGATTCTTCTCTGCTGTTAGCCAGACCGAGATTATATCGGGCTGTGGCATAATCGGGATCCAAAGTCGAAGCCCGCTTGAAGTCTACCGCAGCAGATCGATAATCACCCATTTTGAACAAGAAGAATCCGCGATTGTTTCTCACGAGAGGATCGTGAGGACTCAGAGACACGGACTTGTCGAAATCCGCTCTCGCCTGAGCATTGTTTCCGAAGTGCACGTTGAGTATTCCCCTGAGGCTCAATGCACGTGCAGCATCGGGTTTTGTCTGTAAAAGCCTGTTCACATCAGCGCTCGATTGTTGCGGATCGTCTTTGAGGAAATGGGTAACAGCTCTGTCGTAGAGGATGCGGCTGTCTTCAGGCAAGCATTCCAGAGCCCGGGTAAAATCAGCAATTGCCGCGTCGTACAGCATTCGTCGGACACACGTTAGTCCTCTCAGGGCAAATATTTCGCCGTCACCGGGATCCAATCGAGATGCCATGGTAAGATCCGATGCCGCCCGGACCGGCTCGTTGAGATCGATAAAAATGCGAGCACGCTCCTTGTATGCGTCGACTAACGATCCATCCAGTTCAAGCGCTCTGTTGAGATTCGCCAATGCGGTATCCGGATCTTCTGTCCGCAGCACGAGCCCCTGATAGAGATACGCGGGCGCATATCCCGTGTTCTTCTTGAGAGCCTGTTTCAACACGGTCTGAGCATTGGGCACATTTCTGAGAAGAATATACGCCCTGGCCTGCAATACGAGTAATTCGACATCGTCAGGTCTTTTCTTCGTGGCAATCGAGAGAGCTTCCAACGCCTTGTGCGCCTGGTCAGACCTGAAGTAAACCAGAATCTTCTCTTTCAGAACACGATCGTCTCCAGGCAGGAGATTTTCCACAAGAGCATAGTCAGCCAAGGCAGCAGAGTAATTTTTCAGTTTGGTATGGATTCTGGCCCGGGTCATGAATATTTCCGGGTCCTTGGCCGACAGTTTGGTCAGGATATTGACATCCTCCAGGGCCTGTTGCGGTTTTCCGCCTTTCAATAGGGCTTTGGAATGCATATCCAATGCAAGGATTGAGTTCGGCTCATATTGAAGCGCTCTGGCATACTCGTCTTCAGCCTTGGAAAGGAATCCCTCTTTTTCGTAAATCATTCCCTTCAAAACATATGCCTGCGCATTGCCGGGACCTGCAAAGAGCACGGGTTCCAGAATACGGTTTGCCTCATCGAGTTGATCCAAAAGAATGAGGCAGTGTACCTTCTCCAAAAGAGCCGGGGAAGATTTGCGCGAATGTGCCATGGAGGAATTGAAATCCTGTATGGCTCGAAAACAGTCTTTATGCGCTTTGTACGCAAGAGCCCGCTCGAGGAAAAGGTTCGACAGCAAATCGCCTTTCAAAGAATGATCTTCCAGTGCCTGATCCAGGATCTCAATTTTCCTTATAGGATCTTCTTCGGATTTCGCCTGTTTCAGGAGATGGAGACCTTTTTCCGAGGCATGGGCCGGAAACACTATAAAGAGTGCCAACACGATCGCAGAGGAGAGGAAACATAATTTGCTGATGCGTTTCAAACGGGGAGTTCCTTTGAATCGGGGAGATTGTCAGGATACGTGCCATTCGGAGATCTCATTTCGACATCCTCATTTTCAGCTCTCGAACGAGGATTTCAAGGATTTCATCGAATTGCTGCTGCATGCGTATCATGTTCTCCCGCATCTCCAAAATGACTTCCACTCCGGGTAAATTCACCTCTAGCTCATTCATTAAATTGCAGATCACCCTGAGACGGTCATACTGATCGAAGGGGTACACTCTTTCGGGTTCGGTTTCCACTTCAACCGAGTGGACCAACTCCTCGGATTCCAGTTTGATGAGAAGATGCTCGTCAAATCCGAATTCTTCTATGATTTCTCTTCTGAAGTAATATCGCTGGGTCATGTCCGGTTCCCTACTGCATTCGAGAAATTTCCGAAGCTGTTAAAGCCGAATTTCTTGCCGCACGCTTCCCTGGTAAAAGCGGTCAAGAACCGCTGCGGCCTCTCGGGCTTCCGGGTCCTGGGTTACAGGTATCTGTATCCTGACAGTGACAAAGAGGTCTCCAGGAACTTTTGTCTTTAAATTGGGTACACCCTTGCCTTTCAGGCGAAGCCGCTGGCCCGATTTCGTGCCCGCGGGTATCTTCAGGTCTACTGTGCCGGTGGGTGTAGGAACGGCAACTTGTGCTCCATTGAGTGCTTCCGAAACTGTAACGGGCAGGTCCAGGTTCAGATTGTCTCCTTCACGTTTGAATACGGTATGGGGTCTTACACGCATGACAATAAACATATCGCCGGGAGGACCTCCGTCTTGACCGGGGCCTCCTTTGCCCGCAAGTCTGATGCGCGATCCGTCGTCCACCCCGGCAGGAATATTCACATCGATAGTTTCCGTGGTGAGCAGGCTTCCGGTGCCCCCGCACTGGGGGCAGACTTCACCGCTGCGGCCCGTTCCCTGGCATTCCGGGCACGTCTGGGTAAAATTAAAGGGTCCTTGGGCTACTCTCGCTTTGCCGGTTCCTTTGCACGTTGCACAAACGGAATCCGTCCCTGTAGAGATCCTACCTGTCCCAGCACATCGCGAGCACGTGGAAGGCTTTTGAAAAGTTACCCGAGTGGTTCCGCCTCGTATTGCAGTAAGAAAATCGACCTCGAGTTCACTTTCGATATCTCTTCCTTTTGCCGGACCTCGAGGACCACCGCCGCCAAAAATTTCGCCGAAAATATCCTCAAAGCCTCCATAGCGAAATCCACCCTGATCGGTGAATGATTCGGCACCTGCGCCTGCCGGTCCAGCGCCTCTGCGGAATCCTCCGGTCTGTTGCCATTGGCGAAACTGTCTGGCCTGATCGGGATCGAATCCGGCACGTAACCCCTCTTCCCCGAATTCATCATAGGTTTTTCGTTTTTCGGGGTCCGAAAGAACTTCATAAGCCTCCGAAATCTGCTTGAATTTGTCTTCAGCCTCTTTGTTACCGGGGTTGACGTCCGGGTGATATTTGCGAGCGAGCTTACGGTAAGTCTTTTTTATCTGTTCAGTGGTCGCGTCTCTTTTCACGCCAAGAGCGGCGTAGAGATCTTTTTCGGCCATGCTTTACCCTCCAGGGAACCGAATCAGGAACAAGATCATTTCATACCAGTTCGTGAATAGATGTACTCAACTCCATGACCATGCGTCTTTGCCAGCCAAAAGCGAAGTGCCATCTTCGTACTTCGAGAATAATCGGTCCCGATGCTGAATAATTAAGTACTGATCCGGGCTTGTCAAGCGGGAGTGGTATATGGAGGTCGTGAGAATACTCATTCGATTGCTTCTCACAGGATACATGTCTACAGGTTTGCAGCAGATCATGCCCGAGGGCGAATCCCTTGTTCTCTTCTTGGCGACCCCGATAGATGCGGTGCGCAAAGTACGGAATCGCTTCGCCAGGATGCATAAAAAGCTTCGAGGAGGCCGAGAAAAAACTTCTCATGGAAGATGAATTTCCTCGTCAATTTCTTCGAATGGTATTGGTACTACCCCCCATTCCGGTGGACAATCTCTGCGTGGGCAAACCATCCCGCTGCATCGGTACGCCAGTCTGTAATCTCCAGGTTTGCTGCATGAAGCATTTTCTCAGCCAGATCAAAGGTGAATTTTCTCGAAATTTCCGTGAGTATCGTCTCCCCCTCTTCAAAGAAGACGGTCATGCGCAGCTTGCGAATGTGAACCTCCACCGGTCGAACTGCTTTGAGATGCATTTGAATTTCGTTTTTTTCTTCAACGTACATCGCGAGGTGCTCGAAATCGTTCTGGTTGAAATCCGCATCCAGCTCACGATTGACCACGTGGAGAATATTCTTGTTGAATTCGGCAGTTACCTGTCGCGAATCATTGTATGCGGCTTCGAGAATGTCGACGGGTTTTACAAGATCAAGCCCGAGGAGAAATCTGTCTCCATTCCGCATTGTATTTGACAGAGCACGCAGGAATAATTCGGTTTGGGCATCGTCGAAATTACCAATGGTGCTCCCCAGGAACAGGATCAACTTCCGCCGATCGTCAGGTAACAGATGTAAATCGGTGGTGAAATCGGCAACCAGCCCCTGAACGCAGAAATTCGGATACATTCGGAGCAATTCAATTGCCGAGGCCTCCAAAGCGCTGCTGCTGACGTCAACCGGTACGTAGCACGTCTTTGACCGTTTCTCCGGCCCAAGGGCATCAATGAGATACCTGATTTTCCAATTGGCTCCAGAACCTAATTCCACGAGATACCCGTGGCCGAAGCTCCGGACGATTGACGGAGAATTCTGCCGCAATAACGATATTTCAGTCCTGGCAGGATAATACTCCGGTAATCGACAGATTTCCTCGAAAAGCATAGATCCGCGTTCATCATAGAAGTACTTGCTCGGAATAGATTTCTGAGAAGCAGTCAGTCCTGTTGCGACGTCTTCTGCAATGGCTCTGGCCATACGGGTTTTCAGATGATCGTATTTCCTGAATCCCGACGGTATTTGTGGGGAAAGCTGAAACATCAGAGACTCTCTCCTTTGAGACTTTCGACCTTTCGGACGGATGTGTTTATCGGACACTATCGACATGGTGCGAAACGAACCCCTTCGGACATATTCACAATCATCCATCGAATGCTTTCGAGTGTGGCATCGATCTCTTCTGCCGTATTGTCCGGACCGAGAGAGAAACGGACAGCGGAGTGAGCGTTCCCTTCAGACATGCCCATTGCCAAGAGTGCATGAGAAGGTTCAGGTGAACCCGCCCGACATGCCGAGCCTGACGAGAGTGCAATGCCCCGAGTGTCCAGGGTCATAACGACGGATTCACCGCGCAGTCCCGGCAAAGTCATATTCAGAGTGTTAGGGAGCCTGTCCCGCAAAGGCCCGTTCCTCCTCGCGGTTGGAATTATTTCAAATATTCCGGTTTCCAGCCTGTCTCTGAGCCTGCGGACGTTCTCCATTTCGGCCAACCGCTTCACGGCAATTTCCGCTGCCTTTCCCAGACCTGCAATTGCCGGAACGTTCTCTGTTCCCGCACGCAGTCCGTGTTCCTGTTTGCCTCCGTGCACAAGCGGCGCAAGAGTACAGCCCTTGCGAATGAAAATTGCTCCTATTCCTTTGGGTCCCTGAATCTTGTGAGCCGAAAGCGTCAGGAGGTCCACCTGCAGTTCCTCGATATCCACAGGAATCTTCCCGATCGCCTGCACCGCATCAGTGTGGAAGAGGACTCCGCGAGAATGAGCTTCTTCAGCCAATTCCTTGATAGGCTGGAGCGTGCCGGTTTCATTGTTTGCCATCATAATGCTTACAAGAACAGTATTCGGGGTGAAGGCCTTTCTCAAATCATCCGGACTTACTCTTCCTTCACTGTCCACATCGAGATATGTCACTTGAATTCCCAGGGTCTCCAACCATTTGCATGTCCCGAGAACCGCGGGGTGTTCGACCGCAGACGTTATGATGTGGTTCCCGTTGATTCCTGATGCGAGAGCCACTCCTTTGATCGCTAAATTGTCCGCTTCCGACCCCCCTCCTGTGAAAATGATCCTCCGGGCCGTGCAGTTCAGGAGACGAGCTACTTTCCTTCTTGCTGCTTCGACTGCTTCCCGAGCATGATTCCCGGGACTATGTATGCTCGAAGGATTGCCTCCGTTTTTTCTTAGATGCTTCAGCATCTCGTCCACGACTTCAGCATGCATGGGAGTAGTCGCATTGTGATCGAGATAAATAATTCGCCGACCGGTCGAGTTGTCTACGGTGGATTGTTTTCTGAGGGTTTTGATCTCCGGATCGATCGTTTCAGGGATAACCGCCCTGTCGCCATCCTTTGCTTTGAACACATCGCACAGAAGAGCTTTGTACACCGGAAATCCCGATATGGGATCGTACTTGCCGAGATCCGTAAGCTCATTGACGTTGCAATCCTGCCATGCTTGCGATCCGAGCGGTCCGCCGCCGCCCATGTCTGCGTCTACTACTCCCTGCATGATTCCATCCGTAACCTGTGCTCGATACCGGACGCGACCCCGCTGAGTCATAATCTCCACCAGGTCTCCATTGACAATGCCCCGCGACGCGGCGTCCAAGGCGTTCATCATCACTGTGGGTTCGGGCCGTTTCTTCATGAGTCCGGGCACGTTATGAAACTGTGACCGGAAATCCGTTCGGACGCGGGAACCTGAAGTGAAAACCAGTGGAAAATCAGCAGCGAGGTCCGGTCGGGATATGGGACTTTCTGAAGGTTCCGTGTAAACGGGTAGAGCATCGTATCCGTGCTCTTCCAGTACAGTGGAAGCGATTTCAAATTTTCCGGAAGGAGTCTCGAAACCAGGGGCTCCGTCTTTGCGGAGCAATCCCTTTTGCCACTTCTTGTACTGCATCATTTCGGGCTGCAACTGCACGGTTCCACCGGAGGCCCGGACTTCTTCGAGGCTGAATTCCGACCCCTTGAGAGCATGCTCGATGAGCTCCTCTTCGCTCTGCGGATATAGATGTCCATAGCCCAGGCGTGCTGCCAATTGGGCCATAATGAAGAAGCCGTGGCGCGATTCACCGAGCGGTTCGATTACCTTTTCCCTGATGCGAAATACAGGACCGTATCGCATGTAAGATGTGGCTTCATAGTACGTAGTTGCAGGAAGGACGATATCCGCATATGCAGCATCTGCAGTGAGAAAGCGATCCACGCATACAAGGAAATCCAATGCCTGAAGCGTGTCTCGCCAGATTGTCGGCTGCGGCCATGCTGTGATGATGGAACCCCCAACAATTATCAGCGATTTGATAGGATACGGCTGAGCTTTCAGCACCGCTTCCGGAAGGGCAATGGCATGGGATTCGCCGCGATACAGGCTATAGATAGGGAAACGATCTCGACCGAGTGCTTTTCGTACATCAGGATTGGGAAGATGCCCTTCCCTGTTCATGGGGAATTCATTCGCTGTCATGGAAAAGCAACGACCTCCGGGGACATCCAATTGCCCTGCAAGAGCCCAGAGCACGAATGTGGCTCGAATTGACTGGGTCCCTCCGTCGCTGTATTCCAGACCGCTGTACATGACAGGGGCAGCACCGCGTGCCGACACGATACGGCGAGCCAACGAGCGGACCGTTTCAGCAGGCACCCCGGTAATCTCCTGCACCACCTCCGGTTGGAAATGCTGAACATACTGAGAGAACTGCTCAAATCCGATTGTCCATTCATTCACGAATGCTTCATCGAACAGATCCTCATCGATCAGCACATTGCACAATCCGAGCGCTAAAGCACCGTCTGTACCGGGGCGTATGGGAATCCATTCGGCCTCTGTTGCTTCAGCCGTGCCCGTGCGCCGGGGATCGATCACGACAACGTCAGCGCCTCGACTGCGTGCCTTTAAAATGCGATTGAAATCGAGAGGAGGCGAATCTGTAGCAGGGTTTGCGCCCCATACCACTATCAGCTCCGCATTCTCCAGATCGGAAAACATGTCGATCAGCATCCTCCCCATAGTCACATGGGGAGCTATCATTGCAAAAGAAACGTAACAGAGAGCGCCAACTCCGAGAGTGTTCGGTGAACCGAAGGGGAACAGCATGCTTGATGCGCTGGATACAGCCACCCCGCGGGGCTGATACACGTCGCATTCAGCCAGCTCGAAACTGCCGCGACCCGTATAGATTGCATTTGCCTCGGGTCCATACTCCTGTTTTATGGATGTGAGCCGGTCTGCAATGACATCATATGCATCTTCCCAGGAAATTCTTTCAAATGCATACGTACCTTTGGGTCCAACTCTCCGCAACGGATGCAGCAAACGGTCGGGAGAGTAAACGATCTCGGGGGAATGCCTGCCCAGCGTGCAGATCATTCCGTAATCCGATTGGGAATCCTCGCGAACTTCAACCATGCGGCCGGAATCGTCGTACTTCACTTCGACCCAGCACCCGGCGGGGCAAATTCCGCACATAGCCCGACGAAAGATCCCGTCCTGAGGTCTATTTAAACACTGCATATTTACCTGTCCCGTGCTCTTTTATGAGTTTCCTCTGCCAAGCATCGTGCTCATCGATGCCCGGACATGATTGCGTAGTCTCTTACCTTCAAATTAAGTTATTCACTGCTTGCAATAATTTTCTAAATCGGCGTGTACCACTGAAAACTCTGCGTTTCCACCGCATTGAATCTCTCCGTCAGTATTCGTAGCCCGTAGACATTGTAATTCTGAGACACCTCGTGTGGGAGATAGATGCATATAAAATATATTGCAGTGGCTTCCGCAATGCAATCATTCCTCCAAAGCAATGGCCAAGGGTAGAGACATCCGGAAATTCATCGTTGTCGGATCACCCGGTAATACGTTTGAATTTTGTCTCTCTTATTGTATTCTTTCCCTCAATACTGATGGCTCCAAACGCAATGAGGTTAATTTAATGATTATAGATTGCCATGTGCACCTCTTGCCAAAAGAAGTGCGACGCGACCGGACCATGTACATTCATGCGGACGAGGCCTTTGGAAGTCTGTATTCCTCGCCCAAAGCTAAGCTCGCATCGGAAGAAGACATAATCTCCTACATGGATAAAACGGGAATTGAAAAGGCCGTGGTTTTCGGCTTTCCCTGGGAATCGCACGACCTTATTAGCAAGAATAATGATGAGGTCTGGGAGTTCGCTCAGCGCAATCCTGCGAGGATCTATCCATTTGCCGTGCTCTCCCCCGGAGCGGGTGACCGCGCGTATCGGGAAACGGAGAGAATAGTCAAGGCCGGATTTGCAGGAATCGGCGAGCTAGCCATGTACCATGGAGGATGGAGCACCGCTGGTTTCGAGGCTCTTGCCCCCTGTCTCGAAATGGCCCGATCAGCCGCCATTCCGGTAATGCTTCATGTCAACGAACCGGTGGGACACGAGTATCCCGGTAAAATATCGGTGGATTTTCAAGGTCTGTTACAATTCATAGCAGCCAATCCGGAGGTTACTTTCATTCTCGCGCATTTTGGCGGAGGAATTTTCGTGTACGGTCTCATGCCCGAGGTGGCGGGCGTGCTTGAAAGAACATACTTCGACACTGCGGCTTCACCGTACTTGTATGACGCTCGTGTGTACGACATAGCAACCAAAATACTGGGACCGGACAAGATACTGTTCGGCAGCGATTTTCCTTTGCTCACCGTTTCCCGCTACATGAAACACATAGAGCAATCGGAAGTCGGCGAAGACGTGCGGAAGGCAATTTTTGGCGAAAATCTTGCCCGAATTCTCTCTTTGACAAACTAGAGAAGTGTCGGAATATCTTCATGGCTTTGTTTAGGGCGAATCGGCGCAATTCTCTGAACAAGGACTAGGAATCACGAACCTGAGAATCAGGTCCGTGGCAGCCATGCTCCAGAAACGTTGAAATCGGAGGGTGCCACTGACCTGGGAGCCAGGTCAGTGCTCAAAAGAAATCTCAATCCGGTGTTGTGTTCTTCAAAGCGAATTTGTATGAGATGAATCTCTGAATCGCCATTGAGAAAAATAGGGAATTGCCAGCTTGATCGAGTTAAATGACCCCCGGCAAAGCCGGGGGCATATTCCTGTTAGCCCCTCAAAGGGGCATGTTCATGAGCCCCCTGAAGGGGGCGTCTCCGCATGGAGCATGTTGAGTTGCTCCAGCCGGGCATCTT
>JBGSLQ010000011.1:0-126075 GCA_041740635.1 Desulfomonilaceae bacterium | reverse complement strand
GCGGAGGGGGTACAATGTGGCGCAATGCGGGTGCTCAGGCCGAGCAGTCTCCAGAAAACACCCCGATGACCGGCCCGCAGCCCCGTGTGCTTCGCGTCCGAATAACACTTTTGAGACAGCCTCCTAGTGTCCGCCCAAATAGTGGGGAGGCACGAGACCTGCCCCTGCTCGGATGGAGAATCGTGGCACGATGTGTTCTGCATTCGAGAGTTTTGAGACAGTCTCGAGACGCCGGTCCCTACCATCAGCCGGTAGTGGCCGGCCTCCGTGCCAGCCAAAATTTTGTTCATAGAAGCAAATTGGTATTATAATACTGAGTAACTTTTTTTAATTTCAACATTCCTTCCTTTTTCTTGTTCAGAGACTTACGTTTGAAAATAGGATGATGTGGATTGATTATTAGTACGTTCATCATGGAGTTGCCAACATGAAGGACATTGCATCTCCATATATACGCTGACCAGTCAATTTCCCGCAATTTGTGGAGGGAGGACTGCACGATGAATAAGGACGCCAATTTAGCGTTATGGAGGCACGTGGCGGGAGCTGTCCTCGTGGTTTTTCTTTTCTTCTCGCTCGCCATGGCCGAAAATCCCCCACCCGGCTACAAAACTACTTCACCTTACTCTGTCGAGATCGCCAAAATCGGAGCCACGCAGGGTGACGCCAAGATCCAGCGTGCAGGCGAAGCACAATATAAACGAGTGCAAACCAACGCCCCTGTTTACCTCTCGGATTTTCTTGCAACAGGAAGAGCAAGTAAGATCTGGTGGAAAGATCCCGGCAAGGATTCATCCGATTCCGGCACATGGGCGCCATTACCCGAAGTGACTCATGGATCTTTGGGTGAACATTCCGTTTTCGGATTTCTCAGCTTCCACAGAGTCAGCTTGTCGTCCAACTTTGTGGGCCAGGTACCGAAGGGCATTGTTCGGTTCATCAAGAAACTTCCCAGGACCGATCCGCCCTCTTCTTTCTCGATTGCAACTCCGACTGCCTGGGTCGATGTTGTTCCGACCGATCGCGCCGCGGATTTTGTGGTGGAAACTCATGACGAATCCCGCACCACTATTACCGTAATCTGGGGTGAGGTAAGGGTCAAAAACATATCGGAAAAGCTTATAAAGGAAAGAATCCTCACATCATGTCAAGAGGTAGACGTTGAAAAGGACCAGGACCCGGGAGAGATTCGCTGGGTATCAACGGATACCATGAAAAATTTGATCAAACGAACCACCATTCCAAATACGCTTCCCACGGACGTTCCTTCTTGCGAACGACTCAAGAGCGAAATTATAAGAGTGCCGGGCGCAGTGTACGTACCGCCTCCGGGGGTGGTCGTCATTCCGGTGCCGGTTCCCGTTCCTCCGCCGCCGGGAGAAAACTGTCCCTGCCCTTGTCCACCGAATCATCAGCTTGTGCCTGGGCATGGGTGCGTTCCGTGCCGTGGGCTCATTAACAATATTGGTGGCACCGATGGTCCTCTCCGGCCCCAAGGGAGCGCGACGATAAACGGTTCTAACGGCAGCAACGGTTCATTACACCCAGGTCGGGCTTCGTGCACATGTGACTGTCCGTGCCCGCAAGGTCAGGTGTTGTTGCCAGGTCGGGGATGCGTCCCGGAGTGTCCTCCCGGTTTCAGCATCAGCTATGATGCAAGTGAAAATCCTCCGTTCAGATGTCCATACTGCAGGCAAGGATCGGTCCCGCTTTCCGGCTGTTCCACTGATCAACAGTGCGGCCGGTGCGAAACATGCGTGAGCGGAAACTGTATTCCGAAAACCTGTCCCCGAGGGCAGGTGTTGAATCGCGAAAACTGCTCGTGCCAGCCTCTAGATCGTCCGGTGCTGACACCCTGCTCAAACAGCGAAGACTGTGGCTCGTGCCAGAGATGCAAGGGCGGCGAGTGTGTGTCAGCAATTACCTGCGGTCCTCAGGAACGACTCAATCGTGAGACATGCCAATGCGAGCGGCTTAGCGAACCGTTGTCCGTGACGCTACCACCGGCAGAATGCGGGTCAAACAGCGAGTGCGGGGAAGGACAGATCTGCCGGAAGGGTAAATGTGTGAGGCGGCCGCCCCCCAGACCGCGACCGACTCAGAAAGAAGAATCTCAGACTTTTGAAGATACCAGTGAAGAAGAACCCTCTGGTACTACAGTGTTCCAACCGCCATTCCGAGGAAATTTCGGGATAGGTATAGGCATTGGAGGAGGGGGCAAAGGCGGTGGATCGCATCGACCGCCATCAGGCCCTCCAAAAGGCCGGCCTAATTAACACTAATAGCGCTCATGCGCATGACTGCAACTCAGTGTTGAATCGGTTTTGACCCGGCGAAACATGCCGGGTCAGCCAATGTGCTTCAAAGCAGTAAGATCCGGGAACCTTTTCAGAAAATGGATTATGCCTTTGCTCAGCCATTTGGCATCCATTGATTTTGAGATCAGGAGCCCCGAAGGGGAGATCCGTCTGTAGCCGTGAGTGTAAGCCCACGGAAAGAATAAGACCAAGTCAGTCTGAGGACTCTGGAAGGGTCCACTAACGTTCAAGTCACGAGATTCAAATTACATGACATTTCATATTTTCGATGATTTCATTTGATTGGCGAAAATACCTTGAAGTGTTGCCCCCTTCAGGGTCTTCGTGTCATTGACGGACCTGTCCACGGGTTTGCACCCGTGGCTATCCAATAGTACGTCCCTTCAGGACGCCCATGTGAGCCCAATACGCTACGCCACCAGCATCTTGCTGCACGGAAACCTGAGATGCGCGAGCATAAAGGTTTTGCGTTGCAGGACCAGGAAGATTATCCTTGCGTGGTGATCGACTGACACGCATCTGAATGTTGATTTATAGGCGTTCGGTCATCATTGATCGTTGAAGCGAGGATCTCTGCGATGAGAGCGGCCGTTTTCGTTGTCCAAAGAATTTTTCTGCAAAGGGGCATGAACAATGAGAGTGGGCATAGCCTTGGGTGGCGGTGGAGTGAGAGGACTGGCGCACATTCTTATGCTCCAGGTCCTCGACGATCTCAACATTCGCCCTGCCATCATATCGGGCACGAGCATGGGAGCACTTGTCGGTGCTCTGTACGCATCGGGTATGTCCGCACGAGAAATTAGAGAAATTATCGAAAGACGCCTCATTCTCAAGAATGATACCTGGAGGGACGTCTTAGAGAAAAGGGAAGATTTGTTCAAGTGGGTTTCTGCGTTTAGACCGGACTTCTCGGGCTGTGGCTTGATAAATGCCGAAGGAATCCTGAACTCGCTGATGAACGAAATCAAGGTGGAGAGCTTTGAAGATCTCTCAATTCCGCTGCTCGTCGTAGCAGCCGATTATTGGTCTGCGGAGGAAATTATCTTCGAACAGGGCAGTTTGCTTCCTGCCATACAGGCAAGCATGGCCGTCCCTGGAGTCTTCTCACCGGTTTCCGCACAAGGCAGAATTCTGGTGGATGGTGGTGTGGTGAACCTGGTGCCCTATGACTTGCTTGCGAGCCGTGCAGACTTCATTATTGCGGTGAACGTAAGCAGAGTACGAGCTGCAAGCACGCCCGAATTTCCCAATGCGCTGGAATCCGTGCTCGGGACGTTCGACATCATGCAGACAACGATGCTCACAGACAAACTGAAGAGGATCAAACCGGATATTTATGTGTGGCCGCATATCCGTAACGTCAGGATGCTCGATTTTGGCAAAATCGAGGAAGTCTTCGAACAATCTATCCCAGCGGCCGAAGAATTGAGACAAGGACTCCTGATGGCATTGCGGGGAGCCGATTCTGCCTGAAGAAACATCGGCATTTACCAAGCGATCTGTCCGTCAGGGCTGTCTCGTGGCATTGGCATATTTTCCACGAAACCCGATTTCACCATGATGCTGTTCGTCAGAAATCATTGGCATCGACGTGGTGAAGAAGGATTTTGCTTACCCGCATTTCACCCTCTCGAATACGAGATTGATTGGCGAAGCGATTGAGAAACCATTGTACGTAGGCAGCACGATCGAGACAAGAGCAGTTCTTTTCATTCAGAATACCCTCTACTAAAACTAACCGAGGAGTACAGTTCGCTTACAGAGTTTATCAGAACAAGCAGCTCGGTATCACCGCCATACATGATTATCCAATTTTCGATTTTGCAGAGGACGAAATAGAGGTCAAATCAATATTTTCCAATGCTATTTGCGACATTCTTGAATTCTCCACAGGCGATCAGTGAATGATGAAATGTGTCAAAGCACTGGACCAAAACTGACACTTTTCCGTTCGAACAACGTTATTCCCTGACAAATACAATTATTAACCCTCAGAAAAAAAAGAAGAAGATACGACCCCAAGTAGGGACCGTTTTCTTATAGCCAAAGACCACGTGAAGATTGAATTTGCGGTCTTGTTTTCTGCTGACACAGTGCTCACTAAACGCCATTTTCTCTCCTGAAAGATGGGGCCATCTCAGTCTTATTGGCCGTCCATAAGAACCTTTCGAGTCTTTGCTGCAGGATAAAAGGAAATCTAAAAAAAATAAACCATTTTTGGCGATTCTCCAAACTGGAGGCGATATCGTGAACTCCCTCATGTATTGCCATCCGCCGGAGACCCTCTATAATTACTTGCTCCTCCCATAATGCTTTGAACTTCATCATGGGTATTCTTCGACCAAAGCTTTCGCTTTTTTTATGGACTCTGAATGCTCCCAAAGATCTTTCGATGTATGAGGCATCGGTAATAAGTAAGAAACGCAACCAATGTCCATAATCAACATTCTGACGCAATCGATTGTCAAAGGGCCCAGTCCTGGCGAGCCATTTTGAATCAAACATGACGAAAGAGGGTTCGGCAAAGAAATTAAAATAAAGTCCTCCGTATTTGATACAGGACTCTAGCAATTCCCGACCTGGCAAATATGGACCCATTTTTCCTTTTCGTTTCAACGGCTTCTGCAAATCCTTCATATGGAGGTACATGTCTCGAGCGGTTATTCCGTCTTCAACCAAGAGATCGCGTTTGCTAAAAGATATGCCGACTCTCATATCCGTCTTGAACGTGTCCAGCATAGTTGAAATGCAATCAGGATAGAGAATGTCATCTTGAAAAAGATATTTTATGTAGCGACCTTTACTTTTTGCCAGACAAAGATTCCAATTGCCAGGGATGCCAACGCTAGCTTCATTTTGATGCAAACGTATTCTATGATCATTGAATGAATTAATGATTTCCAGGGTGCTGTCAGTAGATGCATCATCAACAATGATCAATTCGTAGTCCTGAAAATCTTGCATCAGCACTGATTCGATTGAATCACGAATGTAGCGTTCGCCATTGTAAGTAGGCATGCACACAGAAACCTCACACATCCTCTTCTCCTTTGTATTTTAAACTTCCCATGTCATTAGTAATCCTGATTCTTATTCCACCGAAACCGGTCAATGAAATGCCAGCTATACACCTCTTTTAGAACAATATATTATACTTGTAAATGCTTTGTTTCTTCTACATCAATATGTGTAGTCTGGATTTTTCCGTAAACGTCAACAAGTATTGCTGCTAAGGGTTCCAATACCTACATCGCTCTAATAATACTATCGCATGAACCTGGTCTTCATCGTCTCAATACTAAATTTCCCCATCCGGAGAGCGACTCCAGTAAGGAGCCGGAAGACTTCTCTGAATGACCTTCATCCCGTTTTGTGAGCACTAATTCTCTTGACGCTACTTGCCGATACATGTCATATTCGATAATCAATATTCCAGAGATGGCGTGAATCTCTATGGTGGACCGTCGTGCTTTCCTTAAGAACTTAGCCAAATTAATTCAAGGCTTAGGCCTGATGTTGGCCATTGGTGAACCGAACCATGGACGGTGTGAACTTCCAAGAAATGTCCAGTCACAACTGATAGACTACCGGAAAGAATCAGAAAATTACCATGAAACGCAAAAGGACAAACCCGTTGCTGCAGTCCTGGGAGGTGGAGTAGCTGGTCTCGCAGCAGCCAGAACGTTGGCGCTCAATGGCTGGGGCGTTGATGTCTTCGAGCAGAGCCCCCATGCAGGCGGATTCTGCTCCACTTTAGTTATTGATGAGTTTACTTTCGATTTTGGTCCTCACGTGTTTGCTAAAACCATCAGGGAATTGGTATCTTTCAAGCCGTGCGATCTTTGTCCAGCCACTTTTTCCGAATCATTTTTAGTGAACGGGAGAGTGCTGAATTTCCCATCGGACGTTTTCTCACTTGGGTACATCTCCGACATGGTTTTCACGTTCGCAAGAAACATGTTAGATCCCGCTCGGCTTCGACAGGAAAACATGGAGCAACTGGCTCTGGCCAGTTTTGGCGAACAAGCTACAACTCAGCTATTCAGGCCTTTGATGGAAAAATGGTGCGGATCGGCTCTCAATAGCTTGGATCATCGATATGTTCTTTCCCGTATGCATGCCAGGCTGGAATGGAATTTCGTCAAGATTCATTCCATAGGTATCTTAACAAATTTCTTCCTGAGACATTTCTCTTCTAGAGAAGAGTCAGTAAATTCTCATTCTCCCAGCAATGTTTCGGGCGACGCAATTTCCGATGCCCCGGGATATTCCGGTCGGATTGGAGCCCGCATTGTTCCAGATCGTCTAATGAGCTGTGATTCCAATATAAATCTTCACTGCAATTCTTCCGTGAATTCTATAGACATAGAAAACGGTCGCATTGTTCGGATCGAAGCTGGCGGCATCCAGTGCAGGCCCGATTTTGTCATTAACACTATCCCATTAAATCGCTTTGCTGCACTGATCCGAGGAACTGATGACTTAATTTCACTCTCGCATCTCGAATATCTAAACATAGTCTTTGTTTTTGTGAGATTGAGCCGGCCTGGTTTGCTCAAGACTGAATGGACTTGGATTCCGGACGCATCCGTACCATTTTATCGCATTTCCGAGATGAAGATCCTCAACGAGAGTCACGCACCTAAAAATTGTACTGGCCTTTGTTTGGAAGTATCTCTCAGAGAGAATGACCCCAGGAATCGGGAATCATCGCAATATTGGACCAATCTCGCCTCGGATTTTTTGACGAGGAGTTTTTCTATTTCCAGCAAAGAGATAATCGGGATGAACGTGGAAATACGAAATGCGGGATATCCCATGTTCTTGAAAAAAAATACTCAGGTCATTTCCAAACTACTTTCTAGACCGTATGTTTCAGGTGAACAGACTCATGAATTCCTTCTCCCTATTGATAATCTTGCCTTGGCGGGTCGTGCAGGGACTTTTTTATATCTTCTCACTCCTGGAGCAATCACTTCCGGTATAAATGCAGCCAAACGAGCTCTAGCCTGCTTGCCGACTAAAATTCAGTCTTGGCCGATTCGATGACCAGAAGACTGAAAATAATTTGCCATTAGAAGACATGATGCAAGAAACTGCAACCCCGAAAATCGCTGTTCTAGTCTTGAACTACAATGGCGCCCATTTTCTCAATGATTGTTTTCAATCGATTCTCAAGGACACTTCCATAAAATTCGACACTTATCTCATAGATAATGCATCGAAGGATTCCTCAGTTGATCTGATTCGTAAGAAATATCCCAGTGTAATCATCGTGCAGAATCTGGTAAATCTTGGTTTCGCTGGTGCATATGATAAAATTATTAGGGAGCTTGATTATGAGTATCTTGTGCTACTGAACAATGATACTGTGGTACAAGAAAACTGGCTGGAAGCTCTTGTTAAAGTTGCGGAGAGCGATTCTCAAATTGGAGCCTGCGGTTCAAAAATCCTGATGATGAATGACAAGAAAATCATTGATCATGCGGGTGGCATGCTTACCATAATAGGATCCGGTTTAGATCGAGGCAAATGGACAACAGATGAGAGGCAATACGACATTCAGATGGAAGTTGGCTTTGCTTGCGGATGCGCTTTATTGATCCGAAAATCTGCATACTTGGAAGCGGGAGGATTCCATCCAGATTATTTCATGTATCACGAAGATGTAGATGTATGTTGGAAGATGAGACTGCTCGGCTATTCTGTACTGTACGTGCCTGATTCGGTAGTATACCATTATTTGGGCGGAGGTATTTCACAAGGTGACGAGCACCCTTTCAAAACGTACCTATGTCAAAAGAACAGATTGGCGAACGTAATCGTGAATATTGGAATCAGACGACTGCCATTAGCTGTCTTGATTTCGATGATCTACGACTTCGTGCGTGTAGCGAAATTCAGCTTGAAGAGAAGGTGGGATTTACTTGAAGTTCTTTTCAGGGCATATGCGGTCACATTTAGAAATCTCAATACATTGTGGAAGCGTCGATCTGAAATTCAGAGAAGAAGATCCGTTAGTGACAGAGAATGTAAGGAGTTCTTTGCACCTGTAATCGGATCGGCCCTGGAATATCGAAGGCTCACTAATGAAAAGAATGAAGTAAGAAAGCACGAAATTCTTGCTGACGACTAATGTCTGAATGCAGTGCCGCCACGTAGGCGTAGCATTTTTCCGAGTGCCGCAGCAAGCCCGATTTCAGTTGCGGCTCCCGAGAGCACTTCTGGCCCGTCCAGCACATCAATTCGCTTCAACCGTACGACATAAACCTGTTCCACGTGAATGGGGATCTCACACTGGCAGCGTACAACGAGATGGGCAGCGATTTGTGTAACGGAGCTTATAATATCGGCTACTGGGTGTGGGAAACGAGCGAAATGCCCGGACAATGGCTGCATGCCTTACCAGTGCTGAACGAAATCTGGACCGCGTCAAATTTTTGTCGTGAAGTTATAGCGAAAAAAGTGTCTTTACCGTTGCCGAGTTGATGAGAAAAGCGGTCTCTGATTCTGACGAAGTGCTGCGAATAAGTCATAATGCCGAAAAGACTATCCGAGAGCAGTATTCTCCCGCATCGGTCGGCGCAATGATCCTGGAGAGATTGGAAATCATCCGTGATCGGCGAGCATAAAAATACGGATTAGACCTCAACTTCTTACTCCCCCTGATGTAACCGTGTTCAAATCTCCGCGTTCGGAATTGAAGTATCGGCAGTTTCGTCTATAATAGTTCTTGAAATTCATGGACAAAAATCGTGAAGCCTGATTCCTCCATTATATTCGGCGTCAGCACAGAAGACGGAGAAAAAAGCAAACCGGCTGCCGGATCTACTCTCGTGGCTCCGGACTCTCTGCTTCGATGGCTTAGAGCACACGCCGATTCCATTGTCGAAGAATGGGTGGACATACTGCACAAGCTGTCTCCATCGTACAGCAGACGGCCGCGGGAAGAGCTGGCTGGGACTGTTACTGAAGCCTTTCTGGCGGATCTGGAATTCCTCTCTCACAATCGGCTGTCTCGCATCGAACATTTCATAGATTACATCACCGAAAAGCGTTTGGCTGCAGGTTTTCCCCTATCGGATGTGCAAAAAGCATTTGAACTGTTCAGAGATATAGTGACAAGAAGGCTTGTGGCCGAACGGCGCCTCAAGCTGTTGGCGCAGTCGGTTGAGCCCATAAATGCTTGCCTTTCCTACACTATCCACAGTTTTTCCGATCACTTTCAGCACATGCACGAACGATCCATCAGAGAGCACGCAGAGGACCTTGAGAAAGAAATCAGCATCCGTACAACAGAACTTGCTGAAAGCGAGCGAAGATATAAAACTCTGGTGGAAGAAATTCATGACGGATATTTCGTCATACAGAACGGTCGCATAGAATTTGCCAATCAGGCGTTTTGCCGCATGCACGGCACCACACCCGAGCACGCGATGGGACAACCTTTCTTACGATTCGTCGCTCCGGAATGGCATGAACAGTTTCGCGCGGCACAGATGGATATTTCTGCAGGAGAACCACTAGCTAATACTATCGAATATATTCGCCTGGGTTGCGATCCGGAAAACGGAGCTACGGAGATAAAGGCGAAAACGGTCGATCTCGGTCAGGGACTCGTTACCATCGGGGTATGCAGGGATATCAGCGAACGGGTGGCTATGGAACGGAAGGTGCGGGAAAATGAGCGCCTGGCTTATGTAGGCCAACTGACGGCATCTCTTTCTCATGAGATCAGAAATCCGCTCTCTTCTATCAACATGAACCTGCAGATCTTGAGCGACACCCTGCATCTGGATGGCTTCGATCGACGTCGTCTTGACATCACAGTCAAAGAGGTGTCCAGACTTGAAAACATTCTCCGGCAATTACTGGATCTCTCCCGTCCGGTCAGCATAGAATTGAGCTTCGCAGATATCAGAGATGTCGTGCAGAGTTGCGTCGACCTGGTGGAGCCCAAGACTGCTGAAAAACGTCTGAAAATTGTGCAACGCTATTCCGCGAATCTCCTGACCTGCAAATTGGACGCAAAAAAACTCCAGCAAGCCTTGCTGAATCTGATACTTAATGCGATTGAAGTTACGGACGAGGGCAATCGCATATTTGTGTTCGCAAAAAAGACTCAAGATGAATACCTGGAAGTGGGAGTCAGGGACAGCGGTCCGGGTATTGACCCGGCAAGCGTTTCACGCTTGTTCGATCCGTTCTTCACGACCAAAGCTCAGGGCAGCGGTTTGGGACTGAGCAACGTAAAACGGATCGTTGAAGCACATCTCGGCAGTGTCCAGGTGCGAAACTGCAAAGGATCGGGAGCGACTTTTGTCATGAGGTTACCATGGAGAACATGAACAGGGTGCTTGTCATAGACGATGACGCCTCTATTCGGGAATCATTGGAAATGTACCTGCAGGACAAGGGTTTGGCGGTCCAAACTGCAGAAACAGGTAACGATGGTTTTGAGATCTGTCTCGATTACAATCCGCAAGTTGTCATTCTGGACATTCGGTTACCGGATGTTTGCGGTCTCGACATATTGCGACGCATCGTGGAAACCTGTCCGGATGCGAAAGTAATAATGATAACAGCCTATCACGATATGGAAAGCTCAATAGAGGCAATGCGATATGGAGCTTACGATTACATTCGCAAACCCCTGAGCGTTCGCGAGCTGGATCGTTCCATAACCAAGAGTTTACATATTTCCAAGGCTTCTCTTGCCTCTCCCCGACTCCTGACCGACACTGCGGAACAGATCTTGCGAAATCGCATTGTGGGCGATACCAAGGCCATGCGTTCCATTTTCAAATCCATCGGACTCCTGTCCGGCAACAGGGCGACAGTCCTCATCGAGGGAGAAACGGGCACGGGAAAAGAACTGCTGGCGCGAGTCGTGCACGGGTCTTCGCTGTGGAAGAACGAGCCGTTTATCACCATCGATTGTACAACTCTTGTGGAGACTCTATTTGAATCCGAACTGTTCGGTTACAAAAAAGGAGCATTCACCGGAGCCGCGGAATCGAAAAAGGGAAGAATAGAACTTGCAGGCTCAGGTACGCTTTTCTTCGACGAGGTTGGAGAACTCCCCCTTGCTTCGCAGGCCAAGCTCCTGCGCTTTTTGGAGTACGGCGATTTCACGAGAGTGGGCGGAAACCAGCCTCGGCAGTGCGAGGCACGTATCATTGCCGCGACGAATAGGAATTTGAGAGATCTGGTAAAAGAGGGCCTCTTCCGTCAAGATCTGTTCTTCAGATTAAAAGTCATCACAATCCATGTACCGCCGCTGCGCGAGAGGATCAGTGATTTACCGGAACTGGTGCGTTTCTTTCTGGTAAAGATCAATCAGGATCTGAGCACAAAAGTGGCCAAAATCGAAAAACAGGCCCTTGCCGTTCTCAAGGCCCACTCATGGCCGGGTAACGTAAGAGAACTCAAGAACGTTCTCATGAAGGCAGTACTGGAATCCAGGGGAACGGTTCTCATGGCAGACGCGGTTGAGGCAGCTCTTGCGGG
Organism: Desulfomonilaceae bacterium; assembly: GCA_041740635.1. Taxonomy (GTDB): domain Bacteria; phylum Desulfobacterota; class Desulfomonilia; order Desulfomonilales; family Desulfomonilaceae; genus Desulfomonile. The sequence continues at coordinate 114,247 of JBGSLQ010000011.1, read as the reverse complement.
AGCATCCACGGAATTGCCTGAAACAGCCGAATTGAAGACTCTGGAAGAAGTGGAAAGAGAATACATTCTCATGGCTCTTTCCAGATGTGGTGGAAATATTTCGACCACAGCAAAGGTATTGGGGATTTCCAGGCCAACATTGCGGAAACGGCTCAGCGAGTACCATGCAGGCTCCTGACTTTGGCAATTCTCTTTCCATACTGGAAAATATTTTACCAGTAACTGCAAAAGAAATTTACAATCTCTCTCAACATGGTAGTCTTTTCGCATGAGACCCAAAATTCACAAGTGAGGAAGCATCTGCCAAGATTGCATAATCTGCGGAGCTGGCATAAGACTTGCTTCTTTTTCGTCCAGTTCGGAAGTAACCAATGGAAATCGCGTGTTGGCCGCAATTCGGCGCAGTGCCGTATCCATGGAATCCATTGAAGTCTTTGTTAATGTGGGCGTTGCACAAACGTGACATGGACATTTCGGACAGATTCACAGCCTTATTACCATGTCGTAAATTCAATCCTGGTGATAAACACACCGTTCTGACTGCCCGGCCCGATCAGGCCGGCTGCTCATAGATATATAGCGGGCCATATACGCTCGCGTCCGGTCGAAGATTCTGAACCATTTTTCTTGAGCCTTTCAACACAGTAACAGTTTCGGGTACGAATTCCTCGAAAAAGGAGTAAGACATGCATCGTAAGGCGCGAGTGCTACTGGGCTTGGTGTCGCTTTTGGTGACAATCATTTCTCTGTGGTCCCCTGCATTGGCCGAAAAGCCAATCATAATAGGGGCTCCGCTGTCCACCGCTTTTCTGTACGGATGGGATGCTGAGAGAGGCATAAAGCTGGCTGTCGATGAAATAAATGCAGCCGGCGGAGTAAAGGTTGGCCAAGAGAAACGTCCGTTTCAGGTCGATGTTATCGATACTCGCGACTTGGAACCCGGTGTGCCCGTGAGTGAAGCTCTGCTTGCCGTTGAAAAGCTCATTCTCGAAAAAAAGGCAGATTTCCTTATAGGCGGTCCTGTGCGATCCGAAGCTGCACTGGCAGCGATACCGCTTTTGAGCAAGCACAAGAAAGTCTCGATCCTGACTACAGGTGCGCTCACCCCCAAATATCACGAAATGGTCGCCAGCAATCCCGATAAATTCAAGTATTGCTTCCGTATTTCAGGGGAAGCCAAATGGATGGTAACCGGTGAAGTGGTTCCATGCCTGGAGAAGATTGGAAAGGATTTCGGACTGAACAGGCTGCTGATCATGGTGCAAGACGTGGCCCATGCTCGCGCCGGCGGTGGCATGCTCGCCAAAATCATGGCTGGAAAAGGATGGACAGTCTTAGGTGAACCGCTCGTATTCCCTACCGGCAGCGGCGATTTCTCCATGGGATTACTGGAAGCCAAGAAACAAAACGCACAGGTTATTCTCATTTGGATGGATATGCCTGAATCGTCCATTCTGCTGAAGCAATGGCATGACATGAAAGTTCCCGCCCTGCCGTTCGGAACTATTATCGCCGCTGCCGAGCAGCCCGGCTTCTGGGATGCAACCGACGGCAAAGGCGAATACTGTCTGGCCAATGTCGTGAATGCCGGAAATACTCCGTGCGAAGCGACTCCCTGGACAATGAAATTCGTCAACGCCTACAAAGCCAAATATGGTCTTGAGCCGGAAGGCTATGGAACTTCTTCCAGCTATATGGCCGTTTATACTCTGAAAGATGCCATTGAACGGGCCGGCTCCGTGGATCCGGACAAAGTTGTGGATGCCCTGAAGGCGACAGATCTGGAGGGCGTCTATGGAAGAATTCGGTTCGATCCCAAGAGCAATCAGGTGATTCCCAGCACCAATCCGAAAGAGGGAGCGGTGGGGACTATCTTTCAATGGCAGGACAAGAAAAGGGTTGTGGTATTTCCCGAGTCCATCGCAACCGGTAAAATTCTTCTACCGCCGTGGATGGAGAAAAAATAACGTTTTGGCAGCTACTTGTCCGTAAACTTGGATGCTCGGTTGCGGACGTGACAAGATCCTGATTGACTGGAATTCTCTCAACTCGTTCGTCGCACAGGGCGTGAAGGACAGGGGTGTCACAATGCCACCGAGTTCCTTCACGACTCTTGCACTCTCGTCGGGGAACTCACTGGAGAAAAGAGAAGGTCGAAGGACCCTCTCCGAGAGGAAGAGAGCCGGGTGGTTAGAGGTCTTTGGGTTCAAAACGCATTTCATTCTGCCTTATAAGTGGTTTTTTTGATTTCCGAGTTAACGCCGGCAAGGGCCCGAATGAGGCACTTTCATTGAGGCATGTAGATGGACATTATAATCTATGGGATTATCAAGAGTGTTTCTTTGACTCTTATGGCTTTGGGATTCACCCTCGTGTACGGAGTGAGTCGTCTGCCGAATTTTGCCCACGGAGCATTGTACGTATTGACCGGTTATATAACCTGGTTGCTGATGAACCGTCTCGGTTTGAACTATCCTCTTGCCATACTCTTTTCCCTCTGTGCCTGTGCCGGAATCGGTGCGGCCATGTACTATTTCATTCTTGTGCGTGTCCGGGGAATGCCTATTTCGGAGATAATTGCTTCCTATGCGATAGGCCTGGCAATTCTGGAGGGCTTGCGTTGGGGTGGACTCAAAGGAGGCACATTCGTTCTGCCGCCTTTTATCCAGGGAAGCACTGAACTATTCGGGACTTCCGTTGACTTCCAACGACTTCTCGTGGTTGGAGCCGGCATCATACTCGTTGCAGCGCTGTGGCTCTTTGTCAACGGCACAAAGATAGGCCTTGCGTTGAAGGGAATGGCTCAGGACGAAAGAGCTGCCTTGACCCTGGGAATCGACTCGGACCGCATGGCCGTGGTCGCTATGGCATTAGGTTCCACGCTGGCCGGAGTCGCTGCCCTCGTACTCCTTCCCTTGGGCAACATAGTCGTGGAAGCCGGTTATCATGTCCTTATTATGGCCGTGGCCGTGTGCATTGTGGGCGGATTGGGGAGTTGGACCGGCGCTATTCTGGCATCCTTTCTCATTGGATTCGCTCAAATCCTTACTGAGTCTTATCTTGGCACGCACTTCCAAGTTGTCGTAGCGTTGCTGGCCATTATTATTACTCTCATTTGGCGGCCGAGCGGTTTGTTCGGCTGGCAGAAGGAACTGGAAGAAAGGGTCTGAGCATGTCAGTCGAAGCCCGGAGAAAAGAAAGAATAGACCGGGGAATCAAAGTTCGGTCCGACGGTGTATATGCAATTTCATCGTGGCGAGAAATGACCTACCTCATTATGCCGCGGTTGGTGTTCATACTGGGACTTCTGCTTTTGCCCTTGGCTTTATATTACCTGCCCTACTGGCAGCGTGTCGTCTCAATCATCTGCATATATGCACTGCTCGCGATCAGTTTCGATTTTCTTGCTAATTACGTGGGGTTGGTGTCTCTGGGTGGAGGCTTCTATGTGGGTATCGGTGCGTACATCGCTGCCCTCTGCAATACGCACCTTGGACTTTCCCCTCTATTTACTATCCCAATCGCCACAATCGCCGGCGCTGCAGTCTGTACGATTCTATTCCTGCCGTGTCTTCCCCTTCGAGGGGTTTATTTCGCAATAGTCAGTCTCATGTATCCACTCCTGGCGGCAAGGATGATCGAGGCTTTTGATATTTTCGGCGGAACGGACGGAATCTTCGGAGTGGATCCGTTGCCCAACGGATGGGTCGAGCAGTACGTCTTGATCGTAAGCGTTCTTGTATTTGTCTTCGTAATGCGCAGGGTGATCGACGAGGATGTGGGTCTGGTATTTCGCGGGGTAAAGGATAACGATCAGGCAGTGAAAGCTTCAGGCATCGATATCACCAGATATAAAGCACTTGGGGTGTTCATTGCCTCAAGTATGGGGTGTTTGGGTGGTGCCTGCCTGGTGCACATCTATATGTGGGCCGGTCTCTCCCAATTCGCACTGGATTTTTCCATCATTCCCATTGCCGCAACGGTTGTAGGTGGAGGAGGAACGTTGATCGGTCCTGTAATCGGCAGCATGATTCTCGTGCCGATTTCCGAGCTGTTGCGGGATTTCGGAACCCTGAGAATCGCAGTATACGCGATTATCCTGACGCTTTTCATCGTATTCAAGAGTGAGGGCATCATGAATTATGCCACCAGAAAATACGAGCAATTCGAGCGATGGGTGGAGATCTAAACCCAAAGAAACGGAGATCGGATATGTCTGCTGGCAGAGCGCAAGACAATGCACAAGAACCTATGCTGAAAGCGGAAAATCTCAGCAAAAAGTTCGGGGGTATTCTTGCCTTGTCCCAAGTAAGCCTGGATGTCTTTCCGGGAGAAATTATAGGAATCATCGGCCCTAACGGCTCGGGCAAGACTACCTTCGTCAACGCACTCACCGGATTCATCAAGTCAGACACAGGAAAAGTGACTTTCAAGGGTCAGGATATCACAAATCTGGAACCCCATAAGATCGCAGATCTGGGATTAACTCGGACCTTTCAGGTGATGCGGCCTTACTACACGCTTCCTGCTTTCAAGAACCTCATTGTACCGCTCTTTTCTCCAAGAGCCCGGCGCACGGGAGGATGGAGAGGCGGCGGGAAGATGGGAAGCAGAGATACGGTTGCCGTAGATATCCTGGAAGAGATCGGTTTTGAACGGGACTCATATGTGCCGTACAAAGTGGCGTCCTCGTTGCCGACCGGCTATCTCAAACGGCTTGAATTGGCTCGCTGCCTGGCTCTCCGGCCGGACCTCATCATCTGTGACGAAGTATTTTCCGGCTTGAGCATGAGCGAAATGGCCAGTATGGTTCCTTTGATCGAGAAGTTACAGATGGAAGGTATAACGCTCATTATGGTAGAGCACAGGCTTCGGGAGCTCTTCCGACTTGCCAATCGCGTCATGGTCTTGAATTTTGGCTGCAAGATCGCGGAAGGGTCCGCCGAAGAGGTCATGGAGCAGGGCGAAGTCAAAGAAGCCTATTTTGGGTCCGAGGAGGTATACGAGTATGTTTGAGGCCACCGGGCTCATGGTTTTCTACGAAAACATGCTGGCACTGAACAATGTCAGTCTGAATTGCGACCGAAACAGGATTATCGGCGTTTTCGGAGCGAACAGTGCAGGCAAATCGACGTTGATGTATTGCCTCTCGGGAATCGTTCTCGACATCCGGAAAAAGGAAGAGATGGCCGGCGGGGAGCGGATCACGATTCGAGGGAAAATTCTCTACGAAGGAAAAGACGTTATGTGGGAAAAGCCGGCATACAGAGCTAAAGCCGGCATTATACTCTGCCCGGAACGGCGTCGGATTTTCCCTGAAAGCACCGTACTGGAGAATCTTCGCATTGGCGGATACCTGGCAACAGCCCAGCAGGCCAAAGACACGCTTGACTACGTGATGGAGATTTTCCCCGCGTTGAAACGACTCACCAATCGGCTCGGCGGATTTCTCAGCGGCGGCGAACAACAGATGCTCGCAATTGGCAGGTCCCTCATGGCCCAACCGAGACTGCTGCTGCTCGACGAACCATTGCTTGGACTGAGTCCGGCAATCCAATATCTCCTTGCCAAATCGATCAAGAACATTCGCGACCAGAGGGGAACCAGTATCATTGTCTCCGAGCAGTACGCGAGACCGATCATGCCTATCATCGATTACGGCTATATCCTGGAAAACGGCGCAGCAGTCGTTGAAGGCACAAAATCGGAATTGATGGACAACCCCGACGTTAAGGCAGCATATTTCGGGACATGATAGGAGGAACTTCTGTGCATCCGGAATACACGTTTACCCGTTTCGAGCAGGCTTGCGCCAAATATCCCGATAATACCGCTATCGTTTTCCTCGGCAGCAAGTTTTCCTATCGGGATCTGAAGGATAAAATAGATCGCTTTGCTACCGGTTTAGCAGGATTGGGAGTCAAGAAAGGCGATCGCGTGCTCGTCTATCTCTCCAATTCGGTACAATTTGTTATCGCGTTCCTGGCTGCCCAGAAAATTGGAGCAGTCATCGTTATGGTCTCGCCAATTTATACATCTCACGAGATTGAGTACATGGTGAAAGACTCGGGTGCAGAGACAATCATCTGCCACGACACCAATTACGGGTACGTGAAAGAAATATTCGTGCAATCAGGTCTTAAACGCATAATCGTAACGAATCTCTTGGATCTCGTCTCTCCGATCAAGAGATTAATCGCCGCGCTCTTTGACAAGGCGCCCCACGGTACGGTGAAAGGTGGGCCCGAGACAATCGCTTTCAAGACACTCCTGAAGAATAAACCTTCACCGCCGAGCGTGGAATTGGACCCCGTGGCAGACTTGTCATATGTCCTCTACACGGGAGGAACCACAGGGTTTCCCAAGGGGGTTCCGGGCAATCACTGGGGCCACACGTCTTACGTGAATGATATTACCGACGATGTTTTTGCAAATCACCTGTTGGAAGGCAAAGACGTTTATATCGCCATCAACCCGCTTTTCCACATCATGGCATTGGGGTTGCTTATGGCTCTGGGACTGAATCGCGGCAACACAACCGTGCTCATGCCAGTTCCCCAGGTTGACGCAATTCTGGATGCAATACAGCGATATCGTGTGCGCTGGATGCTTGGTGTTCCGGCACTCTATCGCATGATTCTCGAGAACGATCGCCAGGCACAATATGACGTGAGTTCTCTTCGCTACTGTTATTGCGGTGGAGATGTTTTGCCTCGCGAGGTGCTCAGCCGCTGGAAAGAACGAGTTCATGTTCCGATTTATCAGGTGTACGGGTCAACAGAAGCTGGTCATGTTACTTACTCTCGACCCGATCTGGGAGAACCCGATCCCATGTCTATCGGACTTCCCCTTCCCTCCCGACGTACAAAGGTCATCGATTCTACGACCCTGGAGCCTTTAGCCGCGGGTGAGATAGGCGAACTGGTGGTCACATCGGATCATTCGGTGAAAGAATATTTGAATAAGCCGGCAGAGACTGCTGCCTCTTTTGTGAATATCAATGGCGAAATCTATTATCGTACCGGCGACTTCGTAAAATTTTCGGAAGACGGGCAGATCTTTTATGTGGAGCGTTCGGCAGACATATTGAAGCACAAAGGATACAGAGTATCGGCTTCAGAAGTTGAGGCCGTCTTACAGGACCATCCCGTAGTTATCGGCGCTTGTGTCGTTGGAGTACCGGATCGAAAGGTGGGCGAACGTATAAAAGCCATCGTGGTGATGAAGACGGATGCAAAAGGTGTGGGAGCAGCCGAGCTCATGAAGTTTTGCTCGGACCGGCTTGCCTCGTACAAGGTGCCGTCCTATATCGAATTCCGAGATATGTTGCCCAAATCCAAAGTCGGTAAACTCTTGCGTAGAGAAATCAGAGACGAAGAGCGTCGAAAAATGGCGAAAGACAAGAAACAATGACACTGAAGACGTCTGTTGGCATTACCGCTGAGAAAAGGTATATACTCACTGTTCTTTGTATCGATAAAGCGGTACGTGATTTTATCCGAAGAGAGGAATGCAAATGGCTCGTCCAGATATATGGAAAGACAAGCTGATACTCGCGGTTGACGATGAACCGGATGTGCTGGAAATCATCCAGGAGTTATTTGCCGATTATCCTGATGTGACCCTGCATACTGCCACTACCTTTGAAAAGGCCCGGCAACTCCTGGTTTCCTACACGTATGATTTGGTAATCTTGGACATTATGGGGGTCCGGGGATTCGACTTATTGCAGATTGCTACCTTGGAAGGATTACCGGCAGTCATGTTGACGGCCCATGCGGTAAACCCTGAAGCGCTGAAGAAATCCATTGAATTGGGCGCAAAGGCTTATCTCCCGAAAGATTTCCTTCGTTTTCTGGTTCCCTTCTTGGAAGACGTACTGAAACTGAGTTACCAATCCACGTGGAAGAAAGCACTGGACCACATTGGAGTCATATTCAGCGAAAAATTCGGGTCAGACTGGAGGAAATCCGAAGAGCATTTCTGGAATGACTTTGAGAAAAAGCTCTCACTGGATGAACCTACAATCATTAAATGAGCCTGTGCAGTCCGGAAGCAGCCGGTTCATGCACCAGAGGCCAGCAATACCGTGAAAGGAACAAGGCATGATCACAGCGCTCGTTCAGTTCAAACTTCCCCAACCAATCACCGTGGAGAAAGCAAAGGAAATCTTTTTGAGCACCGCGCCAAGATACCGAGAGATCGACGGGCTCATTCGCAAATATTATCTTCTCTCGGAAAATGGAGAAGTGGCAGGTGGCGTTTATTTGTGGAGATCTCGCGAAGACGCCGAAAAGATCTATACGGATGCTTGGAAGAACCTTATCGCCGAGAAGTATAATGCAGAACCGACCGTCCAATACTTCGCCAGCCCGGTGATCGTAGATAATCTCATTGGCACCATTACTGCGGACGAGTGAAAGGTTCACTGTGAACGTCGTATATTTAGGTTCCTGCTAACCAGTTCACTTTTTCTTTTGCGTTTTGCCACGTGTGTTCCAGGATTTTCAGGGTACCGTCGCGCACCTCAGTCCTCAATGAATAGAGTTCACCAAATTCTGTGACGTGCGCAGTCATCTCTTCACTGGTCATGACAGAGGTAGAAAGAACAAGTACCCGTTCATAATTTGCCATCAATCGCTTCGATATTTCACAGCCGAAACTTCCGCGATTCTGTTTGAGCATTATATCTTTCCAATGATTCGCCCATCCTGCAGTCATGAACATTGTTCCGGCACATTTGCATTGTTCCGAGTAATAGTGTTCCCGGCCGCCAATGAGCAACCCGATACAGTCGTCAACCGCGTGATCCTCGTCCATGGGGATCATGACGGGTGTCTCGACGGAAGCCAGCAGCTCTATAGGATTGGCCAGGGCATTTCCGCAGAGACCGTATCCCAGCAAGAACAGATCGACGTGTGGTGCCATAGCCGATGCTGCTTGGAGAATACCTGTTTGGAGATCCTTTATGACGGTATGGAGCCCGACTTGCAGCACATTCACGAGTACTGTAAGCGACTCGGATGCGGAGAGGTCATGCTCTAAGGCTGAAATCTCTATCGGAGGTTTTCCCCGCAGGCTTTGGAATGTTTTGGAAAAGCCCGCTGAGAATTCTGTCTTGAGAACGATAACTGGGTCCGCGTTGGTATCGTTGGCAAGAACGTGAGCAAATTCCATTTCCAATACTTGGCAACAAATCAGTCCGATCACCGGCATAAGAAACCACCTTTTCCAAAATTACTTGAGCAGTAGTATATATCAGCCGCCAACATTCAGCCCGAGTTCCCGGCAGATTTTTTCTTGTCCAGAGCCTGCTTGACAGCTCTACACAATTCTTCCGATCCGGGCACTCGTAAACAGCATAATCATACATGACACAATGGTAACAATCGCAGATAACTTCCACAAGCGCAGTATCCGGCGAATCCTTCAGTTCTTCTTCATGGTGGGCTGCATCGGTTACGGGGATGATGCGGAAAAAACCGCGTGGTGCGGGGTTTCCTCTCTTCGGATGGATAAGACCCTGCAAAAACTTTGAGTGATTATGACAAGTTTTAAGAGATTGCTTCAAGAAGAGGAAAAAAGATATCCGTTACGCTCGTGTTGCTCATCGGATTCGTTTGACATGAAGCGAATGGTGATCCAGAATGGCGCGCATCCAGCCCGAGGAGAATGCTCTATGTGTAAAAAGGGCCCAATCCGGGTGTTCACCGGAGAAGGCAAAGGAAAGACCACATCAGCTCTGGGTATTGCCCTGCAGTTTGCAGCCATGGACAAAAAGGTCTACATGGTCCAGTTCATCAAACGGCCGGATTCCAGCGGCGAGCATTTCGCTGTACAAGCCTTGGCAGCATGGCTGACGCTGAAGCCGGTCGGCACGAGAGGATTTATTCTCAAGCGCAAACCTGTTCCTGAAGAGAAACTCGAAGCACAGGTTGCCTTGGACGAGTGCCGTAAGGCCATGCTGAGTGGAGAGTACGGCTTGATTATTCTCGATGAGGCTAACGTGGCTGTTCACAAAGAGCTGTTGGAATTGAAAGAACTCCTCGATTTCATAAAGTCCAAACCCGAAGAAGTTGAGCTTGTCATTACAGGCCGCCACGCTCATGAAGACGTTATTTCTCTGGCGGATCAGGTAATGGAGATGAGAAAGTGTAAGCACCACTTTGAAATGGGACACCCTGCGGCAAGAGGAGTAGATTTTTAGTCTTGGGGATTCTTCGGGTGCACATCCCCGTTTCGCAAAGTTTCCGGGCTGGGGCCGTAATAAAAAATCCGCGTAGTCCTTCAAACCGTGTCCTCTGCGTCAGCGCGTCTCGGGGATAATCGGATTCTATGTCTGATAAATCTTGAAAGCGCATCGACATCCAGGATAAACCCCAACTTGAAAAATGCCGAATCAATCCCTACTTATATCCTCAAAAAGACTCCACCGACTCGGTACACTTATGGGCAATTACCCGGCTGATGCCACGATTAATCTTGAGAAGTTTTGTTAACTATAGTATCCAGTAAAAGAGTCCTGGGAATTGCTTGATTGGCGAAAGCTGCGATTATGAGACAAGGCTGTTCCCGTAAGAACACGATCCGTGTTATCGGTCTCGGCGATCCTTGCAACAAATCGTTTCAGAATCTTTAGCGTTGGCCGATGCATCAAATATCATGAAACATTTGTTGCAGTCACCGACTCGCGGACTCACATCCAGTTTTAATGACTAACTTACCAATACAGCGGAATCCAGTGTCCTACTACGTCTCTGACAATAATAGAGGAGAGAACCTTGGAACGCTCGTTCGACAGCTTGATTGATGAAGCCATTCGTCTTGGCGCATCTGACGCTAAGCTTTTGAAGAGCAACGACATAGTCTTCGATCCCCGTGCGCTTTTGAAATGTCGTTTCGGCTGTAATCGCTGGGGCAAGTACTGGACTTGTCAGCCGAATATTAGATTAACCCCTGAACAGTTTCAGGAAGCTCTTGGGCGTTACCGGACTGCGATAGTAATTCAGAGTCCTGATCCGAAAATCTCCCAGGAAATCACGCTGGCAATTGAGAAGAAAGCGATGTTGGAACATGGGGCTATGTACGCCTTTGCCCTGGTGCTTTGCGTACTTTGCGAAGAATGCGCATTCCCCGATCCATGCAGGTTTCCGCATCTGGCAAGACCGGCTATGGATGGTTTGGGCATGGATATAGCAAAAACCGTCGAACCATTAGGATTCAAAGTTGAATTTGATTCTCAGGGTACGCTTCTCCCTGCATGGTACAGTATGGTTCTTCTTGATTAGTCTATTTCCGGGGACAAGAACATGTCAGGCATAAACTTCTCCTAAACGTGGGACTTCGTGGAGGAACGATGAAGATAACGCAAGTGGCCGGTTTTCTGGGCTGCGGAAAAACCACCCTCATGTTAAGAATCTCAAAAGAGCTTGCGGCCGGTATCAGAAAGGTAGCTCTTGTCGTAAACGAAATCGGAGAAATTCCTGTTGACGGCAAAATCATGGAAGAGAGCGGCATGAGGGTCAAAGATATCGGCGGAGGCTGTATTTGCTGCGAAGTGGCATCGACTTTCGCAAAAACGGTTTACAGCTTATACAAAGAATTCGGCCCCGAACACCTTCTGGTTGAACCCACCGGCGTTGCTGTTCCTCACCAGGTGAAATTAGCTGCAAGAATGAGCAGTCGTGATGCCAAGATTTCTCTGGGGCCTGCCATTGTGCTGTTTGACGCGACTCGTCCGGCAGAGCTGCTGGACATGGACATGCTCGGACAGCTCGTGACTACTCAGGTAAAAGACGCTGATGTCGTAGCAATCAGCAAAGCCGATGCGGTAAGCGAAAGAGAACTTGCCGATACTGCAGACAGGGTCCGCAATCTCAACGAAAAAGCTGAAATCCTGCAATTATCCTCTTTTACCGGTTTGGGACTGGAACGGATCAAACAAATTATCCTGGAATGGAAGGGCTAATTCTATGGAAACTCAAGAACAGCAAGCGGGATGCTACACAGAGCATGGCGTAAGCGGCTATGGGGTTGCAATTAAGCTTTCCGCACAGGATCTCATGGATGAATCGCTGGTGAAATCCATTGCGGAATCCATGATGCTCAATATAGCTGGAAAATGTATAGACCGAGGGGCTCGATGTATCGGGCATATCAAGTCGCATGTAAGAACCGACGCAGGCACCATCAAATCCGACACCATCGGTATCGCTCATGGAGCGTTCTCCACGGGACACCTGGAACATCCGGTTCACGATCTGTATATGGCCGTGAACAGCATTATACAGGGAATGCATCAGGATGAGGTGAAACAGGCGACTCTGGATGGCATTCACGAGATTGCAGGAGAACGAGGCCTTTCTGTAACGAAAGAAAAAGAGCACGCATATTTTGATGAATTCGATTTTACTGCATCCAAGGAGGAATATCGCCGACAATTGGAGGAACAATTGGCAGCGATGGAAAATCCTGGTGAAGAAGAAAAGGAGTAGCGAGTGAAGTTGATTGCCGTTTCAGGCATGCTCGACAGCGGAAAAACAACCTTGATTCGAGAGTTGGTTCTACGCCTCAACGCGCTGGGAAAGCGATGCGGGGTGATCGTTAATGAAGATGGCGTCGCTCGATACGATCAGGGCTTTATCCGGTCGCACGATATCAGGGTAGAGCCTTTACGCGGAGGGTGACTCGGTTGTTCCCTGATGGCAAGTTTTGCAATCCTTATCAAAAGTTTTTGCAGGGAGACGAAGCCTGACTTTCTGTTCATAGAGCCTTCTAGCATGGTGACCACTCAGGAATTGAATGCTGCGGCAGCTTCCGGTCTTCGGGACTGTTCCTATGATATAGGCCCTTTCATTACTCTCGTGGATGGGCCTGAGTTCGAGGCGACGTGGGCCGATCGTCAGAAACTTCTGCTTGCACAGATTGCCGGTGCAGATTTGGCTGCTATCAGCAGAGCGGACATGCTCGAGAAACCACAGCGAGATCGTATCCGCGAGATCCTGAAAGGGAATTCGGAGAAAATCATTGAATTGAGCACTTTGCAGGAACTCGGCACGGAATTCATCGTGGACGCGATAAATGCTAATGGCACGCCTCTCAGATAGCACAACAGGGAGGTCTCGTATCCGGCAATAGATCGTCATAATGTATGATTACACCCGCAACACGGCGCTTTCATGACTTTGCGCATGGGGCCGGGAAAGGGCCATTGAATATGTTGAGATCAGTCTGTGATTCTGATGCGGCAGGGAATTCATTGGAGCGGGAAAACGTGCTGCGAGACATTGCGAGCACTTTGCTCGATTGTCTCTCCACAAATTCGGCTATTCTGGATGAGAAGGGAACAATTTGCATTACCAATAGGGCCTGGAGAATGTTCGGCCAAAGAAAGAACGTAAGAGATCCCGAAGCGTTGGGCATTAATTATTTCGAAGTTACAGAATCGGCGAGAGGATATTCTTCCGAAAAAGCGGAAGAGGCGGCCTACGGGATACGGGCGGTGCTCCTGCGAAAAAGCGAGGAATTCGTCATCGACTATCCGTGCCATGAAGTGGACCATGAGCGATGGTGCCGAATGCGAGCTGCTCCACTTGAAGGATTCGGAACGTTGCGGGTTGTCCTGAGCCACGAAGACATTACCGCGGAAATGTATGCTTCCGCTGCATTAGCGAATCTCGAGCGTGAACTTGCCACGCAAAAAGCGAATCTCGAGACTGTCAATACTGCCCTCAAGGTAATATTGAAAGGCAGAGAAGATGACAAAAAGGAACTGGAAAATAAGGTCCTCTCAAATATCAGAGAACTGGTGAATCCTTATCTCGAAAAGCTCCGAAAAACCAACCTGGATTCCACTCAGAGGGAGTATCTGGCGATAATTCAAGCCAACATAGAAGGGGTGACAGCACCGTTTGCGCATCATCTTTCCTCAAAAGCGTTCAATTTTTCGTCACGAGAAATCAGTGTGGCCAATTTGATCCTTGAGGGAAGAGGAACTAAAGAAATTGCCGACATACTGTGTATCTCTGCAAATGCGGTTGAATTTCACAGAAAAGGGATCAGGCGTAAACTCGGGATCAGAAATAAGAAAGTTAATTTGAGGACGCGCCTGCTTTCCCTGGAGCCCAATTGTCTGTACCAGCAGTTTCATGCATGGAACAACCATCGTAAATCTATAGATGATTAGAGCAAATTATTGCTCTCCGAAGATAACTGCTTGGATCTCTTTTTCGCGAAGGAATGCTCCCGTGGTGTTTTTTGGTACCAAGACAAGTATTGTAGCCAACAGTGTCAGCAACGAACCGACATGGCTAAAAAATTCCAGCAATCGAATTCCGTTCTGTCCATTCTGTCGTTTTTTGCTGCCACACCTTTTTGTATTGGACGCTAATTTCGTTTCCTGTTCGATTTCTGCGAATCCTCGGCGTTGAGGGTGCTATTGAGAATCCCGCGATAGATCTTCCGGGATTCCTGTTGTGATACCGATGAGTTGTCCGGCCTCAGGTCAAAGACCAGATCGTAGGGATTGACGATCTTCCGGCTCGACGAGGTCCACGCGCTAACGGTAAATGTCTTGAGGTTTGCATCGATTGGCGCGGGAGACGTGACAACTTTGACATCGGCCGATTTGGAAGTGCCTTTGCGTATCGCCGCCAGGGCTTGTTCGATGCGGTCCCTGTCGCCCTGAAGAAGAAATTGCACCGTCCCGTCTTCCAGGTTCCGGGCCGTACCCGCCAGATTGCCGCAAATGGCCTGCTTCAGAATCATGGCCCTGAAACCGACTTGTTGGACTCTACCGCTGACAACACCGGAAACGGCCGCAGTTTCGGCGTAGCTGGCCGCTGTCGATACGGTGAAGCAAAAGAGAAAAGCTGCAAATACGGAACGGAGCAGGTACTTCATGCCGGATAATAGCTTAAATCTCATCATTGCCGCAACTTAGGGATTCCTGTTCACCTTTTTCAGTTCCTCGGGTGTGCGACATATCTGTTCCCCCTGGATCGACTGGACGTTTGTAAGCACCGAGAAACCGTACTTATCGTTGTATGCGGTCTCCCCCCATACAACATCTTCGACAACTTGATGGTCTTCAGGTCGCATCACTTTCCAGCCCTCAGGAGTCAGCCAAGCGAGTGGTCCTCGTTCCACCGCCTTCACTATGGCATCCGGATCGACCGTTCCTGCACGTTCAATCGCCGCCTTGATGAAATATACCCCTGCATACGTTTCTTCAGCCATATAGTCCGGGTATTCTTTGTATTTATCGTAATATTTCTTTACGAATTCCCTGTTTTCAGATGAATCCGGGGTGGTAAAGAAATATCGAGATGCCATGAACAGGCCTGCCGGAGTGTCCTTGCCAAGCGGGACCAGAGTCTCCAGAGCTGCCCCGACTGGAAAAGCGAACTTGATCTCATCAAAAAGCTTGGCCTCCTTTGCCTGTTTGATAAAATTCACAGCGTCTTGACCCCACAGCGGGCACCAGACGGCATCCGGCTTCACTTTACGAATCTGATCTATATGTGTGGCGTAATCTTTGGCCATGAGTTTGGGAAACGTCTCACCCACGACCTCCATTTCCGGCTTCAGTTCCTTCAGTTTTTCCCTGAATAAGCGCCAGGATTCGTGGCCATAGTTATAATCCGGACCAATACACATCCACCGCTTGTAAGGTTTGGACGCCATATAGTAAGCGCCGGAGCGGGAATGCATCATCACGTTACTCAGTGTGCTGAACAGATAGGGGTTGAATTTGGCTCCGGTTAAGGCGTCCGTAGCCGCCTGCGTGATGACGAGGATTTTTTTGTGTTTTCGTGCCGTTTCAGACAAAGCCATCGCCACTCCGCTAGAAGTGGGCCCCATGAGAAAATCGACTTTGTCATCAGCGATGAATTTTTCTGCAAGCTCGACAGCAATCTCCGACTTCAGTTTCGTATCCCCGAAAGTGGCTGCCAGCTTTCGGCCGAGTACTCCGCCCGAACCATTGATTTCCTCAATAGCCATTTCGGTAGCCCTCTGACCGTTTATCCCATAGCCGCCTAGTGGGCCCGAACTGATGAACATGACCCCCAGTTTAATTGGTTTGTCATCCGAAAAAGCAGAGCTAACCAGTGTTGCCGTCAGCAAAAGCGCCAAACAAAGTACGATCGACTTTCTCATAATCTACCCCCTCGATTAGATACGCCTCATCTTTGAAGGCCCCCTGAACTACGCGCCCAGAAAGCCCTGTGAAGCTTGTTGATCAGCTTTTTAGTCAGACAACAGTGCAGTTGTGAACCCCACCCCTTCGTCATGTCCTTTTGGCGTTCATCCATTCCCGTTCAGGGCTGGTTGAACCGCCCAGAACCGCGATGGGGTCTTAAGCTGGAATCATGCGGCGGTCTTTGACATCTTGAGCCTCTCGGCAGGGAAAGCGGCTCGGGACAACTCGGTTGACGACAAAGTCTCCGTGCGGAGTCCCAGACGATCAGTCGAAGGCAAAACCGTCGTCATGTTGATGAAAAGGTCCCTTTTACCCCCGATTTTGAGCGTACTTCACTCTCCGCCTCTCCGTCAAGCCTTTTCCGCCGGGTTCGTGACCCGAATGTAGCCTGGTGCTATCGGCCCAAGCAGAAGGCTGAAGCCACATGGACATACCACCTCCGATCATGGTGGCATGCACCGGTAGTTTTTCCCTACCAATATCTTACTGTTCTTCTGTTGTTCTCACATTAGCAAAAGGATGTATCATTAAATTACTAGGAAATATGTTCTCTTGACCTTCAAGGATTCACCACAGCATTCAACCGATCCCTTCCGGGAAATCCCGGGTCTGAACAAAAAAGAAAGTGAGAGGTACGCATGACACCATTGGAAAGAGTAGCGACAGCTCTACAGCACAAGGAACCCGACCGAGTTCCCGTTGCACCACTCGTGTGCGGCGCGTCACGCCGTGTTTACGGAGTGACCTATGCGGAGTGGTCCCAGGATGGCGAAATCATGGCCAAAAGCATGCTGCAGGCCCAGGAACTGATTGGGTTCGATGGAATACTCACCTTGGTGGATCTTTCTGTGGAAGCGGCTGACTTCGGCCAGGAAATGATATATCCTATCGAAGATACTGCGCATCCAAACTACGACAACCCCATCATCAAATCTCCGGACGATTATGAGAGAATTGAGCGTTTCGATCCCGCCAAAGGCACCAGAATGAAAGAAATGCTCAAGTATTGTGATATCCTGATGACAGAGCGAGGCTCTACGGTCCCGGTGATGGGATTTGTATACGGCCCGTTGGGAATACTCTCCATGATGCGAGGAGCGGAAAATCTCTTCAGGGATTGTATGAGGCACAAAGAGGCAGTTATCAAAGGCATGGAGATCGTCACTGACGTTTTGGTGGATTATATTAAAGCTATGACCAAGACCGGAGTCCATGCGGTTGTTCTGGACACTTTGTTTGCCTCCAATACCATCATGAGTAAGAAATTATGGATGGAGACGGAAGGTCCCTTTACCAGAAGGATTGCGGACGCCGTTCGGGAAGGCGGCGCAATGGTCATGGTGCATAATTGCGGAAATGGCGTACATTTTGACACCCAGATGGAAACCATGAAACCGGTAGCTATCTCGTTCGCCTATACACCAGATGGCTGCACCGACATGGTCGATGCCAAAAAACAATGGGGAGACAAAACTGCCCTATGCGGCTATATCAGTCCCGCGCAATACATGTTCCTGGGCACTACCGAGCAAGTCAAGGAAGAATGTAAACGTGAGATACAGGAATTGGGTCAAGGCGGCGGATTCATTCTCGCGACCGGGTGCGAATTCCCTCCGAATGGATCGCTGATGAACGCGATAGCAATGGTCGAGGCAGCCGAACTTTACGGTAGGTATCCATTGAAGTTCGATTGAATCATTCCATCTGGCGGGGCAGCGGCCGTCACGCTGCCCTTATTCCATAGTGTCGACTGACGGCCAGGAGGAAAGAGTGGCAGTAAAAGCGGCGCATTCAGAAATCAACTCCAGGGAATTGGCTATTGAAGAGTTCTTCGTTGATAAGGAACCGTTTTATGTTGCGGTAGGCGATGAAATAGAACTCTTCGATTCCGCTTACCGTCTGAAGCTTCCCATAATGCTCAAAGGTCCCACCGGCTGCGGCAAGACGCGGTTTCTTGCGCACATGGCATGGAAACTGTCTCTTCCTCTCGTGACCATAGCATGTCATGAGGATCTCACAGCCTCGGATCTCGTGGGACGCTTTCTCCTCAAAGGTCATGAAACCACGTGGTCCGACGGGCCCTTGAGCTTGGCCGTCAAACACGGAGCCATCTGTTACCTGGACGAGGTTGTGGAAGCGCGAAAAGATACTACTGTAGTCATCCATCCCTTAACCGACGACAGGCGGATGCTGCCCCAGGAAAAGAAGGGGGTAGTCCTGGAAGCTCATCCGAATTTTCTGCTCGTGATCTCGTATAATCCAGGCTATCAGAGTGTGACGAAAGATCTCAAACAGTCCACTCGTCAGCGTTTCGTTGCCATTGACTTCAATTATCCTCCAGCAGAGAAAGAACAGGCCATTCTCATGAGTGAGGGCGGCGTGGACCAGGAAACTGCGGTCCGCCTCGTTCGCCTCGGGGAAATGGTTCGCAACCTGAGGCAGCACGGGTTGGAGGAAGGTGTCTCCACCAGGCTCCTGGTGTATGCAGCCAAGCTTATTTCGGCTGGACATGACACACGCCAGGCCTGCACCGCTGCCGTGACACAGGCAATGACTGACGACCCGGAGATGCAGGAGACAATTGACGAAATCGTTTCCGGACTTTTCTGACCGAGGCTTTTATGGAAGTTTACAATTCCTGCAGGACCTTCTCACGTGAACATTTAAAGACGCTCCGGGAATTTCTCGAGGCGCATCCGCATGTGTTGAGCAGTCTGCCTCGGGCCAGTCAAAACGATTTCATAAGACTCTGTGGGTATGTTGCCCATTTGAGGTCACGAAAAGCAGTCGATTTTTTTATGAATACCCTTAGAGCCATTGAATCCATCGGTTCCCATCACGACATTCGCTTGGTACTCAATGGAGCTACGACTCTGGGGTCGCGCAACTGGGTCCTTGTACTGCCCTATTTTGCAGCAGCTAAACACATTCCCAATGGAGACGATTTCTTTGAAGCCTGGTTGCAGTGTTCTCAGCGATTGGCTGACAGAGATATCGATGTTGCCGTAACATTTCTCCATAAAACTCCGGGGGCCCTTTCCGTTCTGGGTAAGGAAGCGGTACTTCGTTGGGGTGACCTGGCTCGAAGCGCTCTGAAAACTCCCCAGTTCATGTGGAAGGCGGCCAGAGCATATCTTGAGGAATCGGTCGAGAATCGCTGCGGCACTACACCGGAGCGGTGGGTCTTCAACCTCGAGCAGGCATCCATAATCGCTCAGCGCTCGCCAAGTGCAGCCGAAGAATTCATTCGCTCCGGATCACGGATTTGCCTTTTACTGAACGAGGAAGAGACGGCACAATGGGTGCAGGAGGGGATTTCCGGTTGTTCTTCGACCGCGGAGCTGGCAAGTTACTTCAGTGGCAGGTCTCTTAAATCCCTGGATATGCGGGACGCTCTTATTGAAGGCGAGACACTGAAGGACAAAATCGGTTCGTTGTCCCTGATATGTCAGGCTTATCTGGCGCGACCGGTCAAGATACGTTCCAACAGGGGACTGGTGGGTGTGAAGGGCTTCTCGTTCGGCCCGGTGACCGACGGGCGTGTGATTTACCTGCCGGAAGTGGTTCAGAGCTTTGAACTCATGAAGCTCATGGCGCTTCATCAGGCAACCCTGCTGAATATAGAAGGCTGGCACGAGGCCCTCAAAGATTCAGTGGCTTGGCCTGCGGACATTCATGTCGAAGCAGATCGCAAACTGATCGAAATTTTCCCTGGAATGGCGAGGCTCATGCGTAAAATCGCCGGGCCGTTACTCTCAGAAGGTTATCCGCATTCCGCACACGTCCTCTCAAGTAACCTGCCCTGGTGGGGAGATTTACTCCCTCACCTGATAACTGAAACAGAGGCTACGGTCCGCAAAATCAAAGACGGACTTCCTGAGTCCGCAGATTTGCCCCCGGAACTTATCGAGAAATTGGTAGACTCGCTGCTGGCTCAAGGTGAACGCGAACCGAACGCCCTGTTAGCGAAATTGGGGCTGATGCTGGATAACATCGATTTCGACTCGCCTGACGCCGAAGATCTTGGGGAAAATGTCCAGACCTTCTTTTATAAGGAATGGGATTTAATCCTTTCGGATTACAAACTGGACTGGTGTCTTGTCCGTCAGTGGACTCCCTCGGACGATCCGAACTCTTTTGCAAGGGATTTGGCAGAACGGAGAAAAGGCATTATCAGTCTTATTCGGCGCCAGTTCACCAAACTGAAGCCGGAAAGATTCCGCAAATTCAAGGCCCAGAATTTTG
Source organism: Desulfomonilaceae bacterium (assembly GCA_041740635.1). Lineage (GTDB taxonomy): Bacteria > Desulfobacterota > Desulfomonilia > Desulfomonilales > Desulfomonilaceae > Desulfomonile. Next base: position 93,801 of record JBGSLQ010000011.1, on the reverse strand, counting down.
GAGATGAGTTGGATCTTGATGCGCTGATCAACGCAATTGTCGAGATGCGCTCCGGGTCTTTTCTTTCGGATAAAGTTTACATTCGTCGTGATAAACGGGTAAGAGATGTCGCGGTTCTCTTTCTGGTGGATCTGAGCGCTTCCACCGAGCAGGAACTGGACGGTGTTCGCTTCCTGGACATCGAGAAAGAAGCAATGACGTTGATGGCCGAAGCTCTTGATTCGCTCGGGGATCCGTTTGCCATTTACGGGTTCAGCTCGGAAGGAAGATTCCGGGTGGACATGCTATGCTTGAAAAAATTTAATGAACCCTATGGAGATAGTGTGCGCCACAGAATGGGCAATCTCGAACCCCGCACTCTGACACGGCTCGGTACAATAATTCGCCATGGAATGCACGTGCTGGAAGACGTCGCTGCCACGAATAAACTCATGATACTCTTGACAGACGGCCGACCCTACGACATTGAATATGGAAACCTGGAATATGCGATGGCCGACACACGAAAAGCCATTAAGGAGGCAAGGACTCGTAAAATTCACCCATTTATCATTACTTCCGATAAAAAAGGAGTTTCGTACCTGAAACAGATTTGTGCCCAAACCCAGAGCATTGTTCTGCCCCGGGCGGAAATCCTGCCTTACGTTCTGCCGGCATTATATAAACGGCTCACTCTTTAAGGTTTTGTCGGAAAAAGTGAGCATCTATTACCACGGTTCCCCTTCTGAGAACCGGATCAACGGAGGAGCGGATGTCAAAGGAACTCATGGAATACTTCAACAAGCAGCCCAGGATGGCGACACTCAGTACAGCGGACAGTAACGGAAACGTGGATTCCGCTTATTTTGGTTCGCCACGAATGATCGATGAAAAAACCATTGTGATGGGCTCCGGGACTAATCGCACCCTCGCGAATTTGCGCGAGAACCCCAAGGCGGTGTTTCTCATCATGGAGCCCGGAAAGACGATCTCGGAATGGAAAGGTGTGCGCATTTATGTCACGATGAAGGACTGCGCGACTTCCGGACAGCACCTGGACCAGATTCGAGCGGCAATCGCTGAAAGAGTCGGACCTGAAGTAGCCAATAAAATGATCCATGCTGCCATTACCTTCGAAATAGACAAGATCAGGCCCCTTGCCGATTTCGGTCAGAGCTGGGAAAAATCCATCTGATTACCAATAAGCAATTAAGCAGTAATATCGGGAACCTTTTGTAACAAGGTTCTCGAACCTTTGAATAGGATTCGGCCCCGACGGACGCGCGGTTACGAAAGGTTTCCCCGGTATTTCGCTGTGCGTATGATCAGGTGTTGTATCGATGTGTCGGTCGAGGTGGTGCAGGTCTGAACATGTTCACGTTAGACAGGTCGACCTGCATTCGGGAACAGCGGGGGCTCGTTACTGCGGAATGGAAGTTATCGGAGTGTAAGATTCAGTATTCAATGCCCTGTTTCGCTTTTACTCCTCCCCGGTAGTGATGTCTAACATTCCTCATCTCTTTTACGAGATCTGCACGCTGAATAACTTCCTGTGCTGCGTATCGTCCGGTTAATATGAGTTCGACTTTCTCCGGCTTGGAGTTGATAAACTCGAGAAGCTCGTCGATTCGGATGAGATTAAAATAAACGGCGACATTGATCTCATCCAGGATGATGACATCGTAAGATCCACTCATCATTCTGTCGCGAGCTGCTTCCAGAGCAATCTTCGCCATGAACGTGTCCAAAGGATCACAGCCGCGTCTCGTAATGAACCCTTTTTTTCCCATGGATTTTATTACGAAGTAAGGAGCCAGCAATAGCCCTGATAGATGTTCGCCCGAAGTATCGGGAGACTTAAGGAATTGAATCATAAACACCTTGCGGCCACAACTGATTGCCTGCAATGCAAGTCCGAGAGCTGCCGTAGTTTTTCCTTTGCCGTTCCCGGTGATCACCAGGATTTTTCCCGGACTGCTCATTCCCACCTACTTGAAAAAAAACCCGTAGTACGTAAAATATGGAGAAATTTACACGCGTGGGCCGAAATAACGGTTCATGACCTTTTTGCAACATCTTATCTCACTCAAGGTCCTCTTATGTCAAGCGATCATCTTTTATGGATCGGCTATTCTGCGGAAATGGCAGAGACCCGCGAGGCACTTGAAGCTCAATTGGATAAGCTGACTGTAGACGTCATCCCTGACGGCAGACAAGCGCTCAATGTTCTTGCGGAGATCCCCCGAAAGTATCTTATCGTTATTATAGATGAACGGTTCGCGCGCCTGGATTTGGCCCCACTTACTACGGGCATAAAACAGATCAATCCGGCCGTAGAGATTATCGTGTTCGGAAATCCGGGACTGGCATGGGCAAACCTGATGCTGCCCCGCTACTATCGCCCGATTCTCCTGGACCCGAGATGTGTACCCGACGCTTTGATTTCCTGTGTAGCAAAGCTTCAGGAGATAGTTGAAGCCAAAGAGGATTACGACCAACTCAGCCGCAGCATCGGTGACAACATAGGAATGTCCCGGACGAGCACCGAGGCCATCCTTACACTCCTCTCGCGTCAGAACAGTATTGGCATGTTCAGCATGCGTCGGGACGGATTTTTCACCTCTTACAACTCAGAAGCAGAGCGCCTCACCGGCTATTCCATGGAAGAAGTCGCACATATACAGGTATGGGCCCACGCTGTACTCGTTGACCAGGAGATCCTGCGAACGTTTTTGGACTCTATTTCCGTTTTCTGGTCAAAGAAAATAGGGCGAGATAACATGCGCTTGAAAATCAAACGTAAAGATGGACGCATTCTCACCCTATCCATGACGGCAATTGTGTTGCTGGATAATTTCGGTAAGGCACGACAAATTACTGCCTTCTTCTTCGATCCTCTGGAATTCGGATCGATTCATGAATACGAGCTTTTATGCGAATCCGACGCATTCGCTGTGTACAAGTATCTCCCAGCAAAAGGTTTCATTAGAATTTCAACCGCTGCACTGAATCTCTTGAACCGAGCTTTTTCGAGCAAGCTGAGTTCAAATGACGTGGTTGGGAAAAAAATTGAGGAGCTTCCGCTGCCTCGAGAAACAGCTTCCTTGTGGCACAAATTCTTGTGCGAGACGGCCTCCAATACTCCGTCTGATGAAATTGGTATACCCCCCATAGGACTACCGGGACGCCATATCCTCCAACACATCTTTGTGAACCGGGTACCAACAGGAATAAAAGAGCAATGGGCCGTTCTGGCTGCCCTGGCTCCTCGCGAAGACTTACGCTCCGATGCCCTGCAAAACCATTCGCCGATCATGTTTGCCGAGAGAATTCTAAACGAAATCCCGCGACCCTTTGTTTTGTTGCAGGCAGTTCGGGATGGTGACGGACGCATTCATGATTTTAAATGCATGAATATGAATCTGGCGTGTGTGAAGCTACTGAGACTTGAAGATGCATTCAGGCCCGGAATATTACTTACACGTGTATTGAGGGAAGTAAATACTGCAAAACTTTTGATAGATCATGCTCGACAAGTTACGGAAACGGGTCAATGCCGAGACTTCGAAGTTCGGATAACACTCAAACTGAAAAAAGTCGAACAAAAGCTCATTCGATTTTGGTTCGGGAAAATGGGAGACGGGGTCGCCTTATTCTTTCACGACGTGACTGCCAAACGTGATGAAGAGACTCATCTCAAGCAGTATCGGCATATATTTTCCCATATGGAAGAAGCTATCATTGTCACGGATCTTGACGGAAATATCATCGACTGGAATCCGGCGAGCGAACGCATGTTCGGGTACACGAAGGAGCAGATTCTCGGCAAGTCTGCTTACATATTGACTCAAAAAGCTGACGGACTCCAATTGCGGCAACAATCACGGGACATTCTCCGGGATGGAGACGTTTGGAAAGGTGAATACGAATTTGTTCGTGAGGATGGTTCCCGGGGGGTCGCTTTTTCCGTTTTCGCAATGCTCAAAGACGATCAGGGAAAGATCTACGGCACGGTAGGGTTGTGTCACGACCTTACCGAACGTAAACGTCTTGAGGAACGACTCACTGCTAAAAGTCAGGAGCTTCAAGAGAAGAATTTCGCTCTCAACACACTCCTGAGGCATGCCGAGACCGAAAGAGTAATGGCGTGCGAACGCATTGCAGCAGATCTATCACATAAGATAACCGATCGATTATTCCAAATTCTTCAGAACAAGAACAAAGCGCAGACCGTAGAGACCCAGGCAAAGCTCTTGCTGCAAGAACTGAAAATTGCACCCGAAGTAAGTGAAATTAACAAGAGCGATCCGGGGCTCAGATTAACGGAAAAGGAACGTGAGGTGGCTCAGCTTATCCGTTTGGGAAAGACAACACAAGAAGTAGCCTTTATTTTGGACAAGAGTCCCGATACTATTCGTTTACAACGAATTTCTATCCGGAAGAAACTTGGAATCTCACAAAAAGACAGAAACCTCAGTGCTTACCTTAAAAAAATCGATTTATCCTGATTTCACGGGTATGCAGATGCAAAATACCGTTGTTCATTTCCCCGAATTCGTGAACGACCAGCGCGGCATGCACGTTAGTACGCTCCCGCGGAAATGCGGTGAGCGAATATTTCTTACTCAATGCACAAGGCCTCAGGTCTAAACCATTTGAGCACGACTGTTGATAACGTTTACTGACTTACCAGGTATAGTCTTGAGCAATTCAACAGTTATGTTCCTTAATATCAAGTCATTACCAAAACATCATTGTGATAACGAATTTAGACGTATTCAAGAAAGTTAATCCGTGACTTAGACTTTATTAGACTTTAATTAGATCTTGACGGGTACTCTGCTTGGACGTATGTTCATAATTAAGAATTCGAAAACCTCAGAATCTCGCGTCCACGGCATAAAACGTTTAACATAGAACATAGCCTTCGTCGGTTAACCTTTCACCATGACTGTCCAGACTTCTTATTGCATTGTGTAATAAGGCTCCTGAAAGGAGGCCCGGTAAGTAGCGCCAGGCAACTGCGGCAAGAAGCGTATCACGCACTATCAGCGTCAAAGCTTTTCAGGAGAGCAAATGGGAAAACAGGATGTTATCAATGCCGTGAAAGGGCTTCCCACTGAGAAAGTGCCCTGGGTACCGTATTCGGGAGTACATAGCGCCTTTCTCATAGGAGAACCTGCGGACAAGTTCCTTCAAGACCCGGATCTCATTGCCAAAGGTGTCGTTTTCGCCGCTGAAAGGTACAAGGCAGACGGAATTCCTCTCCTGTTCGACCTCTCCGTGGAAGCCATTTCCATGGGGTGCGATCACAAATGGTGGTCTGACAATCCCCCGTCAATCACCGGACATCCACTGGATAAGAAAACTCTGGCTGAATGCGGTCTGAAAATTCCAGGCCCCAAAGACGGCCGCTGGCCTGTGATTATAGAAGCGGGTAAAAAAGTCCGGGCAGCGCTACAGGATGTTGCTCTTTACGGCATTTTATGCGGACCTCTTACGCTGGCCAGCCATTTAAGAGGCGTTCGCATTTTCACCGACATATACAAAAATAAAGCTGTAGCAAAGGAAATCATTGATTTCAGCGGAGAAGTGGGGGGTGAAGCTGCAAGGATTTACGCTGAGGAGATCGGGTGTGACGTAATAGCGATTACCGATCCTGTTGCATCGCAGATCAAACCTGAAACTTTCCGCGAATTCGTTAGTCCTGCGACTCAACCGGCCATTCAAGCAGCGAAAAAAGCCGGTAAAGTCTCCAGCTTCTTTATATGCGGAGATGCAACCAAGGTGCTCGAAGAAGTCGCTACGGTTGGAACCGATGGATTCGCCATCGATGAACAACTTAATCTCAACTATGTGCGGGACGTAGCTTTGAAGCACAAGGTAGGCTTTGGAGGAAATCTCAAACTCACGCTCGCCTTGTCTCTTGGATTAATATCTCCTCGCGAAGACGCCATTGTTGCTCTTGCCGCAGGAGGCAGTACAGGCTTCGTTTTCGCCCCAGGCTGAGACATGCCCTACGATGTCCCGGTGGAACATATGGATCAAGCTATCGAGGCGGTTGAGTTTTATAATACATATTACGCGAAGTATCCGCACCACATGGTCAAGTAATCAGAGCAAAGTCATGTCCCACAAAATAATCATAGACGTCCTCCCCCTGGATAGTGTTCAGTGCGCGGCCTGTGGTTACATGACGGAATCAATAGCCGCTTTACCCCCGGAAATCCGGATGTAATCGAATACAAAGAGTGGTCGATTAAGAATAAGAAAGGAACCGGTAAGCTCATCGAGATGAACGGTAAGGTGCTTCCGACCATTGGAATTCAGGGAGATCTCTTATTCGAATCCGTTATTGCGCAATACGAAGAGCATGTCGGCCCAATAGCCGACCCTGGGCCCAGCCCGAAATTGGCCACCAAGAATTTAGAATGCTGAGAGATAAGCGTTTGATTTCGACAGTCTCCAAGCGAATTCGGCCGGAGCCGAATCTGGCATGAAGGCACGCAGCGAGGCGTAAGCGAGCGCTTTTCAGGGCTTTTACGTCCTTTCAGGCGAAAGTTCATATACTAGGTACAGGCGGTCTGAACGTGCAGACCGCCTCCCCCCAGGAGGATTCTCATGTTCAGATTCGAGACCGAGCAGAAAGTATGCGAGGTCGGAGGAATAAAGTTTGGCGGACAGCCGGGCGAGCATCCGACAGTAATTGTTCCTTCGATATTTCAAAAAGGTGACAAGGTTTTTGAGGGCAAGCGAAAGGAAGGCTTCGACAGGGAGCGCGCCACCGAGCTTGTAAAAATGTGTGACAAACTCTGCGCAGAAACCGGCGTTCCTTACATGGCGGACCTTGTTGGCACAAAGGGCGACGAGCTCAAGAGCTACATAGATTTTTATACTGAAACGACTTGCATGCCGTTTTGCATAGACGCATGGGTCATGAAACCGAAACTGGAAGCGGCTGCATATTGTGCAGAAAAGGGTCTGCTGGATCGTATGTTTTACAACAGCATCACCGTCTGGGAAAAAGATCTTGAGACCGAAATCAAAGAAATAGCTGCCATCGGCGTCAAACACGTATTGCTGGTAGCCTTCGATCCCGTCGATCAGATGCCTTCCGGGCGCATTTCCGGGACTCAGAAGCTTCTGGACGCGATTGAAAAGGTGGGAGCCAAATTCGAAAGCCTGTTCGTTGACACTTCAGTCATGAATGGGCCTGCGACAGCTTTTTGCTCTCTGGCAAACAAGCTTATCAAGGAGAAATGGGGTTTTCCTTGCGGAAGTGCACCTTCCAATGGTTCGTACATGTGGAAAGCCGCACGTGAAATGTGGGGTCAAAAGGGTTGGGCCGGTGCTGACGCAGCATTGGAAGCCTTATCTTCAACCCTGTACCACGACATGATCTTTTCCGGCCCCATGGCGGGTTCCGACCGCATTTTTCCTGCAGTCGCAATGGCTGATGCTTTCACTGCCACCCTGGTTTTCGGTGAAACGAAGAAACTGCCGGAATCGGAGAACCATCCCCTCAAGAAGCTGTTCCCGGACTTCGTGGAGCAACTCAAAACTATGTAGTGGTCGATCTGAAAAATTCCGGGACAATGTCCGGCTACCATCCGGTATGACACTGTTCCCGAATGAAAACGAAGAGAAGAGAGGAATTTGTATATGGCAACGATGACCCCAAAAGAACGGGTACAGAAGCTGCTGAGACGTGAACCTGTTGACACCATGCCCGTTTTCAGTGGAATGGGAATGGTCACGGTTCAAGCTATCGAAAAAATGGGAATACCCTTTGCCTCAGTTCATGGTTCTGCTGAAAACCTGGCCAAATCGGCAAGCTACAGTGCGGATATCTTTGGGTTCGATTCCGTAATCGTGCCCTATGATATGTGCACCATCCCCGAAGCCATGGGAAGGGGTTGCAGTACATATGCTGACGCTGAGGGAATTCTCTATCCGACCGTTCCGACCAAGTGGGAAAATGTCGATGCGGTCGACATCAATCCTGATTGGGCGACAAAGGCGAGAATGCCTGTCGTCGAAGACGCCCTGAAGATGCTCGTATCCGAAGGAAAATACGCTGTTGGCGGCTGGGTCTTAGGGCCCTTTACGTTGGGCGGCCAGGTTATCGAACTTGATCTCTTGCTCAAGGGCATCAAGAAAGAAGCCGACAAGGTCGCAGCGTTCATGGAAAAAATGACGAAAGTCGTGATCAATGTGGCCAAGCGTTATCAGGACTTGGGCGTCGACTACATGACTATACGGGAAATGGGTTCCGGAACCGACTTGCTGTCTCCGCGCATGTGGAAACAGCTCATTCAACCCTATCTGCAGCAAATATTCGCTGAGTTGAAATCTCCCAAGATTCTGCATATCTGCGGAGGGACGGACTTGATAGTCGGTCTCATGAACGAGTGCGGGGCAGACGCTCTGAGTTTCGACCAGAAGAATAATCTGGTTGAAACAAGGAAGAAGATCGGAAATGACATGCTCCTTCTCGGCAACTTTGACCCGTATGGCACCCTGTGTCAAAAAGAAGCCTCAGAAGTGCCCGCAATCATCGAAGGCTGCATCAATGATGGCGTGGATGCAGTATGGCCCGGATGCGACATTTGGCCGGATGTCAAACCTGAGAACGTGAAAGCTTGGGTTCGCACCGTTCGCGAAGCGGGGAAGAAACCTACACCTGCAGTTGGAAGAATATAAGCCATAGAAAAGTCTTGAATGGAGGAAACGAAATGGTGTCAGAAGAAAGACGAGCAGAAATTCTGAAGAATCTCTCGGAGGGAGTAGTCGAGTATCAGGAAGACCAGGTGAAGGAATATTCCAATCTAGCCCTGGAAGAAGGACTTGACGCTTACGACGCGATCATGAACGGCTTGGCCGCCGGTATGGAGATCGTCGGCGATCTGTACGATCGGCAAGAGTACTTCGTGCCTGAAATCTTGATGTGCGCCGACGCTCTCTACGCCGGCCTGGATATTCTCAAACCTCATCTGAAAATCGACACAGGGTCCGGAATGAAAGGGCAAGTGGTAATCGGCACCGTGCAGGGCGACGTCCACGACATCGGTAAGAACCTTATCAAGATGATGTTCGACGTTGGCGGATTTACCGTGCATGACCTGGGACGAGACGTTCCTCTGGAGAAATTCGCGGAAGAACAGCTCCGCACGGATTCTGAAATCGTAGCTCTCTCAGCCATGATGACTACGACGATGATGGGAATGAAAAAAGTCATTGCCATGATTAAAGAGAAGAATCCGGATGTCGCCATCATGCTCGGAGGAGCGCCGGTGACCAAGGACGTGGCGAACCTTTTTGGTGCAGACGGTTACGCCGAGAGCGCAGGTAACGCTGTGCAAGAAGCGATCAAGATGATCGGTCAATTGCGTAAGCTGAAAGAAACCGGAGCGTAAGACTGATTTGCACTGATGACTCCTGGATATGCATAACCTTTCTCCGTTCCCGAAATCCGAACCCTGACATTCCGGATTCACCCTCGGGAGTGCCAGGGTTTAGGGACACGGGGTACTGAACGGTTTCGAATTGGTCGGATCGTTTGAGGAAAGACTTGGGATTGTGGCAAGGCGCCGCTCATCATAGAGGTCATTTCCGAAAGGCCTTACTGCGTCCCTCGCGAGTATGCGATTGCGGCTGTGGAGTATGTTGCTCCTCGGTACGAAAGCCGCATTGAAGTAAAAGTCCAGGAGACAAAGCGTCCTGCCGACGCACTTCGATATCTTGCATTGTGCAAGGAGCACAGGGGACGCCTCCCGTGCCGGCAATTCTCTTTTCCGGTCGCTTGGTATTGGACGAAATCCCTGGGCCGGATGAGCTATGTTGTGCTCTCGACGAAGCTCTTTTGAAATGGGAAAGCGAACAGTGAACACCCACCTGTACGATCTCCTGGTAACCGGTGCCGAACCTTCGGGTCTTACTGCTGGAACCTGTGGGCACCCCACAGGACTTAATGTCCTTATGATCGGAGGATATGCTCCAGACGGGAAAGTCACTCTTCATTACAAGGTCGCTAATTATCCGGAGTTCCGGGGAGGAATTACCGGCGCCTTTTCAAACCGGATGGGGCATGACGTCAACGACGATGTATTTAGGGCCAAAGCAGTCATCGTAACCGTTGGTTCCAAGCCTCGCCGACTTGAGGTTCCCGGAGACTCCAAGTTAGAAGGCAAAGTCGTCTTTTACTATACCGCTTATGATGCTCCCTTGCTCAGAACAGTGTCCAGTCGTCGACCTGCCGTAATAGGGAGTGGTGATACTGCCTTTCATACTGCCGTGGCCCTGTTGCCCCATGCCGAATTGGTTACAGTTATAAGGAGAGGATCGGAACCCAGGGCAAAACCGGTGCTCATTCAAAGATTACTGCAGAATCAAAAGGCAAGTATTCTCGTTCAACGCTCTGTGATCGAAATCATCGGTGAACAGGGGTTTACCTGCCTTTCTCTGCAACATACGGAAACAAAGGATTTTGAAACTTTTGGGGTGGATGCGGTGTTTGTGGGCGTGGGACAATCGCCGGTCACACGATTCTTGAACGGCAAACTTGTTGACCGCGATCGGGTACATCATTACCGATGCTCGACTCAACACTTCAATCCCCGGAGTTTTTGCTGCGGGCGACGTAAGGGATACTCCGTTGCGTCAGTTCCTGACTGGAGCGGCAGATGGCGCTTTGGCAGCTCAAACTGCGGCGGACTACTTGAGCATGCTTCCCCACAAACCCCGGTAGCAGCATAGACACAGGCAGGCCCTTGATCTCCGTCTGCCCGTAAATCGAGAAGCACGCTACAGAACGTAAACATACGAGCTACAGTCAAGAAAGAAGGGAAATTGCGGAATGAGTAAAAAACAGTACATGGTGATCTTCCAACCATCAGCACGCAGAGGTTTGGTCGATGAAGGAACCAACCTCATCGAAGCATCGCGTCAGTTGGGAGTCGATATTGAAGCTCTCTGCGGCGAAAAGAAGGTTTGCGGCAAATGCAAAGTAAGAATCGAAGAAGGGTCCTACGAGAAATTCGCCATTACCTCCAGTCGTTCTCATGCAAGTGCATGGCAAGAGGAAGAGGACAAATTCTTCACGCCGGCTCAGAAGGAAGAAGGATACCGTCTCGCCTGTGTGGCCAAGGTCCAGGGAGACATGCTGGTATTCGTTCCCGAAGAAGCCCGTGCCGGAAAGCAGGTCGTCAGCAAGGCTGCAAGGGATATTCATATTGATTGGAATCCTGCTGTAAAGCAATATCATGTCCAGGTGATTCCGCCCACATTCGAAGAGCCTGCGGGCGATTTTGAACGAATCTGCGCAGAACTCGAGCGAAATTACGGGCTCAAGGACCTCAACATAGATTGGCCGACCCTGAGAAAATTGCCCCGACGTCAACGTGACGGAAACTGGGGTGTTACTGTCGCTGTCTGGATGGACAAAGAAATAGTGCGGGTATTGCCGGGCAAAGTCGAGGATTCTTACGGTATTGCCATTGATGTCGGCACGACTACCGTTGCAGCGTACATGTGCAATCTACGCACTATGGAGGTCATCAAGACTGTTTCCATGATGAATCCGCAGTGCAAATACGGCGAAGACGTCATGGCCCGCATCACCTATCATATGATGAATCCCGGCGGACTCGAGACCATGAGCAACGATCTCATAGAAGGCTTGAACAAGCTGGTGGTTGAGGCCTGCGAGAGCACGCATCCTCCGAAAAAACGGAAGAAGAAGAAAGCCGAGGAAGCGGAGGAAATCATAGAGGCACCCGATGTCAAAGCACACGCCGAAGAGGAGAACGAGTCGAAATACCTGAACCTGAGTCCGGCGGATATCGTTGACATGACCATCGTCTGCAATACTGCCATGCACCACATTCTGCTGAAACTCGATCCGGAATTCGTAGGTCTGGCTCCTTTTCCACCTGTTATTCATCGCAGCCTGGATATCAGGGCTCGCGATCTCGGAATAAAACTAAACGATTCTGCTTATGTGCACATACTCCCGAACGAAGCCGGTTTCGTCGGAGCCGATAATGTGGGCGTGCTCATAGCAGAAGAGCCGTACAAACACGATCAGACCCAACTGCTCATCGATATCGGAACGAACGGCGAACTGGTCCTGGGCAACAACCGCAAATTGATCTCGTGTTCATGCGCCACCGGTCCCGCTCTGGAAGGAGCACAAATGAGCTATGGTATGCGAGCGGCTCCAGGTGCTATTGAGAGAATACACATCGATCCTGAGAGTCACGACGTAGACTATAAAGTCATTGGACGAGACGCCTGGAGGAAATACTCCAAGCCCGAAGACATGAAGACGAAAGGTATATGCGGCTCCGGAATTCTTGATGTGCTGGCTGAACTGTACGCTTCGGGAGTCATTGTGAAGAGCGGTAGATTCAGCAAGTCCCAAAAATCCAATCGCTACAGGGTGAATCCCGACACAAAACAACCGGAATTCGTGATTGCATGGGCTAATGAGACTTCCATCGGCAAAGATGTTGTCATAACCCAGAAGGACATTCGCCAGATCCAATTAGGCAAGGGTGCGCTTTACACAGGATGCAAGCTGATGATGAGACGGCTTGGCCTGGAGAAAGTTGACACGATCAAGATTGCTGGTGCCTTCGGGACCCATGTTGACAAGACGAAAGCCCTTATTATGGGCCTCTTTCCCGATTGTGACCTGGAGAAGGTTTTCGCGGTGGGTAATGCAGCAGGAGACGGTGCCAGAGCTGCTCTTCTCAATCGTGAAAAGAGAGCCGAAGCCAATTGGGTTTCTCGCAACGTTGAGTACATAGAACTCACGGTGGAAAGCGATTTTCAACAGCAATTCATGGAAGCAATGCAATTGCCTCACATGAAGGACGAATTCCCTCACCTTGAAGGAGTCGTTCCGCCAGAGGTACTACATCAGAAGTGACATGCTCCGGGGGAGTCCTCGTAAGAGGTCTCCCCTTTCCGTTTCCGGTGATGATGGATAGGAATAAGGTAGCCATTAAACTGAATCTCGGATTTCTCTTTGTAACTTGACGGCAGCAGTGCGGAAGTTATACTGTATAAGCAAGGTATGTTGCATCAAACTTGTCAAGAATCCGGAAGACGTTCGCCGAACAGTGGAGTCCCAATGGATACGAAAACTTGTGACGAGGTTTTGGTTACAGATTTTTCGCAATGACACGCGTGCGTCCATACGGTCGCAGCGGTAAAGGGCTTACCGCAGGAAGTCCTGGAACAGATCGAGTATCCTGAGTGGAGACTTCCGACACGCGAGGGGATGACTCGCTTGAAAGAATTGAATGCAAAGAGCCTCCCGGCAATGGCAATTGACGGAAAATTGGCCTTCGAATGCAACATTCCACCCGAAGAGGATTTGATTGCTGCAATAAAGAGTGCTTCTCTTCTGAGGACAATATGACAACCGTAAAAATATCTGCCGGTGCATGCGGATTCGTGACACGGGTCAAGGCAATCAAAGGAGACAAGCGTACAGTCTGCATAGAAATGGAATCAGATTGCGAGTCTGTCGCTGATCTGGCATTTATTCTGAAGCAATTGGAACCGCTTGGGCTCAAAGAGATCATGAGCACAAACCCCGAGAGGAATCGAATATTTCAACTTGCAACTGAAACATTACCGCATTCGGCTTGCCCCGTGCCGGTGGCAATAATCAAAGCAGCGGAGGTCGCCCTGGGGTTAAATGTGCCAAGTTCCGTAAGTATCGAATTCGAATGCGAACCGGAGAATGAGTCCTGAATCTTAAGCTGCAGATCTGGATAAGGACGTAATATCAACCGAAAATGATACATCGCTCGAGGTAACCCCATGCCGGTGAGAAACGATGATCTGATTGATTTAAGAGGCCTTTGCCGAAAGCGCGGAAGGCAAGTACCGTCCAACCTGACTGTCGATGCTCTTGAAGAAATTGAAATGATTGCAAAGGATCTCGGTTTTATCGAGGTTCATTTGCTGGAGACCTCTCATATTGTTACGGCGAGATGGGTAGGCCTGAAATGCCGCTATGGCTGCGCCAATTATAATACCAGTTGGTGCTGTCCTCCTGCTGCTCCGGACCTTGAGACCACGAGAGATCTCCTCGCGGAATATGATTCTGCTTTGTTGCTGGTCACCGAAAACTGCAATGAACATTTCTATCGGAATTCGGGCGAAAAGCGACGTATACAGATCAGACAATGGAAATCTACTGTGGCCCTCGAACGCAAGCTCTTCCTGATGGGCTACTACAAGGCGTTCGGTATTCCCGCCGAATGCTGCGCCCTCTGTAAGGAATGCGCGTATCCGAATCAATGCAAATTTCCGAATGAAAAAAGGCCCTCACTGGAAGCTTGTTCCATCGACGTGTTCCAGACTCTGAAGAGGCTCGGAAAATCAATCTCTATCATGCATAACGTCGAAGATTCTTACAAAAGCTATTCGCTTATTTTGCTGATATAAAGCGGATCGGCCGAACGGAAAAGAATCGTCATGAAAGTGCAAATTCTTGGATCAGGATGTGCCCGCTCGCTGTGAAGATCTGTACAAGAATGTCGTGACAGCTCTCAGCCGAATTAAAGGTTCAGATACCAAGCCGGAAAAGGTCGCCGACCCGGAGGTCTTCCTTCGTTTGAAAGTCAACATGACTCCCGCCCTCGTCATCGATGACGAAGTAGTTTCCACCGGAAAATTGCTCACCGTAGATCAGATAGAGACTGAATTACCCAAACGGAGTGGAGCGTAATATGAGTGATCCCGGAACACAGGTGTTTTTGATTTCAGGCTTCCTGGGCAGTGGAAAAACTACGTTTCTCAACCACGTGCTCAAAGACACTCCGCCGGATCTGAAGCTGCTCGTGCTGATGAATGAATTCGGAGAAGAAAGTATTGACGGCGCATTGGTTGAAGATCCTGAATTGGAGATGATCGAAATCAGCAGGGGATCCATCTTTTGCGCATGCGTCAAGGGCGACTTTATCAAAGCACTCTACCAAATCGCTTTTGTAGTCAAGCCTGAGGTGCTGGTCATCGAAGCCAGCGGAGTGGCAAATCCCACAGATATCGGCAGAGATCTTTTTCATCCGATATACAAGGGAGTGTATAGAACTCTGGAAAAAGTGTGTGTGATTGATGCAGCAAACTTCCTGGAACAATACGAGGTCTTTACCTCTCTCGAAAAGCAGGTTGAAGCGGCAGACAATTTCATCGTAAACAAAACCGATCTCGTGGATAAGCCAATCATTGATTCCGTTAAAAAAGTGGTTCTGGGACATAATCCGAAGGCCAAATTTGTGGAGACAACGTACGGCCGGGTGAATGTTGCCGATCTTATCTCCTTGCCCTTTCTGGGGAGCGGCGTATCTTTCGCCAAGCCAGCCGAGAAAACGGAGCTTCTGACCGATGAGGCCCTGGAAGAGGCGGTAGACAGGATCCTGGACGACGAATCCGCACAGGTGACTCCGCCGGACAGGCTCATATCCATCACATGCAGGTGGCATTCGGGATCGGTGGAAGATTTTCGTCCCATTGCGGATAAATTGCCTGTAGACGTAGTACGTGCGAAAGG
This sequence comes from Desulfomonilaceae bacterium, assembly GCA_041740635.1. Lineage (GTDB taxonomy): Bacteria > Desulfobacterota > Desulfomonilia > Desulfomonilales > Desulfomonilaceae > Desulfomonile. The sequence continues at coordinate 78,254 of JBGSLQ010000011.1, read as the reverse complement.
TTTCATCATTCAGGAGAATCGCCCATATCTTTACAGCCACGTAGGGCATTCGTACCACATAGAACCATTTGATGGCTCCAGGCTGCTCGACCGCTCGGTAAATAGGGTCGTATTCATACGCCGCGAGTTCCAGGAAGACGATATCCGTTCGTTGTTTGCGGAACAGGGTTTGAATTTGGTCTAGCAAATAATTTTCAAGGATTTATACTGGTCATATGTTCCGGATTGTGGGCTGCCCACACCCCGTCCGGAAGTTCCTTCACGTCATTGGCAATGCCGGCCTAATTGTGTCGTATTCCCAAATGGACCATGGAAGGAGGCAATCATGGCAGTAAAGGTCCTAATCACCAGGTTATTCAAGCAAGACCAACTTCCAAAAGCGTACGAACCGCTTATGGAACTCAGGTCAGTGGTGACTCTTCGCAGAGGCTATATTTCGGGCGAGACTCTCGTGAGCGAAACAGACGCGAGGAAGGTGCTCGTCATAAGCCACTGGGCCAGCCGGGAAAGATGGGAAGAATGGTTAGCCGATCCGAGAAGGAACGAGTTCATGGAGCGACTGGGACAATTGTTGGAATCCCCTGAGCACATAGAAATCTTTCGTGTAGGTGCAACAATTCCTGTGTGGGCAGAAATTACCTAGAAATCCTGTTGATACTGCTTTGAAGGAAATCAGGGAATCTTTTCTTTAAGAAAGATTCCTTTTTTTGGTTCATCCCGTATTTGCGTACGTATAGTTGAAAAATAAAAGAGGACATGCTTGATCCTTCCGGGGTTTGAAAAAGACTTGGAAGGGGGACAAAGCAGGTCCACCAGCCTTTGGTATCACCTTTGAACATTGTGGGGTATCGCTATCGAAGTACCGAATACGTGGGATGTGAGATCATTTTCACCATCGAGCAAGATCCCACGACTCTGAGATATCCTTGCTGTGGTTCGAGCATCATCAAAAGAGGCTCCATGGAAAGAAGATTCAAGGCTCCCTGCTTTGCTTCCAAGCAGGTCGTCAGACGGTTGGCCGTTCAATGTATCCAATGTCGCACCTGCGGAGTGATCCACAAATCAAAATCGGCTTTGCCGATAAGAACAGGCGATTCGTCGGACAATTCGAGCGATATGTCCTTGAGCTTTCCCAGCGCATGACTATTCAAGATGCAGCTCATCGATTATCTCTGAGAATATCTTGAAAATCATTTCCCGATCCAACGCCTCCTAGTGTGACAATTTGAGTGTCGCTATATCCTGCGACCTTTAGCGGGAGAACAATGTCTTTTTCAAGGTCGGGTACCCACGATTTTACAAAAGTAAGCGTGTCTGAGGGTTCGATAGAAAACTCTCCGAGGCCGGCCGGGATGAGAATAGTAGATCCCTGTTCAATCCAGACCTGCCCTCCCTTGGGCCAGACGATAACACCTTGCCCTGAGAGGACGTTCAGCACCCAGAATCGTGACGGGTCGCACTCGAATTTCGTGGTGCCCAAAAGATGCCACTTGCACGCCGCGAAAAATCTGCATGCACACAAATACGTGCATTCTCCGGTCCCATGGGTGGTTACCAGAGAAGGGATACGATAATCGGGGACGTAATCGAAATTCAGCACATCCAGCGCTTTTGTCAGGTGGAGAGGTCTTAGTGTTCCATCGTGTGCCCCGCGATTCCAGTCATGTAGCCTATATGTGACATCTGAATTCTGTTGGATTTCCAGCACTGTTAATCCAGGCCCCAGAGCATGAGGCGTTCCGGACGGTATAAAATATACGTCTCCGATTTGCGGATGGATGACGTTCATCAGAGAGTCAAAGTCCTGATTATGGATTTTTTGCACGATATCCTGTTTGCCGAACCCCGATTCCCACCCAACCATAATGTACGATTCTTCCGTAGCAGCGAGCACCAGCCACATTTCAGTCTTGCCCCTCGATTGCTCGTGTTTCAGGGCATAGTCGTCGTCAGGATGAACCTGAATAGACAGTGGTTGTGAAGGGAATAAATACTTTATGAGCAGAGGAAACGGGCGACCAATGAAGTCTGTAAGTTCCTCACCCACCAGTGAAGCACCAAGCTCATGAATCAACTCTCTCAAGGGGGTGAGGCGATGCAGTCCGTTAAGGATGACACTTCCTTCTTCCAGATCGTCGAAAGTTTCCCACAGCTCCCCGATTGGAGTTAACCCTTCAAATAGATTGGAGGAATCCCATCCTATGGATGAACTTCCCCACACTTTTTCTACGACCATTCTGCTCAATTCCAGCGGGTAGAGTGTACCGTCGGATGACGGCAGAGGTTTGCTTTCTACGCGATGCGTTGGTGGGTAACATTCGTCCCGAAGAATCGTTCCTCCAGCGACCCGGCAAAAACCTTCCTGCCTGCCCCTGACTTGCACTTTCCCTTCGATGATGACATTGGATTCGAAAAAAACAGGGCCGTAAACATCGAGGCTGTCGGCTCGAACGAGAGACAACGATGCAGGATTTTCAAAGCGGCTTTTCATGACCAAAGGAGAATCGAGAAAATCCTCCGCAAAGAAAACCTTTGGCAGGAATCCAAGTGCATCCGGTCTCAACGGGTTACGTTGGAGGCGGTACAGTGGGTCAAGCGTGCATGCATCAGATCTTAGCACGAGTAGATCGGATACCTTCTTGGTAGGGAAAAACCGTTCTCTTCCTACTCTGAGCGCTTTAGAGTTGTCGAAGCAGCCCAGTGCCGCCCCCATAGCCGTTTCTATTTGAACTACATTTCTGCCTGCAATGATTTTCTGGTTCTGAATGATAGGGAGATCGAGACTTCTTCTTGACAAAACATTCTGGAGCGATTGAAGATTGATCCAGATGTTATTGGTATTAAAGAACGGAAATCTATGGATATCCTGGAATGTGGACCTTTCCTCGGGACCTACCTGAGCTATTTCTAGAAGCTGCAGCCGTCCGTTCTGAAAGATCGGCGTACCACCTTTTCGGTCCGCGATCGTCCTTTCTGTCACTTCCAGGATGAAGTCAATTTGTTCTTCAAGCATCAACCCCAATATCCATGGCTCCAGGCAGGCAGCAAGATTATCCAGATTAGAAATGAAAGCCCACCGATAGCCCTTTTCCAAGAGGAGCTCCAGTTGTCCGCTCCTCTTCAGGCTGTCATAAAGGTCTCCGTGCCCGGGAGGCACCCAATCCTCGTCTGTATTGGTTTCCAGAGGAGCGAACGAGTCCTGCAACAGTCGGGGCACCTGACTCTGCATCAAAGTCGTTACAGGGATGTCCGACTTCCTGACGATTTCCATGGTGGGGCCGTGTGTAAAGAAGCTGTTCATAAGCATCAAAGGCATGTCAAGCCCATATTCTTTATTCAGGGCAGCCATTTGATGCATCACGATTTCCAGGTACGAAAGGCCGTCTTTTGCTTCGAGAATTCCTTTCGGGACGCTGCCACCCATGGTAGTGCTTCGGCCACCGTTCAGCTTTATCACCAACAACTGATTGAGGCGGCCCAAGCCCTTTTGTTCCAAATGCCTGCGTCGATCGACATCCCGATCCAGACTGAAAAGCACATCAGGACCGGGAGTCGCAACATCGGACAAGGGAACAAATGCAGGTTCTGCGCATGCCTTTCGCACTTTATGCAGGAAGTCTTCCATTTCCTGGCCGGATATGCCGCGGCTGCACATTTTCCTTCTGATCAGTTCTTCCGACTCGAAACGCATGCGAGCAAACCCCTTTCGGATCCATGCAACTCAGTTATGAGAAGTTCCAACTTTTTCCCGCCCAAGTCTGTCATCCATTTCGTGGATTTCCGAGCAGGTCCAGGACTGCATAGCCGGCAAGATCACGACCCTTCGAGTAGAAAATGGGTAGATCTCGCGCGTGTCTTTACTTATGTACCATCTGTCCGGATTGAACAACAATATTTTCTAAAAGGATTAAGCATTTCGCTTTAGGTACGGATGTACCCTATAGGGTATTCTATTGAAAATAAGCTACAAATACGATGTGACGGTGAGAACCTTAGAGTTTCTCTCTTTGGCAACGGGAGGTAGCGTTCAGATCCTAAAGAGATGGGAGACAGGGAGTTATCGTTCTACCTCTCCATGTTCACGTTATGATTGGCAATTATGTTGGCGGCTCGTCCGGACTTGACCGAGGAACCCTCGACCACCTGTACTATCAACACGCCCGTCTGCCAGAGTTCGCAACGACCAATGACCGGTACACGCATCTTAGACCTATCGAAAGGATACTGCCCGCACATTTGATGACTACTTTTTTAGGCTAAGGTGAGCCTGAGAGGAGGTAAAATACTGTGCGCTGTTTTTTTCCTGATCTTGCCTCATTTCGGAAGGCCATCGCGATGTGCGATGAACCGATCTCCCGGCCCGGGATGAAGCTCCATGCGGTAGATTGCACAGCCTGATGGAGTTCTCTCTCAATAAGCCTGTAATAAACCTTGACAAAAAAGCGCTTATACAATCTAAATACCAGGAAGGGGGCTCGAAATTCTCCGACCATCCGGATGATGGACGCCCAACGGAAACGATCACCGGCACGCTTCTTGCATACGCACAACCCAATAAGAACGCGACGTTTTCAAACGGGGGCATTCATAACAGATCTACTCCTGAAGCGTTGTTTATGAGAGGGCGAATCATCCGGTGTGTTCGACTGACAAGTTTTGGAATCCTTCAATTCAGGGCTTCTTAATGAATCAACCTAAAGTTCTTGTCGCAGAAGATCATCCGATGAGCCGTCGAATGCTTGAGGCGTTTCTTCGTACGAATTATTGTGTAGTTACAGCTTCCTCCGGAAAAGAAGCCATCAATGTGGCTCGAAACGAGCGGCCGGATCTCGTCCTCCTTGACGTGGAAATGCCTGACATGGATGGATTCCAGACACTCGAAATATTAAAGGGAGGAGTCATCGACGAGGGCGTCCCGGTAATTTTCCTGACTGCGAGAAGAGACTCGAAAAGCAAAGAAAAAGGCCTGGAAGTTGGAGCGGTAGATTATATAGTGAAACCCTACGACAAGCAGGAGCTTTCCATTAAAGTAAAGAACCATTTGGCGCTGTATGCCGCACGAAAGGAAATAGAACATCGAAATCGAATTATGGCTCGGGATTTGGAAACGGCATCTCAGCTCCAAAGTCTGCTCCTGCCTCAGGAGTATCCAGAAACTGAAAGTCTCCATTTCTCGGCCCTCTACAAGCCTTTTTCGGCTGCTGGTGGCGATTTCTACGATTTCATAGAGTTGAACGATTCGAAGTTTGGCTTTGTTCAGGTCGACGTGTCCGGACACGGTGTGGCTTCAGCAATGATAGGCGCTATGTTCAAAATGGCTTTTCAATCGTTTGCCTCGGCCACAGCGTCTCCGGCAAAGCTTCTCACCATGATAAATGAAGAAATGTTTCGGGTACTTCCGGATTCGGATTATCTTACGGTATTTTATGGAGTCGTAGATACGGCATCGCTTGAACTGGTGTTCACCAATGCAGGGCATCCAAGGCCTCTGCTACTGAGACACGCCTCAAACGATATCGAAGAACTTTCAGTAGGGGGTATGCTGGTGGGTGCTTTCCCTGGAGTAGAATATGAAGAAGCTACCGTTCGATTATTTCCACAGGACAAGCTTCTGATGTTCACGGACGGGGTAACGGAGGCGTTCAAGGATGGTCGCCTGGAAGAGTGTTATGGAGAGAAAAGGTTGAAGCGGATACTCCGGAGTAATGCGCACATGGAACCCGAGGAATTGCTCGCGAGCATCGTAGAGGATGTGGAGGGATTCAGCGGGAGCTTACTCTTTAGCGATGACATCACTCTGTTGTTACTCTCGGTAAAATAGTTCAGAGGAGCAGATCGAAAAGAAATATTTTCCGCATGGTTAAGAAAGCATGAAACTCGAAAGAAAACCATTTAATCGCGACCATGAACTTCTTGAGCAGCTTTATGCAAAATATGCTCGAGGAGGTGTACGAGTCTCGGGCCTGCGCCAATGGGCTTACTACTTGTTCAAGCGAAATGTTTGGGTAGCCGTCGTTGAGGGATGTCGGGCGGTCAAGCGCCTGATGGACATTGTCGGATCGGCAGCCGGGCTCGTAATCTTGTCACCCGTATTCGGGACTACGGCTCTCTTAATAAAACTCGAGGACCGCGGCCCCATATTCTTCGGTCAGACGCGAGTAGGAAAATGGGGACATATCTTCAAAATGTACAAATTTCGGTCCATGGTTGTTGGAGCGGATAAGATGAAAGACACTCTTCTGGAACAGAACGAGTCTGGAGGAGTGATTTTCAAGATGAAACGCGATCCCCGGATTACGCGGGTGGGCAGAGTCATTCGCAAGCTGAGTATCGACGAGCTGCCGCAGCTTTTCAATGTTCTCAAAGGGGACATGTCCCTGGTAGGTCCACGGCCTCCTGTGCCGCGAGAGGTGGCGGAGTACGACCTGTCGGACAGACGAAGATTGGAGATCATTCCGGGCCTGACCTGTCTGTGGCAGGTCAGCGGAAGGAGTGATATTAATTTTGAAGGCCAGGTGAGGCTGGATGTTCAATATCTTGAAAGCCAGTCTCTTAGAGGCGACATCATCCTACTCTTGAAGACAATCCCGGCTGTGCTCTCTGGCAGAGGTGCATACTGAAATCGGAAGCTCACATGAAGGTCGTTCTCACTTGTTTTCAGTCCGGCGAATCCTTTGGCCCCTTAACTCGCTACCGGCCGGTTGCTCTGTTGCCCTTGCTTAATTTGCCTCTTCTACAGAATCAAATAGAGTTATGTGTTCTCAACGGTCTGAAGGACATCCACATAGCCGTTGTCGATCATCCGTTTGTGATCCGGAGCTTTGTCGGTGATGGAGCCAGATGGGGCGCTTCCATCAAAATCTGGACATTCAAAGATTCCTGTAGCGGATCCGACACTATAGCTCGGTTGGCCGATAAATTAAACGGCCCGGCGGTTCTGCTGCCTGTCGAGCGTTGCATTGATCTGAATCTTGAAGAGCTGATTGTCTTTCACCATTCGCATAATGCGGGACTGACTCGCGTGTTGTGCGAAAGTGAACTTGATGCGAATTCTGACTCTGATGCATTGTCCATCCCTCCTGTCGCTTTTAAGTTCCCGCAACCGGTAGATTCCGGAATTCTTGTGGCAGACGCTCCCGAAGTTTTCGCAGGACAAACCAACGATATGATCTTCCAGGGCTCCTGGATGCGTATAGATTCCCCTCGTCGTCTGTGGGCGGCCAATGTGGCCTGTTTGAGCGACCATTTTCCCGTATTGACTGGCAAATTGACTGGCCGCAAAGAGGGCGAAATCCGATTAGGACATCACACGGCAATAGCACCGACTTCGACAGTGGAAGGACCGGCTTTGATCGGCAACTTTGCCGTTCTTAAGTCCGGCGTGCGTGTGGGCACCTACTCTACGATAGGAGACAAATCAGTTATTGAACAAGGAGCGAACGTAAGAGCCTCGCTTATTGCGGAGCATGCCTATATCGGATCCCAGACCTTCATAGAAAATTGCATTGTGGCAGACAATCACATCCTCAACATCAAGATTGGTACTTGGGTGGCTGTCAGCGATCCGTTCTTGATCTCGAATATTCAGGAAAAGCTCGTCATGCCCTGGACTGCTCAATTGCTCGGCAGAAGTGTTGCCGTTCTTTTGCTTTTCCTGACATTTCCGATTTGGATTACCAAGGGGGTGTTTCGTGCTGTGCGGGGAAAACCGTTTTTCGACAGGGCAACCGTCCTGGAGTTTGACTTCAGCTCGGGAGCGGCGAGTCTTGTAAGGGGAACGACGTTTGAGCACCTGATTTTTGCTGATTCGAACATCTTTGTTTCACGATTGCCGGGTCTCATAGACGTGATTCGCGGGCGCCTGGCCCTGGTGGGAGTGAGACCGTTAACAGAAATCGATGAGTCGACGTATTCGGAAGATTGGGCTCAACAAAGATTCGATGCTCCAACAGGGCTTTTCACTCCTGTGGACGCTGAAGGAATGAACGATTCGATGGAAGAAGAAAAAGTGATTGCAGAGAATCTGTACGTGACAAGAAGATCTTTTCAAGAGGATGCAAGAGTCTTGTTCAAGGCGATACGTAACCTTATCTTTCGGTAAGGCAATGACTCGATATCTGGCATTTCCCGTATCTTTTTGGTTCAACGAAAGGAGCAGCCGTGAACATTGAAGAAAGACAAGGAATAACGATCCTTGCTACTGAAGAGAAATTGGATGCAGTTGTGGCAACAAAGTTGAAAGACACCGTGAAGAAGTTGGCTGAAGACGGAAACCTGAAGATTTTGATAGATATGGGAAACACACGGTTCATCGACAGCGCTGGTTGCGGCGCTCTGGTGGCGTCCCTCAGAGTGCTTTTGAAGAACAAGGGTGACATGAAGATAGCGAGGCCCTCACCTCAGGTGCAGACGCTATTCGAACTCACACGTCTGCACAGAGTGTTCGAAATATTTGATGATTTTGATGTTGCTGTTCGATCGTTTTCCTGATCCACCGGGTGTACCCGCGAGACGGCTTCAGCAGGTTCCATGGCGTGACATGAAAGCATAGGTCTTCAGTGGATTGAGTACCTCTGCTCAGCACGGTCGTCCGTATCTTTCGGATGGTACATGAAAAATATTTCCGCCATTATCCAAGTTTCGTCCAATATCGTTTTCATTAGACCGCTGGACCTGTTTGTTCGGCAGGTGTTGAAACAGCTCAAACCTTTTTCGAAAAACGAGCAATTGCTCGACTCACTTGAGCTGATCTTCAATGAAGCTTTGGTGAACATTCTGGAGCACGCCTATCAGTCTAACGAGAATGGCAAGGTGCAAATAACCATACATCTGGAACCGGAGCAGTTGGAATTTCGATTCGAGGACTGGGGAAGAAGCTTTGATCCGGACAGCATCCCACTTCCCAATCTCGATGAACCTGGTGATGGAGGTCTCGGTCTGTGGTTCATCCGACAAACCGTGGATGAGATGCATTATACGACAGAGCCAAGCGGCAAGAACGTACTTCGACTCGTGAAGCGGATTTCCGGTATTGAAGAAGACAAAGATTAGCTGTTCCGAGGTTGCCACACGGAGTTTGGTAAACCAGAAACTTATAGCGACTCCATCTTGGCTGTCATCAGACGGAAATAGTCGTCCACGCACTTCATTTCTACATGAAGTTGTTCGGAACTCAATAGGGCTGCATAGGAATCCTCATGTTCCGGTGCGAAGCCATGCATTCCGGGGAGTGCTTTCAATCCCATGTCGCAAGGTTCGATCTGCCATCCCGGGTCCATGAGGAGAAAGGTTTCTCCGTACATGTGGTCCTCGAAATCAATGTGATATCGCCTGAACTCTTCCTCATTCAAGAGATGGGCATGGGGTATGCTTGCCAGCTTGTCGAGAACAACCTGCCGTGTCCGGTCGTTGAAAAACCACAGACGAGCCATGGTAGAATCGTAAACAGCGGCATAATCCACACCGAATTTCACACCCAGGCTTTCTACGGCTTGTTTCACGTTCACGACTCCTGTTAGCGTGGTCATGCCGTGATCCGAGAATACCGCGAAATAAATTTCCTTGTACACGGCTTGGGCTTCCCTGATTATCCGCTGAATATGCTCTTCATACCACTGCATTTTGGTGTCTATTTCCGTTCCTTCTTTAGTGACCCGATGGAGAAGGCCATCCATCGCAGCAGTATACAAGAAGGCGAATCGAACCTCTCCTTTTCTCAGGTCCTGGATAAGAGCCTCTATATTCTGGATCTCTTGGAGTCTCCAATTGGAGATGTGGTACGGTATATGCTTCTCCTCGAGCATATCAGCAAGGTTTTTTACGGGGCTCAGACCGCCCGGAACAAAGATATCCGTCTTCTCGATGTAGTCAAAATAAGGGAGCTTGATGAAAGGCATGGAATAAAGCTCGAAATAGCCTGTGTAGCCACAGTATCTTGCTACCAATTTTGAGAGCAGGTGACGCACTCTCCAGCGATCCGCGATGGAAGAAGGCAGGAGACCTAAGCCAAGATGCTTCATAAAGCGAAACGGTGACTTCTCAGGAGCGTAATAATAGAAACTGAGATGTTTGTGGACAGTCGGTCTTTCACCCGAAAGTATGGTCGGGATTGCCGTCGAAGAATAGCCGAACTGCATCTCCACCCGGTACCTGTGTGGGAGAAGATCTTTCAGGAATGACCTGTTCTTGATGATCTCCCAGCCCATGGCATCAATAAACATAAAAATGGCAATTTTTTTCATTCACACCTCGGATGAGACGAGAACGAATCGTCAATCGGCACGAATGTTCTCCTCACCGAACAGCGGCATTTCCTCCAGGTGACAAAGACGGTCTCCAAACCATCCCTGGCTCACTTGCTGTCTTTGAAACTCCAACCTTATCAAAAGCTTTGTTCCGGTTATCGTAAGCGGTAAGCGTGAGGCTGTCCGAGGTAACATCTATAACACAAAAGTGATCGGTTCTGTTGACCACTTTCGCCGTATACGGATCTTCCTGAGCCGGATACGGATTCGTTCCGGCCAATGCGGTTACGACGAACAAGACCGAGTGCGTATCCTTTTCGGCCGAACGCAGCGGATGAAATCGCTGATAGCTGTGATCGTGGCCGGACAAGACCAAATCCACATTGTGTTTCACGCAGGTTTCCAGGAAATCCGCTCTTCCTTCCAAAGTCCATTCCATTTCCCGGTATTTGCCATTTGTGAAGGGAGAGACATGGAGAAACACAATGCGCCAGTCAGCGTCCCGTCCTTTTTCGAGTTCCTCGATGAACCATGCTTTTTGGGACTGAAATTCCTGCATTTGGTTTGCAACGTGAAGCACAATGAAGAGAGTGTCTGCGTGTCGAAATGAGTAGTTGAAGGCTCTTTTCAGGTTCGGAAAAGCCTCTCTAACGGCAGTGATTGCGTGGGGAGAATCCTGATCGTGGTTTCCAACAGTCAGATAGAACGGAATTGCATCGATTACACCCCCAAGCGGCTCGAAGAAATTCAAGGTCCAATCCTCACTGAACAATGAGGAAGATGCAGTTTTGCCCCCTATAAGCAGGTCGCCGGTACTCACGATGAATGCGGGGTCATGCTTGCGAAAGTGGTTTGCTACTGCTCTGTGTCGCTTGGGAATCTTGCTCGAATCGCGACTATCTCCGTAAGCAATGAATGAGAATCCGGCGGGATGCTCCGGTGGAGTAGCAAAAACGTGCGGCTCAGTTTCAAAATCTCCAGTTTCTGTTCCCTCTTTCGTGCCAAGAATCCTATAAGAATAGTCAGATCCCGGCTTCAGATTATTAAGATGAAAAACGTGCTGTCGTGCCTTTTGAGACTGCTCTCTTAAGGTTGGATCCGGGTTGGTTTTCTCGTGATACTCCAGGATCAGGGCTGTATCTTCTTTCGTATGGGCTATGACGATAGCCCGGTCGGGTCGAAGATCGGTCAGATACGGTCCTCTGATATCGAGAGCCAGACTCAGAGGAACCCCTGACAAATAAAGAATTGCCAACAGTTCAAATGCCTTCATATTGAACTCGTATCTTGAACTTGAGCCCTCTTAACCGCCTCTTACAAGTCCGATCCCCCGCCTGGAAAGGAGGGAACCCTCAGCGACATAGAACTGAGTCAGTCCCTTGAGATAGTCGATGCGAGCCTGGAGCGCCGAAATCTCGCTCGCCACTGCATCTCTCTCTGTCTGGGCCACCTGGAAGGCATTGGAAGTGCCCAGTCGGTACTTTTCGATTTCTGCTTGTCGTTTTTCCCTTTGATACCTGACAGTTGATGATGATACTCCCATCTGGTCTTTGGCTCGATGGATCTCTACATAAGCCAGGAGAACGTCCTGTTGAGCAAGTTGAACCAGATTCTCTACTGCCTCTTTTTCCTGTGCCAACTGTAGTACAGACCGATTATACTGTGCCTTGGCCTTTCGATTCAACAAAGGGAACTGAAACTGCAGTCGCGCCAGGAAATCGAGACCCCCCTCCCCTGCCGTGTAATCGTACGTCGACTTCGGAAAAGAACGAGCATAGCCGGATCTTCCGAGCATTATAAAGAGGTCCAGCTTTGGGAGCAGGCCGTTCGTAGTCTTAACGATTTCCAATTCGCCTCGCAATTCCGCGAGCCTGGCTTGGCTGATGTCAGGGCGCATTTGCAGCGCCAGCTGAATATGATTCGAAATATCTTCTACCGAGTCTTTTGGGATAGCGGGGCTTGTCAAGAGCCGCACGGGTCGATTCCAGAGATCCATGCTGGGCGGACTTATGAGCCTGAGCAACCGAATGCGAGTCTTTTCGAGAAAACTCTTGGCATCAATGAGAGACTGTTCCCTTGTCGATGCCTCAGCCTGTACGAAGTAGATTTCCGATCGCGCCTTCTGTCCTGACGATATCCTCTCCCGGGTTTCCCGAACCAAACGCTTGGCAAGAGCCAGGGCGCGCGAGTAAATGTCAACTTGCCCCAAAGCCAGGAAGTAGTCCCAATAAGCATTCTCGATTTCTGAAGTAAGGAACTGCGCAAAACCCGTGAGTTCATACAGTGATATCTGAGTGTCAATCTGTGCCTGACGGAGATTGGCCAGATTGACCGGAATGCCCGCTCCCTGTAAAAGTGCCTGAGTAACGCTCAATCTCGTGAAAGACTTCCAATCGCTATGGGGATCCTGAGTGGACGGCATGTCCTTGGCCCACTCCGTACCCAATTCCAGGTCCAGAGTTGTCCCAGTGGGGAGAAACTGAGAGACTCCTGTGGAGGCTTTGAAATCTTGACCGACAGTATGCTTATCCGTTCTTTCCCGGAGCCTCTCTGTCTCGGCCCGAACTACGGGGTCGAACACAGCCTTCTGTTCTTCTTCTCTGGTGCTCACAACCGGAGGCGTTAATCTCTCAATCTGCAATTGACGATTATTTGAGAGGCCAAGTAGAATGGCTTCCGATAATGTGACAGACAGAAGGTCGGCATGAGGCGAATTTGCGGGAATCGGCCCGGGTTTGTTCTTGCTCTGAAGATCCTTTTGCCCGTGTTCCTTGTTATCCGTCAGGGGTGGAGTTCTTGTCGGCCAAAGATAATCGAACCAGGGACTCCGGGGCGGGAATACGCATGCAGTTATACAGGCCGGAATCAGAATGAAAAAGAGGCGGGCCATGTTTTTTTTGTTGAAGCCGTAGCCCAAGTGCTACTCCATTTGTTGTCGGCTGTTTGGTTCCTGCAATATGCGTGTGACACAGGGCAGCCGACACATAGAAAAGGAGAAGCTGTTCATGATTCCGGATAGATGAACTCGCATTTTAAATATATACAAGTGATACTCATATATCAGAATAGAAGATTTCTATTATTATAAGCCGCTTGCAGCTCTAAGGTCAAGTTATTTATCGATATCCGGCAGGTAGGAATGCAATAACGTGAGAAGATGCCGGACAGACCATGTGGAATGTAAGATGTTGCAGATCTCTATTCTTTGAAATATTCTGGGTTGTCGGCTCACAAGGTGGTTCACAAGAATGCGGATATTGCAGATCTTTTTGATTTCCCTGCTCTTTTTGATAGGAGCTTCAAACTTATATGGGACCGACCCGTGCAATCCCGGAAAAGCTCTGTATTCAGACGAATACTCAACCGAATGTCTCCAGAATATCGAGAATGCGACTTCGCAGGGAATGAATCAGAGTAATGCTTTGAAATTCCTGCCTGATAAGTGGCATAGCCCCATTCTGAAATTCCGTTGTATCGACAAATCACGGATAAATTTTACGGACTACTCTGTCCTTGAATTCTACATCCGCAGCCCAAGTTCCGATCCAGGCGATCCGGAGATCCATTTCCGGAATTGGAAGCACAACTCTCGTTCAGCGAAGATACGGAAGTACGTCACCGGTGGCGTCATTGATGACACGTTTAGACTGGTACGGATTCCTCTCGCAGATCTCGCGACGGACCGCTGGGATTTAGGAAATGTCGAAAGTCTGGTTTGGAACGCAGATCCTGAGCAACGAAATTATTATGTCGATAACATTGTGCTTCGGCAGACTGAAGCTCCATTTCTTTTTACCGAAGGAAACTGGGCTCCCTGTCCGGAAAGCGATTCCATCCTGAGATTGACTTTCAGTAAGCGATGGAACGAAGAAAGCGTCCGTAAACTGAAAAACTACATTATATCAAGTACAACCGATCCTTCTTATGCCAGTTCCACCCATCCCAGGGAGGTCGGACTTCACTACAGAGTAGAGAGTTTCAGTCCGAGCGGCATCCCTCGCATTCGCTTTTCCGTTTTCGTTCAGTTACCGGAGCCTCTCAAGAATGGTAACACGTACTCCGTTCGCGTCCAGGGCATTACCGATGAGTTCTGCAATCAAATGCAACCCGCCGAGGTGATCCTACATTATGACGAAGACAGGTTATTGAACACCAACATCAAAGTGAACCAGGAGGGTTATCTCCCCAAGGGACCTAAAATCGGCTATGTAGGAGGCTATTTGGGAGACCTGAGAGGCGGCGCTTGGGCCGTGGGAGATGACGGGGCAATTTTCTCCTGGAACCAAAGTTCAGGCTGGAAACAGGACGAAAGTATCGCGAGCCGGACGTTGCGAAGCGTTTCCGGACTGAGGGAAGACGATATATTTTGTGTAGGAGACGGCGGCATCATTCTCCATTGGAATGGTAAGGTATGGGATAAAGTTGATTCTCCCACTACGCAAGATCTCTTTGCCGTGCAATTCGGCCCAACGGGAATCGGCTGGGCAGTTGGCGTAGGTGGGGTGATTCTTCGCCATGAAAACGGTTCATGGCGGTCCGTGCCCAGTCCATCCAAGGCGACTCTCAGGGGCGTCTGGGCTGGACCGGGAGATAGAGCGTGGGCCGTGGGCGACAACGGAACCATACTCAAATGGAACGGCCAAGAGTGGCTTTCAGATGCTCCGGCGATTAATGAGGATCTCTATGCAATCATTGGAGACGACAGGAACCAACTTTGGACCGTGGGAAGCCAGGGAACGGTTCTATTCCACAAATCCGGCCGCTGGAGCATTTTTCAGACTGTTCCTGCTACTACAGCCACTTTGCGTTCAGTAATGGTCGATCCGGGTGGAAGAGTGTGGATCGGAGGGGACCAAGGGCTTCTCTGGAAAAAATCCGAATCGGGAAACTCCGGATTCGAGCCGCAGAAAAGTGGCACCAAGCGGTCTATCCTCACCCTGACAAGACAGCATGCCCGTAAGATGTGGGCAGGCAGCTCCGATGGAAGATTGCTTTCCTTTTCGGAACCTTCGCTCGGGTGGCACCCGGAGTCCTCTATCATTTCAAAGACAATGCGCTCGGTGTTCACGGTACCTTATGGAGCATTACGTCTTCCCAATCCTGCTCTTTCCGTTGCAATCTTTGAGGAGTCAAGCGGAAAGCATGTCGCCACTGTTCCTCTCAAATTGGAGGCTGCAAATTGGTGTCTTTCCGGTGAGGACGTGTATTCATTCGATTTCTCCAGGGTTGTAACGCCAGGGATCTACCGCGCCCGTATTCCAGGCCTCGGTCTCTCCGATCCTATCAAAATCGGGGACGATGCCCTGAATCGAGCTGCATATGCCTCAAGTAAAGCCTTTTACTATCAACGCTGCGGAACACCTTTGACAGAGCCCTATGCGGAAAAGCGATTTTGCCGCCCTATCGACCATGAGTATTCAGCGCATGGCCGCAAGATCGATGCCGCTTTTCACGAATCTCTTCCGATGACTCCTCTTTACAACGGAGAGAAACCGGGCGCCATGATGGACGGCCACGGAGGATGGCATGATGCAGGGGATTTCGGAAAGTACGTTCCGACTGCTGCCGCAGCGCTCTGGTACTTATTCACTGCCTATGATCTCGAGCCGCTGAAGTTTACCGACGGAGCTTGGAAAATACCTGAGAGCGGAAACGGGGTACCGGATCTCCTCGATGAGGCAAAGTGGGAATTGGAATGGTTGATGCGGATGCAAAGACCTGATGGTGGGGTTTATCATAAATTGACTTCACAGAAATGGTTCGAAGGCATGCCCCACGATGAAGCTACCCCGCGATATGTCTTTGAGGTCACAACTCACGATACCGGCTCAGCTGCTGCTGTTTTTGCCTGCGCATCCAGACTCTGGAATCCGTACGATAAGGCAGCAGCGGATCTGTACTTGGATCGTGCGAAGAAGGCTTGGGATTTTCTCCAACAGAATCCGAAAGCAGTTCCTTATGGGGGATTCCACAATCCACCAGGAAACACTACAGGCGAATACCGTGATTCGGAAGACCTGGACAACCGTCTATGGGCTGCGGCCGAACTGTATCGCACCACAGGAAGTTCCATTTACCGGGACTATTTTGAATCCTGGTGGGAAAAGAATAAGGATCACCCTCGAGGATGGAACGAATGGCAGCACTTTTATAAATGTGCCTACTGGGCCTATTTCAGATCTGCGTGGCCTGCGGGGAATGCCGTTATAAGAAAGAAAATCCGAGAAAATCTGATCCGCCATGCTGATGAAAAACTGGCGCTGACCTATGCCAACCCGTACCGCAATGGAGCGAGATTGGATGTACCGGAATGGATAGGTTGGGGCGCTTTCACCCAGAGCACAAAATATGCTTTTCTTCTTTATCAGGCGTGGAGCATCACCGCGGATGAAAAGTATTTAAGGGCTGCTTTGCTGAATCTGGACGCTCAACTCGGCGCCAATCCTCTCTCCATATGCTTCATTACGGGGCTGGGCACAAGATCTCCTCAGGATCCGCTACATCATCCTTCTCTGCATGACGGCGTCAAAGAGCCAGTTCCCGGCCTGCCAGTATTCGGTCCGGCAGCCCACCTGCCGAATAATCAACCTTACTACATCGCAAGCCAGAAAGATGACAACAGTTTTCCACAAAGTCGCGACACCCTGGATCCTTACCCCATTCTCCGGAGGTATATCGATGCCCATCAATTGGTTCCAATGTCGGAATTTACCATTGTAAATATGGCCGTATCTGCGGCAGTATTTCACCTGCTCATGCCTGGTCGCTACGGAACCATGTAACACCCAATGGTTACTCCAATTGCCAAGAATAAGATTTGACTATGAGACTCAACGTGTTATGATAGCTTCCGGCAGAGAGTTGCCGCATCCAACCGCTTGAACTCCGATTTCTGAGGCAACCTAAGCCCTCAGAGGGGCCGCTTCTGAGAGGATGAAATGTATTTCGAATTGGAGCAAGACGGATCTGTTACGGTCGCTCGTATCTGCTCTGAGTCCCTCAGTGCGAACAATGTCAAGGATTTCAAGTCTCAGATTTCAACCTTTTTGATACCTGATGCAAGGTTGATCCTGGATATGGGTAATCTCAAGTTCATAGACAGCTCGGGGATTGGGGCGCTGGTGTCGTGCGCGAATAAACTGAATCTAATGAATGGCTCACTCAGGTTATGTAACGTAACAAGGCAAGTAAGGAATCTTTTTGAGCTTGTCCGAGTTGATAAGTTCTTTCAGGTCTTCGATACTCGCGACGAGGCTGTCAGGTCGTTTGGTTCGTAACTCATCGTTGACTTGATGTTATGTCTCAGGCTTTTCGGTGCGGAGCGCCTTCACGAACCGGCCGAAGGTAAGCGAATGTGAATAGGTAAAGGGACGTGACCATGCATCCTTCCATTGTCATGCGCTCGCACAATGACATGCCAATCATCTCGGATACGCTAGCGAGGCTTCATGAACAGGATCACCCATTTGAGCTCATTTGCCTTGACAATGAATCCGACGATGGGACTGTTCAGGAACTTCAGAAATACACCGATCGAATAATTAATATTCCCAAAGGCTCTTATGTACCGGGTCGTGTTCTGAATCGAGGCATGGAGCTTTCCCAAAGTGAATGGGTGGTGTTTCTCAACTCCGATTGCACTCCCCAGGGTTCGGATTGGCTCCGCAACCTTTTGCTCGGTGTCACCGAAAATGACCGGACTGCCGCCGTTTTTGGCAGGCAGATCCCTCGCCCCGATTGCCATCCTCTGCTCGCAAAGGACACGGAAGACACGTACGGAGACGGGTCACGTCAAGAGTATTGGAGGCAT
Source organism: Desulfomonilaceae bacterium (assembly GCA_041740635.1). Lineage (GTDB taxonomy): Bacteria > Desulfobacterota > Desulfomonilia > Desulfomonilales > Desulfomonilaceae > Desulfomonile. Next base: position 60,200 of record JBGSLQ010000011.1, on the reverse strand, counting down.
TGTTTTTCGATGGCTTCATCTGCCGTCTCCCGTTCGGTTTGGGAGACGCAGAGATTTGATGAAGATTTGAAATATTCAGAGGATATCGACTGGACATGGCGAGCCCGTCAAAAAGGGTTGGCAATTCGTTACGTTGCCGACTCGGTAGTGATGCACTCCCACAATTACACCCTGCAACAGTTTTACCGCCGACACTACGGAGAAGGTCTCGCTGAAGCGAGAATTTTTCCATGGTCGAATTGGGACGGATCCCTATTACGATATTCCTTGCTTCCGTATGCTCGACAGGTGCTGGGCGACTGGAATTATTGTCTGTCAAAAGGTCTCTGGAGTGGCGCGATGTATTCGCCCGTCCTGCGTTTTGCCCAACTGCTGGGACGAAGACGGGGATTTCAAATAGGCCGTAAGGAAAAATCTTCATGATCCCGGTGTACTCCAGAAACGCGTCTGATGAATTCAACCAGTGCTTGCATGGAATATTGGTCGAGATCGCCGACGAGGTTGAGAGGTCTTTAGGAGATAACCTCGTGGCTCTTGTCCTGGGAGGCGGCTACGGCCGGGGAGAAGGTGGGGTTGTTTGGGCAAACGATAGAGAAATGCCTTATAACGATCTCGATTTCACACTGATTGTGGCCCGCAAGAACGGAGTCCCCTGGAATCGCCTCAACGCCATCGGACACTCTTTTGGAAAGAAGCTCGACATTCACGTGGACTTCAGCAGGCCTCTCACACTTCAAGATGTAGAGCAATGGCCCCATTGGCTCATGTGGTATGACCTGCTGAACGGGCATGTGGTACTGAAGGGAACTCCGGACATCCTCTCCAGGCACGCTCCTGCTTCCCTCCTGGAACCGCTTCCTGTCATTGAAGGCACTCGGCTATTGCTGAACCGAGGAGCAGGAGTCCTGTGGGCTCTCCGTATACTGCGAGGAGTGGAAGAATCTCCGGATGCGGATTTTGTGCGTCGCAACTACTACAAATGTGCCCTGGCCCTGGGTGATGCCTTGCTGATTGCTTACGAGCGTTTCACCACCCAATATCTGGGAAGGGACGAACTTTTCGCGAATTTGGAGCAAGACCGGCACGAAGTCAGAGCATTCGGATTGCAGTCACTGTATCGGCAAGCACTCCAATTCAAGTTTCGACCTGATGAGATACCGCATACTGACTTACGGGAACAGGATTTGCATAGAATTTCGGAACTCTGGGGAGCCGTGTTCCTGCACGTGGAAATGGTCAGAACCGGCCTCACGTGGCCGTCTCTCAAAGGATACGTCGAATGGCACGGAATACGTGAGGGGGATCAGCACTCATCTTCGCTCATTCTTCGCAATGTGACTCGAAACCTTCAAATGGGTCGTTTGAGCTGGAAATATCCTAGAGAGATTCTCTATAGAGATCTGCCGCTGCTTTTGGGGCTGGTCGAACTTCCTGTGGCCGATTGGTCGCAGAGAACGGCGGCTTTTCTGAAAGTGTGGAACAGGTTCAACTGATGGATGAGCAAACCTGTAGAGAGTATTCTCAGGATCTGGGAATAGAAATCAAATCCTTGGATCTCATAAAAGAGAACAAATACTGCCTCATCTATCATGCCCACACTCCGGCTGGACCCCGCATCGTTAAGAGGTATAAGGCTGGTGATCCCAGCCTGGTGAGGATCGAAGCGGAAGCGCTCACTTTCTATCATCATTTGGCTCAAAATGAAGCCAATCTCATGGATTCCGGGGAACCTCGATTGCGGGAAGACAAGAGACTCCTGTGTATCGGGTTTGTCGAGGGCGATCCTCTGAGTGACGTGCTTTACCGGACGCGAAAAGATGGTGCCCTTCGCGAACAGGCTGTTCTGTGGATGAGGATTCTCGGCACCTTTATCAGAAGTATGTACGAAAAAACTCAGCGTCCACAAACAGCCACGTCACCTTTTATCTTTGAATATTTCAGCTACTCTTCCAACAGGCTCGAAAAATTGCCTCTTCTGGGACCGTCCCTTTTCAGAGGGCTGTCATCCATTGCGCAAGAGCTTGCCGACGAATTTCGCCGCAATAATATTGTGCCCTCCTTTATACACGGTGATTTCGTCTTCAAGAATATTCATGTGAAAAACGGTTGCGTGGGATTGATCGATTTTGCCAATGCCAATTCACTCAGTCATCCTCTAAACGATATTTACAATCTCCGTTTCGCCTTGGCCAATATGTTGCTTCCGAGAAGCCAAAAAGAAGACCTGCTGGCGGCTTTCTACACGGGTCTCGGTCACATGGATTTTCCCGAAATCGCTCACCGTTTTTATTATGAATATCACCGCCGACGATGGCTCATGCTGAAACTCACCTCGAAAAGTCCTGCGGATCTGGCGCAAGCTTTTCGTGGAATCATGACTTTCGCCAAACCCTACACTCCTGAGGCAATAGCCGGATGACCGCAGCCTCTCTCATGGGCATTCTCACTTTCTTGATCGGGGTTCCGTCGGTTCTCCTGAGCCTCTTCACGTACCCTAAATTGCGCAGACCACTTATCATGCTCATGGCATTCAGTACGTGTTACGTAAAAAAGCCCCTGTACATGGAAGTCTTTTTTGTAGCCTATCGCGGAGTGGATAGAGGGTTTGGCGTAACTGTCGCGGATCTTATATTTTTTGGTTTCCTTTTGTGGATACTACTGGGAGGTCTAAAGGAAAAGATCATCTGGTGGCCGTGCAACACTATTCTCTGGCAACTTCTCATTATTGTATCGGTCATTTCTCTGATCAATTCACCAGTACCTCAGTACGGACTGTTTACGCTCCACAAATTCATCCGCGGATACATTTTTTATTGGGTCACGGTAAATCTGATCAGGGATCGAGAGGATCTGGAGGCCGTCATCTCGGGGGTAATGGCAGCGGTGATTTTCCAGTCAGGGGTAGTTCTCTGGGACAAGTATATCACTCATGCAGTAGTTAATCGGTCTGTGGGTTCATTTCCACACCCGAATACATTGGCCATGTACGTCGATCTGATCGTTCCGACAATTCTCGCGATCCTCCTGGCAGGAAAATTTTCCAAAGCCCAGAACAAATGGGCTGTCCTCGCTATAGGTGGAGGCCTTGTTTGTGTGATATTCACCAAATCGAGGGCTTCCCTCGTGATCGTCGCAATGGCGCTGGCCTCAGTGACAGCTCTTTCCATACTTTTAAAGCCCTCCGGAAGAAAAGTGGCGGTTGCTTTGGCAGGATTCTTGCTAGTTGATCTCATGGGAGTTGTTGCAGCTCCGAAAATAATCGAGCGATTTCAAAAAGCGCCAGAGGCTTCAGAACTGACCCGAGTTTATTTCAACGAAGCCGCACGTGCTATGGCAAACGACAAGATATTCGGTATGGGGCTCAACGCATATTCATGGGTTTTGGCCAATACCGATTATTACTGGTACGTTTATGCAGAGGAACGGGACACTATCAAGGATGAAGAGGAATTCCGTGAGAGCAGAATGGGCCAGAGTCGTTTGGGCACGGCACACCACATTTATTACCTGTTTGCAGCAGAAACCGGTTGGCCTGGTATGGTGGTGTTCATATTGTTCATAGCCCGTTACTATCTCCATAATGTCGTGCTCCTGTTTAAGGCACGGGATGAGTATCTTCAGGCGATCCTGCTCGGTCTCTTGATAGGCTTCTCCACATTGCACTTGCAGGGATTGCTGGAATGGATTTTTCGACAGACTCAGGTGTTCTATCTCTTTTGTCTTCTATCGGGAGTGATGGTGTCCACGGGATATATTATGGAGAATGCGTATGAAAGACGATAAAGGGACCGCAGTGGGCACGGCAGAAACATCCGGGACTCCTTCCGGTGCGGGAAGACAAAATAGATCCCGCTACATTCTCCTGAACACCCTCTCCAGTTACGGACGCGACGTCGTAGATACTCTGGCGTTTCTCATTCTCATTCCATTCATCATCAAGACACTGGGAAATGCAAGCTTTGGCCTGTGGTCTTTGATCTGGTCTTTTCTTGCGATCTTTGAGCTGGCGGATTTTGGCTTTGCAGCGTCGGTCATTAAATACGTGGCTGATGCCCGGGGCCGGGGAGATATGAACAGTCTCCAGAAGATCGTATGCACCCTCTTCTGGATATATGTGGTTCTCGGGTTCGTGGTCATGGCCGGTATTGCTGCAACTCTCTTCTTCTTCAACCGACTTTTCCAAATCCCTGCGGATCAGCAGAGCATGGCTTCTGCGGTCCTCATTATTCTGGGCGTCCGATCGGCGCTGTATCTCCCTCTGGGCATGTTTCGCGGCGTCCTTGTAGGCTTTCAGAAGATGAGTATCGCCAATGGATACAAAGTTGCTGCAAGCCTTCTTTATCTCGCCGCTGTTCTGATTCTCCTTTCCATTGCCCCCGATATTCGAGTCTTAGCGGCAGTCAATATGGTCACCGGGGTTCTTCCCATGTTTGCCATGATGATACACAGCACTCGAATAATCCCGGGCTTGAGCTTGAATCCCCGTTATTTCGATCGCAAGCTGGTGAGGGAACTCACCTCTTTTTCTCTGTATTTTTCTTTTACTCAGATCTCGGGAATGATTGCGACTCGAGCCGATGCTCTGATAATCAAGCTTTTTCTTCCGTTGGAATCGGTGGGAATCTACTCCATAGGTATGCGACTGTCGGAAAAAGCGAGTCAGTTCTGTTCTCATTTGACGAGGGCTTTGTCTCCAGTATTTGCAGAGCTTCACGGTTCCGATGAGCAGTCCAACGTACGCGCGGTGCACTATATGGGAACCAAGCTGACGGTGGCCTTTGCCACTCCTTTATTATTGGGGCTGGCACTTCTGGCCGAACCGCTGATTCTTGCCTGGACAGGTCCCGACTTCCTCATGGCCGTACCTGTATGTCAGTGGCTGGCTTCCGCAGCTATGGTATCTATCATACACAGCAATACCAGTAACCTTCTCAGCATGGGAGGCCGGCAGAAATTCGTTGCATTTGCCGTATTCGGCGGACAAATCGTAAATATAATCCTCTCGTTTCTCTTGATTCGACCTCTGGGAATCGTGGGGGTATCCATGGCCACTCTGGTTGCCGCGGTTCCGGTTTACGTGATTCTCATCGAACGCTATGCCGGTCGGATTCACGGCAGATCCTTGTGGCAATTTTACAGGGAAACGGTACTGCCCAGTGTAGTGCCTGCGTTGGTCATGACCGTGATGTTTCTCCTGGTGCTCCGTTATCGGAGCTTGACCAATCTCCTGGAGGTGGCGATTTTGGAGGCTTTTGGAATAGCTGTCTTTGGAGCGGTCTACTGGGGCATCGGTTTTCGATCCAAGGAAAGGGCGTATTTCAAAGAGAAGCTGAAACGTGCTCTGTTCCGCCGTCGTGCAGCCCATCACGGCAAAGCGGCCTGAGCAGGAAGCGCCACAATGGTCGAGAAGAAAACAGACGAGCAAGCATCCTCATCGCCCGGCCTACCTTTCGAGCCGATAACTCTGCTCATTGGGATTATTCTCCGGTGGAAAGTCTTGGCCGCCGCTGTGGTGCTTTCAATAGCGTTGGGAATACTGACAGCACTGATCTTCGGTAAACAAACCTACGAGGCGGAGACAATCGTGCTCCACAAAGCTCCTGAAAAAAAAGATGACACTTCAGGCCGCAACCCGTCGGTGAGCACGCAAGTGTGGATGGTGAAGATTCCCTCCAATCTGAGAGCAGTAAGCGAAAAACTGGAGCTTGGCGTGTCTCCCAAGGATTTGGCAAATGTATTCAACGTTCGCGTGGAAAAAAGAACCTCTCTCATGTTCATTACAGCCCAGTGGAATGCACCGAAGATGGCTGCAAACCTTGCAAACACTTTGCGAGATGTTTTCGTCGCGAATCAAATAGCGTTGATCCGGGCTGATGCTGGAAGCGAGCTCAAGGGTCTGGAGAGTCGCTTCCAGAAGACACAGCAAGAATTCAAACAAGCCGACGACAAGCTGCAGGAATTTTTGGCCGAACACAAAATAATTGACCTGGGTAAGGAAGTACAGTGGAACATGGACCAGGTCGTGTCTCTGGAACTGCTTTTATCGAATTCAAAGAATGAAATCGATACCCTGGAGGCTCAGAGACAAAATCTTCAGGAGCGCATTGAAAGTCTGAAGGAAAAAGTTGCGCAGGAGCAATCCGTATCGACGCAGGGCAAGAGTCTCGCTGACCTGAATATCCGTATTGAGCGACTGCGAAGAGCGATCCACGATGACAAAGAACAACGAAAGAGCCAGATCGATCTCGGCAAAGATGAACTTGCCTATGAACGAGCCAAGGAGCTTTTCCAAAAAGGATTGATCTCCAGCCAAGATTACGAGAAGGCCAAAGCTGAGTACGAAGGACAGGAAGTCAAGGCCATCGACTCGGAGCAAATCAAAGAGTGGAAGAGGCAGCTCAAGGTACTGGAAGAAGAAGTGATTCCTCAGAAGGAGAATTTCAAGAGCCCCTCTCAGGAACTCCTTCAAAGTCTTCAAATCAAGCTCACCGATATGGACCTCCAGGAGCTTTCGTTGAAAAAGAAGATTTCCTATGTCGGAGATCAGGTGGCACGAGTCAAATCCAAACTGGAATCATTAACGAATCTCCAAAAACAGCAGGCTGCTCTCAGCAAGGATGTATCTGTAGCCGAATCCAAGAAGAGTGAAGTGGAGAATTTACTGGCAAAGATCCGCAATGATTACGAGTCTCCCGATTCCGGATTTGTTCTGGTGTCGAGTGCTCAGCCTCCGACCAAAAGTATCAAATCCAATAAGAAAATCTTCTTTGGAGCAGTAGTCTTCCTGGGGATCATGATCGGGTCCATAGTCATTCTCGCTTCAGAGCTCCTGGACACTACCATCAAATCAGGCGCGGAGGTCCAGGCGAAATTTGCCAGACCGGTCCTTGGGATTATCCCCAAAGTAAAGCCAGCCGAGAATTTGTTGCCGGAGAATCCCCATTTTCCTTTGATCGAAATCTTCCGCATTATAAGTGTCCGTGTCCGTCGTGAGATTCCCAAGAGAGGCGCGAGGATAATGATTACCAGCGCAGATCGATGGGAAGGAAGAACCCTCGTCTCAGCTAACCTGGCTGCATGCCTGGGGCGGCAGGATGAGCGCGTGCTGATTATGGATGCGGATATCCGGTCTCATCAAAGCGAATATGATCTTCGTTATATGATTGCCGAAAGAGAGAAACCTCTTAGCGGCCTTGGACAATGGCTTTCTTTCGAAGTCGACAGACCCGAGGAGATTATTTGGCCTACGGTGCTTCCGGGGATCGAATGCATTCCCCGGGTAGAATCCGCGGTCACTCCGGACCTTCTGGGTTCCAAACGCATGAAAGAGCTTATGGACAGTCTTTCAGAGGATTTCAGTGTCATCCTGGTTGATGGACCTCCGGTGGCAAACTACGTGGATGCAGAGCTGGTGGCTCAATGGTGCGATGCCATGCTCTTTGTAATCAGGAGTAGAGCGTGTGCATCTTCTTACCTCAAAAGATCCATCGAACATGTAGCGCAAGTCGGCGTGCCTATGGTGGGCTTCATCGTCAACGATGTAGATCCGCTCTACCTCAAGTGGACTTAGAATGTCTGCAGATCATGGAAAGACAGGCATAAAAGAATGAAGATCGTCCACGTTCCAAGACGATTCGTGAAAAGTCACTGGGGTGGGACTGAGACCGTCATCCTTGAGACCTGCAAGCGACTGCAGACCATGAGGCATGACACCTGCATACTTTGCCCGAATGCATTGGCAACGGTGGACCAAGAAAGCATAGAGGGCGTTCGGGTTTCGCGAGTGCCTTATTTCTATCCTTACATCGGCCTCAGTCGTGAGGCGCGAGCGCTCCTGGACCGAAAAGGTGGCAATCTTTTTTCATTCTCGTTGATGAAGGCTCTGCAATCCGAGCCGAATCTCGATCTCATTCATCTCCACACAGCAAAGCGAACCGGCGGAATCGGCCGACACGTAGCCCGACACAGAGGGATTCCATACGTAGTATCTCTCCACGGTGGCATGTTTGACGTTCCCGCGGAAGAAGCCGTAACCTGGACAGAGCCCACCAAAGGGACCCTGGAATGGGGAAAACTCCTGGGTTGGTGGGTAGGATCCCGAAGGGTATTGGATGATGCGTCCGCAATAATCTGTGTTGGAGAGGAAGAGAGGGTCAAGACGCAGCGCAGCTATCCCGGAAAAAAAGTGGTTCACCTCCCCAACGGTGTCGATCCCGATCTTTTTGCATCCGGAGATGGAAAAGCTTTTAGAAGTATCCACGGAATTCCTGCGGACGCATTTGTAATCTTGACCGTGGGTCGTATCGATCCGCAGAAGAATCAACTCTTTTCCGTGAAGCTTCTTCCCGATCTGGTAAATATCCATCAAAATGTGCACCTGCTCATCATCGGTCCCGTCACCCATGAAGATTATTATGGTGAGCTCTTGCACTTCGTCAAAGATCGACATATCGAGAGACGGGTTACGGTGATTCCCGGATTGGAAGCCGGCAGTCAAGCGCTGGTTGACGCTTATCACGCCTCGGATATATTCCTGCTACCCTCAATTCACGAACCTTTCGGAATCGTCATCCTGGAAGCCTGGGCTGCCGGACTGCCGGTCATTGCAAGCCGTATTGGCGGAATTCCGTCATTTGTCATTCCTTATCAGGACGGGGTTCTCTTTGAATCCAATGACGCTCAATCCCTTGTTCAAGCTTTCCAATTCCTCGTACAGCATCAGGAAAAGTCCCGGATTATGGCTGAATCAGGGCAGGAAAAAGCCCGTCGCGAATACGGTTGGGATGCGATCACGAATCGTCTGGTGACCATCTATGAGGAGGCTCTTCGTGAGAATCCTCTTCGTAAATGAAAAGTGCGGCTATTTTGGGGGCGTGGAACAAAACATCGCTTCTACGGCTCAGGGCCTTCGGTCCAGGGGACATCAGTGTTTTCTGGCCTATGGCGTAAAGGCTGAAAGAAACTTCGATCGTTACCAGTCACTGTTCGATGATGTCTTCGTCTGCCGGGACATAAATCAAGGAGAAGATTACTCAAAAGGGGACGATTTTCACACTATCGTGAAGACCGTGTCTCCGGACACACTTTATCTGCATAAAATTTTCAAGACAGATTTTTGCACGCCATTCATAAACCAGGTCCGAACGGTGAGAATGGTGCACGATCACGATCTATGCTGTCCAAGAAGACACAAATATTTTTTCCATAATCAACACGTATGTCGCGAAAAAGCAGGTTGGCGCTGCTATCTTGATCTAGCCTTCTTGGAAAGAACAGCCGGATCGAAGTCCAGCCTGAAGTACGTTAGCATCAAGAGCAAGCTCCGGGAAATGAGACTCAACTACGGCCTCGACCGCCTGCTGGTGGGAAGCCGTTTCATGAGAGAAGAACTACTTCAGAATGGATTCAGCGAATCAAAAGTTCACATTCTCCCGCCTATCGTGCCGTTCAAGCCTGCCGTCATTACACCGGTGTCTGCTGAGCCGGTAGTGCTCTGCGTGGCACAGCTCATTCGGGGAAAAGGTATAGACCTCTTGCTGCAAGCTCTTGCGAGGCTATCCTGCGATTTCCGGGCAATAATTGTAGGTTCGGGAAACGCCGAACACGAACTCAAGACACTCTGCAATTCTTTGGACCTGGATCAGAAAGTTCAGTTTGCTGGATGGATAGACAATCATGCCATCGGAGATCTCTATTCGAGATCCAGAGTCGTCGTGGTCCCGAGTAGATGGCCCGAACCTTTCGGTATGATCGGCCTGGAAGCAATGCGCTACGGCCGACCGGTCGTAGCCTTTGACGTGGGAGGAATTTCCGACTGGCTGGGGCACGAGACCACAGGATTGCTCGTAGCAGAGCAGGATGTGAGCGCATTAGCGAAAGCATTGAAAAGATTGCTCGTGAACAGCGAACTTGCGCAACGGTTCGGCGAAGCAGGTCTTTCCAGAGTGCAAGAGCGATTCTCTTTTGAAGATTACCTGGATCAAACCATCCAACATCTTTCCGACTGACGGTTCATCGCAGGTGCGAGGAGTCGTCGTCTCGTAATATTTGGGGGTATGTCTTGGCACGGTTGTTGCTGAAAAGCATCGTAAAAGACCAGGGAAGAATGGACCCTTACACCGACCACATCATACAGCGAATAGATCCGAAAGTAAGGGATTCCCTGAGTCCGGCTCAGAGGGACGCGATATCGGAAGCTATACGGACCACTGGCACCGAGACTTTTCCGGTTGATTTCAGGGGATATATTCCGTTTTTTTTCGCTCGATATTATTTCATTTTTCTCATCGGCCGGGACTGTACAGCCGCGATGCGGAAGACTGAAACCTTTAGACGACAGCGGTATTCATTAATGGGAGGTTTGCTGTTTGCTCTCTTGGTAGCCTTTCCGTTCTTGCTGCTGCTGTTCACATTTCTTTACCTGGCCAAGTACTTCTTGGGATTTGATTTTATTCCGGAGTTTCATCTCTATGATATCTTTCGTTGATCACAGCAAAACATCAAGCTCGAGTTCGCCGTAAACAGACGGGCATTTTCAGAGAAAGGATTCTCCGATGCGGGTCGGAATCGTAACATTCGGAGGTGATGGCGGTAAATCAGGGATCAGCCAGTACATCATCAAACTACTGGAACAATTCGACTCGCTTCAGGAGAGAACCGACTTTGAGGTGGTCGTTTATGACAACGAAAAATCCATTTTTATTCCATCCACGAATGGAATGTCTTCCATATGCTGCGCCCAGAGGTTAAGAAATCCGGTGCTCAATGTAGCGTGGCATCAAATAGGCCTGCCTCGTCTCTGCAGTAAACGGGGCTACGATGTCTTGTTTCTGCCTGCGGCAAACAGGAGAATGCCTTTCTGGGTTCCTTGTCCCACAGTGGGAACTGTGCACGACTTTTCAAGCACCCATGTTGAAGAAAAATACGATCCGGCAAGAATGTTCTTCATAAAACGAGTTACGCCTGTTCTGATCAGAAAGCTTAATATGGTGCTGACCGTCAGCGAGAACAGCAAAAAGGACATTGTAAGTTTCTGCAATATTCCCGAAGACCGGGTCGTGGTGACTCCAAACGGCGTCGATTCAAACATCTATTCCCCGGGTGATAAGGACGAAGCATTTGCTCGAATACAACAGGAATACGATGTGCGTTCGCCGTTCATTCTTTACGTTTCGCGAATCGAACATCCCGGCAAGAATCACGTCAATCTCATCAGAGCCTTTAATCGGTTAAAGGAGAAGACAGGAATACCCCATCAGTTGGTTCTGGCGGGCAGCGCATGGAGCCGGGCTGACGAAGTCTATAGTGTTGCAGCCCAATCTCAATACTCAAAAGACATTTCATTCATCGGTTTTGTTAAAGACTCCGATCTTCCATCATTGTACCGTGCAGCGGACCTGTTTGCTTTTCCTTCTCTGTACGAAGGGTTCGGTATGCCCATTCTGGAAGCTATGGCCTGCGGAACTGCAGTAGTGTGTTCGAATTTGTCATCCATGCCTGAGGTGGCGGGAGATGCTGCCCTTTTATTCGATCCGTACAATGAGGAGGACATTTGCCTCAAAATGGAACAGTTGCTCTCGGATGAGCAGCTCCGTGAGCAGTGTGTCGTGAAAGGGATCGAAAGAAGCCGAATGTTTAGCTGGTCCAACACTGCCGCCAAGACGCTTGAGGTGATCAGACGGACGTGGGAGGCAAACCGTTGAGATCCGAGCCTTTCGTTATTGGTGTGGCCGGGGCCAGTTGTTCGGGAAAATCCTCCCTCGCAAACTATTTGAAAGAACGGTTCAGAGATAGGCGTCCCTCAGTGATCTCATGCGATTCGTACTATCGCGATCTGTCTAACCTATCAGCATCTGAACGGGCCACACGGAACTTCGATAATCCGGACGCGATTCAATCGGATCTTCTCATTTTCCACATGGAAACTCTCGTTAGCGGGAAGGAAGTTCTGCAGCCAGTATACGATTTCTCCACCCACACACGTTCGGCCCAATCAATTCGCATAACTCCTGGAGAGCTCATCATTGTGGAGGGAATCTTCGTCCTCTACTGGTCGGAATTACGGAAATTGCTGAATACGAAAGTCTTCGTTGCTCTGTCTGAAGAGAAATTGCTTTTTCGCAGGATGACGAGAGATGTGATGGAACGGGGACGCACGCAGGAATCGGTTCTGAATCAGTATAACCAGAGTGTGAAACCCATGATGAACAAATATGTGCTCCCCACAAAGGTTTTCGCTGACATTCTGGTAAATGGCGCGGACCCTGTAGAACAATCCGCAGCCAGAGTTATGAATTTCATTCGGTTTTCTCACAAAAAATGAGAAGAAACGTGCAGCATGAAGGCTGAAGGGTCAGGGATCCATGAAAGAATCATCGCTTTGTAAAGGCAATTCGGAATGAAAGAGGCACGACAGATAAAAGAGTGGAGTCACCTGAAGACAGGCCCCAAGCCCTTCTCCTGGGGAAAACGAGCTTTTGACTGTCTTCTCTCTGTTATTCTCCTGATTGTACTTTCACCCATCATGCTGACAGCTTATCTCTTGTCAGGATGCTGTTTGCAGCGCACTCCAAAAATCGGCCAACGGTCGGTTCCCTTTGACGAGCTTACGTTCTGCTCTCCCCAAGGGTTCCGTGGATGGATACTCGAAAAATTCCGATTCTCCAGACTCCCGGTCTTGTTCAATATACTCAAGGGAGATATGTCCTTTGTCGGTCCTCTTCCCATGTCCCCTGACGGCTTGAATCTCTCCGATTGGAGGATACGTAAACGCAATAGTGTTCCTCCCGGCCTGATCTCACTCTGGTGGATTCGCCAAAGAGCCAACATAGATTACGGATCGGAACTGGACGTGGATCTTGAATACGTCGACAACCATGGACTCCGTACGGATGTTGGCATTTGCCTGAGAGCGATTCCAGCGATTCTCTTCGGGAGCAATGTACGTGAAAGCAAAGAGGAGATGAGCTTATGGGGCATCCGTATACACAACTACACCATGGCGGAATCTCTGGAGATCATCCAGCAATGGCTCGGGAGTGAGCGCCGGAAGCAGGTCTGCTTTGTGAATGCCGACTGTGCAAACATTGCTTACCGGGATCAGAAGTATCTGGAGGTGCTGAAGAAAGCCGACCTGTGTCTGGCAGACGGAATCGGGCTGAAGCTCGCAGGGAAACTCCTCGACCGGGAAATCGTACAAAACGTAAATGGAACGGACATGTTCCCCTTATTGTGCGAACGTTTAGCACAAACAGATGCAAAGGTTTTCTTGCTGGGATCCCGGCCCGAAGTTGTGGAAGGATTACTCGAATGGATTAAGGACCGTTATCCACTCCTTGACGTGTGTGGATGGCAGCACGGTTATTTCGGACCTGAGGAAGAACCCGGTATTGTGCAGAAGATCAGGAATTCCGGTGCTCATCTTCTCTTGGTGGCATTTGGTTCTCCCCGGCAAGATCTTTGGATTCACGAACACCTGGGAGAGACAGGGGTGAATGTCGCAATGGGCGTAGGAGGCCTTTTCGATTTTTACTCGGGGCGCATTGCACGTGCGCCCTTATGGATGCGGGAAATAGGGATGGAGTGGCTCTACAGGCTCCTACAAGAACCCGGGCGCCTTTGGAAGAGATACTTGATTGGAAATGGCTTGTTTCTCGGGCGAGTGATCAAAGAACGCTTTTTTTCCAGCAGACAGGATTGACGTGCTCGTTGTCGCACTAGCGACATCACACGCAGCAAGTCGGAATGCAATGAACATGGAGTACACATGATATCGATTCCGGACATAGCGAGAGAGAGAGGCATAGAAGAAGAATTTATCCTTGAGTTTCTCCAGGAATTTTACACTTACACCATGAACTCGGATCTTCCTGGACTGCGTCAAGCGATTGAGGAGGCCAACCTGGCATTTGCAGCGGAACGGGCCCACTCGATAAAAGGAGCCGCACAGAATCTCATGCTTGACGATATCGGTGAGTGTGCCGAAAAAATAGTCTCGAAATGCAGGGCTGGGGAAAGCACGGGATTGCATCAACTTGCCGATTCCCTGGAGCAGCATATTGCTGTTCTAAGAGTCTTCCTCACCCGCATTTCGTGAGTCTTTGGCCCGCACCAGATAGTGGACCACAATTTCTGGAGGGCAATTGAACCTGAGAGGAAGTCCTGAGCTGCCGGTTCCGGAGGACGTGTAGCCCGGCATTCCGCGATATTCCCAAGCTCCTCGGCAATACTCTTTCGGGCAATTAGCATTTAACCATAAGGGAAAGCCACCGGGAAGACAGATCTGTCCGCCATGGGTGTGACCGCAGAGGACAATGTCCGTACCTTTTTCACGTGCATCTTCCAGCGTTTCCGGTGAGTGCATCATCAGAATTTTCGCTGAATCGTCGGGAACCCCCCTGAAAGCCTTAGCATAATCGTGCACGCCGTAAAAATGGGCGTCATCCAAACCTATGATGAAAAGTCGCTCCCCGTCTTTTTCCAGTACTGTCGACTCATTCAGTAGCATATGAATTCCATGTGCCTCAAGTTTGGGTACGAACTCCAAGAAATCGTGGTTTCCTAAAATGCCGTAGCATCCGTATTTACAGGATAGGTGCTTTGTTAGGGCCTCAATTTCTTTGAAGACGGGGTAATAATTGCCGTGTGTGTGGTACCTGAAATCCCCGGTAATCAAAGCTATGTCGTACTTGAGAGTTGAACACAGCTTTCCCACATGACTCCCCATCCCTTCATGAACATCCAGATGCAAGTCTGAAAGGTGCAGGATTTTGAAACCTTCGAAGGCTTTGGGAAGACGGCGGATTACGACACGGTTGATTACAATCCTATGGGCCATGATATTCGCGTATCCCCGAGACCAGCCCCCGAAAGCTCTTATTCCCCGGCCGAAGAGACGCAACGCCCTTTCCATGTTCTCAAAATGAAAGGAACCGACACCTGGTCCCAGCACACTCGCAGAGTGCTCGACCTGGAGTCGCAACCTGCTGGAAACGTATGATTCGCCGCATCGTGCTATGATTAGCTGGAGATCGCGTTCTTCCATTTTTTGCTCGATCACATCGTGACGGTCCAGCATTCGTCCTGATTGTGGCAATCAGGATCCGTATCAGTCAAGTTCGTCTACCGCCTGCTGGGCCTCCAGAAAAGCCTTCGTAATACCGGATTCGGAAAGCCGGGAACGTTCCCAGAGTTCCACGATAGTGATGAAATCTACTTGTACAAGCTTCTGAAACACATTTTCAAGTTGTTTACCTGAAAGATCGTATTTGGACATCAAGGTCGGATCGTCCATGCCTGCCCTGATATCCGCCACAAATTCCTTGACCTTAATCTTTTTTCTTAGCACCAGGCTGGTCCTTTCATTTTCTGGAGCTTTCTTTTCTACTTTCTGTACACCTTCGGCAACGCCAAATGATCTTGAGGTATGTAAAGTCCAAAGATTTCTCGAACCCGAAAGAACTATACTCCTCAATCGGCAAAGGCGGAATTCTGCGTTACCGAGTCTATAACTCTGAATAGCTCTTTTATCTGAATCGGCTTGGAAACATACTCGTTCATACCGGCCTCCATGCACAGCTCACGATCACCCTTCAAAGCATGCGCTGTCATGGCAACTACAGGTGTCACCTCACCGGAGATTTTTTGGTGCTCACGAATTAACGCTGTCGCCTGTAAGCCGTCCATCTCAGGCATTTGAACGTCCATCAATATGAGATCGAAAGAGCCCGAGCTAGCCAGTTCTACGGCTTGCTTTCCATTCTCCGCAATCGTAACGGAGTGGCCGGCCTTGTCCAGGATGCGAGTCATTATCTTTTGATTCACCGGATTATCTTCGGCAATGAGAATCTTGAGTTCACGCTTCGCAATGGGCTGAACAAACGTATTCCCTCGTACAAATCTCGACCTGCAGTCTGCTGAATCGCAAAACACAAGATTTATTTCATGTAGCAACTGGGACTGCTTTACCGGTTTTGTTAAGTATCCCGCTATTCCCAGTTCTCTACACCTGTCTCCATCTTCCGTAGAATGGGCGGACGTCATGACTATTACCGGCCCGGCGTATAGGTCTGGATTACCGGTAAGATACTGTGCCAATTGATACCCGTCCATACCTGGCATGTGTACGTCCAAAAGGAGGAGTTGGAACATTGCGCCCTCATCTCTGGCTATCTCCAGCAACTCAATAGCTTCTTCCGCCCCGGTCGCTTCTACAGGATACATGTTCCACAGGGACAAAGTCTCGGTGAGGATGAGACGGTTCGTTGGATTATCGTCCACAACGAGCACTCGACGGCCGTTCAATCGAGCGGTGACGTCCAGATACTTTTCCGGACCAAATCTGCGGGAACGCTCAAACGAGACGATGAAATGAAAAGAGCTCCCTTTTCCAAGCTCGCTTTCGACCCATAGCCTTCCGTTCATCATCTCAACCAGATGTGCAACTATCGCCAATCCCAGTCCAGTGCCGCCAAATCTTCGCGTCGTCGAGGAGTCAACCTGTTCGAATGGCCGAAAGACGGTTTCCAGCTTTTCCGATGGAATGCCTATGCCAGTGTCAGCTACACAGAAGTGCAGCACTGAGTTCTCGTCTGATTGGTCACCAACATCCACCGAGAAAGTAACATGCCCGGTTTCGGTAAATTTTATAGCATTTCCAATGAGATTAGTGAGCACTTGACGGAGCCTGCCCGGATCCCCTCTCAGAAATTCCGGCACTCGTGGGCGTATGTGGCATATGATCTCCAACTGCTTTTCCTTTTGGGCTCGCACAGCCAGGCCCCTTACAGCGTCTTCAACTTCTTCCCGAAGGTTGAAATCGATGACGCTCAGCTCCAATTTCCCAGCCTCAATCTTGGAGAAATCCAAGACATCGTTTATGATTCTCATCAAGGAATCTGCGGAGCTGAGAACCGCCTCGAGATACTCGCGCTGTTCGGTTGTCACGGGTGTATGCAGCACGAGTTCCGTCATGCCGATGATGCCATTCATGGGCGTCCTGATCTCGTGGCTCATGTTGGCGAGGAACTCACTTTGCGCAACACTGGCAGCCTCAGCTCTCTCGCGAGCGTCTATGAGTTCCGTTACGTCGATGAACGATTCAATCCCACCTACAGTTTTGCCATCGTCATCGCAAATGATATCGGCACTTTTCAGCACAGTTAAAAGACGATTGTCTTTGCAACGTATTTTACATTGCTTCCGGAAAATGGGTTCAATGCGTCTTTGATCGTAAAGACCGCATTTGGAAAGGCATGGCTCATCACAAAACTTCGTGCAGTAATGCCCGATAACTTCCTGATTGGTGAAGCCCGTTATATGGGTAAATTCATCATTTGTACTGAGAACTCTTCGATCCTCGTTCACCGTGAAAATTGCTGTTGCGGCAGTATTGAGAAGTTGTTTCTGAAAATCGTGTGCTCGTCTGAGGTCTTCAAGCGCCTTTTGGCGGTCGGTGATATCTCGTGCTATTGCCTGAAAACCAACAATCTTGTTCCCATCCGAAAGTAATTGGACATTTTGTCCTATCCAAATTGTTTCCGCTTTGGCGGTTTTGAACGGCACTTCCAGATACGTGGTCAAAATTCTATTCTTAGCTTGATTTGCATAGAAGTCTCTCGTGCGATCCCTGTATTCGGGACAAATGAGTTCTATGTATTGCTTTCCAACTAAATCTTCTTCTGCATAGCCGGTTGTGCGCAATGCTACAGCATTGACAAAGGTGAAAGAACCGGCCGGATCTGTCTGATAGATGATGTCTGAAGCGTCTTCCACAAACTTCCGGTAACGCTCTTCACTCTCTCGCAGAACCGCCTCGATCCGAGACCGCTCAGCAATTTCAGCGCTGAGTTCTTCATTCTTAGCCGCCGATTCTTGAGTACGCTCTATTACTCGCGATTCGAGCGTATCGTGGGCTTCTTTCAATTCTCTAAAATTTTTTTGTCTGTCCCGAAATCCTTTGGATAAAATCACTATCATGAGCGCAACGCTGCCAATGAGACTCACAACTACAATTATCCACAGGAACGGAGAGTGACCGGCAACGTACCTGGCCTGCGGGGCTACCCGGATCAGATAAAAGTTGCCCAGAATGAGCTTCTTAATCGCGGCCATACGCTCCGGAGACGTCTCATCGGGCAAATTAACAGATTCGTAGAGTCCGTATTCCGGCAATAAAGCCGGGAGCTTAATTAACCGTTTAAGATTGCTCCTCATCATGGAGAGAGGACCGATGAGGACTTTCCCGGTAAAGTCGATTAATGCAGCGAAATCATCGTCCCGCAACTGCGTGCCTAGTCCCAGTTTGTTCTCCAGAGGCTCCTTTGCCAGTCGCATGAATACGTAGCCTTTTAGCGCCTCTCTGTACCGAAAAGGACTTACCAAAACAATGTCCGTGTTAGCCGTTCCATTTGCTATACGCGTGTCAATCAAGATTTTTGATTCGCCCGCCTCGAATTCTTCAATCTTCTGGACCAGATCGAAAAATTCCACATCCGGATCGCTTCTTACCAATAGCCCTCTGTCAACGTCGAAGTAGCCAATCGCTGAAAAAACGTGCTTACTAGTTTCGGTCGTGGTTTGCAGCACTTTTTTGAAATTCTTCTTTATTTCTTCTAAAGATACGCTCAGTCCATAATCCTCCGACATGCCTAGCTCTTTATTCTGGTAATAGGCCGCAATCGTAGGACTGGCAGTGAGTTCCTGTAAGTCTTTCATTCTCTCGCTGAGGTATTCATCGAGAATAGCTGCTTTGCCCTTGAATTCCTGTACAAAGGTGTCTTTTCTGGCATGCGCAAGGAGTTCGGAAGCTTGATAAAGACGATAGAGTATGTAGCCATTTGCAGCGAATAGCATTGTCAAAACCGCAGCAAACACTGTGATCTTCAGCAACAATATGCTGCCCTCGTCTTTGAAATAGGTTTTCACTGTAGCACCTTGATAATCCGGTTCAGCGTTGTAAGATTTCGGGAAGATACTTTTCGATTCCCGGATAATAGGCTTGAATCATGTTGCCTAATTTTCCACTGACTTTGAGGTTGGTCCAAGAACTCGTTAAAGGAAGCCAACAGTTGCGGAGATTCCTTGGCTATGCCAAATCCCGTGGATTGTCGCGATGTAATTGCTCCCAGGATTTTGATTTGTCCGGGATACTTGCCGAGTGCAATCAGTGCATCAGGAACATAGAGGATAGACACTTCCGCTTCTCCTTTGATCAGCACAGCGGCCAAATCGTCTAATGTAATATCTTTCTTGTACAGAGGCTTTGCCTTGCTCAAATCATAGAGTTTGAGATCTACGCAGGTGCTCTTGACGGATTAGGTCAATTTACACAAATGCTTCTGAAGCTCAAAGCAGTTCTTTGTGACCCCGGATGTCAAGGAGTTCATGAATCTTTCTCACATCCTGCGCTCTGTCCTTTCGGCAGACCATAAGTGCATCCGGAGTATCCACAACGATCAAATCTTCCACCCCGACAAGTACAGTCATCTTATGCATAGAAGAAACGATGCATGAACGACTCTCAATGCTCAGGAATTCTCCCCTGACGGCGTTGTCATTCTCATCTCGTTTCCATATCTGTTCCAGCGCGTTCCACGAACCGACATCGTTCCAATCAATCCCAGCGGGAATGACGACAACATTGTCGGCTTTCTCCATAATCCCGTAATCGATTGAGACGCTCTCCAGAACTTCGTACGCGTCCCGTATCGCTTTGGCCTCTTCGGGGGTTCCAAAGGCAGGTGAGATCTTCGTGAGCGCCTGTGCGACTTTGGGGAGGTGTTGAACGAAAGCTCTTATTATTTCAGAAACTTTCCACACGAACATGCCGCTATTCCAGAAATGCTTCCCCTCTGCAACGTATTCTTTCGCTCGTTCCAAATCGGGTTTTTCCACAAAACGGCTCACTCGGTATACGGGTTGAGAATCGACTGTGACGATCACTTCACCTCGTTCTATATAGCCGTAACCGGTTTCTGGACGATCGGGAACTATACCAAGAGTAACCAGCCCGGTTCCGGCGGCAGCCACCTTAGCGGCAATGCCGAGAAGCCTGAGAAATTCTCTTTCGTTTTTGATAATATGGTCTGCAGGCAATACCACCATGAGTGCTTCAGGATCTCGCTGAGCCAACTTGTATGCTCCCAGGGCAATGCAGGGAGCGGTGTTGCGTCCCCGTGGCTCCAGAAGGATCATCTCCTGAGCGATTTGCTGCAATTGTTTCCTGATCTCCATCCCGTGCGCAGAGCCGCAAACGACCATTGTCCTCTCTGAAGGAATGAGAGGGGCAATTCTATCTACAGTGGCCTGTATCATAGTTCTTTCGTCTACTATGCTCAGGAGCTGCTTCGGTCTGGTGGCTCGACTTTCAGGCCAGAATCTCGTGCCGCTGCCTCCTGCCATAACCAATGCATACAGCATAACTCGCTCCCTCGACGCCTTCCTAAACTGTCAGCGATTTTTAAAAGGCTGGGATCTAATCTGGGGCTTGAAGCTACATCTGCGGAAATGGTCTTGCTTCAATTCGTCGATCTAAGATCTCGGATTTTTCCCCGTGAATAGGGAGAGCATTTTCCGTGCCATCATCAGTGAGCGCGCCGGTTCAATGCACGACGGCGCGGAGGACCGTATTCCTTGCAGGATCGGGACGAGAATATGGAATGAATTCCATACATGTGTGGGAAGTTTCCCACAGAAAACAATGATATTGGCTTCTATTCAGTTTTCGGGTTGCAAGGATCTGGCTATATCGCAATTTATTCTTTGCGCTCTGACACCCTGAACGCAAATTCTTGTACTCACCTTGTGCGCAAATTGAGAGACTGAGAAGGATTGGCGGGAACCGAAAGGGATTAAGGAGTCTCGAAGGGATATAGGAACAGCCGCGCAACAGGGGCTTCTCTTTTTTCGATTTAAGTAAATGATAACCCCGCGGGGGGAAAGGAATCTGCATCTTCTTGCATATTTTTCTAACCCCACGTCAGACAGGCCATAGTCGCAATGGCAACGATTAAGTTAGTTGCTGAATAGTGGATTCGTGGCTGTGGGGCGTTTTCCATCAACATGGATCGGCAGAGACGCCGACCCCCACCAGGAACGTTGAAAGTGGGTGTTCTTATTTTACTGCCTATGCCCTGCCCTCCCCCGAAGGGCCGGGATTTCCCACGCGAATAACTCGACGGATAAAGCCCCTGGAGCCCCGGAAACTTCCTTACCTGGAAATAATTCAGTTTCGATGCGGGTTCCTGTCATAATTCCACAAGATTTCTTGACCCGACGACTGGGTGCGGAGTATGGTCGTATACTAACTGAATGCTTGGCGCCGATCTTTTCGGTATGTAAGAACCGTCCGCCAAGAAACATTTTGTCGGATTCCAATAGCTCAACATATCACGGACAATCAGAGTAAGGATCAAAGGCTATAGAATCGGCCTCAACTCACTACGTTAGGGGAGATTGATGAGAAACGACAGCGTGCAACATCAAGAGATCGAGGCGAATGCATGCAATTCCATAGAGACCTCCAGAGAATTGGAAGAATTGAGGGCGAACTTTCGATGGGCTCAGCGCAGCCAAGCGCTGGCCGTGCGTATTTTGACTCTTCTGAACCAGCGGATCACCGCCAGGGATGCCATTCGACAAGTACTCGGATTGGTAAGAGAATTCACCGGATTTGGAGCTGTGGCAATCCGTCTGCGTCAGGAAGACGACTTTCCTTACTTTGTTGCGCAAGGATTTCCCGACACATTCGTTGAAGCTGAGAATTCCTTATGCAATCGTGACAAGGCGGGCGAGATCATCCGGGATTCCGCAGGAAGGGCGATCCTGGAATGCATGTGCGGAAATATATTATGCGGTCGAACTGACCCTTCTTTCTCCTTTTTCACGGAAGGGGGTAGTTTCTGGAGTTGTCACACAACGGAGCTGCTGGCAACTACATCGGACTCAGATCGTCAAACACGGACCAGAAACCGGTGCAATGCATCCGGCTATGAATCCGTAGCACTGATTCCGTTGCGTTCCGAGGGTGAGACTATCGGACTCCTGCAACTCAATGATGTCCGCAAAGATTGTTTCACGTTGGACATGATCACTTTCTTTGAAGGTATGGGAGCGAGCATCGGGATTGTACTCGCCAGAGTAAAGGCCGAGGAAGCATTACTAAGATCCAAAGAAGAGTTGGAAATAAAAATCTTGGAGCGCACTGAAGAGCTTCGGAATGCCAATGAGAGACTTCATCTGGAACTGGCAGAGCGTACACGAGTAGAGTATGCCCTGAGAGAAAGTGAAGAAAAACTACGGCTCTTCATCGAGCATGCACCGACCGCCCTCGCGATGTTCGATCGTGACATGCGCTACTGTGCAGTCAGTCACCGCTGGATACAAGACTGTCACCTTGGAGGCCGGGACATTATCGGCTGCTCACACTATGATATTTTTCCCGAAATTCCAGAGCGTTGGAAAACGGCACATCGTCGAGGACTTTCTGGTGAGGTCGTCAGAGCTGATGATGATTGTTTCATGAGGATCGATGGTTCCACTCAATGGCTGCGATGGGAGGTGCAACCCTGGTTTACGGCTGAGGGAAACATAGGCGGCATAATCATTTTTACCGAGGATGTTACTGAACGCAAGCGGGCTGAGGAGGCCTTACAGATACAAATGGAGCGTTTGAGAATCCTGCATGAGGCAGATAAGTCCATTCTCGGGGCAATCGAGTCGCCTGAATCAATAGCACAGACTGTACTTGGACGTGTTCGACATCTGCTCAAGTCCAATCGGGCCAGTATCGGAATTTTTGATTTTGAAAGGAAGGAAGCAAATATCTTTGCGGCAGACGTACACGGTGAATCGATTGTGCAAGTCGGAAAGACACTCTCAGACGAGGCTTATGGCGACCTGAAGATTCTTCAGCAGCATAAAATGGATGTGGTTGAAGATGTGAACGAAAATCCTTCTCCTTCACCCATTGCCGAGTTACTCATGGCCGAAGGAATACGATCGTACATTAATGTGCCTCTCCTTGCGGGAAAAGAGTTAATTGGAGCCCTTAATATCGGTTGGAAAAATTCTCGCACCTTTTCTTCAGAGGAAATGGAGATTGCGAGAGAAGCTACGATCCAGATAGCAATTGCCATGGAGCAGGCACGCATGCGCAAGGAGTTGGAGCGATATACTGCGGATTTGGAAGATAAAGTCCGAAAGCGCACGGCTCAGCTCGAGGCTGCAAACAAGGAATTGGAGGCTTTCTCATACTCTGTGTCCCACGATTTACGCGCACCGCTCAGAGCTGTCAACGGCTACACCCGCATTCTTCTCGAAGATCACGAGCCCAGTCTTAATACCGAAGGGAAGCGTGTTTGCTCCATAATCAACGAGAGCGCTCAGATGATGGCTAAGCTGATAGACGATCTCCTGGCACTCTCTCGTGTCGGACGCATGGACATGAAGCTTTCACCGGTTGACATGCAAGCCCTGGTCGATTCGACCTACTTTGAGCTGACGAGTCCTGAAAACCGAATGCGCATCGATTTCCGTATCGGCCGGTTGCCTACCGCATTGAGCGATCCCAGGCTGGCCCGACAAGTCTGGATAAACTTGCTGAGCAATGCGATAAAGTTTTCTGCGAAGAAGGATCGCCCCATCATAGAGGTCAAGGGCGAGCAAGATGGCGACAAAATCCTCTATACAATTAAGGACAACGGCGCGGGCTTCGATATGAAATATGTGAACAAGCTCTTTGGCGTATTCCAGCGTTTACACAGCAGAAGAGAGTTCGACGGAACGGGCGTGGGCCTGGCCATCGTCCATCGCATAGTTCATCGGCATCAAGGCCAAGTCTGGGCCAAGGGTGAAACCGGAATGGGTGCATCCTTCCACTTCACACTGCCGAAAGGGGATTTGAAGTGACTGATTTAGACGTTATGGATAACTTGCTGGCCGAGGACGACCCTCATGATGCCGAATTGACCATGATGGCCTTTAAGAAACACAATGTGACCAGCCCGCTGCACTGGGTAGAGGATGGTGAAAAGGGCACTTGATTTCCTTTGTTGCCGAAGAGCCTATAAGACCAGGGATATGTTGAAATCGTCAAAAGTGATTCTTCTGGATCTTAAACTTCCCAGAGTATGGGCTGGAAGTGCTGGAAATACTCAGGACAGATCAGCTACTGAAGCGCATTCCCGTGGTAGTCGTGACTTCTTCTCAGGAGGACCCGGACATCGCTGCGGCGTTGACCTGGGCGCTAACAGCTATGTAGTAAAACCGGCTGATTTCGATGTTTTTATCGACGCAATGAGCAGTCGCGGTTTTTACCGGGTGCTGGTTAACAACTCGCCGAAATGAACTATCGAGGAGTATAATGCGGAGACGCGAACATGACTGAAATCGTAAGGGTACTGATTGTCGAAGATCTTTCTACGGATGCAGAACTTGCTGAACGTGAAGTATCGAAGGTTCTTCCCCAGAGCAGGTTCCTTTGCGTCGAAACACGGGAAGAGTTCTTAGCCTCGATTGAATCATTCCGGCCGGATATGATTATTTCAGACTACAAGCTCCCTTACTTTGATGGTATGAGTGCACTGAAAATTGCACAGGAACACGTACCCGAAACGCCTTTCATTATTCTGACAGGCTCTATGAACGAAGAAACAGCGGTGGAGTGCATGAAAGCCGGGGCATGGGACTACGTAATCAAGGAACACACTAAGCGACTGGGCCCCGCAGTCTTGGCTGCTCTGGAACAGAAGCACCTGCGTACGGAAAAGCTGCGGGCAGAAGAAGCTCTGCGACAGAGTGAGCGGCGTTATCGCTTATTATTCAAAAACATGCAGGAAGGCTTGGCTCATTGCAGAATAATTATTGAAGGCGGAAAGCCACAGGATTTTGTCTACCTGAATGTGAATGACTCTTTTCGAAAGATGACCCGCTTGGAGGATCCCGTTGGTAAAAGAGTTACAGAAATTCTCCCTGGGATCAGAGACTCGAATCCTGAGCTATTCGAACTTTTCGGCAGGGTTTGTCAATCCGGCATTCCCGAAACACTCGAGACTTACGTGGAACCATTAGGACTTTGGCTTGCCATTTCCGTGTACAGCACGGCAGAAGATCACTTCATGGCCGTAACTTATGATATAACCAAGCGTAAAGAAGCGGAACACGCCAAAAACGAACAAACCAGACTGCTGAGTACGCTGATTAACGGACTTCCAGATATTGTGGCACTGCAAAGGCCCGATCATTCGGTCATATTTTACAATCAAGCCGGTTATGATTTCCTCGGCAAGTCTCCTTCAGAAATAAACGACCATAAGTGCTTTTCTCTTATAGGAAGAGATAACGTATGTAAATCATGTGCAACCACTAAGGCTGGGCTCTCCGGACAAATAGAGACTATTGAGAAATACTTTCCTGAAAAGGAAACCTGGCTGGAGGCCCGAGCTCTCCCGGTACTGGATGACAATGGCAACCCCTCTATGGTTATTCAGATTCTTCGCGACGTTACTGACCGGAAACGATCTGAGGAAGCCCTTCGCAAGAGTGAAGAACGGTTTAGATTGGCGATGGAAGCCACCTCTGACGGGCTCTGGGACTGGGATATCGAAACGGGTGAAGTACTTCGGAGTCCGGGCTTCTTTTCAATGCTGGGATATGACTCCGAAGAGTTCAGTGGACGTCTTGACGAATGGCAAGGACTGGTCCATCCGGACGATTTTGAGCCGACTATTGAAGCTTTGAACGAGTATCTCAACGGTAAGAGAGATATTTACGAAGTTGAGTTTCGTATGTCCGCCAAATCAGGTGATTTCGTATGGATACTCTCTCGTGGCAAGGTAGTAGCTCGCGATCGGGATGGAAAACCACTGAGAATGATAGGGACCCATGCTGATATTACTGAACGCAAGCGAGCGGAAAAATTGACAATCATTCGTATGACCCTCTTAGAATACGCTGCTGTGCATTCTACCGAAGAATTACTTAGGAAGACGTTGGATGAAGTTAGTGAAATGACAAACAGTTTCATCGGATTCTACCACTTCGTGGAGGATGATGAGGTGACGCTGAATCTTCAAGCCTGGTCCACCCGAACAATCAATGAGTTCTGCCGGGCAGAGGGAAAAGGACTTCATTACGGCATTGATAAGGCTGGAGTATGGGTGGACTGTGTACATGAACGAAAACCGGTAATTCACAACGATTACTCTGCTCTGCATCACCGCAAGGGAACGCCCCCGGGACACGCTCCTGTAATCAGGGAACTTGTCGTTCCTGTAATGCGATCCGACAGAACTGTGGCTATTCTTGGTGTAGGGAACAAACCGTCAAATTATACCGAAAAAGATGCTGAAATAGTCTCGTATCTGGCAGACGTGGCCTGGGAAATAATTCAACGTAAACTCGTTGAAGAAGAGCGCATTCGGCTAATAACTGCAATCGAACAGTCTGCAGAGACGGTAGTGATGACCGATGCTACCGGAACGATCCTGTATGCAAATCCCGCATTTGAGAAGATCACCGGATATTCCCGGGAAGAGGTCGTTGGTAATAAGCCGAACATCCTCAAGAGCGGTCAACATAATGACTATTTTTATGAACACCTTTGGAAGACAATCACTGCCGGCGAAGTCTGGAGCGGACGTATCATCAACCGGAAAAAAGACGGCTCTCTGTTTGAAGAGGAGTCTACCGTCTCCCCCGTGAAGGACGATTCAGGGAAAATAGCATATTATGTGGCCGTTAAGAGAGACGTGACGAGAGAGGTCTCATTGCAGGCTCAGCTTCTCCAAGCCCAAAAAATGGAGGCTGTCGGTACACTGGCCGGAGGAATAGCTCACGACTTCAATAACATTCTCCAGGTGACTTTAGGATATTCGGAGCTGCTGCTACAGGACAAAGAGAAAGGAGACGCGGAGTATACGGATCTCAAGAAAATTCTGCATGCTGCCAAGAACGGCGCCGAATTGGTCCAAAGTCTCCTTACTTTCAGTAGAAAGGTGGAGCCGAAATTCGTCCAATTAAGTATTAATCGGCAAATCACACAGGTGGAGAAGCTTCTGAGAAGGACAATTCCCAGAATGATCGAGATTCAACTCAATCTGGATCCGGACGTTTCCGAGATTAACGCCGATCCGACTCAAATAGAACAAGTTCTCATGAATCTGGCAGTAAACGCTCGGGATGCGATGTCAGACGGTGGTACCATTATCATAAGAACGCACGATGTAACTCTCGACACCGACTACTGCAGTTTTCATGCGGAAGCGACTCCAGGGGATTACGTTTTACTTTCCGTTTCCGATACGGGACACGGAATGCAGAAGGAGGAACTGCAACACATTTTTGAGCCATTCTATACCACCAAGGAATTGGGAAGAGGCACAGGGCTGGGATTAGCCATCATCTATGGCATAATCAAACAGCACGCCGGGCATATTGCGTGTTACAGTGAAGTAGGAAAGGGTACTACGTTCGAGATCTACATGCCCGCAATCAAAACGGAAGCCGTAATCGATATAGAATCATCAGGAGAAATGCCGGCCTTCGGAACGGAAACCGTGCTCATAGTTGATGATGAGGAATTTGTTCGGGAATTAGGTTCCCGAATTCTCATGAGAAACGGCTACACTGTGCTTACAGCCAATGATGGAGAAGAAGCTTTAAAGATTTACAGTCAAGACAGGGGTAAAATTGACCTCGTGATTCTTGATCTCATAATGCCAACCATGGGAGGCAAAGACTGTCTTAAGACATTGCTCATGCTCGATCCTCAGGCAAGAATCATCATCGCCAGCGGTTATGCGGCAGATTCCTCGACCAAAGAATGTCTTGAAACAGGCGCGAAGGGATTCGTACCAAAACCTTTCAGATTTAAGGAGCTGTTGCGGCAGGTGAGGAAGACTCTGGATGAGAAATGATCGCTGCATCTGCGCAAGCTCTTAGGTAGAGAAGTTCCTCCCGATCTCCCTTCTTTGATTGCGGGATCGTATCAGTTGCCTCTCCGAAATTCATCTACTCAGATTTTTCCGAATCGTCTTTAGGGATTCCGAAATCAGGTTCATAACTCAATGGCGGCTTTTCAAGCGCATTCCATAAGATGATCTCCATCATTTCACTGTGTCTAAGTTCAAAACGTTTACAGATCTCGTAGAATGCACGGACGAGTCCCGCATCGACCCTCACTGATAACGCTTGTCGAATTCGTGCGGTCTCCCTGGGCGGAGCCGGTGGACGCTCGAACGGAACCGGATACTTCATGCTTTTTTTTCTCCTGTCGCTTCATGCGGTGGATTGGGACAGAGATCAATCGCTGCACGCCTGTTCACGACGCCGGGGGGATCGATTCATTCCTATTGACAGTATGTTATCTTTGAGCCAAGCTCTTCACCCAGCGCTCCCATGCCCCG
Source organism: Desulfomonilaceae bacterium (assembly GCA_041740635.1). Classification (GTDB taxonomy): domain Bacteria; phylum Desulfobacterota; class Desulfomonilia; order Desulfomonilales; family Desulfomonilaceae; genus Desulfomonile. The sequence continues at coordinate 31,797 of JBGSLQ010000011.1, read as the reverse complement.
AATACGCGTCTTGTCACCCTCACGAGACCCTCTAGACCGCACGTGTCATGAACGATGATCCTTTCAGCCAAACGTATGCCGGTGGTACCACGCGCTACGTAACCATGGCACTTTATTGACAATTTGGAGTGACCGTCTTAGCCTATAGCTAGAGAGCATTCTGCGACCAATTCGAGAATCATCGAAAGGAGTCCATACACATGGAAGGCAATCACGAGCACGAGCATTTGCATTCTCACGAGCACGGCCACTCCCACACTCATGAGCACAGTCATGGAGATACCGTGCATGCTCACGAGCACTCTCACACACACGCTCACGAACACCGCCATGAGCACAAACACCCTCACGAGCATGGTGGAGAGCAAATGGCGCACGGCCATGATCATGCGGGAGACCATGGTTCTCACGATCACGCCCATGCGACTCACGCCGCTGAGCTTCATGAACATTCCCACTAGATACCGACCGAACAAGTTGCTTAGGAATTGCCGGGAACAGCGTGCCAAAATGGGATGCCTGCTCCCGGCCGTTCGCCCCATCTCCAACGAAAGCTCGTGACGAGTATGAATTTATTCCACTCAAGTTTTTTCCTTGGATTTGGGATTTTGACGGCGAGCATTCCACATAGCCCACATGCCGAACACTCCAAGTAGTAATCCCGCTCCGATAAAGAATTTGGAGTGCAGCGCCACAAGCGGCTTACTGAAGGATTCCATCAAGAGACCTTCCTTCACGTCAATATCCACGCTCGCAGCGTGGCCTCCGTGATCGGATTCGGCTGTTACCTTGATCGTCCATTTTCCCGGCCTGTCGGGCAGGAAGGCAACGACTCCGTTTTTGTCGGTACGGCCTTTCTGGTACGGGATCTTGTCTTCAGGTCCGAAGATTTCGTACCCGGAGTAACTCGCGGGATCGTTCGGCAAGAAAAAGAACCGAGCGCTGATTCCGCGGTTCTCCACCTGATATTCGATGGAATGAGCTTCCGCCCACGGTGCGATGAAGAGCGGAAGCAGCATCATAAAGAGAATTCTTGGCATTTTTTCGCCTCTTAACAAAAAGCATTCGCTCTGAGAGAAGACGACAGTCAAATTGAATACTACTTCACTTCGAAGGTTATGGTTGAGGCCAAAGAAAGGACATCCGCATCGGGATCATCTTTGGCAGGCACTTTGTGACTCGCTTTAATCAGTTGCAAACCGGCTTTGTCAACTGTCACATTTGCCAACCCGTCTTTGTCGGTCTTTAACTGGTCTTTTTTGTCCGATGCGTGAGCTCCGTCTGTAGTAACGATTGCTCCTTCCACCGGTTTGCCGTCAAATATCACTTTGATCGAAAGCTTGTCGCCCACCCTGGCTGCCGTAGGATCTTTTTGAGGAACTACTTCGAAGTGCTGCCCTACGGGCTTCAAACACTGATCGCTCGCGCCCAGGAAATTCTTGCACCATTGCTTACTCTTGAGGGACTCTACTATGGTATATTTTTCTTTGCCTTCTCTCTTGGTCGCCTTCTTCCAGCCATCAGTCGTTTTCAACCAATACCCGGAATCGTAGAGTGCTGCGATGACAACGGGGCTGCCTTTAGGCGATAAGGTCGCGTTTTCCTTGTTCTTGACGATTTCCAATTCGACAGGTTGGCCTTTGGCATCAAGAGCTTTAGCCTCTTTGACCAATGTGGGGTCATAGGCTTCCGCAGCTCCCCCGTGTCCTCGAAGGATCAACAACTCTCCGTTCTTCTTTTCAATCCATGTGTCATGAGCCAAGACAAATTGTGTAGAGATTAGTAAAACAATCATTGTGAAAAGCATTTTTCTTAACATCTTAAATCCTCGTTCCATAGTTGGTGTGGTCGGCGATGCCGATCAGGCTTGCGGCAACGGGCATGCTGTCTAGCGCCACTGGCAAGACAAAACAGAGTGAAGCGTGATCAGGTCTAAGTAATACAGTCAGTGGTCCGGTTTTGGGCAGCTGTCAGAGGAATGGCCTTCTATGGTGGTCACTCCTCACTTCACTGCAAAAGTAAAGCTGCTGCACGCCACAAGAGTATCAGCGTCGGGATCCCCGGAGATCGGTTTTTTCACTCTTGTGGTTATCACCTGGAATCCTGGTTTGGCTATGGCTACGGTGGCTTTGCCGTCCTTGTCGGTTTTCGTCAGGTTTTGAGACTGAGAATGGTCTGCAGCCCCCAGAGAAATATCAAGACCTTCCGCTGGTTGTCCTTCCAACAGGACCTTGATAGGAAAGGCCTCTCCAGCTTTGGCTGTAAAGGGGTCTTTCTCAGGTATGATCTCCAAGAGCAGTCCGACCGGCTTGGAATAGGATTCGCATTGCGCAAGGATGGTTTTCGCGTCCTTCCGACTCTTTTCTGCCAAAATCACCTGCAACTTAGCACTGTCCGCCTCTCGTTTGCCGATATTCTTGTATCCATCCGGCGTTTTCACCCAGTAGCCGCTGTAATAGAGCATTGTCACAATTGCTGGATTTCCTTGTGGTGCCACAGTCGCATAGTCTTTATGCCTTACAATCTCGATGGGAATCGCTTGCCCTTTTGCATCAAAAGCTTTCGCCTCGCGTATGTATTCAGGTTTGTACGGATCTATCTTTTGATCGTGACCGTAAACAAAGGTTAGTTCTCCGTCACGTTTTTCTATCCATCCGTCATGGGCGGAGGCAGACGTGGTAGCTATCAAAACCAGAGCTGACATCAAAATTAGTCTTCTGAACATATTTCCTCCTCTAACCTTTGTACAGGTTTAAATCATCAGACGATTCTATTGGCCTACTGAAATGAACATCCGGTGGCTCATCCCTTTGCTCACTTTTTTGACAAGATATATTTAGACATTCATAGTCTTTCATCATGATTCAGGATTCCTCTCAAGATTCCCGCGATTGCTAAAACGAATAGGTAAGACCCGATGCCAACTCCCATTGTGGCGGAGGATCGCACGTGAGAAGACCTGCATTCACTGTGAAATAGGACGCGGAGTATTCCCTGGGCTGACATCTTATGGAAGCAAAGGAAGACCATCCGTTTCCCGAGTATCTCAGTTTAAAATTGTAAACATCGTAATCTGGTGCAAACAGGGGAATTGTTGCACTTGAATTCTTATAAACGGGGGCACCGCTGTGGTATTCGTAGTAGAGGTCAGTCAGCACTTTGCCGTAGGGTCCGAAGTCCCTCTGCAATGAAACCCCTGCTTTTATGAGATGTTCCGGGATATAAGTCACCAAATACTGCCCGGGATAAGTCGGGTCAACCACACGGGCATCCACCCACGCGTAACTGCCGAAGAAGTTGATCTCTTGCGATGGGTAATAGCTGGCCTCCAGTTCGTAGCCTTTGCGCACCGTGTCGCCTATATTTACCGTCTGAGTTCCCACGGTCTTCAGTTCTCGCTGCGTGTACGTGTGGTAGTAATCGGCAGCGAGGTAGAAGTTGCCGAAGAGAGCCCAATTGAACCCCAGGTCGTATGTCGTTATCTGTGCCGGCTCGAGCTCGTAATTTGCCCCCCTCCCGCTTTGATATGGCGACACTTCGATATTTGAGGGCGATCGAAAGCCGGTACCTGCGTTCCCGAAAATGTTCAAGTTTTCGATGGGCGTAGCGACGAATCCGATCTTCGGAGACCTGATATAAGGTAATCCCTTCCCCGAGTTCTGAGGTCGCGTGTGATTTTCAAATTGTTGAACAAAATTATCCCATCTCAGGCCGCCCACGATCTTCAGCTTTTCATGAGGCTTGATTTGTCCTTGGAGGAACATCGCCCAATTTGTCAATGCCAGGTTGTAACTGTACGTAAGGGATGTCATAACTCTGCTGACAGTATTGGCCTGATACTGGTCACCACCGTCGCGCCTTACTTCACCTCCTATGGTAAGCGACGCCATGTCACCGAACAGAAGGTTGTAGTACGCGCGGCCGCCCCAGTACAAAACTTTTTCCTCACGAACAAGCTGACTGGTGGCGGAGGGGAAACCGGTAGCGGGCCAACGTTGATCGTATCTAATTCCGTAGTAGTTGTCAGCGTACAGGGTGGCATACAATCCTCGCTCTCCGCAGGCGGGGGAATAATTCATCACAAAGGTTGAGCGCCTCACATCTCCGCCATCCGTCGGGTTTACGGGGCGCCGCCTGTCCCACTGCCCGGTCTTGATCAAATCAATTGGCACATAACTCGCCCCGGCCCAGTTCGCTGAATAATAACTGTATCTCAAGGAAAGGATTCCGCCCAGTAGTGGCAAGGAGACTTTGTCGAACGTGCTCCCCTGTTTGAGCTCGGAATTGTCCCGGTACCCGTCTATGGAGTCATATTCTTGAGCCAGAAATGGCGTGAACCCTGTTCCCTGTGTGCTCAAGATGCCTAAGCCGCGAAAATAGCCAAAACTCCCTCCCTGCGCACTTATGCTCGAAGAAGGGTCGCTTTTTTTAGTGATAATGTTGACCACACCGGCCATTGCAAAATTTCCATACAATGCGGAGAAAGGCCCTTTGATAATTTCGATTTTTTCAATGGCCTCAGGTACGAGCCACTGGATCAGGACCCTTCCCTCACCAGCCTGACAAGGAAAATTCTGAGGCACACCGTCAACGAAAAAAGCAATCTCGTTTGCACTGGACCAGCCGCGCATTCCGATGCTGAGCCCCAGAATACCCTGATTATAGTAGTAGGAATTAACTCCTGCAGTTCTCATGAACAAGTCTGCCGGTTCCCTCCAGATATTCATCTGCTGGATATCTTGAGGAGTTATCGTCTGCACCGCAGCCGGTAGAGAGGCGGCACCAAGAGAAACCTGGGATTTGTCGGTTACCAGAGACTGGGTGGAAGCCGTAATGTTGCTTCCAGAAAATGTTTGCGATGGGGTTCCGCGATTATCAGTTGGTGAACTCGAAGGGGGAGGTTGATCATAATCTGCACCTGCTCTCGGAGCAGTGGTAGCCCTGGCTGCCGGACGGCGCTCCGGAGCTTCTATATCGATTCGCTCCAACTGGGGTACGGTCTGCGTTTCCTGAGCCAGTGCTGCAGTATGGGCAATAAAAGTAGTTCCGAAAACAACGGATAGCGCACATAGGAACCAAAACTTGTAGCTAAAATAAGACCCTCTCATGACATGTATTCCTTACAACGTTACCTTGGTTTGCCGTGAATAAGCCTGACTTGGTTCACTTCGTAACTGAAGAACATTCTTCCCTTACAGGTATCGGCCAGCGACAGTTTCCGTCAGCGGGGAAAAGGCCGATTTGGCGGATACGTCGGGGCCGAAACCGGTATGCAGACCTGCCGAGCCTTAACCGGCACTCCTGACGGAGCACATCCGGCCGCAGGGCAAGGCGGCATGCATTGACTTACCGGCGGCGGCTGAACGCACACAGGGCCGGTCGGTGCACACATGCGCCAGCAAGGTATCGGAGTAGCCGGGGGCAAAGCTGTAGGCACCGGGTGACCCATGAGCCGTTCGCCAATGCAGAGCGGCAGAACGAGTAAGGATTGAATCATTCGCGCTCCTTGGCAAAAGTATGGCTCGAAAACAGGGGGATTTTCGCAGCAGAATCTCTGTGGTACGCACGGCTGAGGTTTCTCCGGGCGAACGACCACATCCACTCGTACCTGTACTGGCTGAGTAAGTTGGGGCGGTGCGCAACAAGGCGGTGCACACACAGGTGGACCGCAAGGATTTGGTGGGCAAACCATTGCCGGGCCGCCCGGTGAGGGAGCGCACGGGACAGGCACATCGACTTGCACTGTCCGGGTTATGGGAGGTGCAGGTCTCTGAGGACCACAGGGATTGACTACCGGAACGGGTGGTGGATAACACCCTCGAATTCCCTGGGAAAAACCATCAGTAACACTCGTTAAAAGAAAGATAAAAGAGAAAAAGAAAGCACAACGCACCATGACATACTCCTCCATCAATCGATCCGGAAGATCGAAGCATTCAATAGGATTCAAAAACCGCCCAACCTGTAGCTGTGCCTTAAGCCGCAGACAGGCTGCTTGCCGTAAAAGCCTCTTGACGGGGATCACGGGAAGATGGAAAATGGCAGGAAACGGGGATGGTAGACCTTATTCCCGCCTGCCCTTGACTTCCGTTGCCGCGGAAGCCAAGGGAATCCTCTTCAGCATTCCCCCTGGGAACCTGCCGAATACCCACTTTCGAATACAGCGTGATTCATGGGATATCTGACAGATTTTGTGTCGCGCCTATCATGGTAACACTTCTGTTCAAAACGTACTATTACTGTTTCGGAGTTGTCAAGTCCTTTTTTAGGGAATTTAAATGGGGACTCCTTTCCGGAAGATGCTACAATAGGATCTTAATACCCAAGGTTTGACAGTGAAAAGGCTAAACCTCCGATGCTACGAGGGAGCAAGAAAGTGCGTGTTTTCGCTCTTTGACATCGAGAGGTTTAAGCCTTTTCAGACATATTTCCGGAGAGTTGGCCCGATACCCGGAAATACGGTGAATAAAACGACAATCTCAGCAGCTCATGGTTTCAAAGAATTCGAGCCTGGAAGTTTCCTTCTCTCGGCATCGTGTTCCGAGAGAAAGGACGCAAAGTGAGCCGTTCTCTGCATGCTTCCCGGAACTCGGAGACCGTTTTCGCGCTGCCCACAACGCCCATATTCCGAAAAACGCCCAGCAACAAACCTCCGCCTATGAAGAACTTGGCGTGCGAAGCCATGAGTGGTTTGCTGAAAGACTCCATGAGGAGACCTTCTTTCACGTCGATCTCGACATTCGCTGCGTGCCCTCCATGGTCGGATTCGGCAATCACTTTAATTGTCCATTTTCCCGGCCTGTGGGGTAAGAAAGAAACGACTCCGTACTTGTCGGTTCTCCCTTTCTGACAAGGGGCGTTGTCTCCCGGTCCCAAGATTTCGTACCCTGAGTAACTTGCCGGATCGTTAGGTAGGAAGAAAAATCGCGCACATGATGCCACGATTTTCCACCTGATACTCGATGGAATGGGCTTCCACCCAAGGCACAATCAGGAACGGGAGCAACATTGCAATGACAAATCGTGGCATAGATTTACCTCTTCACCATATTTTTGAACAGAGGAGACGATCGGCCCCTCACGTGGCTCGTGAGGGGATCTCGTTCCTGAGAGTCGAGGCAATCCGACACTACCAAATGCGCCAGGATAACGATTTAATGAGGATCGAGGCCAAAAGTGACAGCGCCTGAGAGAGCCAGGGCATCTGCATCCGGGTCTCCCTTCAATGCCGGCCTATGCCTTACAGCTATGAATTGCTGACCTTTGGTAATGGTAACATTTGCACAACCCTGTTTGTCAGTCATAGGGGAACTGTCGTTCTCGGACTTCTTTTCCTCACCTATTACAAGCTTCGCAGCCTCGAGGGGTTTCCCGTCGAACATTACAACGATCGGAAGCACCTCGCCGACACCTATGCTCATAGGATCTTTTTGGGGGAGAATCTCAAGAAGATGCCCCACAGGTTTAGCCCACGCATCACTCTTGGCAAGAAACGCTTTGCAATACTTTTCACCTCTAACAGACTCCACGACTTGATATTTCCCCTGCGCCTCTCTCTTGCCCATCTTTTTCCACCCGTCCGTGGTTTTCACATGATATCCACCATTGAAAACCCACGCCACTATTGCAGGCTTTTCTTTCGGGTCTAGTATTACTGTGTCCTTCTTACTCGAGATTGGTACAGTTACGGCCCCACCTTTCATGTCAATTCCTTTGACATCCTTTACGGAGCTTGGGGCGTATACATCATGCTCCTGGCCATGTCCATAAATGACGTTTAGTTCACCGTCTTTTTTCTCGAGCCATGTATCGTGAGCCGACGCCAACGTTGCAGCAAGCAACAAGAGAACCACCGCGAAACAAATCTTTTTAAGCATGTTCCCTCCTTGTTTAATCGTGGAGTATCTATCATCTACGTCGTCGTGAAATGGTCGGGCTGTTTTCGTTGTAGGAAAAAGCTCAGATTCTCCCTGCTTGGATATCTCGTCCAGTGTCCTCCGAGATCCAACCTCAATTTAGCTCGCCTTCGCCTCACGTCTGGAAAATTACTCAAACGTATAGGTAAGACCCGAGGCAAAGGTCCACTTGGCCGGAGGATTGAAAGTCGAGTGCGCTTTCGTCACGTCATTGAATGTACCGGTGTACTCAGCCGCGAATTCTCGCGGGCAATACTGCGCGGATATCCACGACGACCACCCCATGCCCTCATAAGAGAGTTTGAAATTGTAAACATCGTAGTCCCTCCCCCACACAGGAATCGGGTTGGTTTTGTAGTAGGCAGGGGCGCCGCTGTTGTATTGGTAATATGCATCCATAAGTAATCTTCTGCTTTGACCGAAATCTTTCTGGAACTCTACGCCTCCCTTGATCAGGTGTTCCGAAATCGTCGGAATGAGCACTTGACCCGGATTGGTAGGATCGACGACACGCGCGTCAACCCACGCGTAGTTAGCGAAAACATTCACGTCAGAAGACGGGTAGTATTTGATTTCGCCTTCATACCCCTTGCGCACCGTGGTTCCCAAGTTTACGGGTTGGCTGTTGATTGTCCTGATTTCGTTGGAATTGATTGTATGGTAGTATTCCAAGGACAGGTAAAGGCTACCAAAGAGCAAGGCATTGAAGCCTACGTCGGCCGAAGTCAATACCGGAGGCTGGAAAAAGAAATTCTTTGTCTTTCCGGCCGCGTAAGGCGATACTTCTTGAACCATCGGTGACCGAAAACCTGAACCCACATTGCCAAAGATATTAAAGTCCTTTAGAGGAGTGAAGACAACTCCGATCTTAGGGCTTATGATTGAAGGATACCCTATGCCGGAGTTCGCTGGCCTCACCAGATTCTCCACATCAATAACGAAGTAATCGGTTCTCACACCGCCCACAAACTTCAGGGTATCGGCTGGCTTAATCTGGCCCTGAAGGAATCCGGCCCAATTTGACAGCCTCACTCCGTAATTAAATTGGTCACTGATCCATTGCCTGTTATTCTGATTGAACTGCTGCGACGGTCCGCTGTCCTGTCTGGTTTCCCCTCCGATAGTCAGGTTCGCCACTTCGCCAAAAACGAGATTGTAGTAGACACGTCCACCCCAATAGAGCCGGTGATCCAACTGTCCTGATGAAGGATATGTGGGCATCGGATTTGCCGGGAACGTGGACCAGCGTTTCCTATCGAGATAGCCTAAATAGAGTGCAGCATAAAGTCCTCTTTCTCCGCAAATCGGAGAATAATTCATAACCAGTTCGTGTCGACTCCTATCACCTCCATCCGTCACATTGATAGCTTCCCTTCTACTGATCAGCCCCGATTTGACCTGATCGATTCGGATATATCCCGGGGCACCCGATGTCGAGTTGTAGTAATTGTATCGCAGAGACAAAATGCCGCCCCCGATCGGCAGGGAGAATTTATTGAAGGGGCTTACCCTTCTTATCTGGGAGTTATCTCTGTATCCATCGGTCGTGTAATATTCGTATGCCAAGTAAGGGGTGGGAACCCACGTTTCTCGACTCAAGATTCCCAGTGCACGAAAATTGCCGAAACTCCCTCCTAAGAGATTCATGCTGGGACTGGCTTGACTCTTCTTGGTTACGATGTTGATGGCGCCTGCAAGCGCCCAATCACCATACAAGGCGGAGAAAGGACCCTTGATAACCTCTATTCTTTCTATAAGCTCCGGTGCAAGCCAATATAATTCGGAAGTGCTGTTCCCTCCGGCTGCAAGCGATGGGAAGGCCTGGGGCACTCCGTCCACAAAAATACAAACGTCAGAACCGTTATTACTTCCAAACCCTCTCATTTGAATGGGGCTCCCTAAATCGCCTTGGCCCCAGGTAAAGGCTTTCATACCCGGTATCTTCTTGAACAGATCCGTATAGGTCTGAATGTTGAGTCGCTGAATGTCTTGGGCGGTCACTATATTGACCTGTGTCGGCAAAGACTGAGCCCCAAGAGACACAGCAGATTTCCCCTCAACCACGGATAGAGTGGAGGCTGGTACGTTGCTTCTCAACGCAGCCTCCGAAGCCCCTCGGTTTTCGGACGACCTTGAATCGGATGGCGCTGGCTCATCATAGCCCGCACCAGTTCGGGAAGGCGCAGTTGCCCTTGTTGCCGGGCGACGTTGCGGCGCCTCTATGTCGATTCGTTCCAGTTGCCGGGAGGCTTCAGTTTCCTGTGCGATCGACACCGTATCGGAAATAAAGGCGATCATTATCACGACGAGAAAGAATGACCACAAAGTCATCTTCGATCTGAAACAAAACGTACTCATATGCATGTCCCTCATGGCGGCGACTAATAACGCCGAAAGAGTCAGAATGATCCGACTAATCTATGCTCGTTTCGCGCACTGTTTCGTCGCTGGCTCTTCTGCGTTATCGAGGGAAGTTGCCGTGCGACGGAAATGGCTTAACCGCTCCAGGCCTGCAGGGTGCCATCTTGGAGACAGGACGCTCTGGAATTCCACACTTCGCCACGGGAGCAGTGGGTGCACACTGGGCAGGCGGCATGCATTGACTTACCGGCGGCGGCTGAACGCACACAGGGCCGGTCGGTGCACACATGCGCCAGCAAGGTATCGGAGTGGCCGGGGGCAAAGCTGTAGGCACCGGGTGACCCATGAGCCGTTCGCCAATGCAGAGCGGCAGAACGAGTAAGGATTGAATCATTCGCGCTCCTTGGCAAAAGAATGGCTCGAAAACAGGGGGATTTTCGCAGCAGAATCTCTGTGGTACGCACGGCTGAGGTTTCTCCGTGCGAACCACTACATCCACTCGTACCTGTACCGGGCGAGTCGGTTGGGGAGGCGCGCAATAAGGCGGTGCACACACAAGTGGACCGCAAGGATTGGGTGGGTAAGACACTGCCGGGCCGCAGTGCGAAGGAACACAAGGTACGGGCACATCGACCTGGACCGTCCGGGATATAGGCGGGGCAGGACGACTCGGCATGCAAGGATTGATTGTAGGAAACGTCTGCGGATAGCAACCCGGAATTCCCTGGCAGAATCCGGGCACAATCGCTGCAAACGACAAAATGAGGACGCCGAATAAGACGGCAAGACGGTACATGAATCCATCCTCCTAGCGCAGAAAGGGGGAGCCAAGACCTGGTCCGGAAATCGTGGCAACTGTCTTCCGGGACAGGTCCGGCTACCGAGACACAGTGATTGATTAAACGACTACAGTTTCACATCGGGAATTGCAGAAAGGAGGAAGAAGGCGAGAAACGGGAAGACAGACCTTATTCCCGCCTGCCCCTGACCGCCGTAGCCGCGGAGATCAAGGTTTCCTCTTCAGCATTCCCCCCAGGGAACCTGTCGAGACCCCATTTCTACGATAATCGTCACATAATGGGATATCGGACAGATTATGATCAGGTGCAGCAGTAGCACGATAGATAGAAAGGTACTACTCACCACAGTGCGTTGTCAAGATCTTTCACTCATGATTGGCGTGCCCTCGGAAAAGCCGACGTAGTTTTTCGTCGGTTTGCTCATCATTGAACAGAGCTCGTCAAACTCATCGGAAAGCCTGTGCGTCTCACACCTGCGGTTCTTTCATCACCGCTTTCCGCTAAACACCATCTGAAACCAAAAAGCCCTCTTCCGCGCGAGAGGCGAAAGAGGGCATGACCCTATCTCTCACCATCCCGCCCGCGCAGGATTTTCGGTGAACCTTCATGCTCGGGTATTCTGGCTTCCGTCTTCACCTAATCTCCGCACCTTCCCGGAATTTCTTCCAGTGGTTCACAAGCGGATTTCGCCGACGGTCACAGCTGCGGGGCAGCACCGGTTTTCCACCGGTTTCCCCAAAGCATGTCGGTAGGATTTCTGAACCGACTATTCTCGAGCAGAATAGCAACAGCCTTTTCAGAATGTCAACTTTTTTGTTAGCCGGAAACCTCTTCTAGAACTGAGTGCAAGAGTTGCCGAACCGATGACAAAACAAAATGTGACCCAGCGCGACTGAAATTAGAGAATCGCCCTGAGCCGACCCCATGCCGCTACATCATGCGCGCATCTGCGGATCACATAGGTGGAATGGGATAAAGGGCAAGAAGATCTTGACGCGAACGATGCAATAGAAGAAAATGTAGGGAATGGGAAGACAGACCTTATTCCCGCCTGCCCTTGACCACCGTAGCCGCGGAGGTCAGGGGTTCTCTCCTCTGCATTCTCACCGAAATCTCCCAGCAATTTCGTGAAGTGACTCTCTCAACCGGCTGTCCGTGAAGCGGGCACACGGCTCTTCTGGTTTCGTTTGAACGGAGGCGGCGTTGTCCCAAGAACGAGCTTCTCTTGTCTCGGACTACTCGCTTCTTCAGTGGCTACTATGATTTACGATCGCTCGGATACCGCGTCCCGACGGCTTCCGAGGCACCATGTCAGATAGTGTGAGTCGCGTGCATTTACACATGCACCTTGACAGAAAGAATGCCGAGTGGCACAGTTGGTAATGGTGTGCCACGACCCGCGTCATGTTTTCAAAGATGTGCCCCGCGCATTCGCGGTCGTGCACCAATTAGCCTATTAGGAGAGTGAATGTTATGGATCTCGTTGACCTGTTTCACCGCGGTGGAATAGCAATGTATCCCATTTTATTATGTTCCGTTGCCGCTGTGACCGTATTTCTCGAGCGTCTTTGGAGTCTTCGCCGCAGCAGGTTGATTCCTGACGGTTTTGTCAGAGCTTTTCGGGAGCATATTAAGCAGGGTCAATCGGATGATGCAGTCGCACTTTGCGATGCCTATCCTAATTCGCCTCTTTCCCGAGTTGCCCGGGCCGCCCTTTCGCACCACGATCAGGGAGGCGACATGATTCGATTCATGGTCTCTGAGATTGGTGAGCAGGAAGCTGTGGAACTGGAGAAATATCAGTCTATCCTTGGTACAGTCGCATACATTTCTCCCTTGCTGGGACTCTTTGGTACTGTTTCGGGCATGATCAAGGCTTTCGACGTAATATCCAGACATACCGTGGTAGATCCCCCACTCCTGGCAGCGGGAATTTCCGAGGCGCTCATTACCACGTTCGCGGGTCTTGCCTTGGCAATTCCAGCAGTGGTCATGGACAGGTATATTCAGAGTCGGTCCGAGCATATCTCCCTTGAGTTGGAAAAGAAGTCTGTAGCCATAACTGAAGCCCTTATCAAGCAGCAGCCGGATTCTCCTTCTTTGAGAGTTTTGACACCCACGAGAACCTGACGCAAGGCGGTAAGGATCAGTCTGAAAACTAACTACTTAAGAAACCATTTGCCATAGCATAATAAGGAAGAGTCAGATGTGGCTCAGGGCCAAAAGCAAAGCAAAGAATAGTTCGCTGGATATTACTCCATTAGTCGATCTTGTGTTTCTGTTGATCATATTTTTTCTTTTGTCGACGACATTCAATGTCTCACCGGGCATCAAACTCGATCTTCCTGAAGCGTCTTCGCAGAAAATCCACAAAGAGAAGAAGGAGATAAATCTTTCCGTGGACCAGGCCGGAGTCATCTACGTGAACAAAGACCCTGTGGACGCAAATTCGTTGCTGTCGCAGTTGTTGGCGTGGGCGCATGAAGATCGCGACACCACCGTTCTCATCAAAGGTGATCGCGGTACGGCATACGGACAAATGGTGGATATTTTGGGAATGGTCAAGCAGGCGGGATTGCATCGAATTGCAATTATGACTCAATCCAAGAAGAATCAACCGAACAGCCCAGATTCGGCGGAAACGAAATGATCTCAAAGAAATTCATACCTTTTATCAGTGCTTCGATGGCCGTTCATCTTTGCGGATTTGCTGCTATCGGTTTATTCGTCCCTGTGATGATGGGAGCAGCGGGTGACCCTTTCAGTGACCCTGACCGAGTATATGTTTCCGTGATTTCAGATCGGGATTTAACCGCAGTTGCACCTACGCCTGCGCCAGTCGACTCTCCGGCGGCAGTCGAGTCCGAAAAGGCTACGGAAGAGTCTCGACCTGAAGAGAATCCGGAAATACTGGCACAGACTATCAAGGAGACTCCGGCAGACTTCAATGAGACAATCGTGGAAGAGCCTCCAGATAATGAACCTCCCATTGCAGAGCCAGAAAAGAAGAAGGAAGCCCAGAAAGAGGAGTCCTCGGCAAGCCTTCCCCAGGTAGCCAGCACACTCCATATGCGACGCGCTGCCTTGGGAAACGCAATGCGGGATTTTGAATCTCTGTTGCTTGCAGCCATTCGGCAGGCGACGTTTTTTCCCCAGGAGGCTCTCAAAGAAAGACGTCATGGACAAGTAATGGTAGCTTTCACCATAGATAAGGATCGAAAATTGGCAAAGGTGGAAGTAGTGGGGACGTCCGGCTGTCAAATACTTGATAACGCTGCTATGGAAATTATGTACAAGGCTTCAGATAAATTCCCTTCTTTACCCGGATTCCTGGATGGCGAAAGTTTGAGCTACACGCTCCCGATCCGATTCAAAGAAAAAAGAGCTGCAGGTCCGTAATGGATCTCGGATGCGGGGAGATGTTTCAGCGGGAGAATGACATCGATGGTTAATTCCGGCGTGCTCATTACGTAAAATTCATTCGTCCCAGCAGATTCGTTCCCGTAAAATTGTTGCGGTGCATGCGAACATGCACAGAGGCTTGATTACAGGCGTTCAGGAATTGTCAAATACCCCCTCCCCCGGATTTTCACCATCAAAATAAGCTGACATAATGTCTCACTTGACATAAACGGCTCGTACAGCGTACAGTACTGCAGACTAGCCACTGAAAGACGGCGTCTCTGGATCCGGTTCCTATGCGGCATAAATTCTTGTAGTTCCAGGAACCAATCAAATGTGGAATTTGGGGCGTGTCGGTGTCGCAGCAAAGCAATTTCGATGGAATTCCAAGCGAAAAAGATTCGCCTCAAGGTGATAATCGCTGTGAACTGGTGATTGTTAACCCGGGATGGAACAAAACTGAGGCCAAACTGAGGTCATGAGGACCTTAGTCAACGAGAGTCAAGGAGGCAACGACCTGCATGAAGAAGATTGATTTTAAGGTGAACGGCAGTCCGGTTACTCTGCACGTGGGTGACAACGACCGGCGTGTCCTGCTCGACGTGCTCCGAGAGGATCTGGGGCTGACAGGTGCGAAACAGTCCTGCGATCGGAAAGGGCAATGCGGGGCCTGCACGGTGTTGGTAAACAACAAAGCGGTCCGCTCCTGCCTGACCAAGATAGCGGATCTGGAACAAGCTGAGATTGTCACCATAGAAGGTCTGGGCACTCCCGACAAGCCTCACCCTATTCAAGAAGCTTTTGTGCTTTCCGGCGCAGTTCAGTGCGGATTTTGCACGCCCGGCATGATTCTGTCTACCAAGGCTCTGCTCGACAAGAATCCCCATCCTGATGACGATGCTATAAAGGAAGCGCTGAGGCGCAACCTTTGTCGCTGTACCGGATACAAGAAGATTGTCAAAGCTGTGAAGCTGGCAGCCGACATCTTAAGCGGACAAACTACTATCGAACAACACCGTCCGGATTTGAGCGCAGGTATGATCGGTGTCTCACACCCAAGGCCGAGTGCTCTCCCTCTGGCATGTGGAACGGCAAAATTCGCTGCAGACATACAGAAGGACGGAGTCCTGGAATTGGCTGTGGCGCGAAGTCCTCAGGCTCATGCGATCATCAAGAAAATAGACTATTCCGCGGCTGCTCAAATGCCCGGAGTAGTGGGAATTATGGCAGCCCGGGACATCAAGGGTTCAAATCGATTGCAGGAAGATCAGCCCCTGTTATGTGACAAAAAAGTTCATGTCATGGGTGACGCTATAGCCCTTGTTGCTGCTAAAACCAGAGACCAGGCTCGCGCTGCTGCTGCTGCGGTTCTTGTGGAGTACGAGCCTTTGCCAGTGATCGAAACAACCGACCAGGCGCTTGCAGACGATGCCGTCCGGGTACACGAAGGATCGCCGAATCTCTGTTACATACACCCTCAGATAAAGGGGGATGCGGCATCTGCACTCAGCCAATCGGATGAGATCGTGGAGGCCGAGTTCTCGACCCAGCTTATTCATCAGGCTCCTTTAGAGCCCGAAGCATCCCTAGCATATTTTGAGACGACGGAAGAAGAGGAAGAGCCCAAACTGGTGGTCGTCGGAAGAAGCATTAATATACACCACCACCTGATGGTACTTCAGGGTGCTGTGGGCTGGGAAAATATGCGCTACGAGCAGTCCTTCATCGGGGGCCAATTCGGCATCAAGTTGGACATTACCGCCGAAGGGCTTGCAGCCGCGGCTGCGCTCCACTTCAAACGACCGGTTCGCTATGTGTGCACCCTTACCGAATCCATGTGGATAACTACCAAACGTCACCCATTCAAGATGAAGGTGAAGTTGGGAGCTAACCGGGACGGAAGACTGACGGGCTACAAGATTGATTTCACGCTGGACAATGGGGCCTACATGTCTGTTGGCAAAGCCATTGTGAACAGGTGCTTATTCATGCTGAGTGGTTCCTACAACATTCCTGCTGTGGAAGCTCATGGACAACTGGTATACACGAATGGCGCATGGGGAGGAGCCGCTCGAGGAGCAGGGCCACCTCAAGTGAATTATGCCCTGGAATCTGCGATGGAACTGATGGCACAACGCCTGGGCATGGATTCTCTGGAATTTCGTCTCATTAATTCACTTCAACCCGGAGAATCTATCTCTACAGGGCAGGTGATCGAGGAGTGGCCCTATCCGGGATGCCTTGAGGCATTGCGTCCGCATTACCATCGCGCTCGACAGGAAGCAGCCGCGAGTAAGAACGTCCGGTATCGTCGCGGTGTGGGCATTGCGGGCGGAAGCTTTGGTATTGGAAGAGGAGGGGCCGACCGGTCCAACGTAGCGGTGGAACTGATGCCGGACGGCGGACTTACGGTGTACGGGTCCATATCCGACCCCGGAGAAGGTAATGATGCAATGCTCACTCAGATTGCCGCTCATCTCATGAATATCCCGCCTTCAAAGGTCAATCTTGTTACGCGAAATACAGACCAGACTCCTGACGCCAGCACAGCCTCGGGAAGCAGGGTCACGTACATGAGCGGCGGAGCCATGGTAAAAGCGATTGAAGATCTGAAAGAAGCTATGGCGCAAGTCGGAGCTAAAGGATACGACGATCTCGTGGCCGCAGGGAAGCCGACACGCTATCTTGGCGTGAGAATCCAGGATGCGACTCTTTTGGACCCAAAGACCGGTTTAGGGGCTCCTTTCGAGTCTCGAGTCCACGGAGCTCAATTGGCCGAAGTGGAAGTGGACACTGAAACGGGGAAAGTGAGAGTCGTAAAGATAACAGCGGCCGTAGATCCCGGAACCGTTATCAATCCCACAATCGTCGAAGGGCAAATTGAAGGAGGGTTGGATATGGGCGCGGGAATGGCCCTCCGTGAAGAGTACGTCCACGGCACTACCACTGATTGGATATCCCTCAAGTTTCCCACTATGAAAACCTCTTTCGGGAGCGAAATCATACTGCTCGAGACGCCCAGAAAAAAGGGGACTCTCGGGGCTGTGGGAGTAGGAGAGTTCGTCCTGCTGCCCACTGCTGCGGCAATAATGAGCGCGATACAGGATGCTACTGGAGGACCGCGCATCTGCAACCTTCCGGCGACTCCCGAGCGAGTTCTGGATGCTTTGAAACCTACGCCGTGAAATAATGCGCATGACGCCATTTCGCTTTCAAGCAGCAAATACTGGGGAAACTCCTTCTTGTAACCCCGCGTCTCGCGTGGCCCAAGCCCCTTCCCAAGCACTTTCAGCATTTGGTTTAAGCCGTGGTTTTTTCGATGCGAAAAACCATGGCTCAAACAAGTGTTGAAAGTTTTTTGGAGGAGTTGGAGGAACCTTTTTTACAAAAATGGTTCCTCGAGTATTGCTCCTTAGAAAACGAATTGGTATGAGGCACTTGGGTGAACCAAACGTCAATTCACATAGGTGGAGAGGAAGTCCTTCTCGATGAGGAAGGTTTCCTTATCCATCCCGAATCCTGGAGCGAGGCTGTAGCTGAAAGCTTTGCCCTTGAGGATGGACTACCTCACTTACAGGAGATTCATTGGCGCATCATAAACATCTTGCGGGAATATTACCTCGCCAATGGAAGAGCGCCGTTGAATTCAGAGTTGAAAAAAGCTACCGGCTTGACCATAGCGCGGATTGAAGCGAGTTTCCCGAAAGGAATCAGGCGTGGAGCGCGACGCTTGGCCGGACTGCCGAATCCCAAAAGCTGCGGCTAATACGGATTCGCTGTCAAGAGACGAGATAGTGGGAAACCTTCTATAAGGGGTGTTTTCCGGACTTTCCCACATTTTACTGCTTTGAAAGCTCTTTGGTATAATCAATGTTGGACGAGAATCGGATCATTTACCTGGACAATGCTGCCACCACATTTCCAAAGCCCCGGGAGGTGCTCGCGGAAATGCACGAAGTGTACGCGAAATTTGGTGTCTCACCGGGCAGGGGCACGTACGATTTGGCGTCACAGGCCGAGGACATCGTATCTCGAACCAGAAACCAGATTTGTCAGTTCTTTGGAGGCGACTCTCCGGATCGCGTTATCTTCGCGAATAATGCGACCGATGCACTTAATACTGCAATTCTCGGTCTGGCGACACCCGGCGGGCACATCATCAGTTCTCGGCTTGAGCACAATTCCGTGCTCCGCCCGATGCATTATTTGCGTCAAGAAGGAATCGTTACTTATGACCTCGTCCCGTTCGACGAGCAAGGATTTGTAGACCCCCAGGATGTCCGGAATGTGATGCGGTCCGAGACGCGACTGGTCGTCCTGACGCATGCTTCCAATGTCATCGGGACGGTTCAACCAATAGCAGAAATTGCCGCTTTATGCAATGAACGTGGAGTACCTCTCCTTCTGGACGTAACCCAGAGCGCAGGCGTGCTCCCCGTGAACATGAAGGAGCTTGGAGTCGCTGCAGTAGCCTTCACAGGTCACAAGGCACTTATGGGGCCGACAGGCATTGGTGGCCTTGTGCTGCGAAAAGATCTGGAGATACGACCTACACGATTTGGGGGCACTGGTGTCGATTCAAGCAGCCTGCTCCAGACGGACGAGTATCCTTTCCGTTTGGAAGCCGGAACGATCAACCTGCTTGGGATTATCGGGCTTTCTGCCGGGATCCGGTACTTGATCGGCCGAGGCATGAAAAAGACGTACCAGGAAGAAATGAACCTTTTCAGGCGACTCCGAGACGGACTTGCCGAGATCGATCAAGTGCATCTTTACTGCGCGAAGGATCTCAACAATCATGTTGCGGTGCTCCTGTGCAATATCGTGGGAATGGACTCACGGGACCTGGGAGACATTCTCGATGGCGATTTTCACATAGCCACACGAAGCGGCCTCCTTTGCGCTCCATTCGCGCATCTTGACCTGGGGACATCTCCGGCAGGCGGCGTGCGCTTCAGTCTGGGGCCGTTCAATACGCTCGCTGATGTGGATTCGGTTTTACACGCTATTCGGGAAATAGTGGCAATGCGATAAATACAAATATTGTCGAAGGAGGAATCAGGGACCAGCCATCCATAGAAGCCTCACCAAACTCAGCGTGAAGAATTTCGTGCACCTCCGGAATCCACACAGAGTGATAGGAAAAGACTAAATCACCGGAAGCACGAGATCTACAATTTCTATCATCTCTTCAGCCAAAACGACTTTGATGTTCTTGGTAATTTCACTGGAACACGACTCAACATCAGCCTGATTCCTTGCAGGAAAAATCACTGTCTTGATTCCTGCTCGCTGTGCGGCAAGCAGCTTTTCACGGATACCGCTTACCGGAAGGATTCGACCGCTCAGCGTTATCTCGCCGCTCATGGCTATATCACGTTTCGCCGGACGAGGGGTCAGGAGAGATATAAGCGCCATGCAGATAGTGATCCCGGCTGAAGGTCCGTCCTTCGGTATGGCCCCGGCAGGAATATGGACATGAATATCCGAACTGTGGAAAAAGTCCGGCTCAATGCCGAGTTCTTCCGCATTGCTCCTGATATAGCTCAAAGCAGTTTGAGCCGATTCTCGAAGTATATCGCCCAAGGAGCCGGTAAGTATGAGCTGCTGACTTCCTCTCATTCGCGCAGCTTCCACAAAAACTATCTCTCCCCCGAATTCTGTCCAAACCAGCCCCGTTGCAATGCCAATGCGATCCTTCGCTTCAGCAATCTCATGGCGAAACCTCTTAGGACCGAGAAATTCGACCACCGTGCCTGAATTCACAATCGGAGGAGTATTCAGATCCCCTTGGAGAAGATGAAGAAACGCAAGCCTGCGGCACACATTGGCGATTTCGCGCTCAAGATTGCGCAATCCGGCTTCCCGAGTGTAATCCCTGATGATAGTAGTTATGGCATCATTCTCGAATTTAATGTCCCGGTCACCCAAGCCGCAGTCAGAAAGCTGCCGAGGGACAAGAAAGCGCTCCGAAATTGCCATCTTCTCAGCCTCGGTATAGCCCGGAAATTGGATGACCTCGAGTCGGTCCAAAAGCGCTGAAGGCAGATTCTCCACCACATTTGCAGTGGCAATGAACATGACAGCGGAGAGGTCAAAAGGAACATCAAGATAGTGATCTCTGAACCCGCGGTTCTGTTCCGGGTCCAAAAT
Source organism: Desulfomonilaceae bacterium (assembly GCA_041740635.1). Taxonomy (GTDB): domain Bacteria; phylum Desulfobacterota; class Desulfomonilia; order Desulfomonilales; family Desulfomonilaceae; genus Desulfomonile. Next base: position 11,165 of record JBGSLQ010000011.1, on the reverse strand, counting down.
CTCCAAGAGGACAGAAGCCGGATCGCCCTTGAAGTCTTGTCCTATTTTATCGATCTCGTCCAGCATCAGCACCGGATTCTTGAGATTAAGGTTCTTGATTTCACTGACGATTCTTCCGGGCATGGCTCCGACGTACGTTCGTCTGTGTCCCCTGAGTTCAGCTTCGTCCCGCAAGCCGGCAAGGGAGATCCGTGCGAATTTCCGCTCCATCGATTCGGCAATGGCCTGTCCTATGGAAGTCTTTCCCGTTCCCGGAGCACCGGCAAAGCAAAGAATCGGACCTCGAGTGAATTGAGTATGTCTCTTTTTATCGAGGGTCCGGTTCACAATGGACCTGAGGTCGTCAAGTTTGTAGGGTTTTATGAGATAGTGCGCAGCACCTTTGCTGAACGCGTCGACTGCGGAATCCACCGTGGCATAGCCTGTAACGAGAATGATCTCCGGAGGGGTTGAAGACTGCTTTGCCGATTGAAGCAGCTCCATTCCATCAAGCTTCTCCATTTTGAGATCGGTGATCACGAGGTCAAACGTCTCACTTTGCAGACGATGAAGCGCCTCCAGGCCGTTGGAAGCAGTCCGAACCTCGTAACCTTCCTTGCTGATTACGTGCTCCATGTTTGAACGAGCCATTTCCTCGTCATCAACAATGAGAATGCGGAATTTTCTGTGACTTCGAAGGGTCCGAACTGCAAGAAATTCGAGCACTCGCTGTTTTGCATGGTGCAGCCCGTAATGTTGACGCTCCAGAATTTGCTCGGCACGTTGAAGATCGAGATTGTCGTCTGTGTAACGATTCCAGGGAAGAGATAGCAGATAATCCAGGTAGGTCAAACCGATAACGTATTCCGGAAGAGAAGGATCTGTTCTTTCCAATCTCTCCAGTTCTTTCTGCGCTGCAGGCCAAACGTGGTCAGGCAATCGTGCTTTGTCTATGCCTGCACGTAGATCGAGTATCTCCTGCGGAACTGAAGGCTTCTCGTCTTCTTGGGATTTGCGAAAAAAGGCCATTCTGAGAATCCTTAGAAATGAAAAAAATCAAAGAGAGAAAGTATTCGAGAAGCCATCCTAGCATTTTCCAATTCAAAGAGTAAGATTGAATACGTTCTGCTGTGATTTTGCTTCCACAAATGCGAAGGCATAGTAAACGCGCTTCCACCTGAGACGAAAATCAGTGTTGCTTGTTGCAACATGTGAAACGCCGGGTGCAATAATTTCTATTTAACTGAAATCTCATGAGTAGTCACCTCGTTCATGAGTATTGTTGCAGACTGCAACATCCTCGTTAACCCTCCATTTACAAATCCAAATCAGATTACCATGTATTCTTAATTAATTACAGCATTGCACCTCAATGGCACGCAAATTGATCTATCCCTGCATATCATCTTTCGCGATCGAAAGGAGCATGATTATGCGGAGTTGGCTTAGAAGATTTGAACTGATGGCTGCGGCAGTCGCATTTGCCGAGGAAGGCGAATGGCAAGAAGCTCGAGGAATTCTCAATGAGACCCGGAGAAAACCGCAACTGCAGGAGCAGAAACGGAAACAGTCAGGAATAAGAGTGCGGGAGCATTCTTACCGCGTATGACGGCTCGCGATCCTTTTTTTTGGACCAATCTTCATGTGAGGAGTGTAAATCATGTCGGCTAAAACTGACAATTCGCGAAAAAAACTCGTTATCCAAACAATGCTTCTCGGCGCAATCACAGCGGTTCTCTATGCCGCTGTGTTCTCCCATGCAAGCACAGTCGTGGAGCTCTTTGCTCGAGGAGGATACTACGCAGTATTCCCTATAGCGACGGTATTTGTGTTCTCGTTTGCGCATGGAGCTTTTGCCAGTAATCTCTGGTCAGCGCTCGGCATTGAAGCGGTAACCAAGCAGGCGGTTAAACGTCCCGCGGTGTCGGCTCCGAGACCTACCAAGAGAGAGCGCCCTCGGCTCCGTATGTCTGTATAAGCACCTTCCTCTTCCTCGCATCTGAAAGGAGTGAGATATGCATGACCAGGCTGTAGAGGCCGTCAAATTCATAGATTTGACTTGGATGAACGTCAGTTTCCTCTTTATAGTAGGGTTTATTGGAGGCCTCGTAAGCGGATTCATTGGATCGGGTGGAGCTTTCGTTCTGACTCCCGGGATGATGAGTTTAGGGGTTCCCGCCGCTGTCGCTGTGGCCAGCAATATGTGCCATAAGTTTCCCAAAGCTTTGGTAGGCGCATACAAACGCTATAAGTACGGGCAGGTCGATCTCAAACTTGGACTTGTTATGGCTGTTTCAGCTTCAGTAGGTGTGCAGATAGGTATAAAGATTCAAGAATACATCCTGAACCACTGGGGAGAAGCGGGTTCCAACCTTTACGTCAGCGTATCGTTCGTAGTGGTGCTCGTCGTTGTCGGTGGTTACGTTTTCTATGACGCATGGAAAATAACAAAATCCGGAGCGGAAGATCAGATCTCCGCTTTGGCCCTGAAGCTTCAGAAAATCAATCTTCCACCGATGATCCATTTCAAAACCGCGGATTTGACGATTTCGCTGTGGTTCACAATTCCCGTCGGACTCCTCACGGGTTTGTTGGCTGCCACAATAGCTGTGGGAGGCTTTGTAGGTGTACCTGGCATGATATATGTAGTGGGGGCGACCGGTCTGATTTCTTCGGCCTCCGAGCTTGTCATCGCTTTCGTCATGGGTCTGGGCGGATCGGTAAAGTGGGCTATTCACGGCATGGTGGACATCAGACTCACTCTGATCATCCTCGCAGGCTCCTTGCTTGGAGTACAATTAGGAGCTATCGGTACTACCCTCGTTAAGGAACACATGATCAAAGTGGTTATGGGAACTATTATGCTCATAGTCGCCCTGAGCAGAGCTTTGGCAATGCCTCGCTATTTGACGCAATTGGGCTTCATGTCAACCGATGCATCTACGCTTACTCTCCTTGATACCGTAAGTTTCGTCACCATGTGTCTGGCGCTTGCGGTGGGCGCTGTCATCATACTGGGCAGTATGCTCAAAGCAAAGCGAGCCGAATACGCCGCTACGATAGGAGCCGAGACGTACGAGCATGTATAAAGGTTCTTTGATTGTCTGAGGTCAGTATTCATGCTAGATTTTTCCCCTGGCACGGGCGAGTGAATTCCGGTATAGTTATCTCAATGACGCAGTGCCCGGGGAGAACCTCCATCTTCTACTAACTCTCCTTTCACCACCCGCAAACATTCTCCTGTTAACCGATAGAGAGGAGGTCCGCTGAACACATTATGGCGAGGAAAGCAATTCCACTGAATATGAGCAGAAATCAACGCAAGCTTCTGGAAACGTGGGTACGCGCCAAAACCATACCCCAACGAGTTTTCTTTCGAGCACGTATCTGCCTCCTGGCTGCAGACGGTTTATCCAATACGGCGATCGCGCAGGAGCTTAATACGTGTCGCCCGACCGTCTTACTCTGGAAAAAACGTTTCGAAAAGCAGGGCCCCGACGGGCTGACCAAGGATGCTCCTCGAGGACCGAGTCCAAAGAAGATCGCGCATGAAAAAGTCCGAGCCATCATGGAGGCGACTCTGTACACAGATCCTCCCAACGGCAATCGTTGGACGACCCGAACACTCGCAGAGGTCCAGGGTGTCAGCAACGCTACAGTCGCTCGTATCTGGAAGGCTCATGGTTACAAGCCGCATCGAAAAAAAACCGGACACGCTTCTCGGAGTAACGAGTTAAAAGTGCGGTCGGGAGTGATGTCGCTCTTGCGCGGTGTTCCTCGAGGACGCACATCAACACAATCAGTAATTCCCGACGCCACCAAGAAACGTACACACTAGAGGACTGAGAAACGACTTGTTGGACGGAGAGGTGTCAGATCCGCAAATCAAGGCCATAACGCTTGATTTTCCGCCACAACGACACGCGGTCTATTCCCAGGGTCTCTGCAGCTAACGTCTTATTTCCTCCGGTTTCCTCCAATACCTGCTTTATGTACCTGATCTCTTGCTCTTCCAAAGTCGGCAGAGTGCCATCCTTGCGTCTGTACGTGGTGATCTTGAGATTTATAATGTCGTCCGGAAGGTGCTTTTCTTCTATTATTCCGTCAGTCGCCAGAGCGATTCCGCGCTCGATTATATTTTCGAGTTCTCTCACATTGCCAGGAAAATCGTAATCTTTCAGGATATCGAGCACTTCTTTGGAAAGAACCGGCATTTCCCGCTTCATGAGGCGCGAGTGTTTTTCCACAAAGAACTGCGCCAGCAGCGGGATGTCGCCTTTCCGTTCGGCCAGCGGGGGCAGGTTCAAGGATACAACATTCAGTCTGTAATAAAGATCTTTACGGAATTCGCCGGACTCAACCGCTTCGTGAACATTTCTATTAGTCGCTGCAATGAAACGGACATCAGTATTTATGTTGGCTGTCCCACCAACCCTCATGAGCTGCCGTTCCTGGATAACCCTGAGGAGTTTTGCCTGCATGTTAATCGACATCTCCGTAATTTCATCGAGGAATAGTGTGCCACCACTGGCGAGCTCTATAATTCCGAGTTTATTGATGTGGGCTCCTGTATAAGCCCCTTTTTCATGTCCAAAAAGTTCATTGGTCAGCAATTCTTCATTGAAAGTCCCGCAATTGACAGCCATCATGGGGCCTTCACTTCTCTGGCTGTGTTCGTGCACGAAGCGAGCCAGCAGTTCCTTGCCAGTACCGGATTCTCCTGTGATAAGCACATTGCAGTCGGTGGGAGCGATCTGCCTTGCCACCTGAAGAAGTCGCAAAATGGCGGCATCTTTTGTTATGAGCTTCACCCGACCGTCGTCTTGGAGCTTTTTCAGCTCTTGCTTTAGTTGGAGATTTTCCTCTCGCAAGCGGATCTTTTCCAGTGCCTCAGCCACCACTTTACGAACAGCCTCAATCCTGTACGGTTTGGAAACGTAGTGATAGGCTCCTTTTTTCATCGCTTCAATGGCTGAATCAACGGTGGCATATCCCGTTATCATGACGACTTCAGTACAAGGATGTCGTTGACGGCATTCGTCTAGAATCTGCATTCCATCGATTTTTTCCATTTTCAGATCTGTCAGTACGACATCAAAGCTCTGGGTTTTGATGAAATTCAGGCCTTTAGGTCCCGTGTCTGCGGTCGTAATGTGGTAGCCCTGCTTCTTGAGAACGTGTTCCAGGTTTGTCAGAGCCATTTCCTCATCATCGACGATAAGTATCTTTGGAGGATCATACATCACGAATTCTCCACTGGTAAGTGAATAGTAAACGTAGTCCCCTTTTCCGGAGAACTCTTGACCTGGATCGTGCCCTTATGCCGTAAGATAATGTCATGAGTAATGAAGAGTCCCAGGCCCGTGCCTTTGCCCACGTCTTTGGTTGTAAAGAACGGATCGAATATTTTGGGGAGGTTTTCTTCGGGAATTCCTTTTCCGGAATCAGACACCCTGACTTTTACTATCCCATCTCTCTTGGCCAAAGCTCTTATCTTCACTTCTCCATCGCCGTCCATAGCTTGAAATGCATTGGAAATAAGGTTAGTGAACGCTTGTTCCATTTTTCCCCGATCGACGTGAACCCGAATTGTCGGGTCAATCTGCACGGTAACCCGGAGGTCCGCCGGCTTTTCTCCTGAGAGCGATTCGAGAGTCCTTTCAATCATTCCTTTTAAGCTCACACTTTCCAGGTGAAGTTCTTTTGTGCGAGAAAATTCCAAAAGATTCAGAATAAGCGTTCGTGCCTTCTCCACCTGTACTAATATACTCCTCAGAAACTTGCGCTGGAATTCCTTGTTCGCTTCGTCCAATTCTTCCAACAATATTTCACATGCAGAAGAGATGTTCGAGAGGGGGTTGTTCACCTCGTGTGCTACCCCTGCCAGCATAGTGCCCAAGCTGGCGAGCTTTTTCGACTGCACTAACTGTTCTTCCCTGTCTTGCAGTTGGAGCGCCATACTGTTGAACGCTATGAGAATGTTTCTGATATCTCGTTCCGCCGGCAGAGTCTCGATCGGCTTGAAAGCACCCTGAGCTATCCGTGTCGTTCCGTCCTCCAGAAGCAGCAAAGATCGTGTGACTTTCGTGAATAAAAAGCTCCCGATTGCAACGAGCCCGCATCCCACAACGATAAGCCCGAATAACGGAAGGGTAACAGTGGCTCTCATGGTTTCCTTTATAGAGTCACGCTTCCGTTTCGCTACACTCTCCCCGAACTGGGCCATGGCGTTTCCCGCTCTTCTCATGGAGCCTTCGCAGTCGGATTTTCCATTGGTATCTTTACCCGATGAACTGGAACATTGCCCCAGCAATTGACCGTACTCCCTCAGAGATGCCTTGAATTCTGCAATCTGGTGAGGCGACGAGAGCGACTCCATTTTTGCCGTATTATCAGTTACTAATGCCTCTACCCTCTTTAAATGGTAAAGAGCGGTAGTCAAAGAGTCTTTGTTTCCATACAGAAAATAGTTTTTCTCGAACCTGCGAATTTCCAGTACCGATTCTTCGAGTTTGCTCACGTTTTCTAAATAGCTGATCTTATCTTCCAGAGATCGCATTGAATAATAGCTGCCGAGAATCGTAGCCGTCATGAACAGGTACACCAAAGCAGCTCCAATGATGACTTTGCGGCGGAGACTTATGGAATACAAGGCCGAGAACATAGATTCTCCCAATGTTGGCGAAGTTCCTGATTTCTATCCATATCTTTCAGAGCAACTTTCGTTCCAAATGCTGCACCAGAAATTTACAATTCAAAGGTCTTGGAATCACGAACTAAGATGTACTTCCCCTCATCAATAAAATAATCAAAAAACCACCTCATGTTGCATTATGCAACGTAAGGTGCTTCCGCGCAAGACGCGGTCCCTGTTGAAATTCAGATCGTTTTCCTCAATTTAATCCGGCTGGCATGAATCCCGCCGCTACCGGGCTCATGGTTGGGTCTGCCGATCCTGCCCGAACTCACCGCGGTAATCGTTTATTGGCGAATGCTATAAAATTTTTTGATGTTTCATTATGCAACGGGCCTTTGTGCCGAAGGCTGGTGAACGATCACTCCTGGAACGGAAAGCGGTTGTTGCAAACTGCAACAACGTGCCCGTCCGTGTAACATTCGGGCAGTTGCCCGATTTTTGGTATGTTTTCGGAATGATGGCCGATAACCGTTGCAAACCGATACAGCTTATCCGATTGGACGATTTTGAGGAAGAATAAGTATTCCGCCGTATTCCGAACAAATCGCAAATGGCATGAAAATTGTTAGCAGGTCCGCATAGGAGGCCCTATGAAGAGAATGAAGAAGAAATTGGAGAAAATGCTCAATGCCATTACGTTTGCAGAAGCCGGTGAGCATGAAACTGCCCTGGAGTATTTCGACAACGAAGATAGGCCGCAAGGGGCGCGCGCATCAGAGCAAAAATCCCTGGAATGTAAGACCAATGAAGGTCTCATAGATCAAGCAGAGTCTCATCTGGCTGCAGCCGCATTCGCCGAAGCGGGTGAATTCGATACGGCTCTGGAAATTGTTCATACACCAGCACCTTCTAAAGCCGTATTACTGGTGCTGGACGACGCTGAAAATGGATCCGATGCTTTCGATTATGCGGTGAATCTGTGTCTCCGAATGAAAGCTTCCCTGGAAGTGCTGGCGCTCACTGATGAGAATGACTCTGCCAATGGGAACGCTGACGCATTCATGAATTCGCTATGCGTGAAGCAATGTGGGATTTCATGCACGGTTTCCGTTTTATCCAGAAATTCACAAACAGATTTAGTGGCATACGTGCAGAAGCACAAAGAAATTGTTACAATAATAGATAGTTGCCGCCACAAACGAAAAAAGAAGAGCAACCGCCCAGGCCTTTTGCGAACCCTTGAAACGATCGTGGAGAAATTCTCGATCCCACTTGTTCAGGTTTCGCAAACAAGTGGCAGTAAATCTTTGAGAAACTTGACAGCACAATAAAGGTCGTTAGAAATTTGCGGCTTTTTCCCATACCTATTCGTTCTACCAGGCCGCGAGCTTCCAGGGCTTGGTTATAGGCTGACATTACATCTCTCTGAGAAAGTATTTCCACGACCTTATGCGTGTATTCCCCATTCTGCAACGCAGGAACGTGTTCCATCCCGTTTGCTTTCATGAGATTGAACACCTTCATGCGACCCCGGGAGAGAGAATGGCACATATCAGCTTTGTACATGAGGTCCTCTGAACAGAACCGAAAAACTGGTCCCGCCGGATTCTCTGCAGCCTTGCTCATTCTCGACATGCGGGCACAAGGAGATATTGCCGGGACAGTGCTCTTTGTGGCTCAACAGATAACGGCATCTGCCGGTCTTGAATGTGATATCGATATATCCTTCGTCTGCAAACATCTTTAATTGCATCAATTCAAGCCCCTTACCACCGGCATCGAAATCGAAGGGATTCTTTGTGGAGTAGTGCTCGGTATCCTGGGTATGATGAAAAGCTTCAAAAATGAATGGCTGATCCTCCGGGAAAATGCCGACACCGCGATCTCTTACGTGCAATACTGGGCCTAACGGGCTGTTCTCCAAGACAACGGTGACTGTGCCGCCATCCGGAGTATTTTCGATAGAATTCTTGACAAGCGTATCCAGAATCTTCTTCAACACGTCCGGATCTATTTTGCCGGAATCCACAGGCTCCAATGTCTGGAACACGGCTACGGATCTGCCTGAGCTTCGCTTCCGAAGTGTATCCAGAATGTCCAAAATATAAGGAATAACGGGAAAGGGACGGGGCTGGTATTCAATCGGAGCAACAATTTGTTGCACCATCAGATGAACCTCTTTCAACCGCTGTAAATTCCGCTTAATTCTCTGTAAGCACGTCCGCCGTTCTTCGGTTGTGAGATCCTGACGTGCCAATCTGGCCAACGAACCGTCGATAATGGCAAGTGGAGTGGTCAATTCATGTGAAAGATGGTTGAGTGCCCGTTGCCTGGCTCTTTGTAAGGATTTCCAGGCAGTAATGTCACGAAGAATGACGAGAAGCCCAACCGGTTCTCCTTTGTGATCAAGATATCGCGAAGAACTGATGCTCACGTCCAGGGTGATTCCATCCTTTGTTCTTCTTCTGGTCTCAAACCCGCTTACGGATATCCCATCCTGGATCAATTGATTTATATGAGACAGCGAGACATTTTGCTCTGCTTCGGGAACAAACGGTATTCGCTTGCCCAGCAATTCTTCTTTCGCCCAACCGAACAGCCGAGAAAAGGAATCGCTCACGTATTTAACATTACCTTCAAAATCGTAAATAATAATTGCATCCGCGGACGAATCAATTGCGCTCAGAAGGCCTTCAAATAGCTCTTTGTACTTCCGCATTTCAGCTTCAGTCTCTTCCAGGCGCTTTACGAGTGACTGCAATTCCGGGTGTTCGTAAGAGTGCGGTGCTGATATATCAATGCGGTCAGTCATCCACGGACCTCCTTATGACCAGCCGATTCGGCGCGGAAATAAAAAATGGGCGGGCTGAATCGGCACAAACCGGTTGGTTGAAAATCTCCTGGTATAAACCATTTTCCTTCTTTAATTGCGAACTCGCATGAGACCGATCCTTTGGTTGACCCAGTTTAACGCAAAAGATTTCATACCGCCACACATGGTGTTTCAAAAAATCCCGAGACTATTTTAGAAACGGATAGCACGGAGCAACGCTAAAGAACGTATAAAGGAAATGCCTTGAGAAGGCGATGAAATGTAATTGTTATCCTTCGGCCAGATTTCTTGCGTCTTCTCTGTTTCAGTTCTTCAGCATATCTATAGGAATTGCTCTCGACAATTCATGTATGATGCAGTATCTCTATAAGCACAAAAACTCAGAATACTGGTCCGTCTTGTCACTACAATTTTTGGACCGGCATTTGTGTGGAGGTGGCGGTACTTGGGAGAGCTCGAGCAGGCATTAAAAGCAGTGGAACAGGCAAGAAGGCGAAAACGTGAACTGAAAAACCTGATTGAAGTATTGTTCGACGAATATAAACTTGTCAGGGCTGAAATAGATATGCACAAGAAGCAAATCGAAAAACTCATGTCTGCAAAAGAATATTCAGCTTACCTCGACACCATCAGAGTAGATACATCTATAGAGTTTTCAGCTTTTGCCGAGCCGAAAGCGTCTGACGAAAAGAAGTAGCAGCGAAACTGCAATTGCGTTCATTACGCGCTAGCCGAGGATTTGCAGCTAATATCGCAAAATTGTTCTCTGCATTTTCCGCATGACCACATACTGCTCGAAGAAATTGCCATAATAGATAGATTCTGCCGGCTTGTATGCAGATTCCTCCGACAAAAAGAAACGGAGGAACACTTTCAACACGTGTTCCTCCGTTTCTTTTCGCTATTATAAGATGAACCGGTCAGCCAAGCTTTGGAGCGTCCCACTGTCTGTCCCAGCCGCCGTCCCCTTCATCTTTTTCGTCCTCGCCGTTCTCTTTCTCACCGTCTTCCTCTTCTTCGTCTCCGTTACCGTTTTCTTCTTCTTTGTCCCCATTTTTGCCATTAGGGGCCACTTTGGGCTTCTGATCGGCCTTCATCTTATCCCAATCTACAATTCTGAGATCAAGATCTTCTTCCGGCTTGTTGTCGCCTTTCACATCAGGGAAGGGCCTTGCAGGTGCATTATGAGCCACTCGAACGGACGGGCTCACACCGTTCCCGGACAAAATCTGCGAGCCAGCGCTATTTCCCTGAGAAACGTTTGCAGCCGTAATGCTCTGTCCTATCTGTGAATTGCTTTGTGGCAAATGACCGTACGCCCGAGCGGCGACGACCGTCAGGGGAACCATTACCAACAGTATGAACAATGATTTTTTCATCATAATACTCCGCAAAAGAAGTCGCTTAAGCGAGGCGTGGCTGCCGCGTTAAAATTCAAATACCAGCGAAAATTCGCCGCCAATGATAGGATCGATCGTCTTATTGGGATTGGTTCCAAAATTATTGGTTGCAGTCCCTGCTTGCCATCCGGGAACAGATCGATCCGCACACGCGTAATTGAACCATTTTCCGGGTTGCCAATAGCCTACGACTACTCCTGCGGTCCAACCTTCCAAAAGCTTCCAATCCAGTCCTGCATTGATCTCATAGCCAAGAGCAGTATCGGGGATATTGGGAGAAGTCGGATAGCGGTTGATATTGAAGCTTACATTTCCA
>JBGSLQ010000010.1:0-220671 GCA_041740635.1 Desulfomonilaceae bacterium | reverse complement strand
AGAAGCGTATGGCTCCTGAACCGACACAGTGGTCTTGAATTCCTGGCACAGTCAACCCACAAGAGGTACCTCTACCCAAGAGAGATCCCGCATACCTATTCGCTTTTATTAATCCAATTTTGGCCGGCACGGAGGCACGGCCACTACCGGCTGATGGTAGGGTCCGGCGTCTCTGCCGGACCTCTCGGCTTTATCAGATTTATTGGCGAAATGGTCTCAAGTATTGCTTTTTCAAAGCGAATAGCTATCGCCAAGGCAAGAGCCGAACTCATCGACCTAAAAACCCGGGTCATTGATTTCCCATTTTCTTCGCGTTCAACCTTTTCTCTCTGTGCCGAACGCTAACCGCGCAGAGGACAATACAACGAGAACCGAACCGATATTGTGAACGATTGCTCCCATGATCGGAGACAGAAGCCCCCATCCACTCGCCAGAACCGCCACCGTATTGAAGAGTAATCCGAACGCTATATTCCATTTGATTGTCGAGAGCGTTCTTCTGCCCAGAGTAATGAGAAAAGGAATCTTAGAAATATCATCGTTCATGAGAGCGACATCGGCAGTTTCCAAAGCCACGTCCGTACCAGCAGCTCCCATGGCGACACCTACATTTGCAGTGGCGAGAGCAGGAGCGTCATTGATACCGTCACCCACAAAAATCACTGTCTTGCCGGCAGCCTGGAAGTTCCTGATAACGTCAAGCTTGTCCTGGGGTTTCTGGTTTGACCATGCTTCGGTCAAACCCACCTCATCCGCCACATGACGAGCAGATTTCTCATGATCTCCCGAAACCATGCCCACACACTCAATATGCAACTTCTTTAAAGAGCAGACGGTATTCTGGGCAGCGGGTCGGACAGGATCCGAGACCGCCAGGACTCCGAGTGCTCGACGGTTCTCGTATACGACTAATGGAGTCACTCCATTTTCTCTAAAATCTTCCACATGTTGACGCAGCAGAAGAGGCAGGTTCATGCTGCCGCCTCCAAGGTACGCGCTTCCCACTTCGATGATTCTGCCGTTAACGCAAGCCCTCACACCCAATCCTATATCCGCTACCATGTCTTCGGCTTTCGAGAATGTCACTTTGGCGTAGTGAGCTGCCTTCAGCACGGCCCGTGCAAGAGGGTGCGTACAGTTTTGCTCGACAGAAGCCGCAAAAGCCAAGACCTCCGTCATGTCTATGCCATCGACCGAGACTATCGTGTTGATCCGCGGTTCACCTCTGGTCAGGGTTCCCGTCTTGTCAAAGAGAACTACATTTGCACGCCCTGCTTCTTCCAGGAACCTTCCGCCCTTCACCAGGACGCCTGATTTGGCCGCGCGGCCAATCGCTGCGACAATGGCAGTGGGAGTGGCAAGAATAAGCGCACAGGGGCAGCCGACGATCAAAACCGTTATGGCTCGCGCCGAATCTCCTGTTATCCACCAGGCTAGTCCCGCGCAGATCAGTATTGTCGGTGTGAACCAGGTCGCGTACCGATCGATCAATTTTACGGACCGCGGTTTATAGTCTTCGGCTGTTGAAACAAGCTTGATAACCTTTCCCAAGGTGCTGTCTTCTCCAACCGATTTAGCCTGAATTTCGATGACGCCTGTCTGATTCAAAGTACCGGCAAAGACTATGTCCCTAACGGTCTTCTCCTGGGGAATGGATTCCCCTGTCATAGGAGATTCGTCTACAGTGGTGGCGCCATTCTTGATTATTCCATCCACAGGTATTCGGTCACCCGGTTTTACGAGAAGGATGTCCCCAACGTTGACCTCTGCCACAGATACGGTTCGCGCTCTTCCATCTCCAAGAACGGTTGCCGTCTCCGGATGAATGTCGATGAGGGAACGGATGGCATTATGAGCCGCGCCCGTCGTCATCTGTTCGATCAGAGACCCAAGCATCATGACAAAACTCACCACCACAGCCGTCAAGAGTTCACCCTGTAAAAGACTGGCAATAATCGCAAGACTTACCAGTTCGTCCACATTGACCTTGCGGCCAAACAAACCCTTAAGTGCGTTCCATATGATGGGAAATCCGTTTATGGCAAGGGAAACCAGGATGAGTATTTGTCCGAAGTCCGTTGCTGCGCTATGTGCCTCGTTCCATAGATAGCCGGCCAGGCCAAGACCTCCCCCCGCGGCAACCCGGTACATCTCACCCGATCGTGCCAGTTCACGATACACTCCGAGATGAGCAAAGCGTCCTATCATATCCAATTCTCATTTCCACTATTATTTCGTAAACTTCAAGAATATGTCGATGGCCTGCCGAATCAATTCGTCCTCGTTGGTTCGGTTTCTGATGGCATCTGAAACACAGCCTTTCAGATGGTCTTCAAGAATCATCATTCCTATGGACCGTAATGCACCCGAAGCTGCTGCAATTTGTTTGAGGACCTCGAAACAATCACGATCCTCCTGGACCATTTTCTTGAGTCCTCTGACTTGCCCTTCAACGCGGCTGATTCTGTCTGCGAGCTTTTTGTGATCGTCTCCGCAAAGTGCCATTCTGGAGCCTTTCTTAATACATATACCCTGTATATGTATCTATCGATAGCTTCTCCATGTCAAGAAATTTTATGCAAAGGATGTGGCTGCTGCAAGTGGCTCATTTTCTTATTTAAATTAGTGTGATGGAATTCTATCAGAAAGTCTCGTGCAAGGGCCTACTATTTATTGGCTCTCTTCTTTATTACATGAAGCCCCTTCATTGAACGAGGTCTGAACCTTGCAAAAATTATTCACATATTAAGGCTTGGCCTAGTTTTTTTACCGAACAGCTTGTCATTTCAATTCATTTTTAGTATAATCTGAAACACACGGCTGTACAAAAACGGGGTATGATTATGAAATTGTTTTTAGGTCGTGGTGTGTGCAGACATGTATGCATCATTTTGGTTGTCCTGATCCTTCATGTCTCAAACGAAAATTCCCGTGCTCAGACCGGCTTTGACGTATGCAAAGATGCCTTTGCCATCTCAAACGCACCTGGGTACTGCTTCGCTATGGCCTCTTTTTCCCGCTGGTATTATCTGAACCGAAACGGTGGACCGTGCTTACGGCAGATCATGGATAAGAAAACTCAGCAGGTTCTGGCAAAGGAGCTTCAGGGATTCTACAGCAAGAACCTCGTTGGGATACAAGCAGATTATTGCAACAGATATCAGGGACAGCAGAATACGAGCACGCGGAGATTCCTGGGAAACTTGGTTTCAGGCAATCCCAGCATAGTGCTCCTCATGAACAAAGGTCCGAGAGGCGTTGTGCTTCACGCTGTTCTGGCGTACGAATGGGTTCCTGAAAAGAATGTAATAAAGATCTACGATCCGAACTATCTCAATCGTGAACGCTATATCGACCTGAGTAAGAGCACGTACACATCCTTGGATATCACGTATCACGCGATCTGTTTTCCTGATGTACTGAACGATCATCCTGATTTGACAAAGAAGATTACTACGCTGTACGCTCAGCTCGTCGAATCCAGGCTTGCTCGGAATCCCGCGGCATGGAGGAAAGCAGCTGCAACACCATCCGACGGTGCGTCAAAACGCGAAGGATACACCCGCGGTCCAACCAAATAGAGAAAAGAACCATTCATTATTCAACGGCTGAAAATCCTCCTGGTACTGAACGATTCTGCTAAATCCCGCCAGACTGAGCGTGACGTCGGGATGCACGTCCAAGCGCACCTCCATGCGGCCGAGGGTGAGAAACCCGCGGGTGATCAGGTGAACACCCTCCAGTTCTCCAATCAGTTCAACACCAAGAGGAAATAAATAACGCGCCTCCAAACCCACCACGGGATAGGTTCCGTCCAGACTGCGCGTATTTGAAGTCAATCCTACCTCTTCTGTCGTTCCATTGAGACTGGCCGTGTACCGAATATGATGCAGGCCTATTCTGGGAGCTACCCACCAGGAAGTCTCGTCCCACAGCTTGTACCCGTACTCCAGTCTCAGCCAGTTAAAATCAATCTTTGTTTCCAGGAGTGTTTCCGGAGAGTACGTTCGATTGTGGAACAGAAAAGGCCTGGTAAGACGTCGCGTACCTGAAGGTGAGTACATAAGATATTCGAAATTAATGTAGTGCAAATCCTGAATGGCCGCGTTCAATGTGACAGCAGTGGCTTCTGACTGATCGACCCCCAGGTCGGTGTTCACGTCGACCTTCGTTCCGGACCCGATGCGTCCACCTGCGGGAATGAGCATATCCCCGGTGTGCCATATGAAACCGGAATCCATGCCAAATCGGAATTTGGCAAAAGAAGTCAGGCGAAACGTTTCCTGAGCCCAGGCCGTCTCAAAAAACGAGAACATACACAAAAGACACAAAAACAAATTACGGCAAATAAATCCGGCCAAGCGCATAGGAATTCTCCTCTCGGGGGAGGATGTTCAGGCAGGACGGTTTATATACTTTTAACGGCTTGGGGGCAACAAAGAATGTCAGTAATTTTCGCAGAGTTCCCGAATTATGGTTTTGAAAGTTCTTGTATGGCATTAATATAGCTGAACAAAACTTCCTTTTTACGAGAATTCCAAAAAATCCACCGTAGATGATCAATAATTGATTTTAGATTAAGTTGCAGAGAAGAGTGAAGAAAAAAATGAAGTCGTTTCTCGTGGTTCGTGGGAAATCGCATTTTTGATGCGATCTCCCAATTAAATGTTAAAGCTTGCCAGTTCGTGAATTTTTTCGGCCATGGTGTGTTATGGATGGGGAACGGCCGGATGAGCAACTTGTCTAAGCCGCCACATCGTCCTCGATAGGCCAGCGCCCTTGATTCAGCCATCGTACCAGAGAAGCGTCAATGGCATCCTCGAAAACGTCGCATCGAGCAGCTATCTCTTTGAAGGAAAGACCTTCTTTAAGCATTTGGTGAATGTTCTCGGGAGTCATTCGCACTCTGGAGCCTTCCATCTTCAACATAAGTCACTCCTTCCAACCTGATAACCTTGTATGATCTCTTTCCCCGCCGAAGGTTCCCTTTTTTGATAAAAAAAGGTGAGAATTCCGACCTAATTTTCTATGTATGGCAGAAGAGATCTCGGTTTCTGTTAATTTTTTGCAACCAATTGGTTGCGGGACCCCGGTGTGCATACGAAGGTTCCGGTTGAAAACCTTTGGAAGATGTTTCGGTTGCGAAAGGATGGCTCCCGCTTCCCCTTCCAAGAATTTCCACGACGCGGTCACGATCGATGCGAACTAACGATGCGGTTATCTGCGCTCACGGACAGAACAACCTCTGATTTACGCGTACAGACGATAACCGTACTTTTTTTGTCGAGGCACATCTTACGCCAGATCCTATTCTCTACAAACAAAAAATATTAGACCAGCTTTCCGATTCATGTCAACGAAAAAAATGAACCGTTCTGCAATTATTCTGTAAACCATTTTGTGTTCAACCAGGATATATTGAGAGAGCTTTTTTGTACAGAATGTACTCTCCCAAATTCCGGTCCGTGACTCGCACCGACCCAAATTTCAGCGAACAATATGCACGAGCAGTACGCAACTCAATGATTGTTGTCAGGAGCGTAGGGACGCGGCAAACGCATGGCACATGAGTCTCTATAACGCTTCTCAAGAATCTCGCGTTTTGTACCAACATTCAGCAACAGGCCAAGGTCGTGTCTCGGGGAGCCACTGACCGATAGCGCGGGGTCATGGCACTGAAGCGCCCAACACGGACCCGAGCACCCTACACACTGGGTCAGTGGCATTCCCCTGACAGAACTGCGAAGCGAGCGAACCGGGTCAAACAAGTGCCCGGCTGCAAACTCGAATGGTCCGTCGTCGAGATTCCAGAGTCTTTGGGGTAGGGTTCGGCGAAAAACTTCCTCTCTGAAGCCTTTCGCCGATGTTTTCTCTCTCGTTGCGATCCCGTATCGGGTGAGTCTATTGCTTCAACTGAACACTTTCTTCCAAGGCAGGCGTTGGATTCTCGGCGAACACGGCCTGTTCCAGATCAGGAAAAACAATCTGCAGAACCTCGTCCATGTGATCTACCGGTATGATCTTCACGCCTTTGCGAATACCGTATGCCACCTCTTTGAGGTCCTTTTCATTCTCCCGCGGAATTAGTACGCGCTCGATAAGGCCTCTTTTGGCTGCCAAGAGCTTTTCTTTCAGTCCGCCGATAGGCAGCACCTGACCTCGAAGAGTAATCTCTCCGGTCATTGCCACATCATGAGGAAACGGTTTTTTGGTGAGCGCGGAAATAATTGCTGAGGTCATGGTTATTCCTGCAGAGGGGCCGTCTTTCGGGGTGGCTCCTTCAGGAACGTGGATGTGGATATCGACTTTGTTGTAGAAATCGGTTTTCAGGCCGAGTCCCCAGGCTCTCGATCGGACGTAGCTCATGGCAGCTTGTGCGGATTCCTGCATGACCTCTCCGAGTTTTCCGGTCACGGTAAGCTTCCCCGATCCGGGCATAGTGGCCACTTCAACAATCAGCAGCTCGCCGCCAACTTCGGTCCAAGCCAATCCTGTCGCAATGCCGACCTTTTCGCTTTCTTCCCTTTTCCCGTAACGGAACTTGGGAACGCCAAGAAATCGTGCAACCTGGCGGGGCTCTATTTCAATGCGTCCGTCAACTTTGCCGCCCACGACGTCTCGTGCCACTTTTCTAGAAATTTTCGAGAATTGGCGTTCCAGATTTCGGACTCCGGCTTCTCTCGTATACCGGCGAATCACTCTCAGGATCGCTTTCCTCGAAAACGCAATGTAATCGTCCGAAAGTCCGTTTGCCTCCATCTGTTTGGGAACAAGGAATCTTTCGGCTATTTTGAGCTTCTCCAACTCCGTGTATCCGGGGAGGCGGATAATCTCCATTCTGTCCTGGAGTGGAGCAGGAATACCGTGGAGCGTATTTGCCGTCGTGATGAACATTACCTGTGAAAGATCGTAATCGACGTCAAGATAATGGTCGTTGAACGTATGATTCTGTTCAGGATCCAGGACTTCCAATAATGCAGCAGAGGGATCTCCTCGGAAATCCATGCTCATCTTATCCACTTCATCCAGGAGCATAACCGGATTAACGGTTTGGACCTTCTTCATGCTCTGAATAATTTTTCCGGGTAATGCGCCGATGTAGGTTCTCCTGTGGCCCCGTATCTCGGCTTCGTCGCGTACACCTCCCAGAGAAATGCGTACGAATTCTCTCCCTGTTGCCCGTGCAACGGATCGAGCAAGGGATGTCTTACCCACACCGGGAGGTCCCACAAGACACAGGATCGGTCCTTTCGATCTTGTGACGAGTTTCTGTACTGCGAGGTATTCGATGATTCGCTCTTTGACTTCCTTGAGCCCGTAATGATCCTCATCCAGAATCTTCTGGGCCTGGTCGATATTGAGATCCGATTCGGATTTGGTCGTCCACGGGAGAACGAGGAACCAGTCGATATAGTTTCTCACAACCGTAGCTTCAGCAGACATGGGCGACATCAGTTTGAGCTTACGAATCTCTTTCCGGACCTTGGTTTCCGCTTCAGGCGGCAGATTCTTCTTGGCCAACTGCTCTTCGAGATCGGCGATTTCATTCTTGAAGTCGTCCTTTTCGCCCATCTCTTTCTGAATAGCCCGCATTTGCTCGCTAAGGTAGTACTCCTTCTGGCTTTTCTCCATCTGTTTCTTGACGCGGTCTCGGATCTTCTTTTCGATTTCGGCGATTTCGATCTCGCTTTGCATCAGCTCCAGCACTCGTTCAATTCGAGCAGTCAAAGACGAGAGTTCCAGTAAGCGCTGCTTATCCTCAATCTTGAGATTTAATTGCCCGGCGATGGTATCGGCAAGCCGAGCCGGGTCCGTCATGCCTCGAACGGATGACACAAATTCCTGGGGTATTTTCTTGTTGTGGGTGAGATAGCTCTCGAAAACTCCTTTTAATCCTCGAACCAGGGCCTGAAGTTCGATTTCTTTTTCAGGCATTTGATCCATGAGAATTTCAACTTCAACTTTAAAGAACATGTCGTGATCTACAAATTTCCTGATTGCTCCTCTTCGCCGGCCTTCTACAAACACTTTTATGGTGTTGTCCGGGAGTTTGAGCATTTGAATGATTTGGCCGACGGTTCCAATAGTGAAGATATCCTCTTCCTGAGGATTGGTCTGCTGAGCATTCATTTGGGAAGCCAGGAAAATCAGCTTGTCTGATTTCATGGCCGATTCCAGAGCTTTTATCGATCGATCTCTTCCCACGAACAAGGGAACCACCATATGGGGGAACACGACTATATCCCTTAACGGGAGAAGAGGCAGGAAAACAGGACTCGGAGGATTATCCTCCTTTTTTGCAAAGAGCATGGGAGTTCCTCGATAATGGGTCTGGGGAGACGAGTCCCGTCCCCAAAATAGACAGACCTCGCCTCATGTGGTTTAGATTAGATGGATTGCCCGGGCATTCCGGACGCGATGAAGAGAACAATTCAGGATCAGGAAGCGGATCCAGCTTCTTTCTCGAATACCAGAATGCATTGTTCGTGATTATAAATAACTTCTTCGTTGACGATCACTTCCTGGAGGTTTTTATATTCTGGGAGTTCATACATAATATCAAGCATCGATTCTTCGAGAATCGAACGCAATCCTCGTGCTCCGGTCTTCCTCTGGAGCGCTTCACTTGCAACAGCTCTCAATGCTTCGTCCGTGAATCTCAGTTTCACGTGCTCGAATCCGAAAAGTTTCTTGTACTGTTTGACGAGCGCGTTCTTGGGTTCGAGTAAGATCCGAATGAGCGCTTCCTCATCCAATTGATGAAGTGTCGCAACTACAGGCAATCTGCCGACGAATTCGGGAATCAATCCGTAATGGATCAGGTCCTCCGGCTGAGCCAATTCAAGAATATTCGACGATACATCAGTGGTGGGACCTCCGATCTGGGCGTTAAATCCCATGGACTTCATGTTGATTCGATGATGAATCACCTTGTCGAGTCCCACGAAAGCTCCGCCGCAGATGAACAGGATGTTCGTCGTGTCCACCTGAAGGAATTCCTGTTGGGGATGTTTACGCCCTCCTTTTGGCGGGACGTTCGCCATCGTGCCTTCAACGATCTTAAGCAAAGCCTGTTGCACGCCTTCTCCGGAAACATCGCGTGTTATGGACGGGTTCTCAGTCTTTCGGGAAATCTTGTCAATCTCATCAATGTACACGATACCGCGGCATGCTCGGGAGATGTCATAATCCGCGTTTTGCAGCAGTGTCAGGATAATGTTTTCCACATCCTCGCCGACGTATCCGGCCTCTGTCAAAGTGGTGGCGTCTGCAATTGCGAAGGGTACATTAAGAATGCGTGCCAGCGTCTGAGCCAGCAGAGTTTTTCCGGACCCCGTAGGTCCGACCAAGAGAATATTGCTTTTCTGCAGTTCAACACCATCGAGGTCCGGCTTGGATTCGATTCTCTTGTAATGATTGTGGACCGCCACGGATAAAATCTTTTTTGCCAATTCTTGCCCGATTACGTACTCGTCAAGTGCTCGTTTGATCTCCGATGGAGTGGGCACTTTCGAGCGCGCACGGCCAAGTTCTTCTTTTTCGTATTCTTCGGCAATAATTTCATTACATAACTCAATACACTCATCACAAATGTACACTGTCGGCCCGGCAATGAGTTTGCGAACCTCATCCTGGCTCTTGCCGCAGAATGAACAATAAAGAGAAGAAAAATTACCTTTTCTGCCCGCCATGAATTCCTCCTTGGACCTGGGTCTTCGCAGGCAACCGCTGAATTTCCTTTATCCCGAATGCAACAGTAACCGCTGCCTCACTTGGATCCTGACTAGATTTCCGACAACTCTCGTCGACTGATTACATGATCTACGATTCCGTATGTCGCTGCCTCTTGTCCGCTCATGAAATAGTCTCTCTCCGTATCGGCTTCGATTCTCTCCGTTGGTTGTCCGGTGTGCTTAACCAGGATCTCGTTGAGTTCGCTCCGCATCCGAAGAATTTCTCTGGCATGGATCTCGATATCCGTTGCCTGTCCCTGAAATCCGCCCATCGGCTGATGAATCAGTATCCTTGCATGAGGCAACGCGTGACGCTTGCCATGCGCTCCAGCCGCAAGCAATAGAGCTCCCATGCTGGCAGCTTGACCGATACAGATCGTTTGGACGTCAGGTTTAATGTACTGCATGGTATCGTATATGGCCAGTCCTGATGTCACGATTCCGCCCGGCGAGTTGATGTAAAAGTTGATATCTTTGTCGGGCTCTTCGCTTTCGAGGAAAAGAAGCTGGGCTATAATCAGGTTGGCAACATAATCGTCTACACCCGTCCCTAAAAATACTATTCTCTCTTTCAGCAGCCTGGAATAGATATCATACGATCTTTCACCACGACTCGTTTGTTCAACTACAATAGGTACTAACATGAGCTATTCTTCCTTATTTTCCGTTTGAGCAGCTTCCGTTTCCTGCAGTTTTTCCTCTGTTATTTCTGCATTCTCCCGGATGAACGAAAATACTCTCTCCTGAAGTAACGAGAATCTCATATCCTCCAGGGCCTTGCTTGCATCGAGCTGATCCCGCAAGTAGTCTACGGACATGCCCAGGTTCTCTGCCCTTTCTTTTATACCTGCATCGAGTTCCTCGTCACTAACGGTCATCTGTTCCTTTTCGGCAATGGCTTTCAACAACAGGCCCGTACGTACAAGGCGCTCTGCCGCCGGTCGCATCTGGTTGCGTTGTGCCTCTGTCGGAGGAGGCATTTTCCTGGGATCCAATCCATGGGCTGCCAGGTTGTACATCGTCTGATTCAGAAGATTGTCTATCTGGCTCTCGACCATCGTGTCCGGAACCTCAAAGGAGTTCGCCTGTACAAGAGCATCGACGATTTGCTCTTCCACTTCTTTCTTTGATTGGTTCTCGTTTGTCTTCTCTATGTCATCTCGGACTTCCTTGACCAAGACCTCAAGAGATTCGAGCCCGAGATCTTTTGCGAAATCATCGTCGAGTTCCGGGATTTTTCTCTCTTTTGCTTCTTTCACGGTTACTTTGAAAGAAACTTTCTTCCCTGCCAGACTCTTCCTTTGAAAGTCCTCCGGCAGATCCACGGTGAATTCCCTCGTCTCGTCGATCTTCATGCCTTCAAAATGTTTGTCGAAATCCGGAAGATAAAAATTGCGCCCCATCTCTGTGAGGTAATCCGTCACGGACAGGGCAGGGATCGCCTCTCCTTCCGATGTGGCATTCACATCTATTGTGACCTGATCGCCGGTTTTCACTCCGCGGTCTTCCGCAATGGGAGCCAATGTTGCATTTCGCTCCCTGAGATTCTCCAGCCGTTCGTTCACGTCCTTTTCTTCAAGTTCACGCACGACGTTCTTGAGCTTGAGTCCCGTATAGCCCGCAGGTTCCAGAGGCGGTGGAACTTCGATTTCAGCGGTGTATTTGAAGGATTTTCCCACTTCAAGTGTCTCCGGGTCGATACTGAGGACAGATATGGGAATAATCTTTTGCTCATCCAGACCGGGTTGCAGAGTGTCTTCTATAATCTTCCGAACCGTGTCAGCTTGAACTTGATCCCTGAAATAGCTCCGGATAATATTCAGAGGCACTTTACCCTTCCGAAAGCCTTTGATTTGCACCGTTTTCTTCAGATCACGGTACTGGTTGTCAAGCATAGTCTGGACTTCATCTTCAGGAATCTCGACTGTCACCTTTTTCTTGATATCGCTGATGCTTTCAATCTGAATGTTCCTCATCTGCCCTCTTTCACTCACTGGGTAGAAGTCAATAAACCCCGAGTTTTTTATTCGGTAATATGCATTTAAGAGGCGGCTGAAAAAGCCGTCCCCATCAATCCAGTTGCCGCATTATACGGCAAACATCCCCAAAAGGGAAGCCAATGGAACATACTATAGCACCCTCGGTTCTGGTTGAACAGACACGCTATTTTTTGCTATAGAAACAATCTCGTAACCTTCTTGTAGTATAATGCGCCGAACTCAGGGCGTCCAGATTTGGGAATCGTATGATTCCTTTTTTTACAGCAACTGACGATTCAGAGCCATCCGAGTGTCGGATGCGATCTATCTGAAGAAGTGCGAGATGTCTGAAGTGCAATCATCCAAATCTCAATCGCATTCCCCTGTTATCAGCATTGTGATTCCGCTTTACAGGGAGGAAAAGAATGTAGTGCCTCTCGTAGACAGGATAGGCCGGGTCATGGCTCCTCTGGGTTATCCGTGGGAAATTGTGTTTGCCCTGGATCCGAGCCCTGACCTGACCCGAGAAGTCATTATGGACCTTATTGCCCAGGGGAATCCGATTCGGCTTCTCACTTTTTCCAGGAGAATAGGGAAGCCTCTTTCTCTCATTGCAGGACTGGATCACGCTGTAGGAGACGCTTGCGTGATCATTGACGCAGATCTCCAGGACCCACCCGAACTCATTGGCGAAATGATACAGAAATGGAAGCAGGGGTATCAGGTGGTATTGGCGCAACGCACCTCGAGAAAAGGCGAAAGCTTTCTGTACTTGAAGGCGGCTCAGGCTTTCTACCGTATTCTGGAAAAGATCTCCGAGGTCCCGGTTCCGAGAGATACGGGCGATTACCGTTTACTGGACGCGAGAGTGGTCAAGGAACTCTCCACGTTCAGAGAACGCCATGGATTCTTGAGAGGCCTCACTGCGGCAGTGGGATTCAAAACTACGGTAATCCCCTATGAACGTGAGCCGCGATACTCGGGCAAAACGCAAATCAGTTTTGCAGGAGCGTTCGACATTGCATTGGACGGCATTGTGCCTTTTTCGCGCGTACCTGTCCGTTTACTTCTTTTCACCGGAGCGATCCTGGCGGTCGGTACGATCGTTCTTGCTCTTCTGTGGATAATTTTCGGAGTTCTGATAGGATTCTCAGACAAATGGCCCTTTGTTGCCCTGGGGCTGCTGATGACAGAACTGTCGGGGATAATGCTTGCGGGAATGGGCATCCTGGGAGAATACATCGTACGAGCCTACGAAGAAACGCGTAATAGGCCATTATACATCATCGAAACCCTCGAAGAATCTGTAGGCCTGCCGCGGAAAGGACCTGATAATACACAATCAAAGCGGTAAAACCGGGGAAACCCTTCTTGTAAGAAGTGTTTCCCCGAACCCCTTCCCAAGAACTTCTAATATTCGTGCAATTCATTGTTTTTTCACTAGAAAAAACAATGAATTGCACGAGTGTTAAAAGTTTTTTGGAGGGTTTGGGAACCTTTTTTACAAAAAAGGTTCCCAGCGGTCTTACTGTTTTGATTGTGCATCGAGAGGAAAGGTATGAAGACCCTTGTTACAGGCGGCGCCGGATTCATAGGAAGCCACATTGTGGATGAACTGGTTCTTCGGGGCCATGAAGTCGTTGTATACGATAATTTGTCGTCAGGATTCCTGAGACATCTCGATAAGAGCAGGCAATCCGGATTGGTGGAATGTGTTCAGGCAGACATTCTGGAAGCTGAGCGATTATCTACAGCAATGGAGGGAGTTGAAACCGTGTTTCACCTCGCTGCCAACGCAGACGTGCGAGGAGGAAAAGCCGATCGCTCTATCGATCTGGAACAAAATATCATTGGTACCCACCGGGTCTTGGAAGCGATGGTGAAAACCGGTGCCAGGAATATTGTTTTCACGAGTTCGGCTACGGTGTACGGCGAACCTGATATTTTTCCGACTCCGGAAAATTACGCTCCGGTGCAGACATCCTTGTATGGAGCTTCCAAACTTGCAGCAGAGGCTATCATCGAAGCGTACTGCGAGTATTTCGGTATCACGAGCCATATTTTCCGATTTGTTTCCTGGATCGGTGAACGATATTCCCATGGTGTAGTGTTTGATTTCATAAATAAACTCAGAGCAAATCCTCACGAACTCGAAATTCTCGGAGACGGTAATCAGAAAAAGTCCTATCTCCATGTGCAGGATGGGGTGAAGGGGATCTTTCAGGCACTGGAAAGCTTCAGCGAACCCAAGAACGTTCTTAATCTAGGTCACACCGAATACATGAATGTTCTCAGACTTGCGGACGTCGTATGCGAGGAAATGGACCTGAAAAACGTTGCCTTCCGATGCACCGGCGGAATCAGAGGTTGGATCGGGGACAGCCCTTTCGTTCATCTTGATGTGTCGAAATTGGGCTCTGCAGGATTCCGTCCCGAGATCTCGATAGAAGAAGGAATCCGACGGACTGCCCGATATCTTCTGGACAACCCGTGGATTCTCGACGCGAGACATGCCGGTGAGCAATAAGCTGCATGGAAAAGGCAATGGCGTTATAATGATACGTTCGTGCTCGGACTTCCGGTGAGCGGCGGCGGCGCCTTGGGAAACCCTGGTTTCATGAGACGTGCACGACAGATCGACTCTTAAGACGATCTCCTGACAGATATCTTGTAACTCGGATTGAAAGACATCGCTGTGCGAATCCTCGACAAATACATAACACGTGAATTCCTCAAAGTGTTCAGTCTTTGCGTCTTCGGTTTCATTCTCGTATTTCTGCTGGTAGAGCTTACCGATAAGATTAAGTACTACTTTGAGCACAATCCGTCCGGATGGCTCATGTTTAAGTATTTCCTCGTAAAGCTTCCCGGATATCTGTACTTTGCCATTCCTCTCGGGATCTTAATGGCAGGAATGCTTTCCTTGCTCATGATGGCACGGCATTCGGAAATAATTGCAATGCAGGCGAACGGAATCGATGCGCTCAGCATTTCGCGTCCGGTAGCAGTCATTGGTCTGATTGCCTCGATTCTCATGTTCTTCGCAAATGAGACGGTGATTCCGTGGTCCAATTCCTACAGCGAATATATCCAGAACGTTGAAATTGCAGGAAAATCAGACACCACTCTATTCAAGAAAGATCAGATATGGATACGCTCCAAAGACTCCGTAACATTCGTGAAGAAATTCGATAAACCCACCAGAACCCTGGAACACGTTTCCATGGTTCGCTGGGACCCGGAATACCGTCTTGTCGAGCGAATATTTGCTGACAAAGCCAAATGGTGGAACGATCACTGGATGCTCTACGGAGTCAACAAGATCAGTCGCACTCCGGAAGGAAGGTTCGAGGTGGAAAGCCTTCCTTCAATGCGGAGTTCTCTGCAGAAACCACCGGATAATTTTGACCGGGTGGAGAAGATAGCCAAAGAAATGACCCTCACCCAGCTCGGTGAGTACATCGACAAGCTGATGGATGAGGGACAGTCACCTACCCGGTATCTGGTGGACTGGCATGACAAACTCGCGTTTCCCCTGGTTTGTCTCATTATGGCTGCGCTGGGAGTGCCTTTTGCTGTGAAAGTGAACCCGCGTGGCGGCGGTGTTGCGCTCGGGCTTGGTTTGTCTCTTCTCACTGCGTTCAGCTATTGGGTCGTCCACACCATATTTATTGCCTTGGGCAACGGCGGGTACATTCCACCTGTAATGGCGGCATGGGGAGCAAACGTGATTTTCGGCCTGACTGCAACCATCCTGCTACTACAGGCAGGAACGTAGATATTCCAGGTCCGGCACGTCTGTCAGTTAAGAACATGGAGAACAGGTAACCGTTACGCTGGCAGACCAAATTCTTCTCCTGCAACCATGGTACCTCTGACTTTTTTGGATCCCCCTCACCCATGGGCGTCAACAATGAATGACTCCAAACCTTTCACGGAGAGATCGGCATCTCTGCCGACCCTTGTTCAATGGAACACGTGCGCGAACAGCATAGGAATCAATCACTCAGCAACAAGTTTAATGATTGTCATGTGCTATTGCAGCCATTTGAATACCAATTTGAATTCTAACAAACATGGTAGGGTCCGGCGGGTTCCTGATCATTCGAGCATCCTTGGTTCATGCAAGGCGTGGCCGATTCCATAACATCGTGCTAAATAGGTGCTGGGGTCATGAAAGCCGGCGAATGACCCGATTGATCTGGATCTTTGGTCGCCGCATCCTGCTTAAACGTGGGGACATCGTTTGCAAGGAGATGTCCCCACAACTGTATCGACTCTGTTAATTCAGCAAACCGATTTTCTGTAGAATTTCCCGTACGGCCTTGTAAGACGGAGCCTCCGCATCGATCTCCACAAGCGGTTTACCCTGCAAGTCGAGATCGACCAAAGCATCGTCGTAGGGAATCGTCCCTTCAGGAGCATAGGGGAGCTTATTTATTTCCTTCTTTGTTCCTTCGGGAAGATCCTCGACCGATCCCTGAACCCGGCTAAGGATAAGATGCTTGTTGCGGACGCGGCCGCCCAACTCATCGATGAGTTCAATAATACGGCCGATGGTTCGCAAACTCCGCGGGGCAGGGTCCGAGATTATAAACAGATGATCCACCTCTTCTTCCGTCCGCCGGGACAGGTGCTCCATGCCCGCCTCATTATCGATAACCACAAAGGAATAATTCGACGTGAGCTTGGCGATCACATCCCGGAGTATATTGTTGGCCATGCAATAGCACCCGGGACCCTCAGGTCTTCCCATGGACAGAAAATCAAGGTTTTTCGTCTCTTCGAGAGATGCCTGGATCTGATACTCCATGAAACGGTCCTTGGTCATACCCCCGGGAATGTCGTCCCCGATTTTTCTCGTATCTTCACGCACACAACCAACGCTTCGAGGCTGCCGTATGCCTAATACCTCATGGAGATTCGAGTTCGAATCCGCGTCTATCGCTAAAATCGGTTTCTTGCCGCCGTCCACAAGAGCCTTAATCATAAGCGCAGTAATGGATGTCTTCCCCACTCCGCCTTTTCCTGCAACCGCCAATGTTGTTCCCATATGAAATCCTTCTTTTCCCAATGTTACTCATACCCAATGCGTCATCGAAGCAGTAAGATCTGGGAAACACTTCTTACAAGAAGGGGTTCCCCGGTTTTACTTCTTTGATTGCGAATCGTAGCAATCACGTACGAAAGCGATCTTCTCCGAAATATCGGTCCAGTCCGCCAAGCAACTCGTAGGCCTTTTGTGCTTGAGGCACGCTCAAACCTGCGCAGCCGCATGCAGGGGTGACGATCATGTGCTCAGTGAGCGTTTCGCTATCCAATCCGCATGCTTCCAGCGTTTTCAATCCCTGATCCATTCTCCGGACAACGTCTTCCACAGATTCGCGTTCTACCTGTGCGGTATTCGGCACCGCTCCCCAGGCAAGAACTCCGCCGCGGTCGAGAAAACCGCGAAGCTCTGCTGCATAGATGGTCAAGGATTCCAGGTAATCCACAGCGTCAAAGTTGATGATGCGAGCCGTGGATTCCATGAGCATTCCCCAATCCGTATTGCCGCAGCAATGAATTCCGGGAATACCGCCCTGAGCCAGAATCATGGCAATAACCTCATCCAGAGATTCTATAACAGCTTCTTTTGAAAGCCCCAGAAATGCGGAAGAACCGTACGCACTCAAACTGGGTTCATCCAAGAAAATAATCACGCGATCCGCAAAGCGGTTGAAAGTTTGAATGAGCCAGGCGGCTTTCAATCCCATACCTTTGACAGCAACGTCTCGAAAGGTGTCGTCGTAAAAAATGGGTTTTCCGCCCTGATCCGTGACAGTCAATCCAAAGCTCAAAGGACCCGTAACTTGCACTTTTACAAAGGGGTATCGTTTTCCACGAGCGTTCAATTTGTCCAGAAAAGCATGAATTCCCCTGCCGTAGTCATGAGAAACGGCAAAGTCCTGAGCGGAACCTCCGTCCGTTACCTGGAGATAACCTGCATAAAATTGCTCCAGCTCCTGAAGATAATCCCCGGACGTATCAAAATGATAGGTAAGGTTTTCCAGATCGACACGAAACCGGGGCAACCCTTCGCTGTACTGAATCCACATCTGTTCCCTTGGATCCGCCACTGACAATTGCGGGCAATGCGGTGCCCTGGGCAGAGCATCCATGATTAATTCAACCGCAGCGTCAGGGTCCGTATGAGGCAGACTTCCCACACCTGTGACCAGGATATTCGGCAGATCTTTCGTGTTCTCGTACTGTGTCATGTTAAACCTCTCTGCGAAACGATCCGCGGGCTTTATCAGAAAAGGACCCCGTGCCAGTACTTATTCATGGAGACGTATAAGATGTCAAGCACACAAGAATCCAGCTTGATCCGTAACACGGTGGAAGATATCATGAATCGATAATTTATCGAGGATTGCATGATGCCCCGAAACCGAACCGTATGGGTACATCCGGCAAGCTATACATACAGCTTCGACCGGCCCGAGAAGACAATCGAGACCCTCTGGAGCGCCCGAAAAGGGTGGGGTTACCTCAAAAGAAGAGACATGTGGATCGCTCGAAACGTGTCCCCCGGGGAACTCGAGGCCGGCGGGTACGAAGCTCTGAAAGCTCCCGATGATCCCGCAGTCAAAATATGTGCTCATTGCGGGCTCTATATGAGCGATATTCCAGGCTCTCTCATGAGTAAACACATGGCTGAATGCGGGGGCCCCGGAGAGAATTGGCTTGCTCTCGAGGACTCGGTTATCCATGACATCCGGGTCAGAAAATATCACGCGAAAATCCTCGCGCAAAAAATGCAGGAGCAGCAGGAACTCGAGGAACAAGAAAAACGCGAACGATTCGATCGCATTCGAGAGGATGCCGCAGCACGACAAACTGCGAAAGATAGGAAAAAGCGATTGAAACAGGAAACCCGGGAAGAATTGCGCAATCGCTGATGTTTCGCTTCAAAATAGGTTCGCAATCATTCCTCAGAGTGGAAAGAGTCGCATCTGTCGTCAATGTGAAATTATACGGCGGTTTGATGAGAGAATTGCAAGTAGAGGCTTAATGAAAAAAAATGGGGACGCTGAACGTCCCCGAAAATTAGGAGGAATTGGGGTTTTTGTTAGAGAGAGGATCCCACTTCATCCTCTCCGCGCTGTGATCAGAGGTGTGTGTTTGTCCATACCCTTGGAACGCACCCTGATCCAGATGTATTACGGTTGGAAAGCTGTCCTTAGAAAGTGCATGCCCCACTCGACGGCTTGCATTTGGTTATCACAGGCGGAGCGAAATTGTAGGGGCCGCATGCCTGAGGAGCACAAGATACTGGAGGAGCACACGACATCTGGGGCGGCATACATGAATTCATGGGCGGTGGGCCGCATGGTCCGGCAGACATCGCTCGAGGAGCATACGTTGCGGGAGGAGCGAGAAAACCACCCATCACCGCCGCGGGAATGCCAATCACAAATCCGCATACGCTGGTGCAGGCTCCGAGGATACTACCGCACAAACCTAACGGATTTCCGAAGCCGGGCCCGCCGCATGACGAAGGAGGCGGACCGCAAGGGGCTGGAGCACACTGACCTGGTGCATACACAGGAGGACCCCCTGCGCTGGCTATCGATACCATGATGAGCGATGCGAGCAACAGTACGGACGTGTACCGAGAAGCGACTGAAATCACCATACCTGATCCTCCTTGTACAGATCCTTCATGCAAGACTTGAGGGCGTAGACTCAAGTGAAGGTATCTGAATTTAGCCCTTTGGTGGGCTTCGTTGAATGGGGGCTTTAACATGGCCTAAAATGTACTGTCAAGTAAAAATATTTGATTGAGCATATTTATATCAAAAGAGTGGATAATGTTTGACGCGCATACGGTAACAGTGCAACTTAACAAGAGATCCATGCTCATTTAAGAAACATTTGTTTGTTACTGAAATAACAATACATAGACAAAGGGATGAAGTTTATGTTACAATATAAGTATTTAAGACTAGAAAAGAGAAAGGCTTGGTTTATAACAATGAGCAAGTTTCTGTTATTGTTGATATTGGTTGTTGTTATCCCTATGCAGGCGCTCGCTCAGGAAGATGCAGTCGATCTGTACAATCGGGGGGTTGAAGAATTAAAACAGGACCGCCTGGATGCGGCAATCGACTCTTTTACTCGTACCGTCCAACTGGACCCGCTGGACCACCTGTCGTACAACAATAGAGGAGTTGCATATAAGCGAAAAGGATTATTCGATAAAGCTATAGCTGACTACTCGAAAGCCTTGGAGATCAAACCTGATTATTACTTTGCTCTTGCGAACCGCGGTACCGCGCGATTCAAGAAAGGCGACCTCGACGGAGCATTGAAGGATTTGTCCGAAGCGGCAAGACAGGGAAAGAGAGAGAGCGCCATTATCACAACGCTTGGAATTGTGCGGAAAGAAAAGGGAGATCTGGATCAGGCTCTCAAAGATCTCAAACAGGCCGTTTCTCTTGCGAAGAAGAATACGCGAGCTCATATTGCTCTCGGGGAATTGTACGAGCTTCAAAAAGACTATTCCAAAGCTTTAGAGTCATACACCAAGGCTGTAGAACTGGGAGATATGAAGGAAGCCGGGCCCCAACTCAAGGAAAAAATCGTTTCCTTGCGAAAAACCTATGCAATGGAACTACACCAGGAAGGGTTGAAGAATTATCGAGAAGGCAATGAGAAGCATGCGATTACCATTTGGAACGCAGCCCTGAAAATCGAGCCGGACTTTGCTCCGGTCTTGCGAGATCGAGGTCTCACGTATCACAAAATAGGGAAATATAAGCAAGCAATTGACGATTTTGATGCAGCCATCAGTAAAGAGCCTTCCAATGGCGAGCTTTACCGGGTGAGAGCCGATGCGTTCTACCGCTTAAAGCAGCCGGATCGTGCGCTTGCGGATTATACTCAGGCTTTGCAGCTCAATTCCCGCGATTCGATCGCACATAACAACAGAGGGCTCGTGTATCACGAGCAGAACGATCTGAATAAAGCACTCGAAGATTACAGCAAGGCCATTTCCATCGATCCCGACAATCCCGTCTTCTTTGAAAACAGAGCTCTGGTGAATCTTTTGAAAAAGCAGAATCAAAAGGCGCTTGAGGATTACCAGGAAGCCCTGAGACTCACGAATGAAGAAAGTCGGCGAACCGTTCTGCAACAGAAGATCGATAGCACGGCGCAAGACCTGGAGACGGAAAAATCTCCAACTGCACCTTCACCTCAGGAAAATTCTGAAAATCGTATTGTGCCGTCTCAACTCTGAACCGCTCTTTTCTGGAGATCCCGAACAGCATTAATTCCTTTTTGTCCCAAACGGATCAGCCGGTTCATTGCAGTCAGGGAAAAGGGGTCTCCTTCCGCTGTGGCCTGTACTTCGACGAGTTTGCCGCGGCCTGTCATAACGATATTCATATCGACTTCCGCACTGGAGTCTTCGTCATAGTTGAGATCCAGCAATTCCGTACCTTGTACGATGCCTACGCTTATTGCGGCAACTGAATCAAGCATGGGGTCTCCGTCCAATCTGCCTTCTTGAGCGAGACGCTTCACGGCCTCATGAAGAGCAACCCAAGCACCGGTTATGGAAGCCACGCGGGTACCACCGTCAGCCTGGATGACGTCGCAATCTACGGTGATGGTGCATTCTCCCAGAGAAGTTAAATCCGTTACGCAACGGAGGGATCTGCCGATAAGACGTTGAATTTCCATGGTACGGCCCCCGATCTTCCCTCCTCTTTCCCTTGGAGACCGGGTGAGGGTCGATCTCGGCAGCATGGAATATTCCGCGGTGACCCAACCTCTGTTCTGATCCTTCAAGAAAGAAGGCACCCTGTTTTCTACGGTGGCTGCACAGATCACCTTGGTCTTTCCGCTTTCGACCAGGGCGGATCCTTCAGCATAATCCAGGATGCCGACTTGTATGTTCCACGGTCTCAAGTCGTCAAATTGGCGGTTATCCGGTCGCACGTAGTTCATAACCTTTCCTTTCAGAAGAATGTCGGCTTTTTCGTATACGCACTTCCGCGACACGATGCAACTATTTTGCTGCAATCTCGACGCCGTTTCCACACGTGTTCAGCTTCTGGGAAAGTCCGCCGCATTGACGTGCCTATTGACGCGAATTTTGCTACACTCCCACCTTGTCAAATTCAGTATAATGAACAATTAGAGATCGGAAATCCTCTTTCAGTTACTTACGTAGGGCGTTATTTGAGCATCATTTTATTGTGTCGATTTTCTGCCTTTCTGGAAAAATTGGTGAGTTTCCCGAGGAAAGCGGTTGACACAGAGCGACAATTTAATTACCCTGAGGATACATATCGTCGCTATGGCCAAAGTTCAATCTCGTGAAAAAACCGATGCAAGCATCGGCTTCTCCACTCCATCTTAGCAGAGAGATTAGGCCGTGCCCCATCGAGAAATCCTTAAAGGTAAGCGCATCCTTGCCGTTGACGATGAGCCCGACATACTCGAGTTGGTTCGGGAAGCCCTCACTGAAAGCGAAGTGACCACGGCCAGGAGCTTTGAGACTGCCAAGCAGCTCATTAACTCCAAGCAATTCGACCTCGTCATACTTGACATCATGGGTGTTGACGGTTTCGCTCTACTCCAGGAATGCAGCGATCACAATTTGCCGGCGGCTATGCTCACTGCTCATGCCGTAACCGTTCAGAGTATCAATAAGGCAATGAAATTGGGTGCGGTCTCCTTTCTCCCCAAAGATGAGCTTGTAAGATTGCCTGAACTTGTGGCAGAAATACTGGAGGATGTGGCAGCCGGGAGAAGTCATTGGCAACGTCTATTTCGCAGGTTGGGCCCTTTTTTCAAGGAACGGCTGGGACTCACATGGGAGGACCTGGAAAAGCCGTCCTCTCCCCCATATAAATATTGATGCCGAAGTTGGACGGTTTCCCGCCTCTAAATGGTGCGAGGATCTTGTTTGTACCGCAAATAGGAAGCAGGTTTTTTCCCGAACCAGCCCTTCAGGGCAATGCCAAAGGAGATTAAGTATGCGTAAAAGGTTCTTGAGCGTAATCCTGGGACTCGCGATGCTCATGTTCATTTCGACTGTGGGCTATGCCAAAACTGTGGAACTTACGTACTCCATTTTCTTCCCGGCTACTCACGGTCACACGCTTCTTGCGACCGAGTGGGCCAAAGAAATTGAGAAGAGGACCAACGGTGCAGTTAAGATCAACATGTTCCCCGGTGCAACGCTGACGCCTGCGGATCAATGTTACGACGGTGTTGTGAAAGGTATTTCCGATATCGGAATGTCCGTTCTCAGCTATACCAAAGGAAGATTCCCGCTTAGCGAAGTTATAGATCTTCCTCTCGGTTATACCAAAGGGATTCAGGTCACCAGGCTGTGCAACGCGTATTACGACAAGTTTAAGCCGAAAGAATTCGACGACGTGAAAATCATGTACCTTCACGGCCACGGCCCTGGAATTTTTCACACGAAGAAGCCCGTTGAGAAAATGGAAGATCTCAAGGGAATGAAGATCAGGTGCTCGGGAACCAGTGCCAAGGTGGTGTCGGCTCTTGGGGCTACTCCTGTGGCCATGCCTCAGAATGAATGCTATGACTCCCTGCAGAAAGGCGTTGTAGAAGGCGTGGTTTCCCCCATTGAGACGCTCAAGGGATGGAAGTTCGCGGAAGTGATCAAGTCTACCACACAGAATTTCGGTTCCGCGTACACACTCGGATTCTTTGTGGCTATGAACAAGAAAAAATGGGATTCCTTGCCCAAGGACGTTCAGCAGACGATCGAACAGGTGAACAAGGAATGGATCGATAAGACCGGAAACGGGTGGGACGAGTTCGACAAAATTGGCACGGAATTCACCTTGTCCAAAGGAAATAAAATAATTCCTCTCTCAAAAGAGGAAGACGCAAGATGGGCCAAGACGGTTAGCCCCGTTTTGGATGAATATGTTGCAGCCATGAAGGCCAAGGGGCTTCCTGGGGATGAAGCGCTGAATTTCTGTCGAGAATGGCTCAAGAACAATCCCTGATTTGAAATGAAGTCCGCCGGACTCCAACAGTGGAGTCCGGCCTACGGTACATACTGTGAAGACAACAAGTTATCTGGCCGGATTGGCTCGAACTCTATCCCGATTTCTCTTCGTAGTAGCTGGTTTAGCGTTGACCGGAACCATGCTGTTAACGGTAGCGGATGTAATCCTTCGCGCGTTCAAAAAACCGATCCTCGGCACGTACGAATTGGTGGGGTTATTGGGAGCAGTGGTAATCGCGTTCGCCCTACCCCAAACGTCTCGCCTGAAAGGCCACGTGATGATGGACTTCCTCACCGTGAAACTGCCTGAGAGAACACAATTCGTGCTGCATGTAATTACCCGGTTACTCGCTCTTGCCCTGTTTGCAGTCTTGGGCTGGAATCTGTGGTCAATGGCGAATGATTTCCATCGTGTCGGGGAAGTTACTCCTACTCTGCAACTTCCCCTGTATCCTATTACCTACCTGGTAGCCCTGTGTTGTTTTATTGAATGTCTGGTGCTGTTTGTAGACATGCTGGAAAAGAGAGACATGGAACCATGAGCTTTGCCACAATCGGCCTTTTAGTCATTCTGTTGCTCTTCGTTTTTTTCCTCATGGGTCTTGAGATCGGCTTTTCAATGGCCCTGGCGGGATTTATCGGCTTTTCCGCCATCGTCAATGTGGATGCGGCCTTCAATCTAGTGGCGAAAGACGTGTATTCCGTGTTGTCTTCGTACGGTTTTACGGTCATACCGATGTTTGTTCTCATGGGGCAAATCGGGGCAAGTGGCGGCGTGGCCCGCAATTTGTACGATTCCGCTTACAAGTTCATCGGACACGTTCCGGGCGGTCTCGCAATCGGGACCGTTGCCGCTGCCACGGTTTTCAAAGCTATTTGCGGCTCTTCTCCCGCAACCGCTGCGACGTTTGCAACCATAGCCGTTCCGGAGATGGACCGGTACAATTATGACAGAAGACTCTCCTGCGGAACCGTGGCAACCGTGGGAACGCTGGGAATACTGATTCCCCCGAGTGTAGTGCTCATCGTCTACGGAATACTCACTGAGACTTCCATCGGTAAGCTGTTTCTGGCGGGAATCATTCCGGGACTGATCGTTGCTTTTTCCTTCGTGATGACACTTTTCGGGTGGAGTGCCATGAACCCCGATCTTGGCCCCAAAGGTGAAAAGTCTTCCTGGAAAGAGCGATTCGCATCCCTGCCGCCTGTCCTGGTGGTGCTCTCGATTTTCCTCATTGTTGTTGGCGGTCTCATGATGGGTTTTTTTACCCCGACCGAGGCCGGCAGTGTAGGAACCTTCGCAGTTCTGATCCTCACGTTGTTCAAGAAAGACATGGACCTGAAACGGTTTGTGCAAGCTGTGTCCGAGACTTTACGCATTGCCTGCATGGTTATTATGCTCATTGCCGGAGCTACCATTTTGGGTCATTTCTTTGCGGTAACCCGGACGCCGTACATTGTGGCAGCGTGGCTTGAAAGCCTTCAGATGGACCGCACGATAATTATGCTCATTATTATTTCAGTCTATCTTATCGGCGGATCTTTTATCGAAGACTTAGCCTTTCTCATTCTGGCGACGCCTATTTTTCTTCCCGTCGTGCTCAAAATGGGTTACGACCCTATCTGGTTCGGAGTCATTATCAGCGTGGTAACCATGATAGGAGTGATTCTCCCCCCCATGGCGATTAATGCCTTTGTTGTCTCGGGGGTGTGCAAGGAACCGGTGAGTACAGTGTACAAAGGCATTTATCCGTTTATTGTAGGGATGAGTCTGTGCCTTCTGCTGCTCCTGTTCTTTCCCCAAATTTCATTGTGGCTCCCCAATGTGCTTATGCCGTAATCGGGATTGATGCTGCTTTACAGAGCGTATACTCTTCGAGCAGAATTTCATTTTTCCGACGAATTGACACAGGTTCTCTAAATTGATAACGTGGTTTTCCGAGGGAAACCAAGCCTGCCGATGTTCTCGGTAGGTGAAAGGTAGCGAAATCCCTTGGGAACTGTGGATTTATATTCTTCGGGCAGGATGAACGATGTTTGTAGTTGCAAATTTTCTCAGTGCCTTTGCCGGTGTTCTGGACATAGTTCTCGAAATCTACATGTACATAGTCATTGTCTCCGCACTCATTTCCTGGGTGAATCCCGACCCGTACAATCCCATTGTGCGATTCCTTTACAGTGTGACAGAGCCTGTTTTTGCCTGGGTTCGCCGGATCTTACCGTTTCCTTCCATGGGCATCGATTTTTCGCCCATAATTGTTCTCCTGGTCATCTTCTTCTTGCGCCAGTTTCTCGTGAGAACCCTCACACAAATCGCCGGCAGTATTGCACAGTGATGCGGTACCTGCCGTGTTCTGTGGGGAACCGTGAGCATGGAATTCATACGTGAACACCGGAGCGGCGTCACTCTGGCCGTAAAGGTGGTTCCGAATGCTTCCAGGAGCGAGTTGCGTGTCGATGAGGGGCGTCTGATTGCCCGTTTGGCTGCAGCTCCTCTGGAAGGAAAAGCCAATCGTGAACTCATAAAAATCATTGCTAAAACGCTGCGAATTCCCCAGGGCTCTGTCGAAATACTTCAGGGAAAAACAGGGCGGGAAAAAGTTGTGCTCATTGTCGGGGCTGAGAAGCAGTCTGTTTCAGACGTGCTTCTCAGGTTTTTGGGATAGACGGAGCAATCGATCAGGAGAACCCTTTTTGTAAATAACCATGTCTTTAGTTCATCTGAGAGGTTACAGCGTCTTCGAAAATCTGGTCGGATTCACTACTCTTCCTCGCTCGCTGCAATAAATATTATAGCGATGCCTATAAAAATCCCCGTGGGGAGTAGTATCGCCAGACGGTTAGGAAGATTCCTATACGTGGTCCCGAGACTGTCTCAAAAATCGACATTTTTCCCAGATCGTGGCACGTATTTGTCACCATCTCCCCGGCGTGATTGTCGCTCACGTAGGATGTGGTGAGCGAAGCGAACCGCATCGGTCGCGAAAGACCTCGACTGATGCGATGAACCCGCGCGGATCGCGGGTTCATCGCATCCTACATTGTCTACGCTGTCCGCCTTACAGGGATGGAGAATCGTGGCACGATTTGTTCTGCATTCGATAATTTTGAGACAGTCTCTCTCTGTCGGTCCATCCTGTCGATATCATTGACCATATTGAAGACGTGCCGGCACGGAGGCACGGCACCCACCAATATTCTTATTTTCAATCGGACACTAATTTTGGCAATTGCCATAATCGCGCAGAGACAAACACCGATGACTCTAACGCACTTTCTTCCCGGTTAACTCCTGCAACATTTCCAACAGCCTTATAATTTCCACGGGTTTTATGAGTATTTTATCAACACCGTAAGCCGGTGCCTTCTCAGCAATCGAAGGCTCGGGACTCCAACCGGTCAAGAGAATGAAAACAGGTTTCGGTATCTTTCGTCGAGCGCAGGATTCAGTAATCCGTCTCGCCACTTCCCAGCCATCCAATCCAGTCATTTCTATGTCGCAAATAATTACATCTATAGGCGTGTTTTCAAATATTTCCAGTCCCTGCCGGCCGGATTCGGCGGTGAACAGATTCTGCCCCAGTTTCTTGAGACTTCTTTCCATCAGAGTCAGCAATGGTTTCAAATCATCGATAAGCAATATGTTTAGTTTCATTTCATCCACGAAAATTACACTAGTGGTAACTCCAATTGCTGGTTCTCAATCAATGAGAGAAAATTAAGAAGAAATTTCCTGTACGAAAAGTGTTCCCCTAACTCCACCTCAAGAACTCTTCGCTAGCCCGTTGGATCCCGATCGGATCGAATCCCCGCCTCCAAAATTCAATTTACTCATCTAAAGAGCGGATGTAACCGCAGACGAATAATCATGACCGCAGGGGATCCGGTCAACGTCATCATGAGGCTAATAAGTTGTACATTCAGTAAAAGATCGACTACCGAGTCAGAGTGAATTGAGAACACATATCCAGGAGCAAAGCTCGGGTCTTTATTCGCTTGTCCGTAAAATCTTCGAATTGAGGATCAGAAGTGCTCCGAGCTACGGTTTCTTCCGTATAGTCGGCATACTTGACCGCTTCAGGCAGTACAGCCGTTTTATCATACTGTTTCAGGACTGTTTCCAATTTTGTCTTGGCCTGGTCATATTGCTGCGTTCGTTTCGTTTTGACCGATTCAGCTTTCGCCGTCTCGATATCAGCTATATAAAGGGTTACGGCGCGACACACTTCGAATGGTAATTGCCCGAACTTTGCACTCGCTGCATCCTGCGCCGCAAGTGGTGCAATGTGTACCAATGTGATAATAACTGCAATGAAGAAAAGACGTAACGTTCTCATATCCTGAACTTCTCCTCGGTTTACCCTGCTATTCTCCTGGCAAGTGTGCCTGTGCCGGATGCATCGATACCTGCATCCGCGGAGCCTGTCCGTTTCTTCTTAAATCGTTGCACTGCCACGTAGAGAACCGGAGTAAAGAATATGCCCAATATGGTCACCCCCAGCATACCGAAGCATACAGCGGTTCCTACAGCCTGCCTGCTGGCGGCTCCGGCTCCTGTTGCCGTGACAAGAGGAAATACGCCGGCAATGAAAGCGAAGGACGTCATGAGTATTGCACGAAAGCGCAGCTTTGCTCCTTGCACTGCCGCTTCGAGAGTCGATAGACCTTTCGCCTCCTGGTCGCGCGCGAATTCCACAACGAGAATGGCATTCTTGGCAGATAAGCCTACAAGGAGCACGAGTCCGACCTGGGTATAGAGGCTGTTATCCAATCCCCGAAGCGCAAGACCGACTACCGCACCTAAGACCGCCAATGGAACCACCGCCGCCACCGCCACGGGATCGATCCAGTTCTCGTATTGTGCCGCCAGGATCATGATGACAACCACAATTGCCATAGCAAATACCAGGAACACCTGATTCCCGATCTTCTGCTGCTGGAACGCGACTCCGGTCCATTCTGCGCCCGCCCCCGGAGGCAACGTCTGCTCAGCCAAATTCTCCATCACCTTCATCACCTGGCCTGAGCTGACACCCGGTTCGCCTTCTCCAATAACCCGGATAGCGGGATACATGTTGTATCTGTCTATACGAACAGGACCCGATGAATAATCCAGACTGACCAGGGTCCCTAATGGCACCATTTTCCCTTCGGAGTTCTTCACCTGAAGGCTTTTTATGTCGTCCATCTGAGACCGGAACTTGGGCTCTGCCTGAACAGTTACATGCCAGGTCCGTCCGAATTCATTGAAATCATTAACGTACGTTGAGCCAAGATATGATTGGAGCGTATCGAAAACAGATTGCAGTGGGACTTTCAGGCTCAGTGCCTTCACGCGGTCCACGTCCGCAAAGACTGAAGGCGCTCCTGCTCGAAACGTCGAGTTTACAGCCGACAGCTCTCCTTCCGCTCTCCCCTCTTTCACGAAGTCTGCGGCAGCATCCGCCAGCCTGTTGAGTCCGACTCCGGATTTGTCTTGAAGCCAGAGTTCTGACCCGGCGCTCTGCCCCAGCCCCACAATGGGTGGCAAGGAAAACGGAAACACGATGCCGCTCTGGATATGGGAAAACTTCTCCGTCAGCTCGGCTACGATAACATCCTTGGATCTTCCCTGCTTAAGTCGTTCGTCCCACGGAGCCAACGCAGCGAATCCGCTGCCCAGACTCGGGCTGTTTCCGTCCAATATGGAGTTGCCGGGAGTTACGGAAAAGTACGTAATTCCTTCCGTTGTTTTCAGGATTTCCATGACCTGCTTCAAGGTCGCGTCGGTTCGCTGGAGGGAAGCTCCATCGGGCAATTGAGCATTCAGAAGAATCAGTCCGTCATCTTCATCGGGAAGAAATCCCGACGGCAATCGTGAAAAAGCGAGGTACGTCAATCCCAGAGCACACGCCCAGACGACAATCATAAGGGGCACATGCCGGACCAGGTAGGAGACAATGGTAGTATAGCGATCTGTTACCTTTTCGAAAACCTCATCGAATTTTCTGAAGAATATGTTCTTTTCACCCGTGTGCGGTCGAAGCCATAGCGAACACTGCACCGGCTTCAGTGTCATGGCATTGATGGCGCTCAATAGAGTAGTCATAGCTATGGTAAGGGAAAACTGGCGATAAAGCTGCCCTGCTATTCCTCCCAGGAGAGCCGCGGGAACGAATACGGCCATGAGCACCAGCGTGATGCCGATGATCGCGCCGGTAATCTCATCCATAGCTCGTATGGAGGCTTCTTTTGCGCCGAGCCCATGCTCCCGCATATTCCGATCGACGTTTTCCACCACCACGATCGCGTCGTCCACGACGATGCCGATTGCCAGAACCAACCCAAAAAGGGTGAGCATGTTTATAGAAAATCCGAATGCATACAGGACGGCAAAGGTGCCCACGATAGATACGGGCACGGTTGTCGCAGGAACCAGCGTGGCACGCCAATCCTGGAGGAAAATGAACACCACGATGAATACC
Source organism: Desulfomonilaceae bacterium (assembly GCA_041740635.1). Lineage (GTDB taxonomy): Bacteria > Desulfobacterota > Desulfomonilia > Desulfomonilales > Desulfomonilaceae > Desulfomonile. The sequence goes on along the minus strand of JBGSLQ010000010.1, from coordinate 190,451 downwards.
AGGATAAACGCCTCAAGGAGGGTAATTACCACTTCTCTGATGGATGCCCGCACGAATGCGGAACTTTCGTACACGATCTGGTAGTCGACACCTTTGGGAAAGTCCTTTTTCAAGGAGTCCATAAGGCTGTGGACTTCGTCCGCTACTTCAAGAGCGTTCGAGCCCGGAGTCTGGTACACGATCAGGGTCACTGCGGGCTTTCCGTTATAATAGGATCGGGTATCATAACTCTTGGCTCCAAGGTCGACTGTACCAAGATCTCTTATGCGAACAACACTGCCATCTTGCCCTGTTTTTACGACTATGTCCGAGAATTGTCCCACATCGGTCAAGCGTCCGAGAGTGTTTACGGGAAGATCGAGATCCTGACCTTTGGGAGCCGGCTCCTGACCCAGACGTCCGGCAGCGACTTGGACATTTTGACTCTTGAGCGCATTCACCGTCTCATTTGTGGTAAGACTGTTGTACTGGAGCCGATTCGGATCGAGCCAGACGCGCATGCTGTAGTCTTTCGTAGGAAACATTTGCACGTCGCCCACACCTTTAAGCCGGCTGATCTGATCCTTAATCGTCGTGGTTATATAGTTGGTGAGAAACAGATCGTCGTACGAACCATCCGGTGAATACAGGCAAAAAACGGTGACGAATGAAGTCGATGCTTTCTTCGTCACGACACCCTGCCTCTGAACGTCCTGAGGCAAAGACGACATTGCCCAGTTCACGCGATTCTGAACCAGCACCGTTGCCATATCGACATCCGTACCGAGATCGAAGGTGACACGCAGCGTATAGGACCCGTCCCGGGCACTTGTGCTTTGCATGTAGATCATGTTTTCTACGCCGTTCACCTGCTGCTCAATGGGAGCGGCCACAGTGTCGGCCACAACCTGCGGGTCTGCACCGGGATAGGAAGCGGTCACCTGGACCATGGGTGGAGCAATCGGCGGGAACTGGGAAATCGGAAGAGTGAAAATTGCCACGCCCCCGGCAGCCATGATGAGCAGCGAGATTACTGATGCGAGAACCGGTCTGTTGATGAAAAAGCGACTTACCATGATTTCTCAGCCCTCTTAATCTTTCTTGGAAGCCGGCTGAGTTTCAGGTTGCGGGTTCCTTGCGACAGTTGGTTTTACCGGATTTACCTTCGATCCCGGTCGTGCTCTCTGAATGCCGTCAACAATCACGTTATCCGTGATTTTGAGACCTTCTTCGATAACACGCATGCGATCGACCCGTTCACCGATCTTAACCCGTCGCTGCTGCACGACCTGCTGTTCGTCTACAGTGAATACGTATTTACCGCCCTGATCGAATTGGAGAGCAACGTCCGGTACCAGCAAAGCCTCGCGGTTTTCAAGAGGAACACGGACCCGTACGAACATTCCGCCCATCAGCAGCCCGTCAGGATTCGGAAAGATGCCCCGGACTTGAATCGTCCCGGTAGACTGATCGACCGTGGTCTCTGCAAAATCGATTCTCCCTACGTGAGGATAATCCGATTCGTCAACCAGGCTGATGTACACCGGGAGGTCCGGGGGCAGTTGTGTGACCGGATCGGGGGTTTTATTGGCTTTGCGACGCACCGACAGGAGGTCTCGTTCACTGATATTGAAATAAACGTACACGGAGTCGTCGTCCACGACGGTGGTCAGCAGCGTCTTTTCCGTAGCTCCCACCAGATTTCCGACGTCGACCAGATTGCGACTTACCCTCCCATTAATCGGAGAGGTTACCTGTGTCCATTCCAGGTCGAGTTTTGCCTTGTCCAGCGCAGCACCCGCCAATTCCACATCAGCTCGGGTAACGTCTCGCTCTGCAGTTTTCTTCTCCAGCTTCAATGCACTGATGGCTTCTTTACTTTCCAATTGTTGCGAGATCTGCAGCTCGGTCTGTGTCAGCTTTGACGAGGCCTTCTGCGCTTCCAATTTGGCTTTGCCTTCTTTGACGGAAGCTTCATATTGCCGGGGATCTATTACGAACAACAAATCCCCGACCTTCACCTTTGCTCTCGGTTCAAAACAGACCCTAGTGAGAAAGCCGGGAACTCGAGCCCTGATGTCCACCGATTCAAGCGTCGCAGTATTACCCGTATATTCAAGATATTTGGTCACTTCTTTCCGAATCGGCTCAGCGATGGTTACATCGGGCGGCCGAATTGTTTTCTTAGTGGATTCGTTTTGACAACCGGAAGAAAGTAGAGTCAAAAAGATGAGAAGAACGATCGGGGTCTTGATTATTCGAGGCACAGGTCTCTCATGTATAATCTCCCGATTGAACAATGCAGATTTCACCGGGTTCATAAAGCTCTCGCATACGCATTCGGCCCACGACCAACAAACATCAACTTTTTGATGATCCGTCCATGGAACAAACGCTCCGAAGTAAGTCTTCAATGAGCAGAAGACTCAGAATGAACAGAAGTGATGATTGCTAACCACTGTGGTGCAGTTCTTTATTACTCGAAACTACACGTCCGCACCATAGCACAAATGCTTGCCTGCACGGGAGAAAAATGCTTCAGATAAAAGCTTACATGCCGATTCGCAATCAGGAGAGTGAAACCGCAAACCTTGCTGCTCCAAAAAAACATGATGTTAGGCTTGCTGATAATCCAAATGGTAAATAATTGCTGTGAGGGCTCCGGTTGTCTACTGGCGACTGCTCGGGGACAGAGGTTTTATTTATTGGCAACATTGTGTGACAGAGTATCCCGTTCCTTGACACTCGATCAATTTCTTTTCAAGCAATTCTTCCAGGTGCAACTCAATCATTCTTTTTTCGAAGAAGTTCATAACCTCGAAGTCGAATGTTCTTCCGTAAATGGGCGCTTTGCGAATCAGAGTGGCTTTTTCTATGCCGGGCGCGATCAATTCTAGGAGAGCCTCGTTTCTTTTGTCCAGAATCCGTGAATACTTGAACATAGTCGCTATAATCTGATGCGAAACCGGAGCAGCATGGCCGGAAGCGATAACAACGGGGTCAAGTTCTCGAATTATTTCAAAGGATTTCCTGAACTGTTTCAAACTTGATTCAAGGTTCCCGTACCAGGGGCCGAATTCGGTCAAATCAATATCAAAGCTCAGTAGAATGCGGTGTGCCTTGTCCAGAAAACAGTAATGATCACAGGTGTGCCCTGGCGTATGGACTGCCTCCAATTTCAGGTTACCGAAATCAAAAACATCGCCGTGACTGTAAAAATTTGCGGGAGAATGATCTTTGAATCCCATAAGCTTCGAAATCCATGGTCTCCACGCTTCCGCATTTTCTCCGGGACCCAAAAATCTTTCCGAGAGAGCATGCAAATTTCCGTGGCTTCCTTCACCTTCGCGGGGAGCGTACAGTGGCACATCCGAAAAGACCCAGTTACCCGCGCAATGGTCAGGATGTCCATGAGAATTAATAATCAGATCGATTGCATATGCTTCTTTGATTTCACGGAGCGTAGTAATGCCGCATCCCGTGTCGATGAGCGCACACGTCTTGTCTTGAATGAGAAAAGCATTGGCCAGCGGAAATTTGCCTTTGTTTTCGCCTTCGACCAAGAACAAATGATCCACAATTTTTTGAAGTCTCATCTGATACCCGTGCACGGTCTTGATTCTTACAAATAGGCAAAATCCATAGGTCCAATTGTCAGGCCGGATGACATCCGGTCTCCATGTCCTCTTCGAATTAGAGAAAGCGAATTGGTATAGGTGATGTGCGGCACCTGTGATCCCCGGCTGTCGAGTTTTTCGTTGCGCCTCGTATCAGGAAACAGTTTGAGCAAATCCTTCGTATGCGAAATATCAGGACAAAAAAAGGTCATCGAATATCTCGGAGGAGTCTCTTCAAGAGCAATCGTTCCTCAAGACTCAAATCTCTGAGGATCTCCTGATTGGCCTCTTCCCTCTCCCTGAACAAATCTTCACGTAAGCTCCTGGCTTTCTCCGTCAGATAGATGCGGAGCACTCGTTTGTCGTCCGGATCGATTTCCTTCGAAATCCAGTCCTTTTCGGACATTCGGTCGAGCACGCCGGAAAGCGTCGCGCTGTCCAGAACCAGTTTACCGGCAAGATCCCCGGCAGACAGCCCCTCTTCCGATACGACGGCTTCCAATACGAGGGTTTGGACAGGCGTGAGGCCATATGCGTTGAGGCGCTTTTTTATATTTGCGTGGGCTTTTTGATACGCCTTTGCAAGAAGGAACACGATGCAGTCTTGATACACGTCCACAACTCTATTTCGCAAACCTTCTCATTCGTGAGGTCAGAGGAAAAACAATCTGTCTACAATCGTTACGTCCCGATGGTTACCAGTTCAGAACGGAATTTCATCTTCCGGCGGAGGAGGATAATAGTCATCGGAACGCTTCCCTGTAGAAGCCGGCCGGGAGCCCCCAGTACCCTGTTTTCTCGGTTGCTCTTGCGCAGGACGGCTCTGGGATTGTCCGCCGCCTCCCCCAAGCATAATGAGATCGTTCGCAATGATTTCTACACTGGTCCTTTTGTTTCCGTCCTGATCTTCCCATTCCCGGGTTTGAATGCGGCCTTCGATGAATACCTGTTTACCCTTGCTCAGGTATTCGCCGCAAATTTCCCCCAGGCGCCCCCAGGCAACAATTCTGTGCCATTCGGTTTTGTCCTGCTCGTTTCCGTCCTGGTCTCTCCATTGGAAAGATGTGGCCAAGGTAAACGTTGCGACAGCTTTCCCGGACGCGGTGTACCTGAGTTCCGGATCTCGGCCCAAATGACCGAGTAATATTACCTTATTGAGAGATTTTTGGGCCATGACAATCTCCTGAAAAAGTGCACGCCATGCGCGCCTTGAAGCCGAACATGACATCCTGTTCGAAACACCGACCCATTGTCAAGCATGAAGCCGAACCCGCGCGGTATTCATCGCTAAAAGCATGATCTTCCCTCGTGCTATAATATGCCGGAAGACGTATACCGTGAGACCCGATCCCCCAACGATTAAACACGGGTCCGAAATTCTCCGAGTTATCCGGGAGGATATCCTGACTATCCGAAAAAGAATAGCACAACTCCTGAAAGCCGGTGAGTTTACTGCGCGTGACATTTCGCGCATTCTCCACATATCTGAAAAAGAGGTGTACGAACATTTGCCCCATGTGGAGAAATCCCTGGGAAACGAATATAATCTCATTGCCAAGCCCGCGGCTTGTCTGGACTGTGGATTTGTCTTCAAGAAAAGGACACGTTTTACCACTCCCGGCAAGTGCCCGGTCTGCAAATCCGAAGGAATTACTCCCCCTATTTTCGGAACCGAAAGGCAAGATGATAGCTTTTGGGAAGAAGACGAGAGCTAAAAAATAATACAGTGTATCGCTGAACAGCAAAGTGCGCGGTTGATATTTATCAGGAAACAAGCCTGTATCCAGCATGTGGCTTCCACCAGTCCCGAAAGAAAACATAAAAAACAAGTCAAGCTCTGTTGCCATGACCAAGAATGTCTTAATATGATTATCTATAAGCCACGAGCATCGATTCAACACGTGATTGCAGGTGGGCAATGTCTGACGGAATAAAGCCTTTGTTGGCGGATAACATCTGTGACTACAAAGAAGATGTTCTGATTCCTGTTCAGGAAGAGCGTCTCCGAACGGTCGTCCAGGAAATGGTGCATTCCTGCAGGGAAGCAACTACGGTAGATAACGTGGGGGCTGCACTTATTCCGTCAAAGGATGAAATCATCCGCATACTGAATATCCTGCAGGATGTCCTATTCCCGGGATATTTCGGTAGACAGGAGCTGAATCATTCCACTCTCGAATATCATCTCGGTCATGAAGTGGTAGAGCTGTTTGAGCTCCTTTCGGCTCAGACTTCCCGGAGCATCCGTCACGAGTGCCGTCGGACCGAGAGCTTGTGCGTTCAATGTGTGAACAAAGGTCGCGAAGAAGCCCTGATTTTTTGTGAAAAATTGCCGCAGTTGCGGCGAATTCTCGCAAACGATGTTCGTGCCCATTACGATGGAGATCCGGCCGCCAAGAGCCTTGATGAAATCGTTTTTTCCTATCCGGGTTTGTATGCAATTTTTGTGTACCGTGTCGCTCACGAGCTTTTCCTAAGAAAAATACCTCTCATGCCGAGAATTATGACTGAACATGCACACTCCCGGACCGGCATAGATATTCACCCCGGAGCCACCATCGGCACGGATTTCTTTATCGATCACGGAACCGGCGTGGTCATCGGAGAAACAACGGATATAGGAGACCGCGTCCGGATTTACCAGGGGGTCACCCTCGGGGCTTTGTCCGTACCGAGAAGCTCGGAAGGAGGAAACGAACTCAGGGGCAGGAAACGACACCCTACCATTCAGGATGATGTTACCATATACGCACAAGCTACGATATTGGGGGGAGAAACGGTGATAGGTGCTCGGTGTATAATAGGAGGAAACGTCTGGCTTACCGCCTCGGTGCCTCCGGATACTACGGTCCTTATCGAAGCCCCGCGACACGTTTTCAAAGGTGAAAACCACGAACGCGGTTGAGACTCCGGGAGGAGTCTACAACGCCTGATTTTTAAAAAAAATGGCTTCAACTTCTGTAAAGCTTGAATGCCTTAATCCTTTTTGATACAATCGCACGCCAAAATGATTAGTGCGCATATTTATTCACGTTTTGGAGAAAAAGAGTTGGCCCAAATATTCTATGACCGGGACGTTAACCCAGCGGCCCTGGAACGTAAGACTGTTGCTATTATCGGTTACGGTAGCCAAGGGCATGCACATGCTCTGAATCTGAACGATTCTGGAATAAAGGTTGTCGTAGGATTACATAAAAACAGCAAGCGGTGGGACAAAGTCACCTCGGATGGACTTCAGGTCCTGGAGGTGGATCAGGCAGCTCAGGCTGCCGATGTCATCATGATTCTTGTTCCTGATGAACTACAAGGCGCCCTTTACAAAGAAAAAATCCACTCAGCCATGGGAGCGGGAAAAGCCTTGGCTTTTGCTCACGGATTTAATATCCATTTCGGGCAAATTGAACCGCCTGAAGAAACCGATATTTTTATGGTAGCCCCAAAAGGCCCAGGACACCTCGTCCGACGTATCTATAAAGGCGGATTCGGAGTTCCTTCGCTGGTGGCCATACATAGAGATGCATCGGGAACCTGCAGGGACACAGCCTTGGCATATGCCCGGGCGCTCGGCTCTACACGTGCCGGGGTGATCGAAACGACTTTTGCCGAGGAAACTGAGACCGATCTTTTCGGAGAGCAGGCAGTTCTGTGCGGAGGCGTTACGGCCTTGGTTCAGGCAGGTTTCGAGACATTGGTGAACGCCGGATATCAACCGGAGATCGCTTATTTCGAGTGCCTTCATGAACTCAAACTCATTGTGGATTTGATCTATGAAGGCGGAATAGAGCGTATGCGATATTCTATCAGCAATACGGCCGAGTACGGAGATCTTACCCGGGGTCCTCGTATTGTGGATGAGCGGACTCGCGCGGAGATGGAAAAAATCCTTCAAGAAATTCGATCGGGAGAATTTGCTCGCGAATGGATTCTTGAGAATTTGGCAGGTAGACCAAAATTCAAGGCGCTGGAAAAACTAGGAACACAGCACCCCATAGAAGTAATAGGGGGCCGTCTTAGGTCCATGATGAGCTGGATTTCAGCGCCATTAGAAGAAAAATAAAAGCGGAATTATCGCGGTATTTTAGCCGCGACACCGCTGCTCCCGGACGTCATTCTTTGATAGGGCTTTCGGAAAAAATAGGCCGGTCGTGCCGTCGAACCTCGTCATTTGAAGGAGTCGATTTCAAGCCGTGACTTCGAAAGGAGTTCTTTTGCTCTATCGGATTTGCGGCTTGCATGTGTACTTTGGAGGGGGCGGGAATTAAGAAGTAAGAAAGGAAATCCCACCGCATGATCAAGAATATTCGGATTAAAAATTTCAAAAATTTCCGAGAAGCGGATTTTGATCTTAGGCCGCTGAACATCTTCATAGGCCCAAACGGGTGCGGCAAATCAAACCTCGGAAATTTTCTTCTCATGCTGAGTTTCCTTTCGTCGGGTCCATTCAGCAGCGCCTTCGGACCGGGACCTTTCACGTTTCGTCAGACACTCAGCCGAAGAGAGAAGAATGAAACCGCGCCGCAGGACCTTGATCTTCATTTTGAAATCACTCTCGAAGTCGAGGCAGTCAATTACATTTACACATTGGTTTTCACGGAGATTCGCAGAAACGAATACCTCATTAAGGAAGAGACTCTTCAGGAAGTTCAGGGAGAAATTCTGTTCACGATAGGGGACGTTAAAGCAAGAGAATCCAAAATGGCCCAAATGAGGAAAGGTCATGCCTGGAACGATGCAGAAAAGAGGATTCGGTCTGTGGCGCAGTACCTTTCCAAAATAAAACGCTACAGATTTGTCCCGGATCTCATCAAGAAACCCGCTCCTGTTCAGGATTCATATCTTCTGGACCACACAGGGGAAAATCTGGCAGCGGTCATCCATTTCCTGGAGCGAAATCATCCCGAAAATTTCTACAGGACTGTCCAAGAAGTGAAACGTGGTATACCGGGAATCAGGAGAATATTCACTCCGCATCTGGGAGATCCTCATCAGGTTGGGATCGGAGTGGAAGAGACGAGCAAATCGGGGTATTTTGTCGGTCCGCAGCTTTCCGACGGGTTTCTCGTGTTTCTCGGACTCTGTACGCTCTTCAATTTGCCGGATCAGCCCCGTATCTTCTTCATCGAAGAGCCGGAAACGTATTTGAATCCTAATCGGCTGCGTATTCTGTACGGGCTCATGCATCGGTTCCACGCGGTGAATCCCGGAAAACAGGTCTTGCTAAGCTCCCACTCGCCGTATTTCATCGATTGGTCTGACGAGATCCCGGAAGAATTGACGTTGATGAACGAGAAGAACGGTTGGATAGAATTCAGGAACCTCAAAGGTGTTGACGATCTTCGCTATTTTCTCGAAGAAGACGCCTGGGGGCAGGACTGGGTTGCAAATTTCTTCCAAGCGGATTTTGCTGACGACCCATTGCCGGAGATGAAAGAAGAAATGAGGGAAGAGAACGATTCCTACTACGCTTCGTGGGATCGAGAAAATGATGAACAACAGGCGGGGGAATTTTAATTATTGACGTTTAAATATCGCAAGAAAAGATTGCAATAATCAAACCTTTATGTCAAAATAGAAAACTCTGATTTGACCCGAATGACGAAGTCACTACGGGTGTTTCTTCTTTGAAAAGACCCGCGCCCTTGATCGAAACAATGAATTGGAGACCTGACGGTCCGAAGAAAGCCCTCTCGATTGGAGCCAGAGACTTGGTTTGCTCCAAGACGTTGGCTCTGTCGAGATCCCGTCTTTTCGGAACCTAATTCGCGCCTGAATTTGATTGACAGACGAGATGCGAGCATCGAGTGCCCACAATCCCGGTGTTCTTTATCTGGATGTTCCCGGTAAGTAAACAGGAATCCTGATAGTTCGGTCAAAGCATGTTAATAGTGTTAAGTTAAACTACTGGAAAAAAATACAAGAACATGGTAGAAAAAGTTCTTCGGTTTTTCCCATCGCAAGACGAGTTCGTCGTCATATAAACCCCGGAAGGAGCAGCAAGAAAATGGAGGTCCTGAAGCTTTTGACCTACTTGAGCGGTGCAGTATTTGTGGTGGCATTCGCTGTCAAGCTTATCAAATACTTCACTATGCCCATGCATGTTAGGTGGGAGCTCTATCCAGTGCCGCACGAGGGAAAACCCTATGGCGGATCATTCTACGAAGATGTCGATTTCTGGAAAAAAACAAGACATAAAGACCATATGGCGCAATACAAGTTTATGGTACCTGAAATCCTCTTCATCAAAGCACTCTATGAGGACAACAGGCCACTGTGGTATTGGTCTTTCCCGTTTCATTTCGGACTTTACCTGTCCATTGGGGGTCTCGTTTTCCTCGCCATCGGCGGTGTCCTGGAAGCACTCGGTCTGCCTCCTGCCACGTCGGCGCTGGCATCTCTGATTCAGGCATTGACTCAGGTGCTTGCCGTTATCGGATTTATCCTCGGAGCCATCGGAGCTGTCGGCCTCATTATCAAGAGAATGACAGATCCCATGCTGAGCGAGTTCTCTGCCGGAATCGATTACATGAATCTGGCTTGGCTGGCAGCCATTTTTGTAACCGGCTTTCTGGTATGGCTCAAGGACCCCGGTTTCGATGCGTCAAGACAGTTTTTCGTGAGCATGATCAGCTCCAAACCAGCTCCGACGCTCAGTGGAATGCACGTAATTAACCTGCTGCTGTTTATCGGATTCTGGGCTTACTTTCCGTTCACCCACATGACCCACATGGTTTCCAAGTACTTCATGTGGGATAAAGTGAAATGGGATGACAGTCCCAATGTGGGCGACCCGGGAATGGATGCCAAGATCAAGGAATATCTCGGTTATCCGGTTACCTGGTCTGCTCCTCACATTCAGGCAGAAGGCGGGAAGAAGACGTGGGCCGATGTGGCCACATCGAATCCCTTCGCCGGCGAACAGAAATAACCGGAGGAATACGCGAATGAAACCCGAAGATATATCGAAAAAAGCCGAGCAACTGGTCGAGCTTAAAGTTGAGGACCTCACTCCTCTTCCTCCTCCATACGACAAATATGACAAAGAAACCTTCACTCAGTTGACCGCTGACCAAAAAGCAAAATGGGAGCACTCGCTCGATGGCGTGAGCGCGCTGACTTTGCCTAAACCGCAATCTGTGGAAGAAGAGGAGAAACTGGTCCGCTCCTTCCTGACAGGACTGGAAAAACTGCTCACGAAAGAGAACAACTGGACGTTTCTCCAGCCTCTCGCTCTTTCGCTCGAGTACTGTGCAAAATGCCAGACCTGTGCAGATGCTTGCCCCGTGTACGAAGCAAGCGGGCATCAGGACATCTACAGACCCACTTTTCGTGCAGATGTTCTGAGAAAAATCGCCAAAAAGTACCTTTCCACAGGCGGGAAGTTGCTTGCCGGTTTCCGGGGTCACGACATTGAGTTGAACTGGGATCTGGTGGCCAGACTTGCAGAATTGTCATATCGATGCACGCTTTGCAGGCGCTGTACACAGGTATGTCCGATCGGCGTGGACAACGGACTGATCAATCATGAATTGCGCAAGCTGTTTAGTCAGGAAATGGGAATAGCGGCTGCCGAAATTCATGAAAAAGGTTCGGTGAAACACCTGAAATTCGGTTCCAGCACCGGTATGATCAAGGCTGCGGTAGAAGATATTATCGAATACCTCGAAGACGATATCGAAGAGAAAACCGGCAAACAAATCAAAATCCCCATCAATAAAGAAGGCGCGGATATCCTGCTCGTTCACAATGCCGGAGAATTTATGGCATGGCCGGAGAATCCCATGTCATTTGCAATTCTCTTCGATGCGGCAGGCATCAATTACACGCTTTCCACTGATCTCGTGGGCTATGACGCGGTGAATTACGGGTTGTGGTATGACGACGTCCAGTTCGCACGCGTTGCGCTTAAGCATTTGGAAGTCGCTCGCAAACTGGGCGTGAAGAAGATCGTAATCGGTGAGTGCGGTCATGCTCACAAAGCATTGTCAGTCATCGCTGACCGGCTGCTCCCGGGTGAGCAGATGATCCCGAGGGAAAGCTCCTATACGCTGCTCTGGGATATCGTGAAGAGCGGAAAAATTAAGTTTGACCCGTCCAAGAACGATTTTCCCGTTACCCTGCACGATCCCTGTAACGTGGTTCGCCTCATGGGAATCGTCCAGCCCCAGAGAAATGTCCTGAATGCAATCTTTCCTCCGGGTCGGTTCCGGGAGATGACCCCTCATGGCGTACAAAACTACTGCTGTGGCGGCGGTTCCGGTTTTGCCATCATGGATTCCGGCAATTTCGGCGACTGGAAAAAACTGGTTTCGGGAAGAAAGAAACTGCAACAAGTTTTGAACGCGTTTCAGGATGAAATGGATCCGTCCATCCGGAAAATGATCTGCGCCCCGTGTTCTAACTGTAAGGGACAGATCCGCGATCTCCTGGAAAGCTATGAAGTCTTCGATAAGACCGGAATCTGGTACACGGGTCTTGTCGAACTGATGGTCAACGCCATGGTGGATCAGGAAAAACCCTTCCTCGAATGGCCTGATGATGAAGATGACGATATGTGACGCTCTCTCGAGCAGGTTCAGGAATGTCATTGAGACTTCCCCAAACCTGTTTTTGAACTGAGTAATTCTTCTCATTCTTCCGATTTTGAATAGTCATCTAAAAATAGGGTGTTTCGGCACCCTATTTTCAGTTCTGTCCTCTCTCCATTTCTCCACAGGGAAATTACGAGCGCTATTGGTTATGGGACGAATTATCTCATCCTGATACCTATTCGCTTTTATGAACCCAATTTTGGCCGGCACAGAGGCACGGCCACTACCGGCTGATGGTAGGGTTCGGCGTCTCTGCCGGACGTTCCGGTTTTTGTCAAATCTATTGGCGAAATGGTGTGAGACTGACTGAGGCTGATTCTTCGAGCCGTTTCCCGGGCAGCTAACTACATATAATAAAGTATTAGATTACTGTTTAGAATGAACCTCTGGAATTTATTTTATATTTTTTGCTTGCAATTGCACGATTCTGTTGATATGACTCCCTTTCAATATGAGAGGCCCTCCGGTCTCGAACACTTGGAAAGGGAGTGAAACTATGAAGAAAATCTCAATGTTGATGATGCTTTCGATCTTCATCGCGGCACTGTGCGCGACTGCTTTTGCCCAAGATCTATCGTCTCAGGTTACGGCGCTGGAGCAGAAAGCCGAGCGCATTCAGGCCCAGATCAATCTTGCGAAGCAGCAGGCGGAAGCTCAAGTCGATCAGCAGGTAAAGGCTATCGCTGCCTCAGTCGACAGCTTGATGAAGCAGAGAGTGCAACTTGATGCTCACATTGCGAAATTCGAAACGCAGATGCAGGAGATCAAAAAGAGCGCGCAATCAAATCTTTCTCGCCAGATCACTCAATATGACGAAGATCTGAGCACGGTTAAGCAGCAGATCAGCAGTCTGGTGGCAAAACAGGCTGCAGTGCAGAAACAGGCTGAAACTCCTCAGCCCGCGGCTGTTGCCCCCGCTCCGGCTGCCCCTGCAGCTCAATAATATAAATATCTCCTGAAGAAGTGGGTTGTTGCACGGATATGCTGAAATCTCACTTCACAGGAGTAAAAATGCCGGAGCCACAGAGGTTCAGAATAGAATGTAATTTCACCTTGTTTGCCTCTGTGGCTCAGGCACGCACGCAAAATACTAGAATTAAGACGATTTCGAGAGATTCAATATAGTAAGCTAAAATAATTGATTTTTAGTGAGAATTTTGATATATTCACGCCGTGCTATCCGTAGCTGTTATGACCTGGAGTTGGTATGGATCTCAGATTCACATGGATCTCTTTCATTCTCCTGCCGCTCGTCGTATCCTGTTCGGCCCCGATCGGGATGGTAAAGAAATGTGCGAACGTAGAATCGAAACTTGAGCCCCAAACCGAATCCAGACTGCTCATTGCGGAACACAATTTTCCCGTAATTCCTCCAGAACAAGACGGCGCGTTCCATATTGTCGGACCAAAGGAAAGCCTTCAGCACATCTGTAGTGTTTACGGGTTGAACCTCAAGAAGGTGGCTCGAATTAACCGGCTACTTCCTCCCTACAAGGTTGAGGAAGGGGAGACGCTTTTTCTGCCTGCCCAGGCTCTTCTTGCCGAGGAAAAAAACAGCTCTGCGAACAATGGCAGAGCCATCATCTCACTCACTGAAAATTCCGCGAAATCCACTGTGGCACGAGCTATGATTGGTAAGAAAGATCCGCTCGTTCCCGACCTTGCGTTTCCGGTACCCGGAGGTGTTCTCACTTCGCCATTCGGATATAGATGGGGAAGACTACATAAAGGATTGGATATCGCAGCTCCGATAGGCAAACCCGTGCTTTCCTGTGCGGACGGACGAGTCATTTTCGTGGGAACCAGAAAGAGGTTTCGTCGATACGGGAATACGGTACTCGTGGATCATGGAAAAGGCGCATACACATACTACGCCCACCTGAATCAAGTTTTCGTCAAAAAGAATCAGGCAGTGAAAAAAGGCCAGAAAATAGCATCTGTCGGAAACACCGGCAGATCGACAGGACCGCATCTCCATTTGGAAGTGCGTGTTGCCAACAGAATGTACAACCCCCTCGCATACTTTTCTCCCAAAGAGCTATCCGGAACTCTCATGGCCAAACGGTTCATGGAAGCCCCCATGGGCCCGGTTCGAGCAGGGTGGGAGATCCCCGATCTGCTTACCGCCAGTCGGTAAATCCAGCATTCCCCAAACAGTGGATCCGTCGTTCTGTTTTTCGACTCTCCTAAAGCTTGTGTACCAGTTTTCAATAGAATGAAACAGGTGTCGATTTTCTTTACATGTTGTAAAAATCTTCGACAGGGGGACAAGGCTTACATCCCAAATTCACCTCCATTCGCGTTATTCCTAAAACCTGGTTTTGCGTCTGGACGCGCTTCTGAAGTATTGGCACATCAATTGCCAGTATAGAAAGGCAAGGTTTTCCGCAGCAGAGAGGCGGGAAGATGTTCAGTAGCGTTCTTTTGAGCAAAAACCCTTGAAAAGCCCAAATCCGGCCTCACTGCAGATATGAACAATAGATATTAAACCATATGACAGTGAACCGCCCGGGGAGCCTTCCCCGGGACAAAGAAGGAGGTCTAATAGGAACTTACAAGGAAGAAACGGTGCGATTTCCCAAAGGCTGCGCGCAATGCGCGGCTTTTTTTTCCGCAGTTCGATACCAAAAAGGTTCCCCGCACATTACTGCTTTGAAAGCGCAGCCATGAGTAAAATGGCCTATTGCCAAAGTCCCTCGTCCACCTCCTTAGTGAATTCATACGATGTTGCCGATTATAAAGGCGAGTGCTGCGGAATACCTATCCAAAGAATCCGGGATGGACCGACAGCACCGTAAAGGAGGCAAGCGCGGAAAACCGAGTCCCGAGAACAACCCGGAGACTCGGTTCCCTTACTTCGTGTTTACCCGTGTGTGGAGATTTTCTTTGGAAACCGCTTGGTACTCCACCGAACCGAACGGGTTGTCTGCACTGCGTCCTTACTGCACTTCGTCCAGTACAGCTCCATCATGGCTTACCAATCGAATTTTCAAGGGCATGCGCCCGATTGCATGTGTCGAGCAACTCAAGCATGGATCGAAAGCTCGAATGACGGCTTCCACACGATTGAGCGCACCATCGGAAATTTTGTCGCCGTTCACGAACCGTTTGGCGACCTGCAACACGCCTCGATTCATCGCCAGGTTATTGTGGCCGGTTGCCACAATGAGATTCACCCAGGTTATGAGTCCTTGCTCATCCACTTTGTAGTGGTGAATCAGCGTTCCCCGCGGGGCTTCAACAACTCCCACGCCAAAGAAATGGTTCGGCTGAGCGAAGGCTCGTATGTGGTGACTCAGGATATCGGGATCCTTGAGTATTTTCTCCGCGATCTCTATCGAATAGAGAATCTCTACCAGCCGAGCCAGATGATTGTGGAACGCACTCATTACAGGGCCGCGATCGAGTCTTATAAACTCGGCCCATTCCTGGTCGGCACGAGGTGTTCCGCATCCGGTACACACATTCAATCGGGCAGCGGGTCCCACTTTATAGATTCCATCGGGATACCCGAGCGCCTTGTAGTAGGGTGACTTGAGGTAAGAATTGGGTTCTACGGCCTCGCCGATGTAATCCATATAGCGCGAGGGGTCCACAGAATCAGCGAGGAACTTTCCTTTGGAATCGATGAATCGAAGTTTACCGTCAACATGTTCAAGGTTTCCCTGGTCATTGATGAGCCCCAGGAAGCTACTGGGAAAATTGGCGAAAGTTCTGATCTCTTCCTGACACTTTTCCAGCAGGTTTTTGAACCAGACCAAGGTCCGATCCAGGATTTCATATGCTTCCGGCAGCATAGCAAGCATGCTATCACGATTTTCTTCCGATAAGGCTTCGTTCACCCCTCCGGGGACGACCCATGCCGGATGAATCCGTTTTCCTGAAATTGACTGAATGATCTGTTGACCGATTTGCCTGAGTCGAATGCCATCCAGAGCCACCTGTGGATTCTTCCGGGCTATCCCGAGAATATTTCTTTCATTCGGCGGGGAATCCATTCCCAACAAGAAGTCAGGTGACGAAAGATGAAAGAAACTCAATGCATGCGACTGGATGAATTCGCCACAGTTCAAGAGACGTCTCAGCATGTCTGCAGTCCGGGAAATGCGAACCCCAAGAATTGCATCGCATGCTTTTGCCGAAGCCAGAGAATGACTGATAGGGCAGATGCCGCAGATTCTTTCCACCAGAGACGGCATTTCGTAAAATGGCCGGCCTTCACAGAACTTCTCAAATCCGCGAAACTGCGTTACTTGAAAAGATGCATCTGCAACATTCCCCTTATCGTCCATGAAAATCGTTATGCTGCCATGGCCTTCGATTCTGGTTATCGGCTTGATTACGACTGTATGCTCCATCGGCATGCCTCCCGTTCAGGTTATGCTCCGAACCGGGTTTTTCCTTTTAAATTAGGGACCCGTCCTTCCAGGAGTTCACTCAACACGAAATAGATCGCGTCTGTCGGAGGTGGACATCCGGGTAAGAACAAGTCAACGTTCACGAATTCGTGTATCGGCCGTGCTTTTTTCAAGAGTCGCGGCAGCCCGACATGTGGAATCTGCGGATTCAGTGTGGCATTTTCCAAATAAGCCCGTTTGAGTACTTCTTCAACCTTGTACTGGTTGCGCATCGCAGGGACATTCGCGGTCACTGCACAGTCTCCGAAGGAAACTAGGATCTTTGTGGCGAGCCTGATGGCATGGACTTTCTCCTCATCCTCATCAGTACTCACAGCTCCTTCAATCAGCGTCACGTCTACCGCTCCAGGAAACTTCTTGGTGTCAACGATGGGGCTGTACACGATGTCCACCAGTTCCGCAATCGCCACAATCTGTTGATCGATGTCTAAAAAAGACATGTGACATCCGGAGCATCCATCAAGCCACACGGTTGCTAGCCGTACTTTGCCCGATTCATCGGTCGCGGCTGCTGCTCCATGAGGCTCACCGTTGTGGCCGTTTGTGAAATGATCGTTGGGCTTGATTTCTGTCATTTTTGTCCCTCCTTCCGCATGAGTTGCAGATAAGGCAGGAACTGTCTTCGTTTAATCATTTCGGCAACGGACTTGCCTTTTTCCGACAAAGCGCCTGTGGGGCATACCTGTATGCATTTTCCGCAACCGGTGCACGTTTCCGATTCACCCCAGGGTTGGTTGAGATCGGTAATCACTCGTGCGGTAATACCGCGTCCCATGAGATCCCACGTGTGAGCCCCTTCCACTTCGTCACAAACCCGGATGCAGCGAGCGCACAACACGCAGCGATTGTGGTCCACGGAGAAACGTTCGTGAGTAGCGTCAATGCTGTGTCGAGGATAGAGATAGTCAAAATGCACGTGAGTCATTCCCAATTCCACTGAAAGGTTTTGAAGCTCACAATGGCCGTTGGAAACACATACGGAACACACATGATTTCTCTCGGTGAACAAGAGTTCAAGAATCTTTCTGCGATACGAAACTACTCGATCGGAGTTTGTGATGATTTCCATATCCTGTCTTACGAGCGTGACACAGGACGGCATCAACCTGGGAGAGCCCTTCACTTCCACTATACAGAGTCTGCATGCGCCGCGTTCGGTAAGGCCGTCCAGGTGACATAATGTCGGAATATTGATTCCATTCTGCCGGGCGACAGACAATATGGTTTCGTCCTCACGAGCCGTCACGTCCTTGTCATCGATCTTGAGCATCAACAAGCGCGTGGGGTTCGCGTCCGTGCGCGCGGCCTTGCCAGGTAAAAAAGGTTTCTCCGTCATTTTGCCGCCTCCTTGACATCCGCGATATGGCAAGCTCCAGCCGGGCACATCTTGTCGTGAATGTGCGCCGTATACTCATCCCGGAAGTAACGCAGCGTGCTCATGACCGGGTTGGGGGCGGTTTGGCCCAGTCCGCATAAACTGGTACTTTTAACAAGGTCGGCAAGTTCTTCTAATGCCGGGATATCGGCTGCGCAGCCTTCACCGCTTGAAATTTTGGTCAGAAGGTTGTGGATCTGAGTGGTTCCCACTCTGCAAGGGATGCACTTGCCACATGATTCACTCATGCAGAATTCCATAAAGAATTTGGCGACATCTACCATGCACGAAGTCTCATCCATAATGATGAGGCCGCCGGAACCCATGATGGAACCTGCTTGAGCCAAGGATTCGTAATCGACGGGCATATCGAGGAATTGTTCCGGAATACAGCCTCCGGAAGGTCCGCCTGTTTGAACTGCTTTGAATCGCCGGTTTTCAGGGATGCCACCGCCGATCTCAAATACAATGTCTCGCAGGGGAGTTCCCATAGGTATTTCGATCAGACCGGTATTATTGACCCTCCCGGCCAAAGCGAAAACCTTTGTTCCCTTGCTCTTTTCCGTACCGATATCGGAAAACCACTGTCCTCCGTTCCGAACGATGGGAGGAATGTTTGCAAATGTTTCTACGTTGTTAATGAGTGTAGGATAACCCCATAAACCCATTTCCGCAGGGAAGGGCGGTCGCGGACGAGGTGTCCCCCTCCGGCCTTCGATGGAGCTTATGAGTGCAGTTTCTTCTCCACACACAAATGCTCCTGCCCCCAGCCTGATTTTGATGTCAAATTCAAAAGTTGTGTTGAAGATGTTCTTTCCGATAACACCGAGTCTTTCCGCCTGGGCTATGGCAGTGCGCAGTCTCTTGACTGCAAGCGGGTACTCGGCCCGTACATAGATAAAGCCATGACTCGCTCCGACAGCGCTGGCGGCAATTGCCATACCTTCAATCACACGGTGAGGATCGCTTTCAAGGACGCTTCGATCCATGAATGCTCCCGGATCGCCTTCATCCGCGTTGCACACGATGAATTTTGTCCGGTTCATTGTTTTTGAAACGGCTGTCCACTTCAGTCCTGTGGGGAAGCCTGCACCACCGCGACCGCGCAATCCGCTGGCAGTTATCTCCTGAATCACTTCCGAAGGGGTCATTGCTCTCAAAGCGGTATAAAGCGCCTCATATCCGCCTTCAGCAATGTAGTCTTCAATGCTCTCGGGATCTACCTTTCCACAGTTTTCCAGGACAATCCTTCGCTGTCGCTTGAAAAAGGGAAGCTGGTCGGATAAGGCAAGGCGACTGATCGGTGAACCTCCCAGTGAATCCAGAATGTCCGATACATCGGATACGGAAACTGCCTGGTAATAGACCCCGTCGGGCTCCAGGTAAATAAGTGGACCTGCTGCGCATAACCCGAGGCATCCCACTCCTTTTACCTTGATCCAGTTTTCCAGACCCCTGCGGTTCACTTCTTTTTCGAGACTATCCTTGACTAAACCGGATTGGCAGGAGAGACACCCGGCAGCGACACACACGTTTATCTGGTGCCTTATCCCTTCCTGCATATCTCTTTCAATTTTTGCGATTTGTTGGAGGTCTTCAAACGTCAGTGTCATGGTTCGTCCACCTCCGAATCCTGTCCAGTACTTCATGAGAGGCCATACGGCCCTTCACTTCACCATCGAACACCACCGCAGGTGCAAGACCGCACGACCCGAGACATCTTGCGGTGACGAGCGATATTTTTCCATCAGGGGTAGTCTCTCCGGGTGCTATACCGTACTCGTCTTCGATGCTGTTCAGTATGGCTGCAGCGCCGCCGATATAGCATGCCGTCCCTTTACAAACCACGCAGGTGTGCTCGCCGGGCGGTTTCATAGAAAAATAATGATAGAACGTTGCGACTCCATACACCTGACTGAGGGGTACATGGAGCGCACCTGCCACGTACTTCAGAGCTTCAAGATCCAGGAATCCGAAATGCTCCTGAACTGCGTGAAGCGTTTCAATGAGCGCATGAGGAGCGTTTCCGTGAACACGCATGGTCCTGTTTACGAATCGCCATCTGCTGTCCTGAGCCTCTTTAGTTTTTGCTCCCTGTTTGGCCTCCATTGCGGCCTCCTGTTTCTGAGGTTGACACGGACGATTTGGGGCTTTCTTTCGACTTCTTCGAAGAAACGTGCGACAAAAGCAAAATGGAACCTGAGGGTCGCAGTTCCGCACTCGTGCGCATGCATTCCGATAAAAATAGAGCAATTCCCGTGCCACCCACCGGATTCCAAACCCTAATACAAATATTTGATTATTAATTAGTTTCGGCTAGCACTCTGAGAATTCATGATTCAGGACCGACTGGAGGTGTTCTATCTTCTGACATCACATCTTTACCTTCTTTCCGAAGAAATCGACCACTGTGCTTTCCATATGCTCCATAAACGGGACAAGTCCATCTGTGTCGCTGCACTCCAGGCCCGGCAAGCTTTATTGGTCCGACTATTCAATCTATTCCCTGAAGCTCTCCAGATTTCCAAAGATTATGCCAATTTGGTATAATTGACGAACAGATTATGTCTTTAGCTCAGATCCGATTTGAAGCACCGGCTTTATCAACTGACATGGTGGTCTTTGCATTGCGGGCACAGCCGCTGTAAGGGTCCCGCGAACACGCGGGATGCCTGCCGGAATGACTAGCATTGAAGCCGTCATTTTGGGCCCTCAAGGGGACCCCTGCCTCTCAGACTGAATTAAGGACATAATCCATTAACGAAACACACCCGGAACCACCACCATGCTCCCAAGATTCAATTCCCTGGGTCACACGCGGATATCGTTCAAATTCCTGGTGATCACGTCCGTAATTACTGCAATGACGTTCGGACTTCTCCTCTTCTGGTTTTCCTGTCGGCAGGAAGAGCACATCATGGAGCAGGTTCGGAAGCAGGCAGCGATACTCCATAAACAGCTTGTGCTTACGAGACAGTGGGTTGCGGAGCACGGGTCACTTTTGCTTCCCAAATCGGCAGAAATGAGGCCGAATCCGTTTCTTCCGGATCCTGAAGTGCTCGGTGCCGACGGCGTGACGTACGTCCGGATCAGTCCTTCAATTCTCACCAAGAGCCTATCGGACAGCGCCAGACGGAACGATCTCTATTTCTTTAAGATCACCAACACGGATCGGTTAAATCCTTCCAACACGCCGGATGATTTCGAGACGGAAGCGCTCAATACATTTCGGACGTCGGGAAGTGAGGGTATCTTCAGAATTGAAGAAAACAAAGGAAAGACGGTCTTCCGCTATGTGGCTCCACTTTTAGCAAACGAGCAATGCCTTCAGTGCCACATGGCTCAGGGATATAAAGTAGGCGATGTTGGCGGATGTTTGAGCATTTACATTCCCATGGATGAAGCACGGGCTGCAATAGACCGGAATAGATTGATTCTCCTGACAGGCGGCATGGGATTTGCCGGTTTTCTCGTGATTCTTCTGTTTGTTCCGGCCAGGACACTCTTTTTCAAACCCATAGGACAAATCAGGACAGCCATGAGCAGACTTACCTCGGGGAAGGAGGCCCTGGAAACCACGCTCAATCGAGGAGACGAATTAAAAGAGATTACCGAGTTCTGTTATCTGCTCGACAAGAAATTGAAAGATCATCATGAAGAACTGGAACGAAACATCGCAGAGGCTACCCGAGATCTGTCGGAAACCAACCAAGACCTTGCAGACGCGAACAGAGAGCTGGAAAGACTGAACAGGGCTAAATCCGACTTCTTTTCCGATATTTCGCATGAATTGAGGACACCGCTTACCAGCATAAAGGGAGCCACGGATATTCTCCTGAGAAAGTCCTCATGTGAAAGCCCCGAGTATCTGGATATCATCAAGAGAAACACCGATCACCTCATCAAAGTTGTCGCTGATTTTCTGGAATATTCCAGAATAGAAGCAGGGGAACTGGAACTCGAAATGACTGAAGCTTCTTTGAAAGAGGTGGCTGAAGATGCCATCATTTCACAGAGCGTCTCTGCTCAGAAATACTCGGTGATCCTGGAATTGATCTGCCCTGAAGAGAGGGCATGTGTGTTCGACACAAGGTCTTTGTTCCAGGTGATAAGTAATCTTCTTTCCAACGCCATAAAGTTTTCTCCTCCGGATGGAAGGGTTACCGTGGAGATCGGATTTTCCGATGCAGGCGCCGAAGTGTCGGTCAAGGATGAAGGACCGGGAATAGACCCCATGTATCACGTGAACATTTTCCAGAAGTTCTATCAAATAAAAGATCAGCAGGGGGCTCGCATGAACCGGGGCTCTTCCGGCATAGGACTCGCTATATGCAAAGGACTTGTTGAGGCTCACGGCGGCAGGATCCGGGTAAACAGCAAATTAGGGGAAGGAAGTTGCTTTTCCTTTTTTATTCCATACAGGTGATCGGACGCGGGAGAAGAAATGAGCACCATACTGCTCGTAGATGACGACCCGGACATTCTCAGGATATTAAAAGACAATCTGGAGTTCGATAATTACAGAGTGCTGCTGGCAACCAACGGCAAGGAAGCCCTGGATTTATTCGATACAACTCGGGTGAATCTGGTAATCCTGGATCTGTCACTACCGGATATCGATGGTATTCAGGTCTGCAGGCGCATGCGGGATATGTCTTCGATTCCGATCATCATGCTTACAGCTCGGGACAGGGTCCCTGATAAGGTGCTCGGCCTGGACAGCGGTGCTGACGACTATGTTTCCAAACCTTTTGATTATTTGGAACTTGCCGCCCGAATTAATGCATGCTTGAGAAGATCGGGATCGATCGAAGACCCTCTCGTAATGGAAATAGCCGATCTCAAAATTGACACCGGACAGAATGCGGTCTGGAAAGAGGGTATACGGGTTCCGCTCACGCAACGTGAATACGCGCTGCTTGTCCTTCTCGTCAAGAATTCCGGCAGAGCGCTGAGCCGTGCGGTCATAAAAGAGACTATCTGGGCAGATCGAGAGCTTTATCGCGACAGCCGAACCATTGACGTACACGTTCAGCATCTCAGAGCCAAAATAGAAGACGATCCGGCTACGCCAAAACACATCGTCACAATTCCCGGGACCGGATATATTTTTTACGAATGATATTAACAATTCTTGAGGACAGGGATTGGGAGAATCCCGCTGGAAGGCGGGATTACGAGAAGTTGCTCCCGGATCTTCCTTACTCTAGGACATGGTTTCGTATTTCTACAATTTCGGATGCCGCGCGGACTTTGTCGGGTGCTCCGAAAATGGCAGAGCCCACGATTGCCGCAGAACTGGACCCCACTATTCGAGCCCAGTTCTTGAATTGTTCTTCAAGGTTTCGCCCTTGCCGATCTTGTCGACCGAAACCGGGGCACCATATAGGTTTCCGGGTTATTGTCCGATATCGTTGGAGATCGAGCGGTCTGGTAGCGGGGCCGATGTACCCGTCTACCTGCAAAGCTTCCCCGAGAAGCAGGATTCCTTCCGTGACGTCAGAGCAGTCAGATTCCTGCGGTAAATGCGTTTCTACGTCGACTTTTACTGCTGCGTACACTAGGTCCGACTTCTGAAGGGGTCGCGAGAAGAAAAGGGCAGCTCCCGCATGACTCATGAGAGGCAGAAGCAGTACGCCGATTCCCGCGCTGTGAGCAACATCAACCGCCTCAGCTATTGAAACGGGCCCGGGGAAACCATGCACGGTGACGTGAGTGGCTCCCGTATCGCGAATGGTCTCGATGATTTTGGCGTTTGTTCCTTGCCAGGAATTATTACCCTTGAATCCGATGTCGGCTATCTTGATGTCGACAAGCAGAGGTCGGTCTTCGATAAGATCTTTCACTCTCTTGAGAATGTCAGTACCAGCCTGAAACAAGGTTGCGACGCCTATTTTCACCCCGTCCACAATCTGTCCGACTTGTGCGGTGACAGAGAGCACCTCTTCCGGGGTGGGCAGATCTGCGGCGAGAATTATTGCATAATCCTTCATGTTGTTTCATTCCTTGCGAAAAGAAGATCGGGCAGCCAGCGTGGACTTATGCAATCAAAGAAGGAAAATTCGGGGAAACCCTTCTTGTAAGAAGTGTTTCCCCGAGCCCCTTCCCAAGAACTTCTAGCATTCATCTGAGTTGTTGTTTTTTCTATGGAAAAAAACAACAACTCAGACGAGTGTTAAAAGTTTTTTGGAGGGGTTTGGAGGACCTTTTTTTCAAAAAAGGTCCCCCAAATCTTACTGCTTTGATTGCGAATCGGTATCATTGGACCATTTCTTCCGATTCCATGCCGAGCTTGACCAATCTGTAACGAAGCGATCGGAAAGAAATCCCCAACAGTCTTGCCGCTCGGGATCGATTTCCGCCGGTCATTTCCAATGCTCTGTTGATGAGCTTTCGTTCGAGATTCTCGAGGGTGCGGTCCAATTCGATACCATCAGACGGAATGTCCAATTCTGCGATTTCGCATGCCCCCCCTTCGCTCTGTGTCAATTTGGGAGGCAGATGTTGAGCAGTCAACTGATCGGACTGTTCCAGCGTGACACATCGCTCGATAATATTTTCCAATTCCCTGACATTTCCGGGATATTGATAATTGCAGAGCACCCTGAGCGCGAGCGAGGACACCTTGGTGATATCCTTGCTTTGCTCGGCGCAGAACTTCCTGAGAAAGTGATTGACCAGTAACGGAATATCCTTTTCCCTCTCGCGGAGCGGCGGGACACGGATTCGTATCACATTAAGCCGGTAATACAGATCTTCGCGAAAATTTCCTTTTTCCATTTCATATTCGAGCTTCTTATTGGTGGCAGCAATTATTCTCACGTCTATTTTCTTTTCATCCGTGCCACCCACTCTCCGGAATTCGTGCTCCTGAAGAAAGCGCAATAATTTTGCTTGTATCGAGATGGGAATTTCTCCCACTTCATCGAGAAAGAGAGTCCCTGTGTGAGCGAGTTCCACGAGACCAGGCTTGTTTGTGAGCGCACCGGTGAATGAGCCTCGCTGATGTCCGAACATTTCCGATTCCAGGAGGTTTTCCGGAATTGCCGTGCAGTTGATCGCAATGAAAGGTTTGTCGCATCTCGGAGAATTCTTGTGGATTGCTTTGGCAATGAGTTCTTTACCTGTACCGGATTCGCCGATGATGAGGACACTCGCTTTGGAGGGCGCAACTTTTTCTATAAATTGGAAAATCTCCTGCATTTGAGTGGATATACCAACCATATGGCTGAAATGATCAAGACCCTGAATGGACTTTTTTAATTCCTGGTTTTCGATCCTGAGACGACGAGCTTCAAGTGCATTTCTGATGATTATCCGGAGGTCTTCAATTTGGAACGGTTTGGAAAGATAGTCATATGCACCTTCGCGAACCGCCCTCAATGCATCATCTGCGCTCGCATATGCAGTTACTGCAATGACAGGCAGGGCAGGATCTTGTGCATGGATGTGTTTTATAAGATCCAGGCCACTCATACCGGGCATTTTCACATCGGTGAGAATGAGATCGGGCTCTTCCGACTTGTACAACTTCAGACCTTCTTCTCCAGATGCTGCTGTTCGAACTTCGTACCCGTCCTGAGACAACATTATTTCGAGAAATTCCCGCATGCTCGGTTCGTCGTCTACGACGAGAAGGCGTTCAGGCATTCTCCTCTTCTCCTTCTCGAATAGGCATATCTAGAGCGAGAGGCAATCTGATCGAGAATTTTGTTCCTCCTGAAGGAGTGCTTTCACAATCTATGAGTCCGTCATGCGATTCAACCACACTCAATGCCAGGGACAGCCCTAAGCCTGAACCCCTTTCTTTCGTCGACGTAAAAGGTTCGAAAACCTGATCCCGTATTTCCAGGGGAATTCCACAGCCGTCATCCTTAACGATCAATATCGCACAGCCGGTTTCTGGAGAAGATTCAAGCACCACTTGAATCGTTCCGTATTCGTGAACCGCATCCAACGCATTACCCAGGACATTCCAAATCGCCTGCTTCAGTCGTACTGGGTCACCTTCCACTTCAACACCTTTATTTATGAGAGTTTCCAGAGAAACGCCACCTTGAATTTTCGGTTCACGGGAAAACAGGTCCAGAATTTCTTCCATCACAGTGGAAAGCATGACTCGTGTTTTTCCCAACTGCTGCGCCCTGACGGTCAGAAGAAAATCTCCCAGAAGCCGGTTCAATCGATCCGATTCTCTCAAAACGATCTCCAGGAGTTTTTTTTCATTAGCCGCAACCGAACGGTTGTTCGACAGCAATTCCGTTGCTCCCCGGAGTGCAGCCAGCGGATTCCTGATTTCGTGCGCCATCCCGGCAGCTATGCGCACAAATGCAGCTTGTTTTTCACTGAGCCGTACGCGCTCCTCCATTCTCCTGAATTCCGTTACATCTTGAAATAAAACCAATCGTCCCCTCGGCAGAGAGTCAACTCCCTTCAGATCGGAAACGGTGACTTCAAAATGCCTCTTGACGGCATTTACTTCCTTCACGGTAAAAAACGTTTCTCGTCTGACGGACGAACTATCGACAAAATCGCGTATCATTGGAAATACATTCCTCAGACTCAGAGCCATTAGTTCGGAAGAAGGCGTCCCCACCAGAGATGCGCCCGCACTATTCACAAAAGTGATTTTGTCGAATTCATCAGTAGTGATCATGCCGCTGGATATCGATCGTACGATATTGGTATGCAGTTCCGAAAGCTTCTGATAATCGATTTCCTTGAGGTCCAGAGATGCTATCGTCCGTTGCAACTGCTCCGCCAAAGCGCTCGAAAGAAATGCAACAAGAAAGAAAAAGGTCAGGTGGACGACAAAAATCCACAAGAGATATCCCGGAGTGTTTTTGCTCCAGGTGCTTATCCACGGCCAGTTACTCGGCGGAATAATGTGATAGTACTGCAGTGTTATCAGAAGACCGAACAAAATACATGCCGTCGCGGCAGTAACAAATGCTCCCCGCCTTAAATGTAAAATGCCTGAAGTGATGATCGGAAAGATGTACAGGAGCGTAAAGACGCTTGATGCTCCACCCGTGAAATGAATCAGCACGGTTGCATAGAGCACGTCCACCATCACCTGAAAAAATGAAAACAACCATAAATCGGGAATAAGCGGTAAGGCAAATGCATAGATGAGGCTGAGCAGAAATGTAGTGCCGATCAGAATGTACAGTGGGATGGCTGGATCGATGAAAAGAGTTCCGGCACCTCTGAACTGGAAGAAAATCGTCGCCGCCAGCAGGAGCGTCATCACCAAAAGTCTGAGCAGCATAAGCCACACGACTCTTCGCGTAAACTCCGGCCGGTCGATGTACTCTTCCTGCCGGATCAATTTGGCTATGTTCCTGAAAGGAAACACAATGAACTCTGATGTGTGATCTCTCTCGACACTCGCGGAGAGTGGCGGAAAAGCTATCGAAAATACGAAAAGGATCGAAAATGTTGCAGCAGAGACCGGCTAGCACCAGTCTGCCGCATGATTATTGCCAATTTGTGTGCAAAGAAAGAGTGGGGAAGCGCTTCTGTAATCCCGCTTTGGCAGGACTCCCCAATTTTAGTTCTTTGATTGCGAACTCATCAAGTGTCGGATCAACTCCATTCCGAAGGCTTGCCATGCACATCCCTGCGGATTTCGTTCACGATTATGACTTTGCGCGGGCACTTGTATCTGGATAAATATTCTTTGCAGAAACGCATAATATCGCGCTCGTCAGGTTTTACTCCGGGTTCCGGAATCACAAGCGCTTCAATGACCTGGCCTCTCATGAGGTCATCCACCCCAACCAGGGCAACGTCTGCGACATGGGGGTGACGAATGAGGATTTCTTCCACTTCCTGGCAGTATACATTGAATCCGGAGGTAATAATCAGATCTTTTTTCAATCCCACAAGAGTCAAATAGCCGTCGCTATCGAGGCTTCCCAGATCGCCTGTGTACAACCAGCCGCTGCGTATCACAGTCTCGGTCTCTATTGGTTTGCCGATATATCCGAGCATCACATTCGGCCCTTTAACCACAACCTCCCCGACAGTACCCGCAGGAAGGCGGTTACCATTGTCATCGTGGATTTCTACGGTCACTTCCGGAATAGGTGTTCCTACGGTGGAAGGCTTATTGGGGATATTCACGTTATTCCATGAGACAACAGGTGATGATTCGGTCAATCCGTATCCCTGATATATGTCAATCTTGTACCGCTCGCAAAATCGCTCATAAATTTCCATAGAAAGCGGTGCGCCGCCACTGATGCCAATTTGAAAACTGGAGAGATCCAGGTCCTTGCAGGAGGGATGATACAGGAGACCGTAATAAACCATCGGAACTAGACCGGAATACGTAATCTGGGCCTTCTTCAGCCAGGGGACCAGCCTCGGAAAGTCAACACGCTCGACCAAATACACGGTGCCCCCGACCTTTATTGTTCCCAACAGGTTAACCGCTGCACCAAATGCATGAAACAAGGGGATCAAGGCCAGCCCGTGGTGCTCGGGACCTCCCCCGCACGTATCCCGAAGCATATTGGAATTACTGTCCAGGTTCCTATGGCTGAGGGTTGCACCCAAGGCTTTGCCCAGGAGACCTGCAGTAAATATGACGACCGCCGGGTGGTTCGGATCGACGTCTGCAGCTTGAAAACGATCCGAATTACTATCTTGTATCTGCTGAAACGAAATGGCGCCATCCGTTGGTTCGACAGTAATGATAAATTTCAAATATTCGTCACGATTGGGGATGCTCTCTATTTTAGGCAACTGCTCGCTTTTGCAGAGCAATCCTACAGGGCGGCTGTCGGCAAAATAATGGCTCAGTTCATATGCGGTGGAGAGAGGATTGAGCGTTACAGCAACTGCTCCTATTCTGAGGCAGGCGAAATATCCTATTACGAATTCCGGCCTATTTCCCATAAGTATGACTATTCTATCACCTTTTTGTACACCGGCTTTGGTCAGCGCATGACAGAGTCTGTTAATGGAACCCATAAGTTCCGCGTATGAGATCGTGAGGTCCTCAAAGACCACTGCCGGATGATCGGGCATATCCTGGGCAAAACGATCCACCATCTCGCTGAGATTCATATATGTCTCCATGATCAGTTGGTTGGATTTGATGCAACACTATCATGCGCGGGAGCAGAATTCAAATCATTACTTAATAATGCCCTCCGGGCTTCAATTTCTCTCTATCTAAAAAACCGTCTAATCGCTGGACTATCGAATCGCAGATAAATCCGCTTGATGAATACTTCCGTTGCAATAACCTGACAGAGAACAATTAAAAGGCGGACATTTCTGTACCGCCTCTCTTCATGACGAGCGAGTTGAGTTATTACGATTTCTTTGCCGATTTTGCTTTTACTTTTTTTGCTTTTGCCTTGTCCACTTGCGTCTTCTCTGCTGCTGCCGCCTCTTTTGCTTTTGCTGCTGCTGTTTTTTGTGCCGCTACCCGCTCTTTCCACATCTGTGCGAGAGTATCGCGACTTGCGTCACGTGCGAAAGCACCAAAGGGAACTGTCAACAAGAAGGCTGCCGCCACTACCGAAAGAAGTATTTTTTTCATTCTGACTCCTCTTACATTCTTGAACTGTTCGGATCTGGATACAGTGAGATAGGCGCACTAATCTCCTGCGCTTTCTTTTTTGCTCTGGAAAAGGGAGAAACGTGCTGTCGCCCACAAAAGACAATAATAATATCGGGTTGTGATTCCCGTAAGAATGTTAATTGGGGGTCTATCAAATGTCAAGTTTTTTTAGTGTTACTTATGCCACGCAGTGTTCATCTCTTCAGAATTTAGCAGGTAAAAATGGACCTGAAGCCATCAGTCCACCGAGACCGAGCTTAAGGATAATTTCAGCTACTGCTGAACCCCCAATCGATGCTATTGTCCGTTCAATTTCAAAAATGTATTCGACCACTCAGTCGCCATTTCATATTCTTTTCTCTGCAATCGAATCGCGATCGCACACAGAATAATGTACTCGAATACGCCACGAGTTGAGCCACATCCTAGTTGAGTGTAATAAGCGCTTTGAAATATAAATGACAAGGCCAGCCGCCCTGAGTTCCATGCAAGCTGTCAACTTTGTGGCGTTGGAGAACGGCAAGTATGACGGAAAGATTTGCAGGAAAAGCGCCCACAAATCCCAAGAAGAGCAATTGAAGTCACTGAAAAATCCCGAATGGATTCAAATGTCAGGAACCCTAATTTCCGTAAAAATAGAAGCGAATAGACTTCAGAACACACACTGTTAACACAACGGCCGAACCCATGTGAGGCATCACGCCGTACATTGCAACAGAAAATCTCTCGTGGCTCCCGCGACCGAGCTTATACATGATCATCAGACTCCACAGGAGCCCAAGCCACACGATGAGTTGCTGAAAGAAATGCGTCAACCACGGAGGAACCGTTATGATGAGTGTTCGAAAAATCTCAAAATCAAAGTTCTTGCTCACCAAAATAGGTAATTGCACGCCGAGATTGATCAAGTAGTAAAGATGAAAAGCCATGAAACCGGTCAAGGCTACGGGAAGCAACGCAAGTCCGTACCGGGAATAATTTTCCTGAAAACCTTCGTCGAATACTCTATGAGAAAAGACCGTGGCAATCGCGAGCATCAAATTTGCCGTCAAGACGACTACGAAAAAAATTATCGTGAATTTCAAGATGTCCGGAAGGGGAAGGTACGAGGTCAACTCTTTATACAATGGCATTTTTATTGCCATTTCGCTCAGGAGACCGCCGATCATACCGATGATGAGGAAAGCGGTACCCGTATTGGTATGTCTCATTTCCCAGATTTCGTTCCCGGGTAAACGAAGGTTCAGGTTCACGGCTCCATGAGGGCAATTCTTAACGCATATACCGCACAATTTGCAGAATCGATTGCTATGGAGCTTGGGAGCTACCTGTCCGAAGGGACAGCCTTCCCGTTCCGGAGTTCCCAGGTAACACTCATTGGAAGAGCACTGGGAAATACACACATTACGATCAGCGCGAAGTTCCAGGAACGATCCTTTGGAGAGAACGCTGATCATGCCTCCCAGACCACACAAATAACGGCACCACGACTGTCGTTCGTAAATTACTGCAACCGTAACTGCCGAGAACAACATGGTGAGCAACAATAATCCCACATTGAATGGTGAATTACGTATTCCCGTTGCCGTTTCGAACCAGATGATGCAAAGCACTGCTCCGGCAATCAGGAGATCGCTCCTGTTTTTCAGAGCAGTAGGAAAGGGCTTCTCAAGGGCAATGATTTTCTTGGCAAGTTTGCTCAACGTTCCAATAGGACACAGAGAACACCAGAATCGCGACCAGATGAACGCTCCCACTATCAGCACCGGCCACCCTACTGCCCAACTGAACAGCGCGGCCGGATTATTGAGCGGATCCTGAGGACCGAGAAAAAGGAGTGCGAGTAAAATGAAGAAAAATGGCGTGACCGCGCTCTGGAAAACTGCAGGAAAGAGAGGACTGAGTATAGCCTGCCGCACTGCCTGAAATCGCAGCAGGTTGAATTTTCCTGTTCCTTCAACTCTCTTGAGATCGAAATAGATGTCCTGGGGACGCAGCACCTCGCCTTCGGATACCAGGACGGCCCTCTTCAGAGTGGTGGAAAGCTCAATATCGTTTCCGGGCCAGGAATAGTTCACGAGCGTTTTCAACGTCTCTTTCGGCGTCTCGACGATCTGCTTTCTCAATTCCTGGCAATACTGGTTTATATAGTGTGATACCAGGCCGGGTATTTCCCGGCGGCGATTTCTTAGTGGCGGTATTACGATGGACCGCTGGAGCAGCGAATGGAGCAGAGGATGATCCGCTCGGGTGATCTCGTCCGGATGCAATTCCGTCGTAGCGAGCAGTCGTAACCTTGCGGGATGAGGTTCGTCGCCATTCACTCTCATGTACGTGCCGCTCCCGCAGACAACTTCCAGAAGCTCTTCTTGAACGTCCGGTTCGAGTTGCTCCAACCCTCGAACGAGGAGTGTCCCGTCTTCCGTCAATTCTACATATCCGGGTTGGACCTTAGGGCGGCCGTTCACACCAGGCTCTTCCAGACCGAAGAAGAGTTGCATTTGCTCCTGGAGGACGTCTCTTTCCATCCCAAGCTCTTCATTTCGCATAACATGGAACGTCTGCTCGTAACGGGTTCTCAGTAAATCAAGAAGCAAAAAGACTGACTTATAATGATGCCCCAATCTGAAAATCGCATGAGCGAGGACTTCTTTACCTACCCCTGTTTCTCCAATAATCAGTACCGGACCATCCGAGTGTGCCAATTCTTCAATTCTCGCCGCGAGGTGGCTCCTGACATAATCCCCTATGACGTAGTCCGGGAATATGTGCTCTTCACGGCTGATCAGCGATTGCAGAGCGCGTTTCTTTTGTCTGCTCCTCAGGACCATGCGATCGAGCCGCATTATTTTGCGTGCAAGATTCTTTACGAGAGAAACGGTAAACTCAGGATTCTGTCGCAGAATGATCTCGAATTCAGAGGCTGGGACTTCCAGAATACTGCAGGGTTCGTCTGCTACCAGTTCCGCATTCTCCGGAGAAGGACTGCCGGTCAGAAAACTGATTTCGCCAAAAATATCCCCGGATTTCATAATGTCAACGGACAATGCCGGCTCATCGCCATCCTTTAGCATGACGCTGGCTTCCCCGGACATAATGAACCGGATGTACGCACCACTATCACCCGGAGCCATGAGAACATCTCCCGGGCTGTACTCTCTCGTCCGTCCTTTCTCCCGGACCGTAAGGCGTACTGCTTCCGGTAGTCTTTCCAGGGGGTCGAAATGGTAATCACTGGGATGTGGAATTTTTAACATGAGGGATTCACACCGTTGCGTTACAGCCTGGGATGACCTTTACGAAAACTGACTGATTTACGCAGCAACAGTGTTGAGCCGCTTCACAGGCACGTACATCCGATCGTAGCTCGATTCCGTCACGCTTACGCTTAATACAGATGCTTCTGTTGTTGTGAAACACACAAAAATATAAGGTCAAGGCAACGCCGTTCGCATACTGATTGATTTTAGTCTCTTGTGATTGCAGGTCGCTTGTGCTGACAGTCGAGTACAAGAGAAGCTTCCGAATCGAGGGACGACAAAAAGCTGGGTTACGCTCAAAAGTCAGGCCTTTTTGTCGTCCTCTGCGATAATTCGTACCAACGCGTCCCGCAATTCCCTAAGATCATAGCTCAAAGAGACTGCTTTCGCAACGTAGCAAGGGGGGGGGCAGTCTGTCCGAATTAATCAGTATCGGGAATCTTACATTTTTCCTGGTAAAGGATGTGTTCCAAACGATGGAGTTCGTCCCACAGCGGCTGAGGCATCCGAGTCCCAAATGTTTCGAAATGCTGCTTGATAAGAGGCACTTCGCTGAACCAGTCCGAAATGTCCACCTTGAGCAATTCCTCGAGAGCAGCGGGATCGAGGTCGAGGCCGGAAATATCCAGAGCGCTCGGGCCGGGAATCCTTCCAATGGGAGTGTCGATTGCTTCTGAGGAACCGTTGCTTCTTTCGAAAATCCATTTCAACACGCGGCTGTTTTCACCGTACCCCGGCCAAAGGAATTTTCCTGAAGCATTTCTCCTGAACCAGTTTACGTAATAGATTTTCGGTAGCTTTTCCGGATCCGCATTTGCACCGGTTCTGAGCCAATGAGCAAAATAATCACCCATATGGTACCCGCAGAAGGGAAGCATTGCCATGGGGTCTCTGCGAAGCTGTCCAACCCTGCCTGCTGCGGCGAAAGTCGTCTCACTGCTGGTAATGGATCCCAGAAACGTTCCGTGCTGCCAATTGTAAGCTTCTGTCACTAGTGGAATTACCGTCCCCCGACGTCCACCGAAGAGAATTGCATCAATGGGTACTCCGTTGGGGTCTTCCCATTCGGGCGCGATAACCGGGCACTGCTTTGCCGGGACGGTAAATCGAGCATTGGGGTGAGCTGCAAAGCGTCCAGCTTGCGGATTCCACGGTCGGCGCAACCAGTCCATGACTTCAGGCGGAGCCTCTTCTGTCATACCTTCCCACCAGACATCTCCATCAGGAGTTATCGCACAATTGGTGAAAATGGAATTCTTTTGGGCAGTTAACATTGCGTTCGCGTTGGACTGCATGCTCGTTCCCGGCGCCACTCCAAAGAAACCCGCTTCAGGATTAATTGCGTACAGACGGCCGTCAGGTCCGAATTTCATCCAGGCAATGTCATCGCCTATGGTTTCCACTTTCCAGCCGGGAATTGTCGGAATCAACATAGCCAGATTCGTTTTTCCACACGCTGAGGGAAAAGCTCCGGTGAAGTATTTGGATTGACCTTGCGGATCGGTCATTTTCAGAATGAGCATGTGTTCGGCAAGCCAGCCCTCATCGCGTGCCTGAACCGAGGCAATCCGTAAGGCATGACATTTTTTACCGAGCAGAGCATTTCCGCCATATCCTGAACCGAATGACCAAATTTCGCGTGTTTCAGGAAAATGGCAAATATACTTGTGATCGCGATTGCAGGGCCATGGAGAATCCGGATCTGCAGGATCCACGAGCGGATCGCCTACAGAATGAAGCCCCATCACAAAATCGTCATCGGATCCCAGCGCTTCAAGGACCGCTGATCCGACTCTTGTCATAATGTGCATGTTTGCGACAACGTACGGAGAGTCGGTCAATTCTATTCCAATTTTAGCAATACGTGAACCTGTCGGCCCCATACTGTAGGGAATCACGTACATTGTTCGTCCGATCATGCAACCGGTAAATAATTTCGTGAGAGTAGCTTTTATTTCCCGAGGGTCTGCCCAGTTGTTTGTCGGACCGGCATCTTCTTGCCTATCCGAGCAAATAAAAGTACGATCCTCGACACGGGCTACATCCGCAGGGCTGGATCTGACGAATACACTATTCGGGCGCTTGGCTTCGTTCATCTGAATGGCCGTTCCAGCATGGACCATCATACGGACCATAAGGTCGTATTCATCCTGGGAGCCGTTGCACCAGTAAATTTCGTCAGGCCGACACATTTCGGCCATTTTTTCAACCATATTCAGTAGCTTTGCATTCCGTGTCATTCCAACTCCTTAGTCTCCTATATTGTCGCGTAGCGAGATGAAAGCAACGAGTGACGCAGCGGCTCTCAGTTTTTGCTTTACCCCGTCGCTCTTGGTTCGAATCAGGGCCCCACCTCAGCCATCGAGCGAGCCAGCCATAAAATTCTCATTGTAGCTGCAATCGTAGTTCTTTGCAAAGATCTTTCGAGAATTTTTCGCGTACACCTTGTTTTTCAAGGACGTTTCCCTTTAAGTTTTCCGAATGCGGAATGCACGAAAGTAGCCGCTCGAAAATCTCTTTTTTTTGTACAGAAACCTCACAATAATGTTTTTTAATACAACACGAATGAAAAACAAATGGTCAGGCTAAATGATTCTGTTTCTAAAGCCACTCTTCCATATACATTTTCAATGAATTGTGATAAGTAAAAGTGTCACAGAGAAAATGGTCCCGGAACCGTCGAGAACCGGTTTAATGCCGGTGGAAACCTCATGGGGGGGTTGGTTCAGAATCCGGGTTTCAATCCTCCATGTGGAGTTAACTTTATCATGCATTCTAAAACCGCCAATGTATGTGCTCTTACTAGCGAGAGCTGCGAAAAACACGAAATAGTCACCGTCGTGATGAGGGTCGAGGAGTATCGTAAACTCAAGCAACTCGGGGGACCACGGCCTGACCAAATCCATATGGCTTTGCATCACTACCTGGGAATTGTGAGAGAACTCGGCTGGCAATCCAACATTAAATCTATAACCAGAATGTACGAAAATGTAACTTCATATCAGTGCAGGTTGAGAAAATCAGTATGTGATGAAATCCGACATTTAACAGGAAGATTTGACGATCACACTATCGAAGCACTCAGGTTGTATCTCAGATAGCTTTCACGTCCCACTGGCAGTCTGGTCTGAAAACAGTTATTCGCCTGATCCTCCACGCGAATTTATAGCATAATTTCCGGGTTTACCTCCGAACGGCAACCGCAGTATGCCGAGGAGAGTGAGACGAGACGGGTCTCGAAACTGATTAAGACCGATGGTCATGTCAATATGGCCGAGTCTTGGTTGAGGCTTGTACGTTCCCATCAACCTGTCCCACCAGGGAAGATTGAATCCATAATTGCTATTGGTTTCTGTGGGAAAAACCGAATGATGTACTCGATGCATATCCGGGGTAACGACGAATAGCCGCAAAATTTTGTCCAAACCCAGGGGAACGAAAATATTGCTGTGATTGAACATTGCCGTTCCGTTCAAAAGCACTTCGAAAATAATGACCGCTAAAGCCGGCGCGCCTATGAGGGTTACCATGGAAATCTTGATTATCATAGACAACACGATTTCAATGGGGTGGAAACGCGTACCGGTTGTAAGGTCAAAGTCCAGGTCTGCATGATGCATCATATGTAATCGCCAAAAAGCAGGAACCGCGTGAAACATTACGTGCTGCAGATAAATGACAAAATCCAGGAAAACGACTGAACCGGCTACTGCAATCCAGTAAGGAACGTTTGCGTTATTAAAAAAACCCCAACCTCGCTCGGATGCCAGAAGAGCAGATCCAACCGCAGCCGCGGGAAATAAGAGTCGTAAAACCAGGGCATCGATGACGACGATCCCCACGTTTGCAAGCCAGCGATCTTTCTTGGATTGAGTGAGCTGACGTCGCGGTAAGAAAACCTCTCCGGCGGCTACTGCGCCAAAGATTCCCAAAAAAAAGGCGAGTCGTATAAGGGGCTCGTGCTGTAAAATAAATGCTTCCATTTCCTTCCTGGCGAAATGCAGTTTATCGACGGAATAATACGTACACGATATTGTACGCCGAAATATGCGTCAAGTTTTAGGCCCGCATGGGGGAGAATTCCCGAATCGGTGCCTCATGCTGCTCGTACGATTCGCGGCAAAGTTATGGAAGGCAGGTTCTGTTCGATCGATGCACGATGAGCTTCGAGATCTTCGGGAAGCATCAAACGCGTCCCCAGATTTTTCCGGGATTCGTCAATCGCAAATCCGGGAGGATCGGTGGCCACTTCCAACAGGATTCCTCCGGGTTCTCGGAAATAAATCGATGTAAAATACTTCCTGTCTATAATCGGGGTGATGGAGACGGAATTGGCAAGATACTTGTGCCAGGCTCGCTGTGATGCTTTGTTCGGAACCCTCACTGCGACGTGATGAACGGTCCCGACTGCTACCAGTCCTTTTTCCTGCGAACGATCTGCAATTACGTGAATTCGTTGTCCAAGGCCCACATCGAAACTCAAGTCGCTTTCCTGTGAGTCGATCTCCGGAAACCCAAGGAGATCCGAGATAAAAGATCCTGTCCTGTCAGGGTCCCTCTCGACCAATGTGACACTATGCAATCCGATAATTGCATTGTCATCGCGCTCCGAGTGCTCGTTGCTTACAAGGTTTAAGATCAATCCGTCCGGATCGTGAAATCGGACTGTTTCGCGTCCGAAATGGTCAAAAGGTCCTTCTGCCGGAACGTTCTTTTTTTTGAGACGATCTATCCAGTACTCCAAAGCTGTCTGGTCGATCGAAAACGCAACTTCACCGATCTGACCCGGTCCGATTCTTCCTTTAGTTCCCAACGGCCAAGGGAAGAACGTAAGAAGCGTCCCGGGTCGGCCTTCATCGTCACCAAAATAAAAGTGATACGTTCCGGGGTCGTCGAAGTTCACAGTAAGCTTTACAAGACGCAATCCGAGGACAGTTGCATAAAAGTCCAGATTTTTCTGAGGATCCCCCGCTATTGCGGTGACGTGATGCAGTCCCTTCAACGGAGTTTCCATGATTACTCCTCCACAGACGGATTCAATCAAGATTCCCGATATTGTGAAACGACGGCTCGTATCGTCTTTCAAGTCGGAGGAGAAATCACTCTCAGGATCTCTGTGCTGCAAGAGCAGCGGTCTCCTCTTAAGCTACGATGCGAACCGTCGAAGGGGATACCGGATCTAATGTTATCCCACAATTTTAGATGCGGAAGAGCACCGTTGGGTTCAGGAGAGAGGCCAAGAAATACGACACGAGCCAAAATATTTTAACGAGAGATTACTGTGCTGTTAGATTTAGCTTGACAGAAACTTGACTCCTCGCTATCAGAACTGCTTATACTGCATGTCAATTTACTACCAGAAAGGGGGGTATGAGATGACGAAAACAGAACTGGTTACACGCGTGGCAGGAGAAGCAGGGCTTCCCAAGAAGACGGCGGATTCTGTGCTCAAGGCGTTTGTAGCCGCGATTCACCAGTCACTCAAGGGCAAAGACGGACAGATCAGAATTCCGGATCTCGGTACATTCCTGGTTGCCCAAAGAAAAGCCCGAAAAGGCGTTAATCCTCAAACAAAAAAGAAGATAAAAATTCCCGCTTCTAAAGTCCCCCGGTTCAGGGCCGCGAAGGCTCTACGAGAAGCGGCGAAACAGGCCACATAAGAATCCGCTTTCGATTCCTGTCGGGTCTTGTGTTCTTTTTGCAATGTATCGGCATCAAGTGTAGGGGTTTGTACGCCCGACGCTCGGGAGAATTGCAGCTTCTTTCGGGTGTAGACTAAAACCGTTCACACCTTGATCTCCACGTCCACTTGCATTATTGATGTATGAGTAGGTTCACTCATATCAGTAACAAGAATGCAATTGGACGTACTATGCCTGTTCACGACAATAATACTCACCTTGTATTAGCTTCCGGTTCACCGAGAAGGAAAGATCTCCTTGCAGGTTTGAAGCTCCGTTTTGAAGTGGTCCCCTCGGAAATAGACGAGTCACTCATGAATGGAGAACAGCCTGCGGATCACGTTCGGAGGCTCGCTCTGGAAAAAGCGTCAGAAGTCGCTGTGCGTTTCCCGGACAAATGGACGCTTGGAGCGGACACGATTGTGGTGATTAATGGAGAAATCCTGGGAAAACCGGCGGATGAGGATGAAGCACGGCGCATGCTGTCAAAATTGGCAGGAAGAACACACGAGGTTCATACCGGTTATGCGCTGGTGCTCAATGGTCATCCTGAGTTGCGGAGGATCCGGAGCGTTCTATCCCGGGTATACATTCGTGAGCTTTCACCAACCGAGATAGCGGATTACGTAAGAACAGGCGAACCCATGGACAAAGCCGGAGCCTATGCGATACAGGGCATCGGCTCGGGCATTGTAGAGCGCATACAGGGTTCCTATACAAATGTGGTAGGATTACCCCTTTGTGAAGTCGCCAAAGACCTGCAGGAGCTCGGTATATATGACTTCCTCAAAAACGACTCGAAGAACGCATGATCGCGGATAACCTCGGATCGATCAACGAGAGAATAGTAAGAGCAGCGTGCCGCGTCGGTCGCGACCCGAACGAAATTCGTATCGTAGCTGCAGCTAAAGGTCAGAATCCGCAAGCAATCCGAGAAGCTGTTCAGGCAGGGATTACGATTATCGGGCACAACTATTTACAGGAAGCTTTGCAGGTAAAGAACGCATTGGAAATCGAGACTGTGGAGCACCACATGATCGGGCACCTGCAACGGAACAAGGCGGGAAAAGCGGCGGATATTTTCGAAACGGTACAAACGGTGGATAATGAAAAGGTCGCTTCCGCGCTTAACATGAGATGTCAGGATAACGGACGGCGCATGGGGGTTCTCATCCAGGTAAATTTGGCTCGGGAGCCGCAAAAATCAGGATTACCCGAAGAAGATGTTGCCTCGCTTGCAGACTGCATTCTTAAGCTTCCCTGTTTGAAGCTCAAGGGCCTCATGACCATGCCACCTTTTTTCGATGACCCTGAACGTGCACGACCCTATTTTGCGGGATTGCGAGAATTGCGGGAACGATTACAGCGGGACGGCGTGTTCTCTCCGGATATGAAAGAGCTTTCCATGGGGATGACCGGAGACTTCGAGACTGCAGTTGAAGAAGGCGCCACCCTTGTGCGAATTGGTACAGCCATTTTCGGCGAGAGGCAATAGGAATCGTGGGGAGCCCTCTTTGTAGAGAAGTACAATTTAATCGGCAGATCAAATTCTTGAGTCCCACTGACCGGTAATGGTGCGATCTAGCCTGTCAATCGTCCGTCGGGACAAAGAAGATCAAAGGCCGAAATTGGCGCAATACCCCACAAACGCTCTCTAATTGCGAAATCTTCATCGATTTTCTTCTGTGGAGGAGGTAATTATGATCTGCGTTCTGACTGGTGAAAAGATAGCGTCCCTGACGCTGGGCCTTATTTCAGCAAAGAAACAAAAGGGAGAATGCTCCCTTGATTTGACCGTACGCAGCATCAGCCGGATCGAAACTGCCGGCAGCCTCGATTTTGGTGGAAGCGAATATACTGAAGCAAGCGTCCGGGAACTTGTTGCCGAAAAACGCGACCATCAGGAACCGTACGGTTGGTGGAAGCTGAAACCGGGGAAATACTTGATCACCTACAACGAATCGATAATACCGCCCTCAAACACCATTGTAATGATATTTCCCCATCAACGGCTTGTGGCTGCAGGTATCTCCCATGAGAGTACGGTTGTTGATAAGCTCGATGCCAGCACTCGCCTATTGATGACCATAGGACCGGAAGGTGGGGCAATCAAAGAAAATGCCAGAATTTCCAAGGCGGTGGTTGTGGTTTCAGAGCCCGAATAAGCAAGCCTCGTTAGCTAATTCCAATTTCAAAATCGAAGCAGTAAGACGCTGGGAACCTTTTTTACAAGAAGGTTTCCCCGGTTGTACTTGCTTCAATTGAGAAATTGGAATTGGCTAATGTTCTTGGGGTATAAGGCTGAAAACGTGCACACCGGATTTGATATTTTTGAAAGTCATCACTCCCCGATCGAAGATCATGGTTTTTTCTGATATTCGTTGTGCTGTTTCAGGTCCGATGAGAATATCTCCTTCGGTTGCCGCTGCAGCTATACGTGCGGCCAGGTTTGTGGCCGACCCTGATGCTGTATAGGTGGTTCTTGTCCAGGATCCTCCTGCGAACTTGCTCATGCCCAATGAAACGATACCCGAATTTATCCCCATATTAACAATGACGGGATAGAAGAGTCCCTCCAACTCTTTGTTTATGTTTCGGGTACGACTGCGAATTTCCAGTGCTGCTTGCGATGCATTCCATGCGTTTTCCTTGGCGGTTCCCTGGAAAATCGCCATCAAGCCGTCACCTGCAGTTTCGTTGACATCTCCTTGGTAGGAGATGATTACATCCAGGAAGCTCGAAAAGTATTTCTCAATGATGAAATTAACTTTGTCCTGAGTTAATGTCTCGCTAATCCTGGTGTAATCGGCAACATCCAGGAAGAGAACGGAAACATCCACGTCTCTTTTTTCGAGTAGCGGAGCGTCAGGGTTTTTTTCCACGATTCTCTGCACAGTTTCCGGGACAAAGGTTCTGATGTGCCCCAGAATGCGTTCGACGGTGAGCTTCTCTCTTGCCATTTTGGCGTATCTTTTGGCGTTTACCAGGATGTTTCCTGCCAGTTCCACCAGATCGCTCAA
Source organism: Desulfomonilaceae bacterium (assembly GCA_041740635.1). Lineage (GTDB taxonomy): Bacteria > Desulfobacterota > Desulfomonilia > Desulfomonilales > Desulfomonilaceae > Desulfomonile. The sequence goes on along the minus strand of JBGSLQ010000010.1, from coordinate 148,935 downwards.
TAGCAGCATATCCCGATCGTTCAACAATTCACCGGGCTTTGTAAGAATACTCAGCACCGCAAGGGGTTCTTTGCCGTCATAGATCGGGATAGCGGCCTCACAAGAGGATGACAAATCACTGGAAAATTCCAGAGGTCCTTTTCCCGAATCGTGAAGGACACAATCGAAAGAATTCGCTGTATCGAGCGCTTTGAGAACCATTTGTCTGCCGCGCTTGCACTGGTGACAATTCACCTGCTCTTTTTTTACCGTGCAATGGAGTGGTCTTGTGTAATCGACTGCATCAGTATCCACCAGTATGAGGCAGGCTTCCTGTGCATGTGGAATAGTTATTTTCACTTCATCCCTGATTATCTCAAGAATATCTCCGATATTGAGGCAGGACGTTACCTTTTTTGCCACACGAAAGAGATTTTCGAAACGAACTTGATAGAGATCGGATGGTATCGTTTCCTTCGTGAGACTGTTCTTATTCATCAAGTCCCCTTTGAGGAAGTCCTTTTCATTCCTGATGCGAATCAATTATTTCCCAGACAATATTGTCTGTTTAAACGGCTATAGAATAAGATATCTGTAAACAGAAGTCTTTGACGTAAGTCAAGTGTTGCTTCATATTCCGATCATGAGCAAATCATGGCCGATCCGAAGGGAAAAGCGCTCGCATCCTCACCTCGAGAAGCGAGCGCCTGATCGAAGTCATGCTATAGTTTTTTAAAATACTTGGAAATTGAGGCTGAGGAACGTTTTGGCGCCGCGATGAGAGGCTCGTCGATTCTCTTGCCATCGAGAAACTCGCCCACATGGAACGGACGCCCGTCAAAATAGGTTATTTCCCCACCGGCTGCTTCGAGGATAATGCTGCCTGCGGCAAGATCCCGGACATCCACATTTTTTAACAGGCAAGCATCGGCAGCACCCCGGGCAACATAAGCGAGGTGACCGGCAGAAGACCCGAAGTTGCGAATCTTCCCCGGAAACGTGCTGGAAAAATCATTGTGAAACCTGGAATAGACGAGAACGAGGCTTTCATTATCGATAGTGTCATTTTCGCGCACTCTGATGGGACGGTCGTTGAGCAGTGCTTCTCGCGTTGCGTACGCGGAATACAGCTCACCCGTCACCGGCAAATAGAGAAATCCCAGAACAGGCCAGAATTTCTCGAATAATGCCGCACTGATCCCCCATACAGGCAGGCCGGCCTGAAACGATGCCGCTCCATCGAGGCAATCGGCAATCCAGATGAATCGCGGACATTCCGGTTCCGCGATTTCTTCCTGAGAAAGTTCTCTTAGAAAAGCGTGGTCTTCAAAGCTTCCCTTAATTTTCGTGGATATAAGGTCCCAAGCAGTATTTTCAGCTTCTGTCACCAGATCGTCATCGAACTTGAGTCTGTTGTTGCCTTTGCCGTACATTTCCATGAGGCGAGCGCCGCTTTTTCGCAAAGTATTTTCCACGAACTCCTTGAGAGTCCGGAGTTCCCGTTCTGACAAAGATCTGTCTTCTTTTTCCATTGATGACTCCATTCCAGTTATACTTACCCCACGGCCCACTGACAGGAACATATGTGCCGAGAGGGAGTGTGACCCCTGATCAGTCACAATAGGGCAGTCGGTTACGGCTGGATGCCGCTGTTTGTCAGGGTTTTACTGCGCCGGATTGCGCATTCATATTCATGCTACCATGAATCTTTTTGAATGCAATGAAATACACGGGTTCCCGGGCAACGCTTTGCCGCACATCTCGTGTCGTTCACAACAAATACGCAATAAGCTTTTCGACCGACCCTGAGAGGCTTATTCCGATATACCGCGGATCGCTCAAAGGGTTGTCTGTGAATTAAAACTTCCTTGACAGATCGATCCACCTTCATTAATATTGTTCGATTATGACTTGAGGGTGCAAGCCCGTCGGAGGTTAATCCTTAGAATGGCAGTAAGAATACGCCTGGCACGGTTCGGTGCCAAGAAAAAACCGTTCTACAGAGTTGTGGTTGCTGAATCTTTCTTCCCGCGGGACGGGAGGTTTCTCGATGTCGTGGGAACATACGACCCCAGAGACAAAGAGAAAGGTCTGAACCTCAATCTTGAGTCAATTCACAAGTGGGTCAGCCGTGGGGCCGAACTAACCGATACGGTTCGCAGAATAGTCAAAAAGGCTGAGACTTCTGTCAGAGCGGAACAGTAAGAGGAGTAAAGCTCCTGTCCGCGAGAAATCGCGTTGGATGGGAGAAAGCTTATGAAGGATCTCATCGAATACATAGCCAAAGCGCTTGTGGACAGTCCGGAAGAAGTGGCCGTCTCGGAAGTCGAAGGCGAAATGACGTCTGTTATTGAGCTGAAAGTGGCTAAAGGCGACCTTGGAAAAGTGATAGGAAAACAGGGCCGAACCGCGCGTGCAATGCGGACAATTTTAAGCGCAGCCTCCACTAAGGGGAAAAAGCGTGCGGTCCTGGAGATCCTTGAATAATAGCAGTTCCTGATTGTTACGCTCCATGGCCCAAAGCAGACTCATTGTTATCGGCAAGGCTGTCAAAGTCTTTGGCATCAAAGGCGAAATCAAAGTCAGGCCGTACACGGAATCTTTGACATCATTCGAGAATTCCGTTCGTCTCGTTTTTGATGAAACCGCGTATGAAGTAGCGGGCTTTCGCGTGCACAAAGGGGCAATACTGGTTCGCCTGCAAGGAATCGACACTCCTGAAAAAGCTCAGGAACTTGTGGGGAAACTGGTTAAGACCGATGAGGAGAATCTGCCTGCAAAAGAAGAGGACGAGTATTACTGGTTTGAATTGCTCGGCATGCGGGTGGTAACCAAGGACGGACGGGAACTCGGAAAAATAAGCCAGATCACCCCGACCGGAGCAAACGACGTCCTCCATGTCGAAGGTGAATTCGGAGAAATCCTCCTGCCCATGATAGACGATGTGGTGCTGGAGGTGGACACCGAAACCGAGACAATGACTGTGGACCCTCTGGAGGGGCTGATCCCAGATGTTGAACATTAAGATCCTGACCATTTTTCCCGGGATCTTCGATTCGTTTTTGGCTTACGGCAATCCGGCTCGCGCTATCGAGGCAGAGCTGATGACGGTCGAAGCCGTCGATCTTAGAGAATTCACCGAGGATCGCCACCGGAGTACGGATGATTATCCCTACGGTGGTGGCACCGGGATGGTAATGAAGCCTGAACCGGTTGTTCGTGCGATACAGACGGTTCGGAACGAAGTACCCGGTTCAAAGGTCATTCTCATGACGCCCCAGGGGAGACTTTTCGATCAATCGATCGCAGAGGAACTTGCCACGGAGACGAACCTGATCTTTGTCTGTGGCCGGTACGAAGGGATAGACGAACGGATCAGGCACTTTGTCGATGACGAGATTTCCGTCGGAGACTACATTCTTTCCGGCGGGGAAACGGCTGCAATGGTGGTCATCGACGCGGTCGTCAGGCTGGTTCCGGGCGTATTGGGACGGGACAGTCACATAGCAGGAGAATCCTTTTACGAAGGACTCCTGGAATATCCCCAGTACACGCGGCCTCGGGAATTCGAAGGTTTGAGTGTTCCCGACATTTTGCTTGAAGGACACCACGAGAAAATACGCCGGTGGAGAAAAAAACAAGCCCTGGCCCGAACGCTTTTCAGGCGCCCTGACCTTCTGGACAGAGGTATTCGAGGAGCTGAAGAGGAAAAACTCCTGGAGGAGATCCGATCTGAACTTTGCACGGGCTTAATGGAGAAGAAAAATGGATATGCTGGAACAGATTCAGAAGGAACAGATGAGGTTGGACCTCCCGGAATTTCGGACGGGGGACACAATTAAGGTGCACGTGCGCATCGTCGAAGGAACTCGTGAGAGAATACAGATCTTCGAAGGCGTGGTAATCGGAACGAGCCGCAAGGGAGCAGGCACGAGCTTTACCGTGAGAAAAGTCTCCTACGGTATCGGAGTGGAAAGAGTATTTCCCCTGCATTCCCCGATGTTGGATAAGATCGAAGTCGTAACGCATGGCCGCGTCAGACGATCCAAGATCTACTACATTCGCAAACTCAGAGGCAAAGCTGCACGTATCAAAGAACGCAGACTTTCTTAGATTTCCCCAAGAACTGCCGATCTAAGTTTTCTACGCGGAGGAAGATTCGTGAATAACGAGCCTCCGCGTAGTTGGCAACCAATTCTCATCCTCCAGTAGTCGTCGTCTGACCACATCGCATCTTTCCAAGACGAATCCCAATTCGATTATAGCGATTCCTACAAAAATCCTCGTGGGGAGTGGTATCGCCAGACGGTTAGGAAGATTCCTATACGTGGTCCTGCAGGGACGATTGTCCTATAAAGAATCAGCCGACCCGCAGGGACTGATACCATTTCGCCAATAAATCTGATAAAACCGAGAGGTCCGGCAGAGACGCCGGACCCTACCATCAGCCGGTAGTGGCCGTGCCTCCGTGCCGGCCAAAATTGGATTCATAAAAGCGAATAGGTATGAAAATCTCTATAAATGCTCGTCAACCGGCGATGAATCGCCGGTCTATTTTCGGCTGTTCTTCTGGAACAAAACGCAAGCCAAGACCAAGTTGACGCATACCCCATGTAGGGGTCTGGGGAGTCCCGCTGAAGGCGGGATTACAAGAAGTTCCTTCCCCGATTCAATTCAATTCCTGCGTTCGTCTCCGACGATTCTACCGTCTCGAATCATAATGCTCCGGTCAGTGACTGCTCCGACTTCCGGATCGTGTGTCACCAGAATAAAAGTAATGTGCTTCTGCTGATTCAGCCGGGAAAACACGGCCATGATTTCATTGCTTGTTCGGGTGTCCAGATTTCCTGTCGGTTCGTCCGCGAGGATGATGCCAGGATTATTCACGAGCGCCCGCGCAATGGCCACCCGTTGCTGCTGGCCCCCGGACAATTGCGATGGCAGATGATTGGCTCTATCCGTGAGTCCCACCAACTCGAGAGCCTCCAAGGCAGAGTCCTTGCGTTCAGCCGTCTTTACGCGGCCGTATATGAGCGGGAGTTCCACATTGTGCAGCGCGTCCATTCTAGGCAAGAGATTGAATCCCTGGAAAACGAATCCGATCTTCCGGTTTCGAAGGTCAGCTCTTTCATCGAGGTTCAACGCGGATACATCTTCCCCGTCCAGAATGTATTGCCCGGACGTGGGAACATCAAGACATCCCAGAATGTTCATGAGGGTGGACTTACCCGATCCTGACGGCCCCATGATGGAAAGAAACTCGCCTGCTTCGATGGTCAGGTCGATCTCAATGAGCGCCGGAACCTCCACCGTTCCGGCAACATAAATTTTTTCGAGATTTTCCATGCGAATCAGAGACACAGTATGATCCTGACGAAAAAATGCATGCTTCCCCCTGTAGCATAACTCTGGAGAATTGGCAGAGACGCACTGATGCGGGCGGTCAGCTTTACTTGTGTGTAAGTGTTTCGATTTATCGAAAGGTTCCGGTTACTCCGCAGGAATCCGCGTTTCGAGAGCGACCTTCAGTTTTTCTTTTAATTCCCGCAAATCCGAGCTCTTGACTACGTAATAGTCGGCGGCTACAGCTTTCAAATCCACTTTGAAACTGGAATACGCCGAATTCAGAATCACCGGAAGATCGTAGTATTTCTTCCGGATTTGCTGGAGAAGATCCAACCCGTTAAAATCCTTCATTTTTATGTCGAGTATGATACAGTCCGGGTTTTCCCGGTCAACGACAGACAACAGCTCCCGACCGTCAGGCAGGGTGATGACATCGTATCCTTCGTCCTGCAGCTCCATGGAATAGAGCATTCGAATTCCTTCTTCATCATCGACAATCAGTATTTTCGCCATGACCGGTCCTTTTGCTCTGGTCTTTTCTGCTCACGAAAACCAGCGTTCCAGGAGATAAGGCTTCGCCTTCTCGAATTGAAGACATTGGTCTTCAATGTACTCTTCCACTTGCTGCGTGTTCATCGCTTGCGATTCAAGGACGAACGATAAAATGCGTCCATAAAATAAGGGCTTTAGCGTCGAAACGAGCTCTCCGGGGGCAAGCACCCGGTTTTTGTAGGCTACAGCGAAATCAAAGAGAATCTTCGCCCACAATCCGGTCGGAAACTCGAATCCTTCCGGAGACAGTTCGGTGACTTCCTCGAGTTTGTGGATGTTTTCCGGGCTCAGGAGAACCTTATACTTGTCCCACTGTTCAAGGGTGCCGCTCTGGAATTTTTGTGAAAGAAGTCTCACATCCACATTCACTGGCGGCGGTACCTCCACATCGCCTACACCGAAGCCGAAAACGGCAGTAGGACGGCTCCATTTGACGTCACGCCAGAAGTTCTCATACCTGCACATAAGTTCGAAGATTGTGGAAATCACGTCGGAAAAAAGTGTGTCAGAATCCTGCAGGATATCTTTTACTTTATGAACCTTGGGGCGTCCCATGAAAGCCTGAACCACTGCAACATGATTTCGGACGGATGTGGTAGTCATCCAGATGTCGATCCCGAAGGAGGAAATGGAATCGCTCCAGGCATCCGTCTCCAGGAATATTTTCGCGAGCTCTCCGGAAAAACCGTAATCCCCTCCGATGGGCTGGCGGACGCGACGCCCGTATAGAGCCCGCGTTAAAGGATATGCAATACTGTTGGTTATGGGGCCGTCATACTTGTGACGAACGTAGAGCGGTGAAACAAACTGATATTGCTCGAAAAGCGGTTCCCCAAGATTGCGTATCCACAAAGGAGTTATGCTCCGCAGGTCAGCATCGATAAGGACAATCGCCTTAGCGGACAGCTCCACAGCTTTGGCCAGCAGATTCCGGACATTATTGCCTTTGCCGGTAATCCCCTCTTCGGTGGAAATGTAGATCTTAGGGGTTGTCGTCTCAGTGGTCATGAACGCTTGTCGAGTGTTATCCGGAGAGTGATTATCGCAGTTTATAATGACTGCGGACTTGTCTGAATAGTACTTTTTGAGTCCTTTGTCGGCCTGCTGTGTAGGGTAAGAGATGGAAGACGCTTCGTTGTAAGATGGTATTCCCACAACGATGTCTGCTCGAGTAATACCATCGGGATTGTCTTCAATAAACTTCATGGAGTCTTCTCTGAAACTGAAGATTGATTTACCGCTAACCGAGGGCAACCTTAGCACAATCGATGAGAGTTTTCAATTCACACGCCAAGAAGAAAAACCTGAATCTATAGGCTTTTGGGGTGGATACCCTCCAACAGTGTGACTCTCATGGACATGGCCGAAAAGTTCCGGTAGATTGTGCAAGCCAGACTCAGTTCAAGCTTTGTTACCTTTTTCTGCATTTGATCGAAGGAGAAGATCGGCCTGTGTAACGGGATTACCGGAAGGTCCCCCGATCATTCTTCTGATTATAAAATATCGGTGTGTCATGGACAAAGAACATCTGAAGTCCATAATAGAAGGACTGGTTTTTGCTCATTCAGAGCCTCTCAATCTGGAGTCGCTGGTACGCGTTCTTGGGAATGTATCCGCAGATGCGGTGCAACAGACTCTGGATGAATTAGAGGAGTATTATCGGGAGAGAGCGAGAGGCTTTTTGCTTGCTCGAGTTGCTGGTGGATACCAGTTTCGTTCGCTGCCGACCATTGCCCCATGGCTCTTGGAAATGAAGCGCGTGAAACCCGCGAGACTCAGTAAAGCCGCCCTTGAGACACTGTCGATTATTGCGTACAACCAACCGGTAACCAGGAGTCACATCGAGCAGATACGCGGAGTGGAAAGCTCTGCCATGGTCAGGAATCTCATGGAGCGGGAACTGGTAACGGTCGTAGGCAAGAAGGATGTTCCGGGCCGACCGCTCCTGTATGGCACCTCCAAACGATTTCTCGAGGTGTTCGGGCTTCCGGACCTTGCTTCTTTGCCTTCTTTGCCGCAACTGGAAGAGTTGACTCAGGAGGACCTCACCCAAGAGGACAAGAGCGAGGAACCAGCCCCTTAGGCAATCATGTACAAGTACCCGTCGTCACATCCAAACAAGACATAGTTGTCGAAGACCGTCGGAGATGAATTTACCGGGCCTTCTGTCTTGAATTTCCATTTTTCCGCGCCGGTGTTCACGTCCAGGCCGTAGAGAAATCTATCGGCGCTCCCGCAGTACACAGTGAAGAAGGCCAGGGCAGGGGATGAGGCAATAGGGCCGCCGGTTTCCACTTTCCATTTTTCCTGGCCTGTTCTCTCGTCCACTGCCACTATTTCTCCATTGGAGTTGCCGACAAACACGCGGCCATAACCGACACATGGAGAACACGATATCTTGGATTTGGACGCATATTTCCATTTCTCCCTGCCGGATTTCATATCCACGGCACAGAGAGTGCCGTCCCAGCTCGCTATGTGAGCCATGCCCTCATTCAGGGCAGGCGATCCGGATACCGGCCCGGCAGTCTTGAATTCCCACTTTTTCTCACCAGTGGAAGCGTCCAGACAGTAGACTTTCGTGTCGTAGCTGCCGAAGCAAATCTTTCCGTCAAGAATCGCAGGGGAAGAGGAAATGATTCCTCCTGTTTTGAATTTCCAGAAAATCTGACCTGAAATGCGATCGACACAATATAAATTTCCGTCCGAGCTTCCGAAATATGCTTTTCTCTCGATTATTGCGGGCGAGGAGGTTACGGGACCTTCAGCTTTTACTGTCCAACTCGGCAGGCCGTCCACAGCATTCAGACAGACCAGAGCACCTTCGGAAGTTCCGAAATAGAGTTTACCGCCTGCCACTGCCGCGGCTGCGGAAATAGGACCATTGGTGGAGAAACTCCAGTCTTTTTCGCCGGTCTCTAAATGTACCGCGTACATGGTCCCATCCCAGCTTCCGAAAAATGCTGACTTCGCGGTGCAGACTGCCGAGGAAGAAACCCAGCCACCGGTCTTGAATTTCCATTTCAGCTCGGAAAGCTGCCGCACTCCCTGGGATTCATACATTCCGGTTCTCTGGAGATTGCCCCGAAACAAATGCACTTCGTCATCGACAATCTCTTCAGCACGAGGCGTTGGAGATTTCCGAGTGTCCAATTCACGAATCTCGGCCTCGATTGTTGCCACAAAAGCACCGCATTCGTGACATTGATCGAAAGCGTCGTGATAGGTCGCTCCACATTCCGGACATTCAAAATCGGCGTGTGGAAGAACCGGAGCTATGAGGCGCTTGATTTCGGATTCCTGAACAGCTCCCACCTGCAGCAGTCTCCTGAAGAGGAGTTGCAGTTCGTCAGATGAAATACTGTACTTGGCCATGAGTCCCTGTCGAGACAAACCAGCCCGAATAGCCTCAACCAGTTCTTTGGCATTAATGGTTCTTGGAGGCATGTGAACACTCCAGCCGGAACTTAATCCCGGCCTGCTCAGCGTCCGATACTGTAATAATAAAAACCTCTGTCGATCATTCGTTTCGGGTTATAAATATTGCGGCCGTCGAAGATTACCGGTTGCACAAGCAAGTTCTTGATCTTGTCGAAATCCGGATGCCGGAATTCATTCCATTCGGTGACTATGATCAACGCGTCTGCGCCCTCGAGGCACTCGTAGTTGCCAGAGGCAAACTCAACTCCATGTCCCAGAATCTTCCCTGCATTCTCCATTGCCACGGGATCGAATGCCCTGATTCGCGCTCCCTGGTCCAAAAGGAAGTTTATCAGTTCCAGAGAAGGAGCTTCACGCAGGTCGTCAGTCCTGGGTTTGAAACTCAAGCCCCAGATGGCGAAGAGTTTTCCGGACAAAGAATCCCCATCATAGTGACCGAGAATTCTGTCCATGAAATGCTTTCGCTGCATCTTATTGGCTTCCTGGGCAGCTTCCAGAATTTTGAGCGACACACCGTATTGAGCACCGGTTTGAACAAGCGCATCCACATCTTTGGGGAAACACGAGCCACCATACCCGATACCCGCGAAAAGGAATTGGGGTCCTATTCTGGGGTCCGAACCTATACCGATCCGGACCATTTCAATATCCGCTCCAACTTTTTCGCACAATCTGGAGAGCTCGTTGACAAAGGATATCTTGGTCGCCAACAATCCGTTCGCAGCATATTTGGTCATCTCGGAGGACGCGACATCCATAACGAGTATCGGTTTTCCTGTCCTTACAAAGGGACTGTACAGCTCTTTTAATATCTCCCCGACTCTCACGTCTTCCACGCCAATGACCACTCGATCGGGTTTCATGCAGTCGTCAATGGCATTTCCCTCTTTAAGGAATTCCGGATTGGAAGCAACATCAAAGGGATGCTGCGTTTGGGCTGCAATGATTTCCTTGACCTTTGCCGTAGTCCCAACCGGAACTGTGCTCTTGGTGACTATGATCTTGTACGTATTGATCGCTCGGCCTATGTTGCCGGCAACCTGGAAGACCTGGCTGAGATCGGCGTTTCCATTGCCGTCAGGTGGCGTACCTACTGCTATAAAGTTTATGAGAGAACGTTCGATGGTCAATTCCAAGCTCGTGGTAAAGGTGAGACGTCGCTCCGCCACGTTCCGGGCTATGATTTGCTCCAAGCCCGGTTCGTAAATGGGCACTTTCCCATCGATAAGATCTTGGATCTTGGCCTCATCTATATCCATCAGGGTGACATTGTTACCCATTTCCGCAAAACACACGCCTGTTACTAATCCCACGTAACCGGTTCCTATAACGCCAACATGCATTCCGAGCACCTCTTAAAAAAAATCAAACTACTGGATAAGCGCTCTATTATTGCATCAAACGGTGAAAGTCTCCAGTATAATCTCAGCAATGTCATGAAATAACATCGTAAACCTTGGAATGCGGGCCGGAGACCGTGTGGTTTGCGCTCTCCTCACCTGATCTTGCCGCAAGCGGAAATGGAAAGTCGATTCTGGTTTTCGGATTCGGATATATCAATCGCCAAAATTAATGTTCGATTGAAGATTAGGGGCATTGGTGGGTGCCGTGCCTCCGTGCCGGCACATAATCAATTATATCGATAGAATCGACCGGAAGGGAGAAACTGCCTCAAGAATCGGAATTTATCCCTGATCGTGGCACGGATTTCTCACTATCTTCCCTGCCTGATTCTAGGGGCTGACCTGCGAGTCCGCCCAAATGAGGGCAGACACTCGGATGAAGAAGCGTGGCACGACTGGTTGTGCATTCGAGAATTCTTGAGACAGTTTCGGGACGCCGGTCCCCACGAGTATCTTGTACTGGAGCATGGGATAAACGTCAGAATTTCTGGCAAACGGTTCAACTCAGGGCGTTTATTGGATGGGAACCCGTACAAAATTCAAGGTGATTCCAGGTGGCAAGCATCGATTTGAAAGTCGTGCCGAAACTTTCGTTGATAACAATGGAAGTAACGATGTTTTGAAGTTTTGCAGAGGCTTCCTGCACGGTCGGCGGGGTTTCCTATTGTATTTTTTGGCGTTTTAAGGTATACAGGATAGATACTTGGATGAATCCCATAAGGGATTTTATTTAAAACTTTGTGTATTTGAGGGTGGGCACATTGCCTAGAGTACTATTTCATCGATTCGTTCCGGTTGTATTCTTTGGATGTCTCCTCTGGGTTTTTATGAATTCTACCGTTTGCGCGGAATCTACATTGCCGGATTCTTCCGGTATTCAGTTCGCGCAGGCAGGATCGCTGCCGGAAACCAATGCACAACCCGAAGAGACGCAGGTTTCTCGTGATTCGCTATCGACGATAAAGCTTGACAACATAAAACCGCTTTACACTGCTCCGGCACTTCCCGGTGAAGGGGTCTGGGACACTTCGGGAGTTCCGAGGGATTCCAGTGGAAATCCGATCATTTACAAAACCTTTTACCGCCCGAGCGTGGATTTTCCGAATGCCGTCGTGTACATGATGGTCGTGGATATGAGCAAGACCTTTCTGCAGTACTACGTGGGATCTCAGGAACCCGGCGCCTCCATAGCATTGTCGGAAGTTGAATCCGAGCTTCGGCCCAGAATTCTTGCGATTACGAATGCCATGTGGATGCAGAGACATTCCAAGGGTGCAGGGGCCATATTCAGAGGCAAAGTAATCTATCCCATGGTGGATGGCATGGCCACCATGATCGTGTACAGGGACGGGTCTGTGGATATCCAGGAATGGAACGCAGATATTCCCATCCATCTGGTGCGTGACGCGCGCCAATTGCGACATCTTATCGTGAAAAACGGGATGGTTGTGCAATCGGTAATGCGTAACGGCAAGGTTGAGGATTCGGAAATCGGGCTAGGCTTTTTACTCGGAGGAGGCGGCAAGAACCTTGACGGCAAGCACTTCTGGTACGTGGCCGATCGTAGCGCATTCGGCATCAGGAAAGATGGAAATCTCGTGTTTGCCATAGGACATCATATCGGGACCAAGGATCTGGCTAAAGCGCTTGTACTGGCAGGATGCGAACGCGGTATGCACGCGGACGCAAATCCGCACAATATTGTGGGGAATCTCTATGTACGAGACGCTCACGGTAATCTCGTCACAAAGCAGAAACTCTCCCCCGAGCAGTCCAAATACACACTGAAACGTTATGAAGACGGATATACGAAAGACTTTTTCGCCATGTTCGCCAGGAATGCCGGGCAATCATCCGGTCGTGCGGTCAGTCGGACTGAAAATCAGCCCCAATATAGAACCCGATAATCGCGTCCTGTACTGCAATAATTCCTCTCATCGTATCCGAACTGAAATAACAGAAGGGGATCCCAATAGGATTCCCCTTCAATGCTTACCCGTAAAATTCACTTCAATGCGTCGTCAAAGGATGTTTACGAAATCGCATTAATCCATTGCTTCCATAAGTTTTCCGCAGCATGGCGGAATCCGATCGCCTTTTTTCAATTGCACATATTTATTACAGGTCTGGCAGAAGCAACGGCAGTCTTTATCCACCAGGATTTCCGGGTAGTCCGTTGTTGCCGAGGTTTGTATGCCTTCTATGGCAAATCGAGCAAAGGTACTCTTTTGAGGAATGTACTCCCCGATGGGAACCATTTTCTTGTTGAACCGAGCACAATCCACCATGGTGCGCCACAGGGCTTCGAGCTTGGCAGTCTCTTCTGTAGTTTCAGGTGAAAATTCCACAAGGTTCTTTTCTATGTTTATTCTCATCGCTTCTCCATTCTCCGGGAACGCAGTCAAACTCCAAAAAAAACAGTACATTGCCGATTCCCAATGCGAAGTCCGGATCCCGTTTCACGAACACCCAGTGCGAATCGCTTTGCTCAGGAACCAATCAGGAGCAGCCCATGTGAAACTGTCTAGGCAACCTGATGGAACTCGTCTTTCTTTGCGCCACAGACGGGGCATTTGTCGGGAGCCGCATCGCCGATGGTATATCCGCATTTGTCACAGACGTAGTATGCTGAGACCTTAATGTCAGTGCCGCTTTCAACTGCTTTTATCGCCTGGCTGTAGAGTTCGCCGTGAACCTTCTCTACCTCGTTTGCCCAGTGAAATGACTTTGTGGCTGCGCCCTGTTTTTCTTCCTTTGATGTGACGAGAAATTCAGGGTACATGACCGAAAATTCGTGATGTTCGCCCTGAAACGCGTGTTGGAGATTTTCCAGCGTAGAGCTAACTCCACCGAGCACTTCAAGATGGTTGTGAGCATGGATTGTTTCAGCATCAGCCGCGGCTTTGAAAAGCTTTGCTACTCCGGGAAAACCGTCTTTTTCGGCCTTCTTTGCAAATGCGAGATACTTGCGGTTTGCCTGGGATTCTCCTGCAAAAGCTGCTGCCAAATTCTCGTTCGTCTTCGTCATTCTTTCCTCCTCGGGTTAAATTCAGAGCCGCAAGGCTCCTGGAAGATGCGCCGGCATAGTGCCGGGCAGTTGTATACCGTGTAAACATGGGTCAAAAGACAGGAGCATCTCGTTCGAGATGTTCGCAGTCAGGACAGATACCCACGACTTCCACTCGGTGGGTAAGGACGCGATGTTCGCAGTTTTTCCGAGCCGCTTCTTCGATCTCCGGAAGCGGGTCAATCGGCAGATCATCAACTCTTCCGCAGCGTGCACAACGAACATGGTAATGGTTGCTGGTATCTCCATCGAAACGCCTGCGTGTTCCCGCGACATCGATCTTCTGAGCGTTGCCTTCCTCGCACAGGATCTCGAGGTTTCGGTACACGGTGGCAATACTGATCCCCGGCAGCCGATCCCGGACTATCTGATGCAATTCTTCAGCGGTCGGGTGTGACTTGAGTTTTTTCAACTCTTGGAGGACAACCTGCCGCTGTTTGGTCATTCTGCGTGTGAATACTTGAGTCATGTTCCTTATCGCTAACGCTTCTTAATTAAACTAAATGACAGATCATAAAAACTTTGTCAAGAAAAAATTGCATACCCCTAAGAAATTCCTTCTTGGATAATAGTTCCTTAAAATCGCTTAGAAATCCGATAAGGGGGTAAAATACCGGCTTGTCCAAAGGCAGAGAGTGGGCACCTTCCATGCCGCCCCAATCAGTGCATTAGGGAAGCGTGATGGACTCTCCCGGAGAATGCACGTAGCGAACCGAACCACTTCAAACGCACACGAATGATACGCGCAGAGCCTACCTGGTGTTTCATCGAAGGACTTGACTCGGTCCGGAGCAAACCAACAAGTCGCATTTCATTGGCTTGTATGTATTCGTCGAACGATTTTGATAAGGACATCGATATGAGAAGGGATGGATTGGCATAAGATCGAACCGCACGGAGGCCACCCACAACCGGCTCATAGTAGGCTCCGGCGGCCAACCGCACCAAGATGGTGATGGTCGCCCACAATTCCGTGCCGTGCGGCTTCATTCATGCAAGGAAAAAGAAACAACGACAGCATCACCCCGAAATTATATCTGTGCAAAATTGGTCAGAATTTTCAATCCCGTTTCCTGGCTCTTTTCAGGGTGAAATTGTACTGCAAAAACATTATCAACAGCGACGGCACAGGTAAACCTGATGCCATATTCGCTTTCAGCAACACTATGAGAATCATTCTGAGGCACAACATAATACGAGTGGACGAAATACAGATAAGACCCATCAGGAATGCCCTTGAAAATAGGCACCTCCTTACGGAAAAAAACCTGGTTCCATCCCATGTGAGGGATCTTAAGGCCCATATTCTTGTCGAAAGCTTTTACTGTTCCAGGCACAACCTTGAAACCTTCATGAATGCCAAATTCCTCGGATTCATCAAAGAGCAATTGCAGTCCCAGGCAAATGCCAAGGAAAGGTTTTCCTGATTGAATAAACTCCTGAATTGGTTCGACAAGATCCAGGTTCGACAAATTTTTCATGCATTCCGGAAATGCGCCCACTCCCGGAAGGACGAGTCGATCCGCGTTTCTTATTTCATCCGCGTCCCTGGATATACGGGCGGAGACACCAACCTTTTCAAAACCCTTTTGCACGCTTCTGAGATTGCCCATTCCGTAATCGACAACAATCAACATTATGACCTCAATTTGTTCTTTCTGGTAATCAGTATATCAGAAATACAAGACTGCTCTTCAGCTTAATGAGGGCAGCTCGTTCACTCTGACGAACCAGACAGCGCTGCGAGTTCCTCTTCATCTGTATACGACAAGCTTTGTATTCTGAATAGAAAGTGAACTGTGCTCCACCTTGCATAGGGAGTCAAGAGGAGTGTCGATTTTCACGAAAAGCAGCCGCTAGAGCACTCCTTTTGTCGAAGGAATCCCTTCCACTCTGGGATCGATTTCCACAGCAGCGCGAAGGGCTCTACCCAATGCCTTGAAGATGGCTTCCGCAGCATGATGCGGGTTCTCAGCAGTATGTACGGTTGCATGCAATGTTATGCCAGCCTGATCGGCTAATCCCTGCAGAAACACCGGTACGAGGTCCAGGGGAAAATCTCCGGCGCTCCGATGGTCAAGCGGATTTGAAAAGACCAGCATAGGGCGTCCGGAAAAGTCGAGTGTCACGGACGCGAGCGCTTCATCCATGGGAACCTGAGCGAATCCATAGCGGCGCAATCCCTGCTTGTTTCCGACTGACCGCTTAAATGCTTCACCAAGAGTCAATCCGATATCCTCGACGGTATGGTGAAAATCCACATGAAGGTCTCCTTGAGCCTTAATCTCAAGATCGAACAGACCGTGCTTCGATACATGATCCAACATGTGATCGAAAAAACCGATTCCTGTCGAAATTGTCCCCTTACCGGCTCCATCGAGGTTCAACGTGACCTGCACGTCCGTTTCGGATGTCTTTCTGGAAACTGTAGCGTTTCGCTCGGTGGTGCTCAAAGCATTTCGTCCTTTTCTCTGCGAATATTCGCACCCAAATCGTCCAGTTTTGTCACTATGCCTTCATATCCACGATCCAAATGATAGACCCGGTGAATCTCTGTGATTCCCTTGGCTGCAAGCCCGGCCAAAATGAGCGAAGCGCTGGCCCGAAGATCCGTCGCCTGCACATGGGCTCCGGACAATTCCTTGACACCCTGGACGCCGGCAATCTTCCCGGAAACCCGGATACGCGCTCCCATCCGGACCAGTTCCTGAACGTGCATGAACCGATTTTCAAAGACGTTTTCCGTGATCATGCAGTTATCGTCTCCCATAGACATGAGAGCCATGTACTGGGCCTGAAAGTCCGTTGCAAAACCGGGATACGGGTCGGTCTGCATGTCTCGACTTTTTACACGACCGTTGGATATGACTCGCACGGAGTCTTCCGAAATTTCGATACCTACGCCGGTGTCGGCGAGCTTCTCCAATAATGAGATCAAATGGGCCGGTTGGCAGCCGCTCACTGTGATATTGCCGCGTGTAATGGCTCCGGCCATAACGTACGTGCCCGCTTCTATGCGGTCCGCCATAACCTCGTGGACAATACCCTGGAGACGGTCTTTTCCCTCAATTTCAATAATGTCCGTTCCCGCACCGGAAACGCTTCCGCCCATGCGATTGATCACCTGCGCCAGTTCGCACACTTCCGGTTCCAAAGCGCAGTTCCTGAGGACTGTTGTCCCCTTGGCAAGTGCAGCAGCCATGATGAGGTTTTCGGTACCGGTCACGGTCTTCAGATCAAAAGTGAAGTCAGTTCCGCACAGACGTTTTGCTCGAGCTTTCACATATCCGCTTTCCAACTCGATGGTCGCACCCATTGCTTCAAGGCCCTTCAGGTGCTGATCGATAGGCCGCGCGCCGATAGCGCATCCACCGGGTAGGCTCACGTCCGCCTGGCCTTCACGCGCCATGAGCGGCCCGAGCACCATGACGGATGCTCTCATGGTCTTTACCAGCTCGTACGGAGCTGTGCGATCGCTTATCATGCGGGCTTTTATGCGGAGCGTTCCGGGCTCGAAATCGTCCAGTTGAACGCCGAGTTGAAGGAGCAACTGCTTTGTGGTGCGGATATCCATAAGTGCAGGAATTCTATGGAATGTCATCTCATCGCTGGTAAGCAGCGAAGCGCACATGAGCGGCAAGGCGGCATTCTTGGAACCGCTCGCCCTGACAGTTCCCTCGAGAGGTGTTCCGCCCTGGATGACAATTTTTTCCATGACCCATTCCTTTCACGCAGCTAAGACGGAATGAGCGTGTTTGTGAAAACTCATTCCGCAGCGGATGGGGCTGTATATCATCTTTGCGCGATATGTGCAACAGATCCGGTTATATGGGTGCGCGATATTAAGCGTGACAAAAGACTCGGAACATTCGATTCCAGCCCACTCTGAAGGATGCCGATTCCCAGGCCAGCGGAACTCCTATTTCAGCTTATTTACATTCAACAAAATTTCTGCAATTGTTGGATCTTTAATGAGACACGACAAAATAAATTAGGAACCTGAAACGAATCATGGCAAGAGCGACAATTCTCTTTATCTTTGCGGGTCTGGCCGAAATTGGTGGCGGTTACCTGGTATGGCTTTGGCTGAGGGAAGGGAGACCTTCCTGGTACGGAATAGTTGGCGCAGTTATTCTCTTTCTTTACGGGATTATTCCCACGCTGCAGAGTTTTCCCCATTTCGGGAGGGTTTACGCTGCATACGGAGGCGTTTTCGTTGTCCTATCCCTGCTCTGGGGATGGGGATTCGACCGGAAGACCCCTGACTTATACGATGGCATAGGCGCCGTGATTTGCCTCATCGGTGTGTACGTCATACTCTGGGGACCGCGAAATTAGCCGTTTTCGCGAGAGGTTCTCAGTCACCACCCCATAATGTATTTTACTATGGTGCCCACAACAAAGATTACAAACAAAAGCATGGAACAGCCAAAATTGTCCTGTGGAGGACGATATGATTGTTCGAATGCATCCTTCATTGCCCACATTGGATCGCGCGCCATACGATATGACCTCCGAATTAAATATAATTTCAGCCAAGAACACTGTTACTGAGTTAACGGCGCAACAGTAGTTTGAAAGGGAAAGCAACTATTTTACCCAGCAGGAGCAGGATATAACCTATTGCATAGAATATGCCGACAACGCAGAGCCGAAGTAGTTGGCCGAGAAAGAATCCTAATTGATATTCAGACATGTATTTTATCCCCCGAATAGAAGGAGACTCTTGCGCCATTAGATGCAAGAGTCCTGGTCGCATACGTTCTTTACTCGAACGGTTTTCCGCACGTAAAAATCAGTCCACTCGAGACTTACTCGTGCACAGTTCAATCTATCCTCATTCCGAAAATGATGTTGCGGCATCCCAGATAACAACGACTACTATCGCCACAATAGAGACGTAGTTTATTCCGGTGGATACAGCGGCATCGGCTGTAGATTTAAGCAGAGTAGATATTACCATTATAAGAATGATCTTGATTGCAGCCTTCACTATAAATCCCATAAAATTGATTCATTAGCTTTTCCCCCAATCATCTCAACAGACATTATTTTGCTGAATAATCTACATGAGAACCGTTTTACCGAATTCACAATGGTTGGCGAATTCCAGGGATTTGTCCCGAGAATCCGCTGTTAATCCATTCGACCCAGCATTCGTCGCAATTGAATGCGTTATAGAATCTCAATTGAAAGAATCGGCAAATGCCGCATCAATACCCTTGCCTAAGCGAAGAATAGCCGCTCTCCCTACAAGACGATTGACGACAATCGTAATTACCAGGAGCTGGAATCTCCGCCGCTCCATTGGGCTCCGGCCCAGTCGCCTCCACCCCACTGCATGCCGGACCAATCGCTGCCGGACCAGGGTTCTTTCAGTTCCATTGCAGCTATTTGGCTGATCTCCCGAAATACCCGACCCAAGATCGGGTGGCCCTTTGCCTGCGCAAGTTGATTGACGCTCAAGGTCTCAACGGTCATTGTAATGCCTCCTGAAGAGTTGTTTTCGGACGTCTAGCCGTCCCCTTCCAGATCTGAGCCCGAACTCTGTCGTACCCGTGTTGAAACAACATTTTGTATCCTTCACAGAGATAGTCGCGAGTATTAATGTCACCATGAGCCCAATAGGCATATCCGGTGCAACCGCCGTAACACAATCGTTCCCATTTGCATTTATCGCATCCAAGGCCGTCGTAATTACGTGAAAGCTTCTTGTGATTGTGCATGACGGAGGAAATGCCTGAAGCAATATTACCCAGGCCAAAACGACCGCTATCGTCAATCAACTTTGCACAGGGAAACATTTCGCCGGAAGGTACAACCGACATGAAATTCTTAAAGCAGGTCTTGTTGTTCGTACAAAACATGTGCCATCCCATGAAGAGGCTCTGAATAAGAAACTCGAATTCACGATTGTGGGGAGGATTCTCATCGAAGAACCATAAATCGAATAAATGCATCATTGCTTGACCCCATTCCTGGGGATGCGCCTGCAATTCAGAGTTTTCACATTTGTTCACAACACAGGGATTTACCTTAAATGTCTTGAGCTTGAGGTCCTTGACGAAAGCATAATGGGAATCCAGGCGATCGATATGGTTTCTCGTCAGAACAGATAGAATGTTTGTCTTGAATCCTGCCTCTTGCATTAAGGCAAGACCTCGCATTACGTCACTGAACGTGCTTTGGCCATTTCGATAAACCCGGTTGCGATCGTTCATTGTTTGTTCGCCATCCAGGCTCAAGCCCACTCCAAATTCATTCTCACCGAAAAAATCCACCCATTCTTGCGTCACGAGTGAGCCATTGGTTTGAATTTTATTTTCAATAGTGACGTTGTCATATTTTTCCACCACACCTTTTTCGATTTGAACGGCAGTACGGTAATAATCCAGGCCTGCCAGCAGGGGTTCTCCTCCGTGCCAATAGAGCAGAACACGGCCGTAACCTTCCTCTGCCAATCCTTCGACAAGCTTTTCAAACAGATGAAGAGGAAAAAGCCGATCGTCTGAAGACGGTTTCACATAACAATATTTGCAGCCGAAATTGCATTTTTCGGTGGTTCTTATGATTACCGACATAGTTTTAGGATGCATGTGCATACCTCCCTTAATCTGTCCAAGACCTCTATTTTGGGGATTCTTTTTTTTGAGAACGACAGTGCTGGAAACAGGATGCTCCGGTGATTGATACCTCTCAAAAAACCTGCATTCCCCAACGAATACAATTTCTCTCTTGCGTCAGCCCACATACGATAGCTGGAGACACTTTTTTTCGGATGTGAAAGAAGCATCATCATGACGATATCAGAGGCAGATTAGAAAACAAACAAAAACAATTGGTTAGAAGAGAGGTGAGGTTTCTAACCGCTCGTATCTCCCAAACAGCGCTAAAGCTTCATTTTTGCCAAATCATTTCTGGAAGTACGTATAAATTTTTTTTCAATTCACACAGAAGAATTCCGTTGGCAGTTGGAGCGCTGCGTACGACTCATGCGAGCCCTGACACTTCCGATAAACGTCATCGGGCGCGCCAATGCAATGCTTATGAATATGGCCGTACTCTAAACGAGCAGGCACGATGGGAGTGTCCATCATGTTGACATGTGTGTAAAAGCAATGGACGTAAGTATCATTACGCAAAAGTCATGCCAAGATACTCTGATCCCATGGTATTGCCGCTATTCGTACATTTATCCATCCGCCGAATGGTTCAGCTCTTGCATCCAAAAAAGCAGCATAGCTGATTTTGTGACGCGACGTCAGGCAATTGAATACCGGAAAGAAAAAATGATACCGGAACAAATTGCCGCGCTGGGTCACTTTGTAAGTTCTGCAAGTTTCGGATTTATGCATCAGGAGGGCCTATGACAAAGCCGGAGATAATAGCTCTTATTTCTGAAAGAGCTGAAATATCTAAAAAAACAGCAGGGGTGGTTCTCAGCACTCTCGTAAACGTCATTCATTCGTCACTCAAGGAGAATGGTGGAAAAATTCGCATTTCTTCCCTGGGCACGTTTAAAGTCCTTGAACTGAACGCTCGACGCGGCGTAAATCCCCGGACAGGCAAGGAGATGACCATCCCTGCAATGCGTTTGCCACGGTTTTATCCTTCCAAAGCGCTGAAAGAGACTTTGCGCGGAAAGAGATAATTGTTTGCGTGACAAGACGCATGTGAGATAAATATTATTCGATTTTCCCGCGAGTTTCTTTCAGGCTTTTATACGAGAGGCGCCTGGAGACGAAGTTCTCCATCTATTTGAACTCAGGGTCGCGATTTAGGGAACGCGGAGGGGTGCGACGCGGCCCGAGTTATCTCTCGAGTTGTTTGGAGGGGAGGAATGTCACCATCAGTCAAATCGGTAGGGGGTTTTGTTCTTGTATTCTTGGTGCTTGCATGTTTTCAGACAGCTTCGGCACTGGGGCCTCGGCACGATCTTTTCGGGTCCGGCCGTGTAGTCGATGTAGAAGCTCCCAACCTGCTGAAAATAAAGCTGCAGAATAAGGATAAAATCATAACAGTTCGGCTCATAGGGGTGGGATCGCCAAAGAACAGGGAAAGGCTGAAAGGACTGGGTCAGGACGTACAAAATTTCATTTTCAAATTTGACGTGTGGGAGCAATCGCGAGATTACGTCAAATCGCTTCTCCAAAACAAAACCGTCCAGGTCTGGACCAGGAAATGGGATTCTTACGACGAAAAACACAGGCTGTTGGCCTACGTTCGTATTCCCGCGCAAGAGGGCGACCCTGTAGATCTCAATGGTGAAATAATCCGTAAAGGCATGGGATTTGTGACCCGCGATTACGTGCACGTGACGTTCGCAGACTATCGTTCCTTTGAGCAGGATGCCAAGAAGCATTCTCGCGGTATCTGGAGAGGTATATCAACGAAGAGGATTTCATCGAATAGATGAGCCCGGTTGATCGTAGCATGCGTTTTGTGACTACACGCCTGATAGTACATCTACAGTGATTCTAAAAAGTAATTGCTGACATGGCTCTTTCCCGATCCTAGGGCCCCCTTGAATTGCGGGAGGGGGGTTCGATGTCAGCGGGGCCTCGTGCGTCAAACCGTACCCATGAGTAGATGTGTATAAGTCATGGAAAATACATGATGTAAGCTGAATAAGCGAAACACTCGAAAAATTCTCATTTTATCTTCCATCTGAGATTCCGGTATCAAATGCAATTTAAGATGAACGCCTCAAAATGTGTCTGTACCTCCCAACGTAGTCAGCGATCATGCGATTCGCTGAAAACCTTCTTTCTGCAAGATCTCTGCAATATGCGCGATTAATGGTATCGGTCCGCTCAATGGCGTGCGCCATTTCCGATACGCTCTGTACAAGAAAACCCGTTTTCCCGTGCTCCACCAGGTCTGAAAGCGCACCGGAAGGAAAGGCTACCACGGGAGTTCCACACGCATACGCTTCCATTGTCACGAGAGAGCTTGTCTCCGGAGCCAGGCTCGGGGCAAGAAGACATTTCGCGAATCCGAGAAGTACATTTTTTTCCAAGGGACCGAGCGATCCTACATACCGATATCTGTCTCCGTCCAAACGTGGAAGAACTTCACGTGAATAGTACTCATGATGACTCTCGTAATCGAAAAGTCCGCCTGCGAGGATGAGACCTGTCCGGGCCTGTCGCGCTGCATCTATAGCCAGATGTATTCCTTTTTCCGGACATATCCTGCCGAGGACCACTACGTACTCTTCAGATACCGGAAATGTGCAGTTCCTGTATGGGGATGCCGTTTTCTACAAAGGGCAAAAGATTCGGGATAAACTGTGCAGTCTCTTCCTGATGGCGGGAAACGCAATTGAAGTACACTCGTTCCCGAATTTGCTTAAACGCGTTCGCATCGTACCAGGACACCGGAAGATGTAGGGTAATTAATACGGGGATATCAGTATCCGGCAGATACTCCATGAAGTCGATTCCATGCAGGTGAATCAGATCGATATTTCGTTCGCGGAGTGCATCGCGTACCAGATCGCGTACGAGACGATATGTTTTGTTTCGCGTATCACATTCGATCCGGCCGTTTGTTCCCGGAAAGTCGATAAGACGGCCCATGATTCGCGAACCGCTACAGGCCAGGACGGTGCTGTCATGTCCGAGGCGGACAAGTCCTTCATCCAGAATCCGGAGAATTTGTTCCGCTCCTCCTGCAGTGTCCGATCTCACGGGTGCAAAGGGATATGCAATGCTCAGGATAGAGAGCTTCCTGTTAATTTGCTTTGAATCCGAATGCGACAAATCAATCACAATAGCGCCGATTCACGATAACGTAGACCAATTTCAGGATAACAATTTCTTTTTCTAGTAGACTAAAAACGATGCGGCCCTCCGGAGCATTCCGAGGGGCCGAGTATAAGCATGTTTCTATGTAACGCTTGTCTCTCATGCAATTCGAGACTGGGAAAGCTGTCCCGTTAACGGCGACACCAGCCGCCCCTGTCTCTGCATTTCCAGGGATTCATCCATTTGCATCGCCATCCGTGCCGGTACGATTGCCAGCAACAATAGCAGCGAGGGCGGTGATGCTGAGCAAGCAGCGTAGGAAGTTCGGGAGCAGTCGATCCGTCAATTGACACAACGGTGTCTAAATGGCTCGCTACCGCTAAAGGCCCGGCGTATGCGAGACCGGAAACGGTTACCCCCACGAGAATGACAGCAAGGAACAAAATCTTTTTCACGATGACCTCCTGAACCAAATCTTCTGAAAAGCTTTGGCGCACAGCCGCGATACGATCGATAGGTCCAGTATAACAGGACCTCCGATCAAATGACATTTCTTTAATGAGGCCCTGCAACCGCAAATGCTTCAAACCACTCGATACAGGGGCTTCGACAGCACCTTCTCTCCTAAGTGCATGCGATGAACTGAAGCAATATGCGGTTACGTTGCAAGCTTTCGTTCATAAATCTGCCTGGAATAGAGAAGATTGATTGCCTTGCGATATCCGTCGAACGTCCCGACATCAACGTAAGACTCACCTGCACAAATACCCAGTGCCTGACCTCCATCCCGAATGTAGGTGTTCACGAGTGTGCCGATATATTCGTCCTGCTGTGCTCTTTTGCACCAGAGATCGAACAGCTCGTGGAAGATTCGGCCTGACATCTTGAATGCTCCCCAAATCCAATTTGTTCCGGGATTCGGTTTTTTGACGAGAATTTTAATCACACTCCCGTCTCCCTGCACGAGCACTGCATCGAAAAGATGCGGCCGATCCACTGGAAACAGGAGAAACGAAAGTATGTCATCCGGAAGAGTGCAGAGGCCGTCTTCCGGAAACCACACAGTATCCGGCAAGCCTACGAGCACCTGCTCGTCGGGATGAATCAGCGGAAGCGAACAGAATATCGCATCGCACAATCCTCGGGGCTCCTGTTGAATCATGTAGCAAAAATGGATCCCGTCTATGCCTTCGCCGTAATATTCCATGATGTCGGATTTACCCGGAGAAATGACGATACAAATTTTTTTGGCTCCAGCCCGTATCATGCGATCGATGAGGTATTCGCTTACGGCTCGAGGACGCTCGACGAATGAAACGCTTCTACTACCGACCGGAAGCAATTCTTTTGAAAAAGCCAACGGTTGTATTCTGCTCCCTGCCCCTGCAGCAGGAATTATTCCCCACATAGATTCCCCCCGGCATTCTATTTGGATTTACCTCCGCAGAAGGAAAATCGTAGTAATTCTGTGAAGTAAAGAATGCCCAATGTTAAGCCCTAGAATTTATGGCGTGCGCTTCTTTTGATACCAACTTGCTTTCAAAGCAGTAATATCCGGGAACCTTTTTTGTAAAAAGGTTCCCCGTCCCTCCAAAAAACTTTTAGCACTCTCCCAAGCCCATAGTTTTGCCATAGAAAAACTATGGACTTGGGAGAATATTGAAAGTTCTTGGGAAGGGTCTGGGAAACACTTCTTACAAGAAGGGTTTCCCAGATCTTCTCTCTTTGAATGCAAATTCCTATGAGACATTCGCATTGCATAAAACTATTTGTTCTTTCCTGGTTCAGAAATGTTCCTGGTTTCCTCGCGGCACTGTTGTTGAAATCTTAAGAAATGGCTCATAAGGTGAAACGCAACATGAGTGCAAACGAAAAGAACCAGAAAACCGGGACTTTCCATTGCGCTGGTTGCGGACACACGGTGAGAGTCAAAAAGGGAGAGAAGATTCCCAACTGTCCCTACGGAAAAAGTGAATATAATCGACGGACTGACGAGCCGGGCCGAAAAAGCTCCGGGTGAAGACCGATAAGGGCTTAAATTACTCTATGCATCGCACCCAGAATGCTGTCTGCACGGGCAAAGTACACCTGGACGAATGTAGCAGCGGTGTTCGCATCGGAAGGGTACTTGCCAGAGAAATTTCGTATAAACCGACAGAAATCCGGAGCTTCCAAAGCAAAGAATCTTCCGGAATTACGTTTCGATATAAATTTCATGTGGGAGGACATTTCGGAAGGTACACAATGTGGCGACGAGTTTTTGGGGCGTTACACGAAATGAACGCCCCATTAGCTGAAAGACGCTCTTAATGTTTTAGGGATTCCTCACGATTCACCACCTTATTGAATCGGCTCGTTTTACCGCCTGAGGTTTTATCCTGTTTGAGAAACGCGAGATGCTTTTCCTCAAATTTTTCAAAAAATTCGTCCCAGGTAATCTCTTCCAGCGCCTGTTCTTCATCATAATCCGGGAATGCAATTCTCAACAGACCCGGATCTTTTTTCTTACCGGTACTCTTTACCTTAGCAGGTTTTCCGCCGCGTTCTTCGGCCCATTTCCGGATTGCTTCATGATTCGTAATTGTATCTGATTCTGCACTCATATCATTCACTCCAATAATTAAGTAAGCTTCGATTTCTAACCAGGCGGACAACGGAAATGCGAAAAAAGTTTCGATCTACAAACGGGCAAGGGCCACCATTATAACAACTAGATTTTGTTACTGGTTTTTTGGTCTTCTTGGGCGTTTTGCACACGCCGGCATTTAATGCAATAATTTCGGCTGGTTTATTGCCGGCACCGGATGCAGTTGAAACTGTCTGTTATTACGCCTAGATGAAAGAACAACTATTTGTGTGTGCAAGATTGGCATTCGAATTGCATGAATCGCAGTTTTATACATATGTTCAGCGTTTTTTGCCTGGAAGTAGGGAAACTATTTCCCGTCAGCTTTCACTGGGAGCAAACATGCCAGACCTCGGACCAATTGTGCAACGGGTGCTGATGACCACAGATACTGCAGGCGGAGTGTGGGATTATTCTTTAGAGCTTGCAGCGGGTCTTCGGAGGCGTGGGGTACGGACAATTCTGGCTATAATGGGCAATCCAATTCTTAAAGTGCGTTGTATTGAAGCCAGAGCTATACCTGACCTGCAATTGGAATTCGGTGAATTTAAACTTGAATGGATGGCAAATCCTGAAGAAGATGTGGCGAGCGCTTCAGAATGGTTGTTGAAGTTGGCTCACCAGTACGAACCGGATCTCGTACACCTTAATTCGTATGCGTTTGCCTCTCTGCCATGGCATAAACCGTGCGTACTGGCCGCACATTCCTGCATACTGTCATGGTGGAACGCAGTGAAGAAAACCGAAATTCCGGACGATTTCGATTGGTACAGGGGCATTGTCGCCTCCGGCCTGCAATTGGCAGACGGAGTAGTTTTTCCAACAAATTCCCTTCGAAACCAGATGGAACGCATTTACGGACCGATTCAGAATTCGGAAGTGATATTGAACGGCAAGGATCCTTTCCGATACAAACCGGGCAGGAAAAAACGATTCATATTCAGTGCGGGAAGGCTCTGGGACGAGGCCAAGAATGTGGCCGCCCTGGAGCATGTGTCTGCTCATCTGCGATGGCCTACTTTAATCGCCGGAGACTCGAAGAAACCGGATGGATCAGGAAATGCTCCGCAACGTATTACGTATCTGGGGTTCCTGGCTCCGACCCGGATGGCGGAATTCTATGCCGAGGCTTCCATCTTCGTTTCGCCTGCACGTTACGAACCATTCGGATTGGCGGTACTTGAAGCGGCCCTGTCAGGATGTGCTCTCGTGCTGGGAAATATTCCGACATTTCGTGAACTGTGGGACGACGCGGCTCTATTCGTCGATCCCGATGACCTGCAGGGCTTGAAACATGCTCTCACTAGCCTGACCGAAGATCAGAGAAAATTGGAGACCCTTGCTCGCAAAGCCCGGGAGCGGGCACTCAGGTACAGTGGTGAAGCCATGGCAGGGAGGTATTACACTACGTATTCCGAATTATGCATGGATTACGCTCTTCTTTCGGAATCGGAGGACAGATCCCGGCATGTAGGCCCGGAATTGCAGGTGGAGTTCTGAGGTGAACTTCGTCCTGTTTTACCATTCCATTGTTTCTGACTGGAACCATGGCAACGCTCACTTTTTGCGTGGGATCGTCCGGGAATTAAAAAGCACCGGCCATCATGTCGACGTTTGGGAACCGGCAGAGGGGTGGAGCCGGAAAAACCTGCTCGAGCAAAGTGGTGACAGTGCTCTGGAATGCTTTCAACAGACGTTCCCGTTTGTTTCGCCTTGCCTGTATCACCGGCTTGATCCCTCGTTCCTGGATAGGGTCCTGGACAAGGCGGATGTTGTGCTGGTTCACGAATGGAACGATCCGGAAATAGTCGCTGCAATCGGTCGCCACAAGCAGAGATGCGGTCGGTATTTGCTGCTTTTCCACGATACGCATCATCGTTCTGTTACTGCTCCTGAAGAAATGGCCCGTTTTGATTTAAGCTCGTACGACGGGGTGCTCGCGTTCGGGCGGATCATCAGCGAATTCTATTCCCAAAGGAACTGGGCGTCACGGGTCTGGACCTGGCACGAGGCAGCGGATACGGCTCTATTCGTTCCCGAAAGAAAGTCACCATCCTCCGGGGATCTTGTATGGATCGGAAACTGGGGAGATGACGAACGATCTGCAGAATTGAGAGAATTCCTCTTTGAACCCGTTCGTAATCTCGATCTGCGCACAAGTATCTATGGAGTTCGTTACCCGGAAAATGCTCTGAAGGAAGTCTCAGCCTCAGGGGCCGAATTCTGCGGCTGGGTGCCCAATTACCGGGTTCCCCAGGTATTTTCCGATTTTGCCTGCACTGTTCATGTTCCGAGAAGACCATACGTGCAGGCATTGCCGGGAATACCTACAATTCGCGTGTTTGAGGCGATGGCTTGTGGCATTCCGCTCGTATGTGCTCCCTGGGAGGACGCGGAAGGATTGTTCACTCCTGGCGAGGATTATCTTGTGGCGAAAAACGGAAAAGAAATGGAGAAAGCTGTTCGGGATATTCTCAATGATCGGGATCTCGCACAACACCTATCGGAACGGAGCGTGAAGACTATTCTCGAACGACACACATGCAAACACCGGGTGAACGAATTACTCAGCATATGTAATGAACTCGGATTTCAAACAGACCCGGAAATCAGCTTAAGGAAAAGTGCATGCAGTTAGCTTTTTTCGGCTCCAGCCTGGTTTCGGCATACTGGAACGGGGCTGCGACCTATTATCGCGGCATTATCCGTGCCCTTGGTGAGAAAGGGCACGAAATTACTTTCTACGAACCTGATGCGTACGATCGCCAGAGGCACCGGGATATGGACGATCCTGAATGGGCACGCATTGTGGTCTATCCGGCCACTGAGGACGGGGTTTTCAAGGCACTGGAACAGGTCCGCGGCGCGGACTTTGTCGTGAAAGCCAGTGGAGTGGGAGTGTTTGACGAGCTTCTTGAATCCGAAGTGGTGAAACTCAGGAAACCCGGTGTCTCGGTTATTTACTGGGATGTGGATGCCCCCGCGACTCTGGAGAGGATAGAAAACAATTTCGCGGATCCACTCAAGTCTCTCATTCCCCGATTCGATCTGATACTCACGTACGGCGGAGGGTCTTCCGTAGTCAGCGCATTTTGCGAACTGGGAGCCAGTGAATGCATTCCTGTGTACAATGCATTGGACCCGAGTACCCATTTCCCGGAGAATCCTGACTCCCGTTTTGCCGCAGACCTCACGTTTATCGGGAACAGGCTACCGGACCGGGAGGCGCGGGTGGAAGAATTCTTCCTGCTTCCTGCATCAAAACTGCCGGAGCGAACCTTCAGTCTGGGTGGCAGTGGATGGGACGACAAATCCATGACACCGAATATCCGATATCTCGGGCACGTGTACACGAAGGATCATAACGTGCTGAACAGTTCGTGTCTGGCGGTGCTCAATATCAATCGTGAAAGCATGGCAAAATTCGGGTTCTCGCCTCCGACACGGGTATTCGAGGCTGCAGGGGCAGGGGCGTGTATTATTACGGATACGTGGCCGGGAATAGAGGATTTTCTGGAACCCGGGACCGAAGTGCTGCTTGCAAACGGTTCAGAAGGAGTAATCGGCCATCTTGAGACTCTCACGCCTGATACGGCCCGGCGAATCGGTCGAGCAGCCCGAGAGAGAATAGTTGCACATCACACCTATTACCATCGTGCTACGCAGTTGGAATCTATATTGGGTTGTGGATGATCGAACCTTGCTGTCGAATATCGGCTGGTAAGAATTTCAATTAGTGCGCTGTTTCAAATCGGTGGAAAAGCCTTCCTCCAACCTGTAGTTGCCGTCCAGGAAATTCTGAGCCAATTTATTCACGCTTTCCTCATTCTGCATGAGCATGTCCATTTGTCGCGTGTATTGGAGCAATCTGCCTATGCTGTCGAGTCTGTCCAGAATGATTTCCAACTCGAATTTGTAGAACCTCGCATCTACCCGGTCTTCCCGCACTTCCACCATGAATCCGAGTTGATCGAAAATGGAAGCTATCGCTCGGACGCGTCGGTTTCTGCGCACGTCGTCCGCTGCCCCGCCCTTAAAAGAAAAGGTGATGTAATTCTTGTTCACCGCGTCGCCCGCGTAAGCGTCCAGAACACTATAGTGATAGCCGATACGGGAGCTAAAATTCAGGTAATTATCCGATATGATCGCGTAACTCCGGTCACCGAAACGTTCCACGGAATTTGTCGTGAGCATTTGTTCCCGAACCACGGAAAAGAACCCACCGAGATCGATGGGCCGCGGACCCTGGAATCTGAGATCTTCATGCAACATGCCCTTCAGGAGAGCCTTGAACGGAATGGAAGTGATTTCATCCACATTGACCCAGAAGGCGTATTCGGAAATTTCGGCCAACCCCCCACCAAGATCTATCAAACGTAAATCCAGAGGTATCGGTGCCCTGAGCCTGAGAGCACCAGCCCCTTCCGTATCGGAAACAGCGTCACTGATCTTGAACATTTCCTGATAAGAAAGTTCATGGACGAATCGCATCACATCGTGCAGTGTTCGGCAGTATTCGGGTCTGAAATTCAGAGCGCGTGGATTGACCAGATCCAGGGGAACTATCCAGTCCGCGACCCTTCGCAATGTTTCATATACGGGCGTTTCCTTCATTGCGGATTCTCTTGTGACACTCAGGTTTTTCAATTCCGACACTATTCCCGAATAAACTCGTGCTGAATATGCATCCACGGTCACTTCAGCTCCCATCCTCATCTTTTTGGTTGCATCCTTTGCACCCAAAATGGTGGGAACTCCGAATTCTCGTGCGAGGGACGCCATATGTCCCGTGATGCTCCCTGCATCAGTCACGATGGCCCGAGCTTTCCGCATGACAATAACGAACTGTGGCGAAGAGTGCTTTGCAACGAGCACGCCGTCTTCAGGAAAGTGTATGAGGTCGTCATCGGATTCCACCCGGAAAACCCGGCCGAATCCTATTCCCGGGAAAGCCGTTGCGCCACCTTCGATAATGACAGGATAGCCTTCCACAACAGGAATTCCGGTTGCCCCGTCATTTTGGACTGTTTCCAAGTGGAGCGGACGTGTCTGCAATACGAAGAGATTCCGCTGGGAATCCACTGCCCATTCCACGTCCTGGGGATACTTATAATGCTTCTCCAGGCGCAGTCCGTATTGTGCCAAAGCCTGGATCTGCTCGGAACTCAGGCATGGTTCATTTTGTTTTCCGACTTCAACAGCTATTTCCTTTAGCCCGGTACCCTCATCGGTAACGAGCTGGACCGGCTTGTGGGAAATGTTCGATTCCTGAACAGAAAATCCGTCATTTTTTGCCACTCGGTAGGTATCAGGAGTTATGATCCCGTCTACCGCATACGGTCCCAGTCCCCACACCGCTTGAATGAGAATGTTGTCGTCAGTAGGGTTGCTTGGGTCCAACGTGAACATGACACCACTGGCTACGGATTCCACCATTTCGATGCATGCTACGCTCATAGCGATGTCTTCATCACGCATGCCTTTATTGAGACGGTAAGAGATGGCTCGAGGAGTGTACAGGCTCGCTAATATCAGCTTATAGGTGTCCAGAATTTTCTCGCGGGGAACGTTCAGAACCGAAAGGTACTGGCCTGCATAGGATAGCTCGCTGTCTTCTCCGATGGCGCTGCTTCTCAGAGCAACTTTCGGTTCAACGAGGCACCCTCGGGATTTCGAAATGTGTTGCATCATATCCGCATATGCTGAAAGGATCGCATCCTTCAATTCCTCAGGAATACCGGCAGTGATGATGAGTCGCTGGATCTGTTCGCTTACGACATTCACTGCCGCAGGGTCCTGCGGGTCCAAATCCATGCGCATTCTGTTGATTTCGTCTATGAGGTCGTTTTGTTCGAGGAAAAATTGGTAAGCTCTGGTGGTTATCGCAAATCCCTCTGGTACGGAAAGTCCGACTTTATTCCGCAGTTCTCCAAGATTCGCGTTTTTTCCTCCAACCCAGTCGACCATTTCCTTGGAAATCTGCGAATAAGGCAGAATCCAGGTAGATACAGGCAATTCTTTTCTTTTACCCAATTCTTCTTTAATCGCCACATTGATACTCTCGACTCTGTCGAACAGCATCGGAAAGGTATGGCCGGAAAGATCGTCAAGCGCCTTCACCATCTTCAATGTATGAAACACTGCCCGGCTAGCTTGAGAACGTATATAGGACATGCCGAAGACTTCCTGGCCTCGGAGTTTCGATTCGAAATCGGTGATAATGGTTAACATTTCGGTATTTGAGGCGAGAAGATCCTTGAAACAGGCATATCTGAACCGAAAGAGTCTGGCGACTTTTTCCCGAGAATCGGCTGAGTCTCCGAATCGCCACTCCTTCAGCTTTTTGAGCAAACTCTTGAGGATTCTAGTCATGTCGTCCCATATTGAACCGACGTTCTTCTGCAGGTCGAATGAGAAGCAATAATTGTACCTTACGTCAGTGGAGTAATTGCCACAAGATTTCTCTTTGCGAATTGCTTTTGCTGCTCTCCGACTCATCACTTATGGTGTTTCTTATGCGCAGGCCCCTTTGTCTTGGCCATTTAACGATTCTGCGCGTTTTTTACACCCTGTAAAGAAAACGGACATGAAGGAAGCCGGTTGATTTCATTCGAAAATCCCTCACCGATTCACAGTGAATAATGGGTATGACATCGCTCAAGCGCCAAGTAGAAGCGGGTTCCCGCGTCCATCGTTCCGGCAAAGAGAGACAAAAGACTACCGTAAGCAGGCTGCGCTCGCCGGGCAAACAACCTACGGTCTGTTGACAAATCGAAAAATTCTGTTCGGATATGCACCAACTGCTCAATCTATTAACGAAAAAGGTTCCCAAAGTCGTACCGCTTTCAAAGCGGCTCCTGGAAGTGCTCAGGTCGCGTGCTAACAATCCTGGAATGAAAGAAACACTATTTAAATCAGCCTTTTTCGAAAGCTTTCGTTGACACGGTTCAGAGATCAAGATTATCATTGAGCTAAGAGTTGTGTGAAGGTTGAAAATGGACGAAGAGAGCGAACCTATATTCAGAACAGACGAAGAAGATACGCACCGAACAGATACCTCCACCGGCCTGACCAACCTGTTCACAAAGGAGGTGACCGCTTCGGGCAGCTTTCGCATCAGGGAAGTACACCGGACTTCCTTTGGTAAGTTGCTTCAGGCTTTGCCTCTTCCCGCCATTTTGATAGACAGCGCAACGAGAATATTGTTCGCAAATGAAGGGTGTGCCCGTTTTACTCCCAATTACCACCGGATGATAGGGCAGTCCTATTCAGATCTGTTTCCTGATTCCCAAGAAGCCCACCAGTGTTTTGAGAGGGTTTATCGTCACAGGAAGATGGAATCCTGGGTCGGCACTCTTCGTATAGCAAACGTCGACCGGTGGGTCCGCGCTCATCTTCGCTCGGTAAGACTTGGAGAAGGAAGGCTACTTCTCCTGCTCGTGGAAGATTTGACGCTTGAGCGGGAACGTCTCTTTCTCAATGAAAAATTCAGAAAACTCTTCAACATCTTTCCTGCCGGTATAGCTGAATTCGTGCTGAGCGAACCGGTCCCCAGAAAACTGCCTGAAGCCGAACTCCTTGCGTCTATCATGAACGCTGAAGTCTCTGGAGGAAACGACCAGTTCGGCAGACTTCACGGATTCAGTGGCATTGAAGAATTGAGAGGCGTTCGACTCCGGAGATTCGTACCAGTGGAAAGCGATTTCGAACGGCTTTTCATGAGATGGGTGCGAAACCACTGTTCTTTTTTATCCTCTGAAACAAGTGAGTTTTCGAAAGATCAGGGACTCCGGCGTTTTGAAATCGATCTGATAGCAGGATTCAGAAACACTATGCTGGAATCGTTCTGGCTGATTAAGCGTGATTTGACCGCTCGTATCAGTACGGAACACGCTCTCCGTGAAACGGAAGAACGCTTTCGGGCTCTCTTCGAGAATACCCCCGATATCATATTCATCAAAGACTCGGAGCTAAGATATACGCACGTGAATCCGGCCATGGAAAGAATTCTCGAATTGCCGGCTTCTCGCATTATAGGCCGAACTGCTACGGAACTTTTCGGCAGGGAAAATGATGATTTGATGAAGGACGTTGAGCTGCGGGTCTTGAATGGCGAGATTGTGGATGAAATCGTAACCTTTCCCATGAAAGGAATGAAAACTACATTCCACATGATCGAAGCGCCGATGAGGGACAATTACGGCAATATCATCGGCCTCTGCGGGATAACGCGGGATATAACGGACCGGCAAATGGCGGAAGAAAAATTCCGCGGCGGTCCGGGAAGGAATCGGGTTGCTGCGACACCGGATTATCCCTCCGCCAGTATGCGGTCGGCTTTGAGTCTCGCGCTGCAGGCAGCGGTGACGGACAGTACGGTCCTTCTCACAGGAGAAACGGGGACCGGCAAAGATTACATGGCCAAGTTCATCCATGATAATTCAAGGAGAGCCTTTGGTCCGTTCTTTTCCATTAACTGCGCTGCAGTCAGCTCTGAATTGGCAGAATCAGAGCTGTTCGGTCATGAAGCCGGGGCTTTTACCGGAGCTGTGAGAAAAAAGCGCGGCCTTCTGGAACTCGCCGACGGCGGAACACTGCTGCTGAACGAAATTGGAGAACTTTCGCTCCTGCTCCAGGCAAAACTCTTGACCTTTCTTGACACTCGCTCCTTTACGCGAGTCGGCGGCGAAAAAAACATTAGTATCAATGCAAGACTTCTTGCAGCAACCAACAGAGATCTCCGTCAAGAGGTTCAGGCAGGGCAGTTCAGAGGCGACCTGTTCTTTAGGCTGAACGTGCTCTCTATTTGCCTTCCTCCTTTGAGAAAACGCATGGAGGATCTTTCCATCCTGGTGAAGGAAATCCTGGAAGACATAGCACGGGAGATCAGGCTGCCGGAAATTCCTACCCTCGACGAACACACTATGGCCAGTCTGGCAAAGTACCATTGGCCGGGTAACGTCCGGGAATTGAGAAACGTGCTGGAGCGGGCTGCTATATTGTCCAAACACGAAAAAATAAGCCTTTCCACAGTCGGACTGTATTCCCAGGATGAAGATTGGACGTATGCAGTTAGCTTCCCCAAGAAGAAGTCTCTCCAGGATCTGACGAACGACTTCCGGAAAGCCATGGTGCTTGAGGCACTTCGCCGATCCAAGGGAAAAAGGCAAGAAGCTGCACGTCTTCTCGGTATCACCAGGTACTCGCTCAAACACTATATGAAAGTCTACGATCTGGGTGACGAATAAGACCCATCTCCCGCCAAATCCAACGCTTCATTTCGTGCTACTCGCATGACCATTAACGTCCATAAGCAACGCGGTTCGAGACTTTTCGCGACCGATGCGGTACCAAGTTGTCGCAAGTGCCATGAAGAATTTTTCCAACTGTGGTTCGCCGCTGAACAGCAAAAAGGTTTGTGAACATGAAACTGCAGAAAGTCTTCCGAAGAGAGTAGAGGGTCTCTTATCAATTCAGGAGAAGAAGATGCACGATATTTCCGATAAGAGTCTGAAAAACGCTGCCCGGATGATGCGCGAGGCAAAAAAAATAGTCGTCTTCACCGGCGCAGGAATTTCCACTGAATCGGGGATCCCTGATTTCAGGTCCCCTGGAGGGATATGGTCGAGATACAATCAGGATGACCTGACCTATCAACGCTTTCTTTCCCATGAAAAATATCGAAAGCTGTACTGGGAATACGACCGGTGCAGATACCCTGCCATGAGGGATGCTGTTCCCAACCCGGCCCACAAGGCTCTCGTTGAACTCGAGAAGAGCGGCAAACTTCTCGCGCTGATAACGCAAAACATAGACGGGCTTCACCACAAGGCAGGGAGTTCACCCGAAAAAATTTACGAACTGCATGGAACCGTGTTGGAAGTCACTTGCCTGGATTGCCACCGCCGTTGGCCCAGAGAGCATATTACCGACGAGATGGACCGTGAAGGCGTAGAAGTGCCGTACTGCAAACATTGCGGGGGGCCTTTGAAATGCGCGACCATCGCGTTCGGTCAGGCTCTCCCTTCAGACGTTTTGGAGGCTTCTTTCGATCATTCCCGGAATTGCGATCTGTTTTTAACCGTGGGATCGTCACTCGTGGTACAGCCCGCGGCAATGCTTCCGCTGGAGGCAAAACGAAGAGGGGCCGAACTAATCCTGGTGAATCTTTCTGCCACCCCGTTCGATGACTATATGGACGAAATTTTGCTTGGGACTGCGGGACCGATACTGCAGGCTTTGATGGAAGAGCACAACAAGTAGATCTTCTCGTACAGCAAAAAGCCCGGAGACGGAGACGTCTCCGGGTATATATATCCGTGTTTCGAAGTGCTGTGCGATTAACGTTTGGAGAACTGGAAGCTCGCTCTCGCTGCCCGTTTTCCGTATTTTTTGCGCTCTTTTACCCGTGAATCGCGGGTCAGAAATCCTGCGCTTTTGAGGATCGACCTGAAAGACGGGTCCACGCTGAGCAATGCTTTGCTCAAACCATGTTTGATGGCTCCTGCCTGTCCTGAAAGTCCTCCGCCCTGCACAGTGGCCACCACGTCAAAACGCCCTGCGGTTTGGGTGAGTTCAAATGGCTGCAGTATGACCATGCGGGACGTTTGACGGCCGAAGTACGAGTCCAGGGCACGCTCGTTTACGACGATGTTCCCGTTACCCGGCTTGATCCATACTCTCGCTATGGCGTTTTTTCGTTTTCCTGTCGCGTAGAAGCGATCCTCACTCATGTTGATTCTCCAGGATTAAATCTCGTATGTTTCCGGTTGCTGGGCGATGTGTGGATGAGTCCCTTCCGCGTAGATCTTGAGTTTCGTGAGCTGAGCGCGTCCGATGGTATTCTTCGGGAGCATGCCCCGCACTGCGAGTCTCAAAACTCTGTCCGGTTTTTCCTTGAGCATTTTTTCGGCCTTGGTGGCCTTTATGCCTCCGGGATATCCACTATGGGTATAATAGGTCTTCTGGCTCAGTTTTTTCCCGGTAAGGCGCACCTGTGCAGCATTCACGATGATGACGAAATCTCCAGTATCCATATGAGGAGCAAACGTAGGTTTATGCTTCCCTCTGAGGATTCTGGCGGTTTCCGCTGCGACTCTTCCGAGCACTTTGTCCTTGGCGTCTATAACGAACCACTTTCTTTCTACTTCGCCTTTTTTGGGGGTCCAGGTCTTCATGTAGCACCTCTCCACACGTGTAAACACTAATTTTTAGCAGCCACCTTGTCTTCTGTCAAGGGAAAATGATTTTTTTTCCTCGTCCCATGTAGTCGAAATAGGGCCGATTTGCTCCTGTCATTCGGAATCAAGTGCTCTGCGCACCAATGCGAGCAGTTGCTTCGCTTCATACGGTTTTCCAATATTCGCGATTGCTCCTGATTTCAAGGCCTCATCGAGTTGCCCGTTTACTGAATAACCACTGGAGATAATGACCCTAGCCGACGGCTCAATCTGCAAAATGTGCGCAAGCGTCTTTGTGCCACTCATCTCGGGCATGATAAGGTCCAAAATTACAAGGTCAATTTCTTCTCTTCTTTCTCGGAAGATCTCTATTCCTTGTTTGCCATCTTTGGCCATCAGTACGTTGTAACCGAAGCTGCACAGCGTTTCGGCAAGAGCTTCCCTTACCATCTGTTCATCGTCAACGATCAGGATCGTCTCGGTACCGCGGCTTGGTGCTGCGTCTTCTACAGTGTCGCAGATTGTCTCACTCTCCGCAATTATAGCCGGAAAGTAAATCTTGAAGGCTGTACCTTCACACGGTTCGCTATAGCAGAGAATCTGACCTCCATGACTTTTGATTATCCCATACGCCACTGAAAGGCCCAGGCCTGTACCTTTCCCAGCCGCTTTGGTTGTGAAGAACGGATCGAATATTCGTTCTTTCGTAACACCGTCCATTCCCGAGCCGGTATCCGAAACAGAAACCAGTACGTAATTACCCGGCTTCGTTCCCAGATGCGTTCTACAATAGTCTTTATCCAAGGTGAGATTGCGGGATTCAATCATTATCCTCCCGCCTTCGGGCATTGCATCTCTCGCATTGACAGCCAAGTTCATCAAGACTTGTTGCAACTGCAACGGGTCGGCGTTAATCGTGTATATGTCTTCCTCAAGACAGATCTCGATATCGATCATCTTTGGAATAGTGCGCTTCAGCATTTCTACGATGCGTTTGATTTCG
Organism: Desulfomonilaceae bacterium; assembly: GCA_041740635.1. Lineage (GTDB taxonomy): Bacteria > Desulfobacterota > Desulfomonilia > Desulfomonilales > Desulfomonilaceae > Desulfomonile. The sequence continues at coordinate 110,589 of JBGSLQ010000010.1, read as the reverse complement.
CGGTTCACGTCAATGGGTCTGAGCTTACTTTCTATCCGCCGGCTAAAGGTCAAGAGCCCTGCAATCAATTCAGCAGCTTGTTGCGCGGCTTTCTTGATCTCTCGAACATGTTCGTGCTCTTTGTACCCCGGCTTGATACGGTATAAGAGCAGATCGGCGTACCCCTGGATAATCTGCAACAGGTTGTTAAAATCGTGCGCAATTCCTCCTGAGAGAATCCCTACGGCCTCCATCTTTTGTGCTTGAACAAGCTGACTCTGAAGGCTGTCTCTCTCTTCATTGGAGCGCTTTAATTCTGAAAGCTTTTTTTCAAGCTCCAGGCCATGATTCCTGATTTGTTCAAAGAGCAGCGAGTTCTTCAAGGCCATAGTGAGTTCATGTTGCAGGGATTGAATGAAGTTTTTGTCATGAGAGAAATCCCTCTCTTCATAACTTCCCAGGCAAAGCACCCCAATGATTTCCTCCCCTGACAGGAGGGGTATTGCCGCCAGGGATCTCAGGCCTGCGGTTTTGCAATCATCCCATGTGCAACGCGGATCATCATCGATATTAAGAGAAAAAATGGGGGCGCGCTGTTGGATGCATAAACCGCAGAGGCATTCGTCCATCCGATGAATAGGAAATTCAACTGGAGGAGGCTCATGGGAACTTGAGACGAAACTCTCGAGGAACAACTGATTGTCCCTTTGCAGGAAAAGCATCGCCAAATCACATTTCACAACCATGGCCAATTCACGAAGCCCTATTTTGGCAATGTCGTACAATTCGAGCTTTGAACCCAACTCTCGCCCTATGCGGGTGATCGCTTCCATCTCCTGCACGTGCTTTCGAGAGACTTCCTCGGCCCGGTTCCGATCGGCAATGAATCGAGCCTGTTGCACATTCTGATAGGCAGATGTGGAAATCTGATTGGCAACTGCAAAGAGAAGATGAGCCGCTTTCTCGAATCGTTCCTGCTTCATAAAGGGTACTGCTCGATAAGCTGTGCGGAATCCAGCCTCCTCTGCGCCTATTTCACGACAGTATTTCATAATTTGTTGCTCATCCTGGTCTTCATCTCGAACCTGCCCGATCAACCAGTTTGCCACATGGTGTCCACCGAGAGTGATGCTGGCGCCGGCATTGCACAAACCGGCGCTCAGACAATTTTTAATAATAGGTCCCGAGGGATTGTGCCGCCCAATCGTTGCATCAGATTGTTTGCACATTTCTAATCCCTTGGGATTCTGACGTATTATCTCACCGCAGAGAGTGGTGAAGTTGCTTGGCTGAGTTATCGGTGTGCCGTCCGGACGAGTAATAAGTCCACCGACACCGAAAGCATCGGCAAACAGGTCCTGGAGACGCTGAATTTCAGACAACTGGAACAAATCCTCCAAGGCGATTCCTTCCGGGGAGTCCACCGGTTTGGTCAATGCCAATATCCGTGTTTTAAGGGCCTCCTCAATCTGCTTGCGCGCTGTGACGTCAGTGTGAGATCCAGCTAAACGGACAACGTTTCCTTGGGAATCCTCCGTAACCACCTTGCCGCGCGCCAGAATCCAAATCCAGTTGCCGGTTTTGGATTTCATTCGGAACTCCACCGCGTAAGGAACTCGTTTTTCGATCGCGCGGTGAATGGCAATTTCTGAAGCCTCGACATCATCCGGGTGGATCAATTGCCGCCAGCTTTCATATGACGACTGAAATTCGCCAGGTTCGTACCCTAACATCAGGTAATATTGCGGGCTGAAATACGCATTGCCGGTATTGAAATCCCAGTCCCAGATTCCGTCTGCGGTCCCTTCGAGTGCGAAACGAAGCCTTTCTTCGTTCAGCAGCAACGCCCCTTCGGTTTTCCCGCGTCCGGCGATATCCCGAAACACCATCAAAGCCTGCGGTTTGTCTCCTACAAGAGCAATTCGGTTGCGGCCCTCAACCGGTAATGTCGATCCATCTTTACAAAGAGCGAGAAACTCGTAAGGTTCTGTCATGTTTGAGCGAACGGCTTCGGACACCCGGTCTCTCGATTCACGCGCCACCACGCTCAAGACCTGCTTGCCGATCAGCTCATCAGGGTCGTATCCGAGCATCATTGAAAGCTGCGCGTTGAGATCAGTGATGGTGTCGTTGACTAAGAATGCTATGCCTTCGAAAGAGGCTTGCGCCATTACCCGGTACCGGTGCTCGCTCTGGATTAAAGCAGCATGCACTTTCCGGAGTGCCTGTGTCTGGAGCTGGAGTTCGTCATGTTCAGAGCGCAATGCCTCCAGTCGATCACAAATCTGCTCTTTGCTTTGGCCCTCATAATCCATAGCAACCGCCCCCCTTCGATTGGCCTGAGACAGGAATTTTGGTGTGGAAAATGTCCAAGGTGAATGCGAAATAGCAGTATCAGACGATGCAAGATTCTCAACGAGCAGATCCTTACCTTTAGGCCCGATAGGGTACCTGTGGTGTGTGGTCGATTGCTGATTGCTCTTGACGAATTGAGATACTGGAGCTGCAATCTGAACGATGTTTTCTGATATCCAGTGCTTGCGTTCTTTTAAGTCGCAGCGTTCAGATTTTGATGTCCCATTTCTTTGCCTCCCACTTGACACCAATGACAATATCGAATTTCGTGGAAATAAAAAACACCCCAACGGAATTATCTCGCAAAGAATTGAAGCGAAAGTTGAGTCTGATATTTAAGACTAGGTTTTTAGACCAGGTTTTATAGGCTTTGACATTCAATGCGGTGAGAACCTAATCAGTCTGACTAATATTTCCTTTTTTGAAGAGAACTGCAACACGTGAATGGTCTCATGCTTTGCTCGAAAGAAGGGATTGCACATTTCGCGCATTTGGGCTTGACACGTTCGCAAAGCAATGGTTTAATGGCTTGTTATTGTTCAGGAGGGCTTCACATGTACGCCATAGTGCAAACCGGCGGAAAACAATACAAGGTTCAGTCGGGAGATCATCTTAAAGTCGAAAAGATCGTAGGCGATCCCGGGTCGGAAGTTACTCTGGATCAGGTGCTCGCAATCGGCAGCGCCGATACGATCAGTCTGGGAAAACCACTCGTGGCCGATGCTGCAGTCAAGGCTACCATAATGAGAACTGCAAAAGACCGCAAGATTTTGGTCTTCAAAAAGAAGCGACGACATGGCTTCAAGAAGAAACAAGGTCACAGGCAGTGGTACACTCTGCTCAAAATAGGAGACATAGTGACTGGAACCGTTATGGAAGCAACGAGCTAATATTTTACATATTTGCTACATTCGAGAACTCCGGGATTTCGGAAAACTCTCACTCATTAATAGGACAGGAGGAATGTACTATGGCCCACAAAAAGGCAGGAGGAAGCTCTAGGAACGGTCGGGACAGCCCCGGTCAGCGCCTTGGAGTGAAACGCTTCGCCGGGCAGCTCGTCAGGGCCGGCAATATCCTGGTCCGACAGAAAGGGACAAGCATACATCCCGGAGAGAACGTCGGAATGGGACGGGACTATACTCTATTCGCCAAAATTGACGGAATCGTAAAATATGAACGAAAGGACCGCGACCGGAAACGAGTGACCATTTTACCGGTTTCCGGGGAAGCTTCAGCGGCGGAATAGCAATTGCTCGTCGTTCCGGATGTACTTGCTGCGCATGAACAGGAGTACTCCGGACGCGATATCATGCCGAAATAATCCGAAGCCTCACCTCTGAAATCACCACCGATTTTCCGCTCGCAGCAACTCCATTTTGAAATTTGTAGATCAAACTCGCATTACTGTCCTTGCAGGAACGGGCGGCCGAGGCTGCCTGAGTTTCCGAAGGGAGGCGTACGTTCCGAAGGGGGGACCGGATGGCGGTGATGGGGGGAAGGGCGGTGATGTCCTTCTCGTGGCCGACGATTCCCTCAATACCCTTCTGGATTGTCAATATCAACAGCTATACCGGGCTCGGCACGGCACCCACGGAAAAGGAAAAGATCAACACGGCCGGGCTGCTCAGGACATCGTGATTCGAGTCCCGGTGGGCACTCTTGTCAAAGATGATACAACAGGCGAGCTTCTCGCTGATTTGGATCAGCCCGGGAGTACCTATCTAGCGGCCAGAGGAGGCAGAGGCGGACGGGGCAACGCGCGGTTCGCAACTTCCCGAAACACGGCTCCAAGGCGTTTTGAAGGCGGTCAACCCGGGGAAGAACGGTCACTCCTTCTGGAATTGAAGCTCATCGCGGATGTCGGGCTCGTCGGATTGCCGAACAGTGGAAAATCCACGCTTCTCTCACGAGTGAGCAACGCCACACCGAAAATCGCGGATTACCCGTTCACCACGAAAGTTCCCGGTTTAGGAGTGGTGCGCGGTCCCAGCGGCCGCGATTTTGTCATGGCCGATATACCCGGCCTGATTGAAGACGCGCACAAAGGCGCAGGAATGGGAGACCGCTTCCTCCGCCACATCGAGCGTACGCGGGTACTGCTGCACCTGGTGGATCCTTCTCCGCTACTCACCCCCACGCCGTTGGAACGCTTTTACATTGTCATGAATGAGCTTGCTTCTTACCGGAAGGATTTGGTAAAGCTGCCCATGATCGCGGTGGTGACCAAAATGGATCTCCCTGAGAACGCCGGTCCGGCCGAGGATCTTAAGAATGAACTGGAACACCTTGGATTTTCGGTTCATTTGATTTCGGCAGCCACCGGAGCAGGAGTAAAGGATCTGCTGCGACACGCCGGAAAGCTGCTAAAGAAGACTCGTGAGCAGGAATGAACGCAACCGTACGAACAGAAGTTCTTTCATGTGTCCGTCGAGTAGTCCTGAAGCTCGGATCGAGTGTCGTCACCTCGAAGAAGGGGCTGGATCGGGGAATCATCCAGAGCATAGTGGACGATATCTGTGAGTTCAAAGCTTTGGGCAAGGAATTTATCCTCGTTTCTTCCGGTGCAGTCGCTGCGGGAGTGAAGCGCCTGGGGCTCAAAGGTGGGGCTCGAACGATCCCTCAAAAACAGGCTGCAGCATCCGTGGGCCAGAGCCGATTGATGGCTGCTTACGAAGAAGCCTTTGACCTGCATGGGGTGAAGGTCGGGCAAATGCTGCTCACGAAGGATGACCTGACCCACAGACGACGCTACCTGAATGCGAGAAATACGCTCACTACATTGCTTTCACTCGGGGTGGTCCCCATCGTAAACGAGAATGATACGGTGGTTGTGGATGAAATCAAATTCGGGGACAACGACAATCTCTCTGCCCTTGTAGCCACCCTGGCAGATACGGATCTTCTTCTGACGCTCACCGATATTGAGGGCTTCATGGACTGCGATCCCCGGAGCAATCCGGAAGCGTGCCTGATTTCTCTCGTAGAGGATCTCACCCCGGAAATCAAAAGTCTGGCAGGAGACACTTCCTCGGGAGTGGGCCGGGGGGGAATGGCCTCAAAAATGGAGGCTGCCGCGAAGGTCCGTTTATCGGGTATTCCCATGATAATCGCATGCGGTAAGATCCCTCACATCGTGAAAAAAGCCATGGAAGCCGACCTGTGCGGGACGCTCATCATGCCCGCAAAGGAAACCATTTCCGCGCGCAAACACTGGATTCGCTACAACCTGGAACCTGAAGGTGAATTGATCGTGGATCAGGGAGCTGCAGCGGCAATCACTCGGGCAGGAAAAAGTCTTCTTCCCATTGGTGTGACTGAAGTCCGCGGGGAATTCGAGCACGGTGCATCCGTCCATGTTGTCGATAGTACGGGACAAAAACTTGCCGTGGGACTGGTAAACTATTCCTCCGGTGAAATGCAGAAAATACTCGGCCGGCGAACCCCTGAAATAGATTGGATCCTCGGATACCGACGGAATGATGAGGCTATCCACGCAGACAACCTCGTTGTCCTGAATTAAATGGAAAAAAAAGGTTGCGGGGAAACACTTCTAAGCAAGTGAGCTTCCCCGATCTTTGCCGGTTTCGTGAGGTTGAGTTTCTTTCGGAATAGGGTTATAATCATTATTATTTCCTGTGAGGTAATGCAGATATGGTCGAGTTTTTGGCGCAATATTTCATGGATATCATTGAAAAGTTAGGGTATTGGGGAGCGGGCTTTCTCATGGCTTTGGAGAGCATGGTTGCTCCGGTTCCCAGTGAGCTGGTCATGCCGTTCGTGGGATTCCTTGCCGCTGAAGGGAAGTTCACGATTTGGGGTTCAATTATAGCCACTTCCATAGGCTCCATTATCGGGTCGTTGCTGTCCTATTACATGGGATATCTGGGCGGCAGGCCTCTCGTGCTTAGTGTTGGCAAGTATTTGCTTCTCAACCGGGAACATCTGGAATGGACCGAGCGTTGGTTCGCGAAGCACGGCTCATGGACGATTCTGGCAAGCCGGTTTATACCTGTGGTGAGACATCTGATATCCATCCCGGCCGGTCTTGGAAAGATGCGTCTGCTTCCCTTCTGCCTGTACACTTTGATCGGCGCAACTATCTGGAATACGTTTCTTCTCTTGTGCGGTTACAAACTCCGTCAAAATTGGAAGCTTGTTCAGCAATATTCCCATGAAGTGGACATTATAGCTGTTATCGTATTGGCCATAGCGGGAGTCTGCTTCGTGGTCATGCACGTAAAGCGCTCCAGAGTACCTGTTATCGCTAATCCTGAATGATTGTGGAAAGATAGCCGGGCACGAACCGTGCCCGGCTCTGAAATCGACTTTGCCTCCTCCACTGCAATACTCTTCCCTTGAAATAAATCTCTCCAATTGTTATCCGGACTTGCAGTCAAGATATTTCTCATAACACGGACCTACACGGCAGGTCCGTGGCACCCGGGACTGACATTTGGGCACGGATATTGGGGTGCCACTGACCTGCGGAGCCAGGTCAGTGCAGTTAGCATCTTGAATGCAAAATGGTGTTAATCGCCGCAACCTGACATCCATTGAGTTACTCGTGGGGAAAATCCCCGTAACCCTTTTTATGAAACGGAATACGGGGGAGCATAAACGCTAACTTTGTAGTCATTCTTTGTCCGGAAAGAACTAACGAAAACAGCCCGCCGGTCTAATTATTCGTACTGGCCGAATTTTTCCGCCGCGTCTACCATCGCCATCACTTTGATTGGTGGGGCAAGCGGTGGGAACTCACACCCAGGAGCCAATACATAGCCGTTCGGGCTGTATTTCCCTGCTTCAATATTTTCCCTGCACAACTCGACGACTTCTTCGTACGTCTTGAATTGCAGCGAAGGCGGGTCAACGTTCCCACATATGATGTCATGATGTCCGAAGGATTTGATCTGAACGTCCACGGTCGTTTCCGGGCCGAACAGCCAGAAATATTTCCCGGACCAATCGAGGATTTCTCTCAATTTAATGTAATAAGGAATGTTGTGATTCTGGTCCGCGCAGGGATGCATCAGCACAGCCTGGATGCCCAAGTCCCTCATCTTTTTGTGCACCTTTTCTACGTACGGAAAGCAAAATTCCTGGAATGTCTTGCCGGAAATTAAGGTATTGGCTTCTACCGGACCGCCGTCGAAGGGGAGGCAATGTTCGGCGCCATACTTCCCTGAAAAGTATTCCAATGCGTTTATGAAAAGTTGGCTCACTTTCTCCATTAAGAGGTGCACCGTTTTGGGTTCGCGATAAATCCAGCGTAAAAACGTGGCTGTGTCCACCACATTGGCCGCTGTCGTGAAAACACTGCCGCATTGAACCGTGGCCGGCATCCCTAATTCGACACATCTGCTTGCTAATTTGTCCGCTTCCCGATAGGCCCCTGGCAGTACATTTCTGAAAGAAGGGACTTCGAGTCGCTCGACATCTTCCACGGTTTTCACCGGATGCTCCAGGACGTACGGCGCGCCGTATGCAGCATCGTAAGGGAACCCAACTTTTCCGCCGAATTCCCATGCGCCGCATGAGGCATACCCATACATGGGCGTCATCTCGTAACCATGAAGCCGCATTGAAGCAAATTGAGATTCAAAACACATGTTTCCGTCGGAATAGAAATCGCCGAGAGAAATGCCGACGATTTGGGCGGCGTAGCCCAAAATAAAGGGTACCACCGGTGTGCGGTCCGGCGTTTCACCCTTTAAAAGGGCGTGCATCCGTTCCTGCGGTGTCATAGCTTTGTGCATATTGCCCCCTTCTCTGATTAGTTTTCACGGGTTTCGAGGAGGATCGACCACGGAACTCCCGGGGAATTGTATGGCCAATCGCCCATTCCACCGTTTGCCGAATCTGAAAAGTCTGACGTTGTCCGCGTGACTTCGTAGAGAGCAAAACTGCCATCAGTTTGCTGGAGAAGAGAATACCTCACTGATTGAGCTTATCTCCCGGTTGTGCCCGGTGTCAACCAAAAGGATGATCCAGAACGAGTGAGAAGTAACTTTGACAATGATTGCGAAAGAGGGCAAGATTTCATACAGCCAAGGAGAATCTTGTCCCCTGCTCCAAATCGGACCTGGCGATGTAGTCTTTCCGGCAAGCGGGAATGATGCTTATTCTTAAACGCATTCGTTCAAATGAAAGGAATAGTGGTCAATCGTGAACTGTCGAACCCCCGGCAAAGTCTGTGAAGGCTTATGGTATTTGGGACGTCCCGAATCCGGCGTATATTGGCTGGAAGGCCGGAATGGGTCAATTATCATCAGCGGTGGCATGAGTTATCTTGTGCCTGATCTTTTGAGTCAGTTCGATGAGTTCGGACTCAAGGAAGACCGGCTCCAAGGGATAGTAATCCTTCACGCCCATTTTGACCACATCGGGATTGTGCCGTTTTTTCATAGAAGGAATCCAGGCCTTAAAGTGTATGCCTCGGCAAGAGCATGGGAAATCTTAAGTGAATCTAAACACATCGATACCATAAATCAATTCAGTGCCCGACTGACTGAGCGCATGCAAATTCATGTACCCTATGCGGCGGACCAGCTCAACTGGCCTTTAGGATTGTCAGGAAACATCGTTTCCGAAGGCGACGTAATCGACCTCGAAAATAGGCAAATACAGATATTTGAGACTCCTGGACATTCTTCTTGCTCAATCTCCGGTTACGTTTCTCAGATTAAGGCACTTTTCCCTTCTGACGGTGGAGGAATACCCTATAAGGACACCATCCTTGCCGCAGCCAACTCCAATTTTGCCCTGTATCTGGAGAGTCTGAAAAAATTGGAGACACTTGAAACAGACTACCTATGTGCAGATCACTTTGGATATGTTTGTGGTAATGAGGCGAAGAGCTACATTACCTCTTCCATCGATTCGGCAATAAAAGAGCGAACCCGTTTGGAAGAGATTTATCGTCGTTCGTCAGACATAGACGCAGCGGCCAGGGAAGCGGCTTCATCCTTCATAAAAGAGAATCCGGATTACTTCCTGACTTTTGACATTTATGAAGGTGTATGTCGTCAGATGATGAGACACATAGCCAAGACTATGGGCCGATAAAATCCCCCATTGACACAACCGGAAGACATTCAAACCGGATGACAAGATCGGAAAGAACTTCGGCGGGGCCTACCTATGAAATCGGCACAAATGGTGGGAACGCCTCCCGATGGGGCTTTCCACAAAATCATTCTTGGCGCGAAGTCTCTTCATCAGGCACCGTGAAGTACCCTATGAATATGTCGAGTAATGCCTATTCTGTCGGCGATCACAGCTCCGGAGCGTACGATGGAACAAGGCACAGGAAAGTTAGCGGCTCAGTACCGGTATTTCGCAATTGATGGTCTTCATTGCCAGGGATGAACACAACGGTGCCTGATTGGACTTGATTCCATTGACCGTTGCCGTAGAGCTCACCTGAGCCTGAATGAATGAACATTTCGTGTTCCCAATCGTGCGAGTGCATTGGCGTGTTTCCTCCAGCCGCAATCTCGAAGATTCTCATGCAGAAGTTTTGTGCCCCGTCATTTTTTCCAATAACCACACGTGCCGCTATTCCTTTTACTTGTTCGCTTTCAAAGTGCGTAGGCTGCATTTCTGCGTATTGCAGAAGCTTCATGCTGTCCTCCGTGAGTCTTTGTTTCGAGAATCTCTGTCGCCAACGTCCGTTTCAGGCACATAACCATAGGTGAGCGCCTTTTGTAAGTCAATGGATTCGACATACGACCTCAAGGAGGGGGTTATGCAGCCGATCAAGACACGTCCTATTGTCTGGAGTCCGACGAAAATTCGGGATTCCAATAGGTGCCGAAAGTTCTGAGGTGGTTGGGGAAGAAACTCCCGATCTTCCTTCTTTGATGTGAAATCGTATCGATCGGATGGAAGCTTGGCTTCCACGCACTATTCTGCCGGGAAACCAAGCTCAGGGGAGACGTTTGAGATTATTATTCCGCTCTTCTGGGGAAGAGCACGTTTTTCGGTCCCGAACCGTAAACTGTTCCGATTCCACTTGCCCGCTTCGCAGCGTCTGCTGTCCCGTACGGACCGTCAACCTTCGCCCACTCTGGACCCGTGGCGTAGTCGACTACGGCAACCTGGCCCGTGGCATTTTTGACAACATAAAAGCTTCCGGCCATCGCTATGCCGGTCATTGAAGCGGTAACTACTGCCAGCATTATTATGAGAAATGCTTTTTTCATGAGAGCTTCTCCTTGTTGGTATTTACCGCAGTAAAAGGCAAGCGCTGTGCCACAATTATGTCTGAGGTTGACGATTTTGTTAGTTGTTGGTTTTATTGATTATTAATCTGACAAGGCGTGGGGTCATAAGGAAGCTCTGCTGCAGAGGTTAGGGGCCGTATGTCAGCCTTTGCTGACACGGCCTCAAAAAACGCTATTTTGGCGTCAGAATCTCATGACACGGCGTCGCTCTGCGTCCGAGGATGCCGACGCACCTCATGAATTAAGGTATCGGTAAATGGAATCCCTTGATATCCCAAGAGCAAGAGCTGCTTCTTTCTTGTTGCCGAGTCTTCTTATCATCTCGAGGCAGAGTGATTTGCGGAAATCCTCCGTCAACTCGTGAAGAGTTTTTTCCGGGCAGGATTTCACGCAAAAAAACCAATCACCTGAAAGCGCTTCACGTATGGGAACAGAGGGTTCCAGACCGCCGCTATCCCAGAGCATCAAGGCACGTTCGAGCACGTTGCGCAGTTCTCTCACATTTCCAGGCCAATCGTATCGACTCAAGTCCCGGATCATGGCAGCGTCTATTACCGGCGTTTCGGTCATATGCATTTCAGACGTGATTTTGGACACAATCGCTTCCACCAGAACCGGAATGTCGTCCAATCTCTCTCGAAGAGGCGGAATAGTGATGGAGAACACGTTTAATCTGTAATACAGGGGTTGGAGAAACCTTCCCTCCGCGACCTCCTTTTCCAGGTTCCTGTGAGTGGCTGCTATGATTCGTGCATCAACGCGCACACTCTTTTCTCCGCCAACTCTAAGGAAGGACCGCGTGTCCAGAAAGCTCAGGAGCTTTGCCTGGAGTACGGGCGAGAGCTCTCCAATCTCGTTCAGAAGCAGAGTCCCTCCTTCCGCCAATTCCAGGAGTCCTCTTTTACGGTTTTTCGCGCCGGTGAATGCCCCGGATTCGTGTCCGAACAGCTCGGATTCGGCAAGATCCTGGGGTAAGGCCGCGCAGTTCACAGAAAAGAACGGGTTCCCTGAACGTTTGGAATGATCGTGAATCCAGCGGGCCAAGTGATCCTTGCCTGTGCCGCTCTCGCCTAAAAGCAGGATTATTCCTTCTCTTGCGGCAATATGAGCCGCCTTCTCCATGGCAGACTCCATAGCGGCGGATAAATACCTCCACGATCCGTGGGACGGCGCAGGCGAAATCCTTCTTCGCTCGGTTATGTCTCTGGATATTCCGCATATGCCGTAAAGTTCGCCTTTTGAATCCCGCAAAGGCACCAGGGTGTCCAGGAAAGTCATGGGTTCACCGTTGACGGGTCTCGTATGTTCTTCTTCGATAGATTCTCCGTTAAGCACTCTGATCTCTACTTCGCGAATGTGTTTCCCTGCGGATTGTCCGAAGATTTCTTCAGATCTGCGGCCGATTATGCTGGAAGCAGGAAGTCCCAGGAGACGAGCCATTGCAGGGTTCACATGAAGGTACCGGAGATCTCGGTCCTTGACGAAAATGCAATCGCGGGCGCTTTCAAAGATTGCTCGTAATCGCTGCTCGTTATCACGCAGCGCCTGTTCGGCGCGTTTTCTTTCCGTAATGTCCAGGATTGCGGAAACTCTGGCTGGCGAGCCTCTATAGGGGATTGTTTTACCCCGAACTTCGATAGGGACTTTGACGCCATCTTTTCTAACGGCTGTTAATTCATAACTCTTTCTTTCGTCAGACAATATATTGTCAAGAGTTTCGTCTAGATATTCTTTCAGAATGAGTTCAGTCACGCTCATCCCGACCACTTCGGTCAACACATATCCTGACATTGCCGTCAGATTCTCGTTGGCGTCGATAACAATCCCGTCTCTTGTAATCACGATACCTTCAAACGATGAATCAGAAAGCGCGCGGTATCGTTCCTCACTCTCTTCCAATGCTTGCTGTGCAGTTCTGAGTTCCGTTATGTCAGTGTTTGCTATTGCGCATTCTTCCACTTTGTTTTCGGGCGAATAAATGGGGTACACGCGAGACAAAGTGTGACGGATTTGGCCGTCTATCCTTCGCACTTCAAGCTCAATCCTCGGGCACATTTCCCCCCTGAAAACTTTGGTCACCGCCTCAGCCAGCCGTTCCGACGAGTTGCCTTGCAGAAATCTCGGGCCGAAGCGCTTGCCCGACACTTCGCTCAGTTTACAGCCTATGAGATCTTCGCACGCTTTATTGCAGAATACGATCCGAGCATCTTTATCCAGCGTAAAGAGGGGATTTGGCGAGAATACGATCGCCTGCCGGTATCTCCCCTCTGCCATGAACTCACTCCTATGGAGATCGAGGTGAACTTCAGCCATTGTTTTCGCTTCCAGCAGCCGATGCCTTTCCTCGGTTTCTTTCGTTAACTTCTCAATTTTATTATCCTTGTCTTTCAAGACCGCTTCTCCACAAAGACGAATAGCGCGGTCGTCGTTGCCTGCTGCAGCACCGCTCTTCGTCGAATTAACAGGAATTATTGCAGATACATTAGAGTCGCAGAACTCATCTTTGGAACGATCTTCTCGATCGATGGAAATCGATCCTCTTGACGTCTTCTGAGAGGTCCACGTTACGGTGAATCAATTAAGAGTCATTGTGCCGTTGCGGAACATGCGTTTCCGACCTTTCCGGCTTTTCCGGGAAAAGGAATTCTATTCGATTACGAATCGACCTTTCAAAACACAGGCTATCGGAACACCGGTTTCTTGCTTCCGGCACCCTGCCGAGAGATGCGGCGTCCTCATTTTGATCTTTACTCCACTTCTTGTACGCTGACAATCCCATCTCGTTCCGACCTCCCTTTTTTTGTTTAATGGCCGGGCTCCTGGCGCGGTGTAAAAAAACCGGTATGTCACATTTTTTCTATCAAGGGAGATCGAAGATCGGACTTCGCACCTGCAGGTAGGTCATACGATTTCAACTTATACGACGGAATTCCGTGTCTGCGCTGGAAACACCGAGGGAGAAGGCCTGTTAACGATGCTTGAACATTACAAAAATGCACGATCAAAAAACCCTTGACTCGGAATTTTATTAGCATATACTTTTTTTATTAATAAATAATTAACCCCTCTCATGAGTTTCGTATGCCTCTTGAAGTAGAAATCGGGGTCAAAATAAAGGCCCGACGTCAGAGTAACAAACAAACACTCAAGCAGCTAGCGGAAAAAGTCGGCTGCACCAGTGCGTACCTGTCACAGATCGAACACGGGAAAGTATCTCCCTCGATTGCGAGTCTGAAGAGAATCGCCGATGCCCTTCAAGCAAAGATAAGCGATTTTTTTCTCGATTCAATTACGGATGATGTGGTCCTTCGGCCCGACCAGCGCTCCTTGATTTCCTTGGACATGTGGAATGCAAAGATCTGGTCGCTCGTTACCGATCCCAAGGACAAACGCATGCATCCTTTTTACACGGTAATCCAGCCCGGTGGCGGTTCCCACGGTTCGTACGCCCACGTAGGAGAAGAATTCGGGATTGTGCTCAAAGGGCAACTGGAAATCGAATTGGACGGCGCCATTCACCGGGTTAACGAAAACGAAAGTTTTTATCATACTTCATCATTACCTCATAAATGGACGAATCCGGGAACGACAGAGACTATCGTGGTCTGGGTAATAAGTCCGCCGACCTTTTAACAAAGACCGGCTCCGGCTAGCCGAATCAGGCAGAATGGGATGTCACACCATTCCTTTGCCGCTTGCGACTACGTGACCACGCTGGATTTAACCAAACTGGCTTCAGCCGGTGATGAAATTTTATTTTGACCTTATGGGAGCGATCCGATATCGATCATAATCGACATTCATCAAAACCGCGGTCTGCGAAAAATTGCAGCCCCTGAACTCAGGTTCATTTGAAAATCCCGCAGATGGACCTACCCCAAATGGAGGAACGGACATCATGAAGAGAACCATGTTGTTGATGTGCGCTCTGGCAATTGCGAGCGTGCTGCTTTTCGGAAGTGCTCCGGCCACAGCGGCGGAAAGTGGAACAATCCACCTCAAGTTTAGCACCTGGCATCCGCCCGCAAGCCGTGAGGTGACGACGGTTTGGACTCCAATGCTGGAAGAGCTTAAGAAAAGAAGCAACGGACGTATCACGTACACCCTGTATGCAGGTGGCGCTTTGGGCAAGGGTCCGGAACATTTCGATATCGTGAAAAAAGGTCTTTCGGATATGGGCTACTTTACCGCGACATGGACGCCCGGCCGATTTCCTATGACCGACGTGCTGTCTTTGGCTGCATGGGTAGACGGCAAGGAACTTGCTACAGATATCGGTAACGCTATGAATAAAGAAATTCTGAATAAAGAATTTCAGGATGTAAAAGTGCTCGAACTCAATGGCTGTATCCAGGCGTTCCTCTGGACAACTAAACCCGTGCGCACCCTGGAAGATCTGAAGGGCATGAAAATCAGGTCCCCGGGTGGAATGCAGACTGCTTACATCAAAGCCCTTGGCGCTGAACCCGTATTCATGCCGTTGGGTGACGTTTATATGGCAATGGATACCGGAACCATAGACGGTCTGGTCACCTGCCCGCCGCTTATTCTTGCATTCAAACTTCATGAAGTGGCCAAACATGCGGTGAAAGCCACCTTCGGCTGTGTTTCGGAAGGCGTCGTAATGAACCAGAAAACCTGGGACAAAACCCCTCCGGACCTCCAGAAGATAATTATGGAAGTGGTCGGTAATCCGTTCGCCACTACTCATGGGTTGGGGAAAAAGACTTACGGCCAAATGATCGAAGAACTTAAAGCAAAGGGTGCAAATATTTACGATCTGCCGCCCGATCAGGAGGCGAAGTGGTTTAAGGAATTCCAGGAAGCTACGAAAAAGTGGGCGGCCGACCTGGAAAAACAGGGACTCCCCGCAAAAGAAGCGGTAATCATGTACAACAAGATTGCAGAAGAACACGGCACCAAGTGCGTTGCCTTTCCCCCTGAATGGGCCGAGAAAAAGTAAACAGTCAGCTTAGGTAAAGTTCTGTAGTCGACCTGTCCGGTCATTCGGTCTACAGGGAGAATGACCGGACTCCAGCTTCGGTGATGACGAGATGCGGATATCGTTTTCTTGGCAAAAACTACAGAGAGACAATTGAGGCCACAATGTATACTTCAGCAAAAAACGTCATTCAGACTATCACGAGAGTGCTCGGTTATGTCGGCATGGTGTTTATCTTTCCTATGATGCTGCTGACTTCTGCAGACGCAACCTTTCGGGATCTTTTCTCACGGACGATTCCGGGAGCATTTGAACTCTCCAGTTTGATGCTGTCGATCCTGGTCCTCCTCGGGTTAGCCTATGCTCAGCAAATGAGAGACCATGTGCGAGTCACATTTCTTGTCGAACGTTTGCCGCAAAAATTGGGGACAATCGTTACCATCATCACGACGCTCATGAGTATGTCCATTGTGGCGATACTGTGCTGGCAAGGAGTGGTCCTTGCTCTGGAGAATACACAGGTTTCCGACATGCTGCGCATTCCCCAGTGGCCGTTTCGTATGTTGGTTGCTGTCGGAGCCTTCTTCTTGCTGCTTGAGTTCTTCTTCGATCTTGTAGATTCCGTGCGGAGGTTGGCTGAATGATCGTAGACCCTGTAATGATCGGCATATTGGGATCTGTGAGTGTTTTCATACTCATATTCCTGGGCATGCACATAGCCTTCTCCATGATGTTTGTCGGATTCGTAGGTCTTTACATCCTGTGCGCATTTGAACCTGCAGTTGCCGCCACCGCGAGCACCATGTGGGAAGTGGCCTCATTTTATCCTTATACCGTGATTCCGCTGTTTGTGATCATGGGCTCTCTCGCTGGCAGCTCAGGAATGACTCGGGATCTCTATTCCTCGTTTGACAAATGGACCCGCAAAGTGCCGGGCGGATTGGCCGTTGCAACCATCGGCGCGTGCGGTGCTTTTGCTGCGGTGTCGGGCTCATCGGTCGCAACTGCCGCCGCAATGGGTACAGTCGCACTGCCCGAAATGGAACGCTTCAAATACGATCCGAAGCTCTCAACCGGCAGTGTGGCGGCTGGAGGAACACTCGGTTTCCTCATACCCCCCAGTATCGGTTTTGTCGTATATGGGATGCTCACTGAGCAATCCATAGGTAAGTTATTGATTTCCGGTGTCTTGCCGGGACTTCTCCTCGCTGGAGCATATGCGTCTATTTGTGTCTTGTGGGCCGTGCTTTATCCTCAAGCCGCTCCGAGAGATTTGGAACCGGTGACCTGGAAAGAGAAGCTCACTGCATTAAACGGAGTTAAAGAACCCCTTTTCATATTCCTGTTTGTTATCGGAGGCATTTATACCGGCTTTTTTACTCCTGACGAAGCAGGAGCCATCGGGGCAACGATTTTGCTCGTCGTAGCCACAGTAAAAAGGAAGCTCACCTGGCCCGCGCTGTTCAGTTCCTTGACCGGCTCAATCCGTATTTCGGTCATGGTCTTGATGCTGGTAGCCGGCGCGAACGTGTTCAGCACCTTTATGGCTCTCTCCACAATTCCCGTGCAAGCTGCCAACTGGGTCACAAGCTTTGATGTCTCACGTTACGTGATTCTTGCAATGATTATTCTCATATATGTAATTCTTGGATGCTTTCTTGATGCGATTTCCATGATGGTTCTCACGCTGCCGGTGGTTTTTCCCATAATTCTGGCACTGCATTTCGATCCGATTTGGTTCGGTGTCGTTGCGGTCCTCATGATGGAAGCAGGATTGATTACTCCTCCCATGGGGCTCAATCTTTTCACGGTCGCAGGAGTTGCAAAAGGGGTGAGGTTGGAAACCATAATCAAGGGGACCGCGCCGTTCCTTGGTGCAATAATCGTTGTTGCCATCATTCTGACCGTGTTCCCCAACATTGCGCTGGTGTTACCGAAAATGATGGGAAAATAAGAGTGGCGGAGCGTATCACTGCAGAAAAGCCCTGATAGAAACGTTTACCACTACAGCACAGACATGGAAAATTCCCTGAAACTGCTTGACAAGAAGACACGTTAAGGGATACTTAACAAATAAAGATATACTTAACATGGTCCTGAGGTTGCCCTCTCAGGAATGAGAAAAGGAGAGAGAAGCTTATGGCTCTATTACCTGAGGTGAAGAGGCATTACGGCAAGTTGAAATTGCTCATTGACGGTGAATGGGTGGAGTCCACATCGACCCTGGTCCATGAGACCGTCAATCCGGCCACTGGTGAAGTCATCGCTGAATTTCCTACCGCGACTACGGAAGAGGCCCGGGCGGCTGTCGAGTCAGCGCAACGCGGGTTCGAGGCTATGAAAAGAATTCCTTTGCGTGAACGGGCAAAGATGCTGTTCGACATGCGCCAGCGGTTTGAAGAGCGATTTGACGAGTTGACGCGCGTTCTCACTCAGGATCATGGCAGAACCATAAAGGAATCTATCGGGTCGGTGCGAAGAGTCATCGAGAACATCGAATCCGCCTGCTCCGCAGCGTACGGTCTTGCTTCGCGCAACGAGCACATGGATGCCCTCGCGAACGGGATCGACATGTGGCTGACATGGGAACCAATGGGCGCTTTCCTCATCGTCAGTCCGGGAAACATTCCTATGCATGCATGGTCTTCGTTTGTCCCGTATGCTCTCGCCGCAGGATGTTCCGTTGTGGTCAGCCCCAGCAGGCAGGATCCCGTTGCTGCTGAATATATTGCAAAAGCCGCATTGGAGGCGGGATGGCCCAAGGGAGCCATCAACCTGGTCCATGGTGGCAGGGAGGTCAACAAGTACATACTCCGGCAGCCGGAAATCCAGGGCCTTGGATTTATTGGCTCGACACACGCGGGTTGGGAGCTTTTCAAATTGTGTGGAGAGCTTGGTAAGAACTCATCTATCAACGGCAACGGCAAGAACACAGTTGTGGTCATGCCGGACGCGAACGTCAAAGCGATCACCCCTTACCTGAGGCAGGGCTGTTTCGGCATGACCGGCCAGCGTTGTCTGGGATCGGACAATGTGGTTGTCGTCGGCAATATTTACGATGAGTTGAAGGAGCAGTTCGCAGCAGAGGCGAGGGCCATGAAACTGGGATACGGCCTTGATGAATCAACCGCCATGGGACCTTACTGCACTGCCGGCGGAAGAGACAAAGTGGATGCATGGGTGCAACGCGCTTTAGCTGAAGGAGCAACCATGGTGCAGGATGGGAGGAATCTTCCCGCGGAACTGAAAAAAGGCTTCTTTATGGCCCCCACCATTATCGAGAATGTGAACCCCGATATGGAAGTTGCGAAGGAAGAAGCTTTCGGTGCTGTTGCAGCACTTATCCGTGCGCAAAGCCTTGATGAAGTGATCGAGTGGATAAATACCAAGACGGATCTCGGCCATTCCGCTTGCATCATGACGGAGAGCGGTCGAAATGCCCGAAAATTCGCCAGAGAAGTGAACGTTGGAAACGTTGGAATCAATGTGGGAGTTCCCCAACCGTTTGCCTTTTTCCCTCTGGGATCGAAACGAAAATCTTTTTTCGGCGGCGCAAAGAGCAGAATGGCTTCCATGAGGCTTTTCCTGGACGAAAAAACCGTAACGGCCCGGTGGGTATGACACCGATTCGCCTTCAAAAGCGGTAAGACCGGGGAAACCCTTCTTGTAAGAAGTGTTTCCCCGAGCCCCTTCCCAAGAACTTCTAGCATTTGTCTAAGCCCTGGGTTTTTCCATAGAAAAACCCAGGGCTTAGACCAGTGTTAAAAGTTTTTTGGAGGGGTTCGGGGACCCTTTTTTACAAAAAAGGGTCCCCGCAGTCTTATGCTTTGGAAAGCGCATTGGATGGATGAAATGGACGGCAATATGCTGAAAATAGCTTTTCAACTCAATGGAAAAGAGGTTTCAATAGAGATTAATCCGGAGGATTCCGCGCTTATGGTGCTGCGGGACCGGTTCCATTTGAAAGGCGCCAAAGAAGGTTGCGGCATTGGTGAATGCGGTGCTTGTACGATCCTGGTGGACGGGCTTGCCGTCAACTCGTGCCTTATGTTGGCAGCACAGCTTGACGGTAGAAATGTTAAGACTGTCGAAGGTCTCGTGCATCAGGAAAAGATGGATATTCTCCAGGAAAAGTTCATAGAACACGGTGCTATACAGTGCGGATTTTGTACTCCGGGGATGTTGTTGTCGGCACGAGCGCTTCTGGACGAGAATCCCAGCCCGGATCACGATAGTATTGTCGAAGCGCTTTCAGGCAATCTGTGTCGCTGCACCGGGTACGTGCAGGTTGTTGAAGCGGTGGAAGACGCTGCTGCAGAGCGAGAATCATAATGAGATCCAGTTTCCGCTACATTCGGCCGAATTCACTCAATGAGGCGCTTTCCTGTCTCGCGCAGCAGCGCGAACGGGCTGCCGTAATTGCGGGTGGGACGGATTTGTCGGTAACAATCCGTAAAGGCGAGTTGAACAAGGATTATGTAGTGGATATCTCGCGGCTTCCTGAAGCCAAAGCTGTGGAATTGGCCGATGGTGCGCTTATGTTGGGAGCAGCGCTGACATTCACGGAATTGATCCGAAATCCGCTTATCGCAAAACACGCTCCTGTTTTAGGAGCAGCATGTCGTTGTATAGGAAGCGTTCAAATTCGAAACGCGGGAACCCTCGGCGGTAATGTTGCGAACGCTTCTCCGGCTGCAGACAGTGTTCCGGCACTCATGGTGCATAATGCACGAGTGTTGGTACAAAGCCTTGCATCACAAAGAGTGCTCACACTGGCTCAGGTCGTAAGCGGTCCGTACACGACGACTCTGGAGCCGGGAGAAATCATTCTGGGATTTCTCATCGACCTGATGCCATCTACGTATCGTTTCAGTTTCCAGCGAATAGCGCGACGAAAAACTCTATCCATAGCGCGGGCCAATGCGGCGGTGCTTTCATGTCAAAACTCTGAAGGCGAAGTGGTTGACTTCCGTTTGTCGGTGGGATCGATAACACCTCGCCCTTGTCGCTTGAGTGAAGCGGAGACCCATCTTGTCGGGCACATTCCTTCGATTCAACTCATCAAGGAAGCCGCGGAACTGGTGACACGCGAGATGATTCGCAAGAGTGGTGTTCGATCATCCACGGAATACAAGAAACCGGCCGTTGAAGGTCTGGTCCTGAAGACCATTACCGATGTTTTTCGGCCCTACCTTTAATAAAGGGCTAGTACTTTTGACTGCCGTACTGTAAACTCGGTATGGACGTGATTGAAGCCCCTGCTCAGTTGCTGTCCGCAGTAATCTCGAGGTCTACAACAATTATCATGCTAGAAGCTTCCTTCCGTCACATAGGAAAAAACATTCGTCGAACCGGCTCTGCGGAGCGGGCATTAGGGACCGCCGTCTTTTCCGCGGATCTGGAAATGCCGTCGGCATTGACGCTCCTCATACTGAGGAGCAATCGACATCATGCTCAGATTCTCGAGATCGACGTAAGTCGCGCAGAAAAGGTGCCTGGTTGCGTGCGAGTATTCACCGCTCGTGATATTCCGGGACGAAATCGTCTGGGGATAATTAACAAGGACCAGCGTCTGCTTGCCGACGACAAGGTGCGATGTGTAGGCGATCCTGTGGCTCTGATAGCGGCGGAAACGCCTGAGTCTGCCGAACGGGCTTTGACGGAGATCCGCGTGGAATACAGAGATCTCCCGTCTGTTTTCGATCCCGAAGAAGCCCTGAGACCTGGAGCTCCGGAGATCCATGAAGGCGGCAATCTCCTGGGGTCGCGATTCGTGCTCCGTGGAAATCCCGACGAAGCATTCAAGCATTGCGAAGTCGTTGTGGAACAGGTCTATACCACCGGATTCGTAGAGCACACCTACCTGGAGCCGGATGCGGGAATCGCATACATGGATGAAGACGGCATGCTGGTGATCCACGCTTCCACCCAGAATCCTCATTACGATCAGAAAGACGTTGCAGATCTGCTCGGGATAGAAGAGGACAAGGTTCGCGTCATTCAGTCGGCCACGGGAGGGGGATTCGGTTCCAAGCTGGATATGAACGTCCAGGGATTTGTAGGTCTGGCAGCATTCCTTCTTCAACGACCCGCTCGCATGGTATACACGCGGGAAGAAGCTTTTTTGGCAACAGCGAAACGCCATCCATTGAAGATCTGGTTCAAGTCCGGGGCAACTCGGGACGGCAGACTGCTCGCTGTGGACGTGTCCATCACCGGAGACACCGGAGCATATGCTTCCTATGGTCTGGCCGTTGTGAGCAGGGCCGCGGTGCACGCGACGGGACCGTACGAAGTACCGAATGTAAGGATTGAATCACGATTCTCTTACACCAATAATCCCATGGCTGGGGCGATGCGAGGATTCGGCGTACCCCAGGTAGCCCTGGCTCATGAATCCCAGATGGACATGTTGGCTGAGCGCCTGGGCCTTAGTCCTTTTGATATCCGGCTCCGAAACTGTTATCGGATAGGTTCCACGACAGCAACAGGCCAAGAATTGCAGGCCAGTGTGGGAATCGGTGCAACCCTCGAGGCTATCAGCCCTCACTACCATGAAGCGATTGCCGGAAAGGAACAAGAAAAGCATAAACCATACGTACGACGGGGCGTGGGCATCGGCGCCATGATGTACGGAATCGGCAATACAGGAATGCGAAATCCCTCAAGCGCTCAGATGAGACTCGATCTCAATGGAAATGTTTCGTTATTCACCGGTGCTGCCGATATCGGACAGGGCTCTTCCACGGTCCTGCTACAGATAGCCGCTGAGGAGCTGAACATCGATCCTGATGAGATAAGCCTCATCGTGGCAGATACGATGCTTACGACGTCGGCAGGCGCCACTTCTGCAAGTCGCCAAACGTATATTTCGGGAAATGCGGTATTGGAAGCAGCCAAGAAGCTGAAAGATGTGATTCTGACCCAGGCTGCAACGATCTTGAAGACAGACAAGGCCCAACTGGTCCTGGAAAACGGATGGGTCCATTCAAAGACCAACGTGGTTGACGGCGTTTCTTTCAAACGCATTGCCGAACGAGCCCATAAAGCGGGATTACCGCTCAATTGGCAGGGATATTTCGATCCCGATACTACCCCCCTCGATCCGGAAACCGGTCATGGACGTCCGTACTCCACCTATGCATTCGCCACTCACCTGGTTGAAGTCGAGGTAGACACGCTCACCGGGGAAGTGCGGGTGCTCAAGGTCGTTGCCGCTCACGATGTCGGAAAGGCAATCAATCCACGCAATGTACACGGTCAGATCTATAGCGGCGTAGTAATGGGCATCGGATTTGCTCTTATGGAAGAATTCTTCCCTGGACGGACAGAGTCCATGAAGGATTACCATATTCCCTGTGCCGCAGACGTGCCGCAGATTATGTCCATAATCATCGAAGATCCGGAACCCACAGGCCCGTTCGGAGCCAAAGGGGTCGGGGAACCCGCTCTTATTCCCACTGCACCCGCAATACTGAACGCTATAAAGGATGCGCTTGGGGTAAGAATCTACAGTTTGCCCGCAAACCTGGAACGAGTGATGAAAGCTTGCCTTGTGGCACAAACCTGAGATGAATCGTCCAATCCACGGCAGGAAAATCTGGAGGCAGACGAGATTTCCTGTAGTGTCGATCCGAGAGCGGAACCTCCCCGTTCCCGGTTATATTACGATGTAAAAGACACAGGGGGCGCTCGCAATGTCCACAACGTTGATTAAGAATATTGGAACACTGATTAGTGGCGACATACAGAATCCGATTCTCCAGGCTGATGCCATTCTGATTTCTGACGGCAAAATTCAGAAAATCGGGAAGACCGCGGAACTTGAATCCTCCGGAGCAGACCAGGTGGTGGATGCTCTCGGCAGCACGATCATTCCAGGTCTTATCGATTCCCACTGCCATGTGGTTTTCGGAGACTTTACTCCTCGTCAGAATCAAATCGGTTTCATAGACAGTGAGGTGCATGGAGGCGTAACCACGGTTATATCCGCCGGAGAAGTGCATCTTCCCGGAAGACCGAAAGATCCGGCCGGGACCAAAGCCCTCGCGATTCTTGCCGCTAAATCGTTTGCTTCGTTCCGGCCCGGCGGAGCCAAAGTGATCGGTGGTGCGGTTATCCTGGAAAAAGGGCTCACTGAACAGGACTTTGAGGAAATGGCCCGGGAGGGAGTCAAGATTGTGGGGGAAATAGGACTGGGTTCGGTGAAGTCTCCCGAAGACGCAGCTCCCATGGTTAAATGGGCTAAGAAATGTGGAATGACTGTGCTTATGCACACAGGCGGGACGTCCATACCGGGAAGCGACACCGTGACGGCCGATCAGGTTATAGGCGCAGACCCGCATGTGGCGTGCCATGTAAACGGCGGTCCCACATCGGTATCAGTGGCTGAAATTGAAAAGCTGGTAAAAGATACTTCGTACACTCTCGAAATCGTTCACTGCGGAAATCCAAAAGCCACAGTGGAAGCGCTCAATCTAGGCATGAAGCACGGATGTCTCGACCGGTTTATCATCGGCAACGATGCACCATCCGGTACTGGCGTCGTACCTCTGGGCGTACTGAGAGTGATCTGCATGGCCGCGTCTCTCACCGATGTACAACCCGAGCAGGCTCTGTGCATGGCCACCGGCAATACTGCCAAAGTTTTCAAGCTGGATAGGGGATTTGTGCGTGAAGGTCTGGCCGCGGACCTCGTGTCCATTGACGCTCCCATGGGTTCAGTCGGAAAGAATGCTTTGGACGCGATTAGAGCCGGAGACGTTCCCGGTGTTTCCATGGTGATGATTGACGGCAAAATTCACGTCAGCGTGAGCAGGAATACGCCGCCTGCAGTACGCAAAGCAAAGCTGCTGTAATCTCGCTTCGGTATCGGCGTCTTAGCGGAACTCTATTCTGAGGACGTTCGATACGATGCGCTTTCAAACAGTAAGACTTGGGGAACCTTTTCTATACATGGTTTATTTCATTAGTTCAAATGAGAGTCGATTGGAAATGGCTGCTCCAGGCATATGTGCCAGGGCCAATGCGGATCGGTAGGGGCATCCCTTGTGGGTGCCCGGTAGCGACCGGCCTCCGTGCCGGTCATTCCGGGAAAGGGCAGGCATCCCGCGTGTTCGCGGGACCCCTACAGCGGTTGCGTTCGCAATGTCAAGATCAGATGCTTCAGTTTGTTGTAGGATGTGGTGAGCAAAGCGAACCGCATCTGTCGCGAAAAGACTCTCGACCGATGCGGTTCCCGCTGGTCACCGCATCCTGCTCCGGCTATCTGAGTTCAAGCTATAATCCATTTGTAAGAATAGTTCCCCGGTTTTGCTTCTTCGATTGCGAATCGAAAAAAATATACGGGTCACATGCGCGTAAATAGCGAAAAATGCAAAGGATGCGGCGCATGCGTGGCAGACTGCCCGCAAAGCGCTATTCGGCTGTCCAAGAAGAAAGCGATTATCGGCGATTCCTGCTCGGAATGCGGCGCATGCCTCAAGGTTTGTCCGGAAGATGCGCTTTTTCCCGAGGATGCCCCTGTTGCGGGTGCTGTCCGATGTGAGTCTTGTCCTATCCGGTGTCAGGTCAAGGAAGGCTTTTACGGGGCATGTCAGCGATTCATAAATCGCAACGGCACCCTGGAACGCACGATTGCGCTGCAAACCTATGAAGATGTCCGTCACCTTGTCGGCCCGGACTGGGACCCTGTAATTCGGACCCCTCTCATTACGGCAATCGGTGCCGGAACCACGTACCCGGACTGCAAGCCTGCGCCGCACATAGTTCAATCCAAGGTCGAAGGCGTGGACGTCGTGACGGTAGTGACTGAAGCGCCACTCAGCTACTCCGGAGTAAAGGTCAAGATCGACACGGATACCACTATAGGCACGGAGGGTGCTTCAATAATCCACCGCAGGAAGAAGGTGGGGCACCTTACTACCGAAGAATACGGTTCAAAAATCCTTTCCATAGGTGGAGTAAACCTTCTTACTGGACCGGATGGATTAACAGTCGCACGCCTGGTGTCGGACATATCTAATCGTAGGAAAGTGAAGCTCCGTATTGAGGACGGCAGCAGCCTTGAATTGCAGGTAGGCAACCGTCCCCTCATTGACGGCAAGCAGGACGACTTCATGAGAGTCGGTTGCGGAAGCGCGACTCTGGGACTGTTCGCAAATATATTCAGAGAAGTGGCTGACGAAGTCGTCGTCCTGGATTCCCACCTCACGGGTCTCATGAGCGAGCACGCAGCAGGAGTGTTCGTTGGTGCGAAGCCCAGCGGAATTCGCCTGCGCTTCAAACGGAGCACTCCAGGCAGATACTTCGGAGATCACGGTCCCGGATGGGGTGGCACGTCCATCACCGATCCCGCGACGATCATCGAGTCCATCGATATGGGCGTAGCCAAGCCGGGAATGAAAATTCTTATCACGGAGACCACCGGCCGCAATTCCGCGTACTTTGAAGTCGGTTCCCATGGAAAATTGTCCGAACTGCCCATGCCTTCAAATACTGCTGCGGCGATTGCGGAACTCGCAGCAACATGTCAGGAATCCAGGGTGTCCGCTGTCTATTGCGGTGGTTCCGGCGGAAGTGCCCGTGCGGGAGTCACTCGATATCCCATAAAGCTGACTCAGGCGGTACACGGGATGAAGGCACGTCTAACGATTGGAGGCGCTCCCGCGTTCGTGCTTCCCGGAGGAGGAATAAACTTCATGGTGGATGTGGAAAAAGTGATGCCCGGCGCATTCACCTGGGTGCCGACTCCCGCGACTGTCTGTCCGGTCGAATACACCATGACGTTGGAAGATTTCCGTGACATGGGCGGCCACGTGGAAGCTATGAAGCCATTCGCTGCAAAGGAGTAGAACGTAGCCTGGGAGCACACCATTGTTGCGCTGGATGACGGAAAGATCCTGGTGGAATGCGGCCCTCTGCGCATGTTCATCGAGGGATTGAAATCCGGACTGCCGAAGCCTGACGTCTGCATGGAAGCCGCCAAATCCGCTGTCGGTTTTCTCGAAGAAATCGCCCGAGAGTGGGAGACTTTGAAAAAACCGTTTGGGCAAATTCCGGAACCATCCTCCGGAAGTCTCGTGCATGAAATGTGGCGGGCGGTAGCCCTCGTGGGGCATGAGGACCTTACCCCCATGGCTGCAGTGGCTGGGACCATAGGGGACGCGACGGCAGATGTTCTGGATAAACAAGGTCTAACTAAAATAGTAGTGAACAACGGCGGAGATATTGCCGTGAGATTGAAAGACCCCGAGTCGCTCCGAATAGGCATTCGGCCGGATATTTCTTCTCATGAGATCAGTCACGTAATCCGCGTGCATCCTTCTTTGCAAGTGGGAGGTATCTGTACAAGCGGGCTCGGAGGGCGAAGCTTAAGCCGCGGGGTTGCCTCTGCAGCAACCGTGTTCGCTGCCAGAGCGTCGGTGGCTGATGCGGCTGCTACTACAGTAGCCAACGCGACCTATATTGCCCATCCCTCGGTGAAACGAGTCCTCGCTGAACAGCTCGACCCGGATACAGACCTGAAGGGAGTGGAAGTCACTGTCTCGGTCGGAACTTTACACACATCCGAAATCGATCGAGCCCTTCGGCAGGGCATTAACTGCGCCGAAGAACTGGTGGAGAGACAGACTATTCATGGAGCATGCGTGGTCGTCCAGGGTAAAATGGCTTGCACAAAAACCTTTTCCCCACTGATTCACGTATTGTGATACCATTTTGCATTCAAGAAGTAATATTGGGGGGACCTTCTTTGTAAAGAATGTCCCCCCAATTTCACTTTTTTAATTCCGAAATGCTATCAGAACACACTGAAAGGAGTTATGGAATGGAGATACGGAAGATCGTCAAGATTGTAGAAGAGACCCGCATAGAAGCGGGCAAACCTATCCAACCCGCTGCCAGGCGAGCTGCCGCGGTGGCTGTTATTAAGAATCCCTTTGCGGGCCGATATGAAGAAAAGATTGATGAATTGATAACCGTAGGTGAAGAGCTTGGGGGAATGTTGGCAAAGATGGCTGTGGAAGCTTTGGGCATAGCTCCGGAGCAGGTCGAGAGTTACGGGAAGGCAGCCATTGTCGGGAACCGTGGTGAGCTTGAGCATGCGGCCGCAATTCTCCATCCTAAGCTTGGCGGACCTTTCAGGGACGCTGTGGGTGGAGGAAAGGCGCTGATCCCGTCATCCAAGAAAATGGGTTGTTCAGGGACGGAAATAGATGTGCCGTTGCATTACAAGGATGCGGCTTTCGTGCGATCCCATTTCGATGCCATGGCCGTGAGAGTTCAGGATGCCCCAAGGGGTGATGAAATCGTAGTGGCAATTGTGGTTACTGCATCGGGGCGTCCGCTGCCGAGAGTAGGTGGATTGAAGAAAGAGGATGCGAAGAAAGAGGACGGCTTGAGATAATCGAGGGTTTTGTTTTTGAATCCACAACCACCCTGTGAGCCTTCGTACTTCGTACGCTGGCTCACATGTCTTTCGAACATGAATCTACGGTTTACTCAAACCGGGCATCTTTGAACCCCCACTGCTGAACATCTATTTTATACTGCGATGGAGCAACAAGAGTTCCCCTACATACGCCGCGGTCATGGTTGTGAGCCGATTCGGATGCAAACCTGTCCACCAGCGTTCGGATCACCCGATCGGGAATAAGGTTGGTTTTTGAAGGGTACACAAATCTGAAGAGAACCAGGTGCATAAGAAGCATCTGCCAGTTAGGTCCGAAACGTTCGATAAGATAATCCCAGTCGATTTCGTCCGAGCATTTCAGCAAGAGATGCGATATGTCGGCTCCGTCAAATCGATCTCTTTCCAAAACGAATGCTTTGGACCATATCATTTCTTCCACAGGACATATATCTACCACATGACCGAGTATCGTACGCCTGTTCGAACGCTCGAACCATCGGTCGTCCACTTTTGTAACCTCACTCATGGAACCGTATATGACATCGACGAAAAGATCGCCTTTTCTTGCTTTGGCCAGCCATTGAGGTTCCGTAATTTCCACCAAGAAGCCATTGGCAAGGAACTGCCTTAGGAAACGGTCCAAATCTGTGTGTCGAATGAAGAAATCCAGATCTTTTGTGTTCCGGACTATGCCGGTATAACATCTGAAAGCATAAGCTCCTCCTATCAGGAACTGGACCTCCGATTGTTTGGCAGTGTGAATTGCCTGCCGGTAAAACTCGATCGTTTCCGGGGCGACAGTGTCGTCGTCGGAAGCACAGATCTGGGGCATTGTTTCTTCAATGTGCATATACTCAGCACTTTCGTTATTCATTCTTTTTGCCCCTTTACTCCAAAGATATTCTTACAAGTCGATACAGCGGATTTTCCGGAAAAGTTTGAGCGAGCACTCCTAAAGCCACATTGTATACCGGAGTGCCGTTAGCGGTTTTTCCTTCGTGAGTTCCGTGATGAGAATGACCGTGAAATACCGCAGTAATCGAAAATCGATTCAGCGGATCTTCGAGCCTGCTGGAGCCCAGGTATGGGAAGATTTCCTGGTGCTCACCCTGCACTGTTTCCCGTATGGGCGAATAGTGCAGCAATACAACTTTCCTCTTGGTCCGCAATTTCGCGAGAGCCGATTCGAGTGATGTCGCTTCCTTTATGGCTGCGTTTACGAACTGCTTGATAGTCTGTTCACCCCAGGGCTGCAAAGCACGGTTTCCGAATCCTCCGCCAAAACCTTTTACTCCAGCAAAACCCACTCCATAGAATTCGCAAGTTTCTCCGTCCAGGACCATCATTCCCGATTTACGGAAAAGCTTACGGATTTCGGTTTCTTTCCCCTGTTCAAAATCATGATTTCCGAGGACTGCAATAATGGGAAAATTACTCACTGCTTTCAGTTCATCGACAAGAGCCCGAGCTTCTTCGACATGTCCGGCTTCCGTGATATCACCGCAGAGCAAAAGTACATGGGCTTTCCGGGTAATTTCCAGGAAAACCTGTTTTAACGATCCTCGGGAATTCCTTGTAAAATGCAAATCCGCCATTCCCGCCAAAACTATTTCTCTTTTCAAATCGTTCATATCAATGCACCAGAAAACCGCCATTCGTGGTAAAAGTTCCATTATTCTGATGACAACCGGAGGCGGGAAAAGTTGGGAGGGGCACACACGGGTACGCCTGACGTACAAGAAAATTGTGTCTGCAGTAGGCCTGTTTCAGGTGGCCACATCCGGATAACCCTGTTTTTCATCGCCGCTACGGACAATTTCTGCTATAATCAAACCGCTTTGAAAGGGACTTAATTATGATTGCCGGCTGTTTCCCTCTACTGGCAATTACTATAAAAAGAGTAGTCGAATTTAGCTTTTGTGAAACTCAAAAGGATTTCCGATCCGTCCATGCATGACGGTATCTAGATCAAGGTAGATGTTTTCCAAAGCTATGAGCATACTTGACGAAAAATTCGCTGCAATCCTGGATTGCCCCGAGAGCATTCAGTGCTCTCGTTGCAAGCACCTCGTGGAATGGCCCTACTGCCTTGCTTTTCTCTCAGGTTCGGGAATTCCTGAAGAGATTCGGGAGAACACGTTCGATCATGTCCTGCCTTTTCCTGGCGATCATGGAATACGCTTCCTGGAGAAGGACTCTCCTTACGAGTTGTCGGAAAGCTCTCTGAGAGAGGTCATTGCCCAGTATCAGGGCACTGTGATCATGCCGGAGTTGGGGAACCGGAAACTGGAGGTAGCGGAAAATAGGTCCAAAACTGAATCGCTCACTCCGGATCTGATTCACGCATGCAAAATCGGTGATGTAGAAGCAGTCAAGCAACATCTCGCCGAAGGAATCAATGTTAATCAACGAGACGAGCAGGGCAACACTCCTCTCATGCACGCATGCAGGAACTGCCACCCGGAGATCGTGAAATTACTTCTGAAAAACGGCTGTGATGTGCACGTTACAGATAAATACTCAAAGAAAGCAATCCATATAGCTTTGGATTGGGGCTATCCTACAATAGTGAAGCTGTTGGAGGTTTACGAGGAGCCCGGACATTTCGATTTCAGATGAAATCCCCAACCTTTCGCCGGGAATCTGCACGCGCAAGGTTCAGGTCAGATCGATTACGAGTTTCCCATCGATTTCCCTGGAAGAATAAACTTTCACCGGGCCTTTTGCCGGTCCTGTAAGCTTATTTCCTCTATCGTCAAACATTGAGTGACTGACGCTGCAGCAGCGTAAAGTTTTTCCGCCGGGTTCAGGGTCGAGCTTGCGGCCCATGTGCGTGCAACGGTTTTCTACGCACAAATAATCATTATCCTGTCTTCTGACCACGAGAATAGGCACACTCAGGGTTTGGCCTTTCAGGTAGACGGCTCCGTCTGTCTTCTGGAGTTCCGGAATATCCTTTAGATCAATGGTGACCTCTGATCCCAGGACTTTCCAGAAACCCTGATCCAGAGGTCGGGTCTTACAAATACCTGCGAACGCCTTGAGAAGATCGAGAATGCTGGACATGGCATCTCCTTTGTTCATGGACAACCAGACTCGTGAGAAGAAGATTGAATACCTCTCCCCTCACAGGTTACACGAGGCGACCGGAGAAGTAAAACCGGTGCCTTTCATACGCTTCCAATGCCCTGAACGGTTGGCTGTGGCAATCCCCATGGAAAAGCTGCCGGGTGGAGGTTCACAGTATCAAGAGCATTTTGATTCCCACGTAAAACATTACGAGAATGAGAAGAAATCGCAGCTTTCGGGCGGGAAGTGCGTGGGCCACTCTGGCGCCGACCACCGCCATAGGGACTCCGGAAGCCAGCAACAAGCATTGAAGCCAATTCAAGTATCCGGTGGAGTACGGGGGTAAGTCCACCACGCCGAGCCCGTTGATCAGGTATGACAAAGCACCGCCGATAGCCGTGAATATCATCATCGCAGAGGAAGTGCCCACCGCCTCATGTATGGTAAAGCCGAGGAACAGGACCATGACTACCGTCATAATTCCGCCTCCACCAACGCCAATCAAGCCAGCCAGAAATCCGAATGGTAAACCCCACAAGACATAAAGCCCAATACTCTCGACCCGCTGCTTGCCGGTTTCGACGAGTCCAGCCGTGCTCATGCGGATTGCCAGCAGAATCACCACTATCCCGAAGCAAACCGTCAAATACTTTGCCGAAAGTTGTGCGGCGGTAAATGCCCCGATGAACGCCCCGGCTCCTCCGATAATCCCGAGAATCACCGCAGCTTTCCAGACAACCTCTCCCAGGCGATGGTGAGCATACGCTCCGGACATTGCGGTGGGGACGAGCACGAGAAGGCCCGTGCCGAAACTTGTCCTGATAGCGACGTCCGGCGCAAATCCCATCGAGGTCAGAACCCAGAATTGAACCGGTACCATGAGAAACGCACCGCCAACTCCAAGGAGTCCGGATAAAAAACCAACTGTTACTCCGGTAACGCACAATATTGCGAAATAGAAGCTATGCGACTCCATGAATGGTGATGCCCCGTGCAGTATTTGACAGCAATGCGCCTTCAAAGCAGTAAGACTGGGGATCTTTTCAGAAGAAGGTTCTCAAGACTATTCCAAAAAACTTTTAACAATCGTCGAATTCCCGCTTTTTCTCGCGAAATTACAAGGAGTTCAACGAATAGTAGAAATTCTTGGGAAAAGGCTCGGGGAAACATTTCCTGCAAGAAGAGTTTCCCTAATTTTACTTCTTCGATGCGCATCGGTCCTGCCGTATAAGGCATACGGCAGGATCAAGAATACAATGAATCCGAGTCTGAAGCTAGCCCTACCGAGAAGAAGAATACTGACCAAAAATCAATGAATCGAAACAAATGTCTCAATGTTCAAGTGTACAGTGTCTTCCGAACTTAGCAGGCAGGCTTCTCAAGAAGCTGCAGGTGAGAGGCTTGCGGCATAAGAATAATGAATCATTTGAAAGGAACAATTATGGCACGCATCGCAATTAATGGAATGGGAAGAATAGGACGGGCTTCTTTTAAAATTATTATGGATGAGCCGCAACTGGAACTCGTGGCTGTGAACGACCTGATCCCCGCGGACGATCTCGCGTATCTATTGATCTACGATTCGGTGTACCGCAAGTTTTCCAAACAAATCCGGAGCCGACAGGAGGATCTGGTTGTCGGCGAAAAGACCTTCAAAGTGTTTAATGAAAAGAATCCCGAAAAATTACCCTGGGGAAAACTCGATGTAGATGTCGTTCTTGAGTGCACGGGGTTGTTCACGAAGCGCGACGACATGGAAAAACATATTAAAGCCGGTGCCAAACGAGTCATACTCTCTGCTCCCTCAAAAAGCGATGACATTATAACAGTTGTTTACGGTGTCAATGCACCCGATCCCGCGAACGCGACTCTGATTTCCACTGCAAGCTGTACGACAAACTGCATTACACCGGTTATGGAAATTATCGGCAGGAGAATCGGAATCAAAAAAGCGATGATGAGCACTGTGCACGCGTACACAGGCTCTCAAGCTCTCGTTGACGGGCCCCACAAAAAACCCAGGCGCGGTCGCGCGGCAGCCGTAAATTTCGTGCCCACATCCACAGGCGCGGCGGAAGCGACCACAAAGGTTCTGACACAGCTCTCCAGGAAATTCGATGGTGTAGCGATCCGCGGGCCGGTTCCTGCAGGCTCCATAGCAGATATCGTTGTTCTCACGGAACGACCGACGTCCGTAGATGAAATTATAAATATCTTCAAAGAAGAGGTTCAGACCCCCAGATACAAGAATGTTGTCGGCATAACTGAAGACCCGATAGTCTCTTCAGATATCATACAGGATCCACGTGCATCCGTTATCGACCTTTCCATGACACGCGTAGTTGACGGAGATCTGGTGAATATTATGAGCTGGTACGACAACGAATGGGGCTATGCAAATCAAATGGTGCGAGAAGCGGTGCGGATAGGCGGTCAATAATAGGAATTATTCAACACAGATTTGATTAAAACGAGAGTAAAAGGAAGTGAACTTTGGAAGAGAAAATCGCCCGTTTGGAAGATTATGAGCAGTATATAGGTCCGGAAGCCGTTCAACGTATTTTCAAAAAAGCTGAAAAATTACAGCGTAAGCATGTGGCTCATATCAATTCCACATATTACGGCGGAGGAGTTGCCGAACTGTTAAGCTCGCTTACCCTGTTGATGGACAGCGTGGGGATAAAGACCGGTTGGAGAATAATCCAGGGATCTCCGGATTTCTTCAGTATCACGAAAAAAATTCACAACGCTCTCCAAGGAGATACGATCAATCTATCAAAACGCAAGAAGGAACTCTTTGAATTCGTCATAAGACAAAATGCAATTCGAAATCATCTGGACCACGATCTCGTGATAGTACACGATCCCCAGCCGCTGTTCATGATCAACGAGTATGAAAAACACGGCCCCTGGATCTGGCGATGTCACATCGATATGTCACGTCCCGACAAAGAGCTTTGGGATTATTTTCGACCTACAGTAGAAAAATACGATGCAGTTATTCTCAGTATTGAGGACTACAAGCAAAATATCGAGACCCCGCAAGTATTTATGATGCCTGCAATCAATCCGTTTTCCATTACGAATCGGGATTTTTCTCATGAAGAAATTGAAGACAGGCTTAAGCATCATAATATCCCGACGGATCTGCCTCTGGTGGTTCAGGTATCCAGGTTCGATCGATGGAAAGACCCCAAGGGAGTTATAGAAGCATTCAAGATTGCCAGAAAAGAAGTAGACGCAACCCTGGTGCTTCTGGGTAACGTGGCAACAGACGATCCGGAAGGACCGAAGGTTTATCACTCGCTTCTCGATAATCGTGAAGACCGAATAATCATATTGAGTGTCCAGGACAGTTCTCTGGTGAACGCATTACAGCGCCGCTCTGCAGTGGTTTTGCAGAAGTCCATACGCGAAGGATTCGGACTCACGGTTGCAGAAGCCATGTGGAAGGGGAATCCGGTGATCGGTGGAAATGTTGGAGGTATCAAGTATCAAATACAGGACGAAGTGAACGGATTCCTGGTGAATTCCGTCCAAGAAGCAGCCGAAAGAATTGTTCAGCTCATTAAACATCCGAAATTACGTGAGCGAATGGGGCGAGCGGCACACGAGAGCGTCCGGGAAAAATTTTTGCTGAGCCGCTATTTGGAGCAGTATCTCGATTTGTTTAATGCGTTTGAGACAATGTACCTTTTGCGTCGATAACCCGACCAGAGTGGGATCGGGTTATCGAAATTCTCCGGAATCACGGTAATCCGTTTAAGGCTTCAGCTCTGCCGGCGTACTCGGATGTTTCTGTTCTTTCTTCTTGCTTCCGAAAATCTGGAAAATCACGACGTAAAAAAGTGGAATGAAGAAGATCGCAAGGAATGTTGCGGTTATCATTCCTCCCAGGACGCTCGTCCCGATAGCTTTTTGGGCTCCAGCACCCGCGCCGGTTGCCAGAGCCAGCGGAAGAACGCCGAAGCCGAAAGCCAGAGAGGTCATAACAATGGGGCGAAGCCGCAATTTAGCCCCTTCCAGGGTCGCCTCGATCAGCCCCATACCTTCCTCCAATCGGGTTTTCGCGAATTGGACGATCAGGATGGCATTCTTTGTGGTCAAACCAAGAGTCGTGAGAAGCCCTATCTGGAAATAAACATCATTTGGCAGTGCCCGAAACGACGAGGCCAGCACTCCGCCGATGGCTCCCAGAGGCAATGCCAGCATGATCGAAAAAGGTACTGTCCAGCTTTCGTAAAGAGCTGCCAAAAACAAAAATATCGCAAGAATGGAAAATGCGTACAGCATGGAAGCCTGGGAGCTTGCCATCCGCTCCTGGTAGGAGAGGCCGGTCCAGTCGAACCCTACTCCCTTGGGCAACTTGGACACAATCTCTTCCATCGCCTGCATGGCTTCACCGGAACTCCTCCCTGGCGCGGCTTCGCCCCAGATGTTCATGGAAGGGAACGCGTTGTAACGTTCCAATCTGGGGGAACCGGAAGTCCACTTGCCGGAGGCAAAAGAAGAGAAGGGGACCATCTTGCCGGCAGTATTTCTCACATAGAGTTTTTCCAGGTCCTTCGGCAGCATGCGATAAGGAGCGTCAGCTTGTACATATACCCGCTTGACCCGTCCTCCTTGAATGAAATCGTTTACGTAGGAACTGCCGAAAGCTGCCGAGATGGTGTTATGTATGCTCGTAATGGGAACTCCCAAGGTGCCGGCCCTTTCCCAATCGACGTTAATCCGATATTGGGGCACATCGTTCAAACCGTTGGGGCGGACAGCCGTCAACCGCGGATCTTGCGCAGCCATGCCGAGGAGCTGATTGCGGGCAGCCATGAGTGCATGGTGGTCAAGACCGGCACGATCCTGCAATTGGAAATCGAATCCTTTGGCATTTCCCAGCTCGATAACCGCGGGCGGAGGAAACGCAAACACCATCGCGTTTCGAATCTTCGAAAATCTCCCCATTGCTCTTGCTGCCAATGCCGTGACCCGCAAATCCGCTCGCTGACGAAGTTTCCAATCGTTCAGTCTGACAAAAGCCATGCCCAGATTCTGGCCTCTTCCGGAAAAACTCATACCGGTAATAGTGGTACAAGACTGTACTGCCTCCTTTTCAGTTACAAGAAAATGCTCCTTGACCTCGTCCATGACCTTCTTGGTCTGTTCCATTGTGGAACCTGCGGGAAGCATCACTTGGACGAGCATTAATCCTTGATCTTCGTCAGGAAGGTATGCGGTGGGCATTCGATGAAATAATATTCCCAACACAACCACTATCACGAGAAAAACGAGGAGATAGCGCTTTTTCCTTGAAAGAACGCTCCCAACCATCGACACGTACTTATCTCTGAGAAAGAAGAATGTACGATCGAACCAAAGGAGAAAGGGACGAAACAGGAAAAAACCTGATTCCGCTCCTTCGTGTCCTTTGGCCACGGGCTTGAGAAGGGATGCACAAAGAACGGGTGTAAGAATAAGGGCAACAAGAACCGAGAGAAGCATGGAAGCAATGATAGTAACAGAAAACTGGCGGTATATGACTCCCGTGGAACCGGCAAAAAATGCCATGGGGCCGAACACTGCAGACAGCACCAGACCGATGCCGACCAGAGCGCTCGTGATTTCCATCATAGATTTTCGTGTTGCTTCTTTAGGAGACAGTCCTTCCTCAGTCATGATGCGTTCTACGTTTTCCACGACAACAATGGCATCATCCACCAACAAACCGATGGCAAGAACCATGGCGAACATTGTCAACATGTTGATGGAGAACCCGAACAGGCCGAGAACGGCAAAGGTCCCCAGAATTACCACGGGAACGGCAATCGTCGGAACAAGTGTGGCTCGCATGTTGCCCAGGAAGAGATACATGACGAAAAATACAAGCACAATTGCTTCGAAAAGCGTTTTTATTACTTCGTCAATTGCCACCTTTACAAAGGGTGTCGTATCATACGGATAGGTGACTTTCATACCGGCAGGAAAATACCTGCTCAATTCTTCCATCTTGGCTCTAACGGCATCAGCGGTATCCAGAGCGTTCGCTCCTGCGGTCTGCCGGATAGCTAAGGCTGCTGTCGGTTTGCCGTTGTATTCTGCCATGATGTCGTACTGTTCGGTTCCCAACTCTGTTCGAGCCACGTCCCGCACACGAATGATGGAGCCGTCGCGATTGATACGGAGCGGTATTGCTGCAAACTCATCAGGCGTACGCAGAAGATTCTGAACGATAATAGAGGCGTTTAATCGCTGACCTTCAATTGCCGGAGTGCCACCGAATTGGCCGGCGGAAACCTCCACGTTGTGCGATTTCAGAGCTGTGATGATGTCATCAAACGTAAGCTGATAGTCGGTCAATTTGTCGGGATCCAGCCAAACCCGCATGGAATACTGAGTGCCATAGCTCTCGACCTCGCCGACTCCCGGAACTCTAGCCAACACTTTCTCGATGTTGGATTGCGCATAATCCCTGAGATCGTTTTCATCCATGCTGCCGTCTTCGGAGATCAATCCAACGAGCATCAGGTAATTCTTGGTGGATTTCATGACCTTGAGGCCCTGGCGTTGCACCACCTCCGGCAAACTCGGCAATGCAAGCTGGAGCTTGTTCTGCACCTGAGCCCACGCAAGGTCCGGATCGGTTCCCGGGGCAAAGGTAAGCTCGATCCGGGCAGCACCCGAGGAATCACTGCTTGCGGACATGTACAGCATTTTGTCGAAGCCCGTCATCTTCTGCTCAATAATCTGAATGACGCTATCTTCGACAGTTTCAGCGGATGCACCAGGATAGTAGGCGGTAATCGAGATGGATGGAGGAGCAATAGGAGGATACTGAGATATGGGTAAAGTGTACATTGCCAGCCCACCGGCAAGCATCATGATGATCGCTATGACCCAGGCGAACACCGGACGTTCCAGAAAGAAATTGGATAACATCAGGCGCCCCCCTCAATTCGATTCTTTGGATACGGTGTGAGTTTCCTCAGGAGTCTTGACTGCCTTTTGGCCGTCGAGAAGAGGAACACTTTTTACCGTAGCCCCAGGCCGGACTTTCAGAGAGCCTTCCACAATCAAATTGTCACCCGGGGCAAGCCCTGAGGAGACGAGCCATTTGTCACCAATAGGTCGATCGAGCTTCAGTTTTTTCTGCTGGACTTTTCCTTCTGCGTCCACGATTAATGCTATAGGGTTGCCCTTCGGGTCTCGACTCACTCCTTGCTGAGGAACAAGGATCGCCTGCTCAGCCATTCCCTCCACAACAATGGCTCGCACGAACATTCCCGGAAGCAACATATGTTTTGGATTTGGAAACACTATTCGCAGGATGACAGACCCGGTAGTAGGGTCCACCGTGACGTCCCGAAACTGTAGGGTCCCTTCCAGCGGGTAT
This sequence comes from Desulfomonilaceae bacterium, assembly GCA_041740635.1. Classification (GTDB taxonomy): domain Bacteria; phylum Desulfobacterota; class Desulfomonilia; order Desulfomonilales; family Desulfomonilaceae; genus Desulfomonile. Next base: position 72,220 of record JBGSLQ010000010.1, on the reverse strand, counting down.
GACGTTCCATCGGCCAGAAGCAGTTTCACCGTGCTCTGGCTTTCTCCGTTGGTTTTGAGCAGTCCCTTTTGGAAGCTTCGCTTCAGTCGAAGGAGTTCTGTAGTGGATTGGGCAACATCCACGTAAATCGGGTTTATCTCTTGAATAGTAGCCATCGGTGTAGCTTGATGTGCTGTCACGAGCGCTCCAGTGGTGACAGTGGACTTACCGATGCGCCCGGAGATGGGTGCGCAAATATGCGTATAATCCAGGTTAATACGGGCAGTCTCAACGGCTGCTTTCCAATACGCTACATCAGCTTCGGCCTGCTTCAAGGCTGCGTTCTTGTCATCGAAGTCCTGCTGACTGACCGCTTTGGCCTCAAGCAATTGCTTGGATCGCTCGGCTTTCAACCTGACTGCAGGCAGATTGGCTTCCGATTTGAGAAGGGAAGCTCGCGCGCTGTCAAGCGCAGCCCGGAAAGGAGCCGGATCGATTTGATAAAGTATCTGTCCGGCTTTTACATCGGAACCTTCTTTGAATAATCGATCCTTTATGATTCCGTTTACCTGTGGCCGGATTTCCGCAACGAGGTATGCGCAGGTGCGTCCAGGCAATTCGGTTGTCAGAACAAGCTCCTGTGACTGAACTGTCACTGTGGCGACTTCTGGAACGGCTGGCGGCTGGGATTGTTGCCGGCGGTCGCAACCGCCCATAAAGAGGCCACATAGTAGGGCTGTCAAAACCACGATCCATTTGAATGGTTCATAAACCGTTTCATTCGATTGCATCAGAGATGTCTCCAAATTGGTAATGAGCGGATTAAACTCGCAGAGCGATAATTTTGAGTGCGTGTGAAATGTTCTCTTCTATTTGTTCAATATCCCTTTCAGGAAAATATCCGTAGCAGTCGCGAGGCTGTCTTTCTCGCCGAATCGCTCGGGATTTGTCATAATCTGGAAAAGAAAAGCATTAAGTATGCCGTCAAGGGCAAGGGCCATGTGATACGGGTCGAGGCTCCGGAAAATACGTTCTTTAATGCCTCTCTCGAATACGGAAGCCAATTTTTCCATTCCTTCGTCGTAAAGCTTGATCATGTCCTGGTCCAGACCGGCCCTGACATTGAAGCTCGCTCCTTTGGTTTCGGCAAAATACAATCGCATGACAGGGAGATTATCTGAAAACAGTTCCCGACGCATGGCAATGTATCTCTTGATGGCCAGAAAAGGATCCTGTTCCTGTTCAAGAACCTGCATGAAAGCGAAATGAAACTTTTCCCCAACTTCCATGATGAGAGCTTTGTATAGCGCCTCTTTGTTTGCAAAAAATTTATACAAGGTTCCTATCCCGAACTCCGCTTCTTTTGCAATTTCGTGTATGGAGACGTTGTGGTACCCCTTTTCCGAGAACAAGCTTAAAGCTGCGTCGAGTATTTCTCTGCGTTGCCGGAGCTTTCCTCGCTCTCTGCGGGGCAGGTTTTCTATTTCTGGAGCATCCGTGTCGCTGAAGAGGAAAGCTGCCATAATTTACTTCCTGAATGTATATTCTGAATCTGACGTCATCTTCTATAATATACGGAGAGGATAGTCAATCATAATGAGAGTTCACAATAGAATTATGCGCTCAATGGTAAATCTTCAGTTTCTAGCGGGAGCTTGAGAAGTATTTCGTTTTGTAGGCAATCGTTTGTTGTGGGTGGAAGAGGCTCATCGAGCATGTCATCTGCGAGCGTAGCTAAGCAATCTCCTGAAGGTACAGGCACGTATCAGAATTGTCTCGCGAGACGCGGGATCGCTCCGCTCCTCGGAATGACATGTCCCAGCGTCTCATCTCCGTGGGTAACTGAAGGAAGACCGAAATCGGACAAACTTCTGGCATTTGCTGTATGTAGTCCCCTTGCTCCGAGATCAGCGGTTTTTAAAAAAATCGCCTGCCTACAATTCCCTTGATTTTGATCTTTAATAATAGTAAGATATCGTCAGTTGTTAAAGTAAAAGAGGCCCAAGAATATGATGCGCTTCCGTCCCGTACAAAAAATATATTTATTATTCTTCCTTATTCTTTGTGTTCACACGCTTGGGGTCGATCAGGAAGCACAGGCCGATCCATTCGCTCAATTATTCCAATCGGTGCCTTTGCTGGGTCGGGCTGTGGAGTCGGATTTTCCCGGATCTACGCTCACAAAATATCCTTTTCTTCATATGCCTCAAATAGGAGGGGAAGTCAGAGTCACCTGGCTTTCTTACAACATGACGAACGGGAAATTTCTCTTTCCTGAACGTGGAATCGCGCTGGATCTGAAAAACGATCTTTTTTTTGTGGATCAGGTAACGGCTGTGGAATTTGCCGGACGACTCCAACTGGCACGCTACTCCGTTCGCGCAGTGTATGATGCTTATACGAGGACTCATAGGGGGCAGGGCTATTTTTATTGGCCGGAACTTCGAATCGGTGCAGATGTAGATGTGTTTAAGAGAGATACGTGGCGCCTCGGAGTGAACCTGGACTTCACGACCAACCAACCAACCTTGAGTGTAACTCATCCGATGATAATGGACTCTTTTCAAGTTATTGGGCAGCGACCCGTAACAATCGGCGTTCACGCCTGGTACAATCCTCGTTTCACCTGTGGTATTTCACCAGTACTAGAAGTGCGATACCGATGGCCGATCCGAACCGGAACAAAAATTAATGAATTCGACGTTGCCGGAGGACTCAAGTTGCCGGACACCATACTGGGATGTTCCGCAGTCAGGGCAGGATGGCGTCATACAGCTATAGAATTCAGTTCCTCCGGCCAGACCGCTGATGTCACTTTCTCCGGGATTTTCGCAGAATACGTGTTTTATTATTAGATTGTAAGCGTCTCAGAAAGAACTCCAGAAGTATCTTCCTTCCTACCACGTTTAGGAAAGAAGTCTCACCTCACCGCAGACACTAATTTGCGTCAGACTCTCTCCCGATTTTTCTACGAGTTAGCGCATAGGCGCTAGTCGCCATTTTTTCTACACAAAACATTAACAATCACACCGATACAAAACTCCTATTGTTCAGTTATACGGCTAGAGAAGATCTTTGCCTGTGATTATGGTACCTCTGACTTTCTATCATGATTCTCGAAAGAAATCGCGGATTCTCAAGAGTAGTTCCTCAAAATTGGCAGCCACCCGCCTCCCTGCCGATGGACAATATTTCAATACATCCATCGATTGTGCCCGGCAGCGACTCGGGCGTCACTGATACTTTTCATTACAGGTATCTCATCAAGAAAGATTTGAAAATGTTCTGACTACCACCTAATGCATTTTCCTAAACGGCTCTACACGCAGTCTGCGGCACAGATCCTCCATGGGGCCGTAGTCCAAGGCATCGACGAATCGCTCGATCTTTCGCGCTTGTTCCAGGGCGGGGTTGCCCGGCTGCATGCCGAGCAATGCTGCTTTCATTTTTAGGGCGAGTTCCGGAGGAGTGTTGCCAAGTGACGCGACAGGCCAATCCGGATACAGTGGAGTACTACAGCGCTCGACAAATCCTTCGTGACGCACTTCATTGAGCACGAGAAGATCCTGAATATTTATCTTACCCTCGCGTGCCAGAGTTTCCAGGAGATTTGTCCTTACCGTTCCCGCGTCAGCCTTCTTATCCCTTACTGCATAGACAACGTCGTCATGAGATTCCTTGGGTGATTCGAGCAAAAGCTTGAGATCCGACTCGGGCACTACGCCTGCCTTCACGATTTCTCCTTTGGAAAAGAGCCATCCGCCCGGTGAAGACAACTTGGGGCACATTAAGATTTTTCCCTTTAAATCAGCGAGAGTCTTGATTCCGCTGTCGCTCCGGGTGAAAATTACTCCGCCCATCATGCTGCCGGATTTCTGATATTTCACGGTGACCAGCGCCTTTGCATCCTTCTTCACTTTCGCTTTCACGTAGAACCACGGGTTGGTGAAAATGAAGGCAGAACGATCCGAATCGCAGAAATCCATAAACTGGCTGAATGGAAGAGGTACTATAGTGACTTGCTCGCCTAACTGCTCGCTGAGATAGGTCGCAATGCCGCCCCACTCCTTGAGAGCGGTTTCCGCTCCTCTCTGGGCCAGCATTCCGAGTTTGATTTCCCCCCATGAAGTTCCGCTCAGGGCAACAATCAAACAAATGAACAGCAGGCTTTTGGCAAGCATTCTCATCATCCCCTCCTCGGTGACTATTTTGTTTATTGGCTGCGACTTCTTTGCATGTTAGGCGAATGTTACCAGGGCATGTTGAACTGTGCAATAACTATTTCGAGAGTATTGGAAGAACTATTGTCCGGCGGGTTTCGGCATATCTTCAGACGTGCAGAGTGCGAGATGCGACAGAGATGAGAAATTTTCATCTTGCTGAAAAGCTCCTTCTCTCTGCCGCTTTTCAGGCCCAATGAACTCCTGAAATGCCAATCTTGTGGAAAATTTCTTAATGATGACATTTTTCTCTTGCAAAGAAAGCGTATGCTTTCTATTATATGGATATGGAGATCACGAAAAGACAACAGGAGATTCTACGCTTCATCGAGACCTTTCATGCAAAGGAAGGCGGCCCGCCGTCGCTCCGGGAAATTTGTAAAGGACTCGGACTGGCTTCTTCCGGGAGTTTACTGAAACCTCTGAGGGCACTTGAAGGTAAAGGCTACCTGGTGAGGAACCCGGGCAAGAATCGTCGCTGGCAATTGGCCAATCGTAAGCCCCAGATCTCCATTCCTCTGGTGGGGGAGATAGCGGCAGGTCCTCCTTCCCTGGCTGAACAGAACGTTGAGGAGTATCTTCCGATAGATTCAACTCTTTTTGGAACTCAGGATGTGTTTGCCATACGTGTCCGTGGAGATTCCATGAAGGATGAATACATCCGTGATGGCGACCTTGCCATCGTGAAGCCCCAGCAGGAAGCGGAAAGCGGCGATATCGTCGCTGTTCTAGTAGAAGGCATCGAGTCTGAAGCGACTCTCAAGACTTTACGACGAAAGAATGGAGATATCGAACTTCATCCTGCGAACCCTGCTTATCAGGTGCTCCGTTTTAGTGGCCCGGAACGAGGTCGGGTCAAGATTCTCGGAAAATTGGTGGGAATTATCCGCCGATCCGGAACATAATACCAACGCGCTTTCAAAGCAGTAATATCTGGGGAAACACCTTCTTACAGGAAGGCTTTCCCCGGTTTTACCTCTTTGATTGTGAATCCGTATAAAATCTAACATACCAAGAAAGTCCTGAAAAATGGAAGGGGATACGTTTGTACATTTGGAGGTGCAAAGCAGCTTCAGCTTTCTCTGGGGCACCTTTACTCCTCAAGGATTAATTCAAGCAGCAACTGCTCTGGGGCAAAAGGCAGTAGCCTTAACGGACACCGGCCTTCATGGAGCAGTTCAGTTTTGCAAGGAAGCCGCGAAAGTAGGGATTCAACCGATAGTAGGCGCCAAAATCGCTCTTTGGGATGCTTCGTATGTAACCTTTCTCGCAACCGACTTCAGAGGATATGGAAACCTGTGCCGACTCTTATCGATTGCATTTGCAGGCGGGACCACCCCGACGAATCCCATAACCAAACAAGATCTGGCGCACTGGTCCAAAGGGTTGATCTGTCTTGCAGGAGGGCGAAAATCCCGCATCCGATCGGCTCTTATTCAGAGGCAGTCCGATATGGCAGGAATTGCTCTCGTAGAATTAAGAGAGGTATTGCATAACCCGGATCGCTTATTTTTGATTCTTCAAAACCATGGAAAATCCGAAGCCGAAATGCAAGAATCGTCTCAGGTGATGGAGTCCGCAATGGATCTTGCTTCCAGTTTTGGGGTTCCTGTTGTCGCTACGAATCAGGTTACTTTCCTTCAACCTCAAGATTATATTCTCCATCGTACTCTTGCCGGGATACAACGGGAGCATCATCACAGACCGGTTCACCCTTTGCCGAATGATACGTTCTTTTTAGCTTCCGGTGCGGAGATGCAGCGTAGGATTCCCTTTCCTGAAGCTCTACGAAATACGGCTGAAATCGCCGAACTCTGCAAGGGGTTCTCGCTCCCCATCGGCAAGTTACACCCTCCATTATTTCAGCAGGCAGAGGAAGCTTCCGGAAAACTCAAGAAGCTCTGTTTCAGAGAAGTTGCCAGATTGTATAAACCGCTTCCTCTGGAATATCTCAGGCAGCTCGATCATGAACTGGCAACAATCAATCAAATGAAAATGGCCGATGTGTTTTTATTATCCAGGACGGTTGTGGATTTTGCGCGGGCAAAAGGAATACGGCACAGTGTCAGGGGTTCGGCTGCAGGAAGTCTCGTGGTCCATCTTACCCTCGGAGGTGTCGATCCTCTGGAAAACAATCTCCTGTTTGAAAGGTTCATGAATGAAGCCAGAGCAGATATGCCCGATATTGATATCGATTTTGATTCAGAGCGGCGGGATGAAATCCTTCGTTTTTTGATGGAGCGTTTTCCACGCCAAACGGCTATGGTTGCGACTGTCCTCAGTTTCAAGTCACGTAGCGCTGTACGGCTCACTGCACGTGCATTAGGCTACCCTTTGGATGAAATAAACCACTTGGCATCGTGCTTGCCCTGGTCTTTACGAGGCGGGGATTTGACGTCAGCCCTGGAGGAATTACCTGAGCTGAGGCACTCTCCCCTCAAAAAGGAGACGCTTCTCGTTGAGCTTGCATCCAAATTAGTCCGACTACCTCACCAGAGTTCGACTCACCTGGGAGGAGTGCTGCTCACTCCAGGCGATATCAGAGACTGGACTCCCCTTGGAGAATCTCCTCAGGGTTTGCCCGTTGGTCAATTAGATAAGGATGACATCGATGCTCTTGGATTATTGAAATTGGATATCCTTGGACTCAGGATGCATACGGCGATCCGCAAGGCTTTGGAGGCGCTCTGGAAACAGGGAATCTCACTCAATCTTGCTGGAGTGCCTTTGAACGACGCAAGGACTTATTCACTTTTGAGAAGCACCGACACGGTTGGGGTCTTTCAGTTGGAATCCCCCGGCCAGCGAAATCTAGTGGGAAGGCTCTTGCCGAAACACTTCGGAGATCTTATTGCAGAGATAAGTCTGTTCCGACCCGGTCCCGTAGAAGGGGATATGGTGGAAAATTACGTGAGAAGGCGGAACGGACAGGAAGCAGTCCCACTTTCCCATCCGGATCTGGATTCCATTCTGAAGGAAACCTATGGAGTTATCCTGTATCAGGAACAGGTGCTCAAGATTGCGCATATCTTCTCAGGATTCTCTTTGGCGCAAGCCGATAAATTTCGGCGGGCAATGACCAAGGATCGCTGGTCTGAAATTATGGTTTCTCTCAAGGAGGAATTCATCCGGGGAGCATTGATGAAGGGGCATACTCCGGAAATGGCAGAGGACGTCTTCAGGCGAGTGGCAGCATTTGCCTCCTTCGGTTTTTGCAAAGCGCATGCTGCTTCTTTTGCACATCTGACCTATCAGAGCGCTTTCCTCAAAGCTCATTATCCTCATACGTTTTATATAGGACTATTGAATGCAGGCCATGTAGGGAGCTACCCGGCCTGGGTTATCCTGAACGAAGCACGGCGAAAAGGTATTCCTATTTATGCGCCTCATGTAAATGCGAGTAATCTTGAATACTCACTTGAGGGTCCGGGTATTCGGGTTCCCTTGTCGGTCATTAATGGAGTTGGACCGGCAACAGCACGGAGAATTATCTCTGAACGAAAAAAGAGGGGTCCATTTACCGGCATTCAAGACTTTACCGTCAGATTCTCCCCTTCGGAAAGACTCATGAATGCGCTTTCCTGCGCAGGCGCTCTGGATGGAATGAGTACGGAATGGGCCTTATACCAATGCGCTTTCAAACAATAAGAATCGGGGAAACCCTTCTTGTAAGAAGTGTTTCCCCGAGCCCCTTCCCAAGAACTTCTAGCATTCGCCAGAATCCTCGTTTTTTCAATCGAAAAAACAAGGATTCTGGCCAGTGTTAAAAGTTTTTGGAAGGGCTTGGGGAACCTTTTTTCAAAAAGGTTCCCCAAATCTTGATTACTGATTGCGAAGCGGTATTAACTCAAGAGGTCTGTCGTGGATATATCTGAGGAAACATTGCATTCCGGTGCGGTAAAAGCATTGAATGAAACGAATTCAATGAGTGTATTCTGTCATGGACATCCGCTTGCGCCGTTGCGTGAGGATTTGTCTGCCATAGATGTTGTTATGGCAAAAGACTTGCGCCGTATTCCTTCAGGCCGGAAAGTGAGAGTATCCGGTATTCTGGTCATTCTCCACACTCCTCCTACAAAATCCGGCAAACGGGTTATGTTTATCACCATGGAAGATGAATCCGGTTTGATCGATCTTGTGGTATTTCCGAGAATCCAAAAAATCTATGCCCGCCTCATCTTGACCAGCACGGTAATTACGGTGGAAGGGAAACTGCAACGCCAGGGAAACGGATTATCCATTTCCATAATCGTCCAAAGGCTGCTGAAACAGTGGACCGGCACGCTGCCAGAGCTGTTATCACGGAAGTTGACAGATCGGCAGCTCATCTCCTGACAAGAACGAAAAAAGGCGACAGATGCTTTGAACTCTGCCGCCCCAACCGAAATCCAAACTAATAGTCTAATACTCCCACAGCCCGGAGTCAGTCCATCCGGAATCCGCCACAAACCAATAGAGACGATCTCCCATGGCGGTCAGGCTGTACAGAGTGGACGTGTTATCTCCCCAATAGTCGCTGTCATTTGCAGCCAAGTGGGCCCCAATACCCGGTTGATAGACCCAGAGATCGTAGCCGTCACCATCATCCGAGTAGAAGAAAACATTGTCTCCCACAGCGGTAAGATCGCCAATGAGAAAATATTGTCCCCAGTGGGTTTCGCCCGCGGCTACAATATAAGGCACCGAACCTGGCTGATACACCCAGAGATCGACACTATAGCTATCATTAGGAGCCCAGAAATAGAGACTGCTTCCCACGGCGATGAAATCTTCGATGTTATGGCCATCTCCCCAAAAAGACTCATCCTGAGCCACAACATTCGCAGTCCCCAGTCCCGGTTGGTATACCCAGATGTCGTATCCGTTAGAATCAGTCGCCCTGAAGTACAGATTGCCATCCATAACCGTAAAATACATAATGTACCTATCGTTTCCCCAATAGGTTTCATCCTGTGCTGCGACACTTGCGCCAACTCCCGGCTGGTACACCCAGAGATCGTATCCGAGGCCATCCTCAACACTGAAGTAGATACTATCTCCCACTGCCACAACGTAATGAATGAACAGGTGGTTTCCATACGTGGTGGCATCGCCGTCTACGGCTATACTTGGGCCGTCTCCAGGTTGATAGACCCAGAGGTCATTTCCAGTGCCATCCTCTGCCGTAAAATACAGGTTGCCCCCTAAAACGGTGAAAGGCGTTGGATTCGTTGCATTTCCCCAATAATCTTCATCCTGGGCTACAACGCTTGCGCTCCCTCCGGGTTCATACTTCCAGAGATCGTATCCCCAGGAATCAGTAGCGCCAAAATAAAGCGTGTCCCCCACCACCGTAAGGTATTCGATCTCGCGGCCATCTCCCCAATTGGCATCATCCTCAGCTACGACACTGGCTCCAACTCCGGGAACATACACCCAAAGGTCCCACCCAAAGCCGTCCTCCACCCTGAAGTACAGATTGCCCCCGAGTTCCACGGGAAACCATTCCGAGTCACCAGGCTCGCCGAAGGATGCAATCAGGTCAGGAGCGGGCAAGATTTCTATATCGAACGCGTCTGATATGGACTGAGGATCTCCCGGACCCGAATTCCCCAAATCATTAACAGCCACGAATACTGTGTCAGAACCGCAATAATCGCTGTCAGGCGTATACAGAATGTCCTGGAATGCCGTATTGATGTCGCTCCATGTTCCCTCAAAAATCATTACAGCGTCTTCCGTGCCGTCACCCGTGCTAAAGGAGAGGTCGTCGTCAATGGTAGACAGCGACAGTACACCATGCTGGACGGAGATGGTCACCTGAACAGGGTTGCTGCCTGCATCCACGTCATAAATATAGATAGCCGGAATCGTGAGATCCGTGTCTTCACCGACTGTCTGCGCTGATGGCAGAATCATTACCGGCGCATCATTGGTAGGCGGAGCATGGTCGATAATGAGATGAAAATCGTCTTCCCACACGTATTCGCTGGAATCAAAATCATTGAATACCTGGACCCCAAAGCTGTCGGTAAACCATGACTTATACTGTTCCCAAACGTTATCGTTGGGAAGGTCAAACCACCACCATGCTTCGCTGTAATGATCCTGATACAGGTGATGCAGTTCGTCAAAATAATACTCACTTCCGTTCCAATCGTTGTAAACCCACGTCCACTCCGAATCAAGCTGGCCCGCAAACCAGGTGAATGCCGGTTCCCATATCATATCTGTCACGTCGTCATACCAGAACCAATAACCTGTGGAAATTTCGTATGCCCAGTACTGATGCTCGCCTTGATACCACCAGTCGAATCCGTTTTCTGATTTGAACCACCAGCCGTCATTCTCATTCCAGAACCATCCGGTCGATTCATCGTACCACCAGCCGCTGCCGGAGTCATCCCACCACCAGCCGTTGTCTACATAGACATATCCGAGATTATCCACGTAACCGGTCTCAGTTGTCTGATCAAGGACATCATTGACCTCTGCTACTGCACCATCCAGAACAATTCGATCTTCCAACTGTTCCAAAACGAAGGCGCGACTACTACCTCCATCCGAGATCCAACTCTGATGCTTTGCCAATGCGCTCATGATTCCCTCCCCATGACATTGCGAATGTGTGAATTTCCCCGAATTGCGATAATAACCGTTGTTTTCAGAGGTTGATAGAAGTCCTCTTCAGATTGAAATCATATTACAGAAAATCTATTCTACAAGAAAGGAAAAAAGTGCAAGAAAATGAATATTGATTGAATATAACTAAATACCTTAAATACTTTTCGGTTTTATGGAGCCATAAATGAAATGTGATAATTGTTGAGAATACGTTAGAAAAAATAAATCCGTATGTATTGTCCCCTATCCTTAGTGATAGTTTTCAGAAGTCTTGTCCTACATGCAGAGGAAGACAAAATCTTTAGGCGCCGACTTCCGGATTTCCTCATATATGGGAAAAATTCCATAAAATATGGAATCTGTTCCATAGTAAGGTGCATTCGCCAGAACAAAAATATCTTTTCGCATCGGCTCTCACTACCTGCATCCAACGAGTAAACGCACCCTGAACACATTATCCTGCGGCCGTTCGGTTATCCGGCTCATGGCCAGTCCCGTCCAAATGAGAAACTTCACAGTGGCCCTTTTCTTGCACAAGAGTAATCTAAGCCTTGTCGCATGAACTGATCCAAAGCAATCGCTGTCTGGACAATTCCCCCGTGCTGAGAAGAGGGGTATGCGGTACCTGATCTCAAGATCCTGCATCGACTATGCAGCTTGTGAGATAATTCAACAAAGCCTTTGCCGTTTGCTGAGCCATCCCACTGCAAGAAAGATGAGAAGCACAAAGCAGAAAAGAATGACTGACTACGATGGCAATAGAAAACTGGCTGCAATCGTGGGGAGAAATAACAGGAGCGAAATTCTTTCTGATGTTCCTCTCAAATCTGGTAAAGTTGGCATCGGAAGTTCCATTGATTTACCGCGCTGAACAGAAAAGGAAACTCATGAGTCAAAAGGACCTGCCAAGTTTTGACGAACCGGCTGAAGACGATGCTGCAATCAAGCTGCTTCGCAATTCCAATGTCGCGACAGAGACTATCGATCTAAACAATTTCTTTGCCCCGAGTCTTACTTCTTCCGGTAGCTTTGATTTGCAGGAGGTGCCGAAGACCTCCTTTGGCAAACTGTTAAAGGCTCTCCCAATACCGGTGTTTCTCATAGATAAATCCTTTTGCATAACATTTTTTAATGATGCCTGTGAGAAGATCAGCACGAATTGTTCCGCACTCCTTGGTGTCCGCTTCAGCTCTCTTTTCGCAGAACCCAAGACGTGCCAGGCTGCTCAAGCTGTTATAGAGAGAGTTTTCCTCGAAAGAAAACCTCAAGTGAAGACGGCGTTGATGCAGTTCGAGAAGCACAGAATCTGGGCAAGAATCTACTTGAGATCCGTACGTTTGGGAACGGAACGCTCTGCGCTCGTTCTCATAGAAGATTTGACAAGTGAAAAGAAGCAGATCCTCCTTAATGAAAAATACAAGAAACTTGTGGATATAGTGCCAGTAGGAGTGGCTGAATTTTCCGTAAAATCTCAGATACCCGTCACTCTCTCTAAGTCACAGATGATTCCTAGAATACTGCAAGCTTCTCTGATCGACGGGAACAGCGAATTCGCAAAATTGCGTCGACACACGTCCATAGACACGCTCGTCGGTTCTTCCTTGTCGAAGCTCTTCTCTCAAGAGGAATGTACGCAAGATCTCCTCGGCGTCTGGAGAGACGGCAATTGTCAGATTGCAAGCCAAGAAATCAGAGAAGAAGATGAAGACGGCCGGATCAGATACCTTGAGAACGCCATAATAGGTGATATCAAAGGAAAGATTCTCCGATCCTTTTGGATCATGCAACGGGATGTAACGGAACGAATGCGGGTACAAGAACAACTCGCCGAAAGTGAGGCGAGATCCCGGCACATGTACGAAAACTCTCCGGTAATGATGCATTCTATCGATCCTCAAGGAATAATCCGCAATATTAATAGGAAGTGGACGGAGGAAACCGGGTACACGAGAGAGGAAGCAATCGGCAAAAAAATCTCGTTCATCATGACCCCTGAATCTGCCAAGAAAGCGTTTTCAGCAGTCCTTCCTGCATTCTGGCGTGATGGCAGTGCTAAAGCTGTTCCGTATCAGTACGTGAGAAAAGACGGCACCCTGATGGACGTACTGCTCGATTCGGTTGTCATGGACAATAGTTCCTGGGGAAAAATAAGTCTTTCGACAATTCGCAATATTACCGAGCACAAAAGGGCGGAAGATGAAATCAGAAGGACAAGAGCTCTGCTCGATTCAATAATTCAAAATTTGCCGACCGCTGTTTTTCTCAAGGATGCCGAGCGCTTGAAGTTTGTTCTATGGAACAAGGCCAGCGAAGATTTGTACGGGTATTCGAGGGCAGAGGTGTTGTCCAAGAGCAGTAATGATATCTTTCCACCGGAACAGGCCGGTTCCTTTAATGCTCAGGACATGGAGACTCTCCGCAGAAGAGGTTTGATGGATGTCGCCGAGGAGTCCGTGCAAACAAAACACGCCGGCCTTCGGCTCATGCACACGAAAAAATTACCCATTTTCGATAATGATGGGACTCCGCGGTATCTTCTGGGCATTTCCGAAGATATCACCGAACGAAAACAAGCAGTGAGGGACCTCATTGCCGCACGTGAAGAAGCTGCCGCTGAAGCTAACAAGCTTCGGACAATGATTCAGGGAATGGACGCGGGAATCGTTGTCGCGGATAGAGACGACAGAATCACTGAAGTGAACACCTGGTTTCTGGAAAAGACCGGGCTAAAGCGCGAAGAGGTTGTGGGTAAGAACATCTTTGATTGCCATCAAAACCCGGCTTCAGCAGGCAGATTGAGAGAGCTTATAGACAATTATCGTCAGGGCAGCCTTAAAACCGGCATGTCTGAGAACCGCGAACTTGCAGGGATGAAAGTTGCTCTCCGAGTGCAACCCATATTCAGTGGTAATGATTATAACGGGGTCATTCTCAATGTAACCGATGTCAGCGATCTCGTTGAAGCTAAATTGGCAGCAGAGTCGGCAAGTAAAGCAAAAAGCGACTTTCTCGCTACCATGAGTCATGAGATCCGGACCCCGATGCATGGTATTATTGGCATGACCGAACTCCTCATGCAGACAGGACTTAGCGGGGAACAGACCGAATACCTCGAAATAATAAAGGCATCGGGAGATTCTCTGCTCAGGTTAATCAACGATATTTTGGATTTCTCGAAAATCGAGGCCGGAAAGTTTGAACTGGAGCGCATTGTATTCGGTTTGCGGAACATGTTGGGAGGAACGATGGAGTCTCTTGCCATTCAGGCCCACAATAAGGGGCTTGAACTGGCTTTCCGGGTATCACCCGAAGTACCGGACGTCCTCAAAGGAGATCCCGTCCGCCTGAGACAGATCATAGTGAATCTCGTCGGAAACGCTATTAAATTCACCAGTGCCGGCGAAGTGTTCGTGAACGTGCGTGCCGAATTGACATCGACTCCCAATGAAACGATCCTCCATTTCACAGTGTCCGACACGGGAATCGGTATCCCTGAGGACAAACAACAAGAGATATTCTCTTCATTCACCCAAGTGGACACCGGAATGAGCCGAAAATATGGAGGAACCGGTCTTGGACTCGCAATAGGATCAAAACTGGCGGCAATGATGCACGGTAAATTGTGGGTGGAAAGCGAGATTGAAAAAGGGAGCACCTTCCATTTCAAGGCAAAATTCGAACTTGAGGAGAATTCTGACAAGCACCTTCAGGAAACCGACACTCGCTTCAATCTCATGGGATTGCCGGTACTGGTGGTCGATGATAATGCTACTAATCTCAGAATCTTGAAAGAGATTCTCACCGGATTCGGCATGAATCCCACGTGTGTGAACAGAGCATCCCTGGCACTAGCTGCGGTGACAGAGGCTCAGAAAACCGAGTCTCCATTTCTCCTCACCATTCTTGACGCTAACATGCCGGAGATGGACGGGTTTGAGCTTTCAAGAACGATCGTTGAGACAACCGGCTCCCGGGGACCTGTCATCATGATGCTAACCTCTTCACGGAATCGAGGAGATGCAGAGCGTTGCAAGCAGAGCGGAGTGTCGACATACTTGAAAAAGCCTATAAAGCAGGCCGAGTTGTTTGAAGCCATTCAAATGACTCTGGGTGTCGCCCAGAAACCGGATGAACCGAATCGACTGGCTGCAAAGGCTACAGCAGCTGAGAGAAAACGTCCTCTTAAGATTCTCCTGGTAGAAGATAATCCCGTGAATCAAACTCTCGCTCTTCGCCTCCTGGAAAAGAGGGGTTGCACGGTGGCCGTTGCCTCAAACGGGAAAGGCGCCCTCAAGTCTCTGAAGGAAGAGAGCTTCGATTTGATTCTCATGGATATAGAAATGCCTGAAATGAATGGTTTTGAAACGACTAAAGCGATCAGGAATGCAGAAGAATCTTCAGGTGAGCATATTCCGATAATAGCAATGACCGCCCATGCTATGACCGGTGACCGGGAACGATGCCTGGATGTTGGAATGGACGGGTACGTCTCAAAACCGGTCGATACTGAAGAGCTTTTTTCCACGATAGACAAGTTTACGCGCGATTTCACTACAGACGATTATACAGGAGAAGATCGCGAGCACATCGACGAGACCAGGTTACTGGAACAGGTGGGTGACGACAAAGATCTCCTGAGACAACTGATCGATCTGTTTGCAGAAGAATCACCGAAGCTGTTGGGCAAAATGAGGGAAGCCATCGAGCGTAACGACCCCGAGATGCTTCAAATGGCAGCACACACTATGAAGGGTATGATAGGAAATTTCGCCGCTAACCGAGCTGTAGAAGAAGCTCTCAATCTTGAAAATCTGGGAAAGAGCCGAAACATGGAAGACGCTCAGGATAGGCTTCTTGCGCTCGAGAAGGAAATCATGAGTGTGCAGGACGCACTGAGAAATGTTGTGAAGGATAATCCGCAATGAGAATACTTGTTGCAGACGACGATCCCGTTACAAGACGACTCCTGGAAGCCCAACTGCAAAAATGGGGTCACGAGGTGATAGTCTGCGCCGATGGATCGTGCGCCTGGCGGTTACTTTCCGCAGAAAATGCTCCCAGGCTCATTATTCTCGATTGGATGATGCCGGGAATAGATGGAGTCAACATTTGTCGTGAGATCAGGAAACTCGAACATCACCCGTACAAGTACCTCATTCTCCTGACTTCGAAAAACAGACAGGATGATGTTATCGAGGGCCTCGAAGCAGGAGCGGACGACTACATAACCAAACCCTTCAACCTAAACGAACTGAAGGTCCGGATCAGAACCGGTGCACGCATTGTTCAACTCCACGAGGAGCTTACTCTCTCACTCGAGAAATCACGCTTTCAGGCCTCACATGACAGTCTCACGGGTCTTTTCAATCGCATGGCGATCTTCCAGGCTCTCCATAATGAACTGGAGAGATCTCGTCGTGAATCGAACAACTTGTCCGTAATATTGGCCGATATAGATCATTTCAAGCTGATAAACGACCGATATGGGCATTTGGTGGGAGACGCCGTGCTCAAAGAGTTGGCCAAAAGGATTGCTTCTTCGTTGCGCACGTACGATGCAGTGGGCCGCTATGGGGGTGAAGAGTTTGTCATCATCTTACCGGGTTGCGACGAGCAAGAAGCAACAAATGCAGCGGAACGAATACGGTCTTGTATAGCGGACAATCCAATAGTAACATCCGGGGGGAATGTTTCCTGTACTTTGAGCCTGGGCGTGACTTCGGCTCTCGGAACATCTGTGAAGAACATGGACCAGATGTTGAAAAAGGCCGATGAAGCTCTTTACCACGCCAAGAATTCCGGGCGCAATCGAGTGGAGCTATACGTTTGAGAAACAATTTTGTTATTCTCAATTCGGCAAGTCTTGACCATTGAAACGCGGTGCCGCGCACGTTCTCTTGGACAGAAAAGGTCGATTTTTCCCTAGCCGGCCATATGGTCGCAATACTCTTCGCTGGTTCTTAGGAGTTCCTATGGGTTCATCCCAATCATCACGATCCGAGCACGTTCTGACTGCCATTGAAAGGCTTGTTCCCGATACGGATTCTTCCGGTATTGAAACAAGTGTGCCAGGTCCTGTCGCCGAATTCGACAAGCAGGGTTTTATCGCAAAGATGTTTGACGATTACGACCTCGCGAGAGAAGTTGCAGGGCTTTTCCTCAGTTATGTTCCCGAACTGGTGGCTGCCGTCCGCAATGCCTTGCAGCACAAGAACCCTGCGCAATTAGCTTCTGCAGCTCAGGCATTGAAAAGTTCCGTGGCTAATCTTGGTGCTGAGAAAATACTGAGGATCGTGCGCGAATTGGAGACCATGGGACAGACTCAGAATCTCTCTGGAGCCGAAGAAGCGTTCCAGCGTCTGGAATCGCGAATCAAAACCGTGTGTGAAGTTCTTACCTCAGTTTCGGGCAAATTGCAGTCATGGAAAATTTTGATTTCCGACGATGATCCCGTTTCATTAAGAATGCTACAAGCAACACTCATGAAATGGGGACACGATCCCATCGTCACCCCTGACGGGAACTCTGCCCTGAGAGTTTTATCAAGCGCCGATCCACCGAGATTGGCAATTCTCGATTGGATGATGCCCGGGCTTCAAGGAGTTGAGGTCTGCCGTGAGCTGCGTAAAAGAAAGAAAAGCGACTACATTTACGTGATCCTCCTGACGGGAAGAGAAAAGACCGACGATATCATAGAAGGTTTGGATGCAGGCGCCGATGACTACATGGTAAAACCGTTCCAGCCGGACGAGCTGAGAATTCGGGTTCGAGAAGGTTTTCGCGCATTGGATCGTCTTGCAGGCGCTCATGCGACAACGTCTGAGCAGGACAATATTCCTTCAGACCTCCTGGGAAGAGAAGGGATTCTTGTGTCTTTGAAGAAAGAATTGCTGCAATCCATACAAAATAAAACGCCGTTAAGCGTAATGATGATTCAATTGGACTCTTATGCAGCCTTGAGAGACGACTTCGGTCAGCACATTGCCGATCTGGCTGGAAAAGAAGTAGCAAACATTGTTCAGTCGTATGTGAAGCATAATGATGTTTTCGGACGCTACGACAGCGACACACTTTTGCTGGTCCTTCCCGGATGTCAAGAATCACGGGCACTGGAACTCGCAAGAAAGGTTCAGTCACGCCTCGAATCGGCAGTTGTCTCTTCAAGCGACACGATGCTTCCTGTCACCGCATGCCTCGGCATAACCTGGGGATTTCCGTCCAGCCTTGTACAGGTGGAACACGTGATCTCTATTACCGAGAAAGCAATTAAACAGGCTCAAGGCGGAGGTCGGAACAATCTCGTCCTTCTGCGCATGGATTCACAAGCTCACGGGGTGAGCCGGCATGATATTGAGCCTTCACCAGCGCTATCGAGATTGGACAAAGAGTTGATTGTTGCCTCTCGTTCAGGAGATCTGAAACGTGTCAAAGGCTTGATTAATTCCGGAGCACGACCGGATGCGAGCGACAACAAGGGTAACACTGCGCTCATGGAAGCTGCCTTTTTTAAATATCCTGAGGTGGTTCAGCTTCTGGTTGACGAAGGAGCCGATGTAACGCGTCACAATAATGCAGGAGATTCGGCACTCATTGAAGCAATTCGCGCAGGACATGCAGACGTCGCGGAGGTCCTGCTATCCCGGTATAGTGCTGCAGAACTGAGAGAGGATCTTGCATCACTTTATAGAGCCCTTGTGGAAGCTTCAGCCTATGGAAAAGCGGATGTGGTGAAACTCGTCAAGAGACATTTGGCCGATCATGGCTGTATTCCCTTAAAAAAGAAGGGGAACGCCAATCCATAATGTTGGAACCTATTTGGCCGAATACGAAACATCACACATTGTAAAAAAAAACATGCTATATATATGTAACATTTGGAACAGAGGCATGGGATGGTGCAATCAAGAATATTGATAATTGACGATGATCCCAATATCCTGGAGCTTTACAGCCGACTTCTCAAAAAGCACGGTTACGATACTGTTGAAGCCAAAGATGGCAACATTGGAATGAAGCTGTATCGCGAGAATCCCACGGATCTGGTCATCACCGATGTGGTAATGCCGGAAAAAGAAGGCATTGAAGTAATAAGAGAGCTGAGACGGGATTTTGCCGATGCCAAAATTATAGCCATCTCAGGTGGAGGGCTTGCAACTTCGGGTACCATGTGTCTGCAAATCGCAGATCGCCTTGGGGCTTCCCGGACATTTTACAAACCCGTAAGCACCACGGAATTACTCAAAGCAGTGCAAGAATTGCTTGGAAAATAACCTGATTTGGTTATCTGCCGTTCAAACGGTAATTTGTTTTAGATTAAGCCTGCAGCAAGCCGATCACCCAATCCGATGCTCTTGGTGCGAAACTTTCATGGACGGATCGGCATCCTATTGGTAAAGCGACACACGGAGAATTGCCATGAGCCAGGAATCAAGCATGCATGAAAAATCGAGAAAGCCGTTGAAATCATCAAATATGAGTTGCCCGGTAAATTATTACCGCTGCGAGAGATGCCCCAAGGATGAGGTATTTGGCTGCTGCCCTATCGGATCCAGTTGCATGTGCCGTGACGGCTACCTCGACGCATGCGAGACGATTTGACGGCGTAGCTGAATGTTACGGGTGGTTGCATTTGGCTTTTAGCCGATGCAGACAGTCTATTGAGACGTATCTGCGCCGGCCATGGGCTTTTCATCTTCATGGATGATCCCGTAATACTCCATGTCTCCCGGAATTTTCTCGAAATCCCATTCAAAAACACGGCTATAGAATTTCTGCAGTGTTCCGAGATTATCAGCCGGAATTTCTATGTGGCAAATGTGACCTTTCATGGTTCATTCCTCCACGTTGCTCACACTCAATGTTGAGAAAAATCATATCAGACTGATGATCCCACTTCTTTTTCAAGAATATCGAGGATTCGCGATGCCATGCGGCCGTAAGAAGTCTGGCTGCGGTCTCGCGGCCTTGGCATGGTCACTTCGATGGTCTCGAGTATTTTGCCCGGTCGACCGGAAATTACCAGGATGCGATCTGCCAAATAAATGGCTTCGTCAACACTGTGGGTGACAAAAAGGATGGTTTTGCGATTTTTCTCCCAGATGCGCAGCAATTCCTTTTGCAGGAGAATTCGCGTATGCGCGTCCAGAGCACCAAAAGGTTCATCCATAAGGAGGATGTCGGGGTCATTGGCAAGTGAGCGAGCTATAGCGACACGCTGCTGCATGCCTCCTGACAGCTCGTGAGGAAGAGCCCGTTCAAATGCTTCCATTCCTACCAGTCGCAAGAATGTTCGTGCAACCTGTAATCGTTCAGATTGAGATAATCCGATGAACTCCAGCCCCAGCGCGACATTGTCGATCACATTTCGCCAGGGCAAAAGGGAATATTCCTGGAAGACCATGCCGATTTGTCTCCGGGGACCGGTAAGTACAGTACCTCTGTAGGTGACAGAGCCTGCAGAAGACCGTTCGAGACCCGCGATGATTCTCAACAATGTGGATTTTCCGCAACCGGAAGGCCCGACAATACAAATGAAGTCGTTGGAGCAAACGTCCAGACTTACCTTCTCGAGGGCATGAATGGCGTTTCCATTCTGGGTGGCGTACCACTTCTCCAGTGAATCAACCGCTATTACAATTTTGTCGATCACTTTTTATCCGTGTCACCTGGTCAGATATTGCCAAGCGAATTTCTTGTCTTCCACGTACCTGAACACAAGATCCAGGAGAGCACCTATCAAGCCGATGCTAATCATACCAGCGATAACAATGTCAGTCCGGGCCACGGTGTATGCGTGAGTTATGAGATACCCGACTCCGGAGATACTTCCGGGTAGCATCTCAGCGGACACCAGACACATCCATCCAACCCCCAGGCCTATACGCATTCCTGTGACAATTGAGGGGGCCGCAGCAGGCAACAGAATTTTCAGAAAAATGCTGGATTCGGAAGCTCCCAATACTCGAGCCGAATCCAGGAGCGTTCTTTTTACGTTCCTCACCCCATGTATCGAGCTCGTCAAAACGGGATAAAACGATCCAATGAAAATAATGAAAATCATGGAGAGCTTCAAGTTATTCAGGTATACATACCACTTTCCGAACTGAATCCCCAGCACGGTGGCCAAGCTGGCGACGCCGAACCATGCCAGCACCAGCGGCACCCACGCGAGAGGAGGTATAGGGCGAAAGAGACCCAGGAAGCCGTTGAGCAGGTTGAAAACAGAAGCGTAATATCCCATGAATATGCCCAAAGGTATGGCAACGATCACCGCAAGAAGATAACCTGCCAGCACTCGAGCCAAACTGACCAGAACGTTCGAGATAAGCGACCCCATACTTATCAGATCAGTCGAAGGATGGCCGAGCAGGTCGAAAACCTCCGTGACCGGCGGCAGAATGATCTCATTCGCGGTATACTTGGCCAGGATGCTCCAGAACCCCAGGAACAGGAGAGGAACTACGAGCCTCCAGGCCGCTCTATTCAATATGGAGAATACTTGAGAGGTCATTTATCGAACAATCATAAGGAGTCGTTCCCAGTAAATCCGGGAACGACTTACGTTTCGGCTATTGTTTCACCTGATCGATGAATCGCAGATCAAACAGGAACGGTTTAACATCTTCGAGATTCCGGTCCTTGAGTTTGCCCTTAAAATTCCCCATCTTATTCAGAATATCCATGTAGATTCCCGCTCCACGCATCCAGCCTTCGGTGAAATTCGGCAGAAAAACCAGTGAAGAAGCCTTTCCTACTTCGACGGGCACGCCAATCCAAGTAGCGGAAAGTGTTCCTGCTTCAGCTTTATTTTTATCGCACCACGCGTTACAGCGAGCAACCAATTCCACAAATTTTTGGACTACTTCCGGATGCTTGGCAGTAGTCTCTTCTCTTGCTGCGGTCACGCAGCATGGAAAATCATGCCAGTAGCCGGAAGGCGGCAAATCCCTGAGATCCAGAACAATCTTACCTACACCCTTTGTCACAGCCACTTCCGGGAAGGGTGACGGCCCGACCGTCCCCTCTACCTGCTTGCTGTTGAGAGCAGGAATCAAATTGGCGGTGGCTTTCAAATCTACCAGAAGGACCTTGGCGGAGAGATCGTTGGGATCACCGGTTACCTTGATGCCAGCCTGTTTCAGGGCGCCTTCCAGGACAATTTTTGGAGCACTGGTCGGTGAGTGGTATCCAATTTTTACCGGCTGTTTGGAAGTTTGAATCAAGGACAAGAGACCGTCCCAACCGTTTACAGGTGAATCTTTCGGCATGACCAATGCCATGCCTTCAGTCTGCAATGGGCCGAGAATTTTAATTGGCGTTCCTTTATCAATTCCGGCCATGATTGCCGTCACAGAAGCCATAGCAAGGTCTATGTGTTTTTGAGCGAAGAGCGTCGCAGTCTCGGCCCCGCTCTTGTTTACCACCAGATCGAGAATTGCCAGTTTCTTGCCATTATCCACCAACTCGTACTTTTCCTTGGGAATAAGAGGATGCAAGTGCACACCCATAGATTTGAACTCATCTCCTTTGGCGGCAGCTACCATTAACGGAGTGTGGTGCGTCGTAAATATGTAACCGACCTTCAGGATCGGGATGTCCTGGCTTGATGCCGGCGAAAGCGGCAAAGACAATAGGAGCAGACCAAATGCTGCAACAGCGAAGTGTCTGAAGTGATATCGACTTTTTTGACCTGAACGCATTCCTACCTCCTCATTTCTTAGCGTTTTCAAAATGTGTCGCTTACCATTTCCAAGAAGGCCTCGATTCTGACCCGTAGCTGTGGAAGATCCGTCTCGGAGTAATCGGTCTCCAGGTGAATGAAAGGAAGTGAAAATTCCTGAGACAAAAACTCTCGTACCGAATAGGTTTCGACATTGTACGTATGACAGCAAAACCACGTGAGATCGACGACTCCGTCAATCCGGAACTCTTTCACAATACGTTGCAAGAGTATAAGACGCCCCTCGTTGGGACTCATGCAGGAACACGGAGTCTGGAGATATCGCTTCGCAAGCGCTGCATAGGGCTCGACTTCCTCGTCCACGAGAAGATCGAAACTCTTGAGGCCTGTACAGTTTTCCTGGCAAACCACGATTCCCCCGTATTCCTCGATAATGCGAAGAACCTTCTCGGAACCTTTTCCAATCGGACAGCCCGTAAGCAAAATTCTCGGTGCGCCGGGTTTACACTCAGATTGCCCTGAAGCGATTCGATGCTTCAGTTCCTGTTCCAGATCGCGAAGAAGTGCCAGATAGACGTCCTGATCGACCACAAAACTTTTCGACTCCATTACGGTCATCATGTCCATGCCGGAGATGGGCACGATGGTATTCGTACACAGATTGACAATCCTTTTCAGAAGCTTTCTGATCTCATTCTGAATGACAATCTGTCTTTTTAGTTCCGATTCCCGGATTCTCGTGCCTGTCTGATCTTTCAGAAAATCTTTGAGTACCAAGACCTGGTCGCGCCAATAGACCGACTGATCGTCGGAACAGGAATATGGTAAATGCATGACGTGAAGAGGTTTTATTCTTTCCAGAAGCTCGAACATCTTTTTCTTGCCGTCACAGGTTGTCTCTCCGATCAAGAAGTCCGATACCTCGAAATAGGGACAGGTATCGGTGAGCGCATAACCGTAGCTGGACTTGATAAGCGGGCATAAGCGAGTTGGAAGGATTTTCTCAGCCGCGGGAATAGGAGTTTGTTTCTTGCCACACAGACCGACAGGAATGGCTCCCGCTGATCTCACCAGTTCCGTGGGGGCAAACGTGCAGTATATGCCCACTACTTTGGTCCCACGCTCCTTCAGATCTTCAATATCCAATAAGAAGATTTCGGGCAGACGATCGAAGCGGGCCAATGTTTCCGGTCTCATGAAAAACTCTCCCTGGAACCGATCACCAGTCAAGTCGCAGTTCTGTCCTTCAGCGATAACGATCCACCTGGCGATGTCATTGTATGGTACGAAAAAAAACCGTGGCGGCCCCGGTCTTAGAATGTCCTGAGAGTACATTATTATTTCCGATTTGTCAAATAGGCTTGGCCTCTTGGTAGAGTGCAACGTACGTCCCATAATAGGGAGCAGACATAGCCTCGTATGGCCATACATCCTGGATTATTCGCGCATATGGTCCGGCCTCAGTAACTCGGTTATTTGCAGAGCCCCAACTCCTGTTAACAATGCTCCGAAAAGGATAATCCGATTAAGATAGAATTCTTTACTCCTGCTATGTCTCGACAAATGAATGGGACCAAGTGCACCGGTAGGGATGTTGGCTCCGACCAACAATCGGGAAGAGCCTTTTTCCCCGCTGTTTAGATGAGGTCTGTCAATGCGAATTGTATTAGGGCGCTGTATTGATTCGCAGGACCGGCTTGATGGTGTCGCCGCGTTTTGCATCCGCAATGGCTTTATTGATTTGGCTGAAATCGTAGAATTCTACGAGTCGATCAAAGGGAAATTGCCCTTTTCGATACAATCGAATGAGTTTAGGAATGAAACGCTGGGGAATGGCGTCCCCCTGGATAATCCCAAGGGTTTTTCTTCCTTCAGGGAGAGAAGTCTCGCTTCCTCCAGTAAGGAGCGCTACCGTTCCGCCCGGATTCAATACCTCAATGGCGAGTCGGTTCATTTTCCAATTCCCGGTGGTTTCGATCACGTAATCCACGCCATTACCTGCAATGGTAGCGATTTGGGCAGCCACATTCTCCTGACGATTGTCGATAACGTGAGTGGCGCCTAATTCTGAAGCGAGTTGGAGGCGTGCAGGTTTGATGTCTACTCCTATGATCGGCTCGGCTTTCACTATATGGGCCGCCATGATCGCTGCCAGACCTACTGCTCCGGTTCCAAAAACAGCTAAGCTAGCCGCGGTCATGACTTTCAGAGAGTTCATCACGGTTCCTGCGCCGGTTTGCATGCCGCACCCGAGTGGAGCCAAAACCTCCAGAGGCAAATCCTCGGGAACCTTCACGAGGTTTCGTTTTGTAGCGAGCACATGCGTGGCAAATGACGACTGTCCAAAGAAGTGTCCGCGGACACCACTGCGCTGCAAAGCATTGCTTCCGTCCAGGCGGTGGAATCCGAAATTCGCTTCATAGAAGAATTCACAATCCGTGGGGTGCCCGCTTCGACATTGGCCGCATCGTCCACAGGACTGGTAAGAAAGCACAACATGATCGCCGGGTGCAACGCCCTTGACTGTTTTTCCGACCTGCTCCACGACACCCGAGCCCTCGTGCCCCAAAACCACAGGTACATCTGCAGAATCCCAGGTATCGCAGAAATCTATATCCGTATGGCAGATCCCGGAGGCCGCGATACGCACGAGAACCTCATCATCCCGCGGACCCTCCAATTCCAGGGATTCGATCTTCAGGGGCACTCCCTTGCTCCTCAGAACGGCTCCCCGTATCTTGTGCACCTGCATATCTCTCTGACACATTGCTCGGTCCCTCATGCTAATTCACTCAAGATATTAAGATTTTAACGGATTATGCTTTTGCTCCGCAATGGTATTACAAACCACCCCATGTCAATTTGAGGTTGAGGTGAGGTGAAGCAGCAGCAGTCGGGTTTGAAGAGTTCCAACAAAGGCTTTCTATCGAAAGGACGATTGATTGATCGTGAAAGTCGACCTGCAAAGATGGCATCAGCTTGCCTGGCGCAATCCATTACCTGTCTCGACATGCAGGTAAACGGCTATTTCTGTACGGTTCCCTTGATTGCTTGCCAGCCAGAATAGGGTAATGTACAATTAACAACAGTACAAAAGATTCAGAAACGTGACGACGGGTCTAGCCTGATCGATCGCTACGGCAGACGGTTTCGTGACCGTCGACTCCAAGTTGACCGCTAGACCATTTGGCACCACCGAAAGGCCTGGACATAACAATACTGGTTTAACAGACCCCGTAATTGCTAATGGATGACGCAAGGGCCGTATCAAGGAAACTCCTGATTTCTCGCAACAGAAAGGAGACCGTCATGTTTCTAACAAAAACCGATTTTTTTAAGGACATGAAGGAGGGGGCCATTCACGAAATTTCCGAGATTGCCGTGGAAGAGTCTCACGATGCCGGGACCAGGCTCTTTGCCCCTGGAGATCCTGCCAACGACTTCTTTCTCCTTGTGGCAGGAAGCGTACGAATCAGCATCGGAAAGTCCAATCACAAGGAATACGTCGTGCAAAACGGCGGAGAAGCATTCGGATGGTCCAGTGTCGTAGGCAACGACGTCTATACTGCCGATGCGATCTGTATGGCTCCGACCAGATTGCTGAGAATCTCCAAGACAGATCTTGAGAAGGTGTTCGAAAACCACGAACGTAGTGGCAGGCAGTTCTATTTGACTCTCGCTCGGCAGCTCGGAAAGAGACTGGTCGATATGCATAAATGATGAACTCACGGCAGGGCGCCAACCTGCATACCTTGCCGCTGTTCCATGGTGCTGAGCCAAGGCGGTTGCTGAAAGTTCCTGGGAAGAGGCTCGGGCACCGCCACACACGGGGTTACAAGAAGGATTTCGCCGGTCTCGCTGTCTTGAGTGAACTGATATAAGGGAGGTTACATTCCCAGGTAGGCTTTACGGACTTCTTCGGAATCCAGTAGTTCACGCGCAGTGCCGGCCTGGACAATTTTCCCGTTCTGAATCACATAGCCCCGATGTGCAATTTCCAGGGCCTCCTGGACCATCTGTTCGACGAGAAGGACGGTAGTGCCTGCACGATTGATGGTAGTAATGGTGTCCATCATCTTTTCCACCATACTTGGCATGAGGCCGAGAGACATTTCGTCGAGCATGAGCAGTTTCGGCCGAGACATCAGACCGCGAGCGATTGCCAGCATCTGCTGCTCTCCACCGCTCAAAGTCTCGGCAGTCTGTTTGGACCGATCACGCAGCACAGGGAAGATGTCCAGGAGTTCTTCAAGCCTGCGACGGATCTCCGTTTTTGAACGTTCAGTGTAGGCGCCCAGGGACAGGTTCTTCTCTACCGATAGCTTGGAGAAAATTCGGCGTCCTTCTGGAACGTAGCTGATACCGAGTTTCAAGATCTCGTGGGCTGCAAGTCTGGAGATGTCGATCCCTTCAAAGAGGATATTTCCTTTCAGAGGATGGTTGAGGCCGCTAATGGTGCGCATGGTTGTGGTTTTGCCGGCGCCGTTCGCTCCCACAATAGCAACCAGCTCTCCTGACATTACTTCCAGAGAGATACCGAAAATTACCGGTATTCCATCATATCCCGTGTACAGATCGTTGACTTTTAAAATTGGATCAGCCAAGAGGTCCGTCCCCCCTTAAAGCCCTGTAGCGCTTACTGTATTTGGAACCCAGGTAAGCTTCGATCACGCGTGGGTCGTGAACGATATTCTTGGGCGCATCCTCGGCAATTTTCACGCCACCGTCGAGCACTACAATCTTGTCAGCTATGGGCATGATCCCTTCCATGACGTGCTCCACGATCATCATCGTGATACCGCTCTCCCGGAGACGCCGGATGACCTCAACGGATGCTTTGACCTCAGTGGAGGTTAACCCTGCCATGACTTCATCGAGCATGAGCAATTTGGGGCGTGTTGCAAGTGCTCGGGCCATCTCGAGTCGCTTTTTCCCGCCGATGGACAGGTCGCCTGCCGGTCTTTCCTGAAGCGACTCCAGGCTGCACAGTCGGATGCATTCCGCGGCACGATCGAATGCCTCTCGTTTTTCTGAACTCCTCAGAAAGGCGCCCACCAGTACATTGTCGAAGACCGACATATCCTTGAGCGGACGTACTACCTGGAAGGTGCGCACTGCCCCCTTACGGGCAATCCGATAGGGCTTGAGGCCCGTGATGTCTTCGCCGTCGAAGACTATGCGGCCGCCGGTCGGTTTGTAGAGACCGGAGATACAGTTGAAGAGCGTGGTTTTTCCGGCACCATTGGGACCGATCAGACCGACAATCGATCCGGCTTCCACCGTGAAACTCACCCGGTCGTTGGCCACCAACTCCCCAAATTTCATGGTCACATTTTGCACATCAAGGAGTGTCATAGGGGACATCTCCTTTTGCTGCATCTCTTTTCTTGAAGAACCAACTGCGGACATCACGGACAATGCCAATCATCCCCGCTGGTTGCTTTATTACCATGAGAATGATGAGCAGCCCGAAAACGATCAGGTCCACTCCACCGCCCAGGCCGCCCCAGAGGGCCCGGGTGTATTCCTGCATCGGGATCAGAACCGCAGCTCCCAGCAAAGGGCCGACCAGTGTGCCCGATCCGCCCAGGATGGTGACCAGCACGAATTTCATCGACATGTCAAGCGACATGACCATTGGTGGATCCACCCTGAGATTGTACTGTACGAAAAAAGCCCCACAGATGGCGGCCATTGCGGCAGAAAGAGCCATAGCCGTCAATTTGACCGCGGTACTGTTGACCCCGAGAGATTCTGCGGTTTCCTGCCCTTCCCTCACTGCTCGCATGTAATACCCGAAGCGATTGCTTTCGAGCCACCGGACTATGCCGAATATCAAGACAAAGATAACGAGTGCGCAGTAGTAGTAACCGACTTTGGAATTATGCCACATCAGATTTTTGAGGCCTTCGTCCGCCAAGGGATAGTCTAATCCCAAAGCACCCCCGATCCAATCCCAAACGAGGAAAGCACGGTTAAAGATCTCCACTATGGCAAAGGTGGCAATGGCAAAGTAGTGACCGCTCAGTTTGAAGCAAGGATAACTGATGATTACTGCGACAATCGCGGCCACGATCATGCCGATCAGTATACCCGGCCACGGCAGTCCACCGTAGGTGACAACTGCCATTCCCGCACCGTATGCGCCGATTCCGAAAAATACCGAGTGGCCGAAGGATACCTGGCCGCAATAGCCGCCGATAATGTTCCAGGCTTGAGCCATACTCGCGAAGAGCAGAATGAGGATCATCACATGCATGCGGAATGAATTCGCCGTTACCACGGGCAGTAGGGGTAAGAGCGCCAATATCGCCAAGAACACAAGCCAGACCGCATCTTTCCGCGTGAATGCTTTCCGCTGCAAAGAGTTCACCATCCGAGTATACCTTTCGGTCGCAGAAACACCACGGCAAGATAAAGGCCAAAAACTGCTATGTACTTGAAGACCGGCGCAATGTAGAAACCTGCAAGAGACTCCACGACACCCACGAGGATACCCGCGAGAAATGCGCCCGGGATGCTTCCAAAGCCTCCCATGGCAACGCAAATAAACGCAATCAACCCGAACATGGAACCGACTTCCGGATGCACCGCCAGATAAGAAGGCATGATACCTCCGGCGATGCCTACGCATGCTCCACCGATTCCAAAGACGAGAACGTAAATTCGTTCAGTGTTGATACCCATAAGCTCCGCGGCATCCCGGTCCATGGCGGTGGCCTGAACGGCCCATCCAAATCGGGTTCCACTGACGAGCGCATAGACAAGCCCGACTACAATGACTGCCATAATTGCCGCCGTCAACTGGGGAACAGGGAAGATCAGCCCTCCCAGGTGGAATGTCTTGTCCGACAGGAAGGTACCGGAAAGGATGCGGAAATTAGGTGAAAAGAGATTCATGCAGACATTCTTGAGGAACATGGCAAGTCCGAAGGTAGCCAATAAAGCCACGAGCCCCGGTTTACCGATGGTGAAGCGGATAATCAGCTTGTACGTCAGCACTCCAAGCACAAAGACAAAAGCACCTGCAGCTACGGTGGACATGAGCGGATCGACATTCGCAAGAAATCCCAGCCAGTAACTTACGTACATGGCCACCATCAAGTATTCGCCATGCGCGAAATTGATCACATCCATGACGCCCCAGATAAGACAAAGCCCCGCAGCCACAAGGGCGTAGACCATGCCGCTAAGCATGCCGTCGATGAGAACCTGAATAAATGTCTCCATAGATTCCCGCAGCCTTCAGCAGACGAACGAAATACGGTCGATTGTTCGCATTAGGATGAAGCCCTATTCTTTTTCGCGAAATTTCCGATTGCGCCGGTGACCGACAGCGAATGCGACATCGGACACCAGCGCAAGGAGGAAACTTCTCGGGTGTTTACTATCTCTGATTCCACGCTTTCATGGGGAAAACGATTCCCGTGTCAGCCATTTCCTCCGGAAAGATCCTTTTGTACTCACCGCCCTGAAGCTGGGTGACGACACTGTGAGCCTTAATATTCTGGCCGCCTTTTACGAAGGCCACTTTCCCTCCGAGGGACAACGGAGAATCCCATGTGTTCTTTTGAAGGCTTTCAGCGACTTTTTCAGGATCCAGATTTCCTGTCTTTTCTATGGCCTGGGCAAGCACCAGCATGGCCACAGCTTCCTGGATGCTGTCACCGTCGAAGGGTACTCCTCCGGTCTTTGACTTGAAAATCTGCTCGACTACTCCCACGGCCGGCATTAGTACGGCAAACTGAGGCGAGTAGGCGGTGGCCCCCATGAAGAAGTCTGCGTCACCGGCAAGCTGCTTCGTGATAACCGGGTCCTGGTAGCCGGAACAGTAGCTGATGGAAATTTTGGGCAACCATGCCACCTGCTTCATAGTACGAACCCAGAGCGAGTAATCGGCGCCCAAACAGGCCCCGAATACGGCATCCGGGTTTTCTTTTTTCAGAGTCTGCACTTCACTGTTCAGATTGGTGGCGCCAGGGCTGAAGGGCACATCCGCTACTACACGGAAACCACCAGCCGCTGCGGACTTCTTCGCTTCCTCAGCCGCATGTTTGCCGAACTCGCTATTTTCGTAAATGACCCCGAGTGTCTTGATATCGGCTTTCTTTTTGTCATTCAACCACTTCAAGACTTCCACGAACTCGATAGACTCTGTCTCGTCCGTGGGGGCCAACCGGAAGAAGAAATTCATATTGCGTTGTGTCAAGGCTGCCGAACTGGATGCTCCGCACATGAATATCTTCTTCATACGCTCTGCAACCAGGCTCGCAGGCTTGCTGACGGCACTGTTATAAGATCCGATAATGGCCCAGACTCCTTCCTGATTGAAGAGTCGCTCTGCTTCTGCCTTGCCCACATCCGGTTTGCCCTGGCTGTCCGCATGGACAAGCACGATTTTGTGGCCTCCCAGAATACCTTCCTGATCGGCCAACGGAACCTTGATTTCAGGGTGCTTGTTGTTGATGATTTCAACCGCGGTCTGCACAGCAGCCTGGCAGCGCTGTCCGGCTGTTGCAACAGGACCCGTGAGGGGGAAGAGTGTACCGATTTTTATTATCTTTTCGGTAGCTAATGCCGATCCTGCCCCGGGACCGAAACTCACGACAAGGCAGAGAACGATCACACAGGTCAGCCAAAAACTCCAGCGAGACGAACGACGAGACATGAGAATATCTCCTTCTTCTGTATTATGCGACGGTTCTGTTCTTCCGGCCGATCTATTGGGTGACGGTAACACAGGAGCAGCCCCATCCCCAGAAGAGTCCGTAGAAGTCAAACCGCCGTCAAGATGTTGAAAAAAGCCTATCTTTGGGAAATTCTGAGAATATCTTGCTACCAATGCGTCAGTCAAGACAAAATTGTCCGGCTCCCCGGCGTTCGGTTTTTCCACGATTTTTGCCACAATTTTCACAGGACCTTCGAATCGAATGCAAAACCATGCAGCGCTCACATTGAGCGTAAGCCTTTAGTTATTCGGGGAAACAAACTTTCCAGGCTGTCGTTGAGAGGAGAGAAGCGATCCCGCGTCTCGCGGGACAATCCCCTGACCGAGAAATTCCCTTGCCCACATTCGGGAGATTGCTTCGCTAGGCTCGCAATGGCAGGCATTCAGAAGCTGTGGCATCAGCGTTGGGTTCGCTTCGCTCACCGGCATCGTGCTCAAACAAATACCAGTCAAACCACCGCCCGAAGCTGAAGCCTTACCGATTCCGAAAAGCGCTTCCAGAAAATCGGTGGGTGCCGCGCCTCCGTGCCGGCACATTTGTCGAAGCAAAGCGACAGTGAGGCCAGGCAAGGACGCCGGACTCTACCGTTCCTTATGAAAGATGGGGGTGTTCAAAGGCTCAGAAATTGTTTTAATTGCTAATATCAATCAAATTCGGCTGGCATGGAGCCCGGCTGCCGGTGTACTCGTGGCCCCGACCTTTTTGTGGAACCCTCGATTTTATTAGTATTCGCAGAATAGTATGATTCAACGCGAATTTGCATTTAGAGAGAGAAGATCCGGTCCCGCTGAAGCGGGGATTGTAACCCCGCGTCTGGCGGGGCCGGATCTTACTGCTTTGAAAGCAAGTTAGTATCAGCCGCTTGAGCAGTGGTAGTCGAGTCACGGTGTTAATTTCAATCAGAACTGCCAAAACTCGAATATCATTCACTATGGAATCTCCAGAATTTTCCACCGGACTCTGATGAGTTTCTTTCCAGAGATTTCCGATCCCAATTTCCGAGATTCGCTGCAGCTTCGTACGTGCTCTGCCAAAAGTTCAGGAGCATATCGTCAGGATTTTGGGACTGACGCACGGCGTTGTACGGTAAGATGAATTCGCTCAATTCTGCGCTGTAGAATGCTTGTTCTGGAAGGACTGACGCTTCTTTGAATCCGGACGGTTCGGGATAAGCATACGCGTAGAATGCGGGCTCCAGGAATGCCCCGCCTCCAGGCCAGAATCCGCAACTGCTCACTTCATGAGAATACGCTTCCCGCACCACGAAATCGGCTAAAGCAGGGACTCCACCAGGATGGATGGGAGCGGTACGCCCTGAAAAGCGGGTCACCGCCATATCGAAAGCGCCCCAGAAAAAGTGCACCGGGCTGCATTTCCCGATAAAACCCGACCGGAACTGCTTCAATACCCGATCGGTTTGTACGATGATCTGCCACAGTCGTTGCACATATCGTGAGTCATAGGATGTGTGCGTGTGGTCCTCTTCGAAAAGAATACGTTCCGGCACTTCCACCGGTTTCGTCCAGATCTTCACATAAACTTCGAGTGAATGGAGAACGTCCATGAGCTTGCGATAAAAATCAGCGACTGAATGACCGGCCAGAGCAAATGTTCGTAGACCGCCGTCGCTGGTTCGCACGATGAGCACATGATCCATGAAATCAAAATCGATCTCAAAGGTTCTCGTACCGTACGGGATTGGAGACGTGGTCAATCCCCGAGCGTTCACATACAGCACAACCTGCCACCAGTGGTTTACATGCGGGCTTTGCATCAGTTTTATTTTGCCGACAACCTGAGTGCACATGTGGATCGTAGTATACGTATCCTGCCATTCCGCCAAAGGCAATTCCGGCCAGAATGGATTGTCCGTATTTGACATGGAATCCTCCTTCTATCAATTCTCTATGCATAGAGATTCCGTAGGATGCGCATTCTTGAACAAAATATGACAACAACAAGTATGAGTGTGCATTTTAAACGTTATTAAATCAGTCTTTTTTTATACTCACTCTCTACAACATTATTTTGAATCAACTTGCCCTGGAGGTCAACAACCGCGGCCTCACCCCCAGGACAAGATTTGCAATCGCAGCGGGGCCAGCTACGTAGAGTCCCCTTGAATTGTCATGTTTCAGCTATTTTCGTGAAGATCGGTCTACTACCCTCAAGTCCGAAGAGAACTGAATACCCGTTTTCGCAGGTATTTTCTCCTGATCGGTATGGTTTGCGCAACCACTTCAGAAAAGGTTTTCCACGTGTTCTCTTGAGCAAATAGAATTCTCCCGATCTCATCCAGAACAGGACTCGAGGACGACGACGGCAACCGCTCAAATTGAATAGGAGAAATGCTATTGTTCTTTGTCTCCTTGTACATGTTTATTGCCGCCACATTGAGTTGATCGTCTACAAGAATTATAGATCCACCATGTAGGGGATTGGGATCGAGTGTATCCACCACCCATCCGCCTGAATTGTACACATCTGCTCCATCTTTATATCCGGCAAAGACTTCATGTTGCATATACGGTTTGTGGGTGTGGCCGAAAATGAAGGTGGTCGGTGGAGCTTCTTCTCCCTTGAAGAAATCCGGGTTGCCATCTTTATCCTTGAGCTCGTTTTTCTTCTCCCGAATAGCGAGAATGTCATAACGAATCTGTGCGTGCAGAGGACCTTCCATGTATCGGAAAAGTTGCTTGATGCCATCGCGGCTCAGAGGGGCATCAATGTGCCCTTTTTCAGCACCTCCGAAACCGCGGTACATGAGACTCAGAAATTTGTCGATGACAGCTCCTTCGAGCCAGTCGAACGTCCGTGTGCCAACCTCCTTGGCAAGCCCTGCAGAAAAACTACCGATTACCTGTCCAAATTCACGATTATCAAGCGCTTTCTCGTAAACAGTCTCCAGACCGGGTCCGCTCTGACCAAGAGCAGACCAGGCAAAGTCTATCCAGGCGAAATTTTCTTTTTCGATATTCCAGGGATACTGGCTTAAGTTTTCACGCGCAAAGATCCATCCGTTTACCGTACTCATTGCAGAATAGATCCATTCAATGAAGTGCCCGTGATGAAACACCACACATTTCTTCGGGTCTTTGCCCTTTGAGAGCTTTTCCTCCTTTATAAGCCCATAATTCGGGTATGCGACCTCCACTTCCATGCCCATTTTTAACGGGGGGCGCTGAATCATGTCCGTGAGATAACGATTGATCGGATTGTCTTTCGGTCCCGCGAACAGTTTGGTCGAATGCCATTGTTCGGGCAGTTTAATGATTTTAGGTTTCCGCTCCAGATAACCTCTGTACTGGTCTTCACGGGTCATTTCCCACAAATGGTGGTCATGGTTGCCGGGAACCATCACGATCTTATCAAAGGGAAACCCCTTGTCCCCGTGAAGTTCATTGATAAAACACTGGAAAGCCATAGTAGCTTGATGAAGGGGGCAAAGGGCCAGTTCGAGAGTGTCGCCGTTCAAGACGAGGTTAGGCTTGCTAGTACTCCCACCAAACTTGCTTACCAGATCTTTGATGCAGGCTGCCAGTTGCTTCAAAGCCGGGCCTGTTACGCATGGATCACCGTCAACTCCGTCCTCTTTCATACTGGACAGAATACTATCCTCCTCACCAAGGTGAAGATCGGACAAACAAATGTACTGGATTTCCGACATGTACAACCCCCTTGATTATCGTTGTTGTGCGGACGAACGTCCTTCGAGTGCAAAAATCACTTTCGAATGGAGATAACTAAGTCGGCGCACGTTTTTATTCTCCCCATTCTTCGTGCACGAAAAAATTTTATCCGAGATCCGACCAAAGTTCAGGATCTCGCAGCCAACCTTATTCAAGTGTTCACCGGAGCAGGAACTATTTGTAATAACTCGCACCAATGTACATGTCTTTCCCATGCACTTTTTTCACGTAAGCGGATTTAGGAAATTCTCCCTGTTCTCCCGGTTTTGGCCAGTTGTAGTCGACCCATCCCTCACCTTTTCCGGTGACGACTTTCTTAAACTCCTGAAAGATGAATTTCCCGTTACTGTCTTTATAATCGGAAAGATTTTTTCCTATGAGGCCGGGATTAAATGGGTGTGCCAGCATAACATTCTCTGTAGACAAAACAAAAATGTACAATTCTTTATCTATGAAGGGACTGTTGCGGGTAGAAAAGACCTTAAGAGCATATTCCGCGCCTTTCTCCCGAATGAATGCCTCAGCGTTTGACACCATCATAACACAATCATTTGCCTGGTCGGCTGCTGCAACCCCCGCCAGGAGAAAGACGGCAATCGATGCGACAAATATCAAGCAAACTACGCGTGCTTTCATCGTGTTCTCTCCTGATTCAGATCGATGTTCAGAAATGCAGTTATGAAAGAACCAGTCGAAAATTCGCCGCGTTATATAAAGACTGACTCAGAGCTTGTCAGGTCAGAGGGTGCTTACGTTAGGTTTGATTGGTAAACCAACGCCTGAACGAGTAAGCAACGGTATTGTAGCTGAATGATTGATTAAGAAAGCAGCACCACCAGTAGGTCAATATACAGGATTAAAGGCCTGCAAAGCAATCAAAAAACTACAGTAATTCGACGCATAGCGAAAGAGACGGCACAGGAGATTCTCCATGGGAGCCAAGGCAAATTGCGGGTTTTTTATGCAAACTTCGGTAAGAAGATTGAAAATACATCATGTCATCGGACATACTTTGTACTCTGTTGGCATACGGTTATGTCGAACGCCAATAATGTCTCAAATGGAGTTCGGGGAGAAACTTCTTGCGAGAAGTATCCCCCGAATTTCCCCGTTTTTTCATGAGACAGCACAAGCGTTTGCATCTTCTGTGATCATAGTGCTATTGGCAGCTCCCGGAGGCACCATGGGATAAACCTTTGCACCGCTGTGAATAGGTGCATGAATGAGACACGGGCCACGCTCCTTCAGGGCAGAGGAGAGCGTTGCTAAAGGATCGTGCGCCGTCGCCAAATCCCACGCCTTCATGCCAAACCCCTCTGCGATCCGGATGAAATCCACCTGTCTCTGATACCGCGAGGCATAAATCCTGCCGCCGTAAAACAAATCCTGCTGCTGACAGACCAGTCCCAGAGAACTGTTATTCATGAGGATTATTTTGATATTCAGATTCTGATCAACAGCAGTGGCGAATTCCTGAATATTCATCATTATGCTGCCGTCACCGCTGAAGCAGACCACTCGCTGGTCCGGGCAGGCAAGGGCCGCTCCGATAGCCGCAGGCAAACCAAAGCCCATGGTGCCCAGTCCGCCTGATGTGAGCCATCGCCGGGGCCGCCGGAAGGGATAAGTCTGTGCCACCCACATCTGGTGCTGACCGACATCTGTAACGATAACCGTATCAGGGTCGAGCACTCCGGCTGCCTGCGTGATAAGGTTGACAGGATTGCGCAAATCCCCGGATTGAGGTTTTCGCGGGGGATGCTTTTCCCGAAGATCGGAAATGAACGATGACCATTCGGCACGAGGATTTTCGTCAACCATGGGAAGAAGAGCTTTGAGCACATCTCCTATGTCACTCCGGATTCCCACATGAGCTGTCTTGATTTTGTGGAGTTCGCATTCATCTATGTCGATATGGATGATGTCGGCTGACGGGCAAAAGAGAGTCGGGTTTCCCGTGGCACGGTCGTCAAAACGCACTCCGGCACCGATCAGCAGATCGCATTCCTCCAGGACCATGTTCGTATACCGAGCCGCATGCATCCCCAACATGCCTATCGACTGAGGATGGTCCATC
The DNA here is from genome assembly GCA_041740635.1 of Desulfomonilaceae bacterium. Lineage (GTDB taxonomy): Bacteria > Desulfobacterota > Desulfomonilia > Desulfomonilales > Desulfomonilaceae > Desulfomonile. The sequence continues at coordinate 35,243 of JBGSLQ010000010.1, read as the reverse complement.
GGCACTGCCCCCAAACCCATCAAAGTCATGGTGACAGGAATCGAAGCCTTTTCCGCTAGGAGAGTTGCAATGGCAGACGCCTGGGAATGTATTACGCCTCCGCCGAGGTACAGAACCGGCCGTCGCGATGCATTGATGAGCTCTGCTGCCCGCAAAATATCATTGTCATTGACAGTCGGACTAGGATCTGCGCTTCCAGGCTGGGGCCATTCCGAGAATTCAACGATTTCGGTCTGAACATCTTTCGGTATATCGATGAGCACCGGGCCGGGCCGGCCTGAGGTCGCAATACGAAACGCGTCGGGGATCACCTGAAGCAGTTCGGCAGCCGATTGCACAAGGAAATTGTGTTTCGTAATGGGAATGGTCAGGCCGTACGTATCCACTTCCTGGAACGCATCAGTGCCGATAAGAGATCGAGGAACTTGACCGGTAAGACATATGACGGGAATCGAATCCAGCTTTGCGTCTGCAATGGCGGTCAAGATGTTGGTCGCGCCAGGTCCTGAAGTTGCAAAACACACCTGAGCGCGGCCGCTCACGCGAGCCATCCCTTGTGCGATAAAACCTGCCCCTTGTTCGTGGCGGGCCAGGACGTGAGCAATTTGAGTGCTTTGGGAAAGGGCGTCATATAAAGGCAGGTTCGCACCGCCAGGTATTCCGGTTATAAGGCGGATATCCTGACGTTCAAGTAAACGGATAGCAATTTCTGCGCCGGTCATTTTCATTTTGAGGGTACTCTCCTTTCATTCTTTCCCCTTGCTGTCGGATCGACGTGGATGCTCATAAAATAGCAACCCCCGCCGGTGCCTTGCTCCAGCGGGGGTGTATGTGCTCTCAGATTGGCAGATCCCGCTAGGGCGCACCGACGAGGACGAGGCCTAGAATAACGACGACAACATTAAGGAGGACTCTGCCGATCTCAAATTCTCTGGTTGTAATGCCGTCGTGCTTCATAGCGGAATACCAAACTCCGAATTACAGAACTGGCTTATGCTAGGCTCTGTCTAGAGAGCTGTCAAGATATAAAACAAAACAAATTGCAGTGTCGTTGTCAGCTAGCTCTGCCACTGTGGAAAGTCCCCGTGCACAAGTTCGGGGAGGAAGCCTGCATGAGACTTCCTCCATAATTCATTTTATATTCGCGACCATGTTAACGGTGACCGCCACCTCCACGATGTCCGCCACCCCCGCGATGTCCGCCGCCGCCATGAAAGCCATGATGGCCACCACCACCCTGCCAGCCACCGCGCCAGCCTCGGCCGCCACCCCATCCGAAGCCTATACTCGGGCCATAGCCGTAGTTCGGGGTGTAATAATCACGGCCGTAATAAGAAGTGGCAGGCTCCTGCCAGAGCGAGGAATCATCGAATTCTTCGGTCGAATACGCTGCTCCGCCGCTGCTTCTTCGGGCCTGAGTCTGAACGCGCGGCTTGTTGGGCGCATCTATCTGGTTGCTGAACACCCAGCCTTCGTTCGCAAGTTTCGCCCAACGACCGTCACTGCTGTATGTCCCGCTGAGCTGCAACTCTTCACCCATTTTGGCACATCCAACGATGTTGGAAGAGCTCGTTGCTTCCGCTCGAATGCGCAAACATCCATCGGGCTTATCTATTCCGGTAACCGTACCCTGGATGGTTTGGGCTTGTTGAGTGCTTCGGGATGCCTGATCTTTCGCCTGATCGCTGGGGGAACCCGCAGCCGCTCTATCCATCGGGCGAGTTTGTTCCGGTGCCCTTGTAACATTTTGATCCATCGAACCGGAACGAGCCGGTTCCTGGTTCCGCTGTGCATCTTGACTGCCTGCTTGAGCAGGAGCCGAAAAATCATAGTCCTCGTTCACGGCTTGGTCGAGGACGTCACTAGGACTTTTCATCCGAGCCGAATCGCTTTGGTCGTCCATCTGGGCCATGACTTTCGCTGGCACAAATGCCAGCATCACGATAAAAAACACTGCTAGTCCAAAGAACAATTTCCTCTGCATAAGTTATCACCTCATTGCCATTCCCGCGATCGAATTACCGCGGCTGATTACGGATAGTCTGTATCAATTAGTCCATCCGGCTTATTCAAAGGTTGAGCACAGTTCAATAGCTTGTCAAATTGAGGAACAAGGCTCCTCATACCCATTCGTTTTCAAGCAGTAATACCGGGGAAACCCTTCTTGTAACCCCGCGTCTCGCGGGGCCCAGACCCCTTCCCAAGAACTTCTAGCACTGGTTCAAATCATAGTTTTTTCGCTAGAAAAAACTATGATTTGAACCTAATACTAAAAGTTTTTTGGAGGAGTTTGAGGAACCTTTTCTACAAAAAAGGTTCCTCGAGAATTACTTCTTTGAAAGCGATCGGAATTCCCAGCTTCAAGCCGGCATTCGATGCGAGGTGATTAGTGGAACCGCATTGAAGCGTCCGCCGGCTACATTCATATCATTCTACAATTTTGTAACCTGCCGATGTCAGGGATGGTCTGGTGTAAATGAAGATCATTTCAACCGGTTCGTCAAAGGGATTATAGAACCAGTGTACTGCTCCGCGTGGGACGAACATGGTGTCTCCTTGCTGCATTTCAATCTCTTTATTTCCGATTCCACTCAAACCTTTGCCGGATAAAATGTATATGACTTCTTCAGCATCCTTATGGACATGCTTCTTGTGTGTAGATGTTTTTGCCTCAAACTTCCAGTAGGCAAATGTGATGTCTTCGGCGCCGACCGTGTCTTTATCGACGAGCACCACTCGTTTTGCGTTGTCGAGATCTTTGATCGGTTCGTTTCGTCCTTCTTCGAGTTTTATGACGTACTTGCTATCGAGAGCCATTTTGCTGTCTCCTTTGGAAATTCGGGATCTACCCCCATAGGCGTTAAAATAAGAGCATCCCGCCCCTCTTGATGGGGCCGGTCCGTAGGTCCTGACCGAACACGTTTATAAACTCACAGGCATAAACCATCAACAAAGGAACAATGATTGTCATTGCGAGGAGCGAAGCGACGTGGCAATCTCCTGACATGGGCCTGTACCTTCAGGGGATTGCTTCGCTATGCTCGCAATGACAGCCATTCAGACACTCTGGCAAAAACGATGTATTTCGCTTTGCTCACCACATCGGTAGGCGAGATTCTTATTCTAACGCCTATGGGGTCTGTCCCCCAAATACCTCTATATACCTCTCAATTCCTGACACAAGCTTTTCGCACGATCGCAATTGACTTTATCCACTACTATTTTTAGTATGAAGTGTTCGCATGCTGTCTTGAGGGGGAGGATATGTTCAGAAAAATTTGTTAAGAGGTAAGACTTGAGCCGGTGCCGGAAACAACCGACCAGGAGCAAAAGAAAAGCAACCGACCTGCCGTTCCCCAGAAACAGGAGAAGAAGACCCGACCAAATCAGTGTGCTCCGACCTATCCGGTACCATGGTGCTATCCGCCGCCTGTCTGCCGGTAAAGCTTCGCAAATACGGCGATTCGTCGTCACGAGCGCACTGGCAGGCATCTGGACAATGATGACTTTCTCTGGAGATTAGAGCTTGGCCTGGATAGATCCGTCCGACCCCGGAAACGTGGTCCGAAACGGTTTAAGAAAAGGGGCCAGGAATTAAGTATGGTGTACCCGGAATCGGCCGGAACGTCCTTAAGGGCTATGACAGCCCTCTGTTCGTCCACCCTGAGCGGTTCCAAAGACGATGCCGGACCATATCTGAACGCCATTCCGTCCGCGGCTGCAAGAGCCGGGCAAAAGAATACGAGGGTGACTGCAATGGCGGTGATTCGTTCGATTGCTTTCAGGCGATGGCTGCTGCTAATCACTGAATCGCCCCCTTTCTCCAACTCGTCCCTCCCGGAAGTCTTCCGCCAATTTCGACACATCCAACAATACATCTAATCCAGAATTATGCGGCAGCCCTGCCATTTTGAACCTCCTGGCGCCCGAGAGGGGTGGCGGGATTACCTTGGCTGAGGTTTCTGAGCGTAATTCACTCTCCGTCACTCCGTCACTGTTTTTTCGTCACACTTGTCATCCAAACACAGCTCGGTAGTACCGGGTCAAGGGGAAAGCTGAGGCCACATGGACTCGCCACCTCCGACCATGGTACGCGACTTTCGCCCCCACCATGACCAGACGCTTGATAATCCACTCATTGAGCGTTTGAATTCTTCGCCCATCAAGTAGAATTGCGTCAGCATGTGCAAGAGATTATACGCCAAGACTCCCATAAGCAACCGGGATTGGTAGGCTGTGGATTCTAGGGGATTCCGGGTACACCATACATTTAATGAATTACTGGATTCCAATACATCAGAATACTTGTTTCCAAACGATGCTGTTAAGCGCGTTCGCGATATCCTACGTATGGATTCAATGATCGGAAAAGGGGATGATGTTTCTCATTTATAAATGAGTTGCAGGAAAGCATCGTTTGCTCTGTGCTGTGATTGCTTCCCTGCAATCATTTGAAACAGTCAAGAAAAACCATGTTAAGCTATATTCGCCAAGTGCCTAACACGCGGCAGCTTCCCTCAATCTGTTGAATTTTTCCACTTCCAGGCGTTTGAGTTCTCGCTTCAAGATCTTACCTGTTGCGGTTTTGGGTAATTCGTCAATCGTGGTGAATTCCACCTGACGGGGAGCTTTGTATGCAGCCATATTGCCTTTGGCCCACTGAATGATCTCTTGTTCCCCTGCGGTCTGACCCGGAGATAGAACAATAAACGCTTTCGGTATCTCTCCTTTTACTCTGTCAGGTACACCGATCACGATTGCCTGCAGGACCTTAGGATGTTGCGTCAAGTAGCTTTCAACTTCACTGGGATAAATGTTATATCCGCCGCAAACCAACATATCGTCTTTGCGATCCACAATGAACAGCAGACTGTCAGCGTGGTCTTTTCCGCGCACAAAACCTAGATCGCCCGATTTCCACCAGCCGTCATGAATTTTGTTTGCGGTCATCTGAGGATCGTTCCAATATTCTTTTATTATTCCCGGTCCCTTACAGCACAATTCGCCTATTTCGCCCTCGGGCAGTTCTTTGCCATCGTCATCCACTATCTTGATTTTCCATCCGGGAGCAGGCCATCCGGGAGTTCCGGGCACGAAATGGTTGAAACGTGTGTGCGTCACGGTGCTTGATGTTTCTGTGGAGCCATAGCACTCCACCAGTCCGATTCCGAAAACCTCCTGGATCTGTTTTGCCAAATCCGACGGCAACAGAGACCCGGCACACTGACCGAACCAAAAGCTGGAGATATCGTATTCTTTACTGTTCTTCAGGTATTCCTCAATGAGATAAGCCCACATGGTAGGCGTGCCCATGAAGTGTGTTCCCTGATACTTGGTAATCAATTCCAAAGTCTGTTTGGGAAAAAACCTCTGAAGAGTGACAACGGCGGCTCCTGCATAGAGTGTAGGTAAGACGGTAAATACTACGTACACGTGGAAGTAAGGTGCGCCGGTGAGTATGCGATCCTCCTCAGTCATCGGCACCACGTGCGACGCATTCATAGACGCCTGTGTAAGCCAGCTTCCGTGCGTTGAAAGTGCGCCTTTCGGCTTGCCCGTGGTTCCGGATGTGTAGAGCAGACAGAGTCCGTCGTTCTCGTCCATGTCCAATGCGGTAAATTCCGTTCCATTGCTTGAGAGAAGATTCTCGTACTCCAGCACTTTCGGGTTGGTTCCACCTCCTGCCGCACCTTGCACAGAAATTATTTTTTCCAGTGACGGAAGATTGTCCCATATGGGCATTACGTTCTCGTCGGTTTCCTCTGTCATTCCGAAGAGAATTCTGGCTTGACTGTGGTTCAGGATATACTCGATTTCCATTTTTCTCAGCATGATATTGAATGGAACGGAAATCGCTCCAACTTTGGCGACAGCAAGAAACGCCACAATGAACTCAGGTACATTCCGCATGTAAAGAGCAACTCGATCGCCTTTCTCTATGCCCAGGGATTGTAAGGCATTGGCCATGGAATTGACTTTTTGGTTTAATTCCGCGTAGGTGTAAATCACACCGGTGTGTCCGTCGATAATCGCGGGGCGGTTTGGGATGCGGCGAGCGTTTTTTTCGATGCATTCTTGACTCAAGTTCATCATAGTGCTCCTTTGTGCTCCACAGACGATTGGCCTTCATGAATCTCTGCACGAGAGGCTGAGGCGTGTCGGTCAGGTTGAGCAAAGTTCATGCCCAAGTAAGTTTGAATCCGGAGTAAGGAGAGGAACGCTGCATCAGCAGGCGAGAAGGATTAATCCTGTCAAGTGTTAGGAGTACAAAGGCTATAAGGTGGGAATATTCTTTCCAGGGCTGGAAACTTTCTTACCGCTCGGTCATTCGGCCGGTTGAATTATCTCATGCCATATTGTTTCAGACGCTTGCGCAAGGTGGGACGGGAGACTCCCAGAATTCGTGCGGCCGCGGACAAGTTACCGTTGGTGTCAGACATGGTCTTCAAAATATGTTTTTTCTCAAGCTCGTTCAGAGAATTACTTACCTCGGCTTCCGGTGAGTCCAAAGGAAAAATCCCGATAGCAGTTTCCACTGCATCCGTAAGTAAGACTGCTCCCCTGGATTCCAGGACAGCTTTTGTGAGCACATTTTTCAATTCTCTGACGTTTCCGGGCCAGGTATAGCTTTTCAGGATATTCATCACTTCTCGTTCGATACGGTTTATTCTGGAACCCAAATCCCTATTGATGCCTGAAATAAAAAAATCTACCAGGGACTGCAGGTCGTCCATACGTTCCCGCAATGGCGGCAGCGTGATGGTGACCACTTTCAGGCGAAAGAGAAGATCGCGTCGGAAAAGACCTTTTGAAACCAGATCGTTCAACTTGTGATTGGTTGCCGCTATAATGCGTGCTTTCGAACAAAGAGTCTGGGTGCCTCCGACTCTGGTGAATTCCCGATATTCGAGAAAGCGTAGAAGCTTTGCCTGTAAAGGAAGCGGCAAGTCGCCAACTTCATCCAAGAAGATAGTGCCTTCGCCGGCTAATTCCAGCCGGCCTCTCTTCATTTCGCCCGCACCGGTAAAAGCGCCTCGTTCATGGCCGAAAAGTTCGGATTCGAAAAGGCTGTCCACCAGTGTGGTGCAATCGACCGTGATGAAGGGCTCGTCATTGGCACTGGAAGATTCGTGTATCACCTGCGCGATAAGCTCTTTGCCGCTGCCTGTTTCTCCTTCAATGAGAACAGTCGCCCGATTCCGGGACAAAAGCCCAATTGTTTTAAAAAGGCCCCGCATGACAGGAGTATGCCCGATTATCTGGTGACGGCCCGCTGCATGGATAGCCCCTCTTGCTACCTGACGACTCGATGAGGCAGTCTCCGCGATCCGAAGACTTTTCGTAACTGCGTAGTCCAGTTCGTCCACATCGAGCGGTTTGTGAATATAGTCGTAAGCACCGTTACGCATAGCCTCGATAGTCGTCTCCATATCGTGGTACGCCGTGATCATGATCACTTTCGCATCTGCATCGATAGCTATGATTTGTTTGAGGACCTCAAGGCCGGAGACATCAGGCAAGCGGATGTCGAGAACGATTACTTGCGGTTGAAATATGAGGTACTGCTCCAGACCCTCCGACCCGGTACCCGCAACGCAAACGGCGAGACCTTTTTCACGCAAAAACATTTCGAGAGATTCTTGAATCGCGGTCTCATCGTCAATGATGAGGATTCTTTTCATGCCATGCATGGTAACCTCAGGACAAAGATCGCTCCTTTTCCTTTTTTGCTGTGGACTTCAATTTCACCGGAATGCGCATCGACAATCCGCTTGACGTTACTGAGACCCAGTCCGCACCCGAAACTTTTGGTAGTGTGAAAGGGGGTAAATATATGCTTGATATGATGCTGTTCGATCCCGGTTCCGGTATCTTTTACAGCAAGTTCCAGTGCACAGGCACTATTAGTTTTCGCGAGGCTTGTCCAAACTTTGATATTGCCGTACTCGGGAGTAGCTTCTATTGCATTCAGCAAGAGATTTATAACCGCTTGTTCCAAGCGACCGGCATCGACTTTGGCGAAAGGCATCCCAGGGGAATAATGCTCGATTATCCTTATTTGCTTTTCCTGAGCTTTTGCACGGAGCAAATCCACACAGCCTCTTGCAAGAGCCGACAAATCCGTGGGTGCTGTTTCAATGGTCAATGGACGAGCCAGATCGAGCAGTTGTCGAAGGATATTCTCCAGGCGGGAAACTTCATGCACGGTTATCTCGAGTCGCCGCCGATCGTAACCGTCCAGGTCGAGTTTTCTCGAGAGAATCTGCAAATTCATCTTGATCGATGAGAGGGGATTTCTAATTTCATGAGACAACGATGCCGATAAATGCCCCAGATAAGCCATACGCTCATGTTCCCGCATCTTGGATTCCATGGCGAGACGTTCACTGATGTCGCGGCAGATCCCTATGATGACAGGTCCTTCACCCAAGTCCACGGATATCGCTCTGACTTCCGTGGCTGCCTCGTTTTCTGGCACGCCGATCCTGGTGTATTGTAACGGTCCCTGAGGAGGGCGACCTTCCAACACGCCCGCATAAGCCGCGAGCAAGCTTTCGCGATGATCCTGAGAGACAAAATCCAGGAAATGGCGTTCAATGATATTGTCCACGTGCGTGCCGTGCATTCTACAGAACGCCTGATTGGCAAAAATGATGTGCTCGTTTTGAACCACGAAATAGCCGTCATTAATTTCTTCAACCAGAGTCTTATATCTGCGTTCACTCCGGCGGAGCGCCTCTTCGGATTCAAGCCTGTGAGTGATGTCTATGAGAGACCCTATTACGGATGGAGCGCCTTGGTATTCCATGCGAGACCCGTACGCCTCGATGTAAATCACGGTTCCATCTTTCTTGATGCCTCTAAATTGATAGTTCATAGCATCGATTTGACCGGACAGACGCTTCGTCAAGTTCTCTTCCAACAAAGGCCTGTCCTCATGAAATACCAGGCTCGAAACTGTCGCTTTGCCGATAAGCTCATGCGATTCGTACCCGAAGATTTCCGCTAATTTAGGGTTAACGTACTGAAACACTTCATCCTGAATGAGGTAAACCCCGACTACGGATTTCTCGGTGAGGGTCTTGAATTTGTTTTCTGACTTATCGAGAGCCTGTTCCAAAATCTTCCGATGTACTTCCGCAAGTTCGAATGCAGCAATCCTGCATTTCAATTCCAGAATCTCTTGTTCCAGGTCTCTTTTGGTTTTAGCACGAATCATCATCCGAATCGTATCCATCTTCCTGGAGAGGAAAGCCAAAGGCACGTATCTGAATTTCCACATCGGTTGGATTATATTACCATAAAGTCGATGAGCAAAACAGGTGGCGGAATCCGAAGCTTACTTTTTCCGGTACCCTGGATTATTCCGGCAATATTGAATAAGATTTGAAGATATTCATATCCGCAATACGAGAGTATAAGGAGATATAAATGCCCAATCTATTCGATAGTATCACCATAAAAAGTATAATTTTGCGAAATCGCATCGGAGTATCTCCGATGTGTCAGTATAGCTCCCAAGATGGAAAAGCAACAGACTGGCATTTTGTCCACCTTGGTTCTCGAGCCGTGGGTGGCGCAGGCCTAGTGATAGCGGAAGCTACGGCTGTGGAAGCCAGAGGCCGTATTTCTCCGCAGGACGCGGGACTATGGGAGGATTCGCAGATTGAACCTCTGTCCCGCATTACGGAATTCATTAAAGAACAAGGAGCGATTCCCGGTATTCAGTTGGCTCACGCGGGAAGAAAAGCGAGTTGCACCCGGCCGTGGGAAGGAGATCGCTCGCTCACGGACGAAGAAGGTCGCTGGGAGACTATCGCTCCAAGCGCTGTTGCTTTTGGAGAAAAAATTTGGCATGTGCCCAACACGATGACTTCTCAGGATATCCAGGATGTTCAGGTAGCCTTCGAGAAAGCGGCAGTTAGAGCGTTGCAGGCGGGGTTCCAGTGGTTGGAATTGCATGCTGCCCACGGGTATCTGTGCCACAGTTTTTATTCACCTCTGTCCAATCACCGGACCGATGCATATGGGGGAACATTCGACAATCGCGTTCGCTTCACCGTGGAGACTCTGGAACGTATCCGACGAGTCTGGCCCGATAGCTTACCTATTTCTGTGCGCCTGTCATGCTCGGACTGGATCGAAGGAGGCTGGACCCTGCAGGATTCCATAGAGCTTTCCAAGAGACTAAAATCCGCGGGTGCGGATCTGATCGATTGCAGTTCCGGGTTCAACACGCCGGATCATCGGATATATCCCTTCGGCCCCGGTTGGCAGGTCCCTTTTGCCGAAAAGATCCGTAAAGATGCATCTATACCAACCATGGCGGTTGGGGTGATCACGGAACCCTTTCAGGCCAATGAAATAATTAGTTTTGAAAAAGCGGATATAGTCCTGCTCGCGCGGGAATTGCTCAGAGACCCCTATTGGCCGTATCGAGCGGCAAGAGAACTGGGTCTTAAAGATAAGACAATTCCTCCCTCGCAATATCAACGGGCGATTTGAAAGCCTGAGGCCCCGTGGTAAGAGAGAGGGGAGGATTCGGCTCTCTCTCTTCGTTTGAGCCTTTAGTCTATGCGAGTTGTCGATTTCTCTGCAGGCCCTGGGAATTATTGCCGCTAGAATGAAGAAAATGGTGGCATGAAATATTTGTCATCGTGCTCGGCGTCTGCCAGTCCCAAATTCTTTTGTTTTTTCAACTTGTCCACTGGCACGGGCGGGTACAATTTCACGGAATCGCTCTTTAAAATACGTGATTGCTTTTGAGAATTTATATATACTGCCTTTCTATTGATGAAGAGTGATAGTGGATTTGAGGCATCCGATGGATAAGATGAAATACGCCGAGAAAGTCTCTCTTTCCGATATCTGGCGCTCATGTCTGGGGGCATTTCTTGGAATAGCCGGTTTAGCACTGATGGACCCCGGTGTTCCCAAGGGTCAAGACGCTTGGGTGCTCATAAGTGCCTTTGGTGCTTCCGCGGTTCTCGTGTTCGGCAACAGACGGCATTCCTTTGCACAACCTCGCAGTCTCATTGGAGGCCACCTGCTCTCAGCTCTGGCGGGGGTTGTATCATTCAAGATGTTTCAGGGGTATCCCTGGCTTGCTGCCGGGATTGGAACTGCCGCAGCCCTTGCGCTCATGCAGGTGACTAATACTCTCCATCCTCCCGGCGGAGGTACAGCACTCTTTGCAGTGATAGGTCCCGATCGAATCCATGATCTGGGATTCCTCTACATCATGGCTCCAGTGGGATTTGGAGCTCTGTTTCTTTTACTTGTTGCACTTGCAGTGAACAACATCGCGAGCGACAGGCGTTACCCCGAATTCTGGTTTCATCGCGAATAATATTATACCATTTTGCATTCAAGATGCTTACTCCACTGACCTGGCTCCGCAGGTCAGTGGCGCTGGCAGGTCCGTATTAGATGCATAATCACGTTCTCTTCCGAACAAAAACCGCGGTCATTTCGGCAAGGGTGACGAATTTGTAACGAGACGACTAGTTCCGCGGGTCTAAAATCAAACGTTATCTTCGTGGTCTCTATGAGAGCGAGAAGAATTGATTTCAGGCCATTGATCATTGAGGCAGATGAACTCTACGAGGGTCCCTCGGGGAATGTGTTCCACACCTTCAGGTATCAAGAAGAGTCCGTCCGCGGCAGCCATGGAACGCAGTCGTTGCGTCGAAGCGAGAGGAACCACGTGAATCGAGAAATCCTGCTTTTCGATTCGACAATGAATTACCTGCGTCCAATCTTTTTGCCCATGCACTCCTTTCGTGAGAATCCCTGTGAGCCGACGGTACGGAGATCCGCTGTACCCTGCCAACCGAAGCACTGAAGGCAAAGCAATCAGGAGAAATGCAGCTTCATTCGATGGTGGTCCTCCGGGCAGGCACACTACAGGTTTTCCTTGCAGGAATCCCAGAGCCACAGCTTTTCCGGGCCCGAGTCTGATCCTGTGAAACAGCATATTCCATCCAAGTCCGTCAAGAACCTTCACAATCAGATCGCGATCTCCCTTCCATGCCCCTCCTGAAGTCAGAATGATGTCACATTCATCGATAATCGATTCAAGCGCAGTTTTTAAACCCTGAAATGAGTCTTCCGCTTTTTCGATAACACTGGAAATCGACCACGATCGAAGCCATGCCTCCTGAAGCGCCAGGTTGCTCGCGAAAAGCTTACCCGTCTCCGGCGGTTGGCCGGGCAGGAGCACTTCATTTCCGGTGGCCAGAAGACCTACTTTGGGGCGGCGAAAAACCCATGCTTCCTGAATGCCTCCTGCTACTATTAAACCGATTTTTGCCGGCGTGAACACCTCACCTGTCCGGACGAGGATCTCACCCTCTTTTACTTCGGAACCTTTTGCGAGGATATTTCTTCCCTGCTCCGAGCACGCCAATGCTCTGATATGACGCTCTTTCTTTTCAGCGAATTCTTCTGCAAGAACAGCTTCAGCTCCCTCGGGAATAGAGGCGCCGCTGAGGACCCGAACAGTTTTTCCGGTGCTTACCGACAGTGTGCACGGATCGCCTGCGCCAAGAATTCCGACCACTTCGAGTAAGACCGGATTCTGCCGATCTGCAAGTGCTATGTCCTGAGAAATGACTGCATAACCATCTTTGAGAGATGAATCGGCTGACGGGTAGTCGATCTGAGCGATCGCCTCACGTGCGCAGACCCGGCCCGAGAGTTCCGAGACCGGTATCTTCTCTGCGCCCAAAGGCGTGATATTGTCTCTTGCCAATTCGGAGGCCCGTTGAAATCCTATATCGTACATGAATTCCACACCACCTGAAATAAGTTATGGACTCGTTATACCGATTCGGAATCAAAGAGGCAAAATCGGGGAGCCCCTTTTTGGAACGGGCGACTAGCGGGGACCGAGACATTACTGCTTTGAAAGCGCATTGGTCCAAGACAAAGCAATAGAGCCTCAAGCCTCTTTAGCCAAATGAGCTGTGAGTTCGGGCAAGGTCTGTGCGGAAGTAACGGAATGCGATATTTGAAGTGCTTCCAGAGCATAGCCCGAGCCTTTCCCTTCCAAGTTCGCTCGTGTGATTACTTCGTCGACTCCGCTGTTGGCAACCAATTCGGCTGCCTTTACCCCTTTCTGTCGCTCGTCTCCTCTGAAAGGATTCTCCAAATAGCTTTCAACCAGAACCTGCCCTGTTCGTGTATTCTTCGAGAGCACGGCAAAGTACGGCGCTTCTCCGAAATGCTCTGCAAGTTTGGCATTCCGGGACGGTTCCGATCCATCAGCAACTTCAATGGGTGCGGCAACGTGCCAGGTTTCCTTTTGAAGAGGTTCGTAATGTATCACTATCTTGTCGATTTCGGGCCATCGGTCCAGGATTTCTTCTTCAAGATGAGACACTATTTCGTGAGCTTCCCGCAAAAGGCGAGTGTGCATTCGCAGCGAGATTTCAATCGATTTATACCTCCCGGAACTTCGACCACTGACCGAAGTCACTTCGGCTACGTCCGGATGCGTTTCCATGATCTTGCGAATCTCGTGGAGAGTCTGGTGATCGAGGGTGGCATCAAGGAGCACTTTAACGGCCTCTATCAGTATGCCGATACCTGCCCGGGCAACCAATAGCGCAACGAATATTGCCACGTAGCGATCGAGAGAATAACCGAGCCGTGTTCCGATAATGGAGAAAAGGATCACCGTTGTCGACAAAAGATCCGCGTAAATGTGCTTGGCATCGGCTACGAGGCTGGGCGAACCTACTTCCAGGCCGATTCGCAACTCATAGCGTGAAAAAGCAAAAGCGACGGCCATAATCAGAAGTATTCCACCTACGACTTGCGGAATGTACGCAAGTTCGCCGAGAGAATGCGACTGTAAGGCATCCGATCCAATCTCGAAAGCTGCATACAAGATGAAAAGAGATGAAAGAAGAGCGACCAGATTCTCTACTTTGTAAAGGCCCTCGGGGAAGGTCTTGGTTTTTCGGTCCGAAATTATTATCCCCAAGAATATGGCAAACGCGGAAATGACGTCCGCAAAAGAATGAACAGCGTCCGCCTTCAAAGCTAAGCTCCCGGACATTTCTCCGAGGACGTACTTCAGCCCCATAATGAAGAAGTTTACCAGGACAGAGATGAGAGCAATTCGGGAGTAGGATCTCAGGTTACTCATCGTTTTGCCTGCGCCCACCGGACCCTCTCGGTTTATTGCAGCGGCGGCACTGGGGAAATTCTCCAGGATTAGTTCGTTGAATCTGCATGTCACCGCAACGGGGGCATACTATTTGGCGCCCTGTCCCAAAGGGAACTTCCCATTCATAATCACATTTCAGGCATCGAAACTTTCTCATAATCATTTCAACAATCGAATCGTGCAGATTGAATACGTTCCAATAGAAAGATCATAGCCAAGGATCCAGTATAAAACAATGAGCAACCGCATTGGAAGTAAATGCATTTGAGACCACAAGGTTCTTGAAATTTCATGTGCACTTACGTGGTGACCGGAAGTCCGGCATTCCTCCATCCTCGTATTCCTCCTGCAACACTGTGAACACCGGAAAATCCACTCCGTTGCAGGAAGCTCGCAGCTATGTTACCTCGATAACCGACTCCGCACATCACGATGATCTCATGATCCTTAGGAACGTCCACGCCCTGAGCCAGGAGTTCCGTGACCGGGACATGTCTGGCTTCCTTCACATGACCGTCCCTCCACTCAGCGGCCGTCCTAACGTCCAGGAGGTGGCCGAAATCTCCGGATTGCAGCTTGGCGTGCAACTCTCTCGGAGATATTTGAGAGAGCCTGTTTATGGGAAACCCACCCAACTGCCATGCAGCAATTCCTCCGTCCAAGTAACCCAGGATATTGTCGTAACCGATACGATGGAGTTCGGTGCACATCGCATCATAGGCGTCATCGTTTGAGACTACCAGTATGATATCCGCAGTAGGGTCCACGACCATGCCTACCCAGTTGGCCGTTTGCTTCTCGAATCCGATATTTATGCTGTCGGGAACATGCACTCCACCGAATGCGGCTGTGTCCCGCGTATCAATGGCCACTGCTCCATTCGCCATGGCGGCCTGAAATTGCGAAGGACTCAGGGCGCGCTGTATTGGGCACCGCTCAAGAAGCGGAGCTCCATTCATGTTGGTGGATATGATGTGTGAAAAGCTCTTGGGCCGTTCAGGAAATTCTTTGAGATGAGTCTTCTTGAACGTATCGAAATCCATCTTCAAGAGTGGATTGCTCTCCCTCTCGAACCCGAGAGTCGACGAGCTTTTGAAGCTCATACCTTTTCCGCATAAGGAACCCTGTCCGTGCGCAGGAAAGATCTCTATTCTCTCCGGTAAACGGCCCAGTTTCTCATTCAAACTTCGATGCAGATTTCTAACCTGTTCTTCAAGGATCTCTTCGCCTGCAAGATCGGGGCGTCCGATGTCTCCCACGAAGAGCAGATCCCCCGTAAGAATCAGCCACGGTTCCTGAGACCGGCTCGTGTCGGTGACCAGAAGTGACAAAGAATTGGGGGTATGCCCGGGCGTGTAGAGTACTTCCAACCTGGCAACCCCCAGTTGTATGGTATCTCCTTCATGAAGGTGTTTATGAGGAAATGCAACCGGTGCGCTTTCATGGAAATATATCTCTGCTCCGGTGTGGGACTGAAGCTCCAAATTCCCACTCACATGATCCGCGTGCACGTGGGTCTCTATAATATGGGTGATTCGCAGGCCTTCACTTCTGGAAATATCCAAATAATCCTGAACGTCGCGCTTGGGATCGACAACCGCCGCTACTCCTACCGCACTGCAGCCGATAACATACGACAGACACCCCATGCCGGGAACTGCGATCTGTTTGAAATACATGAAGCTTCCTCCTTGGAGAAGAGTCAGAGACGAGGCTTATTACAAGGTTCGCGCTCTACCGTTGAGACTCGCTTCTATAATACGGGGGACAACATCTGACCAACCAAGAGGCATGAAATGTATACCCTGACTCATAGGAGCCACCTCTTTGAAGAATTCGGACGTCATTTCAACGCACAAATCTTTTGCTTTTTCTGCCGGAGCATTCTCGAGTTTCTTGATCCAACTGTCGGGAACCGTGATGCCCGCGATGTTTCGGTTCATAAATTGAGCCATTTTAGCGGATTTTATCAGAACAACACCCATCTGAATCGGAACCCCGAATCCCTCGGTTTTCTTGATGAATCTCTCAAACAGTGTCGGATCGTACACTGTTTGCGTCTGAAAGAATTGTGCTCCTGCAGCTATTTTCTTTTCCATTTTAATGAGCTGCAAATCCAGGGGCTCGAAATTCGGATTGACGACTGCTCCCAGAGCAAAATCAGTGGACTGGGTCAACTGGTTTCCAGTCATGTCATATCCGTTTTTCATTTGTGTTGCAATACGCAGAAGCTGAACCGAATCCAGGTCGAAGACCGGCTTGGCAGAGCGATGATCTCCAAGAGTGGTGTGATCTCCGGTTATGATCAGCACGTTATCAATTCCCAGAGAACAGGCATTCAGGAGTTCCGATTGCAAGGCGATACGGTTCCGATCTCGGCAGGTTAATTGATAAATGGGTTCAACGCCTCGTTCTTTGAGTCTGACTGAAGCTGCCAGAGAACCCAGACGCATGACCGCACTCTGATTATCCGTTACGTTGATTGCATGAACATGGTCTTTCAGAAAATCCGCCTCTTCCAGACAACGCGCCACCTTGCCGTCTCCGAGATCCCGCACGCATCCCTTTACGGGACCGACTTCACTGGTAATTACGTATGTTCCACCGGCAAAAAGTTCGGTTATTTTCATGATAGTTTCCTCATCACGCTAATTTCAGAGATCGCGGTTTGTTGAATTTGGCATAGTCTTTCGGCTCTCTGTACGTGGACAAAGAATCCAGCTCGCCAAGCGCTGCCAATCGATTGTAAATAAGAACCCAGGCGCAGTCACGATCGCGATCTACTTCGCATTTGCCGTTTTCTGCTCCGCCACAGGGACCGTTCAGCAAACTCTTGGCACATTTCGTAAAGGGGCAAATGCCACCGGTTTCGTTCAACACGCATTCACCGCACTCCTGACACTGTTCGAGGGCAAATGCACCCGCTATTGTCGTATCCATATGTCCAACCGAATCAAGTCCGATTTTTACCGGGATAGTCATTCCCATTTGTTCCGTCGCTTGGCGCACAATCTGGACTGCTCCGCCACATCCGAGCACGAGAATTGCGTCACTTTCCCTGAGTAGTTCTTCTTTTCCTTCGAATGCTGCCATTGTATGATTGATATAGCAGGTGCGCTCCGGGACAACCTCCAGGATGACGTCTTTCCCATTGCTACGCAGTTGTTCTGCCATTACGGGGACTTGCGCTTCACCGCCTGTTTTGCAGGCTTTCGCACAGCCATTACAACCGGTCACGATAATTTTATGATACTTGTCCAATGCTTCCAAAATTACCGAATCCGGCTTTCTTGCGGTCCCGATCATCAGCTCCTCCTGTTGTTTGCTTCGATATGTGCCGAAGCGAGATAGTGGTTCTTGTCAACGATTCTTTTTTCTCACGAATATGCGGTCATGCCCTTCCGAAGTCAGAAATCCCAGAAACTCGTGCCCAGTCTTGGAAGCCCAGGCTGCAATGTCTCCCGGAGCGCCCGGATCATGGGATTGTATCTCCAGTATTTCGCCTCCCCTCAATTGACCTATGCCATCCTTCGCTTCCAGAAGCGGCCCCGGGCATGGAGTCCATCGGGCGTCGATCACTTTTTTCGGGTCCAAATTCATTAACGCTGAACGGTCCATGATTATTCCCCGGACGATTCCTTACGGTTCGGACAAGAGCAATGCCTGTGCCAAGTCGGTGAATGCCACGGCCCTCGACCGGATGAATCGAATTCAGTCCGATAGGAGCGATTATCCGTGCTTCCACATGAGCCGGATGCAATTTCGCTCCCCGGAATGTCAACTCGAAGATTGTAAAAAGGTTGACAGATGGCAACGCATAAGTTAACATCCGGTTGACGTTCACCTGGAGGTTTCAATCATGCATCGCGATAATATGGTCAATTTCTGGAAGACCATTGTGGAAACTATGATGGATGGTTTGATGGTTGTGGATGCGGACGGCATGATTGTCTCGGTCAACAGAGCTACTGAAGCGCTGACCGGGTACACGAGAGAGGAACTTATCGGAAGCCCTTGCACGATCCTTGATTGTGACAACTGCTCTGCACGATGTGGAACACAAGAAGGGTTTTCATGCGATCTGTTCGAAACAAAGCAGGTAGAACGAAGAAAATGCAACATGAAAAGAAAGAACGGCACCATCATACCGATTATGAAAAATGCTTCCGCGCTCGTCTCCAGTGACGGAAAGCTCATGGGCGCCGTGGAGACGCTTATGGATCTCAGCGAAATCGTTGAACGTGACCGGCGAATCGCCAGGCTCAGTTCCATCCTCAAAGGTAAGGACCGTTTCCAGGGGATGATCGGAAAATGCCGTGCAATGCGAGGTGTCTTTGACCTGATCACCGATGCTGCCCAATCGGAAGCTCCCATCATAATCTATGGTGAAAGCGGAACGGGGAAGGAGTTGGTGGCTGCCGCGATACATAATCTGGGAAATCGCAAATTCGGTCCCTTCGTCAAAGTCAACTGCGCTGCTCTAAGTGAATCGCTTCTGGAAAGCGAACTCTTCGGACATGTGAAGGGAGCGTACACCGGAGCAGAAAAAACGAGAAAAGGACGATTCGAGATCGCTGATAAAGGGGATATTTTTCTCGATGAGATCGGCGACATTCCGCTCTCCATGCAAGTGAAAATTCTCAGAGTGCTTCAAGAAAAGGAATTCGAACGAGTGGGCGATAGTATCCCGATCAAAGTCGATGCAAGAATCATCTCAGCCACCCACCGCGATTTGCCCGGCATGATTGCAAAGGATCTATTCCGGGAAGACCTGTTTTATCGTCTCAATGTCATCCCTATACGGCTCCCTCCGTTGAGAGAACGGATGGAAGATATGCCCTTGCTGGTCGAGCATCTGATGGAGGAAAACCGACTCAAAACCGGCAACCTTATTAGCGACATAAGCAGCCAGGCCATGGAGATGCTGATGCATTATCAGTGGCCGGGAAACATTCGTGAACTCACAAATGCATTCGATTATGCGTTTGTGGTTTGTAGGACCCATTGCATAGAGATTACCCATTTGCCGGATACCCTGACCGGGGCGAAAAGAGTTCCGTCGAAACCGTCATTGCGCGACAATGATGGAGTTGCGTCGGTCCTGGATGCATTGACCCGATCGAGGGGAAAAAAAGGAGAGGCAGCGAAGCTCCTGGGCATTAGTAGGCAGGCACTCTGGAAAAAAATGGCAAAATTGAAGATCAAAAATGATTACCGAACAATCCGTCAAGAACAAGGATGAATCGGGCCGCACCGCACTTTTCTTTGAAGAAACATGCCACGCACTGGTGTTTTTCGCAAGGTGACGCATGAATCAGAATCCGTGTGAAGAAAAACCGAGCATCGAACCGTCTATGACCATTCTGGATATCGTATTCCAGTTCAGGCAAACCGAAAGTGTTTTCAAACAATACGACGAAAAGGCTGGCGTATGCCTCTGCTGTCAGGCTCTTTTCGAACCTCTGGAAGAGGTTGCGGATAAATACAACCTGGATTTGAAGCAATTGATAGCGGATCTCACCAATGCTGTGACAGAAGGTTAGTGAAGGACAACAGCCCCAGGGGAATCGTCTTTCTTCAATGCAACGCCTAGACAGTTCTATGGTTTTCAGTCAGGCCAAACCATTAAGTAGACCATTTTTGCTTGACAAGCCTTACTGTTGCAGGCACTCTAAAGAAAACGTTTGTGCTCTTGAAGACATGACATTGAAGGAACACGGTGCAATTCCGTGGCGGACCCGCCGCTGTAATCGGTGACGAAGCTCGCATAGCCACTGTTCAGTTCCAACTGAATGGGAAGGGTGAGCGGAGGAAGACCCGAAAGCCAGAAGACGAGTGTCAGGTCTTGGGAAAGCTGATGGTAAAAGCAACCCCTACCTTTGAGGTAGGGGTTTTTTATTGGGCAAACATATGGAGGACGCAATGAACACAGCAAAAGCACTCACACAGGATGGTCGTTCACTGACGTTTACCCGGGTAGATACTGAATCTCTCGTTGGCGCCGTGCTGTTCGGTCTCGTCTTTGTACTTGTGCAACAAGTCGCACACCGCATTGATGCTGTTATCAATCCGGCATGCGTCATTGTTGGTGGCGTGACTTGGGCAACCATGACAGCGCTCGTTGCGCTTCTGTATCGTCAGCCTGCAGGATTTATCACCGGGGAAGTCGCTGCTCTCGTGGCCCTTGCAACGGGATTGTCGCCATTGGCGCTCTTTTTCATTCCCGCAAACGGCCTGGGCTCCCTTGCTTTTTCGCTGGTGGTTCGCAATTGCGCCGACATGACGTGGTCAAGGATTCTCCTGGCCCAAGTATGCGCAAATGTGGTGGGTAACCTTTGTGTGGCTGTCGGTCTCAGGACGATCTTGAACCTGCCATACCCGGTTATTGGGATTGCTGCGGCTATAACCTGCCTTGCCGGGATCATTGGAGGGACGATCCTCACAAAATTGATCTATGGAAACCTTGTACGATCGGGACTGACAAGATAAGCAAGTGTAGCCGTCTGTATTCAAACAAGAACAAATCGGAAAGACTGTCTATCTCGTAGAAGATTCAACGATTTTGCCCGGGTCTGCTGACCGCGGCAGGATAGGATAATGCATGAGTCAAGACTGGCGTGACTTCATTACATTGTACGAGCAGGACAACCCCGGCGATGTTCTGCGCATTACGGAAGAGCTGAATACCGTATGGGAACCGACCGCGATCATCATGGAATTGGAACGTATGCGGCGCTATCCCCTGGTAATTTTTGAGAAGATTTCAGAGCGGGATTTTCCCATAGTGGCAAATCTCCTGGCTGGCAGGGAACGGCTTGCGCGTGCACTGGGAGTAACTGCTGAAGAGATTGGGTCTTCCTTTGCAGATCGCATTCAGCGGTCGATACCCTTCGAGATCGTCAAAGAGCCAGCCTTCTTGCAGAACAAATTTGTAGGCGCAGATCTGGATGTAACCAAATTACCTATCCTCACGCATTTTCCTATCGATGCCGGTCCGTATGTGACTGCGGGGTTGGTAGTAGCTCGGGACCCGTTCACAGGGGCGGAAACCTGCGGTTATCATCGAATGCAACTGAAAGGGAGAGACAAGCTTGCCGTCAGCCTCCATTCCCGGCAGCGTCTCTGGGAATATTTCCGGAGGGCAGAGGAGCAAGGGAGGAATCTGGAAGCAGCCGTTGTGCTCGGTGTACATCCAGCCATCTCACTCGGGTCGATGGCGCTTGTTCCCTACGATGAAAGCAAGTTTCCGAGAATAGGAGCGCTCCTGGGACAACCTTTGCAAGTTGGAAGGTGTACTACAATAGACCTGACGGTTCCGGCATGGTCCGAGATAGTGATCGAAGGAGAGATTCTTGCAGGCGTGAGGGAACCGGAAGGACCTTTTGCGGAGTTCACGAACTATTCCTGTCACAGAAGCACCGAGAACGTGTTTGTGGCCAAGTCGCTTTCTCACAGGAACGGAGCGCTCTACCAGTGCATCACACCGGGAATGTGTTCAGAGCACATTACCATCGTTGCGATTCAACGGGAAGGCGACGTGATGCAGGCGCTCAAGCAGTCTCTGCCGAATGTTTCCAAAGTGCATGCCCCGCTATCCGCATGCGGTCTCTTTCACTGCTATATATCCATGAAGAAAATAGCGGAAGGCCAACCCATGCAAGCGATCATGCGTGCGTTTTCGGTGGATCACAATCTCAAAATGGTCGTGGTGGTAGACGAAGACGTGGACGTATTCGATGAAGCGCAAGTTTTGTGGGCTATTGCTACTCGTGTGCAAGCAGATCGGGATGTCCATATCATTCCTCAACACCTCGGAATGGGCTGCACTCTCGATCCGTCTACCGACGAACTGAGCAGAACTGCAAGAATGGGGATAGACGCAACCAAGCCGCTCAATGGTTTTGCGGATAGCATTACCTTGGATACCGAAGCGCGAACAAAAGCACAAAGCATACTTGCCAAGCTGCTTCCGTAGCTTGAACGAAGGAAAATCGGGAAGGAACTTCTTGTAATGCCGTTTTAGCAGGACTCCACGAATCTCTCCGCAAGAACTTTTGCGAATGACAAGAAATCCTTAGAGAGCGTTTTGAGAGAAATTCGTTACAGAGAATACTCACGGCGCTTTCTCGATGCAAATGGCGAAATTTATGACGACGAACCTGCTAGACATCGACATTCGAACCGTCATCTACCCGGATGCAGAAACCCCTGCGTTGCAGGATATTCAGTTGTGCATCAGGGAAGGAGAGTTCATTGTTCTTGGAGGCTCCAGTCTCGGGGGGAAGACTACTCTATGCCGATGTGTTGCCGGCGTCATTCCTAACTTTGAAAAAGCTGTTCTGGAAGGAGACGTACTGTTCGAAGGCTTGAATCTGACGGAAATGCGGCTCGCAGAATTGGCCGGAAGAATCGCTCTCATAAGACAAGATCCTTCAGACCAGCTCTTTTGCACAACCGTCGAGCAGGACGTGGCCTTCGGTCCATGCAACCTCCTGGTTTCCCGCGACGAAGTCCGAATCCGAGTGCAAGAATCCTTGGGATACGTCGGATTGCACGGCTACGAACGGCGGAGCCCTGAAACGCTTTCCGGCGGTGAAAGTCAGCGTGCTGTGCTGGCGAGCTATCTCTCGCTCCATCCCAAGATCCTGATATTGGATGGGGCAGCGGATCAGCTTGATTTTCAAGGCCGCAGAAGCATCTACATGAGGCTGTTCCAGGAGTGCCGTTCCGGAGGACTTTCGGTAATCGTGGTGGACAACAAGATAGCCGAACTGGGTATCGAGGCGGACAGAGTAATAGTGCTGGAGCGCGGGAGGTTAACTTCAAATACCGCGAAATTGAAATTCAGGCCGCGTGATAATATTGAACACATCTTGCCTCTTCATACAGATGCCATTAATCCCAGGTCGACAACCTCGCCTGAAGTGCAGAGTGGAAAAGTTTCATCCTCCGGAGAAAATGGTGATGAAACACCTGTTAACCCCATCATGGCGGTCGAAAATTTGTTCTTCAGCTATGGAGCGTCACAGTTTACGCTGGAAAACATTTCACTCAGGATCGATGTAGGTGAATTCCTTGTTCTGGTAGGCGAAAACGGGTCTGGTAAGACAACCCTGGCCAAGCACTTCGTCGGGCTCTTGCGCCAGCAGTCCGGCACGGTATTCTTCAAGAATATTGACACGAAATGCCTGACCACAGCAGAATTGGCTCGCTATGTGGGTTATATGCCGCAAAATCCCTATCTTCAGGTTTGCACCGGCTCAGTGAGAGAAGAAGTCGGTCTTGCTCTCAAAGCTCAAAAGCTGGATCCGAAAGTCCTTGAGGAAAGGGTTGACCATTGGCTTGCCAAGCTGGAATTGAGTGAAGTAGCGTGTGTCCACCCGTACAGACTTCCTGGAGGAATGATGCAAAAGGTCGCTTTTGCTTCCCGGCTGATACATGAACCTGAAGTTCTCGTTCTCGATGAACCAACGTCACTTATGAGCTTCCCGGACGACTTCAAGACCATGGACCTGCTGGCTCAACTCAGAGCCGAAGGAAGAACCATTATCATGATCACCCACGATCATCATGTAGCGCAAAATTTTGCTACGAGATTCATTTTTCTCGAAAAAGGAAATATCGAAACCGAGATGAAGCTTGAAGCAGGCTTCAAAAACAGTAAGAATCGGGGAACCTTTTTGGAAATGGATTGTGCCCCTTAACTCGTTAGATTTCCAAGCTTTGTGCTCCGGCGCAAAGCTCGAAAGTCCCGAAGGGACGCACCGTGAGTAGCCACGGGTGCAAACCCGTGGGCAGCGGCGCCACAGTGAAAAGGCTTGGGCCCCTGAAAGGGTCTCTCATTGGGTCCATCTGAATTCAAGTGAACAACGGTAGACCCCTCCAGGGTCATCATTGCTGGTTTTGTCATGCTTCTTTCCATGGGTTGCACCCATGGCTATCCATTAGGATCGCCCCGCTGGGGCTCCGGTCAGCATGTCTCAGCCACACTGGCGCTAATAGCTGAGCTAAAGGAACAATCGATTTGAAAAAAGGTTCCCCAAATTTGATTCTTTGGATTGGAAAGCTATGCAGCTCCTCGTAAGCGCTGGTAGAGATTCGGTGATTAGTCGGTTGGACCCCAGAGTGAAGATCCTGTGGCTCATTGGCAACGCGGTATTCACTATTTGGTGTTTGAGCCCTGGTCTGGTTGCGTGGAACTTCTTTATTGTGCTGTTCACTATACGATTGGCCGGGATCTCTTTGAGGGACCTGTTGCCGTTCCTCAAAATCATGGCGGTGATAGGAATCCAGCTCATACTGTTACAGGGCTTGTTACGAACACAAGGCAGCCCGGTTTTCCATCTCGGCCCTGCGACATTCTATAGTGAAGGTCTCTTATTGGGTGCAATGGGAGTGCTCACGCTCACCACGCTCTCGCTCCTGTTTCTGCAATTCATCATGTGTACAACTCCTGAAGAGATGGCCCTTATGATAGTAAAATGCAGGCTGCCCGCTTCGTCGGCCGTTCTCGTAGGACTCGCTTTGCGCTTCCTGCCGCTCCTCGAACGTGACCTCCGTGAAATCTACGAGAGTCAGGAATCCAGAGGAATCGCCCTGACCACAACCTGGCAAAAAGCAAAGGGAATCGTCACGGTAATCCTTCCGCTGATTTTGAGAACACTCCGGAGAGCGCATGAAGTGTCTCTCACCATGGAGTTGAAGGGGTTCCGATTGCATGGCACCCGTACATTTCTGGAGGATTTGTCCTTCAGGCGGACTGACTGGTTGGCCGCAGCGGCAATCGGCGGATACCTTGTGCTCGTGACTACTGTGAACTTGCAGGTGTACAAGATTTCATTTTAGTCCAGCATAGCAGCACTAATCAGGATTGGCCGTCTCTGTGTCATCCAATATCGCTATATCCCAAATCAGGGGTGCCTCGGACCAGCGAAGTTGGTCAGTGCTTTTTTCTGTGAAAAGGCATATTATTTGAAGAGCGCGGACATGACCGGGACGGATTTACGATGAAGAAGAAAATCCCCAAATTCGAGAATGAAGATCAGGAACGAGATTTCTGGGCAAGCCACGATTCAACGGTGTACGTGAAGTGGGAAAAGGCGAAGCGCACCAGACTTCCCAACCTGAAGCCATCTACCCGCACCATCTCTATCAGGCTTCCCGAATCCATGCTCGAAGACTTGAAGATACTCGCAAATAAGAGAGATGTTCCTTACCAGTCGCTGCTGAAAATATTCCTCGCAGAGCGCATTAAACAGGAGCTTGGGTAACCGAGCAGCACCGGACAGATTTTGCACGAGTATGATAATTATTTGAAAAGCTTCTACCAGCCTAATGGCGATTAGAGGAATGATCAGAGTAGTCAGTACATGTGGCAAAACGTGCTTTCGTGGGTGAAGACTCACAAGGTATATGTTTGATTCCATTAACATGATTCGTGAGTGTTATAAGTAGCAGGTGTCCCTCTCAACTCCAATCCCCGTTTCGCGAATGAATCCGTTTAAATCGAAAGCCAAAGACCTGCCGGATTAATGCAAAGCCGCTCCTTCTGAAATTTTGCGAATTTGCTTCTTTTTGTCTTGCCGAAAACGTCAAAAAGATCTGCGGTGCGGCGCATTCATTCCGGTCAGCCACACCAGCCCAATAATTTTTCTTGCCGGCTTGCCTGAATGTGCCACAGCGATTCCTTGGCTCCAAACCGCTGTGTGCGGGTTGAGATAATTTTCGTACCTGGTGCGATTTTTTCCTTGACTCTGGTTTGTACAATTGTAGACTGTAGACACAAGACAGAAGACAAAAGGCAATAGACTGAAGACAGTCGCCCGCGAGACGTTTCAAAGACAGAAATGAGGGATGTTATGCTGGTGGAAATTAAATCTGTTTCCGTGACCGTGGTTGATTACCTGAGAACACAAATTATTACAGGCAAATTGAGCGCCAATCAGAAAATTAACGAAAACGATCTCGCAACCAGTCTCGGAGTCAGCAGACCCCCCATTCGCGAGGCATTTCGCATTCTGGAAAACGAACATCTGCTGGTCAGTATTCCGCGAAAGGGAACCTACGTTTCGGATGTATCGATTGAAGATTGGACGGGATTATTCCAGACGCGTGAAATGATCGAAACCTATTCCTTCGATCTCTTGCAATCCATGGGCTGCACAGACTTTTCTAAAGTTGAAGCCACCTTTGAAGAGGCCGTGGGTTTGTCATTGCCATCTGCGGAGAATCCTGAAGAAATGCTCCACTTTCACCAGGTTTTCGCCGGGTTCCATACCAAACTCGTTGAACTGACCGGCAACTCCCGAATAATACACTTCTATAAAACTATTTCCCTCAATCTGACGCGGTATCAAGTCATGTACCTGTTCATCCCGGGATCGGTGGATGTATCGCTCCAGAATCATCGAGAAATTTTGGATCTCATCAAACAAAGCAAATACGATCAGGCAAAAAAAGCCCTGTTGAAACATCTCGGCTTTGCTTCAGAGGTACTCAAGGACAAAATCCAGCAGAATCTTCCGAAAAACGACGTTTCTCATTCAACCCAATAAACCGGTCCTTTTACAGGAGAAATCAAATGAAATTCTACGGATATCCGAGGCCTGACGGCAAGGTGGGGGCCAGAAATCACGTAATCATTCTGCCCACCACGGGCTGTGTCAATGCGGTGTGCTATCACATCGAAAAGCTCATCAGAGGAACAAAGGCGCTCCCGCATCACCAAGGTTGTCTCCATCCGCCCCAAGACACCGAACAGGTTACTCGTACCTTAATTAATCTGGGCAAGAACCCGAACGTAGCCGCTGTCTTACTGGTGGGCCTGGGATGCGAGATGGTGCTGTCAGAGAAGGTACTCGAAGGCATCAGGGAATCGGGCAAGCCGGTTGAACTGGTCGTGGTTCATCAGATTGGCGGCATGTTGGACACCATAAACAAGGGAGCCAAAATTGCGGCTGAAATGGTGCTCGAAGCAAGTGGTATAAGAAGGGAGGAAGTGGGTCTCGACAAATTATGCTTTGGAACCAAGTGCGGCTCATCGGACACAACTTCCGGGCTCTCGTCAAACCTCGTGGTGGGCGAAGTCTGTAGGATCATGACCGAAAAGGGAGGCAAGTTTATCCAGGGTGAAATTTGCGACATCATGGGTGGTGAGTACGCTCTAAAGAATCTCTGCACACAAGAAGAGCATGGCGAACGGATAGTCGATTTCGTCCGCGATCTTTATCTTCGTGGAGTCGCTGTAGGGGCGGACGTGAGAGGATCGCAGATGACAGTCGGTAACGTAGCCGGAGGCCTGACCACTCTGGTCGAAAAGGCATTGGGAGCAAACGCCAAGGGAGGCGATGTCCCTATACAGACCAGCGTGCGGTACGCTGAGATCCCTGAAGGTCCAGGAAGGCACATCATGGATATTCCGGGGCATGGCTTTGAAAATCTCGTGGGACTGGCAGCAGGCGGTGCAAGCATACATCTTTTCACCACCGGCCGGGGAGCACCCAACGGGAATCCCCTTCTTCCTACGATCAAAGTGTGCGGAAACGCCAAAACCAACGTGAGCATGCGAGAGCACATCGATGTTGATGTGTCGTCCATAATAGAAGAAACCGAAACAGTCGGGGAAGCGGGCCAACGACTATACGAGTACGCCATCGACGTGGCCAATGGGAAGATGACCAGGGCGGAAATCCTCAATTTCGATGGAACCATGGAGATTCTTATAAAGGGACCCGTTATCTAAATTGGAGGTACTGACATGAAGCGCGCGAAAATCGTTAAAGACGGAGACAATGTGGCGACAGCCCTGGTCGATATAGCAGCCGGCGAACAAGTGACATCCAAGTCCAAAGCAAGCGAACTCATTTATACGTGCAACCAGGATGTCCCATTCGGCCATAAAATTGCCATTGCCGAGATCAAGTCCGGCGACAAAGTGCTGAAGTATGGACATGCCATTGGAAGTGCAACGCAAGATATCAAGCAAGGCGATTGGGTGCACGTCCATAACGTGAAAGACGATTACAAAGTACTCGACAAAGACGGAAATCCTTTGCAGGGGCAGGATAACTAGCGAACCTGCCGACTTAAAAGTGAGATGAACATGATTCTCTCAAGCAATGAAGAAGCAATGGCCTGTGGAAGATGCGGTCCCGGCCTAGAAAAATGCATGAACATCCTGATCAAGTTCGGTGAGGCCATGGGCGCGGAGAAAATGGTACCCATTTCCAGCGCACATACGATACCGAGAGAGCCACCCGATCTACTCATGGAGATGACTGAAGGGGTCGAGCAAACGGGCACTTTCACCACACTACACGCTTTGATGTCTGCGTTTGATCCTCAACTCTGGCAGAAAATGGGAATCTCGGAGGATTATGCTTCAAGAGAGGTTCCTGTATTAAACCAACGGCTCGATATCTATCGTAAACTGGGATTTTATGAAACGTACACCTGTCTGCCGATGCTGGTGGGCAATCTTCCGCGAAGAGGCGATTACATTTCGTGGATTGGATCCTGTGCGCAGCTCTTCGTTAACTCGCTTCTCGGCGCACGAACGAATAGAGACGGTGCAGTCGTCAATCTGGCTGCCGCAATCACCGGGAGGGCACCTTACAGAGGACTGTTTCTGGATGAGAACCGGCATGGCCAGGTGTTGGTAGAACTGGAAGGAGTAGACCCGCAAGGGATCACCTACACGGACCTCAGCGCCATCGGCTACTACGTCGGATCTCGAGCCCAACACAGAAACGTAGTCGTAAACGGTCTGCCTCGGGAACTGAACATTTCCCATCTGTTGGCTTTGATGGCGCCTCTTCCTGCTTCGGGATCGGTCAGTATCTGCCACATCGTGGGATCGACTCCGGAAGCGCCCACTCTTGAGCAGGCTTTCGGAAATCAAAAGCCTGTCGATGTGGTAAGAGTAGATAAGAAGGCAATTGAGGAAACAAAGGCGCTCCACGCATTGAACGGCTCCGAAACGGTGGATATGTGTATCTTGGGGTGTCCCCATTGCACTATCCAGGAAATCCGCAGTATAGCGGCAAAACTCACCGGAAGAAAATTGCGCGACGGCAGGAGACTCTGGATAGGTTCACCCTATCAAACCTATTATCTTGCACAAACTATGGGATACTGTCGCACCATCGAAGATGCGGGCGGAGTCGTTTCCAGTTCCTGCATGGCAACGATCCCGGATTCTCCCATACCATATGGCGTAAAAACGCTGGCTACGAATTCATTCAAGGCTGCTCATTATATCTCCAGACTTACCAAAGGGCGGGTAAAAGTTGCTGTCATGGAGATGTCGGAGTGTATTGATGCCATTTCCGCTTAGGCGGCAGTGGAAGAATAATTTTACGAACTGCACGTACAACTCGGGAGCGAACGTAACTCGTTCCGCCTGAGAGTCGAGGATAATCATGAAGATGAAGGGCAGAATCGTGAACGGCGGAAATGCAGCAGGACAAGCGGTGGTCCTGGATGTGCCCTTTTCCTTTATCGGAGATTTCGATCCAAATAGTGGAAAGATCACCATACCAAACCACGCCATGTTCGGAGAAAGCATCGCCGGCAAAATCCTGGTTTGCCCCACGGGAAAGGGAGGCACGATTGCTCCTTTTATTGCATACGAAGCAATGAAGAAAGGAAACGCACCTGCGGCGATTCTCTGTCGGGAAGCAGACCCGATCCTTTGTGAGTCGGCACTGGCAATAGACATTCCTATGCTGGATTCTTTCGATGACGATCTTTACCGGATGATTGAGAGCGGTCAGTCCGTGTCTATTGAGAATGATGACGTGTCGGTAAACGAATAGATACCGTCTAATTCTTAAACTACTCGCATGACTCATGTTGGGAAGGAGGTTCACCGTATACTGATGTGCGCGGGGGCAGGTAGGAACGGCAGTCGGTAATCATGAACATTCATACTGAGCGAAAACCGATGGTGACTCAGGGAGGTACGGGAAATGAGAACATCGAAACTGCCATTGATTCTCGTGTTGGTTTGAGTATTCGCAATCAGTCCTTTGTTAGTTCAGGCCGATATCGGAGGGATTACAGTCCAAAGGGTATGGCAATGTAGTGATCATCATTCAGAACGGTGACCCGGAGATGATATACTTCGGCTTTTTTTTACGCAGCAAGAGCAATCAAAGGCAAGCGGATGGATAACGTGAAAGTTGTGCTCAGAGGTCCGGCCGAAAAGACAATCGCTGGCTTGCCGCCTGACAGCGAGCAGATCAAACTGACAAATGAAATCCAAAGCTTTGGCGAAAAAGACGGCAAGATTTAGTCCTGCAAAGCCTGTAGCGAACGTTACGGAGTTACGAACAAGATGCTGGAGCTTGGATGCGAGGTTTTCCATACGGGTGAAGCCACTTCTTATCTGCTCAAGATGGGCTATCGCATGTGGAACTGGTAAAGGGCCGATGACACTGGCCCCGCAGTGATTTTTTTCCCGACTGTCCCTACCAATGCTCTAATTATAGCTCGTAGCTATCAACGAAGGTGAAGTTTCAGCGGAATAGGACCAATGGCTTGGCTTAATCGAAGTGCGGCAACTTAACTGAATTCAGTGGAGGCAGAGATGAAGAAGACGTACTGTTGCAAGGGAATGTTGATAAATCTCATGATTATTTTAGGGTTCGTCACGTCAATCTTTTTGGTCTTTCAAGAAAGGTGTGAGGCTCAAGAGAAGACCTATCGGATGAGGTATGACTTCTATAACGTGGAGAGATGTGAACCGGCGATTATCGATAAGTGGGCGCTGAATGAAGTAGCCCAAAGGAGTAAAGGGCGAATCAACGTCAAATATTACTGGATGGGGGCACTTCATAAGACCGGGGAGCATTGGGCTGCATGCCGCGACGGTCTTTCCGAAATCACCTTCATCAACTTTGGGTATTACATGCCCCAAACCCCTATCAGTAGGGGCGTGGAATGGTCCTGGAAAAAAGGCGCCAGCGATCCCGAGATTCACATGAGGATGATGAACAAGCTCTACGACGAATTCCCGGAATGGCAGCAGGAATATGAAAAGGACAATCTTCATGTCTTATGGTTTACCAACTGGAGTTCGGCATTCTTCAATTTCAAGAAGCCTTACCCAACCGTGGACTCCATCAAAGGGTTACGCATCCGTGCCTACGGGGTAGCTTCGGATGCCCTCAAAGCCGTCGGGGCCGTGCCTATGCCTATTGCAGCCCCTGAAATCTATACTTCCTTGGAACGAGGGGTGGTGGATGCCTTGCTCATGGTTCCTGTGGGTTTTTCTCTTTCGTCTCACATGGATACAGTCGTCCCTTATGTAGTTGACGGCGGCTATGGAGTTTGCGGACCGTCTGCCGTAGTTATGAATAAGAAATTGTGGGATTCTCTTCCTGCGGACCTCAAGCAGATATTCGTCGATATCAAGAAGGAGTTGGTCGACGGCAAGTGGGTTGAAGTCCTTCAGGCATTCGAAAACGATTGCGTCGATCAAATGGTCAAGAGGGGCGCCAAATTCCAGAAATGGGATGACGCTGAAATCGAGAAGGCCAGGAATATAGTCCAGCCAATGGAAGTCGATCGGTGGATCCAGGAAATGGAAAAACTTGGTTTTAAGGATGCAAAGAAATTCCAGCAAAGAGCTGAAGAATTATTGGCGCAATCCGGTCCAAGCAAGTTCGTTCCTCCCCACGTCTACTACCAGCAAAAATATGGGGATAAATAAGAATTTATGGACGAGGGCTCATAAATTGGGCCCTCCCCTGAAACTCACGTGGTGCTACGATGGTAAGCTATGAAGGGAAAAGGTCTCATGAGTGCGAACGAACCCAAATCTGTAGTGGTGAATGAAACCTATCAAAAAATCATCAGCCCCTTGCGATTCATTGCCCTCGCATCCATTGCCTTACTCGGCGTTAGCACTGCAGCCGATGTGATTAAAAGATTGAGCACCGGATGGCCCATCGGCGGGGTCATGCAACTAAGCGAATGCTTGATGGTGGTGATGGTCTTTCTCGGCATTGCCTATGCCCAGGCAAATCGACGGCATATCCGGGTAACCATAGCTCTCAGTCGCATGAAGCCTAGAAAAGTCGTAATACTGGATATCCTTTCGTGCGCCATTCAAATCACAGTGCTGGTCTTCCTTGCCTGGAAGACTTTGGAGGAGGGGATCTGGTCCTGTTCGATATTGGAATATAGGGTCGGCGATATACGGCTTCCGATCTACTGGGCCAGAATGCTTATTCCCATCGGAACCATTGCACTTATCGGGCAGCTCCTGATTGACATCTGGATCGATATCGATCGCCTGAGGGGCCGCGCTCCCCTGGATTTACCAGATGTGCGAGCAATTCAGGAGATCGTTTAAGAATCATTCTCGACAGCAATATCGTAAAAATCCGGTAATCACTTAATCCAAGACGGGATCGACTTGATGAGAAGCGAATGACCATGACGGAGTAAGTCATGTCGCACATCTCCTTCTACTCAACAGATCCACAGATTTATAGCGAGATGCTATGAGACGAGGCACTTTATGGTAGATCCCTACACAGCGGTATTTATCACTATCGGCTGGATATTCCTGATGATCTTTGTAGGCTTGCCTATTTACGCAACCCTTCTGACCGCAGGGTTGATCGGTCTGACTATAACCGAAGGATTCGGTTTTGCCCTGGGCCAGTTGAAATCGATGCCCTATGTGCACACGGCCGAGTACACGCTGGTAGTTGTGCCCATGTTCGTTCTGATGGGCCATCTCGCCTTCAGCGCCGGCTTAAGCCGAGACGCATACCAGATTGGCAGGAAATGGCTCTCCCGATTCCCGGCCGGCCTGGGACTGGCCACTATTCTCGGATGCGGAGCCTTTGCCGCTGCCTGTGGTTCGAGTGTTGCTACAGCGGCAACCATCGGCCGCGTGGCCATCCCGGAAATGAACGAATTGGGCTATGACAAAAAAATTTCAACCGGCACCGTGGCTGCGGGTGGAACCCTGGGGATTCTGATTCCTCCCAGCATCATCCTGGTCTTCTATGGCACTATTACCGAAACCTCGGTGGGCGCTTGTTTACTGGCCGGGATATTGCCCGGAATATTGTCGGTCTTCATTTTCATGCTGGGACTTACGTTCTTGGCATGGCGCAATCCTTCTCTGGTTCCGGCTCCTGAGACATACACCTGGAAAGAGCGATTCTCTTCACTGAAAGGTTTCTGGGGAATCGGTGTCCTTTTTGTGATCGTTATGGGAGGCCTTTATGGTGGGATAGCCACTGTCAGCGAGACGGCTGCCCTGGGGGCAATGGCAGCCTTTCTTATGATGGTGATCGCGAACAGAGGAAACATGGGATTTGCCAAACAAAAGCTCGTGGAAGCCTTGTCGGAGACCCTGAACACCGTTGCCATGATCTTCCTCGTGCTTATCGGTTCCTATGTGTACAGTTATTTCATAACACTGTGCGGCGTCCCGGAAGCAGTCAATCAGTGGGTGGCAGGACTGCATGTAGCCCCATGGATTGTGGTAGTCTGCTTTTTGCTCTTCCTGATGGTTCTGGGCGGCTTTCTGGACCCCTTTTCCATTTTGGTGATTACCCTGCCAATCATGCATCCGGTCATTGTTGACACCCTCGGTTACAGCTCACTCTGGCTGGCAGTCATCGCGACCATTCTGATTGAAATCGGCTGTATCACGCCTCCGGTTGGGCTCAACGTATACGTCATCGCCGGAATCGCGCCTGACGTTCCCATGGAAGATATTTTTGCCGGAGCTGCGTGGTTTGTTTTGTTCCAGGCAGTGGTGGTGGCCATTCTCATGATTTTTCCCAAAATTGCCACATGGCTTCCGTCCGTTGTGGTTTGATAAAAAACTTACTCGTGAATGAGATTTTTAGGGAGGCAGGTCGATGGAAAAAATGAGCTCCTACCAAAAGGTAATGAATGCGTTACAAGGAAAATCGTCTCCAAGCAGGCCTGTCGTGCCAATGGTCAGGGAATGGTGCAGCAAGCAAGCAGGAATCGAATTCGTTGAAGAACTCGAGAATGTTGAGAAGCATGTGTATGCTCAAAGCTACTGTGTCCATCAATTCGGATATGACATTGTATGGGATTTATTTGCCTGCCATTCGGAATCCGAAGCAATGGGCTCGGTCTTAAAGATATGTAAAGGCTATCCTCCTTCCGTTGAAAACCCGGCGATCGAAGACTATAAGAGGGACTTGCCCAAGCTAAAACTATTCGACCCATACCAAAACACCCGATTATCCACAATCCTGGAGGGAACGAGGCGGCTGAAAGAAAGATTCCGCGGAGAAATCCCCGTCATGGGATATGTGCAGGCGCCTTTCCGACATGCTTCCATGCTGAGAGGGTCCGAAAATATCATGAGAGATATGTACAAGGCGAAAGACCATCTAAGGGAATTGTGTGAAGTTGCATTGAATAGCCTGATCGTTTATTCGGTGGCTGTAATACATGCGGGCGCAGACATTATTTTCATCTCGGATCCAACGTCATCTGGCGATGCCATATCCAAAATCCATTGGGAGGAATGGGGTCTCCCCTATACAGCCAGATTGGTCAATATGATCAAAAGAAGCGGGGTGAAAACGATTTTACATATTTGCGGTGACACAACGGACCGGTTGAAGAGCTTAGCCGAAACCGGGGTGGATTGCCTGAGCCTTGATGAGGTGGTAGATTTCGAAAAGGCTCGAAAAATACTCGGTTCTGACTATTGCTTGATGGGAAATGTGAGTACTACTCTCTTGGCACTTGGCAATACGAATGATGTTGAAGAGGCAACAAAAGCAGTCATTGGGAAGGCTGGAAAGGATAGCCCGCTCATTTTAAGTGGGGGATGTCTGTTGGCAGACATCTGTCCACCCGAAAACATCAGCGCAATGATTAGGACAGCACGACAGAATTAGATTAGAGCGAAGTTTATAATGGACCCCGAAAACTGGACAGTAGGTTAAGGTGGAAAAGCCGACCTTGTTGATGTAGAAACCGGCGGGGGAGGACAAGGAGGCTTTGATTGAGTGGTATGCGAAAGAGGTATGACGGGAGTTTCAAGGCGCGAGTC
>JBGSLQ010000009.1:0-63211 GCA_041740635.1 Desulfomonilaceae bacterium | reverse complement strand
ACGAAACCGGCGGTTCCAGATGTTCGCCTTTTATCAGGCTGGCTATGTAATTTCGTGCCAGCGCATACGCCAGGCCCATGAGAATATCGGGAAGAGGAGTACCTTCCTGAGCATGATGAATCATATCGGTTTTGGCAAAGACTGCACATCTGCCCGCTATATGGGCGGGACGGGTGCTCTTGAGCCCGATGCTGCCGAAAGATTCGATTTCAATCCCCAGCCTTTGTGCCTGTTCGTCCAGAAATGCGCCTGTACCCGCAGCGCAGATTTCATTCATTCTGAAAACGAGCATGCGGGGAGTAATTCTTCCGGACATTGGCTCTATGCGCATGAACTTGGCGTCTTGTCCCCCGATCTCCACAATTGTTCTCACAGCGGGATTGATCCGATGAGTGCCCGTGGCATGAGCGGTGATTTCGTTTACTGCAGGGATTCCAAGCGCCTGGGAAAGAAGCTCTCTGCCGCTGCCGGTCACGATAGCGCAAACCGGTCCGGGATCTTCACCGCACCGGGCCATCAGCTCCTTGAGGCCACTCGTGAATGCCTGGAGAGGACGGCCGCGCGTTCGTAAATACACACATTCCGGCTCGTAACTATCCCGGAGGAGAACAAGATTAAGACTGACCGAACCACAGTCGATTCCCAGAAAATTGTTCACATCCATTGCCCCGCGAATCACGTACAAGACAGTTGGCTTGTGCCAGCGTGTCTCATGTCTCTCCAGCTTTCTCTATATAACGACTGTTTTATTCAGCCGCATTGTCATTGCATTAATTTTGTTACAGTGCTCTGAGAAATTCCGGTCTCAACATGTTCTTGTCTCGGGTCTGCAGCACCCGGTCTATAGCGTGTAGTATCTGTTCTTTATCTTTCGGAAGAGTAGCCTTTACGGGTAGATAGTTGGATGCGTGGTTAGACCTGAATACACAATGCGTAAAGGAGGATTCGGAAATCATGGTCCTCAATTCTTCAATAAGATCGAAAGGATCGGGTATGTGGAATCTGCCTTCCACATATTCCTGGTGAAGCGGTGTACCGGGAACCACGATCACACTGAGAGCCCCCACATAATCGGGATCCATATCGGTCAGAATTCGAGCGGTTTCCCGAGCATGTTGGCGGCTGCCCTCAATGCCCCCTATTCCGAGCAACACAGTAACGGAAAGCGTTATTCCTGCGTCTTTGACTCTTCGAGCCGAGACCACGAGATCGTCGTACGTTGCGCCTTTACAAATTTTCTGCAGGAGCTGAGCGTCTCCTGTTTCAACGCCGAGATAAATGATACCGAGCTTCCTTTTGCGAAGTTCCCGAAGGTCATCGAGTGACTTGCGCAATATGTTTTTCGCATTGGCATAAATTCCGATCCGTTCCAATGTCGGAAATGTTTCATTTACCGCTTCGATTATCTCCAGCAAACGTTTCTGTGGAATACACAGCGCATCTCCATCCGCCAGGAATACTCTGTCCACCGGGCCCATATGACGGGCATCGGCCAAATCCTCCTTGATTTCCTGAAGGCTTCTGATGGTAAATCGTTTGTCTCTATAGCTTCCGCAGAATGTACACTGATTATGATTACATCCCAGGGTGGCTTGAATAATTAGGCTCTGGGCTTCGCTTGGGGGTCGATAAACAGCACCGATGTATTTCACGGGATTTCCTCTGCCAATTTTATTGAATATCAGGAAAATTCTATTTGTATTTGATCCTGCGAACGAATTCTTCGAACTTCGTTTTCGCGGAATCTATGGTTTCTCCATCAGCACGCATGAATACATAATATACATAGGAGTTGCCTTCTACAAGGTAGAGGACTCGGTATCTCCGTACAGTCGGACCGTAAAGCACCTCCGAAGGCTTTCCCGTTTCCGGGTCCTCCAAGGTAGCTCTCGTCCAACCCGGCGGAGGTGGTTCTTCCTTCTTCGTGGGATCGATGCGCTTCCTGTACCGAACATATGTCGGTTGAAACATGACCTTATAAGCTTTTCGCCCTTCTACGGTGCAATATTCTTCCGTATCTCCCGGTCTTACGATTTCGCCACCCGGGAAAAGGGCAGCATAGCGAATCGCCAGATTTTCCAAAGGACGCGGCACTTCCGTCCTTCTCACCTCAATGAATACGGTGTCGTCCGGATTCCCATACCGCGCGGTGGAATCGTCTTCGTACGAGAGCGGATACGGTGGCGCCTCTAATTCGATCAAACCCCGAGTCGAGAAACAGCCTGAGAGAGAAGCGATCACGACAATCCACGAGATTATAGTTAATTTGTACAAGAATGATCGAGACATCCTGCTCATAAATTTGCAGCTATTTCGTTTTGCCAATGAATTTTCTATTTGCGAATCTTCTGTAGATCCAGCCCCTCTTCAGGTTTCGGAAGCCGAATGCGGGACGAATCCAGCACCGAATCGTCTTTTTCATTTTGATTTTCAGCATAAAGCTTCAGGGTTTCGGCCCGGATCTTCCTCAAATCTTTATTGGACGAATTCACCCGCAGAGCGTCGCTAAAATCATATATTGCGGATAAAAGATTCCTCTTCACTCCGGTACCGACAAATGCCATTCCCCGGAGTTGCGTAATCAGGGGATAATTCGGGTCTGATTGCAGAACATCCGTATAGTCCTGAATGGCCGGATCGTATCCTTTTGTCAAATGGCTTATCAGCCCCCTGTAGAATAAAGCTTCTATATCATTCTTGTGAAGTTTCAAGACAGTATTGAAGTCCTGGGAAGACGTGCTCAAGAACTTCTGTTTATTTTCGGAACCGGTATGCAGAGCAAGAGCAAGCTTAGCGAGACCGCGATCGAAATACAATTTCTCCATGAGCGACGTGTACAGGGCTGGTTCATGCACATTTCTGTACAGCTCTTCCACTTGATTGTACTCTTTTATCGCCGGCTCCAATTCTCCTTTACTTTGCATGGCCACGGCTTGAGCCATCTTGCCCTTGATACATGCGGCCATGTCCATTGAATACAGATCACGGCTTTCCATCGAGAACTTCTGACCATGTTCGTCCGTCACTACTAACCGAAGTCTGTAATGCGGTGCCAGAGGACCGTGAAGCAGGGGAGCTTTGAGTTTCAGTGGCTCGCCTATTCTTTCCGTGGTGCTGATATCTTCAAAAGAATGGAGCCGTTCGCTTTCTTTTTCCCGCTGAATGAGCTGTGCTTCAATTTTTCTGAGTGGACTGCCTGATTGAAGCTTATATTTCAGATAGAGCTCCTGATACGGGCAAATGCTTAATGCGGGTTCTGTCGCATCAGCGGACGCGACCAGGAGGACGTCGGAGATCTCCACGTCAAATCCGGTAAACTCGATTTGTTCTTCAGGATTATATTTTATGACTTTGCTCAGCGGATTGAATGAAAATTCCTTTTTCGAGGGGGACAATCTGAAGGTATTGTCTGAAGGGAGTTCAACCATAAACGTGCCGTTGTCTCCGGATTGAGTTTTTGAGATTAAATTCTCATCCAGATCTTTCAATTCCAGTTCAACTCCTGCAACAGGTTTCCCGTTAGCAAGGGCCGTCTTTCCTCTCATCATCATTGCTTGTCGGAAATTTATGGTCTGGTTGACCTTTTGGTCTTTCACGGTCAAAGTCACTTCTACTCTGTACTTACCCGGTTCCAGTTTCTTCTGGAGCGACAAACCGTTACCAAGAGGCTGTTGACCTTTTCCTTCCGGAAAAAGCGTCCATGTTACGTTCGGGTCCTCAAAAGGCTTGTCTCCCGGTGCCTTGAGGTTCACTTGGAATCTGGTCGGTTGGTGAGACGGATACACAGTATCCTTTTTTGGAGATACGATTTGGATGGCATCCGGCGTCAAAGGTGCTTTGAGGCCTCCACCGGAACCAAGGGTGAGAAGATCCTGGATTGGTTCAGGAACCTTTCTCTTGACGAGAGCTTCCGGATCGCAGCCCGTAAGACATGCCAGGAGGATGAAAAAGACAATTGCTCCAGCGGCTTTGTTTGCCATGAAGATCCGCTCCAATGAAGAAAAGGTTCAACCCGAAATTCACTGCAGTCGAGATTACCCCGTATTTCCGGACTGCGTCAAGAATTCTCTATCAGCTTGACCTCAGGAGTCTTCACCTGTTATTTCCTATGGAATGAAAAAGATCAAAAGCCCCTGGTACGGTATTGGATGGATAGCGCTTTGGACTGTTGCACTCGGGTGGTTCTTATCATCCGGATCGTTCAACCAGCGCGAAAGCATCGGGTTGATCGCTGTCTGGGCAGTTCTCGTCGGCGTAACAGTGTATGTCATTTATCGATTTGTGAAGGTTCACGGATGGAACTGGGTCACCGAAAAACCGAAAACTCCTGCAAAAATAATTTTACCAGCCCTCAACGCACCCTGTCCCTGCGGTTCCGGAAAAAAATACAAACGCTGTTGCGGGGCATGAGACTCGACAGATGAACGCCTACCGGGTCAACCTGAAGGTACTCTCAATAGTGGATATGACGTGGTTTTTAGCCTGATCCTGATTCCACCCGCTTTTCATGAGACACGTGAGATACTGGCGTGCAACCATCTGCATTTCTTGTTCCGATTTTGACTGAGCAATCATCATGGGGTACATGGAACAGTCAGGTCGCTGCTCCTGCTGTGGCTGAGGTTGCCTGGCATTTGCCGGGGGTCTCATTGGCGCTGGTTGCTGCGGAACATGCCTGACTTGCTGGGATGCTTCGTACGGATTCACGGGTGCGGGACTGATTTGAGGCGCGCGGACTCCATTTTCCTGGTACGGTTGTTGCCGCATTGACGCCGGCTCCTGCGGAGCATACGGTCGTACCCTCCCGTAATCAGCCTGGTCCTGTTCGGGCTGCTGCCGTGCACGAGATCTGGGAAATGCTTCAGACGATCGTGCACTGCCGTCAAACTCCGGTGCCTGAGGAACACTATACGGAAAATCCTGACCGAAAACCGGTACGACCGTACACACCATCACCCCGCAAAAGAAAATTGCTACAATTACTCTAACCATTTAACCCCAATCTCCCGAGAATTGGCAAGGGACTATATCACAGCCCGCGGTCGGATGTCACTTTTGTTCTCAATCATTCTGAAATCCTTTAAGTTACCCGGGGGTAGCGGACGCCATCTCATTACCGTAAAAGTAATTTCATGAACTGGAGAATTCCGCGTTAAGCGTAGGATCGCTTCCATCCTCTATTACCCTATCCTGGAGTATCTCGATTTCCGAATGGCAGAATACTTATAACAAAATGATTGTGGAGTAAACTTCTATTCTTTCTTCAAGAAAACCGTCTCCGGATGCGGAATGTCCTACGGTTCGCCGGTCATACGCCGTATCTCATCGAGAAGTGCTCTGAAAAGATCTTTCTCGTCAAAAGTGCCGAGGGTCTTTCCGTCCTTGAAGATGATCCCTCTACCCTTTCCGCCTGCAATGCCGATATCGGCTTCTCTGGCTTCACCCGGCCCATTGACTGTGCATCCCATGACCGCCACTTTCAATGGCGTGCGAACTCCGGCCAGAGCCCTTTCAACTTTCCGGGCTAATCCAATGAGATCGATTTCCGTCCTGGAGCAGGTGGGACAGGAAATTATCTCGACACCTCGCCGCCTCAATCCCAGAGCGTTCAACAGCGAGAACCCGGCTTGTATTTCATATTCCGGTGCAGCAGTCAAAGACACACGGATGGTGTCGCCTATTCCATCGAAAAGAACCAGTCCTATCCCCACCCCGGATTTGATTGCACCCGGCAAGAGCGTTCCAGCTTCGGTTATTCCTACATGGAGGGGGTAATCGACCTTCTGTGCCAGAAGCCTGTATGCGGCGACTGTTCTCAGTACATCGGAAGCTTTCAAAGATATCTTTATCAGAGAAAACCCGGCTTTCTCCAAAATATCGACGTGGCTCAGTGCGCTTTCCACCATTGCCTCGGGAGTCGAGCCTCCGTATTTGACAATCAGATCCTTATCCAAAGACCCTGCATTGACACCTATGCGGATTGGCACGTCTCGTTCCAGAGCTGCCCTCGTGATTTCACGGACCTTTTTCCTATCCCGAATGTTGCCGGGATTCAGCCTGAGTCCGTCTACTCCTTGCTTGAGAGACTCCAGTGCGAGCCGATAATCGAAATGAATATCAGCGATAATGGGAATGCGGGAACCTTTCCTTATCGTGCCCAGATTGCGGGCGGCATCCATGTCAGGAACACCGAGCCGCACGATCTCGCATCCGGCCTTTTCCAGCCTTCGGATTTGCCTCAATGTGGATTTGGCATCCCGGGTGTCGGTGCTGGTCATAGATTGGACAGCGATAGGAGCGAAATCTCCTATGGGCACGTTTCCAATGGAAATTCTTTTGGTTTTGCGTCTCGGTAAATTCATGGGATCGTTTGCGGCCGATCTTGCCGCCGGTAATGTTACAGAGGTTTAGGACAACGTCTTTGCCGCGGCACTGCCCAAAGAATTGCCGTACCATTCCTCATAGTAATTGAGATATTGTCCGCTCTTGATGCGCTGCCACCACATTTCATGCTCAATGTACCATGAAATGGTCTGGTTCAGTCCTTCTCTGAAGTCCACACGCGGTTGCCAGCCGAACTCATTTTTCATTTTGGCTGCATTCATCGCGTACCTGCGATCATGCCCGGGCCTGTCCTTCACGTAGGTAATGAGTGAATGTGCCTTTGACAAGCGATCCAGAATATGTTTCACGATTTCGATGTTGGGAAACTCTGAATCGGCTCCTATGTTGTACACCTCACCGGAACGACCTTTCCGGATAACCAGGTCGATGGCCCGGCAGTGATCCTGCACATGAATCCAATCCCTGACATTCAGGCCGTCTCCATAAACCGGAAGCTGAAAATCGTGAAGTGCGTTGGTGATCATCAGGGGGATGAGCTTTTCAGGAAACTGATATGGCCCGTAGTTGTTCGAGCATCGTGTAATTACGCAATCCATGCCGTATGTCTTATGGTACGAGCGGACCAGAAGGTCTGCAGATGCCTTGCTTGCTGCATAAGGACTGTTCGGACAAATCAGGTTTGTTTCGTTGAACGGAGGATCGTCGGGCGCCAGTGAACCGTACACTTCATCCGTGGAAATCTGAACGAATCGGGGAATCTTGTACTCGCGGCATGCGTCGAGCAAGACCTGGGTGCCTCGAATGTTTGTGTGTACGAAGGCGCAACAATCCATAATCGAACGATCCACATGCGATTCTGCGGCAAAATTGACCACCGCATCCGGCTTTTCCGAGATAAGGCTGCACACTGTATTCGGATCGGAAATATCGCCCCGAACGAAACGATGGCGTTCCCCATACGGAGTAACATCCTGTAAATTTTCCAGGTTTCCTGCGTAGGTGAGCAGGTCCAAATTGATTATGCTCACGTCAGGATAGGATTCGAGCATATGAAAGACAAAATTTGAACCGATGAACCCGCACCCGCCTGTGACCAAGAGTTTCATCAACACCTCAGCGAAGTCAGTATCTTATGCATTTTGTAGTCAAAAGAAGCAAAATCTGGGGAGGAACTGCTTCTCATCCCGCTCTAGCGCAATTCCCAAACCCCATATCAAGGTCTTTTGACACACGTCTATTTCTGACCTTGTCCAATCTATCCGTCAACTCTGGACCAATCGTACGGAATTCCCCCAGCATGGGGGTCAAGACGGTACTCGTCAGGATCTGTTCGATTGTATGGTTCGGAAGGCACGTTAACGACGTATGCTTCGCATTCACCTACACATTTCCACCCGTGGTACACACCCGCCGGAATCACCACGAGGCATGGATTGTGCTCGCCCATGAAAATTTCATTGAGAGCCCCGCGGGTAGAAGAA
The DNA here is from genome assembly GCA_041740635.1 of Desulfomonilaceae bacterium. Classification (GTDB taxonomy): domain Bacteria; phylum Desulfobacterota; class Desulfomonilia; order Desulfomonilales; family Desulfomonilaceae; genus Desulfomonile. The sequence goes on along the minus strand of JBGSLQ010000009.1, from coordinate 55,385 downwards.
TTCTCGCGATCGTCATACAGGACAGCTTTTATCATGCCCTTTATACAGGTAAATCTGTCAACCTGAGTACTGTGATAATGCCATGCTTTGACTACTCCCGGGTACACGGTTGTCATGTATACCTGGCCGAAGCCGTTGAAAAAAGGATCGTCCCGCCTCATTATTTCCATGAGACGGCCACGTTCGTCGGGTATCACCCGTAGAGGGTGAATTATTACACCATCGATGGGCTTCTTCTCCGGCTGGAGAAACTTTGTTCGACTGATTTCCTCTGTCAAATCTTGTTTGCGCCTCCCTGAGCTACGAGGTTGGATGCTCTTAAAAGAGAATCGAAAGTCCCGGCATCTGTCCACCATCCATCCAGAATGGACCAGCTCATGGCATTTCGGTCTATGTAAATGTTGTTTACGTCGGTTATTTCCAATTCACCTCTTTGAGAGGGAGTCAAGGTATCGATGTAGTCAAAGACTTGTCCGTCGTACATATAGATGCCGGTAACAGCATACGAGGAAGACGGATTCTTCGGTTTTTCCTCGATTTTTATCAGTTTGCCATCCTGAAATACGGGTACGCCAAACCTCTGGGGGTCATCCACTTCTTTGAGAAGTATTCTCGCTCCCTTCTCCTGCTGCTCAAAATCCCTGACTGCATGGATGATACTCTTCTCAATGAGATTGTCACCCAGTACTACACAGATCTTGGATCGAGCCGCATGTGCCTGGGCAAGCGCCAAAGCTTCTGCTATTCCCCCTTCTCCTTCCTGGTATGCATAATTGATCTGCTCCACGCCATACTGCTTGCCGTTTCCCAGGAGTCGAAGAAAATCACCCGGATTATTGCCGCCCGTCACCACCAGAATATCTTTTATCCCGGCCTTGACAAGGCATTCGATGGGATACGTTATCATAGGCCTGTTATACACGGGCAGTAAGTGCTTATTCGTTATTTTTGTCAGCGGATATAACCGCGTCCCGAGTCCTCCGGCTAGAACAACGCCTTTCATCAGCCCCTCCGCTTAAAAGAACAATTAGCTGGTAATCTAGCATTGGCGAGACGGGATAGTCAAACCGCAACAAAAATTTCCCGTGAATACAAATCGGATCTCAGCAATGGAACATACCCTGGTGCCGCGAACAAATCTCATTGCATGCTTCCACCCCCGGCAGCAAGAGGTGGAAACCGTTGACTTCCGTGCCAACTTGCGATAGCTACTGAATTGTTGAATCGGAACTCTTCCAAGCGTGCGCGCCCTCTCAACGATGTTCGCGGGCGGGATCTCATTTCTTCCCGAGTGAACGACCTTGCGGTTTTTTTGCTGGAATGTAGAGTACTTAACAATTCGTTGAGGATACAGAGTGAGGATTTTAGCAGAGACACTTATTGAGAGTATATCCGATTGCGCGTGTCTCATTGGTTCTGACGCCAGAATTGTATGCATGAACAGCCGTTCAATTAGTCGTTTCGGCAATGCGGTAGGTAGGAAATGTTACAAAGCACTGGCCGGGCTGGATGATTTTTGTCCGTTTTGTTCTTTTCAGGATTTGTCCAGAGGTTACGGCGATCCCGTAATAGGGCAGGTGCAATCTCGATGCGGTTGTTCATATCTGATAGACGTTAAACATCTTCGTGACAAGAAAAAGGGGCTGGTTCTCGAGATTATTCGTATGATCGGCGATGGAACTCCGGAAATGATTGAGAAAAATAATCTATCAATGCGTCCCCCACTCCTCCAGAAACTTTCTTCACTGCTGCTCGTGAGCCGCAAGCTTATGGGCAACGATCCTTTTGAGGAAAAAATGGATAGTGTGCTGCTCCACGTCAATTCCGGATTGGAAGGAACTGCACACGTATGGCTCGAAATTGACGATAAGATCTACGGAGACAAAGCCGAGGAAACAGAAACCAAGTTTGTCCAGCACATTGTGGTCGAGGGCAAGGTAAGAGGAAGACTGGTCGCTTCATATCCCGAGACTCGAAAACAGGTCCCTGAGGAAACCTATTTCCTTGAGGAATCCGCGGGCCTCATCGGCAGGCAAGTGGAAGTCTCGGATCTCTGGGCTCGATTAAGACAATCCGAGGAGCGATATCGCAAACTGGCCGGAAACCTGGCCAAAGAAATGTGGACGAGAACCGAGGCACTCGCAAAGGAGACCGGGTATCTGGAAGGTATTCTCAGATGCTCCGAAGATATGATAATCACTACCGATCTTGACCAGCGTATCGTGGAGTTCAATCCCGGCGCTGAAAAGATACTCGGCTATTCCGCTGAGGAAATGCAGGGCCGAAAGGTCACTGAATTATGGGTCGATCCAAGGGAAAGGGATCGGCTTATGGCCGAAGTGGTGCTCACAGGGGGCATCAGAAACTATCAAACGCAGCTCAGGACCAAATCGGGCGACACGGTTGAAAGCTCGTTAAGTCTATCTCTCCTGAAGGACGAGCAGGGTAGTATTCTCGGCACGGTGGGAGTGATCAAGGATATCAATAAAGAGACTGCATTGCTTAAAGAGCAGGAACGCCTCACTCGGAATTATCGGGAAGCCATCCATTTCATAAATCATGAAACGAAGAATTCTCTTATCGTTATGGGAGGATTTCTCAGCAGACTCCTGAAAACCGAGACCGATCCGGCTCGACGCGATCAGATGCAAATCGTTTATCATCATTCCAAATTCCTCGAAGCAATGAGCCGGGACTTTCTCGTGATGGCGGAACTGGAGCACGGCGAATTTCAGGTGAGAAAAAGGCTTATTGAGAATTTCTACAAAGAAGTAATCTATCCGGCAATGACCGGCCTTAAGGAGCGTTATCCCGACTCATTCCAAAGTTACGATGCAAGCATGGGTGGAGTGGGGGCAATAGCCCTTATGGGAGACCCGGCTCTACTGGAAATTGTGTACAGGAATCTTTTCGGGAACGCTCTGAAGTACAGGGACCCCCTGAAAAAAGTTGCATACGGAGTCGAAGAATATCCGGATCATTATCTCTTTAACGTGTGGAACGGCGGGCCGGCCGTCCCGTATGATCAAGTGGAAAAGATTTTTGAAAAATTTTATCGGGTTCATGATGAAACGACTCGAGATAAGCGGGGAACCGGACTCGGTTTGTACAATATCCGGAAGATAATTGAAGCGCATGGGGGCCGAATCTGGTGTGAGACAAGACCGGGAGAATGGATCAATTTTCTCTTTGTGCTTCCGAAAGAATGAAAAAAAGAGACTCCAAAGGAGTCTCTCACTTGCTAGCCAGTCATAAAGCCACATTAATCTTGTGGTACAACCCGGGCAGTTTTGGCACTAACTGGAGGTTTGGCTCCGGAAGTCTCTTTGAGAGCCTTGTGATATAAAAGTCGAGTATCGCGAAAATGATTCGGGCTCCCCAGTACCACGATCAGGAATGCGTTCCGGCCTGGAGTAAATTCAGTTGCCAGGCAATGCCCTGCGCGAGAAGTGTAGCCGGTTTTTCCCCCCATGAGCGGTAAATTGTCGCGCAAGAGTTTGTTCGTAGTTCGTACAGGATATCCGTTCTTTTCTTTTTCACTCGCGAGTATGTGTGACTTCTTCAGGGACACTTCACGGATTGTCGGATTTGAAAATGCCGCACGAGCAATGGAGGCTATTTCCCGAGCCGTCGACACATTAGAGTCCACATCCGGTTCCTCGGAACCGTTGACGCTGATCCGGTCCAGACCGCTGGGAGTGTAGAAAAGCGTCTTACGCATTCCAAGAGAACGTGCTTTCTTGTTCATTGCCGCAACAAAGCTTTTTTTTCCGCCGGGGTACGCGCAGGCCAGGGTTTCGGCACAATCGTTACCCGAACCTATGAGTAGGCCGTGAAGCAAATCTTTTACGGTCAATTCGTCTCCCGGTTTGAGCCCCACCACAGACTTGGGAACCTTCTTTATATTTTCCGGGACTTCCACCTTCTGATTCATGGAGAAATGATCGAGAGCCACCATGGCGGTCACGAGCTTGCTCAAGCTTGCTACCGGTAACTGCTGATCGGCGTTCCTGGAGTGCAGGGTTTCATTGCTCCGCAGATTTACGCAATACGAGGCTTTGGCTTGGATGCCGCGGGGCTGGGGCCGTAACTTCTTTTTGACACTACATTTTGCCTTCTTGGGCTGGATGACCTGCTTCTTCACCACTGAAGACTTTTTTGCTTGGGCTCCGTTAACAATGCCGGGGGCTTGGAGTGATAAAAAAAACAAAATCGTCAGAAATCCCACAAAAAAGGTGCGGCTTTTCCTTAAAATCCGGGAGGATATCCGCATAAGTTTGCTTCTCCTGTCTGATTCCAGTGGTTATAATTTTTTAAGTATTTCCATTACTTAATAGGCTATTCTATAGCACACTTCGACTGGTTTGGAAAGGTCTTTTTATTTTTTTCCTTGAACCGAGACATAAGGCACCGATAATCCCTCTTTTTACATCGTCATAGAGCAACGACCAGAGATCCGATTGCGGACTTTCTCATATATGCCTACGCCGCCAGAGCTTAAGATTCCACATGCTCTCCAAAGGTTCTTCAACATACTTTTAGTGAATAACTCATCATGTACTAACCTGGTCACCCTACCCTGACATAGCAGAATTGCAGATTTCATCGGATGTCGAACCATTCTCATTCTGAATAATAACTGAGCGTTTTTTATAAAAGGAGCATTTCATGTTGAAAGCACACGGGCTTACCGTTCGTTGTTTATTTCTGATTGCGTTTCTGTCAGTTCCGATTTTAACTTGGGGCAATGATAGCGCTTCTCTGCAGATTAGAGGTTCAAAGTATATGTTTTTCGCTATAACGGATCTCGCAAGGGCCTATATGCAGCGCAACCCCGACAAAATCGTGACGGTTGACGGAAGCGATCATGAGGCATTGAAGGATCTCTCTAATAAGAAATACGATGCAATTGCCGTGCTGGGAAAATTGGATGAAGACGCACGAGAGGAAGCTGAGGACCTCGGCCTGCGATTGGTCGAAGAAATCGTCGGGTGGGGAGCGGTCACGCTCGTAACCCATCCCAAAAATCCGATAACAGAATTGAGCATAGAACAAGTGCGAAAAATTTTTTTAGGAGAATACAATAACTGGAATCAAGTCGGCGGGGACGATGAACCAATTACCACTATGACCCGTGACGAGAGTGTCTCGGGTACTGAGTTGTTTTTCAGCCAGTTCGTACTCAGTGGCTTTCCCTTTGCGCAAAAGACTGTGAGAGTTCTCGATCATGATATCGTGCGAAAGATCTGGAAACAGCCCGGCTCCATTGCAGACGCCCGTTATACTGAAGCAATTCGCGGTCGCATCAGTGGATTTGTAAAGATCATAGCAATAAAGAAGGACGAAAATTCTCCCGCTGTAATGCCGTCTCCCGAAACGATCCAAAGTCAATCGTATCCACTCGCGGCCCCTATGACTCTCTATTTTAATGGTTCCAACTATGGCACCCATTCAAAGCAGTTTGTTGGTTTTTGTTCGAGCAGGGGACTGCTTAACCCGATGGCATCCAGAAGAGACCACTAAAAGAGATGTCTGCAATTCGAGAAAATCCATGCAGACACAATCCTGAACCATTCGCTTTCAAAGAAGTAATTCTCGACCCCGCGGGATGCGGGGTTACAAGAAGGGTTTCCCCAGCATTTACTGCTTGAAGGCGAATGGGTATTACGCAACTGAATCATGCATGAAACGCCAGCATGGACGACTTTTACTCTGAGCCACCACATATCATCTTGGGTGAGTGCTAGTCTCCGTGCCGGTCCAATTCGAGGAGGAACTTATACAAAAGTCCTCCAAATATTTCCCTTGCACGCAAATGATATGAGAATCAGGTCCAGTCAAGGGCTTTCGATTTCTTGTCTCTATCGTGCTCGGGCGAGGGTTCGGGCCGAGTTTCGGGCTGTTTAAAAGGTCCCCTTATCACGGTATCCATCAAAGAAATTCCAAGAAACCCGGGATTTGCACGGATCGAATACTCGTATCCGTCTCGCACGAAAACAAGCAGCGGTCTGGTTCTCTCTCTTTTCGTTATTGCCGTCATCGCCAGGAATCTGTCTACCGTAAGGTCTCGTGCTCCATCGTATTCTATGATGACGTCGCCTTTGGAGAGCCCGGATTTCCTGGCATCAGACTTTGGTGAGAAGTTCAGGACCAGGAGTCCCTTAACTCCCGGTTCCGGAGAAGATTTCAGCTTCTCGGTCACAGAAATCCGAGCATGTTGTTTACTGCGCTCTTTTTCTTTAGCTACTGCTGTTGCCGCCGCTCTTTGATCCTGACCCGGGACCCATTCTTTAGTCAAGAAATCACTAGAAAAATGGAATGGTCGCACGGGATTGGCCAATTCAATAGCAACTCTGAACCCGCTGTTTTGAAAAGAAGATTCAGGTCTTGCCCAACCTCGGAATGCGCACCTGAGATTCACGGCACCGAAGGTCCATTCGCCTCCCTTCATTGCGCGAAATTCACCGTGCCCGGGACCTTCCGGATCGATTTCAGGGCTGAACCGGTAATAATCTTCACCGTAATAGTCCCTGACCCACTCCAGGACGTTTCCTGCCACATCGTACAGGCCGTACCCGTTCGGTTCGTAGCTACCCACAGGAGAAACAAACTTGTGTCCGTCATCCGCAGTACGGTCCCGCCATTCATAATCAGTGCTTTTATCGGCATAGTTGGCTCTCTGGCCGTCGGGCAACTGGTCACCCCAGGGAAACACCGACATGGGGAGTCCGCCTCTGGCTGCATATTCCCACTGAGCTTCCGTAGGCAGCTTGTAGGGGAGCTTTTCCTTCGCAGAGAGCCATTCCACGAATGCTTGAGCATCATTATACGAAATCATTGCGACGGGTTGATCCCGCGTAATCGTCCAACCAGGGTCTTTCCAGGACGATCCTTCTTTCTTTTCGAACCTCCTGGTTCTGGAATTGAAGATCTGCCCGCCTTTTTCATCTTCCGCGTCCGTGATGTACCCGGTTTCATCGACAAATGCCTTGAATTGAGCAACGGTGATTTCTGTGGCCGACATGTAGAACGGCCTGGAAATTCTCACTTTATGAAAGGGGAACTCGTTTTCCAGAGAAATAGGCTGTCCTTGTGCCAGAGTAGTCATTGCCCATGCAATATCGGTCTCCGAGCTTCCCATGATGAAGCTTCCAGCAGGTATTCTGACCATGTTCATGTTCAAGGAATTTTTGAATGACTGAGTGCCCTTGTCCGAAGCGAGGTCGATGAGCGAAGTGAGAGCATTCTTAACGAAAAAGACTGAATCGTCCGGGTTGGATTTCGCATTCTTGGAACCGGCGATATCTTCCACGAATCGCCGGGCTTCCAATCGTTTTCCACTCGCCACCATGTCTTTCACTTTTTCAAGCAAGAGCTTGAAATTCTCATTGCTCAAGACGTTTTCATCTGCCGTTTTGGCCTGGGACAGCTCTGCTGCAGAAGCTATTGCGCTCACACGAAAGCCCGACATGTCGGTACAGAGTTCCCGGTCCGCTCCGAATCGAAAGGCGTTCCGTGCAATGCCTGCGTCAAATGCCCAGTTTCCACCCCGGACAACTTTCGTTTTACCTGAAGCCGGACCTGTGGGATCGAAAACGCTCTGGCTGGAGCGGCTCTCGTACAGTTTTGGATCGTAATAATCCGAGCATGCTTCCCAGACGTTCCCCATCGTGTCGTATAGCCAGAATCCATTCGGTTCGTAACTCCCGACAGGTGCAATTTCACCATATCCGTCGTCTACGGTCCGATCAGCCCAGGGTACTCGAGCATTCCGATCTGCGATATTGAGTTTTCTTCCATCAGGATAATCGTTTCCCCAGGGGAAACGCTCTCCTTGCTTCCCACCTCTGGCGGCATATTCCCATTGAGCTTCAGAAGGCAGAGAATAGGGACGCCCTTCCCGCTTGCCGAGCCATTCACAAAATGCTTCGGCATCTGCATGCGAGACGAGAGTCACCGGAAGATCGTCCCACTCCTGAGATCCGGTAGTGCGCCAGGAGGCTCCGGGTTTTTTCGCCCAGTGCTTTTTTGAATCATCGTATACCCAGCCCCAACCCTGCTTTTCGGCAACGGTTCTGTATCCGGTTTCGCTCACGAATTTCTTGAACTGCCCGACTGTAACCTCGTATTTTCCCATGAGGAACGGTCTTGTAATCCGAACCTTATGAGCAGGGCTTTCGGACTGAATAACGCTTTCCTCCACGGCCCAGTCGTTCTGTATCCTACGAACTTCCGCGGGTGCACTGCCCATCATGAACGTGCCTGGACGGATCGCCACCATTCGCATTCCCAGGGAGTTTATGATTTCACCCGGTGCGCTGGTTTGTTCGGCACTGTTGACTGAGGTGCGTTTTGCATCTTGAAGGAGTTTTTGGAGCTGATCTTTTTCCTCCGGAGTAGCAGAAACGACAAAATTCTTCAGTGCTCGTTCCAGAGAGAGAGCGGCGAAATCCCATTCATATCTCTGGAGCCGCAGTTCAGCGAGCCGATGCTCTGCCTCGAATTTGTCGCGAGGGGACGTGTCCTCTGCAGCACCAGTCGGTGTCCCCCGCTTCTGAACTCCGGGACTGCGTTTTTTGGAAGAAGCTGTCCCTTTGTGATAGCCGTCCAGGTATGCCGACACTGCTTCATACAATTTTGAAGGACTGACCGGAGCGTCGTCCTGGCTACCATCCGTTTTCGGCTTAGGTTCGCCGGCTGCTATCATTGGTATAAAGAAAACAAGAAGCGCAAACAGTACTAACGTGCGCACGAGCATTTTGCTGAGGCCCGGTATCGGCATGAATTCCCCCGGAATGACTCACTTTATCACCACAGGAACACTTTGTTTGACCTGCTCGGTGAGTTGCTTATGAATTTCAGCATTCTTCTGGTCTTGAAGCCGGTTCTTGATCATGGCACGGACTTGCACGAAAGACGGTGTCTCCGGCGTCCGCCGGTCGTCCACTTTCAGGACATGCCAGCCGAACTGGGTCTTCACCGGTCCGCCCACTTCACCCTTGGAGATCTTGAACAGGGCGTGTTCGAAGGATTTCTCGAACGTGCCTTTCGGGAGCCAGTCTCTCCCATCCTGAAGCTCAAGTTTTCCGCCTCGCGCAGCAGCGGGGTCTATAGAATATTTCTTGGCTAATTCAGCAAAGTCTTTATTCGTTTTAGCTTGTTCCAGGACCTTGTTCGCTTCTGCTTCGGTCTTCACGAGAATATGGCGAGCCTGCACCTCTTCCGGAGGCTTGAATTCCGACAGATGTTCTTTGTAGTAACTTTCCAGGTCTTGTTCGGAAATTTGAGGCATTTTCGCGGCTTGCCGCCGGAAATATTCTCTGGACAGATACTCGGTTTGCGTATATTCCAGTCGAGTCTTTATGGCAGGCTCTTTGTCCATTCCTTCAGCTTTTGCCGCCTCTGCGAACAGCATGAAGGACACGACCTCATCGAGTATCTTCTTGCGGCCGTCCGGAGTCAGGAACGGAACCCGGTTTTCTTCGGGAATGGTCGCGATAATATTGTCGAGCATTTGCCGTGTAATCGTATGATTTCCCACGGTTGCCAGGACGTCTGTCGTTTGTTTTTCTTGGCCGAAGCTCGGAACGCTTATGAGAGTGATAAACAGCAACAGAAATCCGATACGTTTCATTCTTACCTCATTCAGAAGTCAAAAACGATTTTGCGCTTCCCCGACCGCATGCCGGGTGACGTATTTTCCCGTTCGGGTCCATCGAAAGCAGTGAGACTATATGCGAGGATCTGAGGAAAAGCAAGACTGCGGCCTGAATGGAGAAGGCTTCCAGTAAAAGGATCGGCTGAAGAATTGTGGTTATTCCGGGTCTTTTGATTCCGATGAAGACTCGCGTTCGCTATCGGTACTTACAAGCTGCAAACGGGGTTTTGCACCGGATCGCTGTTTGGAATCGAAATTGACCCTGGCCTTTGCCACGAGTTCTGAGAATTTCACAAAATCCGCGGGAGTGAGCTTGATCGAGCAGTGAGGCAAATGCACGTGCACGATACCTCCAGGGCAAATCGTCACAGAGCCGTGTTCTGAAGTGGCCAATATGGTTTGGTCATCCACGATCGCGTTCCTTGTCCAGTTGTTACGACCATTTTATGTTTCCCGGGTTTTACTTGCAAGATATTTCGGCCCGTCAGTTGAACGGGCGGCTTGGTGACGTTTGACTGTTGTGGAGAGATGCCCACATGCGTTGGTGCCTTCAATGCCCTGAGCCCATGTAGGAAGCCGGTGAGGGAAGCGAATCGCATCTGTATTTCTAACTGACTCTCAGTCTGAACTGAGGACATAATCCCTAAAATAATAAACAAATGATTTTTCATTTGATATGTTCAGATCGTCGCGTTTATGCTCACTCTCATCAAGTAACGTTGCATGAACAAAGACGAATTGTTTTTCCAGAGAGTTATTCGGGAGGCTCCTCTGTTCTTCCGCCACGTGGAAGTCCCCGTTTGCTCGTACGCATGAGAACAGTGGTTAGGGAGGTATCGGGTTGCGATACATTCATCTGTTTCAAATTATTACTGCCCTTTTTGTGAGCTTCATATGTGCAAACGGATTAAGCCTGGCCAATGACGTGTCTTTGCCCTTCTATAGGGAATGGTTGGGAAATCGTTGGGGTGAGCCTCACCTTTTGACAAAACTATTTATCATGAATTTTTGTGCCACAGTATTGGTTGAATATGTGCTTATCTTGCTGTTCTTAAGGGCACCGGCAAAGGCACGGACTGCTCTTGCCTTCTGGGTTTTCTGTGTTAATGCGATCACGAACCCGGCCGCACAAGGACTGGTGTTGCTTTTGGATCAAGGATTTACGGCATATTTATTACTCACTGCAATTAGAAAATTCGACATCGTGGCGCTTATAGCAGCTCTATTCTCATCCGGAATATTAGTCTTAATCGAAGGTGTGGCCATACTGGTTGAGTACAAAATCTTGGTACGGGTATTCGGACGAATGTACGGTCGTGGAACAATCGACAAGCCTGTCCTCCCACGACAAGCGCTGATAATGGTCATTGCAGCCAATGTGGTAAGCTTCTGCTCTGCATGGATCATTAATCTGCCTTGGATAATTAATATGACACAATAACGTCTGGCGCTAACATTCCTTATCTTACCCCTCAGCCGACATGCACCAGGACTTGATTGCCTGGATCTCGTCTTCCGGGATACAGAGGAATCTCAGGAATCGTTCGTGCTTTTCAGGGGAGAGGCGTTCGAACTCCACGTGCCAGCGGACCATCTCCTCTTCGGTGAAGCCTGAAGCTTTCAGAAGAGACACCCACGTCTGCTTATTCATCACGGTAATACGTTCCAACAAGCTGTTGTTCTTCAGCAGACCTATGATGAAATGCTGCTGCTCGCGCAATCGCCGGACATCTTCGTTCAGTTCGTCAAGCCTGCGCTCCAGGACTGATACCAGGCTGTTCTCAGGAGAATCCAGCACTTGCTTGATATCTTCCAGCCGCAAACCTGCCTGACGATACGTACAGATCTGTTCCAGGCGCTTCGCATCTTTCTCGGAATATACTCGATAGTGGCCTTCTGTTCTGCATGAGGGATTCAGCAAACCGATAGAGTCATAGTAAAGGAGGGCGCTACGCGAGAGGTGAAATCTCTTTGCCAATCGTCCGATGGTGTACATGGATCGCCCTCCTGCTTGAGCGTAAGAGCTTTCAGCATCTATTCGGTTGTCTAGACAGATTGCCAAAAATTCTGACGTCTGTCACACGCCCTAATCAAGATATATAGTGTGGACCGGCGTCCTGCTGGAATTTGTGTTGATATGATTGATTATATTTAAGATGTGCCGGCACGGAGGCCGGCACCCACCAATACTCCTGTCCTCAATCAGACATTAGCTTTGGCAATGGCTCTATGCATAGGCAACTACCGAAACGTGTCATTGGGAGAGATAACAAGTCTCTGCTTCTATTCGGGAGATTGCTTCGTCGCTCCGCTCCTCGCAATGACACGGGATTTGCTTCTGCGCAAAAAAATCAACATCTTCCGCCTCAAAGAACAAATAAACGAAGAGTACCTGTTCTCACCCATGAAGTGCCGGAGGCAATGAACTCTTTTTGAGCATTTCACCGGTGAGGCAATAATGCTCCAGTGCTTTGAATACAAGCCCCATTCTGGCCACCTGAGGCTCCCCGGTATGATTTTCAATAACCGTATTCCCTTGGGGAGTCAATCCGGTGAAGGTAATGGTCCACGAGATGTCGGTCGAATTCGTCCCGGACTCGCTCAGAGAAATTTCCATTTTCATGACGTACGCTTCGGGACTGGTCACAACAAACTGGATAATATGGCGATCCGGATCGTATGCACTCACGCACCAGATCTCTTCAAGTCCTCGAGGAAAATTGGTGGTGAACACGCAATTCTTCTCTGCGTATCCGCTTTCCGAATAGATCATTTTGCACGTCCAACCATCGATCCATTCGTATTCTCTCACCGGGCACAGAAGCGGAAAGATTTTCGACGGGACAGCCGAAATTCTGTGCGTGAATTCCTGGGTTACTCGCCTAGCTTGAAAATCAGTCATGTTTGTCTACCTCAATATTATGTGGAATATGGAGAGCATCGCCTCCTGAATCCAGTCTCCACTATGAAGCTGTAGTCAGGTCAAGAAGAGAAGAGAAGAAAGATTTGGGGAACCTTCTCTGGAGAGAAGGTTCCCCAAACCCCTCCAAGAGACTTTTAGTATTTGTGCTATGCCTTATTTCCTGACGGAAATGAGGCATAGCACAACACACATCAAAACTTTCGTGAGCAGTGACAGAAAGGCCACGTAAAGGTCTTTTTTCTCCCTTTACATTGGAGGACGGGGACGATAGTATCCGCCGAGACAAAAAACAGAGACATGAAATCGAAAAGCCGCTTTCATAGACAAGTTTGAGACAAATAGCCAATTGCTATTGGTGAGTCGGAGCATCCGCAAGCAGAAAAAGCGTTCCATAACCGATGAAGATCAAGCGATTAGAAATAAAAGGCTTCAAGAGTTTCCCGGACAAAACGGTGATCGAATTCAAGCCGGGCATTACCGCTGTGGTCGGGCCCAACGGCTGCGGCAAGAGCAACGTCTTGGAATCCATCCGCTGGGCAATGGGCGAGCAGCGTGCTCGAACCCTGCGCGGAAAAAAAATGGAAGATGTGATCTTCAATGGTTCCGATAGCCGGAAAGCGGTCGGCATGGCTGAGGTCCAGCTTGTGCTTTCAAACACGGATGGGTTGAGCCCCGCTTCCATGGCTGACTATGACGAAATCATGATCGCACGCCGCCTTTTCCGGGACGGCGATTCTCAATACGAAATCAACGGAATCCCCTGCCGTCTTTCCGATGTGGTTGATTTCTTTCTTGATACCGGGGTAGGAAAGAACTCGTACGCCATTATCGAGCAGGGGCGAGTTGACATGATTGTGGCCTCCAAACCGGAGGATCGCAGAGTCCTCATCGAAGAAGCCGCAGGAATCAACCGGTACAAGTCGAGAAAAGAAGCTGCACTAAAGAAGCTGGAGCAAACAAAACAGAACCTTGTCCGTATAAGCGATATCGTAAGCGAAGTGAAGCGGCAAAGCACAGCGCTCAAGAGACAAGCAGCGAGAGCAGAGCGTTATCGAAAGCTGACCGAAGAGCTTCGCAGCCTGGATCTCAGTATCCATTCCTGGAAATATCGCGAAGTGGAGACCGAGAAGGTCCGTGTCGATGGAGTGTTCCGGGAAGAACACGCGAAGCTCACACAATGTGAAGCCGATTATTCCCGATTGTCCGCAGCACTTGAAGCAGAGAAGCTCAAGGCTTTGGAATTGGATAAGAAGCTCAAAGATCTCGTGGAATCCCGCCACAAAGCGGACGTGGAACTCACTGCTCTGAGAGGCCGCATCGAAAAGCACAGATCCGGCATCGCGCAGTCAATCGAACGGCAAAGGAGATCGACTGAAGAACGTGTCGTGATCGTCAAGAAGCTCGGAGAAGCTTCCTCACTGAAGAATACGCTGCAGAAGAACCGGAATACCATCGCAGAATCCATGACAGCCGCTTCGGAGGATCTGAAACAGGCGCAATCGAGTATGAGGGCAGCCGACCAGAGCCTTGTCACAGAGAGGCGGACGGTTGAACAATGCAAAGAAAATGTGTTCAGAACGCTCCAGGAATCTGCTCAGGAGCGGAACCGCGTAACTTTCCTGCAAAAGAGAGCCAGAGAAATCGATCTCGGTCTTGAGAAAATTGCCGGTGAACTGCAATCCATTTCGGATGCGCAAAAAGCCGATGCCCTGCGGCGGGATGCTCTTGCCGCCGAATTAGAGACGACCACAAAAGCTCTCACGGAACAATCCGCAAGCAAAGATCGTCTCTCTGCAGACCGCGAAAATTTGAGAAAACAAATTGTTTCAATGAGAGAATCTCTTTCTTTGACCGAGAAAGAATTTGCCGTCTCCAAAGCCAGGTTCGATTCCCTTTCGGCAATGCAGCACGAATTCCGCTCGTACGATGAGGGCGTACGATTTCTTATGGTCAACAAGGATACGTGCGGCTCGGACTCTTTACTTGGCCCCCTGGCTGAAATGGTGGAAGTGGCTCCTGAGCATCGTAAAGCGCTTGCTGCGGCGCTCGGAAACAGATTGGGGCATCTCGTGGTGGAAACGCCGCAACATGGTGCAGAATCCGCAAACCTGTTGAAGGAGCGGGCCGCAGGCAGATCGGGCTTTTTGCCGCGTAAGCCGAGATTTGAGTCGAATAAGGAGTGTTCCCCCGGTCCTGAAGAAGCAACCCGATTGAGCGAGATTGTCTCGTTCCGCGCTGGATGTGAGGAATTGGGATCGTTTCTCCTGAACGACTGCTTCGTTGTGGACGATTTGGCAACAGCGGTTCGTCTCTGGGAGAGTAACGGATATTGCGTAGATTTTGTGACAAAAACCGGAGAAGTCCTCACGAAGCATGGTGAACTCATTGGCGGTTTGGAAGATTCCACCCGTGAAGAGATCTTCCGTGACCGACACGAAATGGCGGATCTCGAAAAAAAGCTTCAAGATCTCGGTAAAAGGCTGACCATTCTGAAGAGTGAGCTCAAAGCCAACGAATTGAAAGAAAACGCCTGCTCGAAAGATCTTGAATCCTGCCGTGCAAGAATGGGCGACCTGAATGTAAAGGAAGCTGGCCTGAAAAAGGATCTGGAGAGATTGGATGCGCAATTGTCAGGGTATCGGAGAAGAACGGATATCCTGCAGCTCGAATCCGAAAACCTTCAGAAAGAAAAGCTCGGTTTGGATGACGAAACCCTTAAATCCGAATCCAAAATTACCGTCCTGGAAACAAAACGTCAGGCACTTGAAAAACAAAAAGAGGAGTCCGCGCGAAAAGTCGAGGAACTCCATGCAACAGCCCGTGAGAATTCCCGGTCTACAGGTGAGCTTCGGGTGAAATTGGCACAACTCGAAGAGCGCAATCGCTCCATCGATCGCGAGTTTCAGGCCGTCTCGGAAACCGTCGTTCAATATGAATCCCGTATCACCGCGCTTACCCGAGACGTAGAATCTGCTGGAGAAGAAGAGAAACGATTGACTCTCGAATTGGAGTCCTGCCTGGCAGGAGAGCAGGAGTTGCTTGCAGTCAAAATGGATCTATCCGAAAAGATTCAATTCCTGCAAAAAGAATCCGAGGAACTGTCCGAATCCGTAAGAAACACCGAGGAACAGGCATCTCGATCTGACAAAAGCATGCGGGAACTGCGGGAAAAGGTTCACAGCCTGGAAATGGAATCTGTGAGATTAACGCAAATTCTGGAAGGGATTGTGGAAAAAATTCTCGAACGATACCGGACCGATCCCCGGACCGTTCCCTGCCCTGATGTGCTGCCTGACGATGCCGGTATCGACGAGCTGAGAACCAAAATAGAGGCGATGGGCGAAGTCAATCCGGCAGCTATTGCCGAGAGCAGGACCATACAGGAGAGGCTTGTCTTTCTGCTCGAGCAGGAAGCAGATCTCAAGAAAGCTGTGGAGTCCTTATACGCTACCATCAATGCCATCAACAAGACGACGCAGGAACGATTCCGGACGGCATTCGAAAACATCAACGAACAGTTTCAACAAATATTCCCGTTTCTCTTCCGGGGAGGAGAAGCCCGCCTGGAACTCACCGACAAGGACGATCTTCTCGAGACTGGAGTTGAAATCCTGGCAAGACCCCCGGGAAAGCGCATCCAGAATATGGATCTTTTATCCGGCGGTGAAAAAGCATTGACCGCAGTTGCCTTGATTTTTTCTATTTTTCTGACCAAACCTTCGCCCTTTTGCCTCTTGGACGAAGTGGACGCGCCGCTGGACGATTCGAATCTCTCCCGGTTCAACGAGATGCTCAGGAAACTCGGTGACAAGACTCAGTTCCTTATTATCACGCACAATAAGAGAAGCATGGAAGAGGCGGATTCACTGTATGGCGTGACTATGGAAGAATCCGGAGTATCCCGCGTGGTGTCGGTCCAATTCGCTTCTTGACGGAATCGACTATCTCTCCTTTGTCAAAGATTGATCATTCGTGCTACCTTATTAGTCATTGCACAATTGACAGAAGCAAACGTGTGGCTCATGAACACAAAGACAGTTTATCCTTTTGCAGCCATTGTCGGTCAACAGAGAATGAAGCTCGGGCTCATTCTCAATGTCATCAATCCCGCAATCGGCGGTGTGCTCATTCGCGGAGAAAAGGGCACCGCCAAATCGACTGCCGTACGAGCTTTGGCTGACCTGCTGCCACTGATCGAAGTTGTTCGCGAATGTCCTTTTCAGTTGTCTCCTGAGGCACCTCACGAAGCATGCCTGGAATGTTGGAAGCACGATTGCCGCCGCGTTCGCCTGGACGGTGGGCGTCCGGATTCAGACCTTCGTAAAACAAAAGTGATCGAACTTCCGGTCGGAGCCACGGAAGACCGGCTTATCGGCACTTTGGACCTGGAGCATGCATTAAAGAAGGGCGAAAAACGAATCGAACCGGGGATTCTGGCGGAAGCTCATCGGGGAATTCTCTATGTGGACGAGGTCAATTTATTGGACGATCACCTTGTGGACGTCCTCCTGGATTCCGCGGCAATGGGAATTAATACGGTCGAACGTGAAGGCGTTTCTTTTACCCATCCAGCGCAATTCACGCTTGTGGGTACTATGAATCCTGAAGAAGGAGAGCTCCGGCCCCAACTATTGGACCGCTTCGGCCTGTGCGTCACCATTGAAGGAATTCGTGACGGCTCGTCCCGCGTGGAAATCATGGAAAGACGTCTCAGGTTTGAGGAAGATCCCATGGGATTCGCGCAAGAATGGGAAAACGCCTCTGCGGCCATTGTAGAAAAGATCCGGAATGCGATGGATCAGTATCCCCGGATAACCGTCGATCGATCCATTCTCATGGAGATTGCCCGCTATTGCCTTGATGTGGGCGTTGACGGGCATCGTGGCGATATCGTCACCTTGAAAGCCGCTAAAGCACTGGCAGCGTACGACAACCGTACAGACGTTACTGTCGAAGACGTGAATGCCGCAGCAGAGCTTGCTCTTCCACACAGGGTTCGCAGGCAGCCGCTCCAGGATGTTGCAGTCGATGTCAGGGTGCTCAGAGACTCTCTGCGCAAACAACATTCATGAAACTATCAGCTTCAATCAAGGGAGATCGACTGTGCACCTATGCCCCGGTAGCAAGTGTGCCGCCGTCTACATAAATAGACTGTCCTGTAATGAAACTCGCTGCATCTGAGCACAGGAAGAGGACTGCGCCCACGATGTCCTCGGGTTCGGCAATCCTTCCCTGAGGGATATGACTGACGAGTTGGCGTTCCAATTCAGGATTGGTCCAGATCGGTTGGCTGAAGTGAGTTCTCGTGATACCCGGGCCGACTGCATTCACGAGAATATTCATGGATGCCCATTCCGTAGCCATGCACATGGTGAGCATCTTCACTGCAGCTTTACTGGCAAAGTAAGCGCCCATCATAGGACCGCCGCGTTCGGCGCCGACAGTCGTAACATTCACTATCCGCCCGCCTCCGCGCTGCATCATGATCTTCGCTGCCGCCCTACTGAGCAGAAACGTGCCCTTCACATTCGTATCGAAAATTTTGTCGAACCCGTCTTCCCTGAGATCGATCAACGGTCTGAGAAAACTTCTGGCTGCATTGTTGACCAGAATGTCCACTCCTCCAAACACGCTGACCGATTCCTGGACAAGTGCATCTATCTGATCGCTCTGCGTAAGATCCGTCATTTTCGCGCGGGCCGATCCCCCGTTAGACCTGATTTCGTCTGCAACTGCCTCGATTTCCGGGACGGTTCTTGCCGCAATGACCACCTTTGCCCCGCATTTGGCTAATCCCAGAGCAATTGCCTTGCCGATCCCTTTTCCTCCGCCTGTTACGATAGCGATCTTCTCTGTAAGATCAGGTACATACGACATTCGATACCTCCCTCGCGCGTGGCTATTTTTACTTGAAATCATTTTCCATTATGCGCCGGAACTCGTTCTCTACCTCCAGGAAGATTTCCACCAGTTCAGGATCGAAGCGGATGCCTTTATTTTCAATGATAGACTCCATAGCCTCTGCATGAGAAAGTGGTTTTTTTTCACCGGAGTTCGAGGTCATATGCTCGTACGCATCTGCAATCGCGAAAATTCGAGCTGCAAAGGGTATTTCACGATCGCGTAATCCAAACGGATACCCGGACCCATCCCAGTGCTCATGGTGGTAGTAGGCGATTTCCATGCCCACAGAAAGAAAACTGTTTCTGCCGAGCCGGTTTACCGCTTCCTCCAGGGCGCGTCCGCCGAATACCGGATGCTGTTTCAACACTTCACGATCTGACCATTCAGTGCCATACAATGCCGCATCCGACATTGTCGCCTTTCCCACATCGTGAAGAATACTGGCGCGCACGAAATCTTCAACGTACTCTGCTGTTAAAAAATCCCGCAACGATTCCTGTTTCGATGCACGTACGCAAAGAATATGACAATAGCTGCGAGTCCGCTGCAAATGAGAACCCCGACCTTCCCTGGATTCCATCAATTTGGCAAGAGTGAGAATAGCGCTATCCTGTGCTTCTCTTATCTGTTCAAAGGCCCTTACGGCCTCATCGTGTGCGGCAATCAGAGGAGCACCCGGTTTGGAATGCATGAGTTCGGCATGGGTCAGAGCTCTGCGGACCGCAAAGACAAACAGTCCCGCATCGACGGGTTTATCGAGTAAATCGAAAATTCCCCTGGAGACTCCTTGCAAGGCACGTTCTCTCGCGGAACTGACCACAGCGAGAACAGGCACGAAACGCTTCAAGCGCCTCAGACTCGAGAAAATGTCCTGTAAGTCGCTCTGGCCCGGATCGAGATCTGCGACGACAACCTGCGGTTGAACCCGCTCAAAAAAATCAGGGTCGGGATCGATACTGCCGAAAACGTGTATGGCCTCCGATTCCAGCAACTCGCGTACGCTTATGAGCAGGGAAGGGTCTCTGGAAATAACCATGACAGCCAGCTCGCGAGCAAATGTCTCCGATTTTCCTGGCCTCACGGGAATGGAGAGATCCAGGACGATGGACGTATCGGTCTCCGACATTCTCGTATCGAGTTCTCGTGGTGACAGGATGCCCGCGGAGATCAGTTTTCGAAAAAGACTCTGAAGCCCTCTGGCTGACAGAGCATATTTCTTCATAAGTGCCGCGTCATCAAGACCGGCTCTCACATCATCTGCAGCACTTTGGGCGTCAATAGCTGCTTTCGCCATGTGGATTCTCTACTTTCAGCGGTGAATGTATATGAAAAAGAGCCACCAGGAAACTTGTTTGTTGTTCGATTTCCCGGCGATAGTGGCGATCTTCGTTCTCTGACGATTTGACCGGCCCACAGAGTGAAGATCTTCCTGAACATTGCTAAAATGTTTCTGTATGATACAGATAAGATCTTCAGTAAAAAGGAGGCACGATTCTCCATATGACGATACACGGAACCGATTTGATTCAGAATACCCTCGCCGACAGTGGAGGAGTTACAGAATACACCGTACCTGACAGCGGTACGCGAATTGTCAGGATTAAGACTTTTTGTCCTGACTTGATCGGCCCCGGCCCGACAAACGTGTACCTTATTGAGAACGAGACTACGGTCATGGTGGATGCAGGAATCCCGACGAAATTTGCAAAGGCGTTCTTCTATAATTTGCGAAATCAGCCTATGCCTGCTGAAATCGAAGGACTGAGACCGAATCACAGCGAAAATGAATTGACCGATGGATTGAAAGCGGCAGGCATATCGTACTCCGATATCAAGAGCCTGCTCCTTACTCACGGACATCCGGATCATTTTCTCCTTGCGCGTTTCTTGCTCGATCGCACATCTGCATCCATTTCTGCTCATATTCTCGATACACCGAACATCTGCAATCCCTGGAGCATGCTTTACAATTGGATTTCTCGTCAGTGGCAAATGGAACCCACCGGAATGCCAAAAGCAGCAATTTCGGCACAACCGGGAAATAACGATAGGATTTTCGCAGGGCTCGATTTGGAATCTCACGGATTATCGGTTCCGGTGAATGAACCCATTTTCCGGAATCAGTACCTGGAGGTACAAGGCAAAAAGGTTTCCGACATCTGGATACAACATCTGCCGGGCCACTCCCCCGGAAGCATCGGAGTGATCGTCGGACCTGAGCATGGGAAGAAAGTGCTCCTGTGCGGAGACGTTCTGCTCAATCCCATAACGCCGCACCCCGATGACTTGCTCGTTTACCTCCAGACACTGGAAGAGCTCTCAACGTACGATGATATTGAACTCGTGCTGCCCGCGCACGGGGAAGAAATTACGGATCTGAAGTCCCGCGTTGCGTTTCTGCGGGAACACCATAGAGATCGCCTCGCATTCACCTGGGAAGCGTGTTCCACCCCGAAGAGCGTCTGGGACATCGCTACTATGCCAGGATATTTCGATACGTACGTAGATCCGGAGAAATTCAACCTGCTTGCCGGAACAGAAGCATTGGTTCATATGCAACTGCTGTTTATGGTCGATGGGCTACAACGCTTCCGTATTGACGATGGAGTGCATTATTTTATGAGAAATCGCGAAGATTTCGATCGAGTGTACGAGAGGATCTGCCAACTTATTGCAGACAAAAAGAACAAAACCATAATGAAGTATTAGCAGATCCATTACGGGCAGGTTTCGAAAGTACCGGAAAACGCCGTGTAGTGCATGAGTCGAGAACGATTGATCGAAATCGTTTCTCTGCTCACGTTCTAATTGAGAAAATTTTTTCGAAATCGCCCCCAGTGTACAGCTCGCTAAACCGCGGATCGGGCATGGGAAATGAGGAGGACGAACAAATGACGGATTTTAAAGAAATTCTATGCAAAGTATGTTCTGCGTGCAAGGGAGTAGATCCCGAGATAATGGAACGTGTTCTTCTGCTTGCAGTGGAGATCGCTCGGGAAGGTCGCGAAGGCAGACGCATCGGCACTATCTTTGTCGTAGCCGATACTCAAGAAGTCCTGAAGAACTCGAGAAGTCTTATTCTGGATCCTCTTTTCGGACATGATCCCGAATTGAAGCAGATACACGATCCCAACGTGAGAGAGACCATAAAGGAACTTGCTCAACTCGACGGCGCTTTCATTATTTCTGACCAAGGCATCGCGGTCTCTGCATGCAGGTATCTCAACGCCTCCGCTGAAGATATCCGGATGCCTTTGGGTTTGGGTGCGCGGCATATGGCAGCGGCATCCATCAGCCGGGCTACCAAAGCTGTAAGTGTTGTAGTCTCTGAAAGCTCGATTGTGCGGGTTTTTGATAACGGCGAGATGATATCAGAAATTATTCCTGAGTTGTGGTTGTTCAGTCATTACAGCCGTAATGCACAAACAGCCAATCTGGGCACGCAGACTTCCGACTTTTCTTCTCTGTCATGCACATGACTCAGTCGGCATGCATCAGACTATCGATTGACGTTACCCTGAATTCCTTTGCGGAATACGATCTTGCCGATTCGACGATCGCAGAAAGCCATCGACCATCGGTTTGCCAGTTTGAAACCGAGCCGGACGCCTGATAGACGCAGCGTTGAAATCAAGCCGCTCTCCAGAGCGTTCCGCACGTACTTTCTAGGAAAATAGCCTTCGTGCGACCATGTAACAATCCGATTTTGATTCGACTTAATTGCGCATGTGCCTTTCCACAGTATTCCGGTGGGTGAAATTCCATCAGGCGAATTGATGCCGTCCATCAAAGTAAAACTCGCCCCCTCCTTCTTCAGAATAACAAGACTATCGAGGGAAACGGGTTGATCGAGTTTCATTCCGCGGGTAACGAAGCCCTTTTGGGTAACAATTGCTTGCTGGAACACTGTATTAGGCCAGACATACTTGTAAGGGTAAAGAAACCAGGCATTAATCGCTTTTTCGCCGTACAACATTCGAACTAGTTCCCGCAGCCCTCCCCAGCCTCGAAAAACAGCAGCACGCCGATGGCTGCTCTCCAAATTGAGGAACAGAAGGTTAGTCCCGGGTTTCACTTCTGGCACTTCGCTGATAAGGCTCTTCACGAGGTTATTTCTGATCTGTGCAGCTTCCTGCCAATCCTTTCGTAGGCCTGCGTGGAACAATACCGCCAATCCGATGAACACCACCACTGCGAGACCGGCTACTCGTCTCAACAGCAGGGTACGTGGCAAAGTAGCCAATAAGGCAATGAGAATGGCCACTCCGAAGCTTGCTGAAGAATAAATCCTGCTGGACCAGTTAAAATTGAACCATGCTGTATTACCCTGAGGAATGAACCCCCATTTGGCTAATACCGTCTCTTCCAATCGCGGGATAACGCTTCCATAGCCCGCGAGCTGATACGGCATCATTCCGAGCAATAAAATCGCAATTCCCACCAGCGCGATGTAACCGCTTCCATCCACCCAGGAGCATGGCCCCCGGGACACCGAAGCAGACCGGACTCCGGAATAAACCGCAATGAGAGCCAATCCCATGATAGCTGCTGCAAGAACGATCTCCACCGTGGAAACGGGAAGACTACTGAAGGGAGCTGCAAGATAATATGGCAGCAATGCGAGATAGGACCATAGAAGATCTGCGGGGGGTAAGAGATGTCTGTGCCCGACAGCCCCACCGCTAAGGATGGTGAATCTGATACCAACTGCTATCACCAAAGCCATACACACTGCAGTACCGAGCTTAAGGGCAAAATTTCGGTTCGACTGTCCCAATGGAGAGCGAGTATGTACGGGGAAAACCAGCAGCGGAATCGTGAAAATCAGCAGAGTCGGAGCTTCATACGTGAGAAATGCCGCAACGTAAATAGCCACCGGAGGTAGAAGCCGCAGCCAGGACTGCGGGCCTTCGGCCCATTTCTGAAAAGCCAGAACGCATGCCCAGAAAAGCAGCATGCTGAGACGCCCGTTATCTGTGGCCAACACGTATGTCAAACAGGACAGGGTGGGAAGGAAAAAGGCGATTAAAACAGCCAGTGTTGAGAAATTCTTACGATTCGGAAATGCTTTCGCAAGTGCGAACCCCATCAGCAGGGAAGCACCCGCCAAAAGCAAAAGTGAAAACAGATGAAATACTATCTTGTTGAAGCCGAACAGCTCAAAAAGTCCGATCCAATAAACCCCTTCAAGTGGCCGAAGCGATTCTTTCGCGTAGATCCAGACCGATTTGGGAAACTCATTCCAAAAAGGCCAACTGAGTATCCACCAATCGTCCCCTTCGAATCCTATATCTCCTGTTATCGCTGTAAGAAGAAAGCAGTAGACGAAGAGCCCGGTTCCAGTCATCCACAAAAGATCGTATTTTCGAAATTGCATGTTCTTCTAACCACACCGAACAGCAAAGTTAAGCTGATCTTAATCTCATAGAATACCAGAAAGCGCTTTCGAAAGGAATAGCAAAAACCGGGCAATCAGTCAATTTTAGAGCCGTTTCATCAATTTCTCATCATTTCCTCGAAGCGATTTTGTGTCCACGCGCATTCACAATGAGAGGGCTGGTGGTTTTGACCTCGCGAAATGATAGGTCTTATACTATTTTGCATTCAAGATGCTAACTGCACTGACTTGGCTTCGCAGGTCCGTGGCGCCGGCCTCATGAGAAATATCTTGACTGCAAGCCCGCATTAAGCTTGGCCGCTCAATCTATGCTCAGTCAGCGTCCGTCAATGCACCGATCTGTAGATGATGTCTGATCTCCCGGTTCAATATTTCAGCAACAATTCTGTTTCCTGCCGGAGTCGCGTGCCCCCCGTACCATGCTTCGAGTTGCTTTTGATTCGGATTCATCTCCCACATGTAGCGAATGGCATCGATGCAACGATAATTTCTTTTGTCGAGGTACTGTATAAATTTGGCCATCCTGCTAATTTTACGGTCTTTCAGTTCATTCACATAATCCTTATGCGGCATTAACACGATTATCGGTTCTTCACCCCGCTCCTTCGCGGTCGCTACGAAACGATCGGCTATATGACACATGATGGACAAGGGGCCCGCTTGATTGTAGAGATCCCAGACGTGCGGTCGATGATGATCTGCAAGCCAGGAAACCCGGGAGCTTAGCTGACTGAATACAGAGCCGCTCCATTCAAAAAATGCAAGGGAATAGGGAAAAGTAAACCGCGGCAGGTTTTCATCGAGCTGGTACCAGTAATCCACTTTTCCGAGAGCCTGAAGAAACGAATCCTGATCCAGCTTGGATAATTCAGCCGTGCTGGTTATGGGATTGGAGACCAGGGTTATCCCCCGAGCATCCGCCATGAACATCGGTTTCGTAAGCCTCAAAGGATCGTGATGAGTGTAAAAGGGCCTATAAATGTTCACTACCCTGTTGATATTTTCAGGAAGGATACAGAGAAGAACTATTTTCGTTGCGTGTTGCCCGTTGATTTCATATTTCAGCAAAGCTTGATCGGTGCCGTATCCTCCTACACCGAAATTGAGCACGTTTGTGCCGAGTTTCCTGGCGAGGTGAGTCTGCCACGTGTCTTCGTCACCCGTCTCGGCACAGTACGTAAAGGAATCGCCGTATGTAGCTATCATCGTGGAATCGAAATTGGTGCAGGTTCTGCGTTCGCCCATTTTTCCATGAGTATAAACAACATCCTGCGCGTCTGCATGTACCAGCTCCGGAGGATAATCCCAGCCCAAAACCGGATGAAACAGGAGAAGTCCGGACGATTCTCTTGCAGGGGCCGCAGCTTGAACAAATTTGGGTCGATTCAGCGAGTAGTCAGGGCGGCCGAGTTGGATCCGTTCACCTGAACCCGCTCTATAGAGAATTCGTGTGGGCACGCTTTCCTTGATGGATATGTAAGAGGCCAGCTCAATTACGCAGAAGACGGGCAAGAGTAAGAGAACCCAAAAAAAGATTCGTTTTGCCAGACCTGCACAGCAATGACAGGATGCATGAAAAAGAGAAGCGTAAGCAGTTCCTTGTTGATACGATTCGCAATGCTGCAATTCTGCCCCCTTGACCCTGAAAGGCTTGTCACGAGCCCGAACAAGGGTTCGCGCTACGGACGTGCAGGGCCATGTATCAATTCTTTTTCGTATGGCAACTGTTTTCTACAATAATACCTTTTAATGACATAATTACCGTATATTACATTCAACTACTCAGGTATTACCTTTCAGCACAAAGCAATTCAGCGTCAACCATTCAAGTTACTGCCAAAAGTTCCCGGTTTAAAGGCACACTCCAACCACATTATATCGAATATGGCACATTTTTAGGGGGGATTGAAACCATTTTTTTTGCGAGCATGAGAAATTAAAGCTCCGCCTTTCCGGAACCACGAAAAGCTGGCACGAGAAATGTCCGGTTCTTAGGTTCCAGGGGCCGCGTAGGCCGACGCGCGATCAGCTTCCCAGATTCATAACAGTCCGGCCGATCTGCTTTCCCTGAAGAATCATGTCTATGCGTTCCTCCAGATTTTCGAGAGAAACCTCCGTGGCGATCTTTTCCAGGTGGGGCAGCTTCCATTCAGTGGCAAATCTATTCCAAATTTCCAGTCGCAGGCCCTTGGGACAATTTACCGAATCAATCCCGAGAAGGCTCACCCCCCTGAGAATGAAGGGATACACCGTTAATGAGAGTTCAGGTGAAGCAGCATTGCCGCAGGACGTTACGGTTCCTCCATAGTGGGTCGAGCGCAGGGCCGTTGACAAGATCGGCCCTCCCACCGTGTCGATGACTCCTGCCCAGCGCGCCTTGAGCAACGGCTTTTCAGAGATATCTGTTGCATCCTCCATACTGAGGACCTCTTTGGCTCCCAACTGCATGAGGTATTCACGGGCATCCTGCTTTCCATTCACTGCAGCAACCCGGAAACCCGTTTTGGCCAGAATGCTGAGAGCGATACTTCCTACACCTCCAGGCGCTCCGGTTACGAGAACCGTGCCTTGATTGGCCGAGACTCCATTTCCCAGGAGCTTGAAAACGGAGAGGCCTGCAGCAAATCCGGCTGTTCCGTAAATCATGCTTTCTCTGAGAGAAAGGTTCGTAGGTTTTCTCACCACCCACTCTGCCGGTACGCGGATATATTGTCCGAAACCGCCCGAAGTGTTCATTCCCAGGTCAAATCCCGTTACGATAACTTCATCGCCGGGACTGAATTCCTGCACCGCGCTCGTTTCGACAATTCCGGCTGCATCCACCCCCGGCGTGTGGGGATACTGCCTGGTCACTCCCCGATTCCCGATCGAGGAAAGCGCGTCTTTGTAATTGAGCGATGAATAATGGACTCTTATCAAGACATCGCCAACCGGCAATTCAGAGATGGAACGTTCCACGATTTCTCGTGTGAACGAGTTTTCGGAAGATTCAGTGACCAACATTGCGCGGAACGTTTCCCGATTCATGCCATTCCCCTCTCATGAAATGAGATGCTGCCCTTCATATATGACAGCTCAGATGCAAAAACGAGACCGGCCTGACCAATATTATAGGAATTGCCAAAATGAATGTCCGATTGAAGATCGGAGTACTGGTGGGTGTCGGCCTCAGTGCCGGCACATCTTCAATATGATCGATGATATCCCTAAAATGGCCGACAGGGACGCCGGTCCCCACTAATATCTTTTATTCGAGCGTGGGATAAACGTCAGAATTTTGGCAATTGCTCTCATTTGCTTTTATCAATCTAATTCGGCCAGCACGGAGCCGGGCCGCTACCAGCTCGTGGTTTAGGCCGGGGTCCGTGCCGAGGCCAATCCGTTTACCGGTTTACTGGCGAAATCGTATGAATCTCTATCAATAGGGTTCCCCCGGAAACTCCCTTTCATATGCTCACATTCATGTCAGGAATACTTTTCTCGATAACGCCCTAATGCTGCTACATGCTGTTTTTCCTGTTGTCCTATTTTAAACAGGACGTCTTTTGTTCGGTTGTCATCGGCTTTATCCGCGAACCGGAGATATAGATCGAGCGCCTGTGTTTCCAGCATCATGGCCATATCCAGAAGCGAGGAAACATGTGCCAAGAAGCGCTCGTTTTGTTTGAGGAAGGTGTCCATACGAAATCCTCCCTCAAGAATTTGAGATTCCGGACCCGTGGCAGTCAATTCTTCTCGCGCAGCAGGCTCAGTCTCTTTGAGCAGGTCCAGGAGGTAATCTTTATGCTTCTCTTCGATTGACGCCAGATTATCGAGAATGCCGATTACCTCTTTGTCTTCAGTTTTCGTTTTCGCAACCCTGTAGAAAGTCCCCAGACTCTCTTCCATTGAATAAGCAAGCTTGATTATTTGCGCGGGAGTTTCGTCGCCTTTTATCAAGTCCATGTTTAATTCGACGGGTCCTTCGGCCTCCAGACCGTTCCACGCGTGCATTCCTCCGGAGAGGTTATAAACATTCTTGAAACCTTTTCCGACCAGCATCTGAGCCGCAACTCGGCTTCTTCCGCCCATTGCTCAATATACAATGACGGGCTTCTCGGGATCGAGTTGGTCGATGGAGTCTGATAACTCTGCAACGGGAACCAGCTTGGCACCCGGAATGTGTGTTTTCTCGTACTCCCTCGGCTGTCGGACATCGAGAAGAGTGAACGAGCCTTCCTCATGGGTGTTGACGTAGTCTTTTGCTTCGTCCGCGGTCATGGATTCCGCGGGGGTAAAATACTGTTTCAACTTTTCAAACATGTGATCCCCCTTTTAGCAATTCTTCCATATCTTCGGCCAAGACAATGCCAAAGCTTACTATATTGCGTACTTTTTGACCGGGCCGATTCCCACCAGGTAAAGGAGCTTCGAGGCAGGATTTAGGCCGAGCAATTCCGATGCTTCGTTATCGTAGAAGGCTCCAATTCCGCAACAACCGGTTCTCATGGATGCAGCGCCGACGTACAGCCTCTGGCCTAAGCGTCCTGACGCCAGGAACGCATGTCTGTACCCGCGAGGTCCCCGTGTTGCATTGAGCACCTGGAGATTAGCCATGAAAAGTACATGGAGCGAGCACTTCGCGAGCCATTCCTGATCGAGGCAAACATGAGCCATGCGTTCCATGAACAATCCGGGCGCAACCAGGGAAACAGCCGCGGCCTTTCGATCCAGAAGATAGAATCCCGGTTCCAGTCCAGTCGATTCATTGGCCAAAAAACCCACGACGATGGACCGGCTGAGTCCTGAAGGCGCATCTTCACGCGAACTGTCTTCAGAGCACAGGATTTTCAAGAATCCCGTAAATATTTCAGCCTTGAATTCCCCTTGAACAAAATTGCGCAATGATCGCCGTCTGAACACAGCCTCGGGATACGTAACAAGCTCGGGCCATTTCTCCGGAAGCATGATCTTTGTTTGCTGCAGAGGTTTCAATCCAAGGTGATCGATCATTTCAGGCTGCTCCATCGTGTCGAGAATGGGGGTGGAGAGCCTGTGCATTTTTCTGATCGCGGGGTAATCAGTCTCAACATGTGCAACCTGGCTGGCCCGCATTGCTTCGCGCGGAATCTTGGCCGGCTCTTCTTCGGTCTCGGATTCATACTCTTTGCCGAGGGCACAGGCGATTGCCAGGCACACCTCACGTTTTGGATTGAGCCCCAGCAACTGATTGATCACCGTGTCATCGAAATCATAGTACACCGTGTACGGCGCTCGCATGGCCTTGAGCGCAAGAGTCAGATTCTCCAGCATGTGTCCGCTGTCCAACAGATGATAGCGGTATGCGCGGGTACGATATTTCCAGGCGCTGCGGAAAAAAATTGCGGTGATAAAGAAAACGGCCGTAGGTCTGGTCGCTTCCGACACTTGAACCCCGCGTGCGAGTTCCGGCAAAATACTGCCTTTCCCGAGTACAGCCAGACTTTGCAGTCCTACCGCATGGTGATAAATACCGTCATCCAAACCGGCAATATTGGTCGCTCCGACGTAGAGTTCAAAAGGATAGAGAGCGCCTGCCGATGCAATACTGCGGTAAAAGAAATCTTTATCCTTATACCGTGCTTTGGCAGTCATGGCGTGGGTATTATTGAGAATAGTCGATAGCTTGGTAAAGTCCATCTCGAAATGATGGTCAAGCTGAAGGTTTTCCCCCAATAAATCGGAAACGTAGTCTTCCGGGCCGTTTGCCGGATGAACCAACGAAATAGTTTCCAGCCCGGGATAAATTTTGAATGCATCAGGTTCATTGGCCCAGTCCAATGGCGGCCCTGCTATCTTGCCGCGCTCATAACTCGTGCGGCGATGGAATTCCCGTACATAATCCGTCATTACTTGCTCCGTCTCCTTTTGAACGCAAACAGTTCGCTGAAAATTGCGCTCCGATCAAACAAGACTGGCCCTATTTCCGAATATCGTGGCAATTTCACGCCAATTGCCGCAAGCGGTAGGATTTTTGAGTGCTCTTCTCGAAGGCCTGTTCTTGTTCGAAAAAGGGGACTACCGGTGAACTGCGTGGACAGACCATATACAATCGGACACTCTTCAGATTTCAGCCGCCCCAGGGCATGTTCGCGTAGACTTCCGATAATTTATCGCGGTACTGCCGGAAAAATCTCTCATGCTCCTGTTCCCACTTTGCCAGGAGTTCAAGAGCCTGTCGAGCTTTGCCATCCGTCTTTTCAGCCATTCGTCCATAGAATTCGCTAAGATCTCTTTCGATCAGCCATGCTGTGTTGAATACCGTTACGTCGGGAACCATGGATCCTTGAACACACTGCTCGAGAAATTCGGAATTCGCCCGATCGTCGAAATAGTTGACCGGCTCTATGGTCGCTTCCTCCACAGTAGCTGATTCGATTTGACCGGAATTTCTCAAATCCGAAAGAATACCCGATATGAATGCAATATGCTTCTGCTCTTCATCGATGAGCCGTTGGAAAGCAGTTACAGCCGATCCAATTCCCATACGCTGGAGGGATGTTTGAAAGAAACTCATCCCTGTTTTTTCCTGATTGAGCGCGTACTCGAAAATCTTTATCAACTCTTCATTTTCGGGCATCGAAATCTCCTCATCTGAAGCAGTTAAAGGACTATAATCAGAACGCAGAAAACATCCATATCTCCCGGATCCGATTGAAATCAGACCGGCGAAACAAAATGATACCTGCGAATTCAAATGCCGATACAATGCGATTACTATAATGCCGGACTTCTAATGGTCAAGAAAATACGACTTTGCTCTGGTTGAAAGAGAAAACAAAACGACTAATCATAGGCTTTCTTCACGAGTCTCGGCCCGTCCCCGTATCGAGAGCCTGTCGTGACGTACAAGCGTTTTCCGTCTGTTTGCACGGTAACAGCTCCGTCCCGGCCTGTAATAAAAACGTGTGCTCCCACGGACTGGAGTCTCGCTATGACTTCGTGATGCGGGCCGGTTCGTGTCAACGGCCTTTCTCCGGATATAACGGCGATCTTTGGCTTGACGGCTTCTACAAACTGTCGCGAAGTAGACGTTCGTGCTCCATGGTGCGCAACCTTCAGAACCGAAGCGCAGAGCTTAGCACCGGACGACAGGAGTTCTTCCTCCCCTTCACGTTCCAGGTCTCCCGTAAAAAGAAACGAAATTTCCCCGTACTCCAGTCTGGCGACGACAGACGCGTTATTCAAGTCTTTTCCTGACATTCGGGTTTTCTGCGATTGATCCGGATTGAGAAACGTCAAGACTGCACTTCCGAGATGCACCCCGGAGCATCCTCTGACAGCGCTTGAAACGCGGTCGGAGGAGAAATGGCTGAAAATATTCTTCAGGTGTGTCGGCATAGCTCCGACAGGGTTCCAGAAGAGTGACCCCACCGGTGTGTGCTCCACAACCGTGAGCAAGCCCCCCATGTGATCCATTTGAGGATGACTGATTAGGACCGCGTCAAGCCGCCTGGTTCCCTGCCACTGAAGAAAAGGCAGGACTATGCTCCTGCCTGCGTCAAAGCATGAAGTTCTGAGTCCACCATCCACAAGCATTCCCCGGGATCCGGGGGGTTGAACGAATGCGGCGTCCGCTTTGCCTACGTTTAGGAATACTGCTTTGAGTTCCGGATCTTCCGGGCTGAACAGTATGGAGCCTCCCAGGATCAAGAAAGAGGCCATTCCTGCCAATGCAATGCGCACCCGGCGTTTTGAGGGATTTCTCAAGAACCAGAGTAATAATAAACACATCGCCCAGCATACTATCGATTGAGCCGGGGAAAGGTGCGGTACGTAAAGCGGACTCCCGGGTATGTACGCGAAAAATTCTGCTACTCCGATCACAAACCACGAAAATACATCGGCGACTGCAATAAAACAGGCCCCCAAAGATGAACTCAGGAGGCCCGCGCCTGGCGCCAGAAGGCCGCAACCGAGGATGGGAAGCAGTGCAAAATCCGTGATGAGATTTGCGGCCACGGTCCAAACGGGGAAGGAGTGAAAAAGCTGCAATAAAACCGGAGTGATCGCCAATGTTGCAGCCAAAGACGTCACCATTATCAGGACGAAATACCACGTTACTCTACGGATAGCTCGGGCAGGCCATAATCGCTCAGAATCGAAAGCACCCAGCGCAGTAAAATTCCGCGTGAACTCCGGCACAATCAGGATTATCCCTCCGACAGCCAAAAAGGATAATTGAAATCCTGGAGTGAACAGAGCCAGCGGATTGCCCAACAGTATGATAAGAGCGGCAACTGCAAGGGTGTTTAAGGAATTCCAGCGCTTGCTCATCAGGATTCCTGCTGCAATCACCAAAGCCATGATGCCGGACCGTACCGCAGGAACTCGAGCTCCGATTAACGAGCAATAAAAAATAACTACGGGAATGCAGAAAATTGCCCCGGCAAGCCGATACGGTATCCAAAGAAGTGCTTCAGGCCATAAGAGAAAACACATTCTCACGAACAGGAAGGAAATCGCCACAACAATCGCCACGTGGAGACCTGACGCGGAGAGTACGTGCACAAGTCCGGATGAGGAAAAACTCTGTTGTACCGAGGAGTCGATTTCACCCTGATCTCCGAGGAGTATGCCCTTTACAAACCCGCGAACTTTGGCTTGCGTATCCGATGAAAAGTAGTTTGGTAAGCAGGCTGAAAGAATCTTACCGCTGTTAAGACCGAGGAATTGCGCAACGTAGTCACGAGTCCTAGATACCGACGCGCCCAGGCTTAATCCGGCGGTACGACTTATTATAGCCAAAGAATTCGGTCCATCGACCGACGCGAGCCATATGATATTGTTGTGCTTGCATTCAATTTCCCAGTCGTACTCTCCGGGGTTTCCTCTGTTCAGCGGCTTACGGAGCCGAGAGCGGAATGCTACACGATCTCCGGAACAAAGGGGAATGTCATTATTCCTCACGACCAGTCTTCCTCTTCCGGGAAGATCGATTCCGCGATCCGCGTCGAAGCCATTGTCCACGAAAAATGTCCTGAAGCCCGCGCCTGAAGCCCAGAGCATTCCCACTGAAGCATGGATGACTGTTTTAGTGGCAGGAGCGGTAAATTCGCGACCGACTTCCAATTGCTTGTGCGTTATTTCTCGCCCGATCAGAAAGAATATGAGTGCAGCCGCGGTCCATGCAAGGATGACACGATTGGTTCTCACAATGGCAAACAGGAGTACGAGACCGGGGACCAAAGCAATGAGCGTCCAGTTTTCCATCCCGATCCCGTACCACGATTGAAACATAATTCCGGCCATGAGAGCGGCTACCCCGAACACCGCGGGAAATGCCAGAGTCCCCAATCGAATTCTCTTGAGAAATGAATCACACATTGGCAATTAAAACTTGATCATCTATGCCCGGGGTGGTAATCCGATTCAGTGTTTGGTACAAGTGACCCGTGAAACATCAACGGGACGCTCATGCGACGAATACTGTTGGAGCCTGCTTCTTTTTTCCCACAGGTTCGTAAGGCCAACAAGAAAAATGAGCGGAACTGCCAAGGAAAGCTGAATCGAAAAATGGAATCTTTCGGACGGTACTTGAAGGGTCTTCGAGAAGACAAGGGTAAAACTGTTGAACAAATTGCCGAAAGCACCAAAATTGCTGTAGCAAATTTGGAATCCCTGGAAAGGGACCGGTTCGATTTACTTCCGCCGCGCGTTTTCGTGAAAGGATTTATAAGATCCTATATTCAAGAGCTTGGCCTAAATGCTGATGAAGCAATTGATCGTTTCGAGGAATTCAGCAAACAAGGAGAGCTACCGGATTACGGGTCGGAAGATCACCCGGTTTTTCATGCAAAACCGGCGAATCGTTCGTTCATTTCGAGTCCCGTGTTCACGATAATCCTGACGGCTGCCGGGGCCGTTTCTCTTGCTATTCTTTTATTAACCGCGGGCAGTCGGCTGTTCTTCAATTTCGATCTTCATACAACTTCCGGTGGTCCTTCCGTTAATACCGTGCAGCCGGTGTCAAGAACCAGCAACGGTGTATCCGATACTTTCGTTTCCACAGATTCGAATCGGCCCAGTTCCGGAAAACGGACTCTGGAAATCAGAGCCCTCGACAGCACCTGGATCAGAATAGAACCGGATTCCGGTCCCGCAGAAGAGTTGATGATGTCAGCAGGAGATGTTCAGGTGTTTACTGCGAAACGGAGCTTTTATCTGCAAACAGGAAATGCGGGGGGAATTCGTCTGACTTTTGATGGCAAAACGTTACCCGTTTTGGGAAAAGCGAAGCAAACGCTGTCTTTGACTTTGGACTGATTCGGTCCGAAAACTTTGATGGCAGCCCAATCAGTTCGGGTCTTTATTGGCAGCGCCAATTGTCGTAGACTGATGGGGGTATCTCAGAAGCGACCCGAAGAATAGTGAACAGTGATGATATGTATTGAGGAGCTATGATGAAGGAATTCGTGACAAAACTCTTACTCGTGATCCCAATCCGTAACCCGGAAGATCTCCTTCCTGTTGTAGAATCGGAAGGTTGGCATACGGTAAAGGACCTGTTCAGAAAGACCAACACTTCATACAACAGTCATTGGAATGGGAATTACGTTTTGGATCAGGATGAGATTCCATGGAAGGCTTCCCCGGAAGAAATTGATGCACTTCAGCAATCCAAGGGAAGAGTAGTGGTTCTTTCCGGAACCAAGTACGCGATATCTGATAAAATAACTCTGTTTTCGGACACCGACGGTTCCGTGTACGTTCAAGAAGAGGATTTAGAGCAGTTTTTCGACTAACCGGTGCTTTCAACGAAAAGGGCGCCCTTGCGCGCCCCGGACAGGGATCATGAGGCACAACAAACCGCGATTTCGCTTATCAAGGGTAATTCAGGCTCTGCGACGTCGCAGGAGAGCTGTTGAATTTACCGCCGGCTTTTCGGCCGAGCCTTTTTATTATCTGAGAAACAGATCGCCCATCAAGAAGACATTGGAGAATACGCAGCATCAGTCTCAACGAGAGACCGACCTTGCAACCGACTGACAGGATTTCCGCCACTCACTTTCCGTACAAGCGTCATCCGTCTCCGGAGGCAGCGCTCTTTGTAGCCGCGGCCTTGGCTCACGACAAGCGTCTGGATCATCACGCTCGAATCCACATTGTTGCGAATCTGCAGAAATCTTCTCAGCACCGGAGTTTTGATGCTTCGTATCTTCTCCGTGCTCTTAGGGAATCGGCAAAAAGCATCGGTATCTCCCTTAACGTTTCAAGGTTTTCGGATAACGAGAAATTGGAGTCGTGCGTCCGGAAAGCGCAGAAGTGGCAACAGCGGGGCGTTACGGTCTTTGTAAAGAAACAAAACGAAATCAAGGAATTTCCGGAATCGCTTCCGACATTATTGTTCGCTTGGGGCGATCTCTCACTGTTGCAACGCACTCGAACTTCGCTTTTGAATTCGAGACCCGGTCGTTCGCCCGACGATCTCTGGATTCGCTCTCTGAAGTCGGCCCTTGAAAAAGCAATGGCAGAAAAAACCGTTCTCGTCTCCAGTTATGGAACATGTACCTACGAACTTGTCTGCATTATGGCCAGGAACACAAAATTAATAATCGTCTGTCCCGACCTGCTCCCGAGCATGATGGAGGAATCCGGTCGAGCATCTTTCGACGCAAAATTTGGAGACCTTTTTGACGCCGACCAAGCTCTCATGATTTCTCCCTACTCGCCCGGATCGTTGCCCAATTCACACGCTTGTCGCATCCATCGCGATTTCACGGTTGCCGGTATATCAGATGCTCTTCTGGTCGGAAATGTACGACACGGCGGTACCATGGATCGTATCCTGAGAAAGGCGCGGGCAGAGGGTGTTCCAGTGTCGCGTTTTGCAGATGATGATTCTGGCCACCGCGCGATTCCGATGGGACCACATCTTGCCCGGAGTGCTTCATCAGTGCCTGCGCCTGTGTTCGACAAGTGCTTTGAAAGAGGGTCTTATCTGATCCATTACACACGTTCTTGTCCTGGACCGTGGCCCGGCCAATCCAGGAAAGCATATTATGAATCTCTCCTTGCTGAGGAGCCGATTGCGAAGCATACGGCTTTTGACACGCTTTGCAGAATTCTGTCGGAGCGCAAGATCAGGGCTGGCGGGAGACTGATCCGCGGAGGATACAAGGTGGTTTCGTTCACTGAATGTGCTCCCCCGGAAATCTCTCATGTCGCGCAATGGAGGCCGGGTCTCCTCAGATGGTCATTTGAGCCTTACGGCCTGGCGTTCGGAAAAGAAGACCTCTTCAACACGGGGGCACGGCCGGTTATCTATTCGGTAGAATCGGCCTACCATGACTTGTCGCCGGAACTGCAATATCTGTTTCAGATTCAGGAATATCCTGGAAAAGAGTGGTCTCGGGAGAAAGAATGGCGTGTGAGCGGTGATCTTCAGATAACTCCTCAGTTAGAAGCCACCATGACGGTTATTGTTCCCACAGCGCAAGAGGCGTCCCGTATACAGAAGGCCTACGGAGTAGAATGTGCTCTTGCCGAAGTCCAGCCGTTGTGGGAGAATGCCGCGAAAAAAGTTTTACCGGTGGATTCAGGGACATAGCGCATGGAATTTGAAGTAGACCTGTTTTTGGGCATAGCAGCTTTCGCGTTTGGCGCTTGCGCGGGAAGCTTTTTAAATGTCATTATTTTTCGATTGCCCGAAAATCGCTCTATCGTGTTTCCATCATCCCGGTGCCCTCAATGCGAGCAGGAGATCGGTGCCTTCGACAATATTCCGATCCTCAGTTACTTTATGCTCAGGGGAAAATGCAGGAATTGTAATAATCCTATTTCCTTTAGATACCCGCTGGTTGAATTCATCACAGCCGTACTCTGTACAGCGCTCTTTCTGAAATTCGGATTGACTCCTGAGTTTGGCGTTTTGTTCATTTTTTGTGCCGCGCTGGAAGCAGTCTTTTGGATCGATCTGGATCATATGATTATTCCGGATGCCATTTCTCTTTACGGACTTGTCCTTGGTATTCTCGTGGTTTCCGCAGGATTCATTCCCGGGCTGCAGTGGGTTCAATCCTTGAGCGGCGCCATTTTAGGTGGACTCATACTCTATGTTCCTGCTTACATTTATGAAAAAGTCAGGCACACTGAAGGACTTGGAGCCGGGGATATCAAATTGCTGGCGATGATCGGTGCATTTACCGGCCCCTATGGAGTTATATTCGTCCTTTTCTTTTCATCACTGGTGGGATCTGTCACTGCGATAGCCGGGATGTTTCTGCGCAATGTCAACACAGGCACTCCAATACCGTTTGGACCTTTCTTGACTGCCGCGGCAATTGGGTATGTATTCTTCGGAGCGGACATTCTAGACAAATTCTTCGAATTGAGCTCTGTCATAGGTGATTAAACACTTCATTTTAGAGCATGCTGGAGCACCTGAACGAAGACCTCATTAATTTCTATTTGAGATCTAACCAATTCCTAACAACAAACCATCATACGTACGAGTACACTAAACAATAGATTGGCGGGACGACTTCGGTTTTTTGCACTTATAGGGTGCAAAAAATGCCAAATAGTCTTACGAATGCAGAGCTGGCAAGCATTGTTTTGACGGCACCATCGCGATTCGTTGCGATACGGCTAGTGAACTTCCGGAATTCTCGATTCCTCACGGTCGGGGAAGGGATTGCTCGATTCGGAGATTCCAGAATCATGAATCCGGGAGCGGTGTGCGTGTTACGCA
The DNA here is from genome assembly GCA_041740635.1 of Desulfomonilaceae bacterium. Lineage (GTDB taxonomy): Bacteria > Desulfobacterota > Desulfomonilia > Desulfomonilales > Desulfomonilaceae > Desulfomonile. The sequence goes on along the minus strand of JBGSLQ010000009.1, from coordinate 17,791 downwards.
AGAAAGTTCTGTTAGAGTAGAAACGGATGAAATCGGCTCTGTAAAATAACCACACGATCATGCTCCCGCACTTGCCTTGTGAATCCTGACAAAACGTATTCGCTAAAAGTAGGTGAGAAGCAACATACAGAGGACCAATCTCGGAGAATTGCCATTTTTTCATCAACATACAGAGATAACAAATGAACGAACATGCTGATCCAAAGCAACGGGTCCCCAAAAAAACCAGGAAATGGGTGCTCATTGCAGACAAAGTCTCGGATAAAGTCATAACCGTCGGGGGCATCCTGGTCATTGGCGCTGTTTTAGGAATGATGGTATTCCTCGTGTGGGAGGTGTTACCGCTATTCAAGAAAGGGACTATTGAATCCCAGACGTTCTTCAAGCCATCGGCAGACCCGAATCCAACGCTCGCTGCTGCGATTGATGAATACGACACGATAGCCGTTTCCATAGACAACGACGGCAAACTCGCTATTTGGCATCCTACAACCGGGACTCCACTCCAAGGCCGTGCGTTCGATTTCAATGGTAAGAGGCCCTCTTCGTTTGCCACAACACTGGACAATATTCATTTTGCCTTCGGGTTCTCGGATGGAACCGTGCGGTTCGGGCGTCTTAGGTTCGCGAATGACATAATTACGAATGACGATGTACCGAATGATCTCAAAAAACTTGACGAATTCAGCGGTACGAACGGGAATGCCGTTTTCACGAAAATTTCCGCCGGTCAGTCCCGTAAAGTCTCTCTTGAGACTGAATTGGAAGAGGAAATAAAAGTATCCGAAGACGGGAAACCGATTTCACATCTTGATTATGACCTGAGCACGGTGGGAGAACACCCCAAAAAGGTTGTAGCAACTCTGGATGCGGATGGAAACGCGACAGTCAGTGTCTCTGAAACTAAGGTGAATCTCTTTACGCAAACGACTTCCGTGAAGACGGACAAAGTCGCATTACCGCCCCTTCCCAGTAACGTCCTGATCACGAATGTCCTCACGAACGAACGAGGCGATCAGGCTTTTTTCATTGATAAAAAAGGAAAGGTTTTACGTTATAACATCCAGGATTCCGACAAACCCTTTTTGGCCGAGACACTGCAGGTTCTACCTGAAGGTAAAGAAATCACTGCCAGCGCTTTTCTGATGGGCGATACATCACTGGTAATAGGCGGATCTGACGGTTCCGTTTCCATATTCTTTGTGCTGCAAAAGAGTGGATCAGGCAGTCGCGATGGGCTGACTCTCGTCAATGCTCGCGAATTCCCTCCCCATACGTCGGCTGTTACCCGGATTGCGGTGAGTCAGAGAGGTAAAACGTTTGCGACCTGTGATGCTCGCGGGGAAATCTGGCTCAGGCACGGCACAAGTATGAAAACCATTCTGAAGGTGCCGCCCAGGATCGGGGATGTGTCGTGGGAAGCCTTGACTTTGGCTCCCAGGATGAACGGATTGCTGGCAGTCGCGAATGACGGAGTGGCCGGCTTCTGGCAATTGGATGCGGCTCACCCGGAAGTATCGCTGCATACCTTGTTCGGAAAAGTGTGGTACGAAGGGTATCCGGAGCCCAGCTACACGTGGCAATCCAGCGGTGGAACCGATGCATTCGAGCCCAAGTTGTCTCTGGTTCCTTTGATCTTCGGGACGCTGAAAGCGACCCTGTATTCACTTTTGTTCGCCATACCCATAGCATTGCTTGGGGCAATCTATACGTCTGAATTCCTTCCCGCTAATGTTCGGGGCAAAGTGAAACCGATCATGGAGATAATGGCGAGCATCCCTTCGGTCGTTCTGGGATTTGTGGCAGCTCTCGTCTTGGCTCCAATTGTGGAAAACTGGATTGCAGCAGTCCTGTTATCTTTTCTCGTGCTCCCGGTAATGTTGGTGCTCGCAGCATTTCTGTGGCAGTTAGCTCCCACCTGGATCGCGGTGAGACTTGATGGATTACCGAAATTCGGTTTTATGTTTGTTGTGGTGGGACTCGGTCTATACATCACGTATCTGATGGGACCGGTGGTCGAGAATCTTTTCTTTGACGGGAGTTTCAAACTATGGCTCAACGGATCGGGCAGCCCGGTTCCGATTCTTTTTGTTCTGTGTCTTCCCTTCACATCGGTTTTCATAAGCTGGTCTTTTTCCCGGTTTTTCGGATTTCGTTTCAGCGGTTATATGCGTACTCTTGTTGAGTATAAGGCGGCGCTTCTGGATCTTTTTCGGTGGTTGGGTATCGCCCTTGTTTCTGCAGCCCTGGCGTACATTGCTTCGCTCATTCTGACTGCACTGGGAGCGGATCCTCGTCCCGGCCTGCTCGGCACATACGTCCAGAGAAATACGCTGATTATCGGTTTTGCCATGGGATTCACCGTGATTCCCATTATCTACACACTTGCCGAAGATGCGTTGAATGCTGTGCCCGACCATCTGCGTTCCGCGAGTTTCGGGTGTGGTGCCACTCCGTGGCAAACAGCGCTGTGGATAATCCTGCCCACAGCTTTGAGCGGAGTCTTCTCTGCTATCATGATTGGGATGGGCCGTGCTGTGGGCGAGACGATGATTGTCGTCATGGCTGCAGGGAACACGCCGCTTATCGACATGAATATCTTCAGCGGCTTGAGAGCGCTGTCTGCCAATATTGCCGTTGAATTACCCGAAGCTCCCAAGGACGGCACCCTGTACAGGGTACTTTTCTTAACAGCGCTCGTGCTGTTTGCCATGACATCGGTCATCAACACGGCTGCAGAGTTGGTGCGGCTCCGTTTTAGAAAGCGAGCCATGTCGCTTTGAGGAAGAATGCATGAACATCATAAAACCTGCCACGGTATTTCAGCGCCGGAGCACCAGTGCCGTGACCGAGCATGCGGGTTCAGAGACCGAGAAAGCGTCGGTTCCCATTACGAACAAGAAAGGTGGCGGCTCTGAGGATCGTATTGAACCGAGAGTCCCGAAACGATCGTTGATATGGGATTTCAAAGCCCGTGGAGAACCGTTCCTTTGGGGATTGGGTGGGTCGCTGGCATTTGGTATGCTTATGATTGTCGGATTCATTACCCTGATTCTGTATAATGGCGTGCCGACTTTCTGGCCGAAGCCGATTGACGCTGTAAAACTCAAGGACGGTACAGCAGTAGCAGGAGAAATTACCCGATCCGAATCCTTTAGACCGGAACCGGAGTTTCTGGCCAAGTTGGATGAAGAAACAAGAGCAAAGGTCGCCGCGTCCGGTGGTATGATGAAACGGGTTCTCTTCAGGACCGGCAACTTTGATTTGTATAATGAAGATTTTAAGTGGGTTCTTCAGCAGGATATCGCCGACAAAACCTTTCCTTCCGACATGTTCTTTGTAGAGCGGGTCGAATGGGGGCCTTTTATCGGCACAGTGGAATCCATGAACCTCAATGGCAAAGAAATTGACAAGCCTAATATTACCAGAGAATTACTGAACGAGCAGCAGGCCTTAGCAGCAGGCCGTCGTGACCGTATCAGGGATATCGAAAGGAATGAAATCGGCGCTTTAAACACGCTGCTCGAAAAGGAAAGACTCAAGCTCAGGAAAGCTGAATTACGATTCGGTAAGGAAAGCCCGGAATACCACAGGGAGCGCGACGTCTATCAGGAGGAGGCGCAGAAGCTTGAGGCTCAGTATAAGGATTTGTCCAAAGATGCCGCAATAGTAAAAGAGAAAGATGCCAAATTCACGATTACACTTGCCGATTTTTCCGGAAAGAAAATTACCATGCGTCTGTCGGAAATCGTGAATCTGTACCCGGCTAATGACCTGACAATAGGTGAGAAACTCAAAATATACTTTGCCAGATGGTGGGAATTTCTGACACAAGAGCCTCGAGAAGCAAACACGGAAGGCGGAGTCATGCCGGCAATTTTCGGCACTTTCTGCATGACCGTGCTCATGGCCCTGGCCGTTGCTCCATTTGGCGTTATCGCCGCTTTGTATCTGAGAGAATACGCAAAACAGGGACGTCTGGTTTCAATTGTGCGCATCTCCGTTAATAATCTGGCCGGAGTACCATCCATAGTGTATGGAGTATTCGGGCTCGGTTTCTTTGCATACATGGTCGGAGGATCGCTAGACAACCTTTTCTTTCCTGAAAGACTTCCTTCACCCACGTATGGCACAGGTGGACTCCTTTGGGCCTCACTCACTCTTGCTCTCCTTACTGTTCCGGTTGTCATTGTCGCTACAGAGGAAGCACTGGCCGCAGTGCCGCAATCGATGCGGGAAGGCTCACTGGCTTGTGGAGCTTCCAAATGGCAGACGATCAAATGGATTGTCCTGCCGAGAGCTATGCCGGGGATCATGACCGGTCTCATCCTGGCCATGGCAAGGGGAGCAGGTGAAGTCGCTCCATTGATGCTGGTCGGGGTTGTCAAAATGGCTCCTGAATTGCCGATCGATCACTTCTTTCCATACATACATTTGGAGAGAAGCTTTATGCATCTCGGCTTCCACATCTATGACGTGGGCTTTCAATCCAGGAACTCCGAAGCTGCAAAACCCATGGTGTTTGTGACCACATTGCTCCTTATAACTCTGGTGTTTGCAATGAATGCGGCCAGTATCATGATTAGAAACAGGTTAAAACGAAAATTCTACGCGGGACATTTTTAGGAGACATCATGATGGGACGATCGGACGATAGCAACGGGACTGTGTATCATGTTCGTCCCGGACCACAGGGCTCGTTGCTGTCAATTAAGGATTTCTCACTGTGGTACGGCCAGGCGCAGGCTCTTTTCGATATCACCATGCAGGTTGAAAAGGGCTTGGTTACTGCTTTGATCGGACCTTCCGGATGCGGAAAATCAACCCTGCTCCGTGCGATAAACCGGATGAATGACCTTATTGCGGGGCTCAGCACCGGAGGAAATATTTATCTGGATTCTCTCGATATCTACGGCAGAGATGTGGACGTGATCGGTCTGCGCAAAGTAATGGGGATGGTTTTTCAGAAACCGAACCCGTTCCCCATGTCCATTGCCGAAAATGTTTCGTATCCGTTGAGAGTGGATGGCATTCGAGACAGAAGAACTCTCCTGGAAACCGTGGAAAAAGCTCTCAAGGGAGCGGCTCTTTGGGACGAAGTCAAAGATCGGCTGCATGAAAACGCTTTGGGGCTGTCCGGCGGACAACAGCAACGCTTGTGCATAGCTCGGGCCATTGCCGGAGATCCCGAGGTGCTGCTCATGGATGAACCGTGCTCTGCACTGGACCCGGTGGCCACGTCAAAAATCGAAGATCTTATCGATGAGCTCAGGGGCCGCTATTCCATTGTGATTGTCACGCATAACATGCAACAGGCCGCAAGGGTATCGGATAACACAGCGTTTATGTATCTCGGGAAATTGATCGAATATGGGGAAACTTCCGTTATTTTCACAAATCCCAAGGTGGAGAAAACGATGGAGTACGTTACGGGCCGTTTCGGCTAATCTTGTGCGACTTGATCAGGCTAACCCGCTCTAAAATTAGTGTCCGATTGAAGATTAGTAATATTGGGGGTGCCGTGCCTCCGTGCCCGCACATCATAAACCAGTTTAGCAGAATGAAGTACACCGACTGCCCGGCAGAATTTGCCGCACGTCACTGCGGGTCGAACGGCCTTCTGTTCGCGCCATTCGATCACAACAAAGTCAACCTCTATGGGTTTGGAGGGACATTCTTTACAAAAGAAAGCCCCCCAATATTCCCTCAAGAATGCATGGGATGTCGACCCAAGAGTGCGGAAGTAGGCGTATAGCTAACCCCGCAACTTATCATGATTGACAGTCTTCTTAATCGCGCTTTTATCCAGGATGACTACTGCCGTTCGCTCCCAGGAGTCCTCGCCGAGCTAAAGCGCGCCGTACATTGTTCCCATGGGTCCCAACCAAATCCCCAATTTCTTTCCAGCGGAACCCTTTTTGCCACAGGTTTATGGCTCTTTCCAGGTCCCATCGCATGTTTGGAGTAGGTCTCGGGTTGTGCAAGTTGTGGCGCACAAAATGATGCCTGACAGTTCCGGGAGACAACCCCAGTTTCTGGTCAATTTCGACCCATTTGAGTCCCTGTTGCCGGAGCTGCTTAGCAAAACCCACATCCCAGGTCACATGCCGACCGCTTCTCGTGTTTAGCGGTCGCCAGCCTCTGTTCTTGAATCCGGAGCGGATGAGGTCCTGTGGCAAGTTCATGATTTGCGCTATTTCATAAATAGCCTTGCCCTGATCTGCCAGGTGTTTGGCGCGATCCATGTCCCAGCGTGGTCTAAAACCACGTCTGTCAGGAATAATTTTGAAACCGCGGCAACGAAGAGCATCGTATACCTGCTCACGCTTGAGATGCATAATTTCCGCAATTTCACGACACGTTTTGCCTTGGTTGAGCAGTTCCAAAGCGCGATTCAAATCCCACTGGAGTTTTCTACCAAAGGTCATGACTAATAACTCCAATCCGTTTAGTTTTTCGTGAATACACGAATAGAAATAACAGTAGACATTATGTTGGCCCACCAAAGACGTTATAAGTCTCTTTTCCAAGCAGTTGATTCAATAAAATAAAATGCCAAATTGCACATTAATCGTAAATTCAACGTGTTTGCTCTCACCACAAACAATGAATGAAACGTTAGCGTATCTTGAAATGTTCTGTCAACAGGAACTTTTGTGTTAATTAATAAGTGAAAACAGTAAACTGCCGCATAATAATCCGCTCATAAAGTCGGGAGGCGTATTTCCGGATCCATTTTTTTTGTAACTCCTATTAGAAATCATTTTTCTACATTAATAATTACGCAAGACACGTCTCTCTTAAACCTCCTTTAGCTGAGATGACGTTAGATTATTGTTCAGTTTCCCTCGCAGGGGGATGCTGTTCGGAATGGTTGCTGTGTTGCTTCAAAAATTTATGCACTTCCCAGGATTTCCCTGCAGCAGCCCAATCGACAGCGCTTTTTCCTTTGTTATCCAGCAGGTTGAGGTCTGCCCCATGCTGTATAAGCAGATTCACAACGCGTGCATGTCCTCTGTAAGCAGCCTTCATAAGCGCAGTGTTTCCGAAGGCATTCTTTTGGTTTACTTCAGCTCCCGATTCAAGCAATTTCTTGGTCAATTCGAATTCGGAAATGAACGCTGTTTTCATGAGCGCGGTATTACCATATTTATTCCCTGCATTCGGATCCGCCTTCCAGCGCAGCAGGAGTTTGCCCATACCTACATTGCCCTTGTTTGCCGCTTTCATGAGCGGAGTGTCGCCCACACTATTCTTTTGGTTAACATTGGCGCCGCTCATGAGCAAAATTTCGGCAATAGACTTGTTTCCCAGATCGGCCGCAATCAGGAGGGCACAATTTGAATCTATGTTCGCGGAATTCAGACTGGCTCCCTTTTTTATGAGGAAATTCACCATGTCGATTTGTCCGGCGGTAACGGCCCCAAGAAGGGCGGTATTGCCATGAGCATTTTCGGCATTGATATCGGCACCCATCTTCAAGAGCAATGCAGCGATTTTCAAATGTCCTTTGAAAGCAGCTCGCATCAAAGGAGTATTCCCGTATTTGCTGCGCGTATTTACATCCACTCCGGCCTTGAGCAGCAGTTCCACTGCATCGAATTTGCCTTTACTGGCAGCTTTGAGCAGTGCGATGCTCCTGGAATTCGCCTTTATCGTCAAATCCCCTGATACGAATTCAAATAACCGGGTGCTCTCTGAAAGCGGTTCACGGACCAAATTCGTTATCACCGAAGCATCGATCTCCACGGTTCCTACTCGATATGAACCGCCGATGTTCGGAGCACCGGAGTTTCCGTTTTCCCAATTGTTCAAGAGAAGTCTTACAATTTCTTGATGACCTCTTTCTAACGCTTTCGTAAGAGCCGTGATCCCGCCCCCATCACGCGCATCGGGATCGGCACCTCGTTCGAGCAACAACTTGACTAACTCGAGTCGTCCTTCCCGGGCAGCAACCATCAGAGGAGTAGTGCCGTCGGCATCGGCCCCATTTATATCGCACCCTTTTTCCAGGGTGTTCTCGACATCTTGAAGAGACCCTTTATGGCAGGAATCGAGGATATCGTCGATACTGATGGATCGAATCGAAGTAAAAAGTTCATCACTTTGAGTCTCGTCGACGATCTCGGAAACGATCTCGAGGGATTCTATAATAAGTTGATTATCCACTTGCTTATTTATGACTTCACAGTTTGTGCATTCATCGGTATGAGCAGGAATCGTCTTGCCGCACATGGGGCATTTGAAAACATGGTCGTGTTCCTCGAAAGCACGGTGCATATCGCTATCGGAAAGAGTGGTCCGCTCGTACAACTCCAATTGCGTTATGACATCTGCTTCACACAGCCTTCTCAGTATATACTGGAGGGCTTCAGGGCTGAGTCCGTATTTCCTCTCCAATTGTAAATCAGTCATTCCCGAACGGATATCGTCCACAATGCTTCGGGCGCTGATCTTGAGTTTTTGCATTGAAAATCTCCGGACCGATTCTCTAGAAGTCTGCATCGGCTCAGACCGCTCGTCGTAACTCGTACTATTCACCTCCAGGGGTGAGAAGTGCGTTCAAGACTTTTGACAATTCTTCAGCATTATAGGGCTTTTCCAGAACCCCTTTGAAACCGTAGAACGCAAATTCGGCCATAACGGGATCATTAGAATATCCGCTAGAAACAATTGCCTTCACCTGCGGATCGATTCTCAATAATCTGCGAATTGTCTCTTTTCCTCCCATACCTCCCGGTATTGTAAGATCCATAATGACCGCGACAAACGGTTGTCCCGATCTCAAGGCATTCTCAAATATGGCAATTGTCTCCGTCCCGTCTTTTGCCGGCACGACTTCGTATCCTGCCACCATCAAGATCTGGACGGCCAAATCTCGAATGAGTTCCTCATCGTCCATGATGAGGATTTTGCCTTTCGTATTCTTGACGGATTTTTCGTCTTCACTGTTAATTTCAGAGACTCTGCCGGACACAGGCACATAGAGATCGAATGTGGTGCCTACTCCCACCTCGGATTTCACATTGATGTAGCCGTCATGCTTCTTAATCACCGAGTAACAGGTGGCCAGGCCCAGACCGCTTCCTCTCTTTTTCGTGGTGAAATAGGGATCGAAAATCTTATCGATATGTTCCTCGGGAATACCCGTGCCTTCATCCACAATGGAGATTTTCACGTACTTCCCGGATTTCAATGGTAATCCCTGCCCATCGCTTACTACGGTGTTCATGGCACGAACCTGCAGGGTTCCGCCATCCGGCATTGCCTGAACGGCATTTATCACCATGTTATTCACCACCTGACTTATCTGCCCTTCATCCACCTCGACGAGCCAGACATCCGGCGGCAAATAAAACTCGCAGTCGACATTGGAACCCCTCAGTGCAAAACCGACTGATTCCTGCAAGAGCTCGGGCACACACGTTGGTTTCTTGATTGGAGCTCCACCCCGGGAAAACGTCAGGAGTTGTCGCGTCAAATCCTGGGCCCGGACTGAAGCTTTCGCAGCGTAATCGAGTCGTTTGTGTGAAGTGTGCTCCGGATCGATGAGCTTCTGTGCAAGAGTGATGTTTCCCAATATACCAGTTAATAAGTTATTGAAATCGTGAGCAATACCACCGGCCAATATACCCAGAGAGTCTATTTTCTGCGCTTTTATGATTTCTTCTTCATTTCGTTTCTTCTCGGAGATATCCTTCTTCAACCACCAGAAACCGTAGAGCAGGCCATTATTGATGTTCCCGATCAGGGTATTCTCGAAATAATGGATTCCTCCCGTGAGCATGGTTTCTCTGGTTTCAAAAGATCGAACCGGGAATCCCGCGGCTATCCACTTCTGATACAAGGATTTACTCTTGCCACGCGAGGGAAAAATCATATCAAGTCGAACGCCTTTGAGTTCTTTGAAATTACCGCGTTGGTACATATGTGCAAATTCGTTATTCCCATCTACCACACGTGAATTAAGAATGGATTTCAACAGAACGTCTGTAGAGAGACTGCATGAAAGCGGCGAAGGGGTCGCCATTTCAACAATCCCCAGTGGAAATACATTCACGAGTTTCTTGTACTTCTGAACAGTGAGGAGTTCTTTTTGCGCGGTTAAGTTTTCTATCTGCACGAGAACGAGTTCTTCGTCATCATTTCGGACAGTAAGCAGATGAATACGCGCCCAGATTCGCGTACGATGAATTTGGAGTACCTTTTCTCGAATCTCCTGTTTTCGTTCGTTGAATACTTTCTCAAGAAGTAACTGAGCCTGGCGTGCATCCAAAGGATTTGAAAAGAGTGAGGAGAAAGTCAAATTGTTCGTATTGAAACGACCGTTCGTAAGTTTCGAAAAGGCGGGATTAGCGAATTTGATGGCATGAGATCTGGAGATAAGCAGCGTTGGAACGGACAGAGCGCTAAGCAGTTTGATGAACGCGGATTTCTCACGCTTCCATGCGGAGTCCGTTTCTTCGCATGCAGGGCAAGGAAAGAGCATTTTCAGGTCAATGGTATCTGTAGGGCTGTCGTCCTGTATCAATTCGAATACTTCCCCAGAGGTCCCCTCAAATGTTTCTTTGTCCATCGCCCCCCCGTTCAGGCGATTTGCCTCTCAGCCACTTCCCCTTTGATTTATCAATTAGTGTGACCTTTGGGGATAGCGGTAATCTACAATACACTTTACATTCATCAGGCATAGCGGTCAATAAAAAAGAAGCTGAAAATCCGTGCCGATCGTACATTACGAATTGATTGGTTGGGTTGCGTGTAAGCGGAGTTGGCGTCAAAATTCCCCGGTGAACGATCATTTCGGCCGGAATTTGCCCGTCTCATTTCTTTTCTCCTTCAGCGGCAGCGCTCTGCAAATAGCTGGTGAGGTCTTCTTTGTTTCCGGAGAGCCCGAGTTTTCTCCTGATTTTCGCCCGGTAAAGAAATACCGTGTGCGGAGAAATATTTAATATCCGTGCTATTTCCTTGGAACTGAGCCCCGAACCGATCATTTCGCAGACTCGCAGTTCTCGAAACGTCAGGAGATTTCCATTGTCAATGGCAACATCTTTGGACATGGCCAGTTTTAGATTATCGATATTGTGGCGTAGTAACAGAGTGATTTCTCGCACCCGTTCCGGAAGATTTTCTATTTCCAGCCGATTGATCAGGGGTCTGAGCTTTGACGAAATGTCTTGCACTATTTTTTCCTGAATCCTAGTCTTCTGTTCCTGAATCCCCGCTATAAGAATACTGAGTGCTTCTTCCACCTTCTGCAGATTGCCTTTGCATTTTTTTGACTCTTCTTTGGATTCCTCATATTTCCGTATCGATTCGCGGAGCAGTTCTTCCAAAGAATTTACGCGCTCTCTGAGGTGATCGTTCGCTGAATTAAGTTTGTCTTGAACCGCTTTGAATTCCGACAAATTCGTAATTGTATGAAGTACTGCCTCGGGATTGCCGGAATGATCACGAATAAGAGAACTCAGCAAGAGAGCCGGAAATGATTCCCCGCTCTTTGTAACATGCTGGACCTCTCCCTCAAATCTGCCGAATTGCAGCACCTGGTGCGTGGCACTTACAAGAGTGAACATGTCCTTGGGAGAATGAAAAAACGATTGATGCTTACCAAGAATTTCATTTTCCGTGTAACCGTGCATACGGAGAAAGGCCGAATTTACATAAAGCACTCGGCTATTCAGGTCCGTGACGTACATTCCTTCGCAACTTTGTTGGAATGCGTCGGAAAAAAAAGAGAGTCCAGGATATCGTTCAGGTATCTGTGGCGGTTGCACGATCATTGTGAATCCAACCTCTCCCGAGCTTAACAGCATGGGAATCAGGGTTATTTTCATGGAAATCAAACCGGTTTCGGTTTTCAACTTGGCTCTGAAACGGAGTGGCTCGTGTTCTGAAGTCGCCAGTTTATCAATCGATAAGGCAACACCATCTTCGGAGCAAACAAAATCGTCGAATTTTCCTCCGGGCACATCACCGGAGAATTGTCCCACAATACGATGGAAACCATCGTCTGCTGCCACTACGGTTCCATGAGGGGAGAAAATCACGATAGCGCCATGTGCGAGCACAGTCTCCATAGATATTTTCTCACTCATTTCCGTGTCCGGACAGAAGATGAAGAGACGTAGAGAGTAAGCTCATTTTCAATCCATGCTTACGTGGACCGGCTCTTCGTGATCCATGTCCTCACATTGCTATCAAGCAATTTAGATTGCCGACTCGGCGTACTCCAACTGCAATCGTTATATTGCAGTGAAGGAACCATTATTGAGCTAACTTTTTAACCTTGTTTCTTTTAACCGATTGCAGTCTCTGAAAGCCCATCTGTAAGAATATAATATGCACTTGGTATTTGTAAAGCTTAAATTCTTTAAATTTGCAGCGACAATTTTGCCAACCAACTGACTTCATTACACAAAGACTACCTTCCATTGCGGTAATTGTCTTGACAATGCTTACAACCCTGTTATGGTAGATCCTAATCCTGATCGGCAGAAAACACACCATAACAATGCATGCTCGTTTATGATCTCGATTCTGATTCGGCTAAACCGAATTGGATTTTCATTACAAAAGTCCTCAGGAATGCGCCAGATACTGGTTTGCATCAGTATATAACTGGTTCCTGAATGTACCGATAGACATTGCTTCTGAACACAAGGTTGGGGGACGAAAATGATTTGTAGAACGTGCGGGCGAGCCATTATGAGGAATTCGTCTGTTTGTTTGCACTGTGGTTCGGTGGTTTTCGTGAAATGCGAATACTGCGAACATCATGCCTTGCCTCAACATTCGCAATGTCCGCAGTGTGGAAAGAGCTTATTTCAAGCCCCTACAGGCCTCGGTCAGGTAAATCCTGAAGGACGGCAATTCTTTAGACTGGTCACCGGTCGCATTTTCGAGGTGAATGGACATACGCAATCTGAGAAGAAATTGGTGACGCTTCTCTTTGCCGATATTTCCCGTTATGAGGAGCTTTCCAAAACGCTTGCGCCCGAACAAGTATTCGCGCTTTGCGAAATATGTTTCGCGAACATGGCGGATCATGTTGTCTCATATGGAGGAACGGTCGGCCATCTCGAGGGCAAGGGTTTTTGCGCTGTGTTCGGAGCGCCTCTGGCTTTCGAGGATCATGCTCAAAGAGCCTGCTGCGCGGCCCTGGCGATTCGGAACCAGGTTGGGCGAAAGGATAACCTGGTTGCCGCACAGTACGGACTCTCGGTCCAAATCAGTTTAGGCCTGCATTCAGGGCTTATCTGGATGGGAGCGTCACCAAACGATCCGGTGCATGAATTATCGGATTTTGAGGGTACGTGTGACATTGCGTATCAGGCCAGATGTTTGGCATCTCCGGGCAAGATTGTGGTTTCTGAAAATACCCGGATGCTAGCTGAAGGATTCTTCACGTTTTCCCATACAGGAACGGATGGTTACGGAGGTTCTCTTCCGGTCCCTTTTTACGAACTGGCTGAACAGGTACCCATTTCAAATGCTTTTGATGCAAGAATTCAGAGAGGCCTCACCAAATTTGTGAATCGGACGGAAGAACTCCAGTATCTACAGGAAACTTACGATACACTAACCGAAGGTACGCTGTTCTGTCTGTCTATTGTTGCCGATGCAGGCGTCGGAAAGTCCAGACTGTTATATGAGTTCAGGAAACGATTGGGAAACGGCAATTCAAGGTACCTGGAACTGAAATGTCAATCTCAAGGCAAAGAAACTCCTTACTATCCATTTATACCGTTCGTCAGGCAAAGCTTCAGTATCTCAGGAAATGATGAAAGTAATGTCATCAGAGCAAAGGTGACACAAGGATTGGCACCGACACTCGATAACGATGCTTCCGCAATACCCTGGATTCTCGAACTGCTTTCCGTGACGGAAAGCGGTATTGAAACGGTTCCGGTGAGTCCCGAATCAAGAAAATACCGAATAATGGATATTCTGAAGCGTCTTATCCTGTGGTACTCGGGTTCCGGTCCTATGGTTTTTGCTTTAGAAGATCTCCATTGGATCGATGCAGGATCGAGAGAGTTTTTGAATTACCTGGTGCAAGTGGCGCACGATTCCAGAATATTTATGATTCTGACATACAGACCCGAATACATCGGGCATTCGGAGGAGTTTGCCTGTAAGCAGCGTATCGATCTCAAACCACTTCTTGAAAAAGATAGTAGAGAGATGACGCGAATATTGTTGAATACCGATTCTGTCGACCCAAATCTTCAGAACCTGATAATTGACAAGACAGAAGGAGTTCCGTTTTTCCTGGAAGAATTTCTGACTTCTGCAAGAGACCTCAAATTCATCAAGAAAGATCGCGGTTCGTACAAATTGGCCCCGGATTTTTCAGGTGTCTCACTACCGCTGACCGTGAACTCGGCGATTATGGCAAGAGTCGACAAGCTCCCCAGGAAAGCAAAAAAGATTTTGCGAGCGGCGTCTGCAATTGAAAAAGAGTTCTCCTATAACCTGATACAAAAGGTGACAGGGTTCTCTGATAACGACCTGAAGCACTGTTTCGTCGCACTTCAGGATTCCTACTTGATCTTCGCCGATACTTCGGAACGAGAATCCACGTATGTATTCCGCCACGCACTTACTCGTGAAGTGGTGTACGATTCCATTTCCGCATCTGCAAGGAGCAATTTGCATGTGAAGATCGGTGCTGCAATTGAAGAGGTGTACGTATCCAAACCGGCCGAAGTGTATGCCGTGCTGACCCACCATTACTTTCTCGGAAGGCAGTATGAAAAGGCTGCAAAATTTGCCGGGAAAGCCAGCAAAAAAGCCAGACGGACAGCATCCTTTACAGAAGCCATAGCGTACGCCAGGAAAAGAGTGGAATGCCTCGAGAAGCTTCCCGCGGATCCTCACGTCCAGGCGCAATTGATAGACTCCAGGACATCCCTGGGGATCTATTTGACTCAGATGAATAACCATCTCGAAGCCAAAAAAGCCGTGGATCCCATCGCACACTTGTTGGAATCGAAAAGTGCCGACCGGAAAACGGCTCAAATGAAAATTGTGATTGGAACGTACTACTGTTTTGTCGAAGAGGACTTTTCCTGCGGATTGAAGAACCTGGAGGAGGCGATTGAGATATCAGAAAACAATGGAGACATTGTTTCAGCAGTAAGTGCCTACGGCTGGATGGGAATAGCTCTTTCTGCGCATGGCGAATTTTTTCGGTCACTTGTATTCCTCCAAAAAGCGCTGCATATGAACCAGTCATTGCAAGTGTTATGGGGAGTCTCCATGGTCAAGAGCCTCATCAGTTCGCTCGTGTACAATTTTACCGGTGAATTGAATCTCGGCATTCGCGCTTGCGAAGAAGCTGCGCGTATCGCTGAGGAAAGCGGTGATAAGCTGTCCAAAGGTATGGCTTTCGGGAGCCTCGGTATGGCTTACTATTATAAAGGCGACCTCACGGAAGCGGAAAAGAACCTTTCGCTTGCTGCCTTTTCATTAGAAAGAGCAGACTACTATTACTGGGAGGCATGGGCCCATTTCTTCCTCGGCTCTGTTCATTCCGAATTGGGAACCTATGACACCGCTGCGCATCACCATGAGCGGAGCATCTCAATAATGAATGCAGTTCAGATAATGCCGTCATGCGTAAAGCTCAACCAACTGGCGCTCGAACTTATTAAGGTAAGAGCCGGCCATGCGACTCTCGATGTAAAGGAATTATCGTGCCTTTTTCATGAGAATAGGTTCAGAGCTTTGCAGGGCTGGATGGCCAGGATCATAGCGGAAATTCTCTTGGAAGCCGATGAGCCGAAGCTCCAGGAAGCAGAGATGTGGATCAGAACCGCCATCATTGCCGACAATGCTACAGGCATGAAGCTCCACCATGGTCGAGACTATGTTGTTTTCGGAAGAATCTGTTCCCGAAGCAACAGGATAGCCGAAGCTCGCGACTATTTTCATAAAGCCGCAACCATCTTCGGTCACTGCGAAGCTGAGGGCGATCTGAAGAGATTGCCCACAGTGTGAATATCAGAAAGGAAATCGGAGAATGCTTTACAAGGAAGGAGAACCGGGGGCCTACAGACCTGGGGGAGCATGTCTGTGCAGATCTCGACGCGATCTCCATTGTCCGAATGCGAGCCGGAATGCCCCCCATCGCGAAGTCATTAAGGATTGGAACGTCTTCTGAGAACCATCAGACACCCTCTAGGGGAGAAACTTCAGAAGACCGTTAGCGAAATAGAATACTCCCACCAGCCCGACGAGAGATCCCACGAGCCAAAGAAGTTTTCTCCTCATGAGAGCAGACAGTGAGCACAAAAGTATCGACATCTGCAAGAAAATAACTGCCATACCAAACGTATCGGCCCTCCATTGGGCTTCGTCCCGCATTTTTTCATACTTACGCGCCTCTGCGGATATATCCTTTTTCTCTGCATCGTAACGCGCAATGTCTTTCGCGTACGATTGTATCAGCTCATCGTATCGTGCTGTCTGAGTTCCACCGGAAGTGTTCTGTTGGGCTTCGCGGTCCAATGTTAATTTTTCCTTCTGCATTTCGTACAGGTAACTCTTGATACTCTTTGCCTGATAGTACGACCATTGATTCGCAGCCTGTGTTTGATTCAGTACCGAATCAACCGAGTTGTTGCCTTCCTTGAAAGACGACAATGTGGCACATACCGCAAATAAGACAGTGGTGAGCGCCAGGAATGACAACCATTTTTCACTTTTGCCCTCGGAAACAAGTTTTTCCGAGACCTCTTCTCGAACTTCCTCCAACTCCATAAAGACCTCCACATTCGCCAATTCACCGCATTTGGATTTCAGCGGTCGGATTCTATTGAAGGACATTGCATCCGGCAAGTTAAATTAGAGTAATAAAACGGAGATTTGAATGAATTTAACATTTTCTCTGCGAAACATTGTCGTGTCAGATTTCCCCCTCGTCGCACGATGTATCATTGTGGAACAACGGACAAACGCGAATGCCCAAAAAAGCAAAAATTTTTCGCATAATCGGTTCTTGACCTGAGACTCTGAGCAGTGTAAACAAGGAAAGTTTAGCGATAAGCTATTCGGTGACAAGCAGGCAGTCCGGAGAGCCGCTCTGTCGTCCGATGTTTATCCCAATCCGACATTGGGGGACGGAAATGATTCCTGTCTGCGAGCCTGTGCTTGATGGCCGAGAGTTAAAATATGTGAGCGAATGCCTGGAGACCAATTGGATCTCCTCTGCCGGTAAATACATTTCGCTTTTTGAAGAGAAATTCAGCGCCTACGTCGGGATGCCGTACGGCATAGCCTGTACGAATTGCACGACTGCTCTCCACATGACCATGGTGGCGATGAACATCGGGAGTGGTGACGAGGTCATTATTCCGGACTTCACGCTCATCGTTTCTGCTAATACTGTTATTCAAACCGGGGCAAAACCGGTGCTGGTGGATGTGGACCCCAGAACCTGGTGTATTGACGCACGGCGCATTGAAGAGAGGATTACACCGCGGACCAAGGCTATCATGGTCGTACACATGTACGGGCATCCCTGCGACATGGAAGCGATCATGAAGATAGCGGCCAAACACAATTTGTATGTGATCGAAGACTGCGCTCAGGCCCACGGCGCTGAAGTGAACGGCATGAAAGCCGGAAGTTTCGGTGACGCCTCGTGTTTCAGTTTTTATGGCAATAAGATACTCACTACCGGCGAAGGCGGTATGGTCCTCTGTCGCGACCGCGGCCTTGCGGAAAAGATGCAGCTTCTGCGCAACCAGGGATTCACAGAGCCCCGCTTCGTCCATGATGTCGTTGC
>JBGSLQ010000008.1:0-151648 GCA_041740635.1 Desulfomonilaceae bacterium | reverse complement strand
CCAGTGGGCCCCCGGTGGCCGGTGATTTTTCGGTGTCCGTGAATGAGGATGCAGTCGCTACCGTATCGCAGTGGACCTTCACCGACCCGAACGGAGACTCTGCACAATCCATACGAATAACGGATCTTCCGGATCACGGCATGCTGTTCGTGGATGCCAATACCAACAACATCCTTGATGCAAACGAAGCAGTGTCTCTCAATCAGGTGATAAGTTGGGCGGATGCCAAGACTACTCCCAAAGTGAAGTATGTGGGGAGCCAAAACTACAACGGCCAGGATTCTCTGGCGTACGTTGTGATTGATTCCGGTGGCGAGGAAGGGGTTGCTCCGGCTGGTGACGGAACAGGTAGCCTTACGGTGACCGCCCTGAACGATGCGCCTTTGAACGCGGTTCCTGTGGCACAGACGATGAATCAAAATGGTACCCTGACATTCAGTACAGCAAATAACAATGCAATCTCCATTTCCGACGTGGATGCGGGAACCGATTCGGTCAGGATTCAATTGACTGCTACAAACGGGAATTTGACCCTTGGCGGAACCGGCGGTCTGAGCTTCACCGCTGGTGACGGAACTGCTGATGCAACCATGACCTTGACCGGAAGCGTAGCCAGCATTAATGCAGCGCTTAATGGTATGAGCTTTACACCGACTTCCAATTACAGCGGCGCAGCATCCGTGCAGATCGTCACGAATGACCTTGGGCACAATCCATCAGGTGAAATGTCCGACAGTGATACGGTAAACATCACGGTCGCTTCTGCGGGCGGACCACCGGTTGCGAATGATTTCACGCTTAGCGTGAAAGAGGATACGGTTGTCACGGTATCGAAATGGAGTTTTACCGATCCTGATGGCAATTCGGCTCAATCCATAAAAATAACGGATCTTCCGGATCATGGCACGCTGTTCGTGGATGCCAACGCTAACAATATCCTTGATGCCAACGAAGCAGTATCTCTCAATCAGGTGATAAGCTGGGCGGATGCCAAGACTGCTCCCAAAGTGAAATATGTGGGAAGCCAAAATTACAACGGTCAAGATTTACTGCAATACGTGGTAATTGACTCACAAGGAACCGAGGGGATTCCCCCTGCCGGTGATGGAACAGGGACAATCACGGTGACTGCCGTGAACGACGCTCCAGTAAACTCAGTTCAGGCCTCCCAGAGCATCAATGAAGATACTGTGCTTACATTCAGCGCGGCAACGAACAACGCGATCTCCGTATCCGACGTGGATGCAGGGACCGAACCCGTCAGAGTGACGTTGACCGCGACAAGGGGGAAACTGACGCTTAGCGGAACCACCGGTCTCACGTTCAGTGCAGGTGACGGCATTGCCGATACAACTATGACCTTTACCGGAAGCATAGATGATATCAATGCAGCTCTCAACGGCATGAACTTCACGCCGAACGCAAATTACGCCGGCGCTGCAACCGTCAAGATCGTCACGAACGATCTGGGGAATAATCCATCGGGCGCAAAGTCTGACACGGATACAATCGCTGTCACCGTGAACGCAGTCGATGACGCTCCGGTCAACGCAGTACCAGGCACACAAACGGCCGCGGCCGGACAAACCCTTGTGTTCAACTCCACCAATGGAAACAGGATAAAGGTTTCCGATGTGGACGCGGGCACGAATCAGATTGAGGTAACGCTCACCGCGACTAACGGCACCATGAGCCTTTACACCTTGACGGGTTTGACCTTCAGTGCGGGAGACGGGACAAACGATGAGAGCATGACCTTCCGCGGGACAGTCAGTAGTATAAACGCTGCGATCAACAGACTCAGGTTCACTCCGACTATTGCCGGCTCTGCGAGCCTGAGCATTGCTACAAACGATCTCGGAGCATCGGGTGCGGGCGGTCCCTTAACGGACACGGACAGCATCCAGATTAACGTTACCTAGTGTCGCGGGGTTTTATAAAATTCTTTGGACGAGAGATGTGGAGGCACTTCTTACAAGAGGCGCTTCCACTGCCATCCTTCTTCGATTGGGAATCCGTATAAATGAAATTCAGTAATACGATTGCCAAAATTCTGACGTTTGTGCCATCGAATACAAGAAACTGGTATGGACCGACGTCCCTGCCGGTCCATCATGTCGATATCATTTATTATATTGCAGATGTGCCAGCGCGGAGACACGTCACCCACCAACCATCCTAATCTTCAATCGGACACTAATTTTGGCAATTGGTCTAAATCGAACCCGGTGGATCGGGAATGAGTTCCAATTCTCTTTCAGCAGGTTTGGATGGCTGTTGATGTCTACCAAACAGGTAACCGAGAAATGCCCAGCTCATCCAACTGCCGCCAAATCCGCCGCCTCCGGAAAAAGCTGATGTTGGGGCCTGAGGCGCCATTCCCGCTCCTGGAACCGCTCCGGCAGCCGATTCAGGGGGCTTGTTCTTGATCATATCGGACGGGGCCTTCGTGGAAGGATTTATTCCGAGATCCTTAATCGTTCCTGTCTTGCCGTGGTCTCCCGGTACTGCCGACGATCTTGGCGGTTTGAAACCGGAACGTCCCTTCGAAGCGGCGCTTGCGAGCACAGGCATACTGACGAAAACAAGTGCTACTACGAATACAACAAATTGTCTGAATCGCATGGATTTTCCCTCTCTCAAGCGATACGCCGAGCGTGACTCATCGCTCATAGAATACGCAAAATCCTGTAATATGCAATAACTGTGTATCTGCCCCAGGCTATAAGTTTTGTGCTAAAGAATGTCATTCGGGAAGCCTGTCTGGGAGCTTTTGCAGTGGGGAGTCTTGCCCAAAGCGTATTTACAAGAAGTTTCTCCCCCCAGAATGCCTTCTTCCATTAGACGGCCCGGGCTACGATGACCTTCAAATAGCGCGTTTCGGGCATTGTCAGAAGAAACGGGTGATCCGGCCCCTGTCCTGCAACGTTGAGAATGCGCAATTCCTTGCCGCTTTGTCGGGATGCCGCGAGAAGTGCATCCTCAAAAGACTGTTGGTCCAGGTGATGCGAGCACGAGCACGTCACCAGGATTCCGCCTGCATTCAGTTTGTTCAGGCTGCGCCGATTTACGTCGATATATCCCTTAATGCCCTCTTTTAAATGGGATTTTCCTTTGATAAAAGCGGGCGGGTCCAGGATGATCATGTCCCAGGTTTCATGGGTTTTCTTCAAGAAATCGATCACGGGTTCCCTTACTGCTTGAAATTTCGCTGACATACCGTTCAATTCGGCAGTCTGTAAGGCTATATCGAGCGCAGGTCTGGAATTGTCCACCGCCGTTACAGTCTCAGCTCCCGCTGCTGCGGCATGAAGTCCCCATGCTCCCGTATAGGAGAACAGGTCGAGCACCTTAGCTCCGGGAAACGTATTTTGACTGACGAGCGTTCTGTTTGCCTCCTGATCGAGGAAATACCCGGTTTTTTGTCCGTTCTGGATATCCACGACGAATTGCAGCGTTCCGGAATGTATGATCGTGGTCTCAGCCACGTCTCCGAAAGCGAGCCTCTTTTCCTGGGATACTCCTTCCAGAAGTCGCATGGGGGAATCGTTTCGAAGGAAAATGCCTTCCGGAGCGAGCACGTCGATCAGCGCTTCCAGAACTTGGTCCAGAAGGGCATCTACTCCAGCGGTAAGGCTTTGGACGGACAGAACCGGTCCGTACCGATCCACAATGAGACCCGGCAGGAAGTCGCTTTCTGCAAAGACCACCCTGTATGCGTCCCGCAAGGATGCAATCGGTTTCCTGAATTCCAAAGCAGCCGAGATTCGTTTTCGAAAGAAATCCGTGTCAATGGTCTCTTTTTTCCGGGAGACAATCCGAGCCGCAATGAGGCTGTTGGGGTTTGCATACACCATTCCGAGGAATTCTCCGGAAACGTCCGTGAGCTCATGAAGAGAGCCTGCTTCAAGTTGCGAAATCGGGGGATTGGCAATCTCATTTGAGAAAACCCAGAGATGGCCCCGTCGTATTCGCCTGTCGTGATTCTTTTTGAGAGTAATCATAGAAGAGTAAATCTTTCATAGGTTGTTGCAAGTTAAAAGGAAAAATTAAGAGAGAAACTTCTTGAGAAAAGTCCCTCGCCCGAACTCCAGCTTAAGAACTTTTATATACCGATTGTGCCGTTAGCTCAGCTCTGTCATTGAAAACATTGGTTTGACGACGCACATACTATCTTCGCATTTCGCAGCCAGTGTAGGGGCATGTCTCGTGCCTGCCCTTTCCGTGAATGGCCGGCACGAAGACCCGTCGCTGCCAAGCATCCACGAGGGATGCCCCTACCGATCCGCATTGGCCATAATTCGCTAGACCATGGACAATCATTGCCAAAATTTCTGGCGGACTCTCAACTGAGTTAAAAGCACAATCCTTTTACACAAAAGTAGTTTGAAGAGATTTGGGGACATTCTCTACAAAAAAAGTCCCCCTCAATTTACTTGCTTGGATGGGAAGTATACCTTGTAGCACATCAATCATTCAGCCGGAGTCTTGGATCCAGCGTGTCCCGGATAGCCTCGCCAAGCATGTTGTACCCCATGACCGTCACGAGTATGGCCAGTCCCGGGTATAACGAGAGCCACCATGCGATTTCTATGTTGTCTTTTCCTTCAGTAAGCATGTTTCCCCAGGAAGGGTCGGGCGGCTGCACTCCTATACCCAGAAACGACAACCCGGATTCCACGAGGACCGCTGCAGCAACGCCCAGGGTAGCTGAAACGAGCACCGGAGCCATTGCATTGGGGAGAATGTGCAGGAAAATAATCCGAAAATCGCTGGCTCCCTGACTTATGGCAGCCTGAACGAAATCGCGTTCCCGGATACTGAGGAATTCCGCACGAACGAGCCGGGTTACCCCCATCCAGGACGTCACTCCAATGACCACCATGATGTTCCAGATACTCGGTCCGATGTATGCGATGACCGCGAGAATCAGGAAGAAGGAAGGAAAACACAGCATCACGTCTACGAAGCGCATAATAACCCGGTCCACCACGCCTCCGTAATATCCTGAAACAGAACCCAGAATCATCCCGATAAACGTGGAGATCCCTACTGCGACGAATCCGACGCTCAGAGAAACCCAGGAACCGTACAAAATACGCGAAAACACGTCTCTCCCGAGCACATCGGTCCCGAGGATATGATCTTTGCTGGGTGGAGCCAAAATATGGGTGGTGTCTATGCGGTCCGGTGCATACGGCGCTATGAGAGGCGCGAACAAAGCCACAACGAAGAGCAGTGCCACGACACACAAACCTACCATGCCCAGTTTATTCTTGGACAGACGAGAAAGAAAATCTCCGGAAAATACTGCCATAAATGTTCAAACCTTGTGCAAATAGCTTACTTCGCTTTATTCGCTCACCCGTATTCTGGGGTCTGCCATTGAGTACATAAGATCCGCGAGCAAGTTCCCTAGGAGCGTAAGAACAGCCCCGATCACGAGAACCCCCATGACACTTGGATAATCTCTCATCATAACGGATTGATAAAACAACTGCCCCATCCCCGGTATGGCAAAGATCGTCTCTGATATGACACTTCCCCCGATGAGACCCGGGATCGATAATCCGAGAATGGTAATCACCGGCAGAAGGGCATTCCTCAGTGCATGCTTGAAGATGACCGTCCGCTCGTCAAGTCCCTTGGCTCGTGCAGTGGTAATGTAGTCCTGCCGAATGACTTCCAGCATATTGGATCGCATGTACCGGCTCATCCCTGCAAGTCCGCTGAACGCCGACACAAATACCGGAAGGATGAGGTGTTTTGAAAAATCGAGCACCTGCCCGACGGGTGATAGCTCTGTATAATTCAGCGATCTCAAACCGGAGATGGGCAGTATATTTAATTGGACACCAAACAAAATCATGAGCAGCAGGGCAAGCCAGAAGCTTGGCGTGGCAAACCCCAAGAAAACAAAGAGCGTGGTAAACCTATCAAAAAGGGAGTTCCGCCTTACCGCAGACATTACCCCTATTGGAACGGCAACGATGAGAATGACGATCAGAGAAAGAATATTAATGAGAATTGTTATCGGGATACGCTCGGCAATCTTATCGATCACCGGTCTGCCGTCCGGAGCGAAGGAACGACCGAAATCCAGCACTACGATATTCTTCAGCCATTTGCCATATTGCACGTACCAGGGCTGGTCAAGTCCATAATGGGCTCGTATCCGCTTGATGGCCTCTTCATTCATGTTAGGATTGAGATCCGTCACAAGGCTCGTCGGATCTCCGGGCGCCATCTTCATTACGCCGAATGAAATAATCGTGATTCCCAGAAGAACAGGGATCATTAGGGCAAGACGCTTGGCTATATAAGAAATCATATCACCTCAAGGCTCGATCGTATATTTCTGAAGCTGTTTCGGCACATACCATTTAATGAAATTATATCCGATTCCTATCGGAGCAGGATCGATACCCCGAAAACGGGAGCTTATGATGGGAAGAGCCTGCTGAACATACAAAAACGTGTAGGGCTGATCTTCCGCGACTATCTCCTGGAACTTGTCATAATACTTTTTCCGCTCTTCCGGATCGTACACCGATGCTCCCAGTTCCAGCAGTCTATCTACTTCCGGATTGTTGTAACTGACAAAATTCAGCTCATTCTCACCAGTTTTCTTGGAACTCCAGATGTCGATCTGATTCGGATCGATGCCGATGCCCCAACCGAGGAGACAGGCTTCGAAGTTGCGCTTATTGATAAAATTCTTGAGAAATGCAGCCCACTCGATGACGCGGATCTTTACGTCTATGCCGATTTTCTTCAAATCACTCTGGATGATCGTAGCAGTGTTCTTTCGAAGCTCGTTTCCCTGATTGGTAATAATGGTAAACTCGAAAGGTTTTCCATCTTTCTGCATAACACCGTTTTCGAGTTTCCAGCCTGCCTCTGCAAGCAGCCGCTTAGCGCCTTCAGGATCGTACGGATATTTTTTAACATTGTGGTTGTACCACATAGTGTCAGGTTTATAAGGCGCATTCGTCACTTGACCCAATCCCAGGAGCACGCCCTCGACGACGCTCTCCCTGTTCATGGCCATGGTGAGCGCCTGTCTGACTCTTTTATCCTCAAATTTCCAGTCCCGGAGGTTGTACCCGAGATAGGTGTAACTGAATGTCAAGTATTGATATCTATTGAAATTGTCTTTGAACCATTGTGTATCGGTCTGTCTCTTGTACTGAAGTGGAGTCAACCCCATTTGGTCCAGTCTTCCGGCTTTCAATTCAAGAAACATGGTTGCAAGGTCAGGGATAATTCGGGTGAGCACACGATCGATATAAGGGCGGCCTTCAAAATATTTGTGATAACTGTCCACAACGATTTTTTCTCCGGTCACCCATTCCTTGAACTTATACGGGCCGGTGCCGACAGGATCCCTTTTCAAAGGACTCTGGGTTACGTCCTTGCCTTCCAGGAGATGTCTCGGATGGATTGCCTGACCCCAGGAGCCCAGCGCGGGCGCGTACGGCTTATCATAGGTCACTTCGATTGTATGATCGTCGAGGACGTGGAATTCCTTTACTTTCAAGAAATCCGTTGCATAGGCCGTGGGCGTTTTTGGATCGATATAGAGTTTGTACGTGAACTCCACATCTTTGGCGGTGAATGGAGTTCCATCCTGCCAGAGCACGTCCTTCTTCAGAAAAAACTTGATCTTGAGCTTGTCTTCGGAAATTTCCCATTTCTCGGCCAGATCCCCGGTAAGTAAAATGTCCCTGTCGTACTTCACGAGACCATTGTAGATGAGTCCGGTTATATCGAAGCTGGCCGAATCCGATGCAAGAACCGGGATGAGCACCGAAGCATCTCCAATGCTGCCCTTGACTATCATGTCTCCGTATGCAGGCTTTCCCTGGTCCTCAACCGTATTCTTGACCGAACCGGTCGTTGGATTGGAATTGTTCGATCCACATGCGGTGATGGTAAACACAAGTACCAGGAGTACAAAAAACCGTAATAAATTATTCATAAATTTCCTTCGGTCGCATATGAGGAGATTTTTCAGGCCCCGCTTCAGGAATATAGTAAAAATACGAAAATCCGGCAAGAGGTCCCCGTTTGTGTCATCTTTGTCACGTTTATCTCAACGGTCTTGCAGGAGTTCTGTTGAATTGCTAAGTTGAATTCATCTTACGGTGATGGGGTGTTCTTGCCTCCAGGCGCACGAGGAAAAATGAACAAAGGGGAAAAGGGTTGGAGGAAAAAGATCTTTCAGAAAAGCAGCGTGAATGGCTTGAAGCATCAAGGAAGATAGGTCGCGTGTCCATAACAAAGACAGAGCGTCTCTTGCTGGAACGTCTGTACAAAGAGCTGCTCCCTGAGGAGCAGCAGGGGCTGCAGCAATTCATCCAGGACAAATACGGGAAAAAGCCCGAGGAATCCGGGGAAGAAAAAACAGAAGGCGATCCTATCGAACGCATGATGCAGAAAACGTGGTCGGTCCCATCGGATAAATTCAGATCTATACTGGCGAAAACCCAACCCTCGAGGCCTCCGAGAAAATGAGTCCTTGCTTTGTGGAAGGATTAACCGGGCAGATCTGTCATCGGTTTGTCGGGAACGGGGTTGCACGCCGGAATCCATTCTTCTGGAACATTTTTTATTTTCGTGGCAAGAACGAATAATTTCCTGTCACGTCTGAATGTGCAGAATCTGCACCAGGTGAGTCGAAAAGGAGCTTCTCATGCTTGATATCGCTTTCATTCGAAGCAATCCCGAGGTCATCAAAGAAGGCATTCGCAAGAAAAGAATGCCTATGGATGTTGATGAACTCCTTTCTGTCGACGAGGAATTAAGGAAAATCCGAGCTGAGGTCGAAGGATTACGGGCTGATCGAAATCGGGTGTCCAAAGATATTCCCAAGCTCATAGGTGAGGAGCGGGATCAAGCTGTGGAACTGGTCAGGAACGTCAAGGATCGCATGAGTCAAGCCGAGCCTCGGCTGAAGGAGCTTGAAGAGCGATTCGACCGCCTGATGCTCATGGTGCCGAATCCACCTCTCGACATGGTTCCCGAAGGCGATTCGGACGATGACAATGTTGAGGTCAGGCGGTTCGGTGAACCGACAAAATTCGATTTTCCTCCCAAAGATCATCTGGAACTGGCTGAAGGACTTGGAATTCTCGACATGCCCCGTGCAGTGAAAATCTCCGGTGCGCGCATGTACTTCCTGAAGAATGAAGGAGCGCTTCTGGAATTTGCCCTTTTCAGGTTTGCTCTGGATTTACTCGTGTCAAAAGGTTTTCAGCCGATGATCGTTCCCCAGATCGTGCGACGCGAAGCCATGATCGGGACGGGGTTCTTTCCTTTGGGCGAGGAAGACACATTCTTCATTGAAAAGGATCAGCTTTATCTTGTGGGGACTTCGGAAGTGCCACTCGTCTCCTATCACATGGACGAAATCCTCAACGAAAAAGAGTTGCCCAAGCATTACTGCGGGTATTCTTCCTGCTTCAGGCGGGAGGCCGGTTCATACGGCAGAGACACTCGGGGTTTTTACCGACTCCATCAATTCAATAAAGTGGAACAAATTACCATCTGTGTGAACGATCCGGAAGTCTCTATGAAAGAGCATTATTTACTCCTGGGGAATTCAGAGGAGCTGATGCGGTCGTTCGGTCTGCCGCACAGAGTGGCTCTTGCGTGCGGAGCCGAAATCGGCCAGGGACAAGTCTTGAAACACGAAATCGAGACTTGGATGCCGAGCAGGAATATGTATTCCGAGACGCACTCATGTTCGAGTCTGCATGAATTTCAGGCACGGAGGCTCCGCCTACGCTGGCGTGGCAAGAACGGCAAAACCCAGTATTGTCACACACTCAACAATACGGCAATTGCATCTCCGAGAATATTCATTCCGATCCTTGAGAATTTTCAAAACGAGGACGGCAGTGTCACCATTCCTGAAGTGCTTCGCCCTTACATGAACGGCATGGAACGAATCGAGCCCAAATCCAATTAATTTGCAGCCAAAAAGGTAATATCGGGGAGCAACTTCTTACAAGAAGTTTCTCCCCGATCTTCCTTCTTGATTGCGTAAATGCACCACAGATTACCTATGGGGTTTGTCACATGGCATTAAAGATGGGGTGGCTGTCAACCGGCCGTGATCCTGCTGCACGGAATCTTCTGCAAACGGTTTACGAAGATATAGCGAAGAACAATATTCCGGCATCCATTGAATGGGTTTTTTGCCACCGTGAGACCGGTGATGCGCCTCTCAGTGAGGAGTATCGCCAGCGGGAGCTTTTCTTCGACCTAGCAGCGGGCTTCAATATACCCGTCGCGACCCTATCGCACCTTCGAATTGCTCCGGATCTTCGAAAACGAGGTATTGCCGAGAGTCCTTCCGCTGCAGAAGCTTCTCCTGCCCTGGAAGAATGGCGCAACATGTTCGGCCGGGAAGTCATGAAAATGATTCGGATGCTCCCCCCGGTGGACATCGTGATAATGGCCGGGTACATGCTTATCATCGGCAATCCTGAACTGGAAGACATGGTGCTTGTGAACATTCACCCGGCACTTCCCTGGGGACCTCGTGGAACATGGCAGGAAGTCATTCATCAACTCATTGCAGAAAATGCAGAAGAGCAGGGCATCATGGTTCATGTGGTCACCAAGACCCTCGACCGCGGGCCGGTCATCTCGTACTGCAGATTTCCGATAAAGGGAGCCGAATGGGACGGTCTTTGGGAGGCCTGGCACAATGAGATCAAACCTGAATTCACTCGTGAAAAGCGTGAAGCTCATCCACTATTTCTGAAAATAAGGGCTGAAGGAGAGATTCGGGAACTCCCGCTGCTCCGAAGCGCTATCCGGGAAATTGCGTACGGAAACATTACCATCCGCGACAAGCAAATCCGGGCGGGTGGAATGCTCCAGGAAAATGGTGTGGATCTGACGGAAACCATAAGCAATATTATTTTACATTCAGAAAAATAACCACGGTAAGTCCCGGCGCCTCTGCCGGGGCCGAACCGATTTGCCATGAAAGATGTGCCGGCACGAGGCACGGTACCCACCAAAACTTCTAATCCTCGATGGGACATTAATTTTGCCAATTCCTATAAGGTAGGTCCAACGTTTATCCTGCTGCATCCAGGACAGTGTCGGCGTACTTCACCTGCTTTTCCGAAGCTCTGTTATTGAATCGTGCCGCATCGATCACGAATCTCTCGTGAGTACCTTCTGAAATAGGATCCACTCCATCATCTGCTGAAAAAGAAAACACCAGTTTACGGCCCTCTACCTTCTCCAATTTCCCATGAATCGTTACGAGAAGCCCCGGAGGTGTGGCCGCAGAATGAGTCAAAGCGATGCCGGTGCCGACTGTCTGCTCTCTCGGCCAATCGATGTGAGGATTGATTGCTCGTATGCAGGCCCATTCAATCAAGCCTACCATGAAGCCGGTTGCCAATACCTTCGGCATAACCTGGAATTCAGAAGATTCAGGAAACAAATGCGGCACCGTCTTGTTTTCCGGAACCATGAATCTGAACTCAAAGGTCAAGCCAGGCTGCAAGGATGATTTCATCTCGTTCCTCACTCTCAAGAAGTTCTTTTCATATTCCGATTCATAGTACTGATGGTATATTCATTAATCAAATTCATAAATTTCATATTATTTATAAGGATGTCTTATCAAAGTGGAGTGGCAGCAAATTCTGGGATTCTATCATGTTGCCCGACTAGGCAGCTTTACCAGGGCTGCTGAAGCGACATTTCGCACTCAACCCGCATTGAGCCAGCAAGTAAGAGCCCTTGAAAAGGAGCTTGGCTGCATACTCATCGAGAGGATCGGAAAACAAAAGCTCCGTCTTACCGAAGCAGGATGGGAATTCTTCAGATACGCGGAAGAAGTCCTGAAAAAGTACGATTCCTTCCTCGAAGGCTTACAGGATATTCAGGGAGTCCGGAAAGGAACCCTTACGGTCGCAGCGCCTTTCACTACACTGTATCACCTGTTTCCGCAGATTTTCCTGGAATATGCCGGCAAATTCCCGGAAGTGCAGATAACGATACTCGATCGCCCTCAGAAGATGGTGATTGACCTTATCAAGGCCGGCGAAATTGATTTCGGATTCGTACTGGAATCAATGCTGCCAACCGGCCTCGCATTTTGGCGATGGAAGAAAGTGAGCACTGTATTAATGGTGCCATCGGGTCACCCGCTCCTGGTCGAGAAACCGATAACTCTGAATGCGGTGGTTCAGTACCCACTCATACTGCCTCCGAGAAGCTCACTGCATTCTCGCTCTTCAGCGGTGGAAGAACTCCTTCAAAAGCGCGGCCTATCCTACCGCGTGATCATGGAATCTTCCAATGTGGAGCTGAGTTCGCTGTACGTGGAAATGGGGCTTGGAGTATCTTTCGCCACTGTGGTCCGTGATGCCTCCATCCTCAAGGGCCGGAAACTTGAGTTTATAGCTCTGGATCACTACTTAAAGGACGATTATGTGGTTGTGAGCGGGAGAAAGAACAGGAGACTTTCGTCTCCCAAGAGAGCATTCTTGGATATTGTCCTGAAGAAGCACATTACGGAAACATAATTACCCAACATACGTTGCGAAAGCCATACGCACCAGCATTAAGCGATCCATAGTAGTTCAGAGGGAGTTCGGAAAAGAGTCCGGCGAAAACAGCGAAAAGGTTCCCCGGAACTCTCTCCGAAATCGCTCGCATCAGATTCAACGAAAAACACGTCCAAGTTACCGGTCTCCGTCAAATCATTGGATATATGAGAAACGCCACGGACGTGATTACAAGGAAATAGAGGAAGACCACCATTAACCATCCCATAATTTCCCTAAATTCCAGCTTTGCTATGGCAAGCATGGCAATAGCCCAGAAGGGTTGAATCATATCTGTCATCATGTCTCCCCATGCATATGCCATGACCGTCTTCGGAATGCTGACTCCGAGCTCTTTCGCTGCGGGTATAATGAATGGTGCAGTTATGGCCCATTTGGACCCGCCCGACGGAACGAGATAATTCTCAATTCCCGAGTACCAGTACACGATCAAGAGAAACGTTTTGGGACTGGATATGGATACCATTGCGGCGGTCAAGGCATTCCCCAACTCGGTGAATTTGAACAATCCAAAGATTCCCGCGTAAAACGGGAACTGAATGACAACGCCCCATACTGCTTTTCCCGCTTCTTCGCACGCTTTCAGGAACGTCCAGGGTCGCCAATGAAACAGTACTCCCAGCATAAGGAAGAACAAATTGATATTATTCAGGTTAATGGATTTGGCAAAGCCGTTTTGACTGATTGTCCATGCAAGCCATATCAGTCCCGCTGCAGAGACGATAAGATTAAACCCCGGCCACCAGTTCAGCCATTCGGAAGGCATCAGCTTGCCCGTGGGATGCTGAGGCGGCTCATACAGCTTTAAGTTGTTGAGCAGTTCCGGTCTGATCTTGTACGTGTTTTCAGGCCTCGGATGCATCAAACACATGAGCACCGTGATGCTGATCACCATCAGAAGAACAAGGACAATGTTGAATCCGCTGAAAATAGTTTCCGAAGTAGGAATCGTGGCATCAAGGAACTTTCCTTTAATGAGAAAATTGTCCGGAGTGTTCATCAGCAGTGTGGCGGATCCTGATAATCCCGAATGCCAGGTACATCCCAGCCCGAGATAAGCAGCCGCGACCATAAGCCTGTAATCCGTTTTGGGATTCCTTCTTATCAGGAACAAAGCAAAGACTGCGCTCCCTATAAGACTGAGACCCCAATGGAACCACGCGCTTATCATCGAAAATAGACTCATCGCCAGAATGGCTTGCCAGGGCTTGTCAGGATTCGGAAGATTTGAAAGACCATCCAGTAGCTTCTTTACCGGAGGAGAGCATCCGAGTATGTACCCGGTCATAAGTATCAGGCACATCTGCATCCCGAATTCCAGAAGAGCCCAGAATCCTTTACCCCAGGCGATCAGGGCGCCCAAAGGGGTCGCTTTCCCGAAGATGAGCGCCAACGCGAATGCAATGAAATTCAGAATCCAAACAATGACCAAGGCGTCCGGAATCCACTTCTCGGACCATCGGGTCAGCCCATCCCCCCAGTTTTTGAGAAACTCGAAAGTAGAGGCATCAGTTTGAACAGCCATAACTCAGTTCCTCCTTCGGTTTTTCTGACATGCATTGCTGTGATCACAAGGTCGAAAGTAAGCTGAAGTTTAGTGGAAACAAATTGAGGAAAGGTTCTACATGAGCCTACATTGAAGCTTCAGCCGGGGTGGTGTCAAGCAATTTAATAAGAAATCTCAGCATTCATATATATCTAATTGCACTGTCATAAAACCTTTTACAGACCTACTGAAAAGAGAATCGAATTGTCTTGGTTCAAAATATTGGTGGCTGTTCCGAGTAAGTCAGTTAGAGGTTCATCCGACTGAATCTATAGTAAGTCGAGAATCACAGGTCCTCGCTTTTAGGCTTCCGTAAGCTATTCGCTGGAATTTATGAGCACAAAGGTTGGCAATGTCATCTATCATGCTCTCCACAGGTAATTCAACACGCAGGATATCCGACTTATTGAGGAACAACACCGCGGGTTTTTGGGCGGGAACCCCCTTGAGTCCTCCATCAGGATGGACTGCCAACCGCGCGATAGTCTTCACGTCGATTATTCCGCCGGGGTCGAGACCCGTCAGAGACAGAAATTTTTCCAATCGGAATACGGTTTCTGCGAGAGCCTGTTTACCGAGACAATCCAGACCTATCACATGAATCACCATATCCGAAAAACCCGGGACAACCGGCTCCCACGCCTCCGGTGCCTTGATGGGTCTTCCCGATGCACCATCAGCCTCGATGAGAACGCGGTCAGCTACAGTACGGCAATATTCCACTACATCGGTAGTGATCCCCTGTAGTTTGCCGCTGGGCTCGAGAATTGACCGGCCTACCGTAATGTGGCTGCACCGTTCCAACTCCTGTTCGAGCGACGCGGGATTGTCACAACTGTCCAGCAGAAAAGTGCAGGGCGACTGGTCAGGGCCTGGAGGAAAAATCTTGGTCGTGGTTGTGGTTACGATTTTTTCCGATCGGTCGAGCATCTCGCGGGCGAGCTGAAACATCAATGAAGTCTTGCCCCCTCCGCCGGTGATCGCTATCACCCGAGTTCGGGAATCAATACCGAGACATTCCATGAAAGATTTTTTGAGCATGGCCACCAAGTCTCATATCTATCCGCTTTTAAAGAAGTAATACTTGAGGAACCTTTTTTGTAAAAAAGGTTCCTCAAACTCCTTCAAAAAACTTTTAACACTGGTTTAACTCATGGTTTTTCCATTGAAAAACCATGAGTTAAACCAAATGCTAAAAGTTCTTGGGAAGGGGTTTGGGGAAACACTTCTTACAAGAAGGGTTTCTCCAGTATTTGCTGCTTGAAAGCGGATAGATATCATTTTCGTTACGGGAATAGGACCTCCGATTTCGAGTGCATTTCATGATAGAATCTTTTTGGGGAGAAATGAATGCGAGAACCATCCGAAACGCGTGCGGGATTGAGAGGAGGGGACTACAGAACATTTTTGGCGAGGAACTTCTCGAACGAAATTCCCCGTCAAAATCCACCTCAAGCAGTTTTTGTACTCCGCTGCGCGACAATCCTGCCCGCCTCACGGACACATTCTGTTAGATCCAGGGCGGCGTCATACTATAGCGGATTTGAAAAGAGGCGCATGTGCCTGATATTATCATGGGGCCCTTGCAATGATTATTCTTGTACATTTTGATAAGGTATGTTCCGCGATTGCCTATTTCATAGCACTTGGTCTCTTTATCCCAGCTCACCCAGATTTTGAAGCGATCCAGCAGTTCGAATGGGAACGTGCACCGGATATCGAAAACCTGAACATAAACAGGTCCAACGTGGTTCTCCGGCCAATCGATCACGTATCGAGTGCCTCGCGCCAGGCCGAACGAAGGAACAATCAACAACAATATCAGAATCATAACTGAACTATAAAGCCACTTTTTCATGTCCTTCCTCTCGAATGGTCATAGACCAAGGGGAAATAATGCGAACTAAATATATCATATTTGTTGAATAGTTAAAAGAGAAAAGTAATCAATTACCTCAACTTATTCACGGGAGTCGTTTCAATGCAAGCCGATCTGAAAAACATCAAAAATGATGCCCTCGCGATTTTTAATGCAAGCCTTGAAGCCGTCGATCCTGAAAAGGCGGTTCACAATTATCTGAAGCGAGAAGGCGATCTGCTTCGAGTGGGAAGAGAATCGGTAGTCGATCTGCGCGATTATGAACAAGTGCTGGTGGTGGGAGCAGGAAAAGCGAGCGCGGCGATGGCAAAGGCTGTTGGCGAAATACTGCATGACAGACGCGTCCGTGGAGTCATCTGCGTAAAATATGGCCACGAACTGGAACTCGACAGCGTTGAAGTCATTCAGGCGGGCCATCCCGTTCCGGACGCGGAGGGAACGGTTGCAGCGCGAGAAATTATGCGCCTTGCTTCTGAAGCTACTGAGCGATATCTCATTATTTCCTGTATTTCGGGCGGTGGTTCGGCTCTGCTGCCGGCACCTCCACCGGGAATTAGTCTTGATGAAAAACAGTATCTGACGAAACGACTGCTGGAGGTTGGTGCGGACATTCATGAGATGAACTCGATCCGGAAACATCTTTCGCTCGTAAAAGGCGGCCGGCTCATGAAGGCGGCTTTTCCTGCACGAGTCATCAATCTTATGCTATCCGATGTTGTGGGTGACGATCCGGGCGTGATAGCTTCAGGCCCGTTTGCGCCGGATAGCTCTACTTTTCATGATGCCCTGAGGATTTTGCAGAAATACGATATGATGAAAGATGCTCCTGAATCTGTTCTTTCATGGCTGAAACGAGGTGTTGCCGGGGAGTTGCCCGATACACCGAAGCCCGGTGATCCGATTTTCTCCAAAGTGACGAACGTCATCGTGGGGAGCAACATTCAAGCGCTCATTGCCGGAAAGCAGGCTGCTGAAGCTTTGGGTTACAACACTCTGATTCTCTCGTCATCTGTACAGGGGAATACGGCTGAAGCAGCCCTTTTACACGGTGCAATTGCGAGAGAAATCAGTGCCTCGGAAAATCCGGTTCAACGCCCTGCATGTGTGCTCAGCGGAGGAGAGACCACGGTTCAGGTGAGAGGACCCGGCAAAGGAGGCCGTAATCAGGAATTCGCTCTCTGGCTGATTGAGGTTGCCGCGCAGATTCCGAACAGTTTATTCTTTTCCGGGGGGACTGATGGGACTGACGGTCCGACCGATGCAGCGGGTGCTCTTGTGGACTCCTCTTCCTTGGAACGGGCGCGGCTCCTGCACCTATATCCTGAGCATTTTCTCACAAGAAATGACTCATATCATTTTTTCAGTTCTCTGGGAGACCTTGTCAAGACAGGCCCTACCAGAACTAATGTAATGGACGTTCGAATCGTACTGGTCAGATGAGCCTGCGTATCGGAAGCGCAGAGGGATATATATGATACGTGAACAGCATGAAGTTAATGCTGCACAGTGGAAGAAACACGCACTCCACTGTGTCTTTCTCGCTTTGAGCTTTACTCTGGTCTTCAATATTCTGGGAGCCATTGTAACCTTCTTCTATTTCGCATTCGTTGAAGTTGGCCTGGAGTCTGCCCGCAACCTCCCGGAAACAGGAACAAAGCTCACCTATTTTGCTCTGAGAGCCGGCGCAATTCTTGTTGCCGTCAATGCCGTGGGAATGGTTATGCTCAGCCCCTTGATCAAGCGACTGAGGAAGAAATCAAGTGCAACACAGGGGGAGACAGTCAGCAGCCTGCTCAATTTACCGGCTCATATGGCCGGACTGAGTCTCGCCGGTTGGGCTGTGGCTGCAATAGTGTTCGGGATTATTCCCATATTTGTCGATGAATTTCGGGCAGGTCCCTGGCACCGGGCCACGCGTAGCTTATTGGGAATCGCACTGGTGGGAGGTCCCTTCACAATTGTCTCGATATATCTTGTGCTGGAACGAATAATGCCGGGATTGATCCAGCGTTTCTTCCCTGTTGACATGCTCGCTGGAGTGCCGAAAACGTTTAGAATCAGCGTTTTATTTAAAATGATTGCCGTGATGCTCCTGATCGGCCTGGTTCCTGTGTCGGTGGTGAGCCATCTGACGCTTCACGAGATTCATCTGGTCCAGACGGGAAAGCTCGATTTTGAAGATTTTCTGACGCGCATGCCCTTTGCCGTGGGGTTCCTGCTGTTTCTCGCAGTAGCTTCAGGATTGGTATTGTCCATTCTCATTGCGCATACGGTGACTCTCCCCTTAAGGGCGGCGGGAACGACGATGGAGCGCATACGAGAAGGCGATCTGAATGCGACGATTCCCGTCCTGTCAAACGACGAAATCGGCCTGATGCTTGCCGGTCTCAATCGTATGGTCGAAGGCCTGCGGGAACGGGATACGATCCGGGACACCTTCGGCATGTACTTGAGTCCGGATGTGGTTACCCGTCTTCTGCGGTCGCCCGAAAGTGTCAATCTTGGGGGTCAGCTAAAAGAAATCACCATTCTTGTGGCAGATCTTCGCGGGTTTACTGCATGCACAGCGAACTTGAAACCTGAGCTGGTGTTGAAGCTTGTTAACATGTACCTCGAAAGAATGGTGGAAATCATTCTTAAATACGGCGGAATAATTGACGAATTTACAGGTGACGGCATCCTGGCTTTTTTTGGTGCACCAAAATACCTGCCCGATTCCCAAATGGCCGCCCTTCGTTGCGCAGTGGAGATGCAGGAGCAAATGCCTGAATTCAATAAAGAAATATCTCAAACTCTTCCGGAGCTTGGCTCCAGAGAGTTAAGCATGGGAATAGCCGTGAACTCCGGCGAACTGGTGGTCGGAAATATCGGGTCTGAGAAGAGAAAAAAATACGGAGCGGTCGGGGTACCGATCAACATAGCCTTTCGCGTGGAAAAGCTCACTCCGGGAAACCAGATAATAATTACAGAGCCTGTGTACGAAAAAGTGCGAGAGATTGTTCAGACGGAAATTATTGAGGATGTTTCTCTCAAGGGCATCGACACTGCGGTAACCCTCTATAGAATCCTGAGACTTAAAGATCAATCCGATCCGAGATAGCGCGGTTTCGTTGCAGGTTCGCCCTCATCGCGGTCGTCGCAGGAACATTGAAAAAGGTGTGCATTGAGGCTGTTGAAAAGTGCTATTTGCTCTTCAAAGGACAACTGTGGCCGTGAATTACGGCATTTGCATGCAATGCAGCGGCTTTCTGCGCAGTTCTGGCACATCTTGCAGTCCTTGCACGCACGTTTTCGGGCTTCCGGTTGTTCTTTCGAGTGCGATTGCATCATATCACCTGTCATGGTAGTTTAGTTCTTCCGGTGAGAGAGTCAATAACGAACAGTATCTCCTCCGAATATTCATCCCAAATGGTGTGCCTATGATTCCACGTGCAGTCAAAGAAACCGAATTGCCGGCATTGTCTCTCAAAGGTCGAGGCAAAGTGCGAGACGTTTACGATTTCGGCGACAAGCTGCTGATAATCTCGACTGATAGAATTTCCGCTTTTGACGTGATTTTACCGGATCCTATACCGGACAAAGGCAAGGTCCTCAATTCTCTGAGCGTCTTCTGGATGGAGAAAACCAGATCGATCTGCTCGAATCATTTAATCTCGGCCGATCCTTCATCTTTCCCCGTTGAGTGCAAGCCTCATGCAGAGATGCTTGCGGGTCGCAGCATGCTGGTAACTAAGGCAAAGACGTTTCCCGTAGAGTGCGTAGTGCGGGGGTACATTATCGGAAGCGGCTGGAAGGATTACCAGACTACGGGCGGGATTTGCGGAATCTCTCTGCCGGCAGGTCTCAAGCAAGCGGAAAAGCTCCCTGAACCGATCTTTACTCCTTCTACCAAGGCGGAACTGGGTGAGCACGATGAGAACATCTCTTTTGCCAAGGTCGTAGACTTGGTGGGACAAGAAGATGCTCAGTGGCTCAGGGACAAAACCATAGAATTATACCTCTTCGGCTCCCGTTGGGCCGAAGAACGGGGAATTATTATAGCTGACACGAAATTCGAATTCGGCGCGACCGATAAGGAACGCATCCTGGTGGATGAATGCATGACTCCGGATTCCTCTCGATTCTGGCCTGTGGATCATTATTTGACGGGAATTTCCCCTCCCTCTCTGGACAAGCAGTTCGTTCGGGATTACCTGGAAACCCTCGATTGGAATAAACAGCCGCCCGCGCCATCGTTGCCCGATGAAATCACGAGTAAAACCAGGCAGAAATATCTGGATATCTATCGTATTCTCACAGGGAGCGAACTGCCGACGTCATGACCTGGAGTCTGAATCCTTCCATCAGGATGCGTCAAAAAAATGCAATTCTGATCGTCCTGCAAATAACCGGGGTTGGGGAGCCCGACTTTGCCGTGAAATTTCCAATCGAATTTTTTATGCATTCTCTGACTTGACATTCAGTCTGTTACGGGGGAGATTACCCCCCGTAAATCGTCCGTGAAAGGTCGTCGGCTGGACGGGAGGATCCTGCGGCATATCCGGAAGGCTGGGAGGGCCTTTCTACATGTGATAACTTGAGAAGTTTGAAAAAATTCGGGCGAATGTTTATTTTATGTGCGTAGTTTGAAACCTCTATCAATTCACCGCCCGACAAAATCAAATTCCGGAGCGGCTCATGTACAAGAGCACAAAATTCATATTTGTTACAGGGGGAGTGCTTTCTTCACTGGGAAAAGGACTGTCCGCTGCGAGCATCGGAGCACTGCTGGAATGTCGCGGCCTGACTGTCACCCTTCTGAAGATGGATCCCTACATCAACGTAGATCCCGGGACTATGAACCCGTTCCAACACGGAGAGGTGTTCGTAACGGATGATGGTGCGGAAACGGATCTGGACCTGGGGCATTACGAGCGATTCACCCACGCCACCCTCCGTCAGAAGAATAATTTCACCACAGGCCAGATCTACGATTCGGTGATCCAGAAGGAACGCAGAGGCGAATATCTCGGGGCCACGGTCCAGGTAATTCCTCACATCACCGATGAAATCAAGGCAAATGTCCGCGGTCTTGGAAATGGTGTGGATGTTGCCATCGTAGAGGTTGGCGGCACTGTGGGAGATATCGAGAGCCTTCCTTTTCTGGAAGCCATCAGGCAGCTCCGAGCGGATCTCGGTCCTCAAAATGTGCTGTACATACACCTGACACTACTTCCCTACATAAAAGCCTCCGGGGAAGTTAAAACAAAGCCCACCCAGCATAGTGTCAAGGCACTCAGGGAAGTCGGCATTCAGCCGGATATCCTGATCTGTCGCACAGAAAAGCAGATTACCAGGGATGTAAAGGAAAAGATTGCTCTTTTCTGTAATGTGAGACCCGAAGAAGTAATTGCCGCGGAAGATGTGGACTGCATCTATGAGTTGCCTCTGAAATTCCACGAGGAGGGTCTAGATCAGAAAATTGTAGAGCTTCTTAATATCTGGACCAGGTCGCCCAGGTTGGAAGACTGGAGATCCTTTATTCACAACGTAAAATCCCTCAAGGCCGAAGTTGTCATTGGAATCGTCGGTAAATACGTGGACTTGCATGAATCGTACAAAAGCTTGAATGAAGCACTTTTTGCCGGTGGAATTCACAATCACACTGCAGTGGATCTGAAGTTTATCGATTCTGAAGCTATCGAAAAACACGGAATTACCGACCAGTTTGACGATGTGGACGGAATCCTCGTGCCTGGAGGATTCGGTTCAAGAGGAATAGAGGGAAAGATCGAAGCGGTGAAATACGCGAGAACCAACCGTATCCCCTTCTTCGGGATTTGCCTCGGAATGCAGATGGCGGTGGTGGAATTCGCCCGAAACGTATGCGGGATGAATAACGCCAATTCGACGGAATTCGATCAGTTTACTCCCTATCCGGTCATCGATCTCATGGACGAGCAACGGTCGATTACGGATAAGGGTGGAACCATGCGTTTGGGAGCCTATGACTGTGTCCTTACCAAAGAGAGCCTGTGTCAGAAAATTTATCAGAAAGATGTGATAAGTGAGCGACATCGGCACAGGTACGAATTTAATAATAAATATCGGGGTGCTCTTGCAGAAAAAGGCTTGAAAGCCGGCGGCACTTCTCCGGATCAGAAGCTTGTCGAGCTTGTGGAATATCAGGACCATCCCTGGTTCGTCGGTTGCCAGTTCCATCCTGAATTCAAGTCACGGCCGATGGATCCTCATCCTCTGTTTGCTTCATACATCAAAGCATGTGTGGAGTACAGGAACAAAAAAGCCAAAAGCAAAACTGAATCGGCCAGACTTGAAGTGGTGAGGACCCCGAAGTCTCGGCCGGGAAAATCTTCCCCGAAATCGAGGCTTCAACAAACGTGATAATCTGATTTTCGCCCGCGTGCGGCAGTCATAAGAGACGCCTCATCGGAGAGGGTACTCTTATGGCTTTTTTGTTTTCGGAAAGCCGACCCGAGTCATGAGGAAGGGAGGAGTTTCATGGTGGATGTGAAGGTTCAAAGGCTGGAAATCGGAAATCGTACATTCGGACCCGACCTGTTCTTAATTCTGGGGCCGTGCGTTATAGAAACGGAAGAACTCACTCTTCGCATTGCTCGAAAGATAGCCGCACTGTCCGAAGAAACCGGAATTCCCGTTATTTTCAAAGCATCCTTCGACAAGGCAAACCGCACTTCTGTGCATTCGTACAGAGGGCCCGGGATGGAGGCTGGTCTCGAGATTCTTGCAAAAGTCAAAAAGGAAACCGGTTTGCCTGTGATTTCAGACATCCATATTCCGGCCCAGGCCGATGCTGCGGCTGAAGTGCTGGATGTGATCCAGATACCTGCTTTTCTCAGCCGTCAGACGGACCTGCTGCTCGCTGCCAGCCGAACGGGGCGTGTCATAAACATCAAGAAAGGTCAGTTTCAGGCTCCGGATGACATGGAGCATGCAATCAAGAAAGTGATATCCGCTGGAAACTCCCGAATCATGCTTACGGAGCGCGGCGTAAGTTTCGGGTACCAGGATCTCGTTGCGGACATGCGCTCCATTATCAAGATGAAACGATTCGGTTTTCCTGTGGTTTTCGATGCAACTCATTCCTCTCAGTTCCCGAGTAAAGGCGCCGGATGCTCGGGAGGAGATCGTTCGTTCGTTGCTCCACTGGCCAAGGCGGCAGTGGCAGCCGGGGCAGATGGAATATTCATGGAAGTTCATCCCGATCCCGATCATGCCCTGTGCGACGGGCCGAACTCCTATCATCTGGACCATCTGCAGCACTTGGTATTCGTCTTATCTGCGATTCGGCAAGTCGTTTCTTCAGGGACCGAAAGGTCGGCTATTGACCGGATTTCCCCCGATAGTCGCACGGTTCAACAACTCACCGAATCCGAGTTGAAGAAGATGGAAGAGACGCCGGACATTCTCAAAGAAAAGCTGCAAAAAATTAAGTTGATTATTTTCGATGTTGACGGGGTGCTCACGGATGGCGGCATAATCTTCGGCAACCGTGAGATCGAGATAAAATCCTTCCATGTAAGAGACGGACATGGTATAAAGATTGCTAAGAGAAGCGGTCTCAACATCGCTTTTGTCACAGGAAGAAGTTCCGAGGTAGTGGGCAAAAGAGCCGAGGATCTGGGAATTGAGCGCGTTTATCAAGGTATGTGGGATAAACGACCGGCTTTGGCGGAACTTATGAAAGACCTGCAACTCCTTCCTGAGGAAATCGCGGTGGTGGGAGACGATATCGTTGATATCCCGCTCATGAGACGAGTAGGAGTAAGCTTTACCGTACCTGAAGCATCGGAAGAGGTTCAGCGGGAAGCGACAATTGTAACACAACACGGCGGCGGACGAGGCGCAGCCCGGGAAATAGTTGAGATCATTCTGAAGGCCCAGAACAAATGGGAACAGGCCATGGCCAGATATTACGAGTAGATCTTCAACCTGCACAGGCTGAGAATCTCATTGAGAGCGCGGTTGGCATGAATCACAAAGAGATCGAGCGCTGGCACAGACGCAGAAATATAAAGAGAGCTGCTCAATTTCTCGTTCTTTCAGCGATCTTGCTGCTGGTAACCGGGTACTCCGCGTCACGATACTTGCACTCAGACACTGATGACTTTTCTGTCAATTCCGATCCAAACGCTGGAATCACTATAAAGAAATTCTCCTATTCCTCTCCCGGAGCACATCCGTGGGAATTGGAAGCCGCGAGCGCAATGATTGCCGAATCACTCGACAAGGTAAATCTGCACAAGCCCAAAGTTGTGTATCACGGCGGCAAAGGCGGCAAAATCTTCCTGATTGCAGATACCGGAGATCTGGACAAGCAGCAACAGACGGTTCTTGCCCGGGGCAATGTCACCGTGAAATATGAAGACCTGGAGTTCGCTGCCGATAACATCAATTATTCTCAGGAGAAGCAGACAGCGCAGACGCAATCGGAAGTGTCTCTGAAGGGTGCGGATTTCCAGGCTACGGGTAAGGGCTTGAAAATGCGCATTCAGGAAGAGGAAATCACTATCGAGAACGATGTGAAAGCCCGTTTATTCGATGTGAAGTGGATTGAAACCAATAAGGTGACGATGTGAGCTCAGACCTGTTTCGGAAACAGCTCTGGTTGAGCTTTGCAGTTCTGTTGATCATGGTCGGTACTTCAACGAAGGCAGGTTCAGAGGGCCTGTTGTCGGACAAGTCGGATCAGCCTATGGATATTAAATCCATGAAGCTGACTGCCAAGAAGATTCCCACCGGACAGGAACTCGTGTTCGAGGGAAAAGTCAGCGTCAAGCAAGATAAGGCTGTTTTGACCTGTGACCGTTTCATCGTGCTCTATGATCAGAAGACAAGAAATGGATCTGACGATACCGAGCGGAAAAGCAAGAATCCGCTCAAGGATCAGAAAGATTCGGGAACCCTGAAGAGTGCCATCGCGTACGGCAATGTGAAAGTCGTGCAAAACGATTTAATGGCCATGGCGGGAAAAGCAGTCTTTGACAATATCAAGAAGACGATTACCCTCAGTGAAGGACCTAGACTCTCGAGAGGCGATGACTGGATTGTTGCGAATACGATAATCATTTATGTGAATGATAATCGTATTGAGTTGGTGGGAGGCGAAGAAAAAAACGGGGTCAAAGCGACGATAAATACGAATCCGTCGAAACTGGAAAAGGAAAAGTAGAAGAGAAAGTGCGAGAACTCAGAGCACGAGGTCTTGTCAAAGAGTACAGCGGACGTCGTGTGGTGGACGGCGTAAGTCTGAAGATCAACTCGGGTCAGGTTGTGGGACTTCTGGGGCCGAATGGCGCCGGAAAAACTACGACTTTCTACATGATCACGGGATTGGTGAGACCGGACAGCGGAGAGGTATATCTTGACGATCAGGATATGTCCCTGTTGCCGGTGTATCTCAGGGCAAGACTGGGAATCAACTACCTTCCCCAGGAAACTTCCGTATTTCGTAAACTTTCGGTTGCAGACAACATCCTGGCTATTCTGGAAATGGTGGAATCGGATAAGACTCGACGGGAAGAGCGCCTCAAGGATTTGCTGGAGGAACTCGACATTTCTCATCTGAGAAACCAGAGAGCAGAAAGCCTGTCCGGAGGCCAGAAGAGACGTCTCGAGATCACCAGGGCTCTGGTCACGCAGCCCGACTTTATTCTTCTGGATGAGCCTTTTGCAGGTCTCGACCCCATTGTGGTCTTGGAAATTCAGAAAATCATCCGTAAACTAAAGGAACAGGGTATAGGAATCGTCATCACCGATCATAACACTAGAGAGACATTAGGAGTATGTGATAAAATATATCTCCTGGATAGAGGCCGTATTCTGGAAGAGGGAGATCCGAAAACCATAGCTTCAAGCGAGCGGGCCCGAGAAGTATATCTCGGTAAGCAATTCAGTATGTGACATTTAGGACACATGGCACTCGAAATTAAACAACAGTTGCGTCAGACCCAGCAATTGGTTATGACGCCTCAGCTTCAGCAGGCAATCAAGCTGCTCCAGTACAATCATCTGGAGATAGTAGAGGCTTTGGAACAGGAGCTGAAAGAAAATCCCCTCCTGGAGATTTCTTCTGCAGACGATCCGGCTACCATCCCGGAAGCCGACGACAGCAAACACGATCTCAAACAACTGGAGGAAATGAACAAAGAAGAGCGCCCGGATTCCGACATGTTCGACATTGACTGGGAGAACTATCTTGAAAGCTACGGAGCTGACTATGCTCCGTCGCAGAGGGATTTTTCCGAACGGCCGCCTCTGGAGAACATGGTTACGTACAGGGAAAATCTTTTCCAAAACCTGATTCGGCAGCTTCAACTGAGCTGTATTGAAGGAATGGATCGGCGCATTGCTTTCGAGATCATCGGGAATATCAACGACGATGGATATCTCGAAAGTCCTTTGGAAGATCTGGCTCAAGAACTGAATGTGCCTTTTGAGGACGTGTTACGTGTTCTCATGCTCGTTCAGGCGTTCGATCCGCCTGGAATAGCTGCTCGGGACCTGCAGGAGTGTTTGCTCAACC
The DNA here is from genome assembly GCA_041740635.1 of Desulfomonilaceae bacterium. GTDB lineage: Bacteria > Desulfobacterota > Desulfomonilia > Desulfomonilales > Desulfomonilaceae > Desulfomonile. Next base: position 125,075 of record JBGSLQ010000008.1, on the reverse strand, counting down.
AGGCCTATGTATTGGACCCTCCAGACCGCTTGGCCGTTCGAATCCTCGAAGATGCTTTCGAACAGTTCCACCAAGGAAAACTCGATCTCGTAGCCAGAAAACTGAAGGTTACTCTAGAAGAGGTCAAGAATTCAGCTCAAATCATCGTGAGCCTGGAGCCCAAGCCGGGCAGGCCGTATTCAAATTCCGAACCCATTTACGTCGTGCCCGACATCTCTATCGTGAAGACGGGGAACGACTATACAGTTGTCATCAATGACGATGGTTTGCCAAAGCTGAAAGTAAGCTCCTTTTATCAAAAGGAACTTCATTCCAACGGCGGAGGACGTGCCAAAGACTACATACAGGAAAAGATGCGTGGCGCTTTGTGGCTCATCAAGAGCATTCATCAGCGCCAGCGAACGATCCACAGAGTGACGCAATCCATCGTGAAATTCCAACGGGACTTCTTCGATAAAGGTATAGACTACCTGAAACCTCTTATTCTTAAAGACATAGCTGAAGACGTCGAAATGCACGAGTCCACAATCAGCCGTGTCACCACAAACAAGTACGTTCATACCCCACGAGGAATTTACGAGCTGAAATATTTTTTCAACTCAGGAATACGTCACGGCAGCGAAGTGATTGCGTCGGAAGCAGTCAAGAATCAGATTTCACGTATCGTAAAAAGCGAAAACCCGAAGAGACCGGCCAGTGATAAACAGATTGTTGAGGAATTGGCGCGATTTCAAATCCAGATAGCACGGCGAACAGTAGCCAAGTACAGGGAAATCCTCGGAATTCCTCCGTCTAGCAAGAGAAAGAAAAAATACTGAGCCCTGGTAGCTTCGGTTAAGGTCGGCGAGGAGGTAGTTTTATGCAACTTGCAGTCACATTCAGGCACATGGAGCCTTCTGAGGCGCTCAAAGGTTATGTTCAGGAGAGGACCGGAAGGCTTGTCAAGTACATCGATAAGCCGCTGGAAGCTCAGGTTACCCTGACGGTCAACAAGTTCCGGCAAATCGTTGATGTAGTAATCAATGCCAATGGCATACGGATAGCGGGACAGGAATCACACGATGACATGTATGCAGCCGTCGATCTCGTCATGGAAAAGATCGAGCGGCAGGTTAAGAAATATCGTGAAAAGATACGGCGCCACAAACCAGCTCCCGGTAAAGAGCTCATGTGGCGAAGAGACACGTACGAAATCGAGAGCTTTGAAGACGACCGGGAACCTGTTGTTGTGCATACCGACAACTATTTCGTAAAACCCATGTCCATAGATGAAGCAGCCATGCAAATGGAACTGTCACACCAGGATTTTCTGGTATTCAATAATGCTTCGACTCAGATGGTCAATGTGTTATACAGAAGGAAAGATGGAAATTACGGTTTGATTGTCCCTCAGAGTTCATAAGCTACCGCGACCTGAACACTTTAGATCGGACATTCTCTTCACGCCCGGTTGTGGATTTCAATCCCGCCGGGCTTAATCACTTGAGCCCGGAGAAGAACGTTCCGGGCTTGCACGATTTGCCGAGTGTTTCTTACCATGAGGATTCTCGATTTTCTCACCCCAAGCGGAATCATTTCTTCTTTGACAGCTACGTCCAAAGAAGAAGTACTGGCCGAATTGGTCGAACCCATCGCAAATGCCCATCCAGGCATAGATAAAACGCATTTGGTCGACACTCTCATAGGACGCGAAAACCTCGGGAGTACCGGCATCGGCGGAGGTGTGGCCATTCCCCACGGAAAACTGGACGGCCTGGAACATCTTATAGCCAGCTTCGGAAAAAGCAGCAAAGGGGTCGACTTCAATTCAATGGACAACCGGCCTGCATACCTGTTTTTTTTGCTGATCGCTCCCAAGAATTCTGCTGGCGAGCATTTGAAAGCATTGGCCCGGATTTCCAGGTTGTTTAAAGATCCTTTGCTTAAGACCGCATTACAGCATGCACATACTTCTGACGAGATCTATCGAATACTCGAGGAGTTCGACTTGAGGGTACCTTAGTCTGTTTCCTTTGTATTATTTCCGATATTTATTTCTGCCCGTAAGGTACAGGTCGTCTCCTGTGCTGTCCACAGCCACAATCGCGGGGAATTCCTTTATGGTGAGCCTGCGTACCGCTTCAGTGCCCAGTTCCTCCCATGCCAGAATTTCCGCTGTTTGAATACACCCCGAGATCAACGCCCCTGTGCCGCCTACGGCCGCAAAGTACACCGCGCCCCATTTGATCATGGCTTTCTTCACTTCGTCCGATCTCTGGCCTTTGCCTATCATCCCTCGCAATCCGTGTTCGATCAAAAGCGGCGCATAAGCGTCCATGCGGTAACTGGTGGTCGGACCCGCGGCTCCGATCGGACGTCCGGGAGGAGCAGGAGAGGGGCCGACATAATAAATGACCTGATCCCGGATATCAAAAGGCAACGATTTTCCGTCGTTAATCAGGTCCACCATACGCTTGTGGGCCGCATCCCGTCCGGTGATAATAGTCCCGGACAGAAGGACCGTGTCTCCGGCTTTGAGTCCTCGTACTGTCTTTTCGTCTAGGGGAGCAGTAATGCGAATCGGTTCGGATATATCTGAAGCAGAATGAGACATGTTTTTTCTCTCCATCACAGCTCAATTTCGCTATGCCGGCAGGAGTGGCACTGTATATTTACAGCACAAGGAATACTGGCTATATGCGTCGGATACGTGTTCACGTGGACTGCAAGCGCTGTGGTGCTGCCTCCGAGTCCCAGGGGTCCGATGCCGAGACTGTTTATTTGGCTCAGCAGTTCAGCCTCCAGCTCAGCAAGCATCGGATCGGGATTGACTGTTCCCAGCGGTCTCAGAAGGGACTTCTTGGCCAAAAGAGCGGATTTCTCGAACGTGCCTCCGAGCCCTACACCCACGACAATGGGTGGACACGGATTCCCGCCGGATTCTTCGACTCGCTGGATAATGAATTGCTTAACGCCTTCAATTCCGGCAGATGGAGGAAACATCGTGACACGGCTCATATTCTCCGATCCGAATCCCTTGGGTGCGAGAGTTATCTTCAGCGTATCCCCGGGGACGATCTCGTAATGGATCACTGCGGGAGTATTATCGCCCGTATTGAGTCTGGTAATGGGATGGAGCACAGATTTCCTCAGATGACCGTCCCGATACCCCTGGCGGACTCCTTCGTTAATGGCTTCTTCAAGATTTCCCTCCGAGATCGCCACATCCTGCCCGATCTCGACGAAAACCACTGCCATGCCGGTATCCTGGCACAGGGGTATTTTTTCGGTTTTTGCTATGGAAGCATTTTCCAGAATCCGACTGAGAATTTCCCGTCCAATAGAGGACTCTTCACGCTTGAGCGATTGTTCGATGGCTTGAATCACGTCATCGCCGAGAATCGTGCAGGCATCCATGCACAACTGGCGAACCGCCGGAATGATACTGCTTGCCAGAATTGTTTTCATGTTCTTGTCCGGTTTTTAGATAAGTGATGAGAGCATAAAGGCTGAATGCCCGAAATTCAACTTCTATTTGCATCAAATCTATAAGGGTGGATGGACAACCTGTCAGGTAACTATCGAGCGGGCTTCCATGCTTGCGCCTGTTGGTCATTGGAAATGCGCGGAAATCAATTCTTTGTTGCTCCACAATCGCATTTTTGCGTTCTGGAATAATTTTGCGTATATTACATAGTAGTCTTCAGTTTCTGTTTCATGCAGGTGGACGATGCTCGATCATTCCGAAAGAAAAACAATAATATACAATTCTCTGCTGGATTTTTTGGATAGGCAGGGACTGCTCAAGGAGAGATTGCCTTACACCCCGGCCCTCCTTGAGGAAGTGGTCTTCTTTGCGTACAAGATGCGATTAATCACCCAGGGTGAAGTAAAGAGATATCTCGACCTGGACCGCCAAGGCTTGAAGCAAAAGATTAACGAATGGAACAGCGGAGATGAAGGGAACTGCACGTGCCGCATGGCACGAAACCCTTTTGTTGAACAACCCTAATCCGAATATGCGTCTCTGATTGAAGAACTCACTGCGGCACGAAGTTTTGCAAGCAAGTCTTTGTCTTCCATAATCGGCATTTTTTACGAAACAAACATACTACATGAAAGTATCTTTGACCGTTCTGCCGCGGTTGTTATTACGGGCGATCGTATTTCCGCTGTTCAGACCCAAGAAGTGCCTTTCATTCTGTCATCAAATGCTCTACCACATGTAGCGATTGTCATAACGATGACCTCAATTCGGTACGGCTACTCCCTCTAAAAACCCTCCAACCTCCCTCTGTTTCAGGAGGTTCCCGCTGCAGCACTCATCATTCGTGGACATAAATCCTTCGTGGCAACACTCGCCAGTGAAAACAGGGTAAATTTCCGAGAAGTTGCCGTTTATGAGAACGATGCCAAAGCTGCCCGCCTCAGCTCCGGTCTCACTGAGGGTGAACAGGTCATGCTGAATCTCGGGGAGAGTCTTGTGAAGGGCCAGAATGTTCAGCCGGTCCCCACGGCTCAACATTGATTGTTCACAGGGCAAGATCGAGAGCCATATTCCACCAAACCGTATCAGGAGTGTGAAAACAGGAGATTCTCACCTCAAGCACCCTATTTTCCGAAAATATCGGCCGGTGGAGAACGAGGACTTCTCCAGCATCTATCAAAGCCGTAATTCGCTGATTACTCGTATAACTTAAAGGTTAGTTCAGAGGATCTTTTTCTCTTGTGTGGATGAGTTGTTTAGCGTAAAGTCCTGTGACAGACTGCGCTTTTTTCATAAGGATTTGTTTCTGACAAAGCCATATTTTTCGGAAGGCATGGCGCTGGTTTGAGCGGCATGAGTATTCCAATGCGGGTTTTCCCAGGCTACCTCATAACTGAGACCATATATAGGGGGGCAAGATCGCTTGTCGTTCGGGCAAATCGCGGCAGCGATGGTGCACCAGTCATCCTAAAAACCTTTGCGGACGAGCGGCCTTCGATTCATGAGACTGACAGGCGCAAGAAAGAGTACAATATACTTGAATCTTTGAATTTGAAAGGGGTAATCAAAGCGTACGGCATCGAGGATCACGGTCGCGGACCCGTCCTGGTTTTGGAAGATTGCGACGGCAGTTCCCTCGATCGAATCGAAAGCCATTTTTTCACCGTTCCGGAGATTCTCCGAATCGGTTCGGAGTTGGCAGAGATTCTGGGTGAAATTCACTCTGCACATATTATTCACAAAGATGTAAACCCTTCCAACATCATACTGAATCCGGCAACCGGCCTTATAAAACTGATCGATTTCGATCTCGCAGGAACATTCTCGCGCGAAGAAGCAGCCTCGCACGATACGAAATTTTCCGGAACTCTTCAGTATATGTCTCCCGAACAAACCGGAAGAACCGCTTTACCCACAGATTATCGTACTGACTACTATTCTTTGGGAATGACTCTGTACGAGCTATTGTGCGCTAAGATACCTTTCGACACTCAGGATCTCTTGGAAATAATTCACTCCCAAATAGCGCGAATGCCTGAATCGCCTGCTGAAGTGAATCCCGAGATTCCGCAAATCGTCTCAGATATCATAATGAAACTCCTTGCCAAGAACCCCGATCAAAGATATCAGAGCGCCTGGGGCATTAAATGGGATTTGAACAACTGTCTGAAACAATTAAGTGAATCCGGACACATTGTGGCGTTCCCGCTTGCTTCCATGGACAGACCGGAACGGTTGCGTATTCCACGAAAATTGTATGGCCGAGATCGTGAGAGAACCGAACTCGCCGGATTGCTCGCCGGATTCAAAGAAGGGACCAAACGTTTCGGCTTTGTAGCAGGGGACCCCGGAATCGGCAAAACTGCCCTGGTGATGGAGACCTTCAAGGCTTTGCCGAAACGTTTTTTTGCATGGGGAAAGTGCGAGCAGTTTTCTCGGAATTTTCCCTATTCGGCATTGAAAGACGCCGCACGTTCAATGCTGCAGCACATTCTTATGGGGAACGATCAGCAGCTTCAGAGCTATAAAGAGAAGTTGCTCTCGGCTCTCGGTCCGAATGCCGGGATTCTATCGGATCTCATTCCTGAGCTGGAGCTGGTAATCGGCTCTCAACCTGCACCTTCACCTGCAGAGCCTCAGGAATTCCGAAACCGCTTCAATCTGGCATTCTTTCGTTATCTCCAGGTCTTCTGCGAACTTGAAAAGCCGTTGATACTGTTTCTCGACGATCTGCAATGGATAGACGCGGCATCGCTGAGTCTCCTGGAATTTATCTTGATCGATTCGGATATACGGCATCTTATCTTTATAGGAGCCTTTCGAGACAAAGATATAGATGCTCAACATCCATTGCATGCGACAATCGATCGACTCAAGACCTGTTCGGAGCACATCCCGCTCATTAGATTGCAGCCTCTGGACCTCGATTCCGTATACGCCGTCTGCGCAGATGCACTGAACACGGATGGACAGTCGGTTGCGCAATTGGCAGAACTTGTACTGAAGAAAACAGGAGGCAATCCGTTTCACGTAGGCGAATTCCTCATGTCATTGTACCTGACGGGATTGTTGATTTTTGACCATCGCCAGGGAGTATGGCAGTGGGATCTCTCTCACATTCAGTCACGCAACATTACCGACAATATTGTAGAACTCATGGCAGGCAAGATTCAGCGCCTGAATGAGGAAACTCAGGCGTGTCTGAAATTTGCCGCATGCATGGGAAGCCGTTTCAGCCTTGAGGATCTTGCTCTGGTAATGAAAAAGGAAGAGTCCCAAACAGAGGAGTTCCTTTCCCAAGCAGTTGAGGAAGGGTTGCTGCTCCCGTTGGAGCCCGAACTGAATTTGTCTTTTATGCGCAATCGTGAGAACGCTGCGGATTTCCGGTTTTGTCACGATCGAGTCCAGCAAGCAGCTTATGGATGTATTCCGGATGAGGAAAAAAGTTTTGTCCATGCCACAGTGGGACGACTCTTGTTGAAGGGGACTCCTCGCCGGGAATGGGAAAAAAAGATACTGAATATTGTTGATCAACTGAATTTGGGGCTTGAATTCATCATAAAAGAAGATGAACGAATGCTGCTGGCGGAACTCAATCTGCTCGCCGGGAGAAAAGCCCATGCATCTGCCGCATTCGAGGCAGGGCTCAAGTACTTTCAAGCAGGAATAAGAGCCCTTGGAGAATACCCCTTACCTCAGGGCGAATCCCTCACTCTCGAACTCTACAGACAGGCGGCAGAGTCGGCTTATTTGTCCGGAGACTTTGTCACCATGGAAATCTATTGTAATAAGGTGCTGGATCATTCACAGGAAGTATTGGACAAAGCGAAAGTATGTGAAATCAGGATTCAAGCATCAACAGCCCAGTACAAATTGATAGAGGCGGTGCAAACAGCAATCCCGGTTCTGCGAATGTTGGGGGTGAGAATCCCTCGGAAGCCCTCCCGACTTCACCTCTTGTGGGCACTCACAAAAGGATTTCTGATCTTCAGGAAGTGGAATGTAGAATCATTTGGCACGTTACCGGTCATGATAGACAGCAAGAAACTCGCGGCTCTCAGGATCATGTCTAAGCTGGCCAAGGCTTTGTACGCAGCCAATCCCGAGTTCACTCCGGTGGTTGCGATAAAGTCGCTGGAAATATCCCTACGGTATGGGATCTCCTGTGAATCAGTGCTCGCGTACGCCATTCTGGGCTTCATGCATATCGGAGTTTTGGGAGACATAAACAAAGGTTACGCTCTCGGAAATCTTGCCTTGCGGCTGGCGGATCGTTTTGACAACGCGAAACTCCGAGTCAACATTCTCATGATTGTCAATTTCTTTATCAAGCCGTGGAGAGAACATTACGCCAAACTTCTTGGAAATGTGGAAAAGGCTATTGGAATAGGCATAGAAAACGGCAGTTTGGAAGATGCGGCACATTGCGCTTACATCTATTGTTCAGGGGGGTTTCGCGTTGGATGGGAATTGCCGGAATTACACGAAAAGATGACCCAATACAGTGAGCTTATACGGAAAATAAAGCATGAATCCGCTTTGAGACTTTTATCTATCTTCCATCAAACAGTTCTTAATCTTATGGGAAGATCGCCCGATCCTTGCCTTTTGGTAGGTGACGTCTTTGACGAAAATATAATGCTGCCGGTCTTTAAGGAGGCAAACGACCGCAGTGGAATGTGTGTCACTTACCTGAATAAAGCGACACTCTGCTACATTTTTGAGGAATATTCCAAAGCGCTTGAAAATATAATACTGGCTCGAAAACATGTGTCCGGGATACTTGGGACCCCTGCGATTCCGACCCTTAATTTCTACGATTCGCTCGCCAGATTATCCGTTTACGATAAATCCAAGCAGAAAATCCATTTGTGGAAAGTGCACCTGAATCAAAGAAAATTGCGCAAATGGGCAAAGCATGCACCTATGAATTTTCTCCACAAGTATATTCTGGTTAAGGCGGAACAATTAAGAATCAAGGGTAGATACGAATTGGCCGGTGAACTCTATGAACAAGCCATAACTCTTGCGCGGGAAAACGCTTATCAGAACGAAGAAGCTTTGGCCAACGAACTTGCAGGGAAATTCTATATATCCTGGAGCAATCTCGATCTCGCGCGGACAAAAATTGTTGATGCTCATTATTGCTACAAAAAATGGGGGGCTACTGCAAAAGTGGAACAACTCGAAGCGAAATACCGACTTTTTCTCGAAGGGCCGGCAGAGTCGCAAATCGTTGTGACCTCCCGGGAATCTGCTTCAACGGGGAGTACCGATTTCCATAGGGATTTGGATCTTGCATGGATAATGAAAGCTTCCCAGGTCATATCCGGTGAAATTCTTCTCGAGAAGCTCGTGGAAAAACTGATGAAGACGGTTATTGAGACCGCTGGAGCGGAAAAGGGATTTCTTATTTTCCGGTCCGGAAATCGCCTTGAAGTAAAAGCTGAAGCTTGTATAAGCCAGACCATCATCCAGGATCTGCAGCCTACCCCGGTAGAGAAATGCGAACTCTGCACTGCGGTAATCATGTACGTCCTTCGCACGAGTGAAAGCCTGGTTTTGAATGACCCGGTCCGTGAAGGAGCATTCACTTCGGACCCCTATATAATGGAGAAGAAACCCAAATCCGTCTTATGCGTACCTATCCTGCACCAGGGTAGCGTCATCGGTATGCTGTATCTTGAGAATAATCTTTCCAGTCACGCCTTTACTCCTCACCGACTTGAGACGTTGAGGATGCTCTCTTCCCAGGCTGCCATTTCAATCGAAAACGCGAGATTGTACGAACGGATGGAGCAACTGGTGGGAGAGCGCACGTCGGAACTTGAGAAAACCAATAAGGACCTATCTCATGAAATTGAAGTGCGGCAGAGTGCTCAGGAAGAACTGTATCGGGCAAAAATTCAAGCAGAATCCGCAAGTCGTGCCAAGAGCGAGTTTCTTGCTCACATGAGTCATGAATTGCGAACTCCGCTCAATGCCATAATTGGTTTTTCTCAACTCCTCAATGAGCAATGGGGAGGCAAACTCACGGAAAAGCAGTTGCAGTATGTCCGTGAAATTTCGATTGGAGGCCATCATCTCCTCGAACTGATAAACAACATCCTGGATCTGGCAAAAGTCGAATCCGGAAAAATGGAACTCGATCTCAAACCGGTGAACATAGGGCAGCTTCTCAAGCACTGTACGATAATGATAAAGGAGAAGGTTCTTCGGAAACACTTGGGTCTAATTATTCGCATACCCGAGAGTCTCCGCGATGTCAAAATTGTAGCCGATGAAGTGAAACTCAAACAAATAGTGGTAAATCTCCTGTCAAACGCGGCCAAATTTACGCCGGACGGAGGAAGAATCGAACTTGAAGCATCAATACAACCCAATGCCTTAGGCATAAGCGTTGCTGACACCGGAATAGGCATCCTTCAGGAAAATCAAGAACGAATATTCGAGCCCTTTGTTCAGTTGAATGCACCTATTGAATTCCGGCAGAAAGGTACAGGACTCGGGCTCGCCCTCACCAAGGAACTGGTGGAACTTCATGGAGGCACTATTCGCGTACAGAGCGCAGGTTTGAACCTGGGAAGTACCTTTGTTTTTAATATTCCTGTAGACCAGGTCTTCACGGATCTCAGTTTTCACGGTGATCCGGCGTTGTTTTCGTCGGTTCAAACAACTAACAGTATTGAGAATAACAACCACGAGCTGACGGTCCTCGTTGTGGAGGACAACGAGGCAAATGTGCGTCTCATCCAAGAATTGCTCGAAAAACAATCATATCGCGCTATATACAAGAGTACCGCGGAAGAAGGGGTAGCAGCCTTTTTAACCAAGGGGGCGGACTTGATCCTGATGGATGTGGGCTTGCCCGGGATGGATGGATTAACGGCAACCAAGATAATCAGAGAACACTCACAACTCGTTCCTATTGTCGCTTTGACTGCTCATGCCATGGACAGTGACAGAGAAAAGGCACTGGCTGCAGGCTGTAATGAGTATCTTCGAAAACCCATTAAAGTTGAAGAATTCTATGACACCATAAAACGGCTCATCGACAAAGATCGAAAACTATGACGTACTTACACGTAAGAGTGAGGGAGAAAAATAGCTATGCCGCGGCCAAATCGTGTTCTCGTAGTGGATGATGAGCGCCAAAATGTGGAGCTCCTGAAAAACATGCTCGAAGCTCTCGGATTAGAGACAGAGGAGGCTTCCAACGGCATTGAGGCGCTCGGCAAACTGGACGAGTCTATCGATTTGGTGCTGCTCGATGCCATGATGCCGGAAATGGACGGATTCCAGACAGCCGCGGCCATTCGGAAACACACTCTTTTCAGTGACATTCCCGTGATTATGGTGACAGTCCTGGACAGCAAGCAGGATAGGCTGCACGCAGTGGAAGCAGGGGCAAATGACTTCATAAGTAAGCCTCTGGATTTACTGGAATTACGAGTTCGCGTCAATTCTCTTTTAAGAGTCAAGAACGCCCAGGACCGCATAAAAGCCTCTTTGAGAGAAAAAGACATCCTTTTAAGAGAAATCCATCATCGAGTAAAAAACAATCTTGCCATTATTATCAGCCTTATCAATCTGCAGTCCAAGTATGTGAAAGACGAAGTGCATCTTGCCATGTTTCAGGAAGTGCAGAATCGCATACGTTCTATGGCTTTGGCGCACGAGCAATTGCATCATAATCAAGATATAGAGAAACTTAAGTTAAACGAATATATAAAAGGTTTGTTGGACCATCTTACAAACACATTCCGCATGGTCGGAAGACCGGTCACTCTGGAGACGGATCTGGAGGAACAAGTGTTCGGTCTTGAAATCATAATACCGGTAGGAATCATCCTCACTGAGCTTGTTTCCAACTGTTTCAAGCATGCTTTCCCCGATAATCGAAAAGGCGTGGTAAAGGTGAGTTTGCACACCAACAACGGCGCGGCGGAATTGAGTGTCAGTGATAACGGAGTAGGCCTTTCGGATACTGTCGATGTCAATAATCCTCGATCGTTCGGTTTAAGTGCTGTACGGACTTTCTCTCGCCAAATAGAAGCATCGGTTACGGCTACCTCAACACATGGTACGGAGTTTAAATTATCGTTTTCAGGCCCGGGGGAGCAAGCCTGATCACTGAAGATGACCGCTCGACCCTACGCCTGCCGGACGGCATGACCGGAGTACGAGGATTTTCCCCGCGAATAACTGAATGGATACGGGAGAAAATCCCCTATTGGCTGCGTTACAACCCTACTGGGCCCCTTTGGATTTAAGGAGTTCCATCACTTTTGCATGTCGCCCGACTGTAGCGAACGTCAAAGCAGTGGCCCCGGTCTTCGATTTCAGATTCACATCCGCTCCCTTGTCCAGGAGCATCTTTACCACTTCGTCTTTGCCTTTTGAGGCAGCTTGCATGAGCGCAGTCATGCCAGTTTTATCCTGCAGATTCACGTTTGCGCCGCTTGCAAGAAAGAGTTCAACCAGTGGGGCAATTCCCATTTTGGAAGACTCCATAAGAACCGTTATGCCCGTTCCGTTTTGGTAATTGAGATTGACTCCTTTCTGCAGGAGTTGCTTGATCTTTACCGCATCCTCTTCAACGACCGCCGTGGATAGTTCATATTCCAGCTCCCCCGAAGACACGGGACTGCATAGGATTAGTACCAGAGCTATGCACCGGAAGCTTTTCATAACCTTCCTCCTTGGATTTTTCGCGGTATGAGGAACTAGTTCTTGCTCCCGATATCTCGGGGCCTGGGATTCCTGGCTGCACAGAACTTGAAAAACTCCATGGTACAGGTATTCGCTCGATTCGCCGGTACACAGAGAAGGTACGGTCTCGTGACCGGGTAGGTTCCTTCGTCGATACTCTCACGGGTCGGAGCTATTGCGGGAGAAAGGTCGTCTTTCTTTAAGGCTACTACTTTGATCTTCTTGTCCATTCCCTGTTCTATAAGGCGCTCCAGATTTCTCATACGAATAAGTCCGATTGCATTTTCATTTTCTGCTACGGCAGCCGGTATGGAGCGAAAATAGGACACCAATTTTGCCCCTGGAGCGAAATTGCCTTGAAGAAAGCCTTCTGCCAGATATTTATGCGATCCCGATCGAACAGCTTCGTTTATCGCGATGACCTGAACAGGTTTTTCCTGACCGCCCACCTGTCTCCAACTGGTAAGTTCACCCACAAAAAGTTTACGCGCCTGATCAACAGTCAAGCTTACGACGGGATTCGCCGGATTTACTATCACGACTATTCCGCCCCATCCGATTGCAGCCTCCTGCAAATCGAGGCCTTTGGATTTAGCTGCCTCGATCTCCTTCTTTGAGAGGCGGTCACTTATCATGGCTACTTCAGCCTCACCGCTAAATAGCGTTTCCATACCCGATTCGTTGGCCCCACCGCTTACGACTATGTTGCAGCCGCGATCGGGAGAGCTGAATTCGCTTGCATACACGGTCATGAGATGGGCCATGCTTTCAGACCCTCTCACTCGCACTATATCTTTGTCTGACTCTGTAAAACCGCTTCCACACATACCGAGTATAAGAAGAAAAGATAGAAAAACAAAACCAAGACCCGTCCACATCCTGTTCACAATACCTCCTGAGTTCGGTAAATCACCGGCTTGCACCTTATGATCATGACATGATCCTCTTGTACAAGAGAGCGACTGCCCGGCACACGCGAGTTTGGTTTTGGAAAACTTTTCAAAAACTCTATTAAGTTTGCAAATGGGATGCCAAAGTATCGCTGTTCTAATCTCTTGGAAAGACGCTGTTCTCGGTCACACGAGTACACAGATTGCTTTCTAGAAAGGTACGTCGAGTGACTATCACGCAGCAATTTTGCGGTAATGAATAAAACCGAATAGTTCAGAATGCAATCTGCGCTTCAATTCCACTCAACAGCGATAACCGGCGTGTGAACTCCACACTAGTCGGACACGAGCGAATCGTGGATCCTTCAAGATGTCCTGGGGTCTTCAGGTCAGAGGTGCCGGAAATCGCAAAAATTCAAGACATTAGCTGAAAATTGCCCTTATTCTCATGGCATCTTAACGTAAAGGTGGTGATGTCTCCATCCAGGAACAAATGCAAATCCGCAACGGAGAAAATCGATTGGGACTCGACAATTCTGTTAAAACACATCAGTGGTCACTTTCTCCGGAAAAGATCAGGCAGGCGCTTGGAATTCCAGCGCCGCGACAAAGCGGATTCGTTGAGGAACTTCCTTTCTCTCTCAACGACATTACCGCAGGTTCCGAAAACGAACTTCAAGTGGCAGTCACGGGCGACAGGTCGCATGTGGATCTCCCTCTCATCATTGAACAGTCGAACTATTTCAGTAACATCCTGAAAAGGACGGCATCAGGGGATACATCGAAACGGGTGCTGACGGATCTCGAGAAATTTCTCGACTCCAATATCGATCAGACCTGGGAAAACAGTTGGGTGCGATTCCCGAAAGGATTGCTCAGTTCTTTTGCTTCATCTGTACTCAACTTCGATTTGCTCGCAAATAAGAAGCAAGAAGACGGGGGATTGCGAAACGACACGGAGAAATTCTTTTTTACCGCTGAAGGCGAAGAGTTCCTCAGAGTTCCCATCAGCTATCTCCTCAAACTCTCTCTTGCAGATATAATCGGATCACAAGAAAGCCTTCCTTCACTCATCGGGGACACAGGACGAAGAGTCATGGGTCATCTGCTCAACGATAACACGTCTCCTGAGACACATTCTTTCCATATAGTGATTCCCAATGCGACCTCCGGCATGGGACATGCCCTGGCAGAAGAGACTTCCAAACGCTTTCTCCTTGTGCAGGCCCTCGTCATGTACGCGAATAAGGCGTTTAAACTTGAGGAATCCGGCCAGAATGCGGCAATTTACTTCTCTCCTCATCCTCCTGTGCGTCAAAAAGAGTTGAACGACCTGATCTCTGATTCCTTCTACCGAGAGCTGTTCATGAGCCCTTGCCTGTCGGGATGGGATGATGGTGTGGAGAAACACAACTATATGTGTCTCTGTCATCAGGTACTTAGCAGGAGCCAACTGAATGCAGTGAGCAAACTGAAGGACGCAGGCATAATTAATCGCAATCTTGTTGTGTTGCCTTCCGTATCCAATATCAGTCTCGCAAACAATGGAACCCACATAAGTATCGGCAGCCCTAAATTGTCCCACCACCTGTCAAGCGATTCATCGGAATTCACTGCAATACACGAAAAATGGATGGGCGATCTAGTGATAAAGATCGTCGAGCATTTCTTGCCGCTCTTCGTGGGCACGTACAGCGCAGCTCCTTATCGCCTGGGATTTTCAGATTTTCATCCGGAAAAAGTGCTTGGATTCCTACCGCACGAGCTGGATTACACGCATTTGAGAATGCTCTGGCGCCGCTGGAAAAAGAAGGCCGACCTAAGAGTGCTTGGCCGTATTTCGACACCGTTCGGAATACCCGGATTGGATGAGATCATAAGCTCCCTTTTTCGTGTGAGGGGTGATTTTGTTCCCGATTTTCGCCTCGTGGATTATCCGGTATCATTGTTGAGCACTGAAAAGAGCCCTGCTTTCAATGGGGCGTTGGGAAACGAGCAGCATCTCAAAAAAGATCTTGCGGATTTGGGCGTATTCGATCCCAAAATGGCACTTTACATCCCGTACCGTTTGCGGGAGTTCTCCCGAATGGGATTTTCAGGTTTCGAAGGTAGGTATTACAGCCTGTTCGCCTCTCTGGAAAGCGACTTGGCACAAGCTGCCGACCTTCAGAGACTTATTACGGTATTGGCTTTCAAATACGTGCTTCAGGGAACCTACACTCACAAGCATATACCCGACAGTCCCAATATCGAGAGCGAGCGCAGACAGTCTTTTTTCGGGACTGCAATCGGAATCCCCACGTTTTACGTGCACAGCGAAACCACAAATCTCTTCATGAAGAAATTGGTAGAAAGGACGAAGGGGGTTCGATACAGCAGGCGCTATCCCGGATACCGTCGAGTGTACATCCGACAGTTCCAATTCGCACTCCTGGAGACATTGAGACAAGACGCATCCGACTTAATTGAATTGATGGGTCTGGAAAAAACTATACGCAACCTGGAGGATCGTATCCAGGATTCCGAAATTGCTTCCGTAGCGGGCAGGATCACCAGGGCGATTCTTGACGAGGCCGGAAAATCTTCACCACTGTCCGTCGATCCAGACGAATTTAATCTATCCACTGAACGATACTATCGGGGCACTTTGAGGAGGAATCATCTTCGCGCATCGTTCAAGTGGTTCGCGCAGAACTGCACGAAAGTCGCCTCCTCCGTGTCGGACGATTCCATACAGCGTTCGGTTCGATTCGTTTTGGGCTCCATAGATGTAAAGCGTTTTCTTTCAATGATAGAGAATGGACTCATCAACGAAACGTTATCAGTAGACGAATTGAGAAAACTGGTGAATCTCATCCTGATTTCGGTTTATCTCGACATCGCCACGTCTGAATCCTGCACACAAGGAACGAAACCTCATGAATTCCTATCATCATCAGTACATAGATCGGATTACCGGAAGAACGTGTACAGAACCGCTCTTATGGGATAAATCTATTCAATTGCTCTATACGGAAGTGAGAGAACACGCACCAGTTCTGTTTCGAGCGTTAGTTAGTAGCCATGCAAGTCGCGTTCTCGGATTCGTTAATTTCGATCTTCCGATCCCGTACCGCACCAGGCAATTTATCCAGTCATGCGGAGTGGATTTCAAAGAGTGCCTCGATGCCCCTGCCGACCTGGATACTGCCAGGAAATTGTTCGAACGCAAGATCCGCTACTGGGAATGTCGTCCAATGGTTGATGATGCTTCCGCAGTTGTGTCCCCGGCAGATGCACGTGTGCTCATGGGGTCGTTCGACTCAATCTCAAGTCTGTTCATAAAGCAGAAGTTTTTCGATTACGATGAACTTCTGGGACAAGATAAGCAGGAATGGCTGGCCACATTCCGCAATGGAGCATTCATGATTTTCCGACTTACGCCGGACAAATATCATTACAATCATACTCCGGTAGCGGGAGCGGTCAAAGATTTCTATGAAATACCAGGGGGATATCATTCATGCAATCCGGGAGCAGTGGTTTCGTTGGTAACAGCTTATTCGAAGAATAAACGGGTCGTGACGATCATTGATACGGACGTTCCGAAGGGAACCGGAGTCGGTTTTGTGGCAATGATCGAAGTGGTCGCACTCATGGTAGGAGAAGTGGAACATGCTTACAGCGATAACCGCTACGACAGCCCTCGCCCGGTGACACCGGGAATGTTCCTGGAAAAAGGCCTTCCCAAAAGCCTTTTCAGGCCCGGTAGTAGCACTGTTGTGCTCTTGTTTGAAAAATCAAGACTTGAATTTGCCGACGACCTTGTCAAAAATATGCACCGCACAGATGTTCAAAGTCGCTACTCCGCAGGATTTGAAAGGCCGCTCGTAGAAACCGATGTAAAAGTAAGATCCCTCGTAGGGACTGCCGCAAATCGTATAAAGGATTTCTAGATGTTTGAAGCTGCGTTTCTTATTTTCTTGTTGTTGTTCATGTTTGTCCTCTTCAGGTGGGGATTTGTCGCATTGCCTCGTGATGGCTGGCAGATTATGGCTGTTGTTCCAGTGGCGCAGGTGGATTCCGGAACGTGGAGAGGCCTGAATCTGACCTTTTACGGGCTCCTTATGGCTGTTTCGGTGATTGCTTCCGTGGCTGTCTTCCTGGTTCTCATGGGATCGATCGGCATATCGCTCTTTACTTCCCTGGCAATGATCTTACTTCTCTTCTCTTTGTGCATACCAGCGTCTTCTTTGCTGGCACGGGTTGTCGAGAAAAGGCAGAACACGTTTACCATAGGCGGCTCTGCCTTTCTTGGGATGCTTGTAGCTCCTGCAGTGGTGTGGATTGTCAATTCCGTAGTGGTTGGTGAATCACCGGGAGCGATTCCAATGATTCCCGGCTTGGCATGCATGGCAATCGCGTACGCGTTGGGAGAAGGCATCGGGCGACTGGCATGTATAAGCTTCGGTTGCTGCTACGGCAAGCGTATTTCGGAATGCCACCCGATTATTCAACGCCTCTTCGGAAAATACGCCTTTGTTTTCCACGGAAAAACAAAGAAGATTCAGTACGAAGGCGGTATGGAAGGTGTTCCGGTCATTCCGATCCAGGCCTTGACTTGCACGGTTTTGGTCTTTACCGCTCTGGTAGGAAGCGGGTTGTACATAAAGGGTGCGTACGTGCATGCTTTCCTGTTTTGCACCGTTACAACCCAAGCCTGGAGAGCTCTTTCCGAATTCTTACGTGCAGACTATAGAGGAAATGGCAAAATCTCAGCTTATCAGGTGATGGCCGTGCTTGCTATAGTGTACGGGATCGCACTTAGCATGCTTCTTCCCGCGAACGACCATCCGGTTCCGATTCTTCTAAACGGACTGAAAATATTGTGGGATCCTGCATCGATTCTAGCCCTGGAATTGCTTGGACTGGTCGTGTTCCTGCATGCGGGTAGAAGCAAGGTGACCGGCGCACTGCTTTCTTTCCATCTCGCCCACGAACCGACTTATACAATTGCGGAATCAAGAAAGGAAAATGCCTGAAGAAACTCGTCGGGAGGTAAGCTATTCCAGAATTGAAGAATGGTGGAACTTATAGTGATGTTAAGAGTAATCGCGGATTGTGAAGAGCGGTTCATCAAAAATTGGTAGCCACCGGCTTCCGTGCTGGTGGACAAGATGTAAGATAAATAGATTATGTGCGCCAGCCAGGGACTCCGGGCCTACCAATATCCTTCCTTATAAGTGTCAAGTGTCGGATTACTTCAAAACTGTTGAGAAACGCTCTTCGTCAGTGACGGGCAATGCACTACCGTCACTCTATTCCCACATCTCGCGGGATTTCGTCGGAACAGACGATGGAATAGGCTGGCTTAAAACAAGTGGAGTCTGAGAGGAACTTCTGAGAGGAAGCTCCTCTCGGATTTTCTTGTGCCGCTCGGCAAATCACATCTGCCTGACGGCAGCTCTTTCCTGATATTTCATCTCACTCAGCCCCTGAGTGGCCAGAGCATCTGCTCGTCCGTTTTCCTGGCGGGGAATCCATTTCAGTTTCCAGCCGGGGTGCTCTGAGAAAAATCCTCGCATTCTCATAATGATTTCCAGAAAACGGTTGGTGTTTCGCGTGTTCATGAATCCTGTCACCTGGCCTATTACGGTCCGGCTGTCTCCGTGTATCACCGCGTTGTCTATCTCCAATTCACGCAGGTGCTCCACGAGAGCTGATAGAGCCAAGTATTCCGCTTTGAGCGCATCGCCTCGCCCCACAAAACCGGAACCTTCACACAATGGGTACCCATGGGGATCTCGGATCACATATCCGATGCCGCAATAGTTGAGAAAACAGGAACCGTCGAAGTACGCCTTGCAAGCCATCTGCAAACCCCTTCAAACGAAGTTTGGAACTGGAATTGTTCGGTGCTTCAGATTGATTCAGCACAGAAGCGTGTTTAAACGTAAGACGATTTGCACTTTGAATCCACGAGCTGGATAGATGGGAAAGAACCCGACCGAAAGCGTTTCGATGGATGGACCATCGAAGGATCACAGAAAGGTCTGATTTGGAGCTATGTTGGTTTAACTCATACATTGAAAATGGGTTATTACAACTTTTCCTGTGTACCGCAAGAACAATTTGCATGTTTTTCCGTCTTACGGTCCGTTAAGTACCCTCTTTGTCAACTATAGCCGAAGATTGCAAGCCCAGCAGTGAACGAATGGCATCAAAACCGATTTAAGACGCAGCTCGGTAGCCTAATGGGTCGAATCCTGTCAGTTCTCTGCCATCCTTCGGAGACTGGTTCTTCATGGAACCAATCTGTTCGTAGAGCTTCCAAGTCTCGGAAAAAGCCTTATCAAAAGAACGGCTCTCCGCAAAAAGTCGCGCCTGTTCCCCCATGCTCTCCATGCGGGCATGATCGCTGATGAGAAATCTCATCCCATTCAAGAGACTTTCTTCACTATTGCCTTTTACTACGAGCCCGGTCTTCCCTGGATACACATTTTCCTGGGCTCCGCCCTCGTCCGTGACTATGACTGGAAGTCCTGAGGCCTGTGCTTCCAGTACCACATTGCCGAAGGTCTCTGTAGTGCTTGGAAAAACGAACACGTCACACGACGCGTAAATATGTTCGAGCGCTGCTCCTTCAATGTAGCCCAGAAAGTGGGTATTGGTTCCGGCTAGCGACTCTTCCATCCGCTGACGATATGGACCGTCTCCCACGATAAAGAGGCTGAGGTCTTTTCGCGACTCGGAGAGCGCTTTGAATGCTTCGGCTAAAATAGCGAGATTCTTCTCACGGGAAATCCTACCCACATACAGCAATCTGATCTGATCACGATTCGGGCAATACGTGTCCAAACAATCATTGCGCTTTGCCGGTTGGAATCGGTTGATGTCGACTCCCCGCGGATACAAGCGGATCTTTCGTTGAGAAATGCCTTTATCGATGAGTTCCTGTCCCGTGCTTTGGGAAGGGACATATATAATCTCCAGTTGGTCGTAGAACCACAACACGTACTTCCAGATCAGCTCCATCATCAAGGTGTCTTCAGTGAGAATCTCTGCGTACTGGGGAAGGGCAGTGTGATACGTCCCGACTCTGGGAATGTTCAAGGTGCGGGAAATCGCCAGTGCAGCCAATCCAATCGGTCCTGGAGTCGCCGCGTGAATATGAGTGAACTCCTGTTCATAGCAGTAATCCAGCATTTCCAGAAGCGGGGGATAAAAAAGCTTTTGCTCCGGATAAACCGAGACATTGTACGTCCCGATTGGCCTGAAATTCTTGATCCGGGGATGATTCTGAGTCGTTCCCGTCCCGCAGGAAATCACGATATAGTCTTTGCCCAGGCGTTCCGCTGCAGCAACCTGTTGCTTGAGCGTATGGGCTACGCCATTGATTTCGTGCAAGGTATCCGTGAAGTGAGCCACTTTTATCTTCTGTTTGGTGCGTTCCCGGGACTGATCGGTCCTGAGAAAACGATTCAGAACTGTGTCAGCGAGCACCCGACCTTCCGCTTGTACGGAAAAGGAAACGAAATAAGGAGATAAGAGCGAATAGAATGCGCCGGCAGATCCAAGATGCTTGAACAGATTGAGAAAATGTGCGCCATAAAAATTCTTGACTACTTCGTCCGCGAATTGCGAAAGCACGCGGCCTGAAACAACATTGGCAATACGGAACCATTTTTCGTCGAGATCTATCTTCGCACCGTTTCCGTTTCCGTTATTTATAACTTCGGCGAGTTGCGGATCGTCGAAAATCTTGTTTGCTTCAGCTTTGAGGACTTCCAGCAACGTTGGGTTTTCCGTTTTCTTAGAGCTAACTCTGTTGCTCCAATACGAACCGATTCTCGCTAAAATGCCGCGAGACCGCTCCGCTGAATCCGTAACCAAAAACCTGTTAAGGATTTTGAGAATATCCGGACCGTTTCCATATCGGTCGAGGCCGAACTTGTGCTCGTAAAATTGGTAAGCGATGCCATACAGGTGTCGAGCAAGTGTTTTAGGGCCCGACCCCTGAACATTCGCGTGTGCCTTGCCTTCCTGCAATCCCCTGAGAAAGTCCTCGACACTCGAGGCTCCTTGCACTTCGGTGTAGCTTCGCGCTACGGTCAATGAGCTATGGTCGTCCGACCCGGAAGTCATGTTCTTGATCCACGGAGCCGGATAAGTGGGAACGATGCCGTACTTTTCGCTGAATTGGTCCATGATTTCCGGAGTCAAGAGAGAAAGTACGAGACTGATGCAATGGTTCTGTTCGTCACTTCTCGCACCATTCAATTCGAAATTTTTGAACAGGAGGAGACAACGTTCGAAATGTTCGGGAGTCAACTTTCGATTTACGGAAAACAGAGGATGCGCCAATACGTGTACAATACTCTCCTGCTGCAAATAATCTACCAGATCGTACACGTTTTCACGGATCCTCTGGATCTCTTCGTGAATCGACTCATTGATATTGTACACCACAACGTGGAGTTTGCATCGATCCTCAGGAAAATACGTCGTAACTTCCTCACTTATGAAGGTGTCTTCCAAATGCCCGATTTCAAGGCACCCTTCGATCGAGTTGTGATCCGTAATCGTTACTCGGGTCATCCCTTGCTTCTTCAACAGTGAATGAAGGTGCAGGGGCTCGGTAAAACTCTCAGGACAGCCAAGAGTTTTCAGAATCCACTCCGAAGGTCGACGGGAACACTTGGAATGAACATGCAAATCGATTTTCATATTATCGGCCTCGTATATGTATGATCGAATGCAAGCTACTTGAGTAGAACCGTTTCGCCTGCGTAGACCTTGTCTCCTGGTTTAACGTTAATTTCGGCATTCTCATGATCCGGAAAAATCAGATCCACCTGCGAACCGATACGGATCATGCCGAAGACTTTGCCTTTGCCCACCTGGGAACCCGGTTGGAAGTAGCTATCAACTCCATGCACGTTTTTCCCTGCAATTTGCACGACGTAAAAGGAAACGTCTGCATGTTTGAATCGCCCGGACATCCGTGTCACCACGCGTTCGTTGTGAACAATGTGCAGACTGTTTTCGTGCAAAGGGTGAATCCCAAAAAAGGTGCGCCAATGCATCGGCCCCATATTGAGATTCTCAGACTTTGGAGGATGATGGTTGATACTTTCCACTCTCGCGTTTATGGGAGCACGGTTGTAATGGACGTTGAACGGGCTCATGAAGATGCCGATAACAATCTTCGGAGAGTCTGTGTCCTGATGAATGATATCCTCCACTCTTGCCGCCAGACCTTCCTTGATTGAAATCACTTCCTCACCCGGTGCCACTTTCTTCACGTATACCACCGTACCGTCAGCAGGGCTGACGACATTTTCACCTGCTGGTATTACCCTTTCCGGATTTCTGAAAAACCAGACGTACCGCCAGAAAAGGAACGCCGCCAGGAGTAGTAAAATAGTTGCTATAGAAAACGTTTTCATATCAATTTGCTTTCAAAGCAGTAACATCGGAAACCCTTCTTGTAAGAAGTGTTTCCCGGATCTTATCTTCTTGAATGCAGATCCGTATCAATGCGGTTGCGTCCAAACGTCCGGTTCCAGAATCCTCACTAGAGCGACCCCGGAAGAAAACGGGAAGTTGATGACCTCGAACGCCTTTTCTTCCTTTTTCAGAAACTTCAGCCAGCGTTTCACTCCCGCATGAGATAACAACTCGCGGATGTATATGTTCGTGTCATGGAGAAACACGTAGGAGTTCTTATGCGACTTCGACAGCACGCCCAGAAAATCGTATTTGACCGCTTCGTACGAATGATTGCCGTCAACGAACCCGAGATCGATTTCAGGCAATCCCAAGGTGTCATAGACCGGAAAGAATTCGTCGCTGCGCATCTTGTAATGCGTGATGATGTTCTCGACGCCGAATCGACTGAAATGCTCCTTAACATGGGTTTCGGTCTTCCATTTGCCGCGTCCGCCAACGGTTTTCATGGGACCGTCATTCGCGAGGGAATAGGCCGGATCGACAAAAGTGAGCTTGCCCTTACCATTATCTTTAATTGCCAGGGCTAAGCACGTTACGCTGAAACCGTATCCAGAGCCAATGACAAGCGTGTGTTTTGGCCTTAATGCCCGTGCGACGGCATAGTAAATGAAACCGAATCCTAGATTCAGATTTCGAGCTTTTTCATTGTGACCCATCGGTTTAGCGTGCCGAAGAATGTCATTCAGCATATCGTCGTTTAGACTACAAGTCGTGGAGCGTTCCAAATGTAAACCCCCTGAACCGAGATTGCCCTCAGGCGAAATTTTATGCGGGGCATCAATCCCCGGAAAAGCTTTACTCTTCTTAGACTGCCGGGATATTATCTCATTACGAGGAGATCGTTAGTTTCTGATAAGGATCTCAGCCGACCAGGAGGTGTCCGAAAGGGATATATGATCCAAATTACTGCTGGTTTTCTCGCGGCTTCTGGTCCGTGGGCGAGAACCGCAGAATTAATTCATGCAAAAACAGTTGCTCCGGAAACATCTTATCCGCAGGTTTCGAGCAATCCCGCGCACTGCATATCTTCTGAATGACTTATTTGCTTGGCTTGTAACCACAGGTTTTCTGGTGCGGCGTCCGGACGCTGACTCAAATGGTTCTATGCATTCAAATTTTCATTTGACACCTTCAGTGCCCTACGTTTAGGCTTACTCTCGTAAAATTAGGTTTCATGAAATAAGAGAGAAACGTATTCTCTGGCGGTGGTACTGTGCTTTCACGTTGCCCAAATGCTTGGAATCAGTCTTCTTCTTCGGTTCACGGATGTGGTGAACGAAGTGAACCGCATCGGTAGAGTCATCACCCGCAAAGAAAGATTATCCCATGACGGAATACCGTCGCTCCTCGGCGCCTGGTGGAACATGGTTTTTTACGGTGAACCTCGCAAAGCGACGGGAAAATACATTATTGGTAGACCGAATCGAGAATCTTCGATTTGCTTTTGGAAGCGTTCAACTAAGGCATCCATTCCGCATGGAAGCTTTCGTGATTCTGCCTGACCATTTACATTGCATTTGGACTTTGCCTCAGGATGATACGGACTTTTCCAATCGCTGGGGTTTAATCAAAAGGCAATTCTCTCGTGGAATCGAAAAACGTGAAAGGATTTCAGAAAGCAGGGCTCGAAGAGGCGAACGTGGCATATGGCAGCGCCGATTTTGGGAGCATTTGATTCGGGACCAGGAGGATTTCAATCGCCATGTGGATTACATCCATTGGAATCCCATTAAGCATGGATGGGTCAGGAAAGTGGCCGATTGGCCACATTCAAGCTTCCATGATTATGTGAAGAGTGGCTTGTATCCGGAGAACTGGGGGAATGCAGATCTTGAGAGTGTTAATGCGCAAGAATGAATCGACCGATGCGATTCCAATGTTCACCGAGGGTACGGGTTGTTGGTGGAAAAAGACTCGACCGATGCGATTCGCTTCGCTCATCAGCATCCTACGCGGGTGGTGCGACGTTGATGGTGGATTTCTTTCAGGTAGGATGTGGTGAACGCAGTGAACCGCATCGGTCGCGGCTCCACTCCTTGAGAAAGGTTCAGCCATGACGGAATATCATCTCTGGTTGTAAGGATGTGAACGGTTTTTCAATCTTGCAGCGAGAGAGTCGAGGTTGATGATGCTGCTAATCAGGCCTTGCAAAGACTCGACCGATGCGATTCCAATGTTCACCGAGGGTACGGGTTGTTGGTGGAAAAAGACTCGACCGATGCGATTCGCTTCGCTCATCAGCATCCTACGCGGGCTATTTCTCCAGGTGGATCCCAGCATTCGACGACCACACGGACAACTAATGATGGATTCTTTTCGAGTAGGATGTGGTGAACGCAGTGAACCGCATCGGTCGCGGCTCCACTCTTCCACTCCTTAAGAAAGTTTCGGCAATGAGAAATATTATCTCTAGCTGTAAGAATGTGAACGTTTTTCAAATCTTGCAGCGAGAGAGTCGAGGTTGATGATGCTGCTAATCAGGCTTCAGAATGACTCGATCTATGCGGTTCCCGTTGGTCACCGCACTCTACGTGCTAATCAGGCCTTGCAATGAATCGACAGATGCAGTCCCAATGTTCACTGAGTGTACGGGGTGTTGGTGGAGAAAGACTCGACCGATGCGATTCGCTTCGCTCATCAGCATCCTACGCGGGCTCTTGCGACCGAGGAATGCCCAAAGCTTCTCCCACAATGCTCGACCACGGCATTTCGCCTAATTGTATCCAGTCCAAAGCTGCCATCAGGGCACAGAAGCCTACACCGAAGGCAATAGCATTAGCATCGCAGACATGATAAATTGATTTACCAGGGATCAAGAATGGCCTGAGCAATGCCTCGTGGTCTGAAATTTTGAAGGACGGCAAGGCCACTATGCTATCTCCCATTACCATCATGTCTGGAAGATCCTCTTCCTTCACATCTGAGAAATGCTTCCTCGTTGATATGGCTTCTCGAATCTCGTTGGCGGACGATAGCGGCTCTTTTCCCTTGGCGTGCTTCACGTGGCGAGCGAAGATAGCTGTAAAAAAGGGATTGCGGCAATCAGGATAACCTTCAGGAACGGCAACCTTGATGCCGTGACTGAAATTGACACCAGAGCCAAGGTCGGTCAAAGGAACTGCCCTTCGATTACGACATCGGGTTTTAACTGCCTTGACTTGTTCGATGGCTTTCTTTAGGCTCTGCCCATCGTTTCCGTCAATATGCAAGGTATGTTTTGCCTCAATGTAGCAGTAAATTGCTTCAATGGGAATGTGTTCTTTCGATGCGAAATCACCGACAGGCAATCCTCGAAAAGTTGGAAATCTGATTCGCTCGTAGATGAGTATGTCATCGCCAGCAAAATCCCCATGAGGATTCACGGCATAGCCGCGGGCAACGCCAAACCTGTCAGGGAGAGCATCGGATAGGACTTTGCAGAGGGCAACTTCGAATTCTGAACCATATTCAAAACCATGTTGCACTTCAATGCTCTCAAGCGCTTCATGAAATCGTTTCGCCAACTTCGTAACGTAATCTGCGTACACAATTAGTTCCTTTGATGGCGTGGTTTCTTTCCAGGGTTCCGAGGTGTACCAATTGGTCAGAATTTCAGACCTAGGGGATGCTTCCGTGATTATGTGGAACGGAGCATGCATCGGGCGACCGGGACAACATGGATCCTGAGACTATTGACGGTGGCGAATAACCCGACCGATGCGGTTCCCATTGGTCATCGCATCCTACGTGGCTATTTGCTTCGGGTCCGCATTGCGACCTTACAAAACCTCAAGTTCCGTATCAGCCTTGTAAGCGCACAGGTCTCCGCACATGGTGCATGTCTCATGGTTCTCTTTGCAGGTGCGGGCTCGGATTTCCTTCGCGAGTTCAGGGTCGAGCGCTAACCTGATCTGATCCGGCCAGTTTCGGTCTTTTCTGGCACGGCTCATCTGTTCGTCCCATTCCCATGCTCCAGGCCGTTTCCTGACCAGGTCCGCAGCGTGTCCGGCAACTCTCGCGGCAAGCACACCCATCCTCACGTCTTCTACTGACGGAAGGCCCAGGTGTTCGGACGGCGTAACGTAGCAGAGGAAATCAGCGCCGTTTGCAGCAGCTATGGCTCCGCCGATTGCAGACGTGATGTGATCCAGGCCCGGAGCAATATCAGTCACGAGAGGTCCCAGCACATAGAACGGAGCGTCATCACAGAGCTTCTTCTGGAGCTGCATCTGAGACGCTATCTGATCCAGAGGCACATGGCCGGGGCCTTCGATAATGGCCTGCACACCCTTTGCTTTCGCCCTGCGGCACAGGTCACCCAGCGTGATGAGTTCCTCGACTTGCGCTGCATCCAGAGAATCCGCTATTGCACCGGGTCTCAGGCCGTCGCCAAGGCTGATCACCATGTTGTACTGTTTGCAGATGTCCAGGACTTCGTCGTACTGCTCATAAAGCGGATTTTCCGCTTTGTTGGCCCTCATCCATCGTGCCAGAAAGCTGCCGCCTCTGCTCACGATTCCGCACACCCGAGGCTTTGCCGCCAGATGCTCCAATGCCTTCAGCGTTATTCCGCAATGAACGGTAACGAAACTGATCCCGTCCTCACCGTGGAGCCGTATGGCGTCCAGCATTTCTTTGGGCTCCATCTTTTCGGCCCCTTGCCTCAGGCGCAATGACTGGACTATGGCTTCGTAAATGGGTACAGACCCGACCGGGACGGACGATTCGTTAATGATCTTGCGCCGAACGTTTCTCAAGTCACCGCCGGTGGAAAGGTCCATCACGGCATCGGTTCCGGCTTTTATAGAAGCTTCAAGTTTCTTGAGTTCAAAATCCTCGTCGTGCAGGTCACTCGACGTTCCGATATTGGCATTCACCTTGACCTTGAGGTTTTCTCCCACTGCAACTGCTTTTCCAGAGGGAGGAGCCTTAAAGACCACCAGTCGGCCATGTTCAAAATCATGGTAAAGGGGGTCAGGGGCTATGGCTTCTTCGAGCGCTATTTGATTCAACAGTTCCTTCAATGCAAACTCCATATCTTTTGAGCTTTTCAGCCCGCTCTCAACTACCGTGAAGATTGTCTTAATGCGATAGTTCTGTCAGCAGATCACTCTACACCGCCATTATAGAAAGTACGGGAATACTTGTCCATCGTTCTTACTGAAATGGAAAAAACCTCAGTGCCCGGGTTTCCAGGTCTCTATAAGAGAGTATTCACCATTTTTTATGCCTATTATGGAAATAGGTTTCATCGGCGCGCGGTTCGGGCGGGCATAGGAAATTTCTCCTGTTACTCCCGGGAACGTGCGAGTTTCGTACAGCGCTTTCAGGAGAGGATCGGGAGAAACCGAATTTGCCCGCTTTATCGCATCTGCAAGAAGATTTAGGGCATCAAACCCCAAAGCTGCAAAGGCGTTTTCCGGTTTTATCCCGTATTCCTTCTTATATTCTTCAATAAAAGCAAGCACTTCAGGGTTGTCTTGCCCCATATATGAATGCGTGGAAAAGTAAATCTCATTTGCAATCCTGGGCGAGGGCAACTGTTTCACAAGATCGCTGTCAAATCCATCTCCACTCAGAATGGGAGCCGTTACTCCAGACTGTCTTATTTGTGCCACGGCAGTCGCTGCTTCGCCAGGAGCCGCGGAGAGGAATATTGCATCGGGTGCGGGACTGATGGCCTTAAAGCGTTTGATGTGCGGGGTAAAATCTTTTGTGCCAGCTTTGAACACATCCTGTGCAACCAACCGGCCACCCGCTTTCGTGAGGCTTTCTTTGAAATATTCGGCCAGATCGCGGGTGAAATCAGTAGACACATCGGTCCATAGGACGATTCGTTTAGCTTTAAGATATTTCATGGCAAAATCGGCCATAGCTGCGGCTTGTTCATCATCGCCGTAGGCAGCCATCAAAAGGCTGGGCCCGACATCCCGGGGAAGATTCGGATCGGTTGCACCGGAGGTTATGAAGGGAATTCCACGTTTGGCAAACTCCGGGGCTGCTGCGAGCACGTACGTGGTGTCACCGTATCCGATACCTGCAGAGACTCCTTTTTCCAATACTTCATACGCTGCTTCCGCTGCCGCTGTGGGGTCGGAACGCGAATCGACGACAATGAGTTTCAGTTTTCTTCCGAGCAGCCCCCCTGCAGCATTAATCCGATTGGCTGCAAGCTGCGCACCCCGGAAACCGGGGGCGTCAATAGACGCCATGTCTCCGGTAAGATTGAAAAGTACTGCCACGTTGATGGGGCGTTCGGCAGCCTCACCGCATATTGGGCTCCAAATGATGATAACCAGTGTGAATATC
The DNA here is from genome assembly GCA_041740635.1 of Desulfomonilaceae bacterium. GTDB lineage: Bacteria > Desulfobacterota > Desulfomonilia > Desulfomonilales > Desulfomonilaceae > Desulfomonile. The sequence continues at coordinate 96,227 of JBGSLQ010000008.1, read as the reverse complement.
CGGAAGAAGTGCCTCATGTGTGCTCCTCCTTGAAGTGCCTGAAGGCCGGGCGGTAGAATGTGTCACATTTCACGAATTTTCTAAAGAGGGTCTTCAAAAAAAATATGAGAAAAAGGAATCATTGCTCCGCGTTGGTAAAAAAATCACCCCCAAAGTGCACGGTATATGAACTTCTGATTGACACCAATCAATTCTTACCATACGGTTGAAAATAGACCTGCGATACCCAAACACCTTTCTTCTGTAATCTATTTTCGTTTGTCCAGGGGAGGCTAACATGTTTTATTCAGAAAATTCCAGCGCAGTTACGACTGCTCTTGCCATGGACAGGCGCATGCTCCTGGAGCAATTAGAGGACAGAATTGTCCTTGACGGCGCAGTAGCGGATGCTCCTGATGTGCAAAATCAACAAGCCCAAGCTGAACAGGTCGACAATCTTGGTTGGATCGATGTCGGTAACGGCTGGTGGTACAATGATGACGGTCAAGGCTGGTGGTTTAACCAAGACACGAACTGGTGGTGGAACGAGCAGACACAGTGGTGGTTTTCGGACTCACAGGCCGGGTGGGGCCAGTGGTATCATGGGCAGCACGAATATTATATGCAGCAGACCAGTACCAGCAACTGGTTTTGGTTTGATGACATTCATCAGTTCCAGCCCGGTGGTCAATGGGAAGCAATGTTTACATGGGCATTCGATTCAAATCTGCACAAGTACTACTACAATGATTGGTATGGGTCATATGTGTACTACTGCAATTTTGATGGATCGAATAATTATTGGGTTACAGATCCGCACGAGTATTGGTATTGGGATCACATCCAAGGAGATTGGTATTGGACAAATCCCTCTACCCAGGCCTGGGACATAACGTACGATCAGACTTTTACCGTAACCAATCATTTTGGTGGAGCAATTGATGTTTATCTCACTTTTGCTCACTTGTATTGGGTAGAGTATGACACGACCGGCTTTTCAGGTTTTGCGCAGAAGGCTGGTTATGAAGATATTTGGGTCTATGAAGATCTGGCAGTAGATGCGACCGCAACTATAACGTTTCACCATGTCCACAGGCTGGACGGCACCTCCATAGAGTTTTCGCCTCAGGGACAAGCCTTGGACAATGCTGTCCAAACTCGATTTGAATGGACCTTACATGCCAACGACGGCATTCAACCTCATGCCAGGGACATCTATAATCTCAGCCTGGTCAATGGGTACAACGGCGGCATGAGCATTGTTCCCACCTCCGGTACAAACATTCAGGTCACGGAGGCTACCGGAAACCAGAATGCTCTGGGCGTTTACGGCTTAGGATGCGATACGCAAACAGCAGCCGTCAGCCCGCCATATGATTATTATAAAAATAGTGACAATTCCTACTATTACGAAGCTCATCCTGCGGGCATAGACGTCGAAATTTACCAGCAGGCCGGACCTACGAATTTCGCAGTGGAAATTCTCCCCAACACAGGTTTTGACTTTCACTGGAAAACTCACTCCAACCCACCAGATCCGTACTATCCCATATAGATGAACCTCACGGTCCCGGGAGTGCTTTGAATTCCTAATCGCAGAACCGGCCTCAGCGCCGGTCCTGCCCATCAAGCCGCCGCGACTCTCATTCTTGCAAGCCCTCGCTATTATTTCCGAGTAACGGCCATTACCATCACTTTCTCTTCAGCGCCTCCTTTGGGAGTGATGTACATTTCGTATTTCATGTTATTCTCATCAATGATGGTGGTCACACTGCGCCACATAATAGGGCCTCTGACCGGATCGTCAAGGGAGCTTTCCTGAGTTATGACTCTACCGTCCTCACTGGCCGTACCTTCAAAATAGTAGATACCGGTGCTCATGGAATCAATCCAGGTAGACACATACTTTTTGGTATGATTGTCATAGCCTAGGAGATTTATCCCTGTAAATGTATCCCCCATCATCTCCCCGCTATACTCCTGTTGCAGATAACGTCCACCAAGGAGCATCGTCTGCTCGCACGTGCCCGTGCTTTCCATAGCAGGCTGGTCGGGTCCCATCCATGCTGTGGTCTTGGTAGTCCAGCTTCCCACCAGAGAAGCAAGCATTTTATGAGGCGCAGTCAGCTTTGCTTTTTCCCTGTAAATCTCCATTGCCGCTTGCATATCGATTTTGCCTTCTTGCTTCGTTTCTGCAGCCATTGCACCCTCTCTTTTTTCCTGGTCATCGAGACCCTGCAGGACCTCGCGCATATGGTTTATGTGGAATTGAAGATGAGAGTCGCTAAATCCTCCGAGTAAGCCGATCCAGGATTCCAGTGTCACAAATTCCCCGTACGGGGAGTCTTTGAGCATGGGAAAGCGACCCTTGCGATCGAGTTCTTGCCCGGATAAACTTGCTGCAAACCGGGAAATGCGATCGTATTCTTTTTCGACCTCTGCGAGGATTTGAGCAAATCTCATCCGGGAACGTTCCTGCGACAGGAACGGATTTTCCGTCTGAATGTCTATCGTAGGAGTGTCCCGGTCCAGGAAGGCCTCCAAAATGGATAAATGACCCGATCCTTCAGGACCCCAGAGGTGTGAAAGAATTTCCTTGGGAGACCAGCGTCCTTCAGGAGACTGAGAAGCGGTGACCTCATCAACCCCTTCACACACATGCTTCAATTCTTCTATATTGCGACGAATATTTTGAGACAATTCAATGCCGGTGGAAGTCGACATGTTAGATTCCATCCTTTCTTCTTGTTCTCATGAAAAACATAATCACTTCCTCAATGTTACTTCCTCAATGTACAAAGTTATGCATCAGGGCAGAATCGCAGGAAGATTGAACATGGTGTGGAGACTTAGCCAGAATCGGACGATCGAATCTCGGGCGCAGAAGCACTAACATGAGAAAACTATGAGGATTTTCGTCATCGAGCCGTAAGAAAAAGCACCCAATTTAAGATTACTTCTACCTATTCGGCTTTTATGAATCCACTTCTGGCCGGCACAGAGGCACGGCCACTACCGGTTGACGGTAGAATCCGGCGTCTCTGTCTGACCTCTCGGTTTTTATTCGATTTATTGGAGAAATGGTATCAGTTATTAAAGCTAATAATTTTAATTGGCATATAATTTAACGGCATCATTCACTATGCAAAAATGATTCATTTCCAAGCCTCGAGGAATTCTCAAGGCTTGGAATGCTATTCAGAGGGCTGTGCGTCCTCCAAAAACAAGTGACACTACGAACAGCACGAGAAAAACCAGAAAGACAATTTTGGCAATTCCGGCGACCGCGGCCCCTGCAATTCCAAGGAAGCCCAAGAATCCAGCAATTAAAGCTATGATCAATAGTGTTATGGCTAAACCTAGCATTTTCTTTGGCCTTTCTCAGTCTGTTTGACTGATAACGAAAATGTACCATCTCCAATTTAAGATGCAGAATTTCCGGACGTGATTCCTGGAAAAGGGTGAATCACATGAGAATCATCGGAATTTTTGCAGCTCCCGGGTTCTATTTCTGGTTACCGCTCGGAACCGAGGCAAGGCGCTGAGCTCCGGCATTCTCTGGCTCCTTCAATTGATCGAATCTCCATTTGTAACTTAGTATGCCGATATCAGTGGTTTTCTCAGTTACATAAGGCACTCGATTAAATATGTCCTGCATTGGAAGATTCGACACCAAAACATCCGCTTTGAATCCAGGAATCCCGCGCTCTCGAGCAATTTCAGTGAGATAATTCAAGAGAAAAGTCGCTATCCCTCTGCCATGATATTTTTCGTCAACCATAAACGCAACTTCAGGAAATGGGTTATCTTTTTCAAACATATAGCGAGCCTCTGCGATAATTCGTCTATCCTCTCGAGGACCAATGGTAATAACGATGGAAAGGCCATCTTCATCTCTCAAATTGACATACTTCTGAAGGTTATCATGAGGCATGCTTTTCCTGCGCCCGAAGTACCGGAAATACACGGCTCTTTCAGACAGATGATAGAAAAGATCTCTCATCATGGATTCGTCGGTAGGCTTAATAACCCGGACCCGACCAAGAAGATCTCCTTTAAAGGTTCGGTCCATGCGCACTCGTTCTCGCAATTCGTGAGAGACCGAGCGAAACGGGAATTGATTTCTTCCTACATACCCCAATTTTCTCGCTTCTTCCATGAGGTGATCTCGGTGATCCGGGTGTGCTATTTCAATGAGTGCCAACGCCCTTTCTCGAATCGATTTACCGCCCAAATATGCTGTCCCGTACTCAGTGACGATAAAATTCGCCTCTCCCGTGTTCATAAGAACTGCAGACCTCGGTTCGAATGCAGGAACCAGCGATGATTTAGCGCTTTCAGGAGAAATGGAACGGAGGCAGATTATGGATCTTCCTCCGTTGGAGAGGTTGGCTCCTCTCATGAAGTCTCGATCTCCTCCCGAGCCCTTAATGTAGTTGGCTGCTGAACGTCCTTGCCGAATCTGTCCGCGCAGATCTATTTCCACCGCAAGATTGATTGCCGTCACCCGGTCGTTTAATCCGATGAAACCGGGTCTCAGGATCATGTCGGAAGGATACAACTCCACTAAATCGTTATCATGAACAAAGTCATACAACTTGCTGCTTCCGATGCAGCACGTAGCGAGAGATTTGCCCCGATAGAGTTTTTTGGTTGCGTTGGTAATTACCCCTACTTCTGTGAGTTCCATGAATCCGTCTGTGTAGATTTCCGAATGGACCCCCAGATTACGACGATCTTTCAAATGGTTCGTGAGTCCCCTCGGCGCACCTGCGAATCCAAATTGCAGTATTGCCCCATCCTCCACCAATTCGGCGCAATAGCGACCTATTACGCTGGCAGCATCGCTGAATACATCTTGAGAGAACTCAAAAAGCTCGTCTTCTCCGACAACAATGAAGTCGATACGATCACTGACAATCACCGTGTCCCCACGGGTGCGAGGTATCTTGGGATTAACCTGAGCGATAACCACGCGAGCGGATTCTAGAGCTGCAAGGGTAACATCGACCGACAGGCCCAAACTAAAGCGTCCGAACCGGTCGGGACCGGAGACCTGCACTATCGCAACATCGATAGGAATTCGGCGATTCCTAAAAAAGCCGGGGATTTGAGAATGATATAAAGGGACATAGTCGCTCTCAGACGGTTCCGACAAATCACCTCCCACAAAAAAGCTCTTCATTCTGAATCTGGTCGGCTGCGCTTTTGTAAGGGATTCTGCCCGCCGACCATGCATGAATTGAACGATTTCGATATCGTCCAGGTGCGAAGATCGCAAAGCATCGATGATTATCCCCGGTTCCGAACACAAGCTGCCCAAGTATACCCGGTCACCGTTTTTTAAGTGGGAAACGGCTTCCTTAGCGTCGACTATTTTTGAAGCATAGTGCTCTTTCCACAATTCCATAATGATCGTCTCCTCGACTCATGCGAGTCAATCTCCATTTTACTCTTGGAATATTACCGAAAACCCGTTGCGATTTCTTCGCAAAATGCAATTTCCAACTTTTTGATAATTGTGATGATATTCTGAGTGGGCACGGCGGTCAACAACTCAGGCTCTCGTTTGCAAAGCTTGGACATTCAAAAAAAAGAAGAGATGTCAATCAAAGTTCGCTTCTCTCGTCCCGTGCTGCCATGTCTCGGATACGCGCTGTCATCGACTGCCGGCAACCTACAGTCTAAGTCCTTTCAAGGGGGTTAATCGGATCATTCCAGGCCTAATTATTCCGGAAGAAATTTTCACCTTACCGGAAATTCATGATGTATCTTTAATATGGCGATCTCATTGTCACTAAGAACGTGCTGAGACTCAAACTTATTACTACGGATATTTTAGCAAGACATGCGGAGAAAGGTATGACACAAAGCATCTATATAACCGGCGCGGAACCTCAAAGCGGTAAATCCGTGGTTCTTCTCGGACTCATGGAATGGCTCTCTAATCAGGCCCGCACCGTGGGCTTTTTTAGGCCGGTCATTCAGTCCGAAGAGGAGCCGGATCGTCTGATTCATCTGATTTTGAGTCGTTACGGTTCCAGGTTTCCGTATTTCACTATGTATGGCTGTACATACGAACAAACGATAGAAGATCGGGAAAAATCATATAAGCTTATTCTCGATAAGTACAAGGCTCTGGAAGAGCAATGTGAGATACTGATCTGCGTCGGTACGGGTTTCGGCGGCGCATCTTTTCCCGTGGAATTACGATTCAATGCGGAAATAGCGTACAACCTGGGTAGCCCTGTTGTTGTCGTAATAAATGGTATTGGAAGGACTTCCCGTCAGATCGTCGATTTCACAAAAGTGGCGATGGACACTCTCGAACAACAGAAATGCGATATTTTGACGATAATCATAAATCGTGTGGATCACCGACAGATCCCGGAAGTCGCGGAAGAGTTGCGGAGAGCTTTGCCGGCCACCCTGCCGTCATACGTGATCCCTGAACATCCGATTCTGGACAAACTCACGGTGGGGGAGGTCGCTCGTTCTTTGAATGTTGAATATTTGCAAGGCGATACTGACAGCCTGAGCCACACGGTGAACCAGTTCAAGGTGGCTGCAATGGAATTGCCTCATCTCCTGGATCGGATTGAAGAAGGGGATCTCATCATTACACCGGGAGACCGGGCAGACATAATTCTTGGCAGTCTTGCCGTGGAAGCTTCAAGATCGTATCCGCATATAGCGGGTTTACTCCTCACTGGTGGCTTCAAACCTGCTCCCCAGGTGCAGCGGCTCATACAAGGCCTTGGAAGACTTCCAATTCCTATTTTATCGGTAACAACAGACACGTACACAACCGCGGCCAAGGTGAGCTCTCTGAAGAGTTCACTGGTTCCCGAAGATCAGCGCAAGATCACCGCTGCTCTTGGAATTTTCGAAGCAAGCGTGCGGTTCGACACGTTACAGAGAAGTCTGACTTTGCCACGCTCCCGCCATGTCACCCCATTGATGTTTGAATACGAACTCATTCAGCGTGCTCGGTCAACACGCCGACATATCGTACTGCCTGAAGGGTCGGATGAGCGAATCTTGAGGGCGGCCGAAATTCTATTACTCCGCGATGTGGTTGATATCACCCTTCTGGGCGATCCCGAGAGGCTCCGTCCGAGAATCGGTTTGCTTGGAATAAAAATTGAAGGAGTGAATATCGTTAACCCTCTGGATTCTCCTCTGCGTGAGACGTTCGCACAGACCTACTACGAATTGCGGAAACACAAGGGTATTTCCCGGGGAATGGCATTCGACGCAGTGGCAGACAATACGTACTTCGGGACGCTGATGGTCCATCATGGACACGCTGATGGAATGGTATCCGGAGCTATTCACACGACATCAAACACCATCAGGCCGGCCTTTGAGATCATTCGGTCTCGACCCGGATTCTCAATTGTCTCCAGTGTCTTCTTCATGTGTCTGGCCGATCGGGTACTCGTTTTCGGAGATTGCGCGGTAAACGCGGATCCAAATCCGGAACAGTTGGCCGACATTGCAATCAGTTCTGCCGAAACCGCTCAGATGTTCGGAATCGAACCTTATGTCGCAATGTTGTCCTACTCCACGGGAGAGTCCGGAAAAGGGGTGGACGTGGACAAAGTGAGGGAAGGGACCCTCATAGCAAAAAGACGGCGGCCGGATCTCAAGATTGAAGGGCCGATCCAGTACGATGCCGCCATCGATCTGGAGGTGGCCCGCACAAAATTACCGGGGAGCGAAGTGGCCGGAAACGCCACAGTGTTCATTTTCCCTGACCTCAATGCTGGAAACACTACATATAAAGCGGTTCAACGTTCTGCCAATGCGGTAGCTATAGGCCCAATCCTTCAAGGTTTGAACAAGCCTGTAAACGACTTGAGCAGAGGGTGCACCGTAACGGATATTGTCAATACGGTGGCAATCACGGCTATTCAGGCGCAAACCATGCAGGAGCCGAAATGAAGATTCTTGTGATCAATTCAGGAAGCTCTTCCATTAAATATCAGTTGTTTGACATGAACAATCAGTCAGTACTTGTGGCTGGCATCCTGGAAGAAATCGGTCGGACAGGGGGCACCCTGAAGCACCGCAAGAGCAACGGAAATGGAGAGTTCGTCGAGTTCACCCATAGTCAGCCTGTTCATGATCATTCGGCAGGCTTTCACCTTATTATGGAATTCCTGGCCCACCCGACCAGAGGATGGGATCTCGGTGATCTGTCCGGCGTGGGACACAGGATTGTACACGGAGGGGAAGCTTTCCGTACACCCACTTTGATCGATAAAGAGGTGATCTCAACCATAAAAGCTATGGTTCCACTGGCGCCGCTGCACAATCCGGCCAATCTGACCGGAGTTGAATTGGCTCTGGAACAGTTTCAGTCGGTACCTCAGGTTGCTATTTTCGATACGGCATTCCACCAGAGCATGCCGCCGCATGCCTTCCGTTATGCTCTCCCCAATGAGATGTACACAGACTATCGGGTACGCAGGTACGGATTCCACGGGACATCGCATCAATATGTTGCCAAGCAGGCAGCGAAACTGCTTAACCTGACTCTGGATTCGGTGAATCTGATTTCCCTCCACCTGGGAAATGGAGCCAGTGCCACTGCGATACGGCAAGGCAGGAGCATCGATACTTCCATGGGAATGACACCCTTGGAGGGTCTCATCATGGGCACGCGATGCGGAGATATCGATCCGGCAGTCCAGGGCTATCTTGTTCGTGTCACAGGGAAATCATATGAAGAGATCGGAACGATGTTCGAAAAGGCGAGTGGATTGCAGGGGATTTGTGGCTCAAGTGACATGCGGGAGGTGGTCCGACTGGCTGAATCAGGCGACTCATTCGGGACTCTTGCCCTGGACATGTTTTGCTATCGCATCAAAAAGTACATAGGTGCTTATTTCGCAGTCCTGGGCCGCGTGGATGCAATTGTATTCACCGGGGGAATAGGCGAAAATTCTCCCATCGTTCGAGGCCGCTGCTGTGAAGGTTTGGATTCCCTGGGGATCGCCCTTGACGAAGGACTGAACCGACACCGGGGAAGGGAACCGTTCTCAATCAACTCTGAAGAATCACGGGTGAAGCTGCTCGTGATTCCAACCAATGAGGAACTGGAAATCGCCATCCAAACCCTCGAACTCATTCAGGCAAATTTGAGCGATGAACAGAGGACGTAGAGAGTCGGCAGATATCCGGCGAATTCATGATATTTGAGGAAACTTGCGGGGATAGACTTGCAAAAGCCTCTCCCCGCACCACAGATGACGCTCACCTTTTTCCGATCAATGCTCCGGACGGGCCAAAGAAGATAATCGCCATGTACAGATTGTCTGAGTCGAAGACTGCCACGTCCGTAGAACGTACCTCTTGTGGACCAGACGCTGAATTCGCAGCTTTTAGGCTATACTATTGTCGGATCAAATTATCAAATGAGACTCGATGAAGTTAAAGATTCACAAAAACCACTTGACAGCAAAATATGGTACTATACAGTTCGATGAGATGATGGCGTCTTGATTATGACGTCAGGTTAGAGTTTCTTTAAAGTTTGGATGCATCCCGCTGAAAAGCGGATAAGGTTTTGGTGATAATACATAGTGAACCATGCGTTCCAGAGCGTTTCCGAACCGGGATGAAGAGGCTTGGGAGCTTTCAGCAGCTTATCTTCTGAAGCTTGTCTGTTTCGGATACAGCGCCTCTTCGTCGGTTCATGCCTAGCGATCATCATTCAATATGGCGGAAGCGGCAAGTTTGACAATGGCAAACAGTCTCCAAAGTCGAATCAGAGAGAGACGATTTTTCAATAGATGAAGACATCAAAGGATTTATGAAATAAATGAAGCTGTAGCATGCAAGGAGGCAGCTTCACCATATAGACTACAAGTTGACTTCAGCCCGGGTTGCGTTGAGAGAATATCTCGAAACGGGCCTACTTTATTTTGCATTGCGCCCAGTGCATGGAGCAAATTGCTCCGCAGATCACCTGATTGCGATAGATGGCTGTTGCCCCTAGATGCCGATTTCAGACTTGCCTTGCGAATCTCCGGTTTTTCCGGCAGCTTGCCAGTTCTGTTTTCCTTGTTCGCCTCTGGAGCGGTTGGGAACTTGGAGATGCGGAAACAACACCTGAGAAGATGCAAAACGATCTTCGAGCCAGACTCGCAGATTCCCTGATTAGATCTCGATCCTGAGTCGTTATCTTTTCGTAGAGAACTGCTTGCAGTTTGTGATCCGCAATTGACCTTAGAGGAACTATACAACATTTGATGCTGGTATTTTACGATACTGTAATGTCGCTGAAGCCTTCATCTAGAGTAAAAGGCTTATTATCCTATTTCCGGAAGGCAGATGGGGCACATAGAGCGGCTTGCATATCAGCAGATTACCGAAAGGTACCCGGTATCGGGCAATGTCGTCGTTAGCCGACATTTAAGGTTCACTCGTGAACGCCTCAACATCAGAAGTCTTTACCGCCGGGAATCCAATCGGACATTTCAATCCGTTTCGATACCTTTCTGTTCGAAACGGTGATAGAGATAAAGGGATCGGAAATGCATAAAGTCTGTCGACAGACTGGGAATAATACACATCAGCTTTTGATTGGAGTACTGCAGAATATCGACGCCGCAGTATGGGTGACCGACAAGCTTAGTGATGAAATTCTCTTTGCCAATGTGCAGGCCGAAGAAGTGCTTGGCGAGCAGGAAAGAATTAGGGATAACAGCATTGACTGCTGTCTTGATATTACTTCGGGTAAGAACAGCTTATCGAATGAACTGTCGAGCGAAGCAGTGGATTCGTTTGTCCATGATCCGGAATGTGAGATCGTTGAAACGAGTCGTTCAATCGTAGCTCAAGAGCTGGAAATCGACTGGCTGGACGGCAGAAGAGCTCTCTTGACGATCGCTCGTGATAGTTCGGATATGAATCCTGGGGAAGAGGAACATGGAGAAAGGGAAGTCCTCCGGACAACTCTTCGCAAACCCTTTCACGCCATATTTGTTGCCAATGACAGCGGGCGTTTCACGCAAGTTGACGCAGCCTGGGAACAGATGTTCGGTTATAGTGCTGAGGAAGCTCTGTTCCTAACGTGCCAGGACGTGACGCATCCTGAGTATTCCCACATCTTCGATGAAAAATTCAAGGCAGTTGTCTGCGGAGATGCCGCTTCTTTTCGCATAAAAAAGCTATTTGTTCGAAAGGACGGCAGTTCATTCTGGGGTGATCTCAGTATCACCCGCATGCGCAGTTTTGGAAGCGTGGGAGCAGCGGTAGGCATTGTCACAGAGATGAGCGAGCGGACGCAGGCACAACGAGAACTGCGTGAGAGCGAAGCAAAATTTCGAGCCGCCATCGATAACTTGGGTCAAGCTGTCACGATGCTCAGCGACACCAAATCCTTCACATACGTAAATGCGGCCTTTGAAAGAATGTTCGGATACTCTGCCGAAGAAGCCAAATGTCTTACCCCCAAGGACGTATCTTCTCACGAGGATTTCGATACCTCAAACGAGAAGCTGCAATCTCTCATTCAAGGAGAGATCGATTTTTATCGTTTGGAAAAGCGCTACATGAGAAAAGACGGTTCCGTTTTTTGGGGAGATGTGACGTGCACCCCGATACGCGATCCGGATTCCAGTGTCCGAGCTGCGGTTGCCGTAATAGTCGACGTAACCGGGCGGAAACAAGCAGAAAAAGAAGCACGGAAAACCCTGGCCGAACAGGAGCTTCGCATCGCCGAGAATACGAAAGAATTAGTTTGGGCAAATCGAGAACTTCGCAAGGAAGTAGCCGAACTGAGACGCGACCAGGAAGCATTGCAGCGACTTGAAGAGCGGTTCAGTGCAATTATCCGGACTTCCACAGACTGCGTTTTCATAAAGGATCAGAGCCGAAAATACGTGATCGTCAATCCTTCCATGGAAAAGCTGTTGAATCTGCGGGCTTCGGAGATCATAAAGCTCCAAGACAAGGATCTTTTTGGTCAAGAAGCTGCCGACTATCTCCATGAATTGGATTCACGCGTGTTATCGGGTGAGACTGTGGAGACGGAGCATACGAGACCAGTGAACAATATTCCCATGAGATTCCTGGAAATTCGCGCTCCAATTCGAGATAAAGACAGCCAAATTGTTGGAATTTGTGGCATTTTGCGCAAGATCACGGAACGTCCCAGACGTGCCCACACTCCCGAGGTCTCGATTCAGGACAGCCTTTCTCCCATTATGCATGCTGTTCTGGAAGAAGCCCGGATAGCCGCAGTTACAGACATTATCGTCTTGATTACCGGTGAGAGTGGAGCAGGCAAAGACCATCTGGCGCGTTTCATCCACGACAATTCCGCTCGGGCTAACGGTCCCTTTTACACTCTCAATTGCGCGGCCATTCCTCCCGAACTCGCGGAATCGGAGCTTTTCGGTCATGAGCCCGGGGCTTTTACGGGAGCGAATAAAAGAAAGAAAGGACTCCTGGAGCTTGCAGAAGGAGGGACGCTCCTGCTGAACGAAATCGGAGAGTTGCCCACGCATCTCCAGGCAAAGCTGCTGACCTTTCTCGATAATCGATCGTTTACCAGAGTCGGTGGAGAGAAACCGGTAAAAGTGAACGCAAGATTGCTTGCGGCCACAAACAGGAATTTGAAAAAAGAGGTTTTTAAAAAACGGTTCCGTCGAGATCTGTTTTACAGACTAAACGTGCTGTCTTTAAGGGTGCCGTCACTGATTGACAGGATAGAGGATTTGCCCGCACTGGCCGAACAGATCATCTCTGAAATGGGGCAAAAGCTCCAGCTCAATACGAGACCCACCATTCCACCCGAGGAATTGGCAAAGCTTTGCGGATACAAATGGCCGGGAAATATACGGGAGCTCCGCAATGTACTCGAAAGAGCACTCATTGTGTCGCCGGGTCCGCAACTACAGTTCGATTTCTTGGAATCGGAAGCTGCCGTTCCCACTTCGAAATATTGGATCATCCATTTTCCTCCCCGGCCCTCGTATGTGGATGTAGTCGCCGGGTTGAAACGCAACCTCCTCCTGGAAGCTTTGGCCAGTTCCGGCGGTAGTAAGAGTGAGGCCTGTCGCCTTTTGGGCATCTCACGCCATATGTTGAGACGACAGCTCGATACATTCAAGCTCACTTGATGCGCCGTGTCGGCGCAAATTATTATGCCCTTGCGCCTAATCGACACCTCAATAATCATAGTTAAAGCGATCAGTTACATTCCGATAACCTTCGATGCGTCGATTAGGCTCCTAAATCCCTCCATAGAATTCCCATCAGCACTTTTCCTGTAACGAGAATCTTCAGTCACAAAGGGCTTTTTCACAGATGCCGTGTTTGGCACGTTTTGTGCCAAGTGTTACTGACACACTTGGTATCTCACTATCGCTTGATAGAAGCGGGCTTTCTCCGTTTTGCCCGAATCGCTCTGCGCCTGAATTCGGTTGGCTGAGCGAATTCGGAAGATGGAGATGGCTCCGGAGTGCCTTTGTGTGACTGTCTGTTGACTGCCGATAGGCGTATTTAATGTGATTGGAGGAACATATGAGAAAGTTTTTGGCGATTCTCTTCATGGGGCTGCTGATAATGGCAGTTACTGCGCCAGCGATCGCGTGGGAATTCAGTATGAAGGGTGAGTACGAATTCCGTTTCCGCTATTTAGGGCGTACAGGTCAGCATGACCTGTTCGGATACGACACCAATCCGGCCATAGGAGGCGGCGAAGTAGGATTTGCAGGTCCAAACATCTACGGTTACCCTGCTGGTACCGCGCATACCCTCCCAGCTCCTACCGCAGGAGGTACTGCCGGCAACTTGTACCCCATGATCATTACGCAGGGCGGGTTTTCTCAATTCGGGTCTGACGCCATATACAACGATTCGCGCCTGACTCTCTTTCCCGAAATCAGAGTGAACCCTGCAATCAGGGTGCACGGTGTGTTCACAATCGGTGGGTACAGGAACAAGTTTGCGGAACCGGCCGTGAACGTACCGGGCACTTCAAGCGCAGGCATCGGCGTACCTCCGTTTGAGCGCTACTATATGCACCAAACCTCTGATAATGCCTACGATACAGCTTCATTGATAAGCGTTGAACAGTTCAGGGCCACGATTCAGTTTCCCTGGTGCGTTTTGTCAATCGGAGTCAAGGACTTCCCCTTCGGCATCGGAATTTCTACGGCAAATTCCACCAGGTCTGAGGGAGTCCTGCTCGTAGTACCGTATGGCCCCTTCCGTTTCATGGGAGGCATCTGGTTGGCGCGTAATGCTTTGAACGCGAGCTGGGGAACAGCCCCGGACAGCGATCTCAAACCCTACTATTTCGAGGGTTACCTGTTCACGTATCAGAATGGTAATTTTGAAGCCGGTGGCGGACCGATATTGCAGAACCTTCATGCCAAGAACTACTACGATGGATCCAAAGCCCTCGGCCGTGGAGGTTATGACCAGAGACTGGCGAACTGGACCGCGTATACCAAATACAATAACGGCCGATTCTTCTTCAATGCAGAGTATGACTGGACAACCATCAGCGTGAATACCGCTGCGGTTAACTCCAATTACACCGGCACCCCGGCTCAAAACAACGCGCTGGCGCCGAAGCATTCGGAATACTACCACTGGCTGGTAGAGCTGGGTGCAATGGCCGGACCTGCCAAAGCTACGTTGATGGCTGCCACTGCTTCCGGTCCTGTTCTGAACAATCCTAATCCAACAAAATCATACGGCAGTTGGCCGATCAACTACCAGGCTATGGAGCCGTATGAATGGCTGATGTTCACCACGTACGGCGGTGGAAACGATGCATTCACCGGATTGCTTGTTCCCAATGATGGCCACGGTATGATGACCGATGCTTTCTGTTACGCTGGTCGGTTGGATTACGCTATCGCAGCGAACCTCAATCTCTGGGGAACCTATATGTGGGCCCACAGGCTTGAGAAACAGGGTTATCTCTTCGGTGGAAAGAATTCCAACGGAGCCCCTGCTGCTAACAATGATGCAAACATCGCAGCTTTTGCAGCGAATGCCGGAAGGGCCTCGTCCACTATGCAGGTCGGCGGAGTCACCGGCGCCACATACGGCTACGTCAGCGATGGTTATCTCGGCTGGGAAGCGAACCTGGGCGTAGACTGGAAACTGCTCGAAAACTTGAACATGTACTTCAGATATGCCTACTGGCAGCCGGGTGACTGGTTCAAGGAAGCATATCAGACGCGAGGCATACGTGGTGGAGCCGTAAGCGTGAACAATCCGATGGATTCTCGGGATGCCATTAACGCGTTCCACGGATCCTTGCAGATCAACTTCTAAATATTTTCAGCCGTGTTCCGCGGCTAGACCGCCGGAACAGCGCCACCCTCTGGCTTTCCGCCGCTGCCGGGGAATTGGCGAATGCTCCCGACAAAGAGAGTCGGGACAAAAATTGGCGACTTTGGTATGAACTAGTGATTCCCATGGCGTAAAACGCCACAACCAACGATAAGAGTGCTCGCTTAACCGGGCACTTTTATCGGACTTCGCCAATATACGAATACAAAGATCTGCGGGCCCGGAACACGAACTCGGGACCTCGATCTCAGCCGGTAACTTCCGGTCAGGTTGCGAATTGGGTTAGCAAAAGAAAAGTCAAATGCGTACGAGAGTTCCTGGAAAGTGTGACCCTCCATGTTCAATTGGTATACCAGGGTCATGATGGAAAGTGAGCTTATATGATGCTACACAGACATAACCGCTAACGTCTTCATGATTCCCAAATCGCATCCTTTTATTTCAATGTGCATCGATCCGTGCGATCGTCTCCAGCACAGTATTGAGGACCACTTTTAGAAAGGAGCCTCGACTTCTGCGGAGGGGGTCTATTTATTAATTGTCATGCATCGCCCGAACAAGAAGGGGATAGCTTTTTCCGGCGATTTTCGAGAAACCCGGAGGCGTGATGGTCTCTTCCTCCCGCGTCTCCGGGTACTTATTTAATCCGATAGAAAGGGATGATATTACCTCGTCAGGCGTCTCTTTTCTTGTCTTCGAAGTAAATCTGCCGATTAGTCCTTTCCAATTCTAACTTGCCCCAAAAATGTGTTCAACGTCACGGCGCATGAGCAATACTGGACCGTCTTTGGTATTTCCTTGAATCGATTCGTATCCTGCAAGAGCTTGACATGAGAAGCTTGCGATTGTTTCGTTGTACTCCTGCTTCAAGGATCGACGTTGCCTCTGGCCTTGATGTCGAGTGTCGCAACGTGATATCTTTGCCGTTCGCCTCTGCTATCTCGCTTTAGGTAATAATTCGCACTAAGGAGAAGAACTATATGAATTCGGCTGTCAGCCTGAAACGCCATCTTGCGAATAAGATGGACACATTTCAAACAAACCTGTAGAGATTACAAACCCGAAGTGCCGAAATACTTCAATTTCGGGTTAATGTGATTGATCGTTTATCGAAATCGTTCTGAGGACCGAAGATGCAGTGCAAAATGGACCACATCGTCTTAAATGTCGAAGATGACGAGAAAATGATCGGCTTCTATGCGAATGTATTATGGTTTCCGACCGAACGTTTTGACGAATATCGAGCCGGAAAAGCTCCATTTCCGTCCGTAAGATTGAATGAAGACACCATAATCGATTTCTTTCCGAAAAAAATGTGGCAAATAAGCGATATGCCCCAGGGTTGTCGTGTGAATTTGAACCACTTCTGTATTGTGTTGTCCAGAGACAAGTGGCAGGAATTAATGGAACGACTTCAGGCAAATGCCGTCCCTATCGAGGAAGGGCCCGTGCCCCGTTGGGGAGCGCACGGTACAGGCACCTCTATTTATTTTCGCGATCCCGAACACAACCTCATAGAGGCGAAATACTACGAGAATCACGACAATTCAGAGAACCCTTAGAGGAAAGAAGCGTTATGCCATCTTCGTTAAATTCTTCCATCGACAGCAGAATATCGGCTGCCGACGGCGATCTGGAGAAATATTGCATTCGGGCCGTTGAAGCAGGTGCGACTCATGCCAAACAGATCCATCCCAGCAGCGTTGTCACGGCACCATGGGTACGCCTAAAATGCCAGTTTGGCTGCCCCGGTTACGGCAGAGGACATTGCTGTCCACCTCATACTCCGACACCGGACCAGACCAGAGCGGTTCTAGATTGCTACCACAGAGCGATTCTGTTTCACATAGACATGGATGATAAAGAAAAGGATTACCAGAAAGTTTTGGACAATCTGGTCGAATTGGAAGGCGAGATGTTCAAGGACCAATACTATCGAGCTTTTCTTTTTCTCGCCGGACCTTGTCGGCAGTGTAAGAAATGTGGAGCTCTCGAAGGAAAACCTTGTATCTCTC
The DNA here is from genome assembly GCA_041740635.1 of Desulfomonilaceae bacterium. Taxonomy (GTDB): domain Bacteria; phylum Desulfobacterota; class Desulfomonilia; order Desulfomonilales; family Desulfomonilaceae; genus Desulfomonile. The sequence goes on along the minus strand of JBGSLQ010000008.1, from coordinate 78,906 downwards.
CGAGTAAAGCCAGGCCTTCAATGGAGGGCTGCGGAATAGACGTCTATCAGACAGCGCGCAATAACGGTTTTTCCATTCAGACGCTCCGCGAACGAACAGAAACAGGGAACAGATATTGTCTGATGATGGTCGACTAAGTACTCCCAAAGAGTGTCTGGATCTCTTTAACAAGAGAATAACGACTAACCGGCAGCAGAAGCTTTGCTGAAAGTAGTAATCGAACCTGAACAGATACACTGGAGGAAGCCTTACGGATTGCTCTGGCGTTGAACGGAAGGAGGAACCTTGATGAGCGAGTCAAAAATCTATCGAACCGGAATCCGTGGAGCGCTGGCACTTGCCAACAGGTTAGCCAGGGAAAGAGATAAGGACGAGGCGGCACGAATCGCTGTCGCTGAAGATGACCTTGCATCGCTGGAACGACTCCTCGCCGAAGGAACAAACATCAATGCGTCGAAAGGCAAGTACAAGACCACCATTCTAATGGAGGCCGCAGTCCGTGGGAACCTAAAGGTGATCAAGCTGCTTCTGGACAAAGGAGCAAACATAGACATGGTTGATCAGGACGGCTGGACTGCCCTTATGGGAGCTACCGTTCAGGGCCGTACAGAACCGGTAAGACTACTTCTGGAGCACGGCGCCGACGTAAACGCCAAGAATTGTAATGGCGAAACAGCACTGGTTATGGCCACAGGCATGCAGCACAGTGAAATAGAAGACGTTCTTCGGGAACATGGGGCCGAGATGTAATAATAAAAAGCACTACCCCCCTAATGAATTTCCAGTAATGGGAATGCTTGCTTGATCTCGCGAAAAAGTGTGGCTTCACTCGTCTCGTGTGCGAAATCCAAAATGTGAAGCTTTTCCTTCACTCGTGTTACACCCTCTGTTAACCCTAACCAAAAAAGAACTCAGCGTTTATCCTGAATCCTTAATGATTCTGGCACGCCCGACAGGATTCGAACCTGTGACCTACGGATTAGAAGTCCGTTGCTCTATCCAGCTGAGCTACGGGCGCACTGCCAACAAATGGGCACGATTATTCATACACATGCAGGGACTATCTGTCAATAATGGACGGAAGAACTTTCATGGTCCAAGCGCAATCTCTGCGGATTCAATCATGAATGAAATGTGCGCGATATGTGCAAATTCGACATCCATTTCATACTCGTCGAATGTGTGTTCCCCAGTGCCAATCCTGCACTTGTAAACTTGTCGGAATCCTGAAATAATTCGGTACCGGAATTGCATCCGGATGCCAAGAATTAAGGTAATCGCATGAATCAGTCAGTCTTGGTCGGAATTTCAGGTGGAATAGCCGCTTACAAAATACCGCTGCTCGTCCGAATGCTTATCCGGAACAATCTCTCAGTGCGGGTGGTGATGACCGATGCGGCAACGAATTTCGTCACGCCTCTGACACTTGCGACTTTGACCGGGAATCCGGTACACCGTGATATGTGGGGAGACAGAGACCGACCTTCCGTGGAACACATTTCTCTTGCGGACGATGCGGATCTTGCAGTCATAGCTCCGGCAACAGCCAATGTCATAGGGAAGATCGCGTCCGGGATTGCCGATGATATGCTGACAACGGTATTCATGGCACTTCAATGTCCAGTCCTGGTTTGTCCGGCAATGAACGTGAATATGTTCCGTAACCCCATCGTGCAGGAAAACATCAATAAATTGCGGAATCTGGGGTACCATATCATGGAGCCGGAAAGCGGGTATCTCGCCTGCGGCTGGGATGCGGAAGGCCGCATGCCGGAACCGGAAGCAATTGCGCTAGAGATAAATTCTCTCCTCATGCTCCGCGACCTGCAAGGCGAACACATCCTCGTGACTGCGGGCCCCACAGAAGAGCCGCTCGATCCTGTGCGATTCATAACAAACAGGTCTTCCGGGAAGATGGGCGTGGCAATCTGCAAACGTGCTCACCTCAGGGGGGCCGAGGTCACGCTGATTTCCGGTCCGCTCAAAACAGAGCCTCCGAACGGGATACGGCACATCAGAATCCGCACCGCACTCGAAATGCGTGACAGAGTCCTGGAAGAATTTCCCCATACATCCATCGTCATCAAAGCTGCCGCAGTTGCAGATTTTAGACCTGCATCTCTGGAAAAAGACAAGATCAAAAAAGATGGAATGGAACCCACCATTGTGCTCACAAAGAATCCGGACATCCTGGCGGAACTGGGCCGGATGAAGAGACCGGATCAAATCCTGGTGGGATTTGCCGCAGAGACCAGAGACGTTCTAGAAAACGGACGCTCAAAACTGAAAAATAAAAACCTGGACATGCTGGTCCTCAACGACGTATCAAAACCGGGAGCGGGGTTCGATTGCGACACTAATATCGTGAGATTCCTCTTCCGTTCCGGTGAGGAAGAGCAAATGGATATAATGTCTAAAGAGAAGGTTGCGGATTCGATTCTGGATCGAGTAATAAGACTGAGGTCGAAGACAGATTAGAGACCCAAATCGCAGGCCTGCTGTCTTGGACTTATCTCTGGGATCCAAGGAAGTGCCTGGTGTCAAAGGTTATTTATGACTGAACGTGAAACGCACGATTCTTATGCACATTCGATCAAGAACTATCTTGAATATATGGTGCGCATAGGACTAAACCCCGTGATGATTCCTGAGAAGGATTTCGGCACCAGTCCTGATAGAGAAAATCATCTCTCGCTTGAATCGATCAGAAGCGAGTTGGGGGACTGCAAACGATGTCGTTTGCACGAGACGAGGCACACTATAGTTTTCGGCGAGGGAAATCCCGACGCGAGACTCATGTTCGTGGGAGAAGGCCCGGGCGCGGATGAGGATGCCCAGGGAAAGCCCTTCGTCGGTAAAGCAGGCCAGTTGCTGACAAGAATGATTCAGGCTATGAAATTCCAGCGCGAGGACGTGTACATAGCAAACATAGTAAAATGCCGTCCTCCGGGTAACCGGGATCCGGAACAGGATGAGATTGACACATGCCTTCCCTTCCTCAAATCTCAGATTCGTGCGATCAAGCCGGATGTAATTGTTACCCTGGGCAGAATAGCTGCAAAGACACTGCTGAAAACGAGCGACCCCCTGAATGTCATAAGGGGAAGAGTATACGAAGTGGAAGGCATTCCCCTGATTCCTACCTATCATCCCTCATATCTTCTCAGGCAGGAATCGGATAAACGTTTCAAGGCAATGGCATGGGAAGATTTACAGAAGGCCATGGCTCTGCTCGAATCGAGGAGGTCTCGTACGGAGTATGATTATGAGTAAAAACCGAGAGTTTTTTTATGTAATGCTCATGGTATTGGGAACCGTATCTCTGTTCGTCAATGGGTTCCCGGGCTTTCTTGCCGCTCAAACTGAAGAAAAACAGCCTCTTGTGTATCAGTTGAATGTGGACGGCACGATAAATCCTGCTTTGGCGGACTACATTGTCAAAGGGATCGAAAAAGCCGAGGAAGCCAACGCAAATGCGGTAGTAATAACGATGGATACTCCCGGCGGAGTGGTAACCACCACGAAGAGCATTATAAAAGATATTCTGAATGCAAAAATTCCGGTAGTGGTTTACGTGTCTCCGAGCGGCTCTTCCGCAAGCTCTGCAGGAGCATTGATCACCATGGCCGCAGATGTTGCCGCCATGGCTCCGGGGACAAATATCGGCGCAGCACATCCTGTGGGGGGTGGTGGACAGAAAATAGACGAGACGATGTCTGAGAAGATCGTCAACGATCTCAGCGCGTACATACGGGGAATCGTCGCCAAGAAGGGTAGAAATGCAGAATGGGCGGAGCGTTCTATCCGGGAAAGCGTTTCGATCACGGCAAAGGAAGCTCTCGAAAGTAAGGTTATCGACATTGTGGCGGATTCGGTCCCCGACCTGCTCGAAAAAATAAACGGCAGGACAGTGGAGAAGGATGGGCGCAGCTACGTTCTGCATACGAAGAATGCGAAAATCGAGAGAGTGCCCACTGGAACCCGATTCAAGATCCTCGATGTAATAGCGAACCCGAACGTTGCCTATATACTGCTTATGATAGGCGGCCTCGGCATCATGATGGAACTCTATAATCCGGGACTGATTTTTCCTGGAGTGGTAGGCGGCATCTCTCTACTTCTGGCATTCTTTGCGCTTCAAGTGCTCCCTGTGAATTATGTCGGCATCATGCTGATCATTCTGGCAGTGATCCTGTTTATATTGGAGCTGAAGGTCGCTTCATTCGGACTGCTCTCCATTGGGGGCATAATAAGCCTCACGCTGGGGTCGGTAATGCTCTTCGAGACGGGAGAATCCGCCATGCGGGTATCGTGGTCGGTGATCATACCGACCGTTTTCATAGTCTCCGCGTTTTTTATCTTTGCTCTGGGATTGGCCATGAGAGCCTGGATGAGAAAGCCGCGTACCGGAGAACAGGGCATTGTCGGAGAAATCGGGTACGCAATTTCAGATGTGAACGGTCAGGGCAAAGTAGCTGTTCACGGCGAATACTGGAATGCGAGATCGGATACGCACATTCCGAAAGGTGAACGGATCAGGGTCTTACGTATGGAGAATTTGTCTCTGGTGGTGACCCGGTTCATGAGCAGTTAAACATTCGGGAACGCCTGAACGGAATTGTTCTCTCCAGCTTCAGTCGTTAAGCCATTTTTGATGGCGGTCACTTTATATGAAACCGTAAGTCATAGGTATTCATATCTCCCGCGAACCGTAGGTCATCATGGAAATCAAGGATATTATCAGACAGATTACCGAGCGGGAACCGCTGAATCCTTTTCAGATCGCTGGTATGGCAGCGGTGCTCAAGGGTTGTAAGACCGGTTTTTCTGAAGCAACCACGGTGCAGATCGATTCCCTTGGTGATGTTTTGACAATACTGGATCGAACGGGGGAGAATGCGGCCACCTATCTGATTGCCTTGCGGCAAGATGACTCTACGGTCACGCTGTTTCCGAAATTCTTGCGGACTGCCCTGGAAAAATTCACGTTTATCACTCGATTTGAAGGGCGACGAGACGCTATCCGTGAAAATCTCATCCCTGTACTTTATGAAATTCCAAACTGGCTCGATGTGGTGCAATTGCTTGCCAGATATTCCATGGAGCGAGATGACGAATCTTTGTGCGATCACGTCTCATCTGTCATGGAAATGGAACTCGGTTATCTCTTTGCTGCAATTCGCCAGCCGTTCGATTCCGAAGCGAGTTCCGAGGCCGAATACACTTTGGCCCGCCTGGTGGAAAGTATTCTGAAATACACTGATGATAAGTATCTGACCGGGTACATGGTCTACATCGAACGGATTCTGGAATTTCTGATCTCCGGGCCCTTCACATACCCCGCAAATTCATTGGATCGGCGGATGGTTGAAATTTCCGGGATCCGTTCTGCTCTCAAGAAACGTGATGACAACACGAAGAATCTTCTCATGCCCAAGGTCAACCGAATGGCCGCTCAAGCGCTCGTCACGGCACTTGACGAGATAAAGCCCTGTCCTTCAAGGCTTGTTGATAAACTTGAGACTACGGTGGCAGAGGAGCACTTTGAGAGCAGCGAAAGATTTAAACCGGAAATAACCGAAAGGATAAAGGACTATTGCGCAGCGGCGATTGAGGAGAAAAGAGCGTTTTTCCAGGCAGCCGTCTCTCCGGAACAGATCCCTGCGACCGAGGAAGAAATTGCCTCAGGTGTTGCATTCATCCGTAATCTCGCTGACACGTGGAAAAGAATATTTTCCATTTTTCAAGAAATCATCGATACCATTCCGCTGCGAATCCAGGAAGTATTCTCGGAAATTCTGGCTGTCGAGATTTTAATCCTCGATCAACTTACAGTGAAAGATCTTCTTATTCAGGGTATCTGCGAGATTGTCGTTCGACTGGAGAGAACCCGGAAGCAAGCGTCGCGGGATCTCATTCATAAATTTGCCGGACTTATGCTGGATCGGGCATATACCTCAGAGGACCTCAAAGAAATCATTTCCTCATTGAGAGCCTTGGAAGCTCTAGGGGTGACACTGGGCAAAGCCGGGTACTTTTTCATGGCCCAGGTGCTTATCGATGATCTGGTCAAGCGGCCTCTTATTCAACCGATAAGCGCAAAATTCGCGATTGAAGACGACGATACTGGTGAGCCTCTGGTATTGGCCGAGGACATCGGGGCAAATCAAGCCCACGTTCAGCATATAAAGACGCTTCTTACAATCGTGGCTTCAAACCCTCGTATCATGCACAGACTGATCCCTTACCTTATCGTGCAGGTGGAGATCGGCCGTACCCGGGTATGCGACGAAGACCTCATACAGTACTGGATCTCGCAACTACTTCGGACAAACAGCTCTGTTACGCATTTCCTCATTCGAACCCTGATAAAAGCCATTCCCTATTCGTTCAAAGATATAGGTCCGCTGGATACTCTCAGGCTCACTGCCGCAAGCCTGGCCAAGGAACTCGCGAATAGAGGCGTGAAGCCCATCGGTAATTTTCTCGGGAAACTTCGCGGAGATATCCATTGGCGGGGAAGTATTGAAAACTTTTATTTTTGCCAGGGCATAATGAAATATTTCGTGAATGGAGATCCCTCGGCAATCAGCGAATGGATGCCGCCCGAATCCATGCCCTATCTGAAACTGGAAAGCTGGTGCTCCCGGGAAGAAGCTTCAGGAATAAGAACTCTCAGCGGCCGCATTTTCAAAGATGCGGGAATCGATCCCGGTGACAAGGAAAGTCTTCTGTCGCTGATTTCAGTAGATCTTTCCTGGTATCAGGAGGATACAAGCATACCGGAATTCTCCAGACGCATGGTTTTCAGCGTTATGGAACTCGTAAAGGGTCTCCATGCCAAGTACTTTATCGTCCGACGGTCGGCAACGGGATCGACTGTCCAGGAGAACCTCGAAATTCTGAGCAAAACTCTCCAGGAGAGGAAAGAGCTGAACGACAATTTGCTGATGCCGGACAATCATGAGCCCCTACCGCCGGCTGTCACCCTAACCGAAGGCTCGGAAGAATACGTTCGTGAAATGGACCGGCTGAGGCAGGAACAATCGGACATGCCCATAATTCTGCGAGCGAAAAAAGCCGGACACGCGTATGCCCAAAAGGCCACTTACCTGGAGCCGAGATTCGAAGCATTCACGAAAGACCTTGCGCTGGAGGCACTTCAGGAAACCCTCGCCACAAGTATCAATAATACGCATTTTGATAAGATTTCTCCGGAGAATCTCGCTCAGGCTCTCGCGTTTTTGGATTACCTCGTCATCGGGATAGGCGTGAACGGGCATTCCAGCTACTACATGCAGCAAGCCGGCCGGGATCTGCTCAGGGCGGGACCGCTGGGGCTCACGTACGACAAGGTTCGGGATCTTGTGAATATAGTCAAGAAAGAGATTGATGATATTTACTCCATGTACCGGATCTGGTTCGAGGAACCTTTCGACACGTTTCTAGCCCATACGCCTATGGAACGGCTCCCGAGAAAACTAAAAGATCTGACGACTCTGAAAGACATTCCTGATACGGATTTCTTCAAGAATTACCTGAAAACGTTATACGTGTCGGATTTACAGGCACGTGACGGTAATCTCCGGGTATTGGAAACCTTCATCGACAAAGTTGAATTGTTCTTGAACCAGCGTCTTGCGGATTCCCAGCGACGAGTCGACAAAAAAAACAAAAACGAGCGTGGGCCGGGGCCTTTTTACTTTCCCGATCCTCAGGAAATTTCTCCATGCAGAATCGGGCTGAAGGCCTCCCTATTGCGGTTCGCAGAGAACACGCCTCCTTACTTTGTGATAACCACGGATCTGCAAATCAAGTCGACAGAGGAACTGCTTGCCGATGAGGAATTCCGCGCGGGCCTTGCTGAATCCGTGAGGAGTCTGGGCAAGATGTCAGGGAGATCCTTTGGGGATCCCGGAAATCCGGCGCTGTATTCGGTTCGTTCGGGAGCTCGCATCAGTATGCCCGGAATGATGACCACCATCACGAATGTAGGCATTAACGACGAGATTGCCGAAAGTCTTGCCCGGACAGAAGGCCCATGGTTTGCGTACGACTGTTACCGACGCTTTCTTCAGGAATTCAGCCAATCGGTTTTTGGAGTGGACAGAGAAGAATTCCAGGAAATCATGGACAAGCATAAGAATGAGTTCCGTGTCATCCGAAAGGCTCACCTGAGTGCCCAACAGATGAAGGAACTCGCCTTCGACTATAAGAGGCGAGTGGCCGAATTAGCGCCCACACTTGTGCAACTCTTGGATGAAGGTAAGCTGCTCGACATTCTTATCTATTGTGCAGGAGTGGTGCTTCATTCGTACCAGAGCCCGGCTGCCACCAAGTTCCGGCAAGCCGCGGCAATTCACGGAGTATGGCGGACTCCCGTGATCGTTCAGTCCATGGTGTACGGGAACATGGAATTGGGATCATCGGGCACAGGCGTGGTTTCTTACAATCCGCTTACCATGGATCTCAGAGGAGATTTCGCCCAGGGAGACCAGGGAACGGATGTGGTAAACGGAAAGGTGTCGACCATGCCGGTTTACGATTTGTGGAAAACCCGGGAATCCCTCGCCTCCCAGATGCCTGAAGCATGGTCCCAGCTCTCGCGGATACTCTTCCGGACGGCCGAGCGCCTCCATTTTGATACGAGACTGGAATACACCATTGAAAAAGGTAAGGTATTCATTCTACAGATCCGTAAGGACAGGGAACGAAAGGAACACGTTCCGCCGCTCAAAGTATCCGGATACACGGTGATAGCTCAGGGAACCGGCGTATCAGGGAAAATATTCCGCGGTATCATGGTTACGGACAGAAATCAGATTGCTCCGTTCCGGCACATTAACAAGGCTCAATCCATAATAGACGCGATGAATGAACGTCTGCCCGAATCGGAAAAGCTTGACGGCTTTATATTTGTTGTGAACGATCCCATCCCGGAAGAGATCATGGAAAGTGTCTTTTCGCTGCCCGTTGCGACAGCCCTGGTGAGTCGGTTGGGAGGGAGAGGTGCTCATGCGGCGGATATTTCCAAGTCACTGGGCAAAGTCTATGTGGGGCAGGTCAGTCAGATTCAAAAATTCATGGGCCGGTCGGAGTCGGTTTTATTTAATGATCTTCGGGTGGTTGTAGGAAGCAAAATGATAATCCACGGCCAGACCGGAGAAATTGCCCTGTACGGGAAAACCGGAGAACACGGGTGATCGATCATCAAGCCATCGGCAGACTCCTGCTCGAAGCAGGAATAATAAGTAAGAAGGATTACATGGATGCCGTGGGGGAGTACAGGAAGACCGGGAAAACTCCTTACGAAGTCCTGTTGCTCAATGGGAAAATTTCTGTGGATGAGTTGGTACAATCTATCATCATTCATATGGATATGACCTTACTCAAAGAGGCTCTGGGTATGGAAAAAGGCTCCATCCAGCCTCAGAGGCAGGTGCGGCCACTGGGATCCTATCTTGAACGGATTTCACTCCTCTTCAAAATGGGAATCGTCATGAGTAGCGAGACCAACATGAGTTCATTGGTCGAGATACTCATTAAAGAAGCCCCGACTGTTATGAATGCCGAGCGAGCAACTATCTTCTTGGCCGACCCGAAAAAGCAGGAGCTGTACTCTCATATGGGAGTCGGTCTCATGCACGATCAAATCAGGATTCCGTGGGATACAGGAATTGCCGGCTGGGTTTTCACTCATGGAAAGTCACTTAATATCATAGATCCGTACCACGATTCGAGATTCCAAAAATCCGTCGATCTGAGGACGGGTTACACGACAAAGAATCTTCTCTGTGTACCTTTGCAGGCTCCGGACGGAGTAATCATCGGTGTGTTCCAGGTCCTGAACAAGCGTGCCGGAGTGTTCACTCCGACCGATCAGGAGATTCTGGAGATACTTGCATCCCAGGCAGCACGATTCATGCAACATGCGCTGGAATCGGATTTTGCGACCCCCCAGGCCTCAAGCCCGCTACAGGCAAAACCCCCTAAAATAACATCCGCGTATCAGAATGGCGATCCACTGGACGATTTCCTTGGTACAAGCCAACAGATTCGGGAAGTCAGATCCCTCGTGCGAAAGGTTGCGCCGAGCACCACCACAGTCCTGATCCAGGGTGAATCCGGAACGGGAAAAGAGCTTATTGCAAGAGCAATACACCTGTTGAGTTCCCGTGCGGACAAGCCCATGGTATCCCTGAATTGTGCCGCGATTCCGTCCGAACTCATAGAAAGCGAGCTATTCGGTCATAAAAAGGGTTCTTTCACCGGAGCCATTTCCGATCATGACGGGGTGTTCCAGGCCGCTCATAACGGAACCATCTTTCTTGATGAAATTGAAGCGACTTCACCTGCAATGCAGGTCAAGCTGCTCAGAGCTATCCAGGTGGGAGAGATCAAGCCGGTCGGTGACACTGTAACGCAAACAGTGGATGTACGACTTATAGCAGCCACAAATCGCGATCTACACGTGTTGGTTCAAGAGGGAAAGTTCCGAGAGGATCTTTTTTACCGGGTCAACGTGTTTCCGGTGATCATTTCTCCTCTCCGGGAGCGGAGTGAAGATATCCCGGTGCTGATTCATCACCTTCTCGCGAAATTGTCCTCACAAACAGGCAAACCGGTACGGGGTATCGATCCTGCTGCAATGGACCTGCTCATGAAATATGCATGGCCGGGAAACGTGAGAGAACTGGAGAATGAGATCGAACGTGCGCACATCATGACTGCGGACGGGGCCCATATTTCCGTGCGCAGCCTCTCTCCGAGGATAACGAAATCTCTGGAAAAACTTGCCCAAAACAGACCCAGGCATTCACCGCTCATGAAAGACGCAATTGACGATCTCGAGCGTTCAATGATCGTCTTCGCGCTTCACGAATGCAATGGAAACAGGAGCATGGCAGCAAAGAAACTCGGGTTATCCAGACAAGGGCTGATCAACAAAATCTATAAGTTCGGATTACAGGAAGAATAGCTCTCTGAAACAGTGTATTGTATGACTTGATCTGCTTATCCACTGTAATTATGTGTTATACGTATTCGCTTTTATGAATCCAATTTTGGCCGGCACGGAGGCGCGGCCACTACCGGCTGATGGTAGGGGTCCGGCGTCTCTGCCGGACCTCTCGATTTTATCGGATTTATTAGCGAAATGGCATTATACGCACTTGCAATCAAGATATTTCTCATTGAGGCGGTAACACGGACCTACACGGCAGGTCCGTGGCACCCAAGATTGACATTTGGGCACGGATACAGGGGTGCCTCTGACCTACGGAGCCAGGTCAGTGCAGTTAGCATCTTGAATGCGAAATGGCATTAATGCAATTCCGAATGCTTGCCGATTTGTCATCTCTTTCAGTGGTGGCAACCGCTATCACAGCCGAAGGAAATCTCATGATAGTTGACTGCAGTATAACGATGTTTTAACCTTCTATAGAGGCTGAAATAGTATTTGTGTACACCCCGTCCTGCGGGAAATTCAGTGAGAGAGGTAAAAATCATGCGTTTCACAGCAATTTTGTTATCTGTATGTCTCGCAATTGTGTGTGGTATCGGGTGTCCTATGGCCGCAAGCGCTGAGACCGACCACCAAAAAGAAATTAACAAGCTTCAGGGTGCCTGGGTAATGATTGTAGGAGAGCATGACGGCAAGCAGTTGTCTGGAGACCACATCGGTCGCAGCAAAATCACGTATGAAGGCACCAAAGGCACTCTCGTCGTTCCCCAGCAGCATAACGAGACTATCATCTTTGATATCGTAAAAATCGACCCTGCAACGAACCCGAAACAAATGCATTTTGTCCGTAGAAACGGCCCAAGTGCCGGCAAGACGGTGATCGGAATCTATGAATTCGATGGAAACGACCAGTACAGATTTGCTTTTGATCCGACCGGAACTGCAACCGTCAAGGAGTTTTCCACCAAAGAAGGATCGGGGCATATCCGACATAATTGGAAACGAGCGAAACCGTAAACACATTTCCGCATCAGGACGGAATTACTCGACGCAGGAGATATTCAAGATCCTACGATTCCGAGAACCGTAGAGCGTTGCGATTATCAATGCCTGTGAACTACCATTTCACGACCAAATGACCAACGTTAAGAGGAACTCCTTAAAAGAAGTTCCTCCCGGTCTCCCCCCTCGAGCATGTGTTCAGAAAGCAGGAAGTTGGAATTCAGGTTTGCCTGACTACAACTCTCCGCTTTCTATTGTATGTAGCCCATGAGCCTCGGCAGCCAAAGAACTGTGTTTGGAATAAACGTCATTATCAAAAGAATGCTAATCTGAATGATCAGGAACGGTAAACACGCTTTTGTCACCCAGACCAAGTCTTTGTTGACCATAGCTCCCGTGATGTAAAGACTGACCCCTACCGGCGGAGTGCAATACCCGATCGCGAGATTGATAGTCATAAGAAGTCCGAAATGCATTGGATCGATATTGAACGCGCTCAGCATCGGGAGAAAAACAGGCCCGAGAATAAGGGTTGCCGAAATAATGTCCATGAACATGCCCACTATGAGCAGAAGACCATTCATGGCAAGCAGGAAGATCCAGGGGGACTGAATAGTGGCTAAAACAGCCTCCGTAATCTTTCCTGGAATGTTTTCCAGGGTCAGCAATCTGCCAAAGCAGCTCGCGCCTGCTACGATGATCAACAGGGTTGCAGAGGTGATAGCTGAGGAGACGATCACCTGTTTCAGTTGACTCAAGTTTATGGATCGGTGAATGAACAGTTCCACAATGACTGCATATACGCATGCCACTACTGCAGCTTCGTTTGCAGTAAACGCTCCGGAAAAAATGCCGCCGAAGATGATGACGGGCAACATCAAAGACCAGAAGCCTTCTTTGAAAATGGCAAAGAATTCTCGTATTCCCGAAATCGGGGTGCGCACGAGATCCTTGTTCTTGCGGAATAGGAAGAAGGTATAAATGCAAATGAGCAGGGTTATTGCAATACCTGGAAGATAGCCGGTCAAGAACAGGCCCTGCAAAGACACGTTACTGATCATGCAGTAGAGTATCATCGAGATGCTCGGGGGGATGACCACTCCGAGATTCCCTGAGGTGGTCATTAATCCGACCGCGTAATTCTTCGGATATCCCTTCTCGATGAGCGCCGGGATCATGAATCCTCCCAGGGCCACAACCGTAGCCACGGTAGATCCGGAGATAGCACCGAAGAGGGCGCATGCAATAACTCCTGCCATTCCCAGCCCGCCGGGAAGCCAGCTCACCACGGCATTTGCCATCTTGATGAGCTTTTCGACTATGGTGCCGGTGGTCATAATATTGCCGCAGAGAATGAAAAAGAGCACCACCACAAGCGAGAAGTTGTCCAGGCTCCGAAATAGGGTTTGAGCGAGCAATAACAGGGGCAAATCGGTGAACAGCAGGAAACCAAGGACTGCGGTAAAAAACAGACACATAAAAACAGGAACATAGGTCGCCAAGAAACCCAGGAGAATCAAAATGATAATGACATGACTCGATTCCATAAGGATCAATCTCCTACACGTGTATCAGTGCCAGGGCTTCCGCCATGACGAAAGGTAATGTTTCTCTCCACTCGCCCCCAGTTCTTACTTGGGAGTGCGCTGCTCTTGAAGGTCCTGATATATGACTTGGATGGTACGCATGAGCATAGTGAATCCCATGATGGGGAGTAAGGCATACAGATACACCAGAGGTATTTCCAAAATGATGGTCTTTTGTTGAGTCATCACCTGTAACGCGGCGATTTTCCAGCCGTAATAAAGCATCATAAGGGAGAAAATGATGGTCATCAGGTGACTGAAATATGTCAAGGGAAGCTTTAGTTTGGGGATCAATTGAACCAGGGCGTCGATCTTGATCATGGAGCGGTACTTGATTGCTGCGCCACAACCAATAAAAGTAGTAAAAATAATGACTTCACGAACCAGTTCTTCGGACCAGGCCAGGGTATAGTTTATGGTGTAGCGAAGAACGACATTAAAAAACAGTGCAAAAAGAGCTGCCATGACACTGATAAACAGCGTCCAATCCTCAAGAAACGTGAGGATTTTGTCGACTCCATTGAGGATTTTTCCAAACATAGAGCTATTCCTTTGGATGGTTGGCTAACTGAGATCCGGAAGATTGCAATCCGGTGACGGGAAACAAGCCTTTAACGGCAGCTTCGGGGCCAGAGGGAAGAAAAGCACATTCCCCCATGGATAACGCCATTACATGAAAGAGAGCCTCAAGGGAGGCTCTCTTTTGAACATGCTAGGGTTTATAGCCTATGTAGCCTTTAACCTCTTCCAGGTAATTGGTGGGTCTATACTTGTCTCCTGGATAAAGTTTGTTGATTTCCGGTGCGTACTTGTCCAGAACCGGCACTGACTTTTTCCGGAGGGTGTTCATGTCCCCTTCGGGAAGGGTTATGAACTCGACTCCTGATTTCTTGGCGGCCTCTATCTGATCGAATTCCTGCTGCACAACTTCTTTACGGATATTTGCGCAGACTTCGCGGACCACTTCCCTGAAAGTCTTCTGCAGATCCGGCGGCAGCGAATTGAACCAGCCCTTGTTAAAGATCCAGATAAACAGTCCCTGGGCGTAGTTAACATAGGTGAAGTATTTGGCGTCTTCAAACTTCTTGGTAATATTGCAGACTGAAGGGGTATGATCCAAACCCGTAATGACACCCTGCTTTAGAGCAACAGGCACGTCAGGCCACGGCATGACTACCGGATTGAATCCCCACTCCTGATAAAGCAACTGGTTTACTGCGGCTTCTGCGGTGCGGAATTTCACCTTCTTGGCATCATCATAGGAACGGACCGGATCGATCGTAGCCCAGCCGTAATTGCCGTACCCCGTTATATCCAGCCCGATAATACCCTGATGGTCCATGGCATTCATAAAGTGATCGAAAAGCTGTCCACTGCCCACGAATTTGTCGAGTTTGTCAAAAGAATCGATGAGAAACGGCAGGTTAACAAGCCCGAATCGAGGCCCCAGGTTGGTTGCTGCCACAGAACTGCATCCCATTCCCTGGATGGCGCCCATTTGAAGTTGGTTGAGGACCTCGACTTCGCCTCCCAACATGGAGAAGGGTTTGTAATCGATATAGATTTGACCGTTAGTCCGCTTCCAGAGCTCATCTCTAATGGCGAATCCTGCGTAAACCCCCTTGAGTACCGGGTGAGAAACATTGGATACAACGCACTTGTACTTGGCTTTCGATGGATCGAAGGCCGGCTTCCACTTGTCCAGAGATGGGGCCTGTCCCATGGAGGGGCCGACGAGTAAACCGAAGCTGATCAAGCAGACCATGACGACGATCGCCAATTTCTCTACCTTCACCTCAACCTCCTTTTGTTGTGCCGAGTCCAACTCAACTCATTCCGTGTGCCACGTAACGATTCTTAACCAAATTACCGGTACATTCCTTCGCAAGTCAAGTGAAACCGTTCAAATATGTGAACATCCGCCTGGCGGCAAAGAACGTAATAGGTACAGTCTGTAACGAAATAATTTCGCAGAGCTTTCGTTTCCGACGAATTCTGAACAGTGATTGGTCTGGTTTCCTGAAATAATTGTCGGTCAACTGACTCATAAAAGATCGTGCGATCTATAATATAACAGTTCAAATGGACTTCATTGGATCGAGCACTGAAAGCGTTGCAAGTTCATTATACCGAAAAAGTGTTTCCCATTCAGTAATTTTTTCATCAAGTAGTCACTCAATGTAAGCTAACGATCCAATTCACGAAGTGGTGAACACTATCGTGCTTGACTTTTGATCCTGAAGTTTCTAAGTTCAAAGGGGCGATTGCAAGCTTACTTTTTCGGAGTAACACCTATGAAGAATAAATCGTACTTGGCAGGTAAGCACATTCTGGCGGTCGATGATGAACCCGACATACTCGAATCGATACAGGACGTCCTTGAGGATTCTGTCATTGATCCTGCGGGTGATTATCATAGCGCGTCCGAAAAATTGAAAAACAACCGCTATGATTTGGTGATTCTCGACATCATGGGTGTTAACGGATTGAAGCTGCTGGAAGAGTCTGTTGCCAGAAATTTTCCTACAGTTATGCTTACAGCTCATGCCATCGATCCCGATACGCTGCTGGCCTGCGTTCGGAAGGGAGCCATTTCCTATCTCCCCAAGGAGACCCTGCCTGAACTCGACGAACTGCTAACCGCTCTGTTTAAGGCTCATGAGCAAGGTGAGCCTCCCTGGAAACTGCTGTTTGACAAGCTGGGGGATTTCTTTGATGAGCGTTTCGGTGCTGGGTGGAAAGACAAAGAGAAAGCCTTCTGGTCGGAATTCGATCGTACGTACCAGATCGGAAAAGGTATTCAGGAACGGATAAAGCACGACGACCGCATCACCAGCAAAGGGATTTGAGTGTCCCCGATCGTGCCGATTCTTGATTGCTGTTGATGTATGCATTCCTCGGGAATACGAACCCGGCGTAGCACGCGAATAATTTGCTGTCATCCAGTAAAATTCCTGCAATTATCTCACCACTGACCAGAGACCCGAAGTATCCATCAATTGAATAAGATTGTTCGGCGCTCAATGAGACAATCCTGCTCCCGTCGCTCCAGGCTCCATCTCCGGCTTAAAATGTGCCTTCAAGCTGTGTTATCGCCGCCCCCGTATTCTTTCAGTTACCCACGGAGATGAGACGTCGGGGGATATGTCATTGCGAGGAGCGGAGCGACGTGGCAATCTCCTGATGCGTGCCTGTACCTTCAGGGGATTGCTTCGCTTCGCTCGCAATGACCGGCATTCAGACGCTCTGGCATCAACGATACGGTACGCTTCGCTCACCGGCATCCTAAGTACTCAAACAAAATACCTCTCAAGCCACCGCTGGAAACTGAAGCTTTACCGTCCCCCCACAATTTCTCATTGACGCCCGGCCTGAGATAAGGGTATCTTTCTCTTCCGCGATATTGTTCACATAATGCAGAATTCCTATGTACTCTGGAGAGAAATAATGCATGAACTTCTGGTTGTTGGATTCAAGGACAGGTACCAGGCGGATGCTCTCTTAACTGAAATGAAAGAACTCGAAAAGGCGGCGATCGTCGAGCTGGAGGATTCTGTTCTTCTCGAAAAAACGCCTGACGGTGAAACGATCACCGAACAATCCTTCGATCTATTCTCCCAGATTCCAACGACAGGGGCTTTGTACTTCGGATTCTTGGGCGGATTGGTAGGGTGGATCTTCTCGGGAGCTTCATTTATGGGAGCACTTTTCGGGGTACAGGCAGGACTCGTTCTCGGGTGGTTGGCGGGTACCGTGGCTGCAAAATATTCTGCTGCCGGCGTTCCCAAAAATGTCATCAATGAAGTGACAGGCGCCATGAATCCCGGTACCTCTTCACTGATTCTTGCGGTCAGAGGCGACCTGAATACTGAAAAGGTCCTCAATGTTCTTCGGGAAAACAATGGCTGCCTGGTGCAGACTACCCTTCCGAGGGATGAAGCCCTCGCCCTTCAGAAGGCGATGACCTGCTAGTCGGAAGACTTCGCAGGGCAATACGATTGGGTGTATAAAATCAAATGGGTTCGGAACTTTCTGAGAGAGTGCCGACCAACATCACACTTCAAACTTGAACTCGCAGTAAAGAATACCAGTCTGATCAGGAGAGATTCTCCCCGGCGAACGTCAATTACCGGGCGATCATTATGCGCATCATGTCCGCTGAATTCTCCAGATGGTCTGCAATGTCTCCCGTGGTCTCCACCACACGTATCATTATGAAAAAAGTTTTCGGAGGAATTGTTTCGTCCGCACAGAGTCGAATAAACATTGTTTTCTCAAGATCGTCGGACTCCTTTTCCCGAAATCGAATCTCTCGAATGATCTCCTTCACCGCCTCACGGTCCTGTTCCATTCTCGTGGAGAAAAACGTGTGGCCGCGCCGTACCATTTCCGGTAAAAAACCAAGGTAATCACCGACCTCCTTGGTAAGCAGGATATAATCATTCTGAATGTCTTCCGGCAGCTCCAGACGATAATACGACATCCAGTAAAGGGCGTTCTTTATGGAATCGACTACTTTGTCGGCCTCGCGAAGAAATGTGAAAAAGACGGATTTATCCACGGGCATGAGAATGGATGCAGGCAAGTGACCGCGGATGTTTCTTTTCATCCTGTCTGCTTCTGCTTCGATTTCCCGTATGTCTTCCTTGAGAAGCTCGAACTCTTCGCGGTTTGCCACAAAATAAGACTGGATTGCTCTGACGAATAAAGGACCGCATTGGGCCACTTTTTCTGCATGACGGAGCGTATTTTCAAAGGGCGATCGTCGAAATAGATTGCCGAGGACGAGTCTCATTCTTCACCACCTATAGACTTCCATTCACGAGAAAAATCAAAACCAGATAAATAACTGCCGACGTAATCGCTGCAACGGGAACCGTAATCAACCAGTAAACCATGATATGAGCCAGTGTCCCCAGGTCCAGAAGACCTTGGAGCCCTCTTGCCAGACCGACGCCTACAAATGCACCTACCGCCGCATGGGTTGTGGACACCGGAAGACCCATCATGCTTGCCAGCAGAATTACGGTTGCCGCGGAAAATTCCACGGTAAACCCGCGCACACTGGTCAACTCGGTTATTTTGGAACCCATCGTCTCTATGACTCGATATCCCCACGTCCAGATTCCCACGCAGATCATAACGCCTCCAAAAGCGAGGAGCAGTGGTGCAACCGGAGTCTGCTCCGCGACCACACCATTCGTGTATATGAAATAAATACCTGCAAGCGGCCCCATGGCATTTGCCACGTCATTTGCACCGGTTCCGAAAGCAACATAACACGAAGTCATGACCTGCAAATATCGAAAGATTTGCTCTGCCACGGCAAACTTACCCTGACTAAGCATGTATTTGAGAATACCAAAGCATATAACATAACTCATTAAAGCGGTAACGCATGAGACCGCGAGAATGTCCATTCCCTCTATATGGAATCTGGTTCCTAAAGGCGTTTTTGCTATCAGGGAGAGGGTTACAACGAAAACTGTTGCAGCTACCAGAATTGGGCTGATATATACGGCCCCGCGCGCTGTATCCAACTTTGAAAGAATGGTCTTATCTATAAATTTGAAGAGGAAAAAGGCTGCTATTCCGCTCAGAATTGGGGAGAGAATCCACGAAGAAAAGATGAAAGCGACCTTGCCCCAGTGAACAACCTTGGGACCGCCCGCCACCAGTCCAACTCCAATCATCGCTCCAACGATAGAGTGGGTAGTGGACACAGGGAGGTTTTTGTACGTTGACAGACA
The DNA here is from genome assembly GCA_041740635.1 of Desulfomonilaceae bacterium. Lineage (GTDB taxonomy): Bacteria > Desulfobacterota > Desulfomonilia > Desulfomonilales > Desulfomonilaceae > Desulfomonile. Next base: position 59,605 of record JBGSLQ010000008.1, on the reverse strand, counting down.
CACCCAGAGAGAAGCCGAAAACAAAGCTGATAAGAGACCTAACCAGACGAGAACCGGGTTCTTGACTGCTTCCTGATTCACAATGTCATTCAGAATGGTGTTCGCAACTTGAGACCCAACGAATGTTGCGCCGAGAAATGTCAGGATCGTGGCCAGCACAAGAGCTTGCCGCAAAGTGATGACTTTTGCCCCCACAGCCGAAGCCATGGCATTCGAGCAGTCATTAGCGCCAATATTCCACGCCATGTACGCGCCGGCCACAACACTCAGAATGAGAAGAAAAGATTCAGAATTCACTGTTTTTGGTGCCGTCTTGATTCAAGAAGGTATTTTGAGGAACACTTGCATGTTTTCCTCCTCGATTCCCTTTTTGATTGCGAAATCGTATGAGATCATTCATCCTCGAAATCCAGCGATGGCCGAGGACGAGAATGCAAAGTTGTCCTGAAGCGCAACCGTTCATTACGAAAAACTCGAGAAGCATATTGTGATGATTACAGTTTTTGTGTGCGCGAGCCGTGGAGGATACTCCATGCCATGCTCTTGGTCAATGGAAATCTAACACTAATCTAACAATAGGGGAGTCCTACCGGATGAGTACCTGAGAAACAGAATTGCGGGGGCAATTCTCCAAAGTTCTCCTGCCGAAGAATGAGCCAAGACCATGGCATTGAACATACCGCAATCGATGAGGGATGTTCCGCAATGCGTTTCTAAAGAGTGCAAGCACGTTTCAATAGTGAGGAAAAAACGATGGATTATATTCGTATGACGGCTCCATGCGGCCTTCCGTGTTTTGCGTGTTATCTCTATCTCGCACATGAAAATCCCGAAATGAGAATGTTGGTTTCCAAGGAGCTGGGGATTCCTCCTGAAAAAGCGGTCTGCAAGGGGTGTCGCGATGAGGGCGGGAAATGCTCCCATCTTCCCATGAATTGCCGCGTGTATCCCTGCGCGGATCGGAGAGGAATCAATTTTTGTTGCGATTGTTCCGAATTTCCTTGTGATTACTTGCAACCGTATGCGGACAATGCAAAACTCTGGCACAACACCAAAATGTTCAATCTATGTCTCATCAAGAAAATGGGATTGGAGCACTGGGCAAAAAGCAAAGCACAACGTGTGGTTCATGCATATTCATATGAGAAATGGCGATTATAGTTGTCACCGCGCTCCTAACCGGTCGCGGTAGATAATGTTCGGAGGACTGAATGAATCAGCGAAAACCCCCGAAGAAAAGCGGGAGACTGGATGAGATAGTGGCAGAAGCAAAGCGGAACCAGGAACTTCGCACTGCCGGATATCGGGACCGCGCACTCAAACTGTTTCCTCATGTTTGCGGCCGATGCGGTCGTGAATTTTCCGGCAAAGGACTGAGCGATCTCACTGTTCATCATAAAGACCACAATCATGACAACAATCCTCTTGATGGAAGCAACTGGGAACTCCTGTGCGTCTATTGTCACGATAAGGAACATGGACGTTATTCCGAAGAAGCGCATGATGAAATAGGTGATGGTGCATCAGGAGCAGATGTAAGTTACAGACCCTTTGCAGCGCTAAAAGACTTGTTGGATCAAAAGAAGAACTCGTGAACTTTTCAAACAAAAGAACACATGGAAATCGTACGGTGATTACTGGACGCCAGGTTTTAATAACCGTATATTGACCTCATAGAATCTGTCGATACGAACAATGAAAGACCCTTACAATCCTAAATTCCTCAAGTATATCGAACTATTCGCTCTGATTGGCGATAATCGCAGATTATTTCCCAAGAAGTGCCGGACATGCGGAAAAGTCTACGAAAATTTTCCTGACTACATTCATAATACGTCTCCCCTGGCTCACGGTCTTGAGGAATTCACCAATTCTTTGAACATTCAGCATACCATGCAATATCGCCAGTGCTCGTGTGGAAGCACCCTCGCTATACTTTTCACCAAGGAAGACTATCCGTTGATCGATAGCTTCTGGGAAATGATAGGCAAGGAATCCAAAGAAACCAAGAGGCCGGTTCGAGAAGTGGTCGGAGAATTCCGCGAACAATGCAACAGGTACATTCTCGAAAATAGAGATAAGAAAACCCAAGATAGTTGAGCTCACCTTTCTTCACTGTTGCAGCGGAGAAAAAACCGATTGAATTCGAGACAATCCTTTTATAAGATTGGTACTATCTTTTTCGATCATCAAGAGGATTAATCATGAAAAGAGTGGCGATTGTAGGATGCGGGGCATACATGGAAAGCGGCTATGGCTGCCCGGGAGAATGGAGATGCCTGAAAGCGGCGGCGCAGGGAGAAGGAAACTTCAGCGAACCTTCAACAGTTGTGGCATTCGTTGCTTGCGAATGTCCGGGGCGGGCTGTGATTCCAACACTCGGAATGGCAGCCAAACTGTCCGAGATGAAACCTGACGTTATCCATCTCAGTTCATGTATGGCTTCGGCCAAACCGGACTGTCCATACACAAAGCCCGAAGATATGGCAAAACTCATTGAAGCCAAGACCGGTCTGAAGGTCGTATTGGGCACTCACGATTATCACTGACTCTTGTCTGGTTTGTTGCCTTATGATACCGATTCGCAATCGAAGAAGGAAAATGGTGGAGTCCGGGCTATAAGCGGCATCCAAATCCCGCGTTTAGCCGGACTCCCCGAATTCCACCTCGAGAACTTTTGCCATTCGCCTGACCCCAATTTTTCAACCAGGCGGATGACAAAAGTTCTTGGAGAGGATTAGGCGGACATTCTTACGACGAAGGTCCTCCCACCATTCTCTTTTTGAATGCAAGACGATGACAACCCTTCACAGGTAATGACGAGTTATGTGTTGAGGCTGCACGCCCGACAATCAGATGACTGGCGTGCCTGCATTACGATCCAGCCCGAGGCGGAACTATGGAAGCATGGTGGGAAGGTCTATCCGTACTGAACAAGATCTTTGTGCTATCCGCTATCGTATTCAGTATTCTTTTCGTCTGGCAGATAATTGCTGCACTGCTCGGAGTGGACACCGATTCCCACATGCATGCCGGCGACGCGGGAGTCGACCATAACCTGGATACCCATGATCATCTACACGGGGCTGACGCTGCAGTTACCTTCACGCTGATTTCGGTTCGGTCGGTCATTGCATTCGGCACTCTATTCAGTTGGTCCGGGGCACTGTATCTGTTCGCGGGAACTTCTCCCCTGCTCGCTATCCTGTATAGCTGTTTCTGGGGCATTATTGCAATGATGGCAGTATCTTATCTCCTGTATTCGCTGCTGCGACTCCAGGAGAGAGGTAATTTGGATTTGTGGACTGCCGTAGGAACGGAAGCTACCGTGTATCTGGACATCCCGGAGCAAGGCACCGGACAGGTGCGAGTCTCCATCGGCGGTGTTATCAGCTTTCTGAAAGCCCGCTCATTGGAGGGTGAGTCTATGCCTGCCGGAACCAAGGTCCTGGTGGTGGGAATCGGCGATAACAATGTACTCGAAGTAAAGCCATTGAATGAGGAGATATCGATATGATTGCTCTCGCGTTAACCGTGCTGTTGGCGGTTCTGTTGTGCGGACTCATATGGGTGTTCATAGGAAGATATAAGCGATGCCCGTCAAACCGCATCCTGGTAATCTACGGAAAAACCGGAGAAGGAGCGGCAAAATGCGTGCATGGAGGAGCTGCTTTCGTATGGCCCGTGCTCCAGTCCTTTGAATGGTTGGATCTTGAGCCGTTTGTCGTTCCCATCGAATTGGCCAATGCCCTTTCTCAGGAAAACATCCGGGTTTCCGTGCCAACTACTGTCACCGCGGCAATCAGCACAGAACAGGGCATTATGCAGAATGCTGCGATACGACTTCTCGGCCAGACCATCGAGGACGTACAAAAACAGGCCCAGGATATCATTCTCGGCCAAATGCGGGCCGTCATTGCCACGATGCGCATTGAAGAGATCAACAGAGATCGCCAGGCGTTCATGGCAAAAGTGAACGACGCGGTTTCCGTGGAACTCGAAAAGATAGGTTTGAGCGTAATCAATGTCAACATCAAAGATATCGAAGACGACAGCGGTTATATCAAGGCTCTTGGAAGGAAGGCCGCAGCGGAAGCGGTCAATCAGGCTATAATCGATGTTGCCGAGCAGGAGAAGTTGGGAAAAATTGGAGTTGCGGAACGAGAACGCGATCAACGGCGAGCTGTAGCCGCAGCTAACTCCGAAGCCTCCGTCGGAGAGGCTGAAGCGGAGAGAGATAGACGTAAAGCTGTATCAGCCGCCGAAGCTTCCGCAGCGGTTGGAGAAGCGGATGCATCGCGCGAACGCCGGCAGAAAATGTCGGTGCTCGATGCCCAGGCCGTGGAAACCGAATCCAAAGCCAACGCGAGTAAAGCCGGATTCAACGCAATGCAGAAAGTGGCGGAAGAAGAGGCCAGAGCCAAGTCCCAGAGTGCTTCGGTTCAAGCCGATGCAACGGTGCGGGTAGCTCAGGAGGAAGCCCAAAAGCTGGCCGAAGAAGCCCGATCTCATAGAGAAGAAGCCCGTTTGAATGCCGAAATGATTGTACCCGCGGAGGCGGAGCGCAAGAAAGCAGTGGTCAATGCAGAAGCAGAGCGGCAAAAAAGGGTCTTGATCGCGAAAGGAGAGGCTGAAGCAGTTCTTGCTCGCATGCAGGCAGAGGCACAGGGAGCTCAATCACAACTCGATGCCCGCGCTGCTGGATACAAGGCGCTGATCGAATCCTGCGCAGCAGATCCTTCTCTCACTGCTGCACTGCTGCTCATAGAGAAACTCGTCGATCTTACGCACATTCAGGCCGAAGCCATACAGAAGCTGCCCATCGAAAAAATGGTCATATGGGACGGCGGAGGTAATGGCGGACTTTCCGATCTGGGACGGCGATTACTGGGAGTTCTTCCTCCCATGCACGACCTGGCAAAAACGGTAGGCCTTGAGCTGCCTGAGTTTCTCGGGCGGGCCACTCCGTCGGAAAACATGAGCGACAGCAGCGCCGCGCTTCAGAAAAAGGCGCCAAAATAGACTATACGGAGAAGTTATAGAAATTGCCAAAATTAGTGTCCGATTGAAGATCAGGAGTATTGGTGGGTGCCGACCTCCGTTTCTGCGCATCCTCAATATGATCAATGATATCGATAATGGACCGATAGGAAGAGATTGTCTCAAAATTCTCGAAGGCACAGAAATCATGCCACGCTCTGGGATAAATTCCAATTTTTTGAGACAGCCTCGGGACGCCGGTCCCTACTATGTCTCGTATTGAAGCGTGGGATTGCAATCGCTCCAGAGTCAGCTCCGCAATTTTGATTATAATCCGTTTACAGAAAAGGTTCCCCCGATATTGCTGCTTTGAAAACGCTTTCGTATTGGCGGACAATTGACCCCGATCCTCGTTTGCCGCAAGAGCCGACGAGTTGATCTACGGGTAAATCTAAACTATTATACAAAAATACGATGTTTCTCATGCAGAAAGGCTCACTTCTTGTCACCATTTCGGCAATTGCAGATAAAAGGACTTTCCCGACTGCCGGTGCTTCTTGGACAGGTTCTGGATGAGATTCCTGTTGGCGTAATGGTGTTGAATGCAGATCGCAAGGTGATCCTGGTCAACAGAGGTCTCGAAGCCGTAACAGGATTTCCCAATCCCGATTCGTACGGCATACCCTGCCACTACATTCTTCGCGGTAATCTGTGCGGACACGGCTGCCCAATAAAAGACGTGGCAAAAACCGGCGAGCAGTTCTGTTCCGAGGCCAATATCGTGAATCGGAATCGCCAGAAAATTCCCGTTCGCCTGACCGTCTCTCCTCTCTTTGACAATGATGGTAACGTGATCGCCTTTATCGAATCGGTTGAAGATTTGCGGTCTCAGGAATCGTCATTGGATGATGCGGTTCAATCGCTTCTTCAGGGAAGACTTGTCGGCGTCAGCGGGGAAATGCAACGTATTTTCAAGATCATCCCGGTAATTGCCCAGACGGATTCATCGGTCCTTATTACCGGAGAAACGGGAACAGGAAAAGACGTGGTTGCGGAAGCAATTCACCATGCATCTGACCGGGCAAAAGGACCGTTTATCAAAATCAACTGCGGCGCTTTACCTGAGGCTCTCCTTGAATCCGAACTCTTCGGGCATCAAAAAGGAGCTTTCACAGGAGCCATAGAAAACAAACCCGGCCGCTTTCGTCTCGCCCATTCCGGGAGCGTATACTTGACCGAGATTGGTGATCTGCCGCTCAGTCTCCAGGTGAAGCTCCTGTCATTTCTCGATGACAAAGTCGTGTATCCTCTCGGCAGCACAAAAGGACACCATGTCGATGTACGCGTCATTGCCGCGACCCATCGGAATCTTGAAAAAATGGTGCGTGACGGCCTGTTCCGGGAAGATCTCCTCTTCAGGCTAAATGTCATCCGATTGCATCTTCCGCCGTTAGTCAAGCGCGGGGACGACCTGAAAATGCTGCTCGACCACTTTGTGCAGACGTTCAATGCCCGATTCAATAAGAATGTTTCGAGCTTTTCGGATGATGCCAAAAAGATCCTTCTCACGTACCGTTTTCCGGGTAATGTGCGCGAATTGCGAAATATCGTGGAATATTCCGTCAATGTATGCGAACGAAATACGATTCATGCCGAACATTTGCCTGCTTACCTCCGCGAGCCATCTGCTCTACTTCTCGAAACGGAAAACCACATTGAGAGCGCCTCTGTACAGAATACTTCGACCTTGTCGGACAATCGTACTGATATCAAGTGGTCGGATGCCGAACGTAATCTGCTCCTGGATGCCATGACAAAAGCCCGCGGCAGAAAAGGGGAAGCTGCCAGAATCCTCGGCTGCTGCCGCAGCACGTTATGGAGAAAACTGAAGCGCCACGGATTAGTCTCGTGAAAAAGCCAAAGAAAACAAAGCCTGAGAGTAATGCTCCGAGCAGCGTTATGAACGTGAAGAGAGTCCTTGTTCCCTTGCTCGGTGACGATGTAGCTCCGCGATTCGATTTGGCTCCGGAAGCACTCATTGCAGCAGTGGATTCCGAAGGAAGGGTTACCTTCGAAAAATCCATAGTGCTGCCTCAAGCATCCGCGGAAACGCTCTGCAGGCTCATCATGTCCGAAAAGATTGACATGGTGATTTGCTGCGCAATAGAAGAAGAATACTATCAATATCTTGCCTGGAAGAAGATCAAAGTGGTGGATTCTGTCATCGGACCTTTTGACCGGGTTCTCGATAAACTGAGTACCGGGAGCATTTCTAACGGTGAGGTTCTTCTGGATGAGTAAGGGGTCATTGAGTGCGGCATGTCGCACGTGGTTGGCGTTCTTGTCGCGATATGTAGCATTTTGTTGCTCACTGTTGTAGCATTTTGTTGCATTCCTGATGCAACGTCATTTCCTCTCAACACCTGACGCCCCGCCGCTTGGTAACAATCCCCTTCTGGTACAATCCTTGCTTCCTCTACTGACAATCTCTATCCGAATGCACGGATTCGGGTGCCGCCAAATCAGCTAGATTGTTCCCTCTCGCTTCGTCCTTTTTCGCGCGTTTTACGAGCGAATGCACTGTAGGTGCGTTCGGAATATGAATTGCCGTAAGGATCGAATGTCGTGGAGAGTAGCTTAACTGGAGATATATTGATGAACGCAAAAGTGCTCTTGGTTGATGATGAGGAACAGTTCGTGGAGGTTCTGGCTCAGCGCCTGCAAACCCGCGGCTTTCATGTGGAGACGACATTCAATGGGGATGATGCCATCCAATTGATCGGTCAGCATGACGTCGATGTGGTCATTCTCGACGTTCTCATGCCCGGGAGAGACGGGATAGAGGTGCTCAGGGAAATAAAACGCACAAAACCTCTCATCGAAGTGATTATGCTGACAGGGCACGGAACGGTTGATACTGCGATTTCCGGTATGAAATTGGGTGCGTACGATTACCTCATGAAACCCACGGATACGACCGAACTTGTCGAAAAGATCACAAAATCCTTTCAGCGCAAGACAGAACAGGAAGAACGTATTCGCCAGGCGGAAGTTGACCGCCTCGTGAAGACAAGAGGATGGTGACTTCATCGTCCCGCAGAGTTACTGAATACGGCCCGGATTTGGGCGAAGGGAACGAGAGGCGTCCCGTCTTCTTCATCCCAGTAATCCGGATCAAAGGCATATGAGACAGTTTTCTGATTGCAGTCCTCATTGAGGCGCCAGACGACCGGAGGTCCAGAGATCGCTTCGATGCAGGTCTGTCATATGGAGGTCTTTTTATGGACAAAATGAGGGTCAAAGATTTGATGTTGCCGCTGGACCAGTACATTTGTGTGCGTGAGGATGAGACTCTTGCAGATGCAGTTGCAGAACTTGAGGCGGCTCAGGCAAAAGGGATTCCCGGCAGAGATCCCCATAGGGCGGTTCTCGTATGCGATGCGGAAGGGAACGTCATCGGCAAGCTCAGCCAACTGGATTTTCTTAGAGCCCTTGAACCGAAATATTCGGAAATCAGGGACTTGAAAAAAGTCTCAGGATTCGGTCTCAGCGCGGAATTTATGAAATCCACCATGGACAGATACGATTTGTGGAAGACCCCACTTGAGGACCTTTGCCGTAAAGCTGCGACTGTCAAGCTGTCGAGCATTGTGGCAGCTCCGCTGGAGGGAGAATTCATCGATCAGGATGCCACATTGGATAAGGCAGTTCATCAAATGATCATGGGACATCATCAGTCGCTGCTTGCGACTTCCAAGGATCGTATTGTCGGCATTCTCAGGCTTACCGACGTGTTCAAAGAAGTCGGTACCAGGATAAAAGCTTGCAAAATTTGAGTGTGCACGCTCACGCGTATTCAAGGAGGGCCCTTTCATGACCGCGGATGCAGCAATCGCTCCGGCGAAAACTAAGATAGATTGGACGAGGCTCATAGCCTTATTTACAGGATTAGGTTTATTTTTCGTAGTGTATTATTCTCCCGCCTGGCCCGATGCAGTGGATCCGGTGGGCAAACATTTTCCTTTATCTCCAGAGGGTAAAGGCGCAATTGCCGTCTTTCTCCTGGCGGGCTTATGGTGGGTTTTTGAAGTTATTCCCATTGGCGTGACCAGTCTTGTTATCGGTATCATGCAGGCTCTCTTCATGATCCGTCCTGCAAAAGAGGCCTTTAAAGATTTTATGGACCCGTCGGTTCTGTTCATTTTCGCATCTCTGGTCATCGGGCTGGTATTCAATAAGACCGGCCTTACCAAGAGAATGGCGTATAAGATGCTTGCAGTCGTGGGAGAAAAGACTACGACCATTTATCTTGGCGTGTTCGTGCTGATTACAATACTCACGCACATTATGGCGCATACCGGCGTCGCAGCTACCATGTACCCTCTGCTCCTTGCCATATATGCACTCTATGGTGAAGGGGATAAGCCTACAAGATTCGGAAAAGGTCTATTCATCGGTATGGCATACGTCTGCGGCGCAGGAAGCATAATCACTCTTCTTGGCGCTGCACGGGGCATCGTGGCCCTTGGTTTTTTTCAAGAAATGGTCGGAAAGGAGATAAGCTTTTTCGAATTGAGCTACTATATGGCGCCGATCGGATGGCTCATGGTCGGTCTCCTCTGGCTTTTCTTCGTCGTCTTTTTCAAACCTGAAAAAAGTGTTATTCCGGGGCTAAGGGAACGCGTCACTGAACTGAGCGCAGGTCTCGGCCCTATGAAGCGCAATGAAATAATTGCCCTGATAATTATTGTGAGTGCGATTTTGGTGATGTCTCTTCAGGTCATGGTTCCGCCCTTGAGAGCCTTGGATAAATCGGCCATATTCCTTGTTTCCACTGTTATGTTCTTTATCCTGAGAATTCTGGATATTGAAGATCTTGAGCTGATACCGTGGAATATCATATTGCTTTTCTCTGGAGCCATGAGCATCGGTTTTTGTCTCTGGCAGACGGGAGCCGCTCAGTGGATGGCCGTGAACTGGCTTGCCATGTTCAAGGAAGCGAACTGGTTCATATTCGTCATGAGCATTGCATTTTTCGTCATGGTCATGACCAACTTCATCATGAATGTTGCGGCAATAGCCATTTCACTTCCTGTAGCGCTTGTTATTGCCAAGTATCTCCACGTGGCGCCGGAAGTAGTGCTTTTTGCATCGCTCGTGACAGCGGGCATGCCTTTCATCTTGCTGGTGGGAGCTGCGCCCAATGCCATCGCTTATGATTCGAAACAGTTCACCAGTGGAGAATTCTTTACCTGGGGATTGCTTGCCAGTGCTATTCTCATGGTGGTCGTTGGAGTTGCGGCAGCGATTATTTGGCCCCTCATGGGAATGCCCGTAACAACGCAGTAGTCTGAGCGGAGCACGTTTCTACGGATGCTTCAGTTTCACGGATTTGAGATAGAGGAATTCCAGAATGAAGCGTAACGGATTGATAATCACCTTTGTAGTGCTCGCTGTAATGTGCAGCATGAGCCTGAGTTATGGCGATAAAACACCTGCCAACCAGTCGGTTCTCGTGATCCAGGGAAATGTTTTGGATTCAACGGGTAACCCTCTTGCGGACGCGACCGTTGTCCCGTATTTAAATGGAAAACCCTTCATACTTAAATCGGACAGTGCCCATCAGAAAGAAATCGTGACCGGCAAAAACGGTCTTTTCATGGCAGAGATTTCTGCCCCACCCGATCAGATTACAACCGGCAATTGGGCTATCAAGGTCAGGAGAGCCAGCTTCAAACCGTCTCAGGTGATACCGGTAACTAAGATTTTCGAGCAGGGAGTTGCTGAAACAGGATCGAAGAGATTCGTTTCATCGATCACCGTTCCCATGCAACGTTTTCAGGGTGCCGCATTCTGGATAGCCCTGGTTGTTTTTCTGGCGGTATACGTGCTGATTGCATTCGAGATTTTGCACAGGACCCTCGCTGCATTTCTCGGCGCAGCCGCCCTTCTCGTAATCACTCATACTTTCGGCCATTTCGATGAGGCTTATGCCATCCTCACGTACGAGCAGGCGCTTCATGCGGTAGACTGGAATGTGGTTTTTCTCCTTATGGGCATGATGATCATCGTCGGGGTGCTCAAAGTCTCCGGCGTTTTTCAGTGGCTTGCGTACAAATCCTTTCAGATTGCAAGAGGAAAGATTTTCCTCCTTTCTTCGGCTTTGTGCATAGTAACGGCAGTGACTAGCGCATTTCTCGATAATGTGACGACAATGCTCCTGCTCACACCGGTAACTCTTGAGATTTCTGTTGTCCTGGGAGTGTCGCCTTTTGTGTTCCTTATGCCACTCATTGTGGCATCGAACTTTGGAGGTACTGCCACACTCATCGGTGATCCGCCGAACATTATGATCGGGTCTTATGCCGGGCTGACATTCAATGACTTTGTTCTTAATTTGACACCTGTAGTAATCATCGTCATGATTGCTCAGATTCTCTACAACAAGTTCCTTTATGGCAACGCGTATCAAAAAGCCAAGGTTGAAGATGTTCCCAAAATGATGCTCTTCCTTAAGGAAAAATATCGTATCACCGATGCCAGGGTGCTTCTTATCGGCGGTATTGTGCTCCTTGGAGTCATACTGCTTTTCATTCTTCACGGCCTCTTCCACATGGAAGTGAGTGTGGCTGCACTTTTTGGCGCAGCTTTGATCGTCTTGCTCACCAAGACGGACATTGTCGAAATGCTGGAAAAAGAGATCGAATGGCCGTCTCTCGTGTTTTTCATCATGCTGTTCATCGTGGTTGGTGGAGCGGAACAGACGGGAATACTCCAGGCGATTGCCGACTGGATTCAAAACGTCTGCCAGGGTAAACTGTGGCTTGCCGTGCTTGTTATTCTTTGGGTATCGGGCATAGCATCCGCAATCGTGGATAATATTCCCTATACTGCGACCATGCTTCCGATTGTAGCGTTCCTGAACAAGACAATCCCGGGTGCGGAAACCGGCGTGCTGTGGTGGGCACTGGCTCTAGGAGCTTGTTTTGGTGGTAATGGAACCGTAATAGGTGCTTCTGCAAACGTCGTAACCACCGGTATAGCCGAAAGGGCGGGATACAAGATCACCTTCATGGGCTTCGTGAAAGAAGCCGCTCCCATAACGATCGTCAGCTTGATCTTTTCGTCAGTGTACCTTCTGCTCTTCTATTAGCATTTACTGCCAAGAGGATGTACAATAGCAAAAGAACCTCGTGTAAATGTGGAAAAAAATGAAGGTACTCATCACTTTTAACCGGAATCGAATCCTTTGTGAAGATATGCGACAGGAGACTAAACCATGATCGCTAATGTGCTGCTTGTAGATGACGAGGCCCCTTTCGTAGAGGCACTTGCAAAAAGGCTTGAAAAGCGAGGAGTGACAATCTCCACCGCAATGAGCGGACCCGAAGCTTTGGAAAAGCTGAAAGAAAAACCGAATCTCGACATCGTGGTCCTGGACGTAAAGATGCCGGGAATGGATGGTATCGATACCTTGAAGGCAATCAAGGCGGAACGTCCCATGGTTGAAGTTATCATGCTGACCGGCCACGCAACGGTCGAGTCCGCCATCGAGGGAATGAAGCTCGGGGCCCTCGATTACCTGATGAAACCTTGTGAAATGGAAATACTCCTGGCAAAGCTCCAGGAAGCCAAAGCAAAGAAGAGCCGGCAGGAAGATAAAATCGCAGAAGCCCGCGCCATGAATATCGCCCTGAGGCGTGGCGATTAGACTGTTCGTTGTCGAACAGTGATTAATTTCCTGCTGCTGACTTCCAGGGGCATCGATTCGTGAATTAAGAAAGGATTACAGCATGCCGCATTCGAGACCTGTTTCAGAACTCATGATCCCCCGTAACGAATGGCCGCAAATACGTGCGGAAACTGAAGTGGCCACAGCGATAAAACTGCTGAGAATTATATCTGAAGAAGAAAAACTGGAGCACGGACAGACGACTCCCCTAGTCCTGGATGAACAGTATAGTCTGCTTGGATTCGTTCATTTAGTGGACCTCCTGAAAAGTGTGAGGCATCTCTGCGAGAAAGCCGATGAGCCCTGTGAGTTGGACAGAGCGACCACTCCGGTGAAAGATCTGGTAACACCCTTTGCAGGCTCGGTTGCTCCAAATGACAGCATCTTGAAAGCCCTGGATATTATGATGGACAATCGAATATCCCTTGTGCCGGTGCTCGAGAACGGAAAACTTGAGGGAGTAGTCAAACTCTCGGATATTTTCAATCTCGTAGCAGCACTGCTCTTCGATGCACCGGATCCCCAGGAACGGCATACTCTCATGCGGGATTATCGCTTCTAACAATCGCTTCTGGTTTCCAGGAGGTGAGATCTTATGGACATAGTAGACACCAAGCTCCTTATCGTGGATGATGAGGAAGGATTTGTCGCTGCACTTTCCAAAAGACTCTCGGCCAGAGGAATCGACGTTTACACTGCTTCTAACGGCGAAGAAGGTTTTGATAAACTGGCCGATCACCCGGAGATCGATGTTGTCCTTCTGGACGTTAGAATGCCCGGAATAGATGGTATTGAAACGCTCAGGCATATTAAACGAACGTATCCTCTCGTGGAAGTCATCATGCTCACGGGACATGCGACAGTCGAATCCGCTATTGACGGAATGAAGCTCGGCGCCTTCGACTACCTCATGAAACCCTGCGAGTTGGAGGAATTGGCGAGTAAGGTAGCACAGGCAAAAGCAAAGAAGACGGCTCATCAGGCGAAAATACTGGAAGCAACCGGGAAAGAGCTGCGGAGACAGAGAGGGGCTTAGAAGTCTGAATGGACTTAGAACCGATGTCCTGAGACATAGGAATCCTCATGAACGACGATCAGAACCAGCATTATTATAAATCCCTTACGAGACGAATCATCGTCACTATGGTAGTGGTCTCTGTAATACCTCTGCTGCTCATCTCGGGCACGATACGCTACTTCTTTCAGGTTTCCTATCAGGAAAAAGTCCAGGATCACCTGAAGGTACTGATTAAAAAACATCGACAGAATATTGACACGTTTCTCAGCGAGAAGCTGGCAAATATCAAAGAACTGGGTGAGTCGTACACTTTTGAGGAACTCAGTAACGAAGCTGTGCTTGCGGAACGGCTGAAAGTCCTCCAGGAAGTGTACGGCCGATCTTTTGTCGATCTGGGAGTAGTCGACGAACAGGGGATTCAGATCGCCTATGCCGGGCCGTTCAAGCTGAGACTCGCCGACTATTCCAAAGCTGCGTGGTTCAATGCAGCTCTTCACAACGAGACATACATCAGTGACGTTTTTCCCGGTAAGAGGGGAATACCTCATTTCATTGTGACAGTCCTCAACGAGCACGCCGGGAAGAAATGGATCCTGCGAGCGACAGTGGATTTCGATTCGTTTAACTCGCTGGTAGAAAACCTCCGTATGGGAGAGACGGGGTTCGCATTCATTCTGAACAGAAAGGGTGAACTGCAGACAAAACCTCGGACTGAAATTGTGGCTTCTACCGAGCCGTACGCAAGTTTTCTCGCGTCAAACGACGCACTCGGCGAGGATGTCCTGCTTACTGATATGCCGAGCAAGTCCGGGCAAGATGTGATCTACGTGCTGTCTCGGCTGAAAAATGGGGACTGGATACTTGCTTTCCAGCAAACTGCCGAGGATGCATACTCTGCTTTGTACACTGCACGGAGAATAGCCCTGATCATATTCGCGCTCGGCGTTCTCTGCATCGTGGCAGTAGCTGTTGTTTTGACGAGACGAGTGGTGGCGCGTATCATGAGTGCAGACAGGGAAAAGCAGATGCTCAATGAGCGGGTCATCGAAGCCGGAAAGTTGGCATCCCTTGGAGAACTTGCTGCAGGAATTGCTCACGAGATAAACAATCCGGTGGCTGTGATGGTGGAAGAAGCAGGCTGGATTCAAGATTTGCTGGAAGAAGAAGATCTCAAGGAAAGTAAGAACCTCGAGGAATTCAAGCAATCCTTAAAACAGATTCGGCTGCAGGGAGTCAGATGCAAGGAGATCACCCATAAACTCCTGAGCTTTGCGAGAAAGACCGATCCCCGCCCCAGAGACGTGCAGTTGAACGAACTTGTTGACGAAGTGGTGAATCTCTGTCAGCAGAGGGCTCGCTATGCAACAGTAAAGATTAACACAGAGCTCGATCCCCAATTACCTCCGGTGCATGCTTCACCCACTGAGATGCAGCAGGTTATCATGAATCTTATCAACAACAGCCTGGATGCTATTGACGGCAGGGGAGGGGTTGTAGAGGTAAAGACCAGTACACAAGACGACTACGTGGTCCTGGAAGTGGGCGATAACGGACCGGGCATTCCTGAAGCCTATCTTCCGAGAATATTCGATCCCTTCTTCACCACCAAGCCGGTGGGAAAAGGAACGGGATTAGGATTGTCAATATGTTACGGAATTATTACCAAAATGGGAGGAAAGATCAGCGTAAGCAGTGCAATAGAAGTGGGGACCACTTTTCACATTAGAATACCGATAAACGGCTGATCGGAAGCATATTCGCTTCATTGTCTAAGGATCTTTTCCGATGCGACAGAGTGCGAGACGAGACTTCGTTGTGAGGATATATTATGGCGAATGACGGGGAAAGAAGTAGTCGCATAAAATTGCTTCTCGTGGATGATGAAGAAGCGTATGTCAGGATACTTGCGAAGCGACTTACACGAAGGAATTTTGAGGTCACCACCGCATTCAGCGGTGTTGCTGGAATTCAAGCCGCTCGTAAGGAAGACTTTGATGTCGCTGTCCTGGATCTCAAGATGGAGGATGTAGACGGTATCGAAGTGCTCAAGGTATTCAAGAGGATGGCTCCGGATATGGAAGTAATTATGCTTACCGGCCACGGTTCTGAACAGGCGGCCAGAGAAGGTATACAATTCGGAGCCTTCGATTATCTGACCAAACCCTGCGAGCTGGAGGATCTGATTGTGAAGATCAACGAAGCCTCCGGGAAACACAGACAGAGTAGCGAATAGAGGCGAGACGGGGACTCTGCCATTCTTATGTAAATGGGCCGATTTCGGATTCCTCAGTTATGGCCCCCGGATCTGTTCAATCCTACCAGATGTACTGACTATTTTGAAAATTCTTGTATCTCGGCCGTGTGCCAATTCCTTTTAATGGAGAACGACCATGACCGACCTCACGATGACTGCTCATGAAGCTCTGCAAACTCTTACCGACGGTAATGCCAAGTTTGCATGCGAAAGCGTTGAGAGACCTAACCAGTGCCGAATTAGAAGAATGGTGACATCCGAAGAAGGCCAACAGCCTTTCGCTGCCGTACTGGCGTGCGCGGATTCGAGAGTACCTGTCGAACTTATATTCGATCGGGGAATCGGAGACATTTTCGTTGTACGAGTTGCCGGGAATATTGCAGGTCCCACGGAAACCGGCTCACTCGAATATGCAGTGGAACATCTGGGCGTACGGTTGATCGTGGTGCTCGGGCATTCCGGATGTGGAGCGGTTCGAGCATCGGCACAAGCCGTAGAGCACCAGGGCAGTGTGGGCAGCATTGTGCGGAAAATTATCCCTGTCGTGCAAAAGACAAAAGACGAAAACCCGGATCTTACAGAAAATGAGTTGCTGCAGGCTATCGAACGGAACAATATATGGCAATCAATAGAGGATCTGCTCTCGCACAGCGCTGTACTGAGGGAGCATCTGAAATCCTCCCACATAGGCGTAGTCGGCGCATACTATGACATTGCAACCGGTCACGTGGAATGGATGGGACAGCACCCTCTTCATCCTGATATCCCGTGAACCCGGATGCCCGCACTTTCTGGCATGAAATTATCGTTCAGCACAAATGCGTTCGTTCGTCGGTCTATTGTTGAGGCTGTGGAGTCCATAGCGGCAATAGGATATCCGGGTGTGGAACTGCTTGCGGACCGCCCGCATCTCTATGCGGACTCGATATCCGATGCCGAGCTGAAGGAACTCGCATCCGTACTGGATCGAACCGGTCTGGAAGTCGCTAATATCAACGCCAATACCGCTGTGGGATATTATGGGAGAGACTTCTGGGAGCCTCTATTCGAGCCTTCCATAGCAAACCCCGACCCTGGCTTGCGGCGGTGGAGAGTGAATTATTCCAAGAAATGTATTGACATGGCCTACAAGCTGAACGCTCGCTGCGTTAGCTTAACCTCGGGGAAACTGGTTCCTGGAACTCCTCCCGAAAAATCCTGGAGCCTGCTCATCGCATCTCTGGACGAACTCGTCACCTATGCCGAGAAGAAAGGCATTCTAATCGGTATCGAGTACGAGCCGGGCCTGATCGTGGAATGCTGTGAAGAATTGGCTGGACTGCTGGATCGTGTCGATTCTCCGTATTTAGGCGCAAACCTGGACCTGGGACATAGCCGTGTGCTGAAGGAAGAACCCCGAGCCGTGTTGCGCACCTTGGGCAAACGAGTTTTTCACGTGCATATCGAAGATATTCGCGCGCAAAAACACTATCATCTGATCCCGGGTAGCGGAGACATGGATTTTCTCGACCTGTTCGCAGGTCTTCAGTCGATCGGGTACACGGGATTTGTAACGGTAGAGTTGTACACGTACCCTCACGAACCGGAAACCGCGGCAGAACAGGCTTTTCGTTATTTATCACCCATTCTCGATCGTACCGCATGATTCCATTCGAAAAAAAACTGATCGGAAAACCTATCTGGAATATTCCTGTTTTCGGACGATATATGAGACAATAGCTGATGATTGTAACTGAAGAAAACCGAAAGCGGGAAAGAGGAAAGGCCCCCTCTATGAAATTTGCATTCAGTTCAAATGCTTTTCTGCGATTCAACTTACTGGAATCCATTAAAATCGTAGCAGACACCGGCTATCAGGGAATCGAGATCATGGCCGACGTTCCCCATGCGTACCCGGACCACCTCACGGAACAGGGTATCCGCGAAATTCGAGCAGCGCTTCAGGACAACGGTTTGGCAATTTCCAATGTGAATGCCTTCATGCACCACGCTGACGGAGACACCTATCATCCTTCCTGGATAGAAAACGAACCGCTGCTGAGGGAAAAACGCGTGAATTACACGTTGCGGTGCATTGAATTGGCAGCAAAACTCGGCGCACGCAATATTTCCACCGAACCTGGCGGACCGTTGGAAGGCATGACACGGGAGGAAGCGCTGGACCTGTATAGAAACGGACTGTCCGCAGTAGAAAAAAAAGCTGCCGACAATGGAATCCGCATCCTGATCGAACCCGAGCCGGGTCTTCTCATTGAGACGAGCAACCAGTTTCTCGATTTCTTCGCGGACCTCAATCCGGACGTATTCGGACTCAATTTCGATGTGGGTCACTTTTACTGTGTAGGGGAAGATCCCTCGTTCCTGATAAAAAGCATGACTCATGTGGCTCATCATTTCCACCTGGAAGATATCGCACCCAGCCGGGTACATCATCATTTAATGCTTGGGGAAGGAGCCATCGACATCCATAACGTGCTGAGAAGCCTGGAAGATATCGATTATGATGGATTCGTAACAGTGGAGCTCTATACGTACGAACATGCTGCCGACGCAGCCGCGGGACAAGCCTTTCGATATCTTCAAGAATGGAGACAGCATAGACCGATTGGTTGATTCTGCATTAGGAAGAGTGACTATTTCGGGATATTTCACCGTAATACAAAGAGTTCGTTAGTAGGCCCGGGAAATTTCCCACAAGCGGGTACAGAAAAAGCCCTTCCGTACTTCTCCGATATGATTGACGCATTGCCGGTCGGGAAACATGGATCAGCCCCAATTGTCTAAACAGGCATGGAGGTGGCGCGCCATGAAAAAATACCGATTTGTCAATGTCACACATTATGAAGTCGCCGCTGACAATCTGGAAGAAGCCATTCAATCCTTCAATCAGATGAAGCGGCAAGGACTTTGCCTTGAAGTGGAAACCGTGAGTCGTATAGAGGTCCAGGATGAAAAGGGAGAATACGTTACTGTGGACCGTCCGTTACGAGCCGGAGATCTGGATGTTCATCGCGAATCGCAAAGTGATTTGCATGCATAACATTTTTCATCGTAAACATAATCCACATATCTCATGAGACAAGAAGTCAGCAGTTCGGAACAAGAAAAAGCGATTACGGCGTAGTCGCTTTTTCTTCAAAAGCCGTGTGAAACTGAAAAAACTCGTGAATAAACCCGAACTCACAGTAATCAAAAGAGAACTAAACCAGCACGTGAATGTCCTTTTTTGCACACATTTCCTTAAGGATCTTGGGCCATACCGTGACACTTACTTCTCCCAAATGGGCTTTCTTGAGTAACAGCATGAAAGTCCTTGATTGACCTATTCCACCGCCGATACTCAAGGGCAGCTCATTATTGATTACCGCCTGATGATACGGCATGTTGAGGAAATCAAGCTGGCCTGTAATCTCCAACTGCTGCCGGAGCGTCTCGGCATTGACACGGATTCCCATGGAAGTGAGCTCATGACGCCGCTTGGTGACCGGATTCCAGACGAGAATGTCTCCGTTCAGACCGTGCATCGGCCTGCCATCTTCCGACAACGTTTCCGTAACCCAGTCATCATAGTCTGCTGCTCGAAGTTCGTGGGGATAACCATCAGCAAGCGTCCAACCGATCCCGTAGATGAAGACAGCAGGGAACTCCTGTAATATAGACGTCTCTCTTTGTTTTCTCGGCAGATCGGGGTAGCGATCCAGGAGGTCTTCAGCATGAATGAAAGTGAGTTCCTCGGGAAGGCCTGGATATTTAGATGTTTTTAGTTGCGGAAACATCTCAAGGGCAACGGTTTCCGCACTCTTCAGCACTTTCCATATTTTTGTGACTACCTGCTTCAGGAATGCAAGGTTGCGATCCTGCGCAGAGATGACCCTCTCCCAATCCCATTGGTCAACATAAGCACTGTGATCGTGATCGAGGAAATAGTCTTTCCGCACAGCTCGCATGTCAGTGAGCAACCCTTCACCAACTTGCATCCCGAACTGCTTGAGAGCCACTCGCTTCCACTTCGTAGCAGCCTGAACCACCTGGGCGTCAACGGCATTCTTCCCATGATCGTTAGAAATATGAAAACCGACCGGAGTCCTGGAGCCGTCGCGATCCAGATAATCGTTCACTCCGCTTTCAACATCCACAATCAGCGGGACAGTCACCCTGATCAGGTTTAATTCTCTGCAAAGACCGGATTCGATATGATCCTTCAGTGCAAAAATCGCAAGCTGAGTCTCCTTCGGCGGTAACAACGAACGATAATCCTGAGGAAGAATCTTCTCCAATTCACTGTAGTCGCCAATTCCCGGCCCTGCTAAATCATCCTTCTTTCCCGACATAGCATCCTCCTAATTACACTTGCACTTTTAAAGGCAGATATTGGGGAACCTTCTTTGAAAAGAAGGTTCCCCAAGCCCCTCCTAGAAACTTTCACATTTGGTCTAAGCATTCCATTTCCCATTGGGAAATGGAATGCTTAGACCCCAATATTGGAAGTTCTTGGGAAGGGTTTCCCCTATTCTGTCTTCAAAAAGGCGGTGGAAGCAGGTTTATGATTTGTACATCGCTTTTATGAGGTCAGCGTATATTTCGTTGATATACTTTCGTTTCACTTTCATTGTGGGTGTCACTTCACCGTCTTCTTCGTATAGTTTCTTGGGGACGATGGTAAACTTCTTTACTTTTTCAACTTTTGAGAGGGCGTTATTGACCTGTTGCACCTCTCTATCAATCAATTCGATAATTTCCGGCGCTTTTGTGAGGGTTTCGTATGTGGTGAAAGGTATTTTGTTGTCTTGAGCGTATTGAACGACATTTTCCTCATCGATCACTATGAGAACGGAAAGGAATTTGAGCCGGTCGCCGATTACGATGGCATCGTTGATATAAGGGCTGAATTTAAGTTGATTCTCGATGTTCTGCGGAGCTATGTTTTTGCCGCCGGCAGTGATAATGAGGTCTTTTTTCCGATCGGTAATTCGGAGAAATCCTCTTTCGTCGATGACTCCCACATCACCCGAGCGTAGCCAGCCGTCAGTAAGTGTCTCGGCAGTGGCTTCGGGATTTCGGAAATATCCCATGAAGATGTTGCCACCCTTCACGAGAATCTCTCCATCCTCATCGATACGAACTTCAACTCCGGGTAGGGGAGGGCCTACATTGCCTAACTCTATGACACCCCCCTGGTGTATGCAGGTGGGACCGGAACCCTCAGTTTGTCCGTACACTTCACGCATCGGCACGCCTATGCTGTGGAAATATCTCAGCACGTCCGGAGAAATGGGTGCCGCTCCGGAAACTGCCATCCTAACGCGCTCGAATCCGAGTCGTTCCCGTAATTTGTAGAAGACCGCAACCTGTGCAATAGCTCTGAGTAGTTTCAGCCACGGCGAGATGCTTTGACCGGTGAATTTCTTGTTGGCGTATTCCAGTCCCGTGCGCTCTGCAAAAGCATAAGTTACCCTCTTAAACCAGGTAGCATTTGCCACTCTGATACGAACACTCGAATAGTATTTCTCCCAGATTCGGGGAACCGCGAAAATGACCGTCGGCGAGATTTCGCGAAAGTTGTCCGTAACAGTATCGGGACTCTCAACAAAGTTTACGGTGTATCCGAAGCGAAGCGGCAGGAAAACCGTGAACATCCTTTCGGCTATATGACTCAACGGCAGAAAGGATACCATTTCATCATCGGGAAACATTGGAATTGCTTCACCGATGGACCAGGATGTCCATACAACATTACTGTGGGACAACATGGCGCCTTTGGGAGGGCCTGTAGTCCCTGACGTGTAAATAATGAGTGCAAGTTCATCAGGACGAGTGGCACGAACCAGATCGTCAAAAAGACTTGGTTCCTTTTCATCAAGAGATCGCCCGGTTTCCAGGAGCTCGTCGAAAGTGATGACCATAGGATCGGAAAAGCGCTTCAACCCTTTGGGATCGATAACCACGATCTTCTTGAGATCCGGTGCCCGGTCCCGAAAGAAAAGCACCTTATCTAGTTGCTCTTCGTCTTCGGCAATGAAAAACTTGGAGGACGAGTGAACCGTCACATATTCGCACTGTTGGGCCGCACTGGTAGTATAGATCCCGACGGTTACGCCTCCTGCAGCTACGGTGCCCAAATCCGCATAAAGCCACTCAGGACGGTTCTCCCCTATTACGGACACGCGATCTCCACGTTCCAGACCGAGTGCGACCAGACCGAGGCACGTGTGTCTCACTTTTTGTTGGTACTCGGCCCACGTGATATCTCTCCATATGCCGAGATACTTGTACCTCAATGCCACTTTCTCCGGGTGAGATTCCGCTCTGTCCAAAAACATTCGGGTTATGGTCTGTTGTTCCTGATTCATCTCTGCCTTATGCATGTTTTCGTTCATTTGACGCCCCACGCCTAGCGCCATCGTTTCTTCCGTTTATATCGTTGAAAACCCTTTACTGAGTCTTCCTGGTGCATTCCCAAATAAAACTCCTGGACGTCTTCATTCTCCATGAGTTTGTCCGGAGGGCCTTCGAGCACGATCCGTCCTGTCTCCATAATAAAGGCATGGTGAGCGACTGAAAGAGCTTTCCTCGCATTCTGTTCCACCAGCAGGATTGTCATGCCTTCCTGATTGATTGTTCGTATGATGTCGAAAATCTCGGTTACGAGCAGGGGTGAAAGGCCTAAAGAAGGCTCGTCAAGAATCATCAGAGCAGGTTTGGACATCAGAGCTCTCCCGATGGCAAGCATCTGCTGCTCCCCACCGGAAAGCGTGCCCGCTTGTTGTTTCAGTCTGTCTTTCAGCACAGGGAAGTAGCCGAACACCCGGTCTATTTCCGCGGAACAATCACCTGATCTTGTGTATGCCCCCATTATGAGATTTTCCCGAATCGTCAGTTCAGGAAACACCTCCCGGCCTTCCGGTACATAAGCGATTCCAAGCGGGACTATCTGTTCCGTTTCGAGACGGTCGATACGTTTGTCATTGAACCAAATAGTCCCTTTTTCGGGCTGATCGTCCAGATATCCCATGATGGTTTTCAGAGTGGTGGATTTACCTGCTCCGTTCGCACCGAGAATAGCACGGATCTCTCCCTTCTGAACCTTGAGAGAGAGCCCGCGGACAACCATTATCTTACCGTAATATATTTCGATGTTTCTGGTTTCCAGCATATGATTCCGCTTTATTCCTACCGAAAAGGCGTGTTGGATGCCTCCGCCGTGGATTTAATCACGCCCGAGGTATGCTTCCAGGACTCCCGGATCGTTCCTGACCACGTGGGGTGGTCCCTGGACCAGCTTGATTCCGAAGTTCAGTGCGAAAATCTCGTCAGACACTTCCATGACGAGATTCATGTCGTGTTCCACCATCAGGATGGTTACATCGAAGTCGTCCCGGATATCTCTGATCCAAAACATCATATCCCGCTTTTCTTCCTGATTCATCCCTGCAGTAGGTTCGTCGAGAAGCAAAAGCGAGGGTTCCATTGCCAGGGCCCGGCCAAGTTCGACGAGTTTTCTCGTGCCGTACGGAAGCGCGGATACAGGCATGTCTCGGGCAGATTCTATTTCGAGAAACTCGATAATTTTCTCCACTCGCTCTCTGTGGAGGCATTCCTCGCGTGCTGCGGGAAAGTTTCTACTCAGGAACGTGGAGCCTGCCAGTATTCCGGATTTCATGTGCATATGACGGCCCAGGAGGAGATTGTCCATCGTGCTCAGGTGACTGAAAAGCTCTATGTTCTGGAACGTCCGGGCTATACCCATCTTCGCTGCCTGGAACGGCTTCTTTCCCACCATTTCCTCACCTTGAAAGAGGATGCTGCCTCTTTTCGGGCGGTAGATTCCACTGATGCAATTGAAGATAGTAGTCTTGCCCGCTCCATTGGGACCGATAATGGAGAATATCTGCCCCTTCTCCACGTTCATGGAAACTGAACTCAAAGCGGTAAGCCCGCCGAATGATATTCCGAGATCTTTTATCGTCAAGAACGACATGTTGCACAATGTTCCAAAGTTTAGATTTTTGGGCTGTGTTCCCACAGCGCAACTGCAGGATCACAGGCTCTGAAAATGGGGTTCAAAATGATACGAACGCCTATAGAGCGCCTGCTCATGTGAGCAACTTGGGGCAGACGCGCAGGTCTGCCCCTACTCAGGCGGTGCAAATCATGCGGCCATAAAGGCAGGCTCTTTATACATCTATTTTTCCGTATTGAACTTGAGCCAGTCGGAAATCTTCTCAGGTTTGCCACCTTGACCGCACTTGCTCAGGAATACTGATTTCATGCCCTGCCGCTCGTTGGGGCCGAAGGTGCAATCGTGTCCGAGCCAGTCGTTCCAGTGCTGAATACTCTCCATTGCCTTGACAAAGCTATCGGGATTAAGATCTTTGCCTGCTCTCCTGAGTCCTTCCACCAGCGGTTCGGCAAACAAAAAACCTGCAATGAAGAAGACTCCGGTCTCTTGCTCTTTCGGAGCGAACTTCTTCTGCGCTTCCAGATACTTCTTTACGAGTGGGCTCTCCATATCCAGGAAGTTTGCGTACACCACACCTTCCCACAGGCCCTTGGTAACTTTGTGCATGAGGGTTGAATCGGACAGCGTCGAGCAGGCGATCCATTGGGGTTTGAAACCGGCGGCCATGGATGTGCCCAATACAATCGCCGCATGCTTCGGAAGCACCCAGAGGATGACCGCGTCCGCATTACTCTCTTTGAGTTTGAGCACGTGGGATTTCAGGTCCGTATCCTGGGGCTCGACCGGAACTTCCGCAGCGATTTTCATACCCTTCTTTTCCAGGTAATTTTTCGCGCCTTTCAGGCCCTCTTTGCCGTAATCGTCATTTTGATAGAAGAAGGCTATATTCTTCTTTCCCATCTTTTCAACGGCATACTGAGTGAGCACGTAGGCTTCATCAGTGTAGCGCGGATAAATGGCAAACAGGTATTTGTGCATGGGCACGGTCCAGTTTGCGGAACCAGAGGGAGGTCCAACCCAGGGCACTTTGTTTTCCATGAGGTAATCTCGTACCGCCATTCCCGTTGAGGTGCCTACACCGCCGACCGCAGCGAAAATACCGATCTCCTCCAGGAATTCTTTTCCGATCGCCTTGGTCTTCATGGGATTGTACGAGTCATCCCTGAGGAAATATTTGATCTTTCGCCCGTGGATGCCGCCTTCTTCATTAATCAGATCGAAAAACACGCCCGTGCCGCGAGCCACTGCGCCCCAAAGAGCTGCCGGCCCGGTTTGAGGACCCCATTGACCGATAAGTATTTCCGTATCTGTCACTCCCCGGACTTTATCCGCGGCCGTTGCAGAAACAGCCATTCCCATGAGCAACAGACAGGTGGCGGCACTTATGATAGCGATGCCTCTCTTCATGGTCACACCTCCGTAATCGAGAACGTTGACATTGTGGTTCTCTCTTGAGAGCGAAAGAACCGGTTCATACTTTTCTTTCAAAATGCTTCACAAATAACCCCGCCGGTTTCAGGCAGAGAATCAAAACGATGAGCCCGAAAGCCACAACGGATTTAAATTCAAGAGATACGTAACCGCCAAAACAGTTTTCGATTATTCCCAGGAGATATCCACCAAGAGCCGCGCCGGGAAGACTTGTCATTCCACCCAGAACCGCACCGGCAAAGCCCTTCAGCATTGGGTCCATCATCAAATTGGTATCCAGGGTCGCAATGGGAGCAATCAAGACTCCTGCAACAGCACCTGTTACCGAACTGAGACCCCAGGTAAACGTCAAGATTCTTCGGGTCGGAATTCCCATGGCTTTCGCAGCAAAAGCGTTTTGTTGCACCGCTTTCATGGCGACTCCCACCTTTGTATAGCGAAAGAATAGAAACAGAAGGAGCATGATCACCAGGCTCGTGACGAAGGTCCAAAGATTGATTTCAGTAATGAGGACTCCGCCAATTCTAAAGCCGGAATACTCAGAGAACGGAACCTGGAAAGGATTCTGGTTCGCTCCCCATTTCCAGCCTGCCAGCCCGTACAGGATCATCTCGGCTCCGAGGGTAATAACGATGAGACTGAGAACCGTCGGGTCCTTTGCAGGCCGAAGGAAAGCCATTTCCAACAGGAATCCCAAAACGAGCGCAAACAATAATGTTGCAATGATTGCGGTCCAAAAACCTACGTGATAGCTCGACATGAGCGAGTAAGCCACAAATGTGGAGAACATGGCCATTTCGCCCTGGGCAAAATTAGGGACCTCGGAGGTTTTGTATATAATGACCATCGCGAGCGCCACAAGCGCATAACACGCGCCCATGGACAATCCTCCTACAAGCAGATCGAAGAAAAACTGCATACGTACACCACCTAAAAAGGCCACATTCTCCAATAACGTTTGATTCTCAAATAGATGCCTCGCATTCCGAGGGGCTCGAAGATAACGATTCCAATCATGATGGCACCGAAAATAATGCTCTGGATATTCGGCAAACCTTCGGGAGTGAAAAACATGTTGGAGACGTCCAGAAGAAGCGGTCCTATAACAGGTGCCTCCTGGATAATTTGCAGTTTAATTTGCAGATAGGTAAGGAGTGCGGCCCCCAGGATCGAACCCATGATCGATCCCAATCCCCCCACAACTATCATAGCCAAAAAAGTGATGGATAAGATGAGATTGAAACTCGATGCGCTCACATGTTCCAGGGCGAAGGCCATGAGCGCTCCGCCAATCCCCGTGTAGAATGCGCTTACTGCAAATGACAGGGTCTTGAACCACGTGATATTAATACCCATTGCTTCCGCAGCTATTTCACTGTCCCTTATTGCCACGAATGCTCTTCCGACACGGGTCTTCATAAGATTCAACGCCGCAACGGTCAGTATTACTGCAATGATGGTTATCACAGCGTACTGTTCTGCGGGAGTATCGATAACAAAGGATCCAACGGACATCTTCGGAGCTTCAATCCCCATGTGACCGCCGGTAAAATTCGAGTGGCTGATGATCTGGGTAATAGCCATACCGAAACCCAGGGTGGCAATGGCAAGATATGGGCCCTCCAACCTTAAAGACGGCAGGCCTACAACAAACCCGAAGAGAGCTGAAATTAAACCTGCTGCAGGCAGTGCAATGATAAACGGAACTTGAGCTTTCACCATAAGCAGAATGCACGAGTAAGCACCCGTGGCAAAGAAGCCGGCATGCCCCAACGAAATCTGGCCTGTGTAACCAACGAGAATATTCAACCCGATGGCCACGATAGCATTTATGGCAATCAGATTAAGTATGTACAGCGTGTAATTCCCTACAAAAAAGGGAATTGCGGCCAGGAAAACCAGCAAGAGAATCGTGGCTACGCCAACCGTCCACGACCTGCATAGCTGGATATCCTCATAATAGTCCCGCTTCATATCCATAAGGCATGCCCTGGAAGAAACCGCGGCCCCGCGAACCTCCTGAAAGTCTCAACTGGTAGCCGACCGGTTTACTGTTAACTGATGATGGAAATAAGTGACTTCCCTAGCACGTTTTTACATATGCTGTCAATCAGGTAATCTACAAGCAATCAACGGAAGATATATGAACGCCTTGAGACTTTGTTGGAATCTCAGGCAGTAAGGATGGATAAATCTTCTTAACCGCCTTGCCATACTCACGTACTGTTGTTTACCTAAATGAAATCCCAGTAGCAAATTGCCAAAATTAATGTCCGATTGAGGATAGGAATATTGGTGGGTGCCGACCTCCGTGCCGGTACATCTTCAATAT
Source organism: Desulfomonilaceae bacterium (assembly GCA_041740635.1). Classification (GTDB taxonomy): domain Bacteria; phylum Desulfobacterota; class Desulfomonilia; order Desulfomonilales; family Desulfomonilaceae; genus Desulfomonile. The sequence continues at coordinate 31,898 of JBGSLQ010000008.1, read as the reverse complement.
AATCAATGATATCGATAGAATGGAGCGGCAGGGAGAAAGTGTCTCAAAATTCTCGAATGCACCAAATCGTGCCACGACACTCCATCCGAGTAGGAGCAGACCTATGTGTCTGCACTGATTTGGGCGGACTCGCAGGTTCGCCCCGACAGTCGGCAGGGAAGATCTTGAGAAATACGTGCCACGGACCGGGATAAATTTCGATTTCTTGAGACAGTCTCGGGACCCCGGTCCCCCACTAATATCTTATGTTCGAGCACAGGATAAACGTCAGAATTATTAGCAATCGCTCTAATATCCAATAAATTCGGCAAATTCGTAGGCTTGAACATTCAATGCCCCCGAGAAAACTGTTTCATGCCGGTTCGGACCTGGAAGACAAGAGGTGGCGAAGGAGCCTGTAACCGTCAGGAGATACCGATGTAAGACGAATTATTGCCGCCGTAGCTCCATCAATCGGTTGGATGGAAATGACTTTGCCGTACATCTCCAGATCTTTGGATTCGTTCTTGAGCGTGATTCTGAGATCGTCCCACTGCAGTATTTCTGCGTGGGCAACAAGGCGAACCGACTTGAGGGACACGTCGGTGATTGTGGCTGCTTTGCCGATGCTTTCCAGAATCTTTTGATCCATACTGAAAATTCGAGCAGTCAGAGGTAACTCAAGCGGTAACAATGAATCATCTCGTTTCTGCAGAGATGCCTCTTCGGTTCCCTTGATCCCCAGGACATCGTACACCAGAACCTGCCCGGGAACCCCTTTCATTGCAACACTAATTGAATTGTTGATTATCAGCTTGTCAGAGAGCTTCTCATACGTGCTGCTACTTATCAGTACCTGACCTCCTACCGTAAAGGATTCAACTCTGCCGGTAAAGTTCACCTCAGCTCCTACTGCCCCATATTTGGCTCTTTTCTCGGATCCTATGTTGCCGACCACTACCTTGCCAGTATTCACGGCCACGCCCATTTCAAGGTGAGGAAGTCCGTCAGCTTCATTCTGAGCATTTATCTCTTCCATGGCCGACTGCATTTTGATTGCACATGCAACAGCCAGTTCAGGATGATTCTCCAATGTTTCCGGTGCACCGAAAAATGCCAGAATTCCGTCACCAATTATTTCATCGATAATCCCCCGATGATCCAGAATAATTTCAACCATTTTTCCTAAATAGCGATTCAGGAATCGAATGATCTGTTCCGGGCTCATGGTCGAAGAGAGTGCGGTAAACCCCCTCAGGTCAGACATGAGGATGGAGATTTCACGTATTTCTCCCCCCAGCTTGAGTCCGTCCTTGGATTCCAGGAGACGCTTTACCACTTCCTGTGTCAGGTAACGCCCGAAGGTGTCCTTAATACGCTCACGTTCCTTGAGACCCTCGGTCATGCGGGTAAAGGCTCGGGCAAGCTGGCCTATTTCATCATTGGACCGGATGTTCGACAGATTTATATCGAGATTCCCTTCAGCTATTTTAAGCGTTTCTCCAGCCATTTGACGAACCGGACGACTGAGCGAGCGAGCCACGAAAAGAGACACAATGATGAGAAGAACCGCGCCCAGCCCTCCCAGGAGCAAAGTGTCCCGCCTCATGTCGTCGACTTTTGCAAAGAGTTCGTGCTTGGGTATTATGGTAGCCAGAGTCCACCCCGGAGGTTCCATCCGGCTGAACGCAATGTACGAATCCACTCCCGTCAACCCGTTCCCGACATCGTAGAATCCCTCTTTGTTCTCGATCATAGCGTGAGCTATCTCACGCGCATTAGAATCCGGGTAAAGATTAGCCACATCGAAAATAGTTTTCTTGAGCATCAGGTCAGGATTACGGTGCGTGACGAACGTGCCGTTATTCGAGATCACGAAACAGAAACCCGTAGAATAGACTTTCTTGCTACTCACCAGTTGATTCAGATTCTCAAGAGAAATATCCGCAGTGACCACGTACTTCAATTCCGCACTTTCCGGCGATAGAGAATCTTGTAGAATCGGGCGGGCATAGGTCGCCATGGAAACGTTGCCTCCGCCGGCATCGAAATACGGCTCGGTCCAAACCGGTTTCTTTTCTGTGGCGGGAAGGCGATACCAATCCTTATGGAAATAGTTGTAAGACTCGGTGCCGAGCTGTACAAAAATGATTTTATCCCCGGATCGATAATAGTAGGGCGCAAAGCGTTCCAGCATCGAATTGAAGGTGAACGGAGGAAATGCGACAGCGGAACCGTACATTTTATCATTCCGGCTGACCGCCATCTTCAATTGATCGAGCAGGGCATCTTCGCTCCAAGCACCTATTTCCAGTGAAGAAGCCAATTGGTCTGCAGTATTGGACACCAGGAGAAATTCCTGCTCCACTTGATTGGCCAAAGCAGTAACCATATTCTTTGCGCTGATTTCAGCTTCCTCCCGAATTAATATGCGGGAGGTGGTGTACATAAGATTGACCACCAGTGCGAGCACGATGCACGTACTTCCCAAGACGAGAAGCATGATCTTGAGTGTTATGCTTTGGCGCAAAAATGTCATGATTGCTCCTTCAAAATGGATGAGTACTCAGATATCACTTCCATCAAGTCTAATGCCTACTGCAACCCCAGGCACTAACAACAGAATGTTCCGGTTGTTACGGATGATGCGGCTGAAATATACCACGCTTATGAGAGCGAATGCATTGGGAGATTTGGAAAGGGGCAAAAAAGCTGTCAGCAGGCAATCGTTCAGTCATGATCGGGACGCTCCAAAGCACAGTTGGTCGACCCCTTCAGGGTCTTGAAGACAAAGGATTTCCCGTATCGCTCCTGTGGGCTTGCGAGACTGTCTCAAAAGTAGTATATGCGAAAAAGTCGTAGCACGACATCCTTCTTCCCGGCAATGAATTACCGGGCTATTATCTTACGTCCCTCCGGGACGCCAGCTTCCTGAGCCCCGAAGGAGCGACAGAAAATAGCCCGGTGCTTCAGCGCCGGGTGACCAGCGTGGCACGATTCTGAGTGTCAATACAGTTTTGAGACACTTTCTTGCACCCGTGGCTACTCTTGAGTAACCCCAGTGGGTCTGTAGAAACCTCTTCCATATGTAAATGAATGGATACGTTAGCAGACATTGTTGTTTCAGGCTTCTTTGGAGATTGCAATTTAGGGTGTGCCGATTTACGATTTCCGAAAAGAAAATCATTCTTGCAGAAATGACTTCCGAATATGTTATGGCTCAATTTTCCAGCCGGCATTCTTATTGCCTCACTCGCAACCATGGTGGGCCTGGGAGGGGGTGTGCTCTGGGTGCCTTTCCTGGTTTTCGTAATGGGGCTCGATCCTCCTCAGGCTATTCTCACTTCTCTTGCCATCCAGATCGGGGGGATGGCATCAGGCGGGATTACCGCTGTTCGCCAGAAAAGGACCGATCTGAAATTAGCTCTCATGCTCGCAGCCGCAGCGCTTCCGGGAGTTGCCTTTGGTGTATGGCTTCAAAGAATGATCGATACCCATGCGCTTGTCTTTCTGGTGGGAACTGCCTGCCTTGTGATTGGACTCGTATTCGTCGCCGCACGGGAGGATTACAGATTTATACCTCGAGAGCACGTGTCGCTGAGAGATGTTTTTCCACATTTGTGGGTTCCCCCGGTCTTTTCCGTGGTGACAGGCCTGCTTTCCGTCGGAGTTGGTGATTTTCTGGTGCCGGTTTTACGAAATCGATTGCAGATGAGGATGGATGCAGCTATCGGAACGTGTCTCGTGGTGATGAGCTTCAATGCTGTTTTCGCTTTTATTTTGCATGTTTCTGCCGGCGGTTCATTTTCTCCCCATGTTGCCGTTTTCGGACTGACAGGAGCTCTGATAGGAGGCCAGATCGGTCCACGGATAGCGCACAAAGTGCCCGACCAGACCTTGAAAGAGATCTTTATTTACGGGCTTTCCCTCGTGGGAATACATATCCTGTTCAACGCATGGTAGATGCCTCGGCACGGAATCAAAAATTGAAAAGAGTCTAAAGCTCATAAGCAAAATTGTTGTAGTTCATCAGGGCTAGAATAGTGGATATCCTGACCTGCTTGTTAAACACGTGGGGCAGTATCCTGATGATGAACTTGGAGCGTTCCACATTATCGGAAATGAGTAAGGTTGCAAGCCGTACGGCGAAGAGAAGACGATACGTAGATTTCACCGGATCCAATTCATTGGAACGCTTCCAGAAATCCCGTATCCAATAGTAATTCAATTTTGTAAATATGGAGTCAAAGGAATAAACCGATCTTAAGACTTTTCTATAACCCTGCAGCAATTCTTCCGGGGACATTCCGGCAGGAGAAAAAACTACGTGCTGAGTATCATACTTGCTCCAGTCCTTATGCAGAATCCTTCCTTCCTCGTCGAGACGTTTGAACAACCTGGTTCCCGGCAGAGGAGTGAGAATATTTATCAATGGCATTAGGAGGTTGGCTTCGCGAATAAAGGATATGAGTTCATCAAAAGTTGCTTCAGTATCGAAGTCGTAACCCAAGATGAAGGAGCTGTGAACCAATATTCCGTAGGATTGTATTTTGCCGATAGCTTCCAGGTATCCGCAGCGTTGATTTACCCCCTTGTCCATTGCTGCAAGATTCTCCTGTGATATCGATTCAAAGCCTATAAATACCGCCCCGCATCCACTCTCTCTCATGAGTTCGAGCAACTCCGGATCCTGTGCAACATTGATAGACGCTTGACACATCCAGTTGATATTGTACGGCTTAAGTCGCAGAAACAGTTCTCTTGCGAACCGTTTATCCGCGATAATATTATCATCCGCGAAGAATATTGCATTCTTCTTTTTATATTGGGCATCAGAGCTATTGATACCTTCAATTTCTCGGATCACCTGGTCTATGGTTTTGTGCCTGATCTTCCGTCCGTCGAATACGTGCACCGCGCAGAATTCGCAATGAAACGGGCAGCCTTTACTGGTCTGAACAATATCCAGAAGATATTTGTCTTTCGACAGTGAAGATCGATCGGGCATAGGTGCGGTAGTCAGATCGGCGGCAGTGTCGTGCTTATAAAGTCTCTTCAACTGTCCGTTTTCTGCATCCTGCAGGACAATGTGCCAGAGATCCTCAGCCTCACCGACCACAACACAATCACAATTGGGAAGAGCATCTTCCGGACACATTGAGGGATGTATGCCCCCCAACACTGTTTTGGCACCTCGCGCCTGGAAGACTTTCGATATTTCATAGGCTCTTGGGGCAAACATCGTTCGCACGGTAATAGCGACGAGATCCGCCTTCCACGTATAATCGATTTCCTCTATGTTTTCGTCAAAAATCCTCATTTCATGCTGTGGAGGAGTGAGCGATACAAGAGTGGGAATAGCTAAGAGATAGGAAATATGCTTTCTGGAAAGAAGAAAACTTTTGCCAAACTTATAATCGTAAAAACTTCTTTGAGAGTGAGAATCATGCCGGGGAATGATGAACGCAATTTTCATCTTTTGTTTCACCTTTTACATCAGCAGACTGGTGATCTCCCCCATTAATCGTGTGGGAGGATCAACCACAAGATGAAAGAACATCTTTCAAATATTGTAAGCTATTTTTGCTGTAAATCAATCACCTGATGATGATCGGGCGGGGCAGCCGCGAGCAGAAAGGTTCACTCCTCGGGCCATCGAGATATGGAGTCAAGCTTCAAGCTCCCAATTCGCGGGCACACCTGTTTGCAACCTCACAGGCTCTTTCGAATCCTTTAGAAGTTTTGCCCACAAAAATCAAGTTGTGCCTGCCGTTGAAGACTGTCCCGATATAAATATAATGATTTCCGCCACTGGTAACGGGAGAGCACGAAAGCCAATCGAAACTGGGGAAGGAAGCATTCTGTCTTTTCTGCATCCCAAGGGAAATTTCGAAATAATCGAGACTGTCCCACAGGCTGGCTCCCTGGAGGGCCGTTCTCAATTCGGAGTGAACGTCCGTCACAAGTCTCTTTATGGATTTTTCCGTTGATTTAGGGTCCATGGCATTATGCTTCTTCCATTGAAATAAATTTCTCACGGCCTGTACATTAGAGAAATGACATGTCTGATGCGACTATCTTCGCCACGAGCGAGCCATTTTTCTCATCTTTCTGAGAAGCCTTTTTCTGGCCAATAAAGATTTCTTCTTCTTTTTGACACTGGGCTTGTCATATGCACGGCGTCTCTTGACCTCTCCGAGAACCCCCGACTTTTGAAGCTGTTTCTTGAAACGCCTTATGGCATTCTCAAAAGGTTCGTCTTCTCTGACAAAAACACCCGGCATAGTTAGCCCTCATGGATTCGGAAATGGAGTTTTGGAATACTCGCGGATGCAGGTCACCCTTGGCCACAGGCGTCTCAGCAATGAGACATCTCTTGTAGCCTCTTGTAGCCTGTGCCGCTTTACAAAGGTGAGACTCGGATACCCAAGTCTCACCTTCTGATGTTCAACAGCTAAGGATGAGGGTTACCACCGAGAATTTCGGTCCCGACGATCGCGGCTGTCTGTCTTGGGTCTGGCTTCGTTGACTTTCAATGGGCGACCTGCGAGATCCTTTGAATCCAGCGCCTGAATGGCCTTGAGACCTTCTTCACGATTGGTCATCTCGATGAATCCGAATCCCCGTGACCGGTTCGTAAATTGGTCGACGATGACTTTGGCTGATTCCACTTCACCATATGTGGAAAAAAGGCCTTTGAGATCTGACTCGCTGGAATCGAAAGACAGGTTGCCAACATAAATCTTGATACTCATTCTTCATCTCCTTGAGAGAAAAGGGCACACCGCACTTCTGGGGTGCATTGACAGTTACGAACAAGGGCACTTTGTGAACGGGGAGAAGAAAATGAGTTAAACGGCGTGAGTCCCTCGCCACGGGGCCTATGTCCCAGGATCTTAATCCTTGCATGACGCCCGGAGTCCTTGACGGAGGTCAACTGGAGAAATACAAGTTAAGGTTCAACTTTAAACATAGGACATCCCGGTTTGTTTGTCAAGCCCATCTTGATGTATGTGGGTTTGATTCGATTATGATTTGTTTTCGCTTCGTTACTCTGATTCGGCTGAAAAGCATTAAATGACTACACAGAACAAAAGAATAATTTTGTTGTGAAGGCATCACAATAGACCCGAATCCAAAAATGCTCGTTCAAAGTTGCAACAGCTTGCAAAAATAAAGTTGCTGTGCAATAGGTGCCGAACATGAGTTGTTTCTTTATTGACCGTCGATTCATTGGAAACTGAGCCGTGGTCAATTGGCGGCTTACTCAAATTAGCTATAAGGAATCTGAAATGAAACGAATTATTCCGCCCAACACCACTGTCTTTCTCTCTGATTTCTCCAAACCTTTTCAAAGAGAAATTTGCAGTCGTTACCGTGCGCAAAATCCTCTCCTACAAATGTCTGATACTGAACTCCGCAAATTCCTGGACAGTGTTGATTTGAGTTCAGCCTTCAACCTTGACGATTAACCGGGGCCTCTTGTCGATAACGGACCGAAGCATCACAACATGATTACGTCTTAGAAATTTTGTTGCCGGGAATTATTGCAGACGAGAAAGAAGAATATCTCGTCCGCAATAGGTTTGTTCTTAGATCGGAATTATGTATAAACTCCAGCAGATGGCATCGGTTTACCGTATACGTCTTCTGATGCCTTCTTGGCACCCGACTCACACGGATTTGCGAAAGAGCTGGGTTCCTTTTTGTTTACTGCAGGATGCATTTGCTCGAACTCTGCATGCGGATCGGATCCCATCCAGTTGTGCGGATCGTTGGGACACTTATCCGTACCGGCTTGGATTACGCCTTCTCGAACATCATCTTTTTCGAATTCATCCTTTTGGATATCCTCTGAGAATAACATGCTCATCGTTCTACTCCTTAATTTCAGTATTTTTCACTACATACTTGTGCAACCACAAAGGTCCCCCACCCACCCAGCGATTGGAGCTTGCCTGTGCACTCCATGCCCGATGTACATAAGCGGCGAACCGATGCGATGCTGTAATGTAATGTCCTGTCTTTTCTCAAGTTGTTGTCTTTTCTATTTCAATCGCTCTTGTTCTTCATGAAAACAGGCCACCCAGCGGTCCGACAAATTCCTCGTAAGTACACCCCGACCTTCCCAACGCGTAATGTTCAAATTTCTCGCGAACATCAAACGTCCTTCTTGCTCACGGGTTGCCTGCCTACTAGCTTTAGCATAATCATCCATTTCCCAAGTGCAAATGGATATTCTCGGCTTACCTGCTGCACATTCGTTAAAAAGCAGGGGATCAATTTACATTTTCATTTTCCCCTTTCTTTACTTATTCGGCAAAGACTGTGTTACACTGAAGCTATGATCGCATGTTGACAGTATAGATTAAAATGCTATGATCCACTTAGATGATTACAATTTTGAATAGTGCAGCAAGAAGATGGCAGCAATTTTTACGGCGATTAGTATGAATATGATTTCCCAAGAAAATCAGGCAGAGTGAAAGCAGTGGGAATCATTATGATGAGATGATCAGAAGACTTGGAAAATGGTTGCCGGCGCATGGTCCGGAAATATTTCCGGAACACCAGGGCCGGGATAAAATCTGCACTCAGAATTGAACTTGGAAAATTGACAGACTAAATTATTAAGAGAATGATCGATTCGCACCCAATCAGAAGCGTAGGGAAAGACCCGACACATCCTAAGGAACTGGAATTAAGAATACGGCCCGGAATAAGAGATGTAAAGCATCTTGCTCAAAAAGATAAGCGATTTACCTATTTTCTACTTTGCAAAGAGGATTGATATGGCAGCCAAGCGAGTCACTCCCGATAGAGAAAAAGACAAAGGAAGTGATCTTTCGTCTGAGTACGATATTTGGATACTTCGACTATATATTGCAGGTAACACTCCAAACGCTGCGAAAGCTTTCGCCAATTTGGAAAAAATCTGCCAGGAACACCTCGAAGGCAAATACCGGATCGAGGTAATAGACCTGTTGAAGAATCCTCAGTTGGCAAAAGGAGACCAAATTCTCGCGGTACCCACGCTAGTGCGAAAATTACCTGAACCGGTGAAAAAAATTATTGGTGACTTGTCTAATACAGAGCGGGTTCTGGTTGGGCTCGATCTTCGACAACGGAGCAGAAAAGAGAATTCCTGATGAAAAAGAAAGAGGCTAAACCTCGACAAATTAAAGAAACAGAACACAATGAATTGAGAAAAGCGGCCAATGTGGCAGAAGACAGGGAATTCGTGTTGCGCCTCTACGTAGCAGGGAATTCCTCCCGGTCCCGAGGAGCTGTTGAAAATTTAAAGAAAATCTGCAGTGAGCACCTGGACGGGCGCTTCAAATTGGAAGTCATTGACATTTACCAGCAGCCGATTTTCGCCAAAGAAGGGCAGATCGTTGCAGCTCCCTCTTTGATCAAGGCATTGCCCCCTCCATTAAGGCGGCTAATAGGCGATCTTTCAAGTGAACCAAGAGTCTTGGCAGGATTGGATCTACATTCATCGAAAGAATAATCGAAAGAATAGTAGACGTACCATGAAAATGAAAACCAATGAAGAATTGCTGGCCGAGATAGCATTGATTCGCGAACGTTTGGAAGAAGCGGAAGACACTCTCCGAGCGATCAGAGCAGGCGAGGTTGACGCAATAATTATTTCAGGATCCGATACGGAGCGAATCTACACGCTTGAAGGGCAAGATCGAGCCTACCGCATAATGGTAGAGACAATGCATGAAGGAGCCGCATCCCTGAGTGCAGGCGGAACCATCCTCTATTGCAACACGCGACTCGCTGAATTGCTGGGTTTGTCTGTGGAACAGATTATCGCAACTCCCCTGGAGCTGTATCTCGTTCCCGAGGAGAGAGATTCTTTCATGAATCTGATCGGCGAGAGCAAAATAGAGAGCAGCAGGAGAGAATTCACTTTCGAAAGATCTGATGGCAGCAGACTCCATGCGCTGGTTTCTTTGAACACTTATCGGCATGACGGCATCGAATCGAGCTGCGCAGTGGTCATGGATATATCGGATCGTAAGAAAGTGGAAGAGGAACTGCAGGCCGCAAACGAAAGGCTTGCGCTTATTCTGGAGGCGAGTTCGGACGGATTTTATGAATGGGATCTGGCAACGGATAGGGTTCAACGAAGCAAAGCCGAATTGTTCGGATACCCTCCAGACCAGACTGGAGGTGTATTGCAGGAATTCGTGGAACGGCTTCATCCTGAAGATAAGGACCGGGTTCAGAAAGCATTTGACGATCATGTGCAGGGCTTCGAACCGGTCTATGACTGCGAGTACCGAGCAAAAATGCCCTCCGGGGATTGGAGATGGTTCTGGAGTCGTGGAAAAGTGATCCAGCGCGACGGCGACGGGAATCCTTTGAGAGTAGCGGGAGCGCTGGCGGACGTCACCGCAAGAAGAGAAATCGAAGACCATCGGCGCCGTGCTGAAGAGGTTTTCCGCGCGATATTCGAAGCAGCTCAGGACTGCATCTACATAAAAGACCACATGTTGCGGTACAAAGAGGTGAACCCGGCAATGGAACAACTGTTACAGCTTCCTGCCGCGGAAATCCTTGGAAAAACGGATATAGATTTGTTCGAACCGAGTGAAAGCGACTATTTTAATGATGTGGATTCTCGCGTGCTCAGGGGAGCTTACATAGAAGACGAGCATACGAGAAAAATACACAGCGTTCCTACAACTCTCCACGAAATCCGAGTTCCTCTCAAGGACAGTGAAGGAAATGTCATCGGCATCTGCGGGATTGCACGAAATGTAACTGAGAGGAAGGAACAGAAGCAAGCCCAGCTCTCAGAAAACGAATATTCTTCAGAGGCAATGAATGAGACAATCGCCTATTTGAGGCTGGCATCGAAAAGGGACGCGACAATCCTCCTGTTAGGTGAAAGTGGAAGTGGAAAGGATTACTTTGCCAAGTTTGTTCATGAACGCTCGCCACGGTCGAGCGGCCCGTTTTTTGCCGTAAACTGCGCGGCAGTCGCTCCTGAACTGGCCGAATCAGAACTTTTCGGGCATGAGCGCGGAGCCTTCACCGGTGCTCAGGGAAGGAAACGCGGGCAACTTGAGTTAGCTGAAGGTGGAACGCTCCTGCTTAACGAGGTCGGCGAACTTTCCTTAACTCTGCAAGCCAAACTGCTCACCTTTCTCGATACGAGAGAATTCACCCGGGTTGGCGGAGAAAAGCCGGTTTCCGTAAGCGCACGGCTTATTGCGGCAACGAATAAGGACTTGAAGACCGAAGTAGATGCGGGACGGTTCAGAATGGACCTGTTCTATCGATTGAATGTCATGATGATAACCATTCCGCCTCTGAGAGAACGGAAAGCAGATATTCCTTTGCTGGTGAAGCGTATTCTGGCCCAATTGCGGTTCGAATTGCAACTTCCCTATCAACCCCAACTGGACGGCACATCCATGGAGACTTTGATCAATTATGATTGGCCGGGGAATGTGCGTGAACTACGCAACGTTCTGGAACGTTCCATAATGCTTTCCAATTCACCGGCTGTTCAAATTATGGATCTGGGAAGCACCTCGGAAGTGTTGAGTGACTGGTCCCATACCATTCAGTTCCCGAAATCCGAATCTATAAACGATATAACAAGAAGTATGAAAAGCAAACTTGTGAGTGAAGCGCTGCGCAGATCGGGGGGAAGTAAGAAAGGCGCAGCCAAATTACTGGGAATTTCGAGGTACTCGCTTAAGCATTATCTGAAGACGCTTGATCTCGGTCTGTACAGCATGCATGACGATTGTGAAATGTAATATTGTCAACATGGCCGGGTGGAATGCTCCCGCTATTATTGTGAAACAAGCTCAGTCATCGCGCTGCACCATGGCTTCCGCTCCCCGTTCCTGAAGTGCCTTTTGATATTTCATCGCAGCTTCCATGGTAATACCCGATTTTATCGTGACCGGGGCAGTCCCCAGCAATCGTTCGATGCGATCCGGTTCGCACTTGAACATGCCTGCCAATGCATCCCTGACCTGCCGTCTATCCTGCCTGAATTGAATCCCGGTCAGCACGATTTTATAAGACATTGACACGTCAACCTCCTGCAACCTCAGTTGGTTGAAACCATTCTAAAGATGATGGGCAGCCCGCAGTTTCCGCTGTCAATAATAACATTATCCATAATACCATATTTAATTCTCTTGACGCATTGTTTTTCTCATTACATTAATGTCGTTGCCTTTCAGAAGAGAAACAATAAGGTATTTTTAAAAATATCCGCTTGGATTTATTTCTTTGTGCGAATAGGCCATGCCTTTGACGAGCAGTTCAAAACGATGTATTGTGGAATTCAGGCAACAAAGAATGTTTGTTGCCGCTTGAGCGCCACTGGTTTGAGGATTCGGAATGTCTCATGAAGTCATCTAAAACAACGTATTGGATGAAACGAATCGCCGTCAATGCGATTTCAGGCACGTTTACTTCCACAATTTTAACATTGTTCCTTCTGCTTTGTGTTCTCATGGTATGGGGCCCAATCTCGCATGTGCACGCCCAACAGGAGGAGAAATCGGCAGTTTCCCATAAACCGGTCCTTGTGGCTTCAACAACCCAAATAGCTGATTTCGCACGACAGATTGTGGGGGATCGTTGGCATGTTGTCAGTATTCTGGCTCCTGGGGCGGATCCTCACACGTACATGCCTACCCCGAAAGATGCCCAGATTGCCGCAAGCGCAGATCTGACCATCGAGAACGGCTTGCACCTGGAGGGGAAAAACTGGATGGCTACTCTTGCGAAAGACGCGGGCAAGCCGCTGATCACCGCAACAGAAGGGGTGAAGCCGATTGTGCTCGAAGAGGGCGGCGAGCAAATCAACGATCCTCACGCCTGGTTCAGTCCCCGGAATGCAGCAATCTACGTGAACAACATACTCCGTGCAGTGTCTCAGATGGACCCGGACGGAGCATCCGAATATGGTGCCAGAGCCAAGCTCTACTTGCAGCAGTTACGTGTTCTCGATGCATGGATACGCGAACAGTTCAATCAGGTGCATCCGCAACAGCGAATACTTGTCACCAGTCATGATGCATTCAATTATTTTGCCAAGGAGTACGGATTCACGAACGAAGCGCCGATCGGCTGGTCCACAGGAGCGGAACTCGGTGCGGGTATGACTCCGGACAAGCTCAAGCAGGTAATGCAGTCCATCAAAGATCGGGGAGTAAAAGCAATTTTCGTGGAGTCGAGCGTTAATCCGAAACTGATGCGCGAGATCGCTTCAGAAACGGGTACGAAAATAGGCGGGCAATTGTACTCCGATTCCATGGGTGAGGCCGGAACGGCTGGCGAAACTTATATCGGTATGATGAGAGAAAATGTTCTCACTATCGTAACAGCTCTTCACTGAGGTCGATTGTGCGTCCTATCTTGGCTATTCTGGTATGGGTTCTTATATTAGGTGGCGTGGCCGGGTATATTCAAACCCGCCAGGAAAGACCGGCTGTTGGGGCATTCCAACCGGCTGCGGCTGCCGGCCGTTTCACGCTGGAATTCGTTTCCACGACTGAGCTGGAACCCGATCCTTTTGGAATTCGGGCTTCTCCCGACAACGCACCGACTTCATTCGTACTGAAGATCAACGGTCAACAGGTGCTCGCAAAGAACGACCGACTCGAGGCAGGGATTCCTCTTCGGCTGGAAAACGTGTCAGGACTTTCGGAAGGTCAAAACGAATTGTACCTGGAGGCGAACCTGCCATTGGAATCAGCGAATCGGGCCCATGCCTATCGGGTCACCATCAAACGCGACGGTGAAACAATTGCTGAGCAAACCTTGTGGTCCGAACCGGGACTTCGGCTGGCAACTTCGCTGTCTTTGAACATTCCATCGGCCGATCACGAGGCAAAAACCGATCATGGGCACTAATCACGATATCCCGGCAATCGAGGTCAAGAATCTGACCGTGAGCTTCGGTCCGAGACCGGCTCTTCTGGATATGTCCGTGCGCATCGACCAGGGTGTCTCGGTCGGCATTATTGGACCGAATGGAGCCGGAAAATCGACGTTTATAAAAGCGGTACTCGGTTTTGTGAAACCTGATTTCGGAACGGTCAAAATCCTTGGATTCCCCGCAGCCCAGGCCAAGGGACTGGTGGCTTATGTGCCTCAACGCGGCGCCGTGGACTGGGACTATCCGATCACTGTTGCGGAAGTGGCAATGATGGGTCGATACGGGCACATCCCCTGGTGGAAGGATCCGAGTCGATCCGACTGGCAAATAGTTCAAGAAGCCCTGGAAATGGTCCGTATGGAGGAATTTAGCGATCGCCAGATCGGCCAGTTGTCCGGAGGTCAACAGCAAAGGGTCTTCATGGCGCGAGCTCTTGCACAGGGGGCTGACATACTCCTGCTTGACGAGCCCTTTGCCGGCGTCGATGCCGCGACGGAAAACGCTATTCTCGATGTTCTCGATCGCGCCAAGAAATCAGGCAGGACATTACTGGTGGTGCATCATGATTTGACTACTGCCGGTGAATACTTTGATTTGCTCATGCTGATAAAACAGAGACTATATGCGTACGGCAGCCCGGAGGCCGTGCTCAATCCGGATCTTCTCGGTGAAGTGTACGAAGGAAAGCTCAGAGTGTTTTCCGGCCTCAAAGGTCAAAGGGAATCCGTCTAATGGAGTTCGTATACCAGGCGCTCGTTTATCCTCTTCAACAGAGCTTCTTTCAGAAAGCGCTTATCGGTGGCTCCATCGCGGCAATCGTGTGCAGCGTAGTAGGTTGTCTTGTGATTCTGAGGCGTATGGCTTTTCTGGGAGACGCATTGTCTCACGCCATGATTGCAGGTGTCGCTGGTGGGTATCTTTTTATGAAGCTCGTTTTTCAAACCGAGGCGTACGCACCTGCCATGCTCGTGGGATCGCTTATTGCCGCGGTGGTGACTGTAGGCTCCATAGGATTCGTGTCCAGAGTCTCCAGGGTGAAGGATGATGCTGCCATAGGGATCATGTACACGGGAGTGTTTGCAGCCGGCGTGGTAATGGTATCCATCTTTCGCAACTATATTCATATCGATCTTGTGCACTTCATCATGGGGGATGTGCTCGGCGTTGCAGATCACGATTTGTGGGTTGCTGCAATAGCGGCATCTATTGTCTTGACGGCTGTCATACTCTTTTTTCGACAATTTCAGTTATCCAGTTTCGATCCGGTAATGGCAGCAAGCATCGGTATGCCTGTGGTCCTCATTGACTACGCACTCACCACATGCGTTTCCCTCGTGGTGGTAAGCGCAGTTTCCATGGTAGGGGTAATACTCGTTGTAGGACTTTTGATCACTCCGGCTGCAACCGCATACCTTCTCTGTGACCGGCTGGATCGGATGATGATGTTGTCTGCCGTTTTCGGAGTAACCAGCGTTCTGGGAGGACTGTATCTGAGTATCTGGCTGGATTCTTCAGGCGGCGGAGCAATTATGATCTTCTGCACGCTTCAGTTTCTTGTCGTCCTCACGGTTGCTCCCCAATATGGACTTTTGGCGCGGTGGACGCGTCTTCGGAGAATGGTTCCCGAGCAACTGGTCGAAGACGTCCTTGTTACGTTGACTCGTCAGGGAGGAACCGCGGCCACCGGAAGTCTGCTGGCGGGAGTCATCGGTGCTGATCAGGAAAGGATTTCCCGGGCACTCAAATTCATGACACGTGACGGACTGCTAGTGCAGACTCCAGAAGGACTGTCACTCAGCCCGGATGGCGAGAGAGAAGCTCGCCGCATTTTGAGAGCGCACCGGCTATGGGAAACGTATCTGCATCGAGTGGGAATTCCCGCCGGTGAAGTGCACCAGAAAGCCCACGTGCTGGAACACGTGCATGACCGGGATTCAGTCGAGTATCTTGACGATCTGCTCGGGCATCCCATTAGTGATCCTCATGGTGCTCGGATTCCGGAGAACCATGTCTCGTGTGAAGCAGGGAATATTTGTTCACTCAGCATTTTGCGAGAGGGCCGGACAGTCTCTATTGAATCCGTCGGTGCTGCCGCGCAAAACTCCGGATTGTACCCCGGACAGGAAGTCACGATCGGTCCGAGGCTGGAGGATGGGGTGACGTGGTCCGTGCTACTTGAGGACGGGAGGACTATAACCTTGAGCCACTCTGTTGCAGATGCTATCAAGGCAAAGGTTTTGAGTTAGGTGATGTTTTGAATGCCTACTTGCAAGTTTCTAGAGGCTCTGGGTTTGGCACAGCTGCTCGATCCCGAACGTCTAAAGCGTGTACCCTTCCGTTCCGATTCCGGTCATGCACCAGTTCTCCGCATTGCTCAGTGTCATTCCATTCCTAAATTGCAGATTCTTTACGATCAGATTAGTCTTATTGAAGTGTACAAAACCCCAGCGTCGAAGTAATCGGAATACCCGCTTCACCGAAGGATTTTCCCAATTGCCGGCAAAGACTATGACACCGGCCTCTTGCTCCTTCAAATCACTGATAATGCGTGATAGGAGGAATTTGCCTGCATCGATGTGCTCGAAGTTAAAATCTGTAATATAAGCCCGAACGCTACCGGCATGAACAAACGCATACGCCTTTAGGTCTTTTCCGTCGTAAACAAAATAAGACCTGTATTGTAGAATCGGATTGTCGTGAATCCGCCATTTGAGATATTGAGCGTTCAGGTCGATATGGATCATGTCCGGGTATGCGGTGCGTAGTTTCCTGTAAAAGTCGTCCAAGTCAGTCTCACTTAGAGGTTCTGAAACGATGTCATAGTCGGATTTGGGCAGCACCAATGTAGCTCTGAGGATCGAACGGTAAACCCAGAGCAGAAAGTGCGAAGCGAGCCTCGACACCTTCTGCTTGAAAGAGTATTTAGTTGATTTGAGCATATCCGATGCAACCACCTGGAGATTAATTACCGCTACGACGCCGCATATGGCACCTTTGAAAACCGTATAACCCTCTCGAATAGCACTCTTAGAGACCGGTGTGTATGCCCATAAGCATTGAGACCCCTTTTCACGAGCTTTGCATTCATAAAAAAGTCTCACGTCAGTCGCGATTTCCTTGCCTCTATACTCGGGAACGAGCAAGGCATTCTCCAGTTTGTTTGACAATATTTTTTCACCTGACACTCTTAGGTAAATGGGAATAGCTCCCAAAGTGCCAACTACTCGCTCCTCGTCCACAACTACCGTGAAAAAAGATGAATGAGGGTGGCATCCCCGATACTCCCACATCCAGTGCTCGGGTTTACGATCGTCACTAAAGTAGGTGTTATGAAACAACACTAGCTGATCCGCCATTTCATCTGTAGCTTCAAAAATTCTCAGACCCCCGATGCCGTTTTCTTCCTGTTCAGGTTGGCTATTGAAAAGGCTATTCTTTATGGGTTTAATGGCTTCCTCGGCATCATTGGTTGACATTCGCATATACTATTATACCTTTCTTGGTTATTGTGTCTCCCGCGAATTCCAAATCGTCCCGAGTCGCATTCGTGGCAATTCAGACGACTTCAATCAGATCCTGAACGTAATCACAATCTGCAGCAACTTGTCTGAAGGTTTGAAAGGACACTTCAGAGCCGTATCTTCTTCTCGTTTCACGTACAAAGTCTCCCAATAGCCGAACTTGTTCATCAAACATTAACTTCGGGTGATTTATCATGGCGACATACATCACTTCATCATCGTGAAGCTGAAGGTAAGAATCGAAACCCTTGAGCAGCAAATCCAACGTCATCCCTTTGGTGTCGCACGACAGGAGATAGTAAGGATTCCAGAGCAAATATCTCAAATTCAGTAGTAAAAGTGAGTACAGGCTAGTCAAGCGACTCTGCTTGGGAGAACGGGAGATTACCGAGCCGCGGAGCTTCCCGGCAGACCGGATTCGACGGGCCATGAAGCCGGTTCTTTCCAAAAAACCCATCTGAAAGGTGGCAACGGGTACCTCAAAGATGCCGGATCGATTCCCATTCTGTATTCCGGTTTCAGGAGATAGAAACCAGTTTGCGCTTTTCGGTGTACGGCTGTAATCAATCGTAACAGTGTCCATATTGAGCCGGAGATTCTTTGCAACGCTCGAATCGATGCGGATACCGCTGTCCAGGAGAATTCTGATAATGTCCTTCTCTTGCGGCTGCAATGCGAGTCCGGCTGCCCTGAATGCAGTGCACTGATATTGAGGATCCTGTTTGCCAAGCAACTCATTCAGGTAGTTGAGACCCTTCCGGACAATCTCTTCAGCGGAACGATCGTGCGTGCCGAATCCCAACTCGTGAAGATACATGCGCTCCGTGGATATCTGCCAGTGTCCTCCTTCAAATGTCGTAAAAAGCCAGTGCGGATGGATATGAAGCCCAACATCATGGCCGGTGGATACGATTTCCTGCAATTGTTTTTCAAATGCATCTGCATACGAATCGCAACCATTGTTACGATGAGCCCAAACTGAGCACACATCGGCGAAAAACGTCGTCGATACATTAACTTGTTCACAGATATCCAATATTTTGCGTGTAGGTTCGAAAAGAACCATGTCGGGTGGCCCGAAGTTCCTTCCCAGAAAAAGCTCATAATCAAAGGTGATTAGACAAACGATCTTTGTTTTCCGGTTCATAGTATTCCATATTTATCCTTGTTCAATGATGATAAGCGGCCGTCAGGGGTGTTTCCGTTAGAAAACGAGTTTCTCGGTAACAGGGAGACCAAATGGTACTTAAAAGCTTCCGATATGCGGTTCAGTTCGAGTAGGACGTTTTCATGCACATTGGAAGCCCAGTGTCGAGGATGGGTAAGTACGTACACGACCGGACTGCCTTCGCTGAGCGGCACTCTCGGGTCTACCGGATTCCAGAAGAGCGGATAGTTGCTGTCGGAAATGCGGGAGGTGATACCGTACAAAAGGCATGAGTCGTAAGCTTCAGCTTCAATGGACATTTCTCTTCGCAATTCGTCATCAAACAGCTCATGATTTAACATTCTTAATCTGCGATTCATCCAGTCGCCATGTGAGGCAACAATCTTCATCGGCAAACCGGTGCGCGATCTCAATGACAGCAAATTCCTCCTGAATGCATCTCGGATTTCCGGCAAACATCTTTCGACTTCAGCTCGTGTTTTGAATCCTTGCTTTTTGCTGAAGGTAGCGATTTCCTCGTAGTGATATCCCACTTCGCCACCTGTACGGGCAATGAGGTGCATGAAGTCGGTGTCGATTGTGCAGAGCCTGAAATAATACGACGCGGGGACTCCAAAAGAGCACTCGATATCCAGCATGATTTTCGCCGTTTCTACATCCGAATCCACATCGTGTCGTAGCACGAGAAACCGTTCGGATCCGATTTTATCGGCTCTGATAATCTTCAAGTAGTGTTCGACGGAAAGCACACTATATCCATTTTGTAGAGCGACTCTCAGCATTTCTGCATATTCTGACAATCTGGACGGCATGAAGAAATCTTCGTACAGTCGCTTTCTCAGGTTATGGAACACTTGATTCTCCTTACGCATCCGGATCTTACAGTTTACGGCATACTTTATGGGATCGACCAAAAATTGAGCTCATCTGGCCTATCTGTCCAGACCCACTTTACGTTATGAGGAGCGTAACCGAGCTTAGTCTTGAAAGCGAGCATGCCTTCAGATGCGCCCCAAAAAGTGTCATACCCTGACCAGACGGGGTATCCATTTTTATCTCTCAGTTCGATAAAGATCCGTATGATCTCACTCCACAGATGGAACATGACGCCTTTCTTTTGATCTTCGGCATGGCCGAGCGCTCTATGGCCGTAATACATGTCTCCCAATAAGATAGTCTGGTGATATGCTGCAAGCGTGCCGTCCGGACGGAGTATCCCATGCATTTGCGGCACACGTTCACAGTCATCACGGACGAGATTCGGATCGATGTAGTTCTTGAACATCCGTTCACCCTGTCTCGTCTGGGAGGATTGGTTGATGGCGAGTATATCTTCATAATGTTCCATCGCGTTCAGCGAATGGAAAGTGTAGCCTGCATTTTGGCTTTGTTTTCGCGATTTGCGAACACCCTTGTGAGTCGACAAATATTCTTCAAATGATGGAGGCAGACGGAGTAACGCCATTCCGTACACTTTATACTGAATGAAAGGGAATCGCGGGTGAGGTCCCGTAAAGGTTTCAAACATTTCCCGTGCGTGGGAATTCCCGAACATAGCGATTTCGACCCACGGCGCTTTCAATACATCGTACGTTTTCCTGCAAACGTCCAACGACAGCATGATTCTCCTCCGACAAAACTAGATAGTATGTGAGTTCACGATATGAGAGATGGCTGGCCACTCGACAGCCGCTCCCGCGAAGGAATCTTTTTATGACTTACACTCTCTTCCCAGATCCAATTCACATTGTACGATTCGTATCCCAATCTGGTCTTGAATCGAAGCATCCCTTGAGATGCTCCCCAGATAGTGTCGTACATCGTCCATATGGGGTATCCATTTTTGTTCCTGAAATCGATGAGAAGCCGGACCGACTCAGTCATAAGATAGTACATTATCCCGGATCTCAGATGGTCTGCATGTCCAAAAATCCTGTTTGACACGCATGCGCCTCCGCATATGGTGAAATGATGATATGCGACCAGAACGCCATCTTCTCGAAATATTCCGGCAATCGTCCCACAGATCTGATCAAAGTATGAACGGACAAGATCGGGTTCCAAATATTCTTTGCGTACGGTAGTGCCTTGCCTCTCCGGTGAAGAGCCGTTGATTGCCAGTATGTCTTCAAGATAGTCCTCGGGTTCTATTAAACCAAATCTGTAGCCTAATTTGATGCATTTATTCCGACGTTTTCTGGCATCCTTGTGCTCCCTCAAGTAGTCTTCAAATGTTCTTGGCAGTTCGAGCAGAGCAACTCCCCATTTCTTACATCGCATAAGAGGAAATCGGGGATGTCGTTGGATGAAACATTCAAATTTGCATTTGACCGAGGAATCTCCGAACAATGCGATATCCACACATGGCGATTTCAGGATATTCAATGTCTTTCTAAAGAAATGAACCGATGCCAACATTTCGGGTAGCCTCCTTATCTTCTCAACATTACTCCCTGGTCATCAATTCCATGCAGCATGACGGTTTGCATTTTTATTGACGTCGGCAATTGAATTAAATAGCCTCAAGGTTGCGAAAAACGTTTTTTCGTTTCTTCTGACAGCGATTCGTAGCTTAATTTCAATGACTTCACTGATGAATCGTCAACTCATAGTCGTCACCAGTTCTAAGAAACGATTGGAGAGAACCTCATATGAATGATTATTTTCCACGTATTTCCGTCCGCGTCGCCCCATCGCCTCTCGGTCCCCGGAATCCATGCGCATGAGCGTGACAACTGCTTCAGAAATCTTTGATGGCACGTCAGGAGAGACAGAGATACCGCACATGCTCTGCGCAACAAGATCGTTTCCAGCCTCGATGGCATGAATGATCGGCTTACCTGCCATCATGTAGTCGAGCAGTTTGTTTGGACTGATACCGTACTGAAATATAGGACTATAAACCAGTCCTATGTAGCATGCGTCTGCTGCTGCCAATAGACTCGGCAAAGATGAGCGCAATACTGGCGGCAAAAAGACCACATTTGAAAGATTCTGCTGAGCGACACGCTTGGAAAGCCTTTCCTTTTCCGGTCCTTTACCTACCAGCACAAATGTGGCCGATGTGTCGATCAGGTCAGTTGCGGCATCGATCAACGTATCCAGCGCATTGGCCAGGCCGTGGTTGCCTGCGTATACGATAATAAATCGTCCTTCATCCCGCAGACGCTGAAATACGTTCGCGTGTTCAAGGGGCATTTCAGATGCAGCGCTATCCCACTCCTCCAAATCGCAGCCATTGGGAATGTATACAAATTTGCGCTTGTCCATGCCTCTCGACGTCATGTAACCCTCTGCCTTTGGCAGCAAGGAAACCACGCAATTCGCTTTCCGATAGGCGAAATCTTCCACCCATTGTAAGGCAGAAATGAACGGGTGCCAACGTGACATGCCGGCCAACTCTATAAGAGTCAGCGGCCAAAGATCTCTAACCTCGAATACAAGTTTTGCCCCTGTCTGCCTTGCCAGAAAATAGCCGGGCAGAATTGTGAATGGATTTGGGGATGAGACGATGACAATGTCCAGTTTCATCTCCCGACAGAGACTCCACCCATAGGTAGTCGATAACAACGGGAAAGACAGCATGTTGATAGCCCGAAGCAAGCCATTACCACTGTAGCTCGGTGACCGCACCCATCTATAATGGATTCCGGAGACTTCTTCCCGGAACGCTATCCCCGTGACTTCGGGATTTTTTGTTCGGAGATGCGAAAATGAGGCAGCGAGTACGTTCACGTCATGGCCCGAATCAGTCCATTGCCTCGCAAGGCAGTACGGACGATACTCCATGCCGTGATTGGGAGAACCGGCGTACTGATTGATCAGAAGAATCCTCATAGCATTTCTGGCAGCAGTGGTCTTCATTTCGCTCTGTCCTCATTTGAGACCAATTTTAAGAATATCCAATTAAACCTGATCTTCAATTTCATGCATCCGCTCCTGATAGTCTATATCTGCTCAATTGATGAGATTGGGCAGTTATCGATATGGCGCTATTCGCTGGAATCGCATTCTCGACTAACCACTTCACAATCGTTTCTGCGTGCTTGGGCGTAATGCGCATATGCAAGGGTAGATTCACAACTTCTCTTGCTGCTTGTTCGGCTTCAGGACAAGTTCCATTGATATAGCCATAGCGTTCTAACGGTGTCTCTCGTGGATGAAGAGGCGAGTCAAACCAGCTACCGAGCTCTATATGATCGCGATAAGCATCATCCAGTACTTGAAGTTTGCTTTTCACACGAATCGGGTAGCGCACGAGGACGGGTTCTGAATCCACCGAATCATTCAACACGGGCCAATTCATTTTTTGTAGATACTCTTCGTAAATTCTTTGTAGCATCGTGCGATGAGAAATGATTGCTTCAATCTTGCGGAACCCTAACCTACCTATGAGTTCCTGCACCCGGTTCATGCCCTTAAGAAAATGCCGGGGTGCAGAACCGTCATACTCCTTAAGGCTGTATGAGCCGACTACCAGCCCGTGATTGGTAAGAAAACGAAAGAAGTCCTCAAGAAACATCGCGGTTGAAGGCCTATACAACAAGCCATAAGCTAACATCTGAGCCGATAAAAGAGTGCTCTCCAACATGCCTGGACTAGACATGCTCTGATTTCTTAATGCTTCTATTTTGCCAGCAAGATTTTTATCGTTTATCGCAAGCATGCCTCCCAGACCAATACGTATCGTCTTACTCCACTGAAAAGAAAAATAAGATGCAGCAGTGAATGACCCAACTCTCTTCCCGTTTATTCTGGTTCCTAGAGCCAAGCAACAATCTTCCAAAACCGGAACTCCGTATTTCTCGGAGATTCGAATTATTTCATTCAAATCGGCTGGAATTCCGTACGTATGCTGAGCAATAATTGCTTTCGTTCGCGAAGTTATCATTTCCTCCAGGGCACGCGGATTCATATTGTATGTTCCCGGCAATATATCGACATATTTTGGAATGGCACCAAGATAATAAATTGGGGTGACATTAGCGATACAAGTATAACCAGGAACTGCCACTTCGTCTCCTTCAGAAATGCCCATTGCTTTCAGAACCGCGTACAGAGCTACTCGTCCTTTCCAAAAAGCAAAGGCGCGAGGGATTCCAAGCCATTCCGCAAATGCCGATTCGAATTCGTTTTGTACAAATTTCTTCATCGTTCTTCCTCGCACATATTTAATGGTGGTTAGCCGTTGAGATCCCTCATAACAATACAAAGAAAGAAATAGTGACCCGTGACACGACTAAGTTAATTCCAAGCAAGAGAACTTACATTCCACAATAATGTATCGGCAAATTAAATGTTCTTGCGTAATGCCATTCACTCTCGGAGTGAACGGAGTCAAACTACTGGAGCACTTCCTCGTACACTCGCAATAGATTGGGTATTTCCAAATTCCAATTGAATCTGTCTTG
This sequence comes from Desulfomonilaceae bacterium, assembly GCA_041740635.1. Lineage (GTDB taxonomy): Bacteria > Desulfobacterota > Desulfomonilia > Desulfomonilales > Desulfomonilaceae > Desulfomonile. The sequence continues at coordinate 7,892 of JBGSLQ010000008.1, read as the reverse complement.
AACTGCCGCCAGACCCCGCTTTCCCATCTCTTCAGCCTCCTTGGGGTGAGTAAGTATCCACTGGATTTGATCGGCTACACTTCTGGGATTGAGAGGGTCGGCCAGCAGCCCGCATCCGACGCTCTCGATTATTTTGCGCCAGAAAGGAAAATCAGATGCAATAACAGGCAATCCTGCGGCCATATATTCGTACAGCTTGATAGGATACGACTCTATATAGCTTGACGTTGGATGAAGCATGACCAGCCCGACACGGCATTGGCCTAGTATATTCGCGACTGATTGCCTGGATTGATATCCTGGATAGTCTACATAATTCCATCCGGGAATTTGTGTCACCTCATTTTTCAAGCGGGACGGTTTGAACGTTCCAACAAGGAAGAGCTTGGCTTTAAGCTCCGATGGCAGCACGTCCATTGCCGCTACCATTTCCTTGACTCCACGGATTTCAGTCAGAGCACCCACATATCCGATCCAGGGCGGCCTCTCAGAATAGGGGAGTGAATTTGTGAGATTGAATTCTTTTAAGATGGGATAATTCATGACTACGGAGGTCTTCTTTCCAGGCAAGGATCTCGCTATAACGGGTGTAGCGGCAATGACTCGATTGGATACCATGATAGCCAGTTTTTCAACAAAAGTTGCGAAAGCGGCCGCTGCGAGGCGTAGTTTAGACATCACCCAGGGTTTGGTCGTGACCTGTGCGGCCAAGCTTTCATGAAAATCGAAGATTATTTTCTTTCCCTGTATTCGTAGCAGGATTGCAGGACCTAGCAATTCAGGATCGTGAAGATGATATAGTTCACCATGCTCCCTAACTCCTGACCTGTATACTTGGTATACTGTTCCCAGCATGCGTCGGAGTCTGCCATTTGCCTTTGGTACGCCTCTCAGGAAAACCCCTTCTTTCACTTTGTCATCACAATCCGGGGCGATCAGAATGACTTCGTAGCCCGCTCTCGCAAGGGTCCTGCATTGCCTCTCGTAAATACGCGGATCGTCACAACGATGCACGGAAGTCAAATGGATCACCTTAATCGCCACTGTCCGCCTCATGATACCAAGAAAATCGTGCACTCAAGCCAACTAATAATAGTCGCTAAGTTGTGTAATTCACGAAGAGTGACAAGAGATACACTTCGGTCTCAAATTGAAAGCAATACGTCGCCTGTGTTTGATCGTCGCCCATTATAGAAATTCTTTTCCGACGAACGAATTGTGAGAGGTTCACCAGATAGAGGTAGATCTCTAATCTAAGCCCCGGTGATTTCAAGGTACTGAATCGAAATGGCCGGTTACGAAATGCTTGTGATGAGCATGGCTCATGCGCTCGCAGCCGTCGACGCAGCCGTACTGACAAGCATGACATGGAGACTCCCAATAATTTGCAGAATTCTCCCTGGCGTAATACTCAAGCACAACCAACATACCTGCGGCAAAATAGAGATTTTTCATTCCCCAAAGGGTTCCGCTGACCATGGATTCCAGCAAGTTGAATAATAAAAGGGCCGCGAAATAAGCACATATCGGGTCGTGATAGACCAAAATTGACGTTTTCATCCGATTGATCAACCCTGCAAGAAAGATGGAAAGCATTGCCAACCCGACCAACCCCTGTTCCGCAAGGATTTCCAAAATCAAATTGTGCGCATAAAGACCTCTGCCGTTGATATTTTCGAGTGCGCCTGTACCGCTGCCGAGAAGAGGCGATCCACTGAACAAATCCAGGGCCTGAGAATACAGCCTGATGCGTATGCCGACGGTACTCTCTCCTGAACCGATATCGGATATGCGACCTGCGAGTCCTTCGCTCAGCGCGGGTTGGCTGAGGTAGAGCACAACTGCTCCCGCGAGGACTGCACAAAAAAAGATCGCAGAGTACACAAGATTGCGGGCGTCGTTACCAATAAGAATAAGTGTTATGGTAAGGAAAGCGGCTGCCATCGTCAGGCTCAGGAAGGGGCCTCTTTCAGCCGTCGTCAGCATTAAACCAAATAGAAGCGGCAACGAACAAAGTATTAAGAACGTCATCCCCCTCGCGGAGTCTCTATTCGAGAGAAGCCAAAAAAGTGCAATTAGTATGGCATCTCCCATCAACATACTGAAAGATATGGGATTTACTTTTGTCAGACTTACTTTGCCAACAATTTCCCCTGCAGAGGACAGGACTTTGCCAGCAATTTCCCCCGGATTGGATAGGACGTAGAGTCCGGATACAACAGCCAATAACCAAAGTAAAATCATGAAACTCAGAACCGATCGCCTGATATCTTTCTTGCAGACTACTGCAGTACGGGAAAAAATATAGTACGAGACACCGAGAACCAGAAGTCGACCCACTATTTCACTTCCGAAAACAAAGCTTTCGCTACGAAAACTGCCGAAGGCCACCACTGCGATTAATCCAAATAGCCCCAGATCGACGCTGTTGAAAGCTGGAATCGCCATGCTTTTTCTGCGAGAAAAAATCTGTAGAAGCATTCTGACAAGCAAAACCGAGAGTACCGGAAGAGTGATCAGCAATGTATGGTGCTGGTTTTCGCCCTCACCGTAGCTGTCTCCCAGAATTGGAGCCAAAATTATCGATGTAGCCACGTCAGCTTTCAACCCCAGAACTATACCGGCCATTGGATTCACTAGCGTTATCAGAGCCGCTCCCACAGCAATTGCCACAAACAGAAACAAAATGTGCCCTCCACAGGTCGCGCGTAGAAAGTAATTTAAAAGGAAAAGTTCTCTATATTTTGTTTTTGTTTCATTGTTTCTTACTGAAAGCTCTTGATCGCAATTGTAACGACAAAATAAATAATTAGTAGTACCGCGTCCCTATTGGTTCTGCCAATTTGTAATGCTCGCGATGTGATATTTGGCTACAACCCCCCGGACCGAGCGCTGAGGAAATGTAATCAATTGAATAGAGCCGTCATGAATGGTAAATCCTGGGTCTTCTACCACATATATCCGGCTTCCGCTATCCAGCGGTTCTATTTTGGAGATATTGTAAACTCTTATTGTGCGATCCGGAAACTCTATCGACAGAATCGACCCGCCAATAGATCCCACATCTTCGGCAATATCGAAATATCCGCGATACTCTTTGGTCACGATCCGGTGAACTTGATTGACCTGACCCGAGCACCAGCCTTGTCCCGAAATTGCCGTTGTTCCGAGATTAAGGGATCGGCCTCCTATTAAATGCGCTTCAACGCATCGGTGGTCCCGAACTCGAGCAAACCCCCATTGACCGTCAAACGAGAGAACCCCGTCAGGAGTCTCTGTGCTAAAAGTGAGATCCTTCTCATTTGACACCATAAAATAGTCTCGGCCGTGATTTCCCCTGTCAACCGTTATAAGCCCTCCGGATCCGTACGGGACAAACTGAACGCTTTTTACCTTCGCCTCGGAGTTTACCGGCTCGTGGACCGCGATGAATCGACTGGAGAGGTCATTCCCTTTCACTCTCGCGCAGATGAATGGAGCCCAGAATTTGTCGAGCAAATTATCCTGGTTTTTTGCATCGCGGATCCTGGGAGCATTCCCGACGAAAAGAAGCGTTTCTCGTGGGACAAGCAGGTGAGTCGTGATTCCCAGCCGCGGGTCGGATTCAAATCGGAAATCGATTGTAATGTCACTACCTATTTTACTTTGAGAAAGATCACGCACAAAACCATACCCTGCTCCGTCGGGGATAGTATCGTATTCACCTTTGGGTTCTCGGAATTCAGCATGTGCGTTCATCAAGGTACCGTCATACTGCTTTAGCTCCACTCCCCGCACACTTGCCCGTGAGTTTTCAGCAGGAGACCCGTGAAGCAAATAATCATGCTGTCTCCCGCCGGTTACCTGGAATACGTCTAGTAAATAAGCATCATTGCCGTCTGACCCGATCAGTGCGCAAGCACGCCTATATGCTGTTGTAATACCGGGATACGCTGAGTCATTCTCGGACTCGACCACACTGAACCCTTTTCCATCGGTCACAAAGAATCGTAATCGGTTATTCACATGTTTGGGATCCAGGGCGCTATCCAATCCGTTTACCACAACCGTATTGTGCGACAAAGTAGACTGGCTCCAGCAACGCCATTTCGTGTGCGTGTAACCTATATCGCTGAGCAACTCCTTCCCATGTGCAAACAACCCTATGCTCAAAGCGTCTTTATGTTTATGCGAACGGCCCGATGTAAAATTCAGCCATGCAGTTAACTGATTGTTATTTTTTCCTGCATTCAGGACAGCGAGTCCGAGACCGGGCATCAAGAGAGATTTGGAGTCGCTGAGCCCATTGGAGCCGGTGTCGGCCCATGTGTCGTTTATGGGGAGATCTCTTCCGTTTGGCAGCTTAACGGCTTTTTGCACGGACCGGATGGTATCGAAAACTATAGACAATTCCTGGATTCTTTCAGCTACTTCAATTTTGGCATTATCCTGGCTGTTCGGCGATTGCATGCACTGCTGAATGGCAGTATGTAATCGGGTCAGATTTCCGGTTACTTGTGAACAATACGATGGGGAGGTTTCCATCCAGTACCCGTCATGCAGAAAATTTGTCTCGTAGAATTTTCTGAGCCGATCGATAACTTCACGTACCCAATCGAATCGATTCAGAACGTGTCCTGCAAGCACAAAATCAAACCACATTCCCGGCGACATATTACCGTAGGTTTCAGGCTTGTCTAAAACTCCCCGGACCATTTCACCGAAAAGGTCTGCTTCAATGAGACGAACAGCATCTCCATTGCTCATTTCCTTCGTCCCTGACCAGGATTTAATGTCGTCATAGGCCTGAAGCAGCTCTCTGGAAACATCCATGTAGCCCCACCAGGTCCATTTGCTTACACGGAAGGGATCGAATCCCGCCATCGTGCTCTGACGATACGAGAAAAATTGCTTCTGCTTGAAAGGATAATCGAATTTGTAGGCGTACCCGGGAAAAACCTCGGCAAATCTGAGAAGTATCAGTGCAGCTCGACGGGCATACATCTGATTTCCGGTTTCACGATAAAGCGAAGCCAGCTTTCTACAGGTTTTCTCCATGAATTGGCGAGCGAGGTAATCGGCGTGTGCCGCCAGAAAAATTCGGTAACCGTCAGGCGTTTCGTAATAAGGATAAGAATGCCTTTTGTGAAGCGATACTGTCGTAATATGATTGGAATCGGGATAACGCACATTATTTGGATACACTTCTCCGCATTGTTTGCATCGTATGCTTTGAGGAAATTGAGGCGACCATTCCCAGTCACCACGATCCTGTGTTCCGGCTCGACAGTTAGGACATCTGGTATAAAAGATTCCGGATTGCTCGGGAATTATGGCAATCATCGCGTTCTCAGGCAAGGACAGGATATACTGTAATGATTCGTCGGCTCCCTTGTGCGACCTGGAATCAAGACTCAGGGGAACGTGCTTGGTCCCGGACTCAGCGCCCAGCATGACTGCACAACCCAGTGACAGTCCGAGAGCGGTAAGAACCATATATGATAACTTCACAGCAGGATGCCGGACTTTGGTCAATCTCATCATGCGTTTTCCATTACTTCTATGCATGCACAACGTGAGAAGGTCCTTTATTATTATCACCGGTTAGCGGGCAATGGATATTGCCGGTGGCATATCCGAATTCGGGAGATCTGTGGAAAAAGAATTATCCACTCAAACCGACTCGAAGATATCTCTGTTGCCAAGATTCTCAGAAATCTTGTTCTTGGCAATCCGAATTGCAATGGCAGAGAGGGTAAGATGGATTCCGTACGCAAATACCTGCGCCAATCCATAACACAGCGCCGCAACGAGAGGACTATATCCCATTGAGTACACCCCAACGAATACAGATAACATGAGTGCCAGCCGGCCTGCATCCCAACCAAGCTGCCAGCTCTGGCGTTCCAGAGCAAAAAGCGTGGAAGACAATGGAGTCGCCATGAAATCAACCATAAAACCGAACGAGAGTACTTGGACGTAATAGCCGGATTCCCGCCATTCCTCACCGAACACAAGCGCCAGAGCAGAAGGAGCAACCACAACCAGCGGAACCACCATTGCTATACTCACCAAAAACATAATGACCAGAACCCGGTAGAATAGTTTGGATAATCTTTCAGGATTGTCACACATGCGGCTCGCTTCTCCCCAAAACACTTGTCCGGCCGCTTGTCCAAGGAGACTGATGGGAAGGCCGATCAACCGAAGAGCCAAAGAAAAGAAGCCTGCCGCTTGAGTTCCATATAGAGAAGCCATCAGGACTACAGGAATATTCAGACCCACAGCATTCAATACTCCGGAACCGCAGGAAAGGTAGGGAAAACGTTTGTAACGTCGAGCCACCTGAAGCAATTGGCCGGTAGATACACTGCCTACCAGCTTGGATCTTTCGGTCCAAAGCAATCCTGCTAAAACTCTAATGCCCGCAGTACGACCGACCACATCTCCTAACAGTAACCCTGTAGGGCCGCTGTGCAAGAGTCCCAAAGCGACTTGGCCGATTGCGGTTACCGATCCTTGTGCGAGTTTCGTTCGGGCGATCCGAGAAAAAGCTTTTTTACGTAAAGCCCAGAAATTAAGTGCCTGAAATAGTCCGCTGGCAAGTAATCCGCCAAGCAGCAGACAGGAAAAATACCATCCGGACGAGACCTGAAGCGCCTTCATAATGTGGTCGCCAAATATTAATAAACCTGTCCCGCTGAAGAGCGTCATGCCCAGAAGAATGATTATCGCGAGGACAAGAACGTTCACTGCGACATCGTCATCCTGTGGCAACGTAATAGCAAATTCGTAGCGCCAGGAAGCCAGTGGTAAAGCCATTGAAAGCACAGAAGCAAAAACTCCCAACATCCCGAAATCTTCAGGGGAGTATACTCGTGTCAAGATAGGGGATAAACTTAGGAAAATGACCTGGGTCACGGCGGCAGAACCGGCCAAGAGCCCGGCATTTCTGACGAAACCCGTCGATGCGAGAACGTTTTTGAGCTTTGCTAGAGTTAATGATGCATATGACATAGATATCCTTGAGGTCGGCTGACAGGGCCGATTCTAGAACCGATATTATTCGGGGATAGAACAAGATTGTGCGCAGCCTTTTTTGTGAAGCGGTGAGATTAACTTATTCGTCACCGTAACAATCATGGCAACTTGAATCCGGGAAAACGACTAATTTAAGGAGCAGGCATCCAATACCCTTATGGATTCCCGTATATGCGTGTCAAATCGTGAAGGAATTTGTCCCGGTGCAACGAATTATGCCTCTCTATTGCATTCAAAAGTTTTGACAACAAAAAGTTCGCAAAGGTTACTTGAGTGAGTATGAACTGCCTGCGAAATTCGATTCACATGAATTGTACAGTGTTCCAGAGGACCTCCGAAAAGCCCTCGAAATCGTTCCACAGCGCAACCAGACAACCTGTGTGCCTCGAGTATGTCTAGGTACAGAGAGTTCGAGAATCGTTCCAAATCCATTTGACCCGGTATGGCTCAAAACCCAGCCTTTTCTTGAAGAAAAGCAAACCCGGAGAACAGCCCCAAATCGTGTCATACATACCCCAATTAGGGTAACCCAAGCGATTGCGCATTTCGATTCTATCTCTGATTGCTTCAGTCACCAAAAGATACATTACTCCGCTCCGCAAGTGGTCACTGTGAGCCAACATCCTGGTGCCGGTAAAAACATCTCCACAAATGAAGTTGTGGTCGTATGCAGCAAGTTTGCCATCAGGTCCGAAAACTCCGAAAATATTTCCAGCTGCAGTGCAGAAATCTGGCTCTTCGCTGTTACGTGTGGGTAACGTCAATTTGTAGTGTGTTGCGCATGGGTTCGGTTTTTGGTATCGGGTATCGTCCAGGAGGGACTCCCGATGCAAGATACCGACCTTTTTCAGATGGCCCTTGGGTTGTTTCCA
>JBGSLQ010000007.1:0-117144 GCA_041740635.1 Desulfomonilaceae bacterium | reverse complement strand
TCAACGACGTCGTAGCCAAGGTGGCCGAAAGACGCGAGAAGTTCTGGGAGCATGAGAAAGTCGGAGATTGAGTTGGCAAGACACCCCTTGGCAACATCTTCCGTGGGCGGTAACTGCCTCCAATAGGGCTCGCCGATGAGGATGATCCCTCCGGGGCGCAGGCTCCGCGCAAGAAGCTCGATAGTGCCGACGACTCCCCCGGCGATCCAAGTGGCACCGACACAGGCTGCCACACTGGCCTTCTCGTCAGAGACATAGCCGGCAGCATCGCCATGGATGAACTTGACTCGATCGGCAACGCCGAGTTCTTCAGCACGGAGTTTCGCTTGCTCGGTGAACAACTGGCTCATGTCGATGCCGGTGCCGATGACGCCGTGATCGCGTGCCCAGGTGCACAGCATCTCCCCCGAACCACTGCCGAGGTCGAGCACTCTGGCCCCCGATTCCAGACGCAGCGCCGCGCCGAGAGTAGCGAGCTTTTCGGGTGTGATCGGGTTGTGGATGCGGTGAGCACTTTCAGTGATGTTGAATCCGTGGGATGTCCATTGTGGAAAATTTCCTTACGGGTGTGAATAGGTTCGGTCACGGCCTAACAGTTCAATAGGCGGAATTTTTTTTCCGCCATATCAGCTCTTGTACACGGATCAATTTTCCGCTTATTGCGGTATTAGGGGGCAAAACACGGAAATCGACTGCCGGATTTTCCTGCTTGGCAATACTCTTTTCCAGCGAGTGGAGGAAGCCGGACACCGTTGCTCCAACAACGCTTGACCATTACCCCTATCCACGCAACTTTGCAATAGTTGTAGAATTTCAACCAATCCTAACCTAATTAATAGCAATAGCCTATCACATAGCGTATTCCCAATCCGGTTATCAGAATAGCCAGAACCGGTCTGATGATGGCTGCCGGCACATACTTTTGCGCGGAAGCTCCCAAATACATTCCCACAAACCCACCGATGCCGAAGAGAAATCCCAGAAGCCAATCCGGAGTAACGGCCATTCCCGGTACAGCAATAGCAGGCCCGAGGAATTGATACAGGAGCACACCTCCGATAGAAGTAACACACGTCCCCATCAGGGTTGCTCCGGCTATCGTGTGTATCGGTAATCCAAAAAACGCTACAATGAACGGCGCAATGATCGCTCCTCCACCGATCCCGTAAACCCCGCCGATGAGGCCGACTACAAGAGCCAGCAGGAAAAGGCCGGTCGTGTGGAACGAAAATTTCTCGCCGAAGAATGCATATTCCGTTTTGGCAAGAGACCAGCTCAAGGTCCGAATAGCCTGCCCGGAACCTGGATTGGAAGCACCTGAAGATGCCTGCTCCCTCATTTTCGATTCCGCTGATTTCGCCGCGGTCTGAACGCCTCCGCCGGTGAGTACCTGGGCCAGCAGCCGCCCGCCAACGTAACAGAGAACCGCTCCAGCAAATAGCTTGAATAACCTCGGGTCCGGAAGATACCAGATGCGGATGAACATGCCTCCCACCAACCCCGGAAGTGTACCGAAAATGATGTTCCAGGCCAGCGGCCAATTCATTCTGCCTTCACGAAAATAACGGTACACCGCGCTGGGAATACCGACGATATTAAAGACGAGATTCGTAGGGGAAACTGCAGGACTCGTAAACCCCAGGACACTCACCTGAAACGGCAATATGAGAAAAGCTCCCGATATTCCTCCCATGGATGTGAAAAACGATATAACCAAACCTACCAGTGGTGGAATCCAGATTGCGGTCTCAACGCCGGATACGGGAAAAATCATGTGGACCTCCTCCACGATAAGGCGCCGCGCGCTTTCGTATCGGTCGAGCACTTGCCTTAACGTGTGAGTCTCAAATAGTATGTCAGTGTTGGTCGGCTACCACCTGATGACACGGTTTTTATTTTTTTCGTGTCACTATCGTACGAATTCCCGACTCCCATTGTCAAGCTTTTTTCACATCCCCTGCTTGATTCGAGCAGCGCTTCTGCTACTATTTCCGCTGAGATCGGAGTCTGTTACAGGTGTCAGGAAAACCATGAAAACCACAGTTCGGAATTCCGAAGCCCCACGACATGAGGACGTGCCGCGTCAGTTGGCGAATTTAGCCAGAATCTACGAGATCGGACCGGACGCCGGATGTCTGGACCCCACGGAACTGGCCAGGCTGGAACAGGCTTTTCGTGCCTGGGCTCAAGCCCCTCAAAGGGAGGACGTGCGCAATTCGAGGAAACGGATTCTTCTCATATTTCTCCTTATTCGATACACGGCCGCGCGGCTCAATGAGGTTCTGGACCTGGATGTGCGGAACCACGTTGATATTGAGAAGGGCATAATACGCTACGGTCAGACAAAGCCATCTGATGCCTCGACATTTCGTGAAGTGCAGATCTCGTCTGATTTGAAAGCAGAGTTGCAGTCTATTTTGGGCCAGGAGCCTTTTTCCCATCAGTTGGACCAGGTTCTCAGGGTAGATCCCGGTCACGTTCGACGCAAATTCTATGAGAGGTGTTCGGCATGCGGATTCCCGCAGGAATTGGGGTCTCCCAATGCAATTCGTAAGGCCAGAGCATTGGAACTCATGCAGAACAACGTGCCTCTTCCAGTGGTTCAGAGAATACTCGGGCATTCAACTCCCAACCTCACTGCTGCATTGGTGTCCTTTTCCGAAGAAGAGGTCAGGCAGGTTGCAAGGCATTTCATGGAAAAGGAGAGCCAGAGAAGAACGAGTGCTCGCAATACGTTTTTCGGAAAAATCCGCAACCTGAAGATCGGTGACGTGCAGTGCAGTATCGAGCTGGTGACCCTGGGTGGAGATGTTCTCACCACAGTGATAACGCACAACAGCTTGAAACGTCTGGGGCTGAGAATCGGTTCGCTGGTCACCGCGGAAGTGAAAGCTCCCTGGGTCATCGTACTTAAATCCGAGACGGAACCACTGTGTACAGCGGAAAACGTTTTTCAAGGCACCATTGTACAAGTGATTCGGGGCAAGCTTGTCACTGAGATTGCGGTCCGCATACATGACGGCACAGAGTTGTGCTCCGTTGTCACGGAAGCCAGCAGACGCAAACTGGACATCAGGAAAAATGACAAGGTGTGGATCCTGTTCAACAGCTTTGCAGTTGTGTTACATGTCAATTGATATCTGTGAGCTCGGACATTTCTAGGTGATATTTCTTCACGACGGATTCTGGATTGTGATTAGTCCATTCATCAGTAATTCAAGTTCCGGATTTCATATGACTGTACAATCTTTCCGTGTCATCAAGGCGGCAGAGTTCCGTACCTGAGGTCATAGTGGCAGCCGTTCCTGCTGCCACTCCATAGCGGACGCTTTCGACAATATTCCAGTCACGTGCAATTGCGAGCACGATTCCTGCAACCATGCTGTCTCCTGCACCGACTTTGCTTTTCACGGGAACATCCGGCGCAAAGAATCTCTGCACCCCTTCTTGCCACACCAGGATAGCTCCTTCTTCTCCCAATGACACTATGACGACTCGGGCACGGCCTTGTTGGACCAAAGATCGAGAAAACGCCTCGAATTCCTCAATACTCTCGAGTTTTCTGCCGGCTAGTAGTCCAAGCTCTTTTCTATTTGGCTTCACGAGAAAGACTTCGTTGTCCATCGCAGTGATTAGAGGTTTTCCGGAAGTGTCCAGGATCAGACGAGCGTTTTGCTCTCGAACATAGTCGGCTATCAGACTGTAGAAGTCATCAGGAACGCCTTCGGGCAGACTGCCGCTTGCAACCACCAGCTCCGGAACCGGCTTCACTGCTCGCAGATTATTCAGAAAATCTTGGTACTCTTCTTGACTGATTGCAGGTCCGGGCATGCCGAATCGAAATTGTCTGTTCGTGGATATTTCCAGAATAGTGAGATTTTCCCGAATCCAATTCCGGATCTGCACTTGATATTGAGCAATGCCCTCCGTGTCGAGCAATTGTTTCAGTATACTCCCCGGAGGTCCTCCCGTAAGGTAAAGAGCAACTGACGTCCCTCCCAGTTTCCTGATTGCACGCGATACGTTGATTCCCCCTCCTCCGGGATGAAAAATGGCAGCATCGCACTTCAGCTTGTGCTCGGGTTCGACGCGTTCAACACGCGAGCTTTTGTCGACCGCGGGATTTATTGTTATGGTGAGAATCCGTTTCATTTTCTTCCTTCCATTTGCCGAACACAATATTTACTTTGAGGACTCTCTCAGGCATTCTGTTCCCTCATTGCATCAGTTCTCTGTTCTTCATTGGAGATGAAGCATTTTGTCAGGTAATCCAGACTTCTCTTCATATTGTTCCTGGTAAAAGAATTTTTTGCCGGGATAAGTCCTATGCCATCGAGCATCCCGGAAGAATTGCAGTGCAGTACTTTTTTGAAAGGAAACTGAACGGACAAACTATGGTACCTTTGTCGGACGAGTTCGTTTCAGAACTTGAGGGACACGGCATTTCTGTGGTCAGGACGGATCTGAGCGATTTTGTGAAAGACGAGTCAAGATTTCGAGGGCACGCTGAAGGATTAGTTCGGCCATCGAATAAACATGAAGTCATTCGGGCAATTACCGCTGCCAACCGATATTCTGTTCCGATCACTATTGCATCAGGCAGGACTTCTCTCACGGGAGCCTCTGTTCCGACCGGCGGCATTGTCATGGATTTAAGCAGATTGAACGCCGTGAACCCTGTCGATCCATCGGAGACGGAACCGGGAATAAATCTTAGACAGTACAAGAATCTCGTGGAACTGAACGGAATGTTCTATCCGCCAGATCCCACATCGGAAGAGTCCTGCACTTTGGGTGGAATCGTGGCCACAAATGCTTCCGGCGCACTGAGTTACCGGTACGGTCCTACCCGGGATTACGTGGAAGCAATTGAAGTGGTCCTGGCTTCAGGCTCAGTCCTGAAATTGCATCGAGGCCGCATTGAAAGCAGGAACGGGGTATTCAAGATTCCTGCAGAAATGTTTTCCCCGCGTGCAGATGTAGACCTGGTTTTGCCTGTACCTGGGATCGAACCGCGTCCCTGGAGAGAGTGCAAGAACTCCGCGGGCATTTTCTCAGCCGATCCTTTGGATCTCGTGGATCTGTTCATAGGGTCCGAAGGCATCCTTGGAGTTATCGTCAACATAAAAAGTCGATTGCTGCCTGCGCGATTGCCCCATTTCGCCCTGATGGCGTACCTGCCGGACAGGCAAACCACAGTCCGTCTGGTGACTCTGCTGGACTATTTTCGAAAGTACTTGTCCGGCGAAACCGAGATTGAACGAGATCTCCATCGCGAGCTGGCATTCTGGAAGATCAGCAAGAATTCCCGGTTGATAGCGAAGTTACAGCCGTCGTGCATGGAATGGCTTCACCGGTCCGTCGCTCCGTTTTTGAGCACTGAAACACGCCACAAGCTTCGCAATGCTTATGGAGCCCTGTACATGGAGCAGGAATATGCTGCATCGGAAGATCCTATGGACCGTGCCTCCATATGGGCTGAATTTGTCGAGTCATTGAATGAAAAGCTCACCGGAACCGGGATTGTGACGGAAGTCGCTTTCGACCCGGGGCAAATACGCAGGATGAGAAAAGAGCGTCAGTCGGTTCCGGAACAACTCAATGAGCTGATCCGGCCGGGCCTGGTCAAAGTTGCTACGGATTTCTCGGTACCCATGAAAAGTCTCGATACGTTTTTGGCACTTCATGATGAGCTTCCACGGGGCAAGACATACTGGTTCGGTCACATAGGAAATGCGCATATTCATGCGAACATGATCCCGGATTCACCTGAAGAAATGGAGCATTTCCGAGCAGCGTACAGACTGATGGCCAAGAAGATTTGCTCTCTGGGCGGAAGCGTTTCCGGAGAGCACGGCATCGGCAAGTTGAAACGCGACATGCTTGAAATGATGATCGGCCGACAGGGCCTGGAGAGTATCCGGAACATCAAAAGAATTCTCGATCCCGGATTCATTTTAAATCCTGGAAATATTGTTCCTCAGACAATGAAATCCTGATATGGTAATCTGTACATAGTACCTCTCCTGCGGCTTTTCCCATAACCGTGCAAAACGTATCCACGCTACGTTGAAATGTCTTGTGGTGTTCGCGTGAAATCGATTGATGCACAGTGATTCTTGTGCCATTTTGATGCAGAAATGTAACATTGGGGAATCTTTCTAAAAGAATGCTCCCATGATTGCGGTATCGAACTAGAGGGGACGAATCAATGGAAACACAGCTTTCTACTGCAGCCGAATCGGGCAATTTGGATGAAGTCGTAAGAATGATCGGCGAGGGCGCACTTGTGGATTCTGCGGGTCAGGACGGCCTGACACCATTGATGAAGGCAGCCATGAAGGGCAATGTGGAGATCGCTGAATTTCTCTTGAATCAAGGTGCCGATGTTGAGGCGAAAGACCCTTACGGCTGGACCCCCCTGTTGTGGGCGGCTGCTGTAGGACAAGCCGAACTTGTGGAGCGGCTTCTCGCACGTGGGGCACACATTGAGGCTACCGATCAATACGGAGCCACCGCGCTCATGAAAGCAGCGCGTCGCCATTTCCCGGAAGTCGCCAAAATTCTCATTCAGAGAGAAGCACAGCTCAACGCCGTAGATAATCTCGGTCGCACAGCGCTCATGCGGACCGCGCGAAGGGGATTTTCCGATCTGGCCGCTCTTCTCCTCGAATCAGGAGCGGACACGGAGCTACGGGACGAATATGGCGCGACTTCACTCATTATAGCAGCATCGGAAGGCCATGAAGACGTTGTGCGCATACTCCTCGGAAAGGGCGCCGACATACACGCAAAAGACAAGAACGGCTGGACTGCCTGGCTCTGGGCGTTCTCCGCCGGTCACGCAAACGTGGTCAAGCTGCTGAAAGCTCATGGAGCTCAGTACTGATCCGATTCGTAATCTGCTCGCATTCGTTCCCGCATTGAAATACTCTTTCCGCCGCTTGTTCGCCCTGACCGGACTCATGCAGGTGAAATGTCGGCACGGTTCGTAAATCTCACTGGGTATAGCTTTTGGAGATCAGGTAGGCTCACGCTTGTTTATCGCTTGATCCGGCTTTTACATTCTGTCAGGAATTATTACAGTGGTGCGGCAGCAAATTCAGGGCTCATTACTCTCATGAATCTCCAATCCTTCCTTTTAAGGCACTTAGTCGCTTCTTGTCATTGGCACACCTATTGCTTCCTACGACTTTAGAGCAGAGAGCGCCGAGCGGGATGTCGCAGGCCGATTTACTTGCGGATCTCCCGGGATACTGAATAGCAGGTGAGAGCGATCTCACCGAGCTACTTCGGTAAACCCCGGAATCGGCCGATTCGAGCCGTGAACTCATGCGCTCCTCTTGTTCGGATCCCAGGAGAGGTGATTACCGATGGCTCTCATGATTTGCTATGAATGCAGCGGCAAAGTGTCCAGTCTTGCGAAAGCTTGTCCCCATTGCGGCGCCCCCATGGAAAACAAGCTGATCAAGATTGTGGAGTGCGGAGATATCGAAGCTCTTCAGGACCTGATCGAGAGAGGAGCTAACTTTAACACAAAAGACAGAGGGGGCTGTACTCCGCTCATGAAAGCTGCTGAACTCGGAGACATCTCCATTCTGGAAGTGCTGCTCAAGTCTGGAGCAGAATTTCAGATTGCAGACGAGTCCGGTGCTTCTGCGCTCATGTGGGCTGTCTCAACCGGCAATCCGGAGGTCATAAGGATTCTTCTCGATGCGGGCGCAAGCGTGACGGCAAAGGAAGATAGCGATCAAGCTCTTATATGGGCGGCGGCTCAGGGGCACTCGGATATCGCCGAGTTGCTCATCAAGTACGGAGCGAATGTCAACACTGCAAATGAAACCGGAAGAACTCCGCTGATAGAAGCCTGTGCGAGAAATCATATCGATTTCGCAGAGATTCTTCTGAGGCATGGAGCTGACGTCAACGCCAAAGACAATAAAAATGAGTCTGCGCTCTTCAAAGCGGCAAAAGCCGGAAATGCAGGGATAGCAAGACTCCTGCTGGAGAAAGGCGCTGAGATCGATCCGAGAGCATTGAGATGGGCAGCCACTGGAGGACATCGCGAAGTAATAGAAATCCTTCTGAAACATGGGGTGGATGCCGATTCGGCAAATGCTTCGGGAGTCACTGCTCTCATGAGAGCTGCTCTCATGGGCCATGTCGCGGCCGTAAAAATGCTCTTGGAATATGGAGCAGATGTCAATGCCACAGATGCGGAAGGACTGTGCTCGCTCGTTTTGTCCGCACGGGAAGGTCATGTTGGAGTGGTTCAGCTATTGCTGGAAGCAGGAGCAGATCCGGATTTTCCTGATGCGACAGGATGGACGCCTCTGATCTGGGCTGCATCTCTCGGTTACGACAATGTAGCCGCACTTCTTCTCAAATACGGCGCGGATATTAATTATCAGGACCGATTCGGGGCTACCGCCATCATGAAAGCGAGTAGGCGGGGATTCACTGAAGTTGCCGGCTTTCTTCTGGACAAGGGAGCAGATGTGAATGCTGTGGATGCAGACGGGGGAACGGCTTTAATGCGCGCAGCCAGAGGCGGCCATTCGAGAGTAGTCAAATTGCTTTTGGGTCGGGGGGCTAATCCCAATCTTTCGGACAAGGATGGAAATACCGCGCTTATTTTGGCGGCAAGCGAGGGACACAGAGAAGCTGTCCGACTGATTCTGGCAAAAAATGCGGACATTAAAGCGCGGGATAAGAATGGATGGACCGCAATGATGTGGGCTTCTTCCATACGCAACAGGGACATCATAAGTCTTCTGGAAAAATATACGGCTAAGTAATTCTCTTGACGGAGGAAAACATTATGGCTCTTACGGCATGTTACGAATGTGGAGACGGTGTATCCAGTCTCGCCGAAGTGTGCCCCCATTGTGGCGCACCCATGAAGAATAAAATCATCTACGCTTCCATGACCGGTAACACGGAGAGAGTGCGTGAGCTGATCGATGCCGGAACAGATGTGAACGAAAGAGATTCTGAGGGATGGACTGCTCTGATTGTGGCATGCAGAGAAGGTCAGGTTGGAGTGACGAATTTGCTCATCCAAAACAATGCCGATCCTCGAATTAAAGACAAGAACGGCTGGACGCCGCTCATGTGGGCTGCGGCAACAGGGCAGGAAGAGATTGTCAAAATCCTGTTGGACAAAGAAGACGGCCTGGAAGACCGCGATCAATACGGAGCCACTGCCCTGATGAAAGCATGTCGGCGTGGCTTTGAATCGGTAGTGCGGTTCCTCCTGCACAGGGGCGCTGACGTAAACGCGAAAGATGACTACGGATGGACGGCCCTTATGCGTGCGGCCCGAAGGGGATACGTTGCAGTCGTAAAAAATGTGATCGACGCAGGGGCAGATCTGGAAGCAAAGGATCAGTACGGTGCTACGGCCCTCATTGTAGCCTCGGCAGAAGGACATGCCGATGTGGTGAAGCAGCTTTTGAACGCCGGATCTGACATTCACGCAAAGGATCGAAATGGATGGACTGCCCTTATGTGGGCTTCCTCGGCAGGAAATGTGGAAGTGGTCAAGATCCTCAAAACATATGGCGCCGAATAATCGGGCCGTTCTCATTCGAAGAGATGACGATTCGGGGAAGTACTTCAGACAAGAAGGATTTCCTCGTTTTTTCGTCATGACTAAAAGGCAAGCATTTATAGCGATTGTTAAAAATAATGAGTTATAGCGGTTTCCAACAAAATTAGTGACCGATTGAAGATTTAGGAATATTGGTGGGTGCCGAGCCTCCGTGCCGGCACATCTTCAATATGATCAATAATATCGAAGAATGGACCGACAGGGAGAGACTGTCTCAAAACTCTCAAAATGCGCACAGATCGTGCCACGATTCTCCATCCGAGTAGGGGTCCCGCGAACACGCGGGGTGCCTGCGCTTTCCGTCAACATGGGTCGGCAGAGACGCCGACCCCCACCAGGAAAGTTGAAAGTGGATGCTCTTATTTCGACGCCCATACCTTCCGGCCCACCCTTTAGAAAAGGGGGGAAAGGCGACATTTATACCCCCCGGCCTCCGCGCCGGTGGACAATGCGGAAATATCAATTGCTCCTCGCGGGAATCAGACGAATCTTCGCTTTGCCGCCTCCATGTATTCGGCAATTCCCCCGGGTACTTCTCTTTCGATCTGTTTTTTTGCCTCTATCAGACTGCTCATGACCTCACGGTCCGCAAAATCGTCCAGACTCCGCAATGCCCCACCGCGTCGACCTAACTGAAATAACAGACGGTTATCGTCAGACATGCTGAGGTATCTGTCTATGGTTGCCAGCATACGAGGTTTGTCCTGGGGGAGAGTACCTTCTATCTCCTCAAGCAAGTTCAGGACGTGATCGCTCACGATGGTGGTGTTAATCCCATCGAGAAGCTCGATCATAGTTCGAATCTCCCGAACCATCACATCTTCGGAAGGAGGAACGAATTGTCCCTTCTGTACCATTTCAGCCAGAGCGGAGCCTCGTCTGACATACAGAGTTCTGAATCTCATGTGAGCAGGATTGATTGCGTTCACGACACGCGCCGTCTCCACAACGTGTTCGTGGGACAAGTCAACTCCCCCAATTCCGGGAATGATGTAGAGGCACAGGGAAATACCTGCGGCAACGACTCGTGTTCCTCCTTCTATGAGGTGCTCCGATCGAACGCCCTTTTGGATCAATTCCAGCACCTTATCCGAACCTGATTCCATGCCGACATGCAGGCGCGTCAAACCTGCCTCTTTGAGACGGATGAGTTCGTCAACCGATTTTCCCTTCAGCGTGAGGCCCCTCGCATAGGAAGTGACCCTCTCTATTTGAGGGAATCGTTGTCTCAGGTAATGGAGAATCTCCGACAACATGTCGGTGGAAAGCATCAGCGAATTGGCGTCCTGAAGAAAAACGGTCCGGCCGCCCGAAGCCATCCAGTACGCTACAGATCGAAAGGAATCGGGAAGCGAGGAATCGCGTAATATTTCCGATAAGACCTGTCGCGTCAGTGCGCCCCCGCTTCCAGATGCGTGCGACATTTCAATGATGGCATCCCACACATTTCGAGCTGCATCGACATCGCTCTTGATTTCCTCAAGACTTCTTCTGGAAAATTTTCTTCCACGATATGTGGAGCAAAACACACATCTGTTCCACGGGCAGTTTCTCGTAACGCGCAAGAGAAGGCTTCCAGCCTCACTTGGGGGCCTTATGGGCCCTTGCTCGAAATCCAACGATAAGTCCATAGTTTCTCCCATTAATTTCCGACAGCCATAGCGCTTTCGCTTTGCCGAAATACACTATTCGTGATAAGCTGAGTCAAGTTTCCGTTCAATATTATAAACACTTCCGAATTATGAGGGAATCTCCTTGAAACTCGTACGCGCCAGAGGAACTCTCGTACAAGCGGCTGTTTGCCTCACATTGGTATTTTTTATCGTACAATTCGCCTACGCAAAAGAAAACCTTCCCGAAGCGGTGCAGGTTTCAGCGCCGGACGGATTGTCTACGAACATTTACAGCCAAGCTGAAAAAAAATCCGATCTCCTCGGGATCGCACTTCAGGGAGACATTCTTGAGGTCCGCGGAGTTCAAGGCGATTTTTACGAAATCCGACTGCCTGCGGACAAGAAGGTGTCCGGTTTTGTTCTTCGGGATCACATGAGCCCCTATGAGAGCACTGATAAGAAATCCGTTCTCACTCCGACTGTTATAGCTGTAGGCGTCACAATTGCCTTGATAGCTTTAGCAGCAGGATTTCTGGTATTCAGGGCTCGGAAAACCCATGAAACTGCCCAGCAGGTAGCCTCTATCCCTGCATCCATCAAAAAGGGCGAGGAGTTGTTCAGGGCCGGAGAATACGGTGAAGCAATCCGTGAATTCAGGAGCTATATTTCCCTTCAGGGTGGTGAGGTCCGGAATCCCGATGTGTACAGGCGCTTGACTGTATGTTATCAAAACACGAATGAAATCAGGGAGGCCGCCCTTGCATGGGAGAAAATGAGAAGTCTGGGTGGGTTGAAAAACCTGGACGACTATGCCCTTGGCGTGGAACTCATGAGCGCCCTGGGTCGCGAGGCTGAAGCAGCGAACATTTACGAGCAGTTGCTGCAACACGAAAATGATGAAGACAAGCGTTGTGAAATTCATAAGAAGCTTCTCGATATCTACCGTCGCCTAAAAGACGGGAAAAAAGTCGTACAGCACGCAATGAAGCTGAGGGCCCTGGGAACTGCAGATCCAAATATACTCCCGGATACAATCCATTATCTGATTGCTGAAGGCCAAACAGACTTTGCCATCGAGAGCAACAGTCGCGAGCTTGTTGTAGAGATTTGCACGGAATTCCTGGAGGATAAGGCTCAAACACCCGAGGCCGGAAGGATATACCTGAAAGCTCTCGAATACGACAGGACCGATCAGCGGCTCCACCGCATGCTTGCCAACATATACAACGAGAGCGGCGATGTGAAGAGAGCCGTGAGTGAATTGACCATTCTGCATCAATTGGACAAGGACCAATCAGAGGTGTACCTCGAAGAGGCTGCCAGAATTTATCTCGAGAAGAATCGGATCTCCACAGCCATTGCAGAAGGCAATCCCCTAATTATCAAGAAAATTGCCCAGCTTTATCTCGCTCGATCGGAAGTGAATCCCGAAGCGGTAGCAATTTATGAAAAAGTGCTGGAATTTCAGCCCAAGGCTGTCGGTATTAACAGAATGCTCAGTACTGTTTACCTCACACGGGGAGAACTCGATAAATACATGAGCAAGCTACGGTTGCTGTATGAAATCGATGGTTCCAACCATGATTACCTGAGCGATCTGGCAAAATGCATTATCGATAACGATATGATTGACGAAACCCTGAAAGAAGGGAATCGCGATCTCAATGCCAAGATAGTCAAGCAGTTGATCAAACAGGGCAAAGCCACAGACACGGCAGTGAATCTTCTTGAGAAACTGATAAGAGTCGAGCCTGACAACGTGACGGTACGGGCGGCATTGGCCAAAGCATACGAACGAAGATCGGAAAAGGAAAAGTGCTTCGATCATGTGCTCCACATACTTCGTATTCGACCCGATGATGAAGAATTTTCCGAAATGGCCGCTTCATTGGCAGTGGAGCTGAATAGGCTGCACGATTTGCTGAAAAAAGAAAACCCTCGGGTTCTGGTCTTTGCAGCGGAAGAGATTATCAAAAAAAACATGACCGGTTCTTCTGCGCAGGAAATCATGGAACTCGCATGTGAGCAAGCTCCTTCCGTATTGCGGTTTTCCAGCTATCTTGGAACTCTGAAATCCGCAGCCGCTGTCCCTCCGCCTCGAGTGGAAGCAGAACCCGAACCCAAAAACGAAGTCCAGCCGGAAACCAGACCCGAAGTTAAGCCTGAAATCGAACCGGAGACCAGGAAAAAAGCCAGTCCGGAAATTCCATCGAAGATGGTCGCGGAATTTAAAACAGAGCCTGCTCCGCCGCCAAAACTGCCTGTAGCAAGGCCTAAACCCAAGCAGCCGCCTCAGAAGACGAAATCGCCACAAAAGACGGAAGAAATCAGGATCGAGAAGAGTCACAATTCCGGGGGCATCACTGAAAAGGTCAGGTCTGCAAAAACGTCGGATAGCAAAGAACAGACCGACACCTCTAACGAAGAATCTGTGATGAAAACAGAAACGCCTCGAAATGCTCCCAAGGTTGCTCCTGAACCATTACCGAGGAAAGAAGACAAACCCGCAGAACCGCCGCAGCAAGCGATCCGCTTCACGGATGAAGTCCTGACGGAAGAGCGCGCTGTAACGACCTTTGTTTCAGGTCATGCGAGCGGGCGAACGGGAAATGAATACGCGAGAGAGGAGTTGCTTCTTCCCACAGCCGGCGGATTGGCATACAAGGAGATGGAGTCTCTGGTACAGGATGGGTGGGGAAGCATCCATGTGGGTATGGAGGTGAATACCGGCCGCCCCGTGCTCATCCGCTTATTTCGTAAAGGAATCATGGAACCCCTCACCATGAAGGAGTTCGTGGCACAGATTTCCGAAACGTCCTATAATGCAGTGCACGATAACATCCTTCCCCTGGAGGAAGTCGTTCATGGCCTCGGAGGGACCTATGCCCTCGTGCACCCCTTCTTCTCCCGCACCCTTGAGGGAGTGATGCGGGATAAGCGGCGCCCTGATCTCCCTATCAGGTTGGAAATGATTCAAAAGGTGTTGAATGCGCTGGTATTCGCGCATAACTACACCTCATCGGACGGAACGCCGAGGAAAACGTATCACCTGCAACTCCAATCCAATCTCGTATTCGTCAGCAATGACTACAAGAAGCTACAAATAGCAGGTTTTGGGCATTCCCAGATATACAGAAATATTTTAAGGCCAAAGCAACCCAGATGGCAGGACCCGGGAATGAATCCCCAATTTATGCCGCCGGAGTTTTTCAGGTCAAAGGCGAACATCAAAGAAAAAGCAGCAGATATTTATTCATTAGGCATTTTAATTTACTACATGGCAACCGGTGAATATCCATTCGAAGGACCCGCATTCGATGACTACAAATTTCAACACGTAAGAATTTTCGCGGCTCCGCCGAGACTTATAGATCCCACCATTCCCGACTGGCTGGAACCGATTATCCTGGGCTGTCTTGAAAAAGATGCTGACAAACGTTGGGACAGCGTAAAGGAAATCGCAAACGCATTCACCAAAGGATTAGGTCGTCAAACCTGATCCCCAGGCAATTCCAGCCCGTCACCTGACCCGAGGGCACTACTTAGCCTGCCCACACCTCATACGTGCTTTCGTTCGTATTGGTGTAATGATTCTCTTGTTCGTGTAACATAGTAATGTAGTTGGTAAGGATTTTACAACGTTCACACGGATTATAAGCGGATTCGTGCCGAGTCACTTTTCCCTTGGAGCGGGAGGACATTTGAATTTTCAAATCCTTAATGTCGTTATACATACGCAAACAATGCCGGATGCTCCATTTCCCCTTAAAAACTCTGCACGTAACTGCATACTCCTTAAGCCAACTTTTTTCGTCGGTCTTCATCAGGAAGTTCCTCTCTATCGGGGGGACAACTGCTCCCGAAGCTGTGCTGCTTGATGAATGTCCGATTCACCCTTAACCCATGGGATGCTGTACCCGACACCGCGTTTTGAGAAATGTTCCTCATCGAAAAGACAAGTTTTGAAACATTTTTCGTTGCACTTGTGCATGAGCCGAATTTCGTTGACTTAGCGCCTTAGTACTGTTAGATTTTTGGCGGAGAGTATGGAACAAAGGGCTGTGAGAAGGCATCCTTATCATATTGTCGACGTAAAGCGGGAATTCCGCTTTGAAAATCGGAAACGCGGTCTCTCGGGAAGAGTGGGCGCAACCCTCGTAGTGATTTTGCTGACCTGCTCCGCTATCTGCCTCTTCTATCTCCCTGGTAATTCAAACCATTTTCCGTCTTCCTGTAGTCTTCCCGCTGCTACGATGAATAAATTCGAGGGGAGCGCGTGCAAGGAACCTACGGACGCCGTAGTCGATCCTGAGAAGCCATACTGCGAAGACCTTCAAGAAATTACCGAAGTGACCGGACAGGGGGAAACACTGCTTTCTCTCATGGGAGACAATATTCCGGATGAAGCCTCGGCCCACCGCGTAGCAACTACAATCGCCAATGAAATCCAGAGACTGTCCGACCCCAAGTTGACCGCTCGAACCGCCCTCAAGCCTGGAACTCGATACACCATCAGTCTCAATAAAGATGACCAATTTCTCAAAGCCACCATCGAGCTGGATCCGTCAAATGTCTACCATGTGGTCTCTGAACCTACAGGACTGCGAACATGGAAAGAGGAAGTAGTCCTGGACTTCAAGACTGAGGTGCTCTGCATCAAAATGCGCGGATCTCTCGCGGAATCGGTCTTGACCATGGGAGAAGGTACAAAACTGGCGTCGGAATTGGCCGCGGTGTTTCGCTATGACATAGATTTTCAGTCTGAATCGATGAGGGGCGACACCTGCAGGGTCCTTTTCGAGAGGAGATATGCCGACGACAAGCCTTCAGGATACGGCCGGGTCTTGGCTGCGGTTTATGAAGGAAAGAAAACCGGTATCAAAACGGCGGTCTGGTTCAAAGATCAGTATTATGACGAAAAAGGAGTGGAACTTAAGAAGAATTTTCTCCGATCGCCGCTCAGCGTCATTCGAATTACTTCACATTACGGGAACAGGTTTCACCCTGTCCTGAGAGTCTGGCGAAAGCACAATGGTGTAGACTACGGAGCTGCTGCGGGAACGCCGGTGAAGAGCGTTGCGAGTGGCGTTGTCACTTTCGCTGGATGGCAGAACGGTTATGGAAAATACGTGACTATTCGACATAACAACGGTTATGAGAGCCGCTACGGGCATCTTCAAAAATACTTCGTCCAGGTTGGGCAATCCATAAGACAAGGCGACAGGATAGGTTTAGTCGGCATGACCGGTCTCGCCACCGGACCGCATCTGGATTTTCAACTGCTCTCCCATAACAGGCATGTGAATCCCCTTAGCGTGATAAGAATAGAGAACCCCAAGACGGTTGTCGCTCCCTTGAAACCTCGCTTCCTTTTTGTGAAACAGGAATGTCTGGAGCCATTGCTGAAAGCAAATCGGAACGCCTTCACGAAAGCGGATACCGAAAATCGGTTAGCATTGAATAATCGCTGAATCTCCCCACCTGACTCAAATCCCGAAAAGAACTTACAATTTAATTTATTGACTGATAATAATAGAAGCGTTATCATTGTTGCGACTAATCTGTTCAAATTATATCGAGGAAAGGCTATCTTATGAAAAAATTGACATATGTTGGGATTCTTGTGTGCTGTATGATGGCGGTAACTCCGGCGCACGCTTTTCTCGATTATTTTTTCTCAGGATCTGCCAGCAGGGACGCAATCGATAATTCGGCCGTCGGGGATATGCGGGCATGGTGGACCGGTAATCCGGCGTACCAGTTCAATCCGTATTATTCGGGCAATGCAAATCCGCAGCAACAGCAACAGCAACAGCAACAGGCACCCCAATATCCTCAGCCTTCAGTGCAATACTATCCGCCTCAGCAGGCTCCGCAGGCCGCAGGATATCCGCAGCAGTTTCAGAATCCTCAGGGTGTTCCGCCGCAATATGTGCAGCAGCAGATGCCTCAGCAACAGCAGCAGGGATACGGACAGCAAATGTATCCTCCACAGGGATATCAGCAGGTGCCTCAACAGTATCAGCAAATGGCACCACAGGGATATCAGGGTCAGTGACCAAAGAAGGACTGTCGGGGAGAAACGCATTGTAATCCCCAGTCTTTGGCGAAACTCGGCGGCCCCTTGTCAAGAACTGGAAGGTTTTGAGCCTAGTAAAAAGCCCGTCTAATACTGTTTCACCAATAAATTTAATAAAACCGAGAGATCTGGCAACGACGTCGGACCTAACCATCAGCCGGTAGTGGCTGACCTCCGTGCCAGCCTAACTCGGTTTATAAGAACTAATATTGTAAGAATCCGATCCATTCTATCGATATCATTGATCATATGAATGATGTGCCGGCACGGGGGCCAGCACCCACCAATATTCTTGATCTTCAATCAGACATCAATTTTGGCAGTTCTATAGTATGTGCGTGGCGGATTTCGAGGTCCTAGGCTGTTCGTGCACGTGTTTCATGAACATGCGCCTGAAGAGACGCCGCACGCCACCAGGAAGATTGATCTTGAATGTAATTATGTTAATGATTATGAGGAGTTGGGAACATGACTGATTCTTTCACGGAACAGTCGATCGTCGGGAAGATTATTCATCCTTCGGAAGCTGTTTCAGCCTGGTTCCCGCAAGGCGGCCTTGTGCCGTGTGGGGATTGTCCATGGTGAGCTGCCTGTAAATTACTCGTGCTGAGCGAGGATCGCCCAATTTCTCGAAAGCTTCTCCCTGTTTCAGAAGTGCATCAAGCTCCTTCAGAGATCCGGGATACTCTTTGACTACTCGATGGAAATTGAGCACGGCCTCGTCATAGCGTCCCATTTTAAACTTGGCCTCTCCAATCGAGTACACCGCGTCTGCGGCAAACTGACTCTTGGGATTTCTTTTCACAAGTTCTTCAAACTGCATAGCGGCCTGATCGTAATTTCCAGTTCGCAAGAGCTGAAAAGCATCTCTATAAACCTTCTCGTCCGGCGCTATGGGTGCATTACGAATATCTACGTGAGGCTGTGCTTCAGGGTTGGTCGATGTCTGCGGTCGTGTAAGCTGGACTCCCGGCCCCATCCCCGGTTGTTGCTGGGGGGCTCGCGAAATTGGTGGCGCCTCCGGTCTCATTTGTTGAGGGGTCTGACGAGCTTCGGAATACACCGGCTGAGAGGGGGGTGCGGCCGGAACACTTGCCTCACGGGGAGCTTCAAGCCCGAGATGCTTTTCAATAGAAACAACCCGATCCTGCAATGTTTTTACCAATCGATCGTTTCCACCTGCCTGAGCACGTTCTATCATATCTCTCAGGCGCCGTATCTCCGTCTCCATTTCCTCTACCCGGGCAGCGAGATGCACAGTCCCTGGATCCGTATGCGGAACCGATTGGGCCGGCTTCACATAGGGAAGCGTGGGCCCTGAGGTCCTGGTGAGGCACCCGGATAATGCGAGCGTCACCAGGATCAGCACCCATGACAGCCGGAAATCCGGCAGTCGGCCTTCTCGTTTCAGGACTGATGTTCCGATGTCCGAAGTGTTCATCGGGAAACTCGCAGGTAGACTCTTCGATTTTTGGACCAAGCCTCTTCATTATGTGCAGTATCGACCGGTAATTCGGAACCGTACGACACCGTGGAGAACTTGTTCGGCGGAATCCCCAGAGTCACCATATATTCCACGACAGCTCTGGCGCGTCTGTCCCCGAGAGCCAAATTGTACTCAGCCGTACCGCGTTCGTCACAATGACCTTCTGCCACTGTTCCGAATTGCGGCGCGCGCTTCAATATGTCCGCATTATACTGAGCCGCGGATTGGGCTTCGGGGGACAAGGTGAAACTGTCGTAGGCAAAGTATATCGGCTTCAAAGTGGTTTGAACTACTTGAAGATCCTGCTCGATAGGACCGCCCACAGCGAGCCCCCCCGGACCCCCGGGAATTGGACCAGGCTGTCTCACAATTGGCCTGGAACAGCCAGACGCGAGAAAAAGGACAGCAAGCAGCAAAAATATTCCACGCTTCACATGACGAGAGGGCATGGATGTCAACTCCTTTCACCCCCAGGACCCTTGCTTGTCACCACGAATTCCTCGACCAGGCCGGCGATTTTCCCGTAATAGGAGAAACGGGCGCCTGAATCCGGCCTCGGGAATCCATTATGTAGATAAGCCTCCGCCCATCCCGGTTCGATACAAATGCTATGAATCTGCCATCCGGAGACCATGTCGGGTCCTGATTCGAACCTGCGCTCGTCAGCACTCGCAAATCGGTTCCGTCCGGTTTCATGGTGCATATCTGAAATCGTCCTTCGACCCTGGCCGTGAAGGCAATCAGATCTCCTCGGGGGGACCAATCAGGATCGGTATTGTAATTGCTTTTAAAAGTTAAGCGTTTCGGCTGGCCACCCTGGGAAGACATGACGTAGATCTGAGGAGTTCCCGCTTGATCTGACACATACGCCATGGCAGCGCCGTCCGGTGACCATGCGGGAGAGATATCATTTCCTCTTCCATTCGTCAACACTTTTACCATGTTTCCTTGCCGGTTTAGCAAAATAAGCTTAGGTAAGTTGTTAATGTTTGCAGCTAACGCCACGTAATTACCATCAGGAGAGTGCCGCGGGGATGCGTTCAGACCGGGCCGAGACGACAACGGCCGAAGCGCGAGCCCAGGAAAATCTACAGCCCACACATCCGGATTTCCCCTCATATATGAAGTAAAAATGATGCTCCTGCCGTCCGGAGACCAATCGGGAGACAGGTTGATGCTATTCGTGCGAGTGAGGGGAGTGAGATTATGGCCGTCGAAATCCATGACAAACAGTTCGCGTGACTGCGAGTCGCCTACGAATGCGATTTTCGTGGAAAAGCAGCCGGGCACCCCGGTGAGTTTCTCCATGACCCGGTCTGCGAACCGATGCATGATTCGTCGATAGTCTTTTAGGTTCCCCGTGTATCGTTTGCCAACTTCCAGCCTTTTGAGCGCGATGTTGTAAAGCCGGACTTCTACTGTGAGTTCTTCGCCCTTTGTGCTGAAATTCCCCAGAATGAGCGCTCCGACACGTGCCTCCATCCATTTCTCGAAATCAGGCTCCCCTGAGGCGGCAGGCGGTATGTTGAGCGTTACGTCCGGTGTTTTAAATAGTCCGGTGAAATACAAATCATCTTTAATTACATCCGCGAGTGCTTTTCCGCCGATGGGGGAAGGGCTGGCAGATACGAAGTCCGGAACCGCTACGAGGGTCAAGGTTGGATCCACATCGATAATCAGGGGCTCAGTGTGTCCGGGCACGCAGCACATAAGCATCAAGAGCGCCATTACCTTTGTGATGAAGAAATGCTTCTTGAGCTGAAGAAACATGGGTGCCTACTGAATCCCTCTGGATGTAAACCTGAGCGCAAGCCCACCGGCCTGCTTTATTCTCTCTTTTACTTCAGGCGTGGGGGGAGGATAGGGGGAGGCCTGTCGAACTGCCTGCATGGCTGATTGATCGAATTGCCGGTCTCCCGAGCTTGTGTGTATGGAAGCGTCTACGAGTGCCCCAGAATCGGAAATTTTGATTCCGATGACGGTCACCTGATTGAGATCGGGACTTTCTCCAATTACCGAGAAATAAGCCTGGGAGCGTTGTTTCACGAGGGCCAACCAGCGGCTCAATTCCTGTTCTCCACGGCCTGCCTCAGCACTGTTCCCTTGATTTCCGGAAGCTTGTCGACTGCTCTGAGTGCCAGGATCGCTTCTTCTCTTTTCGACTTCCTTACGGAGAGCAGTCATTCGTTTTTCCAGAAAAGCGGCCGGATCCTCTTCTTTTTTCTTTGCTTCAGCTTTCGGAGGTTCCTTTGGCGGCTCTACCTTTAGAGGTTGTCTTTTTCTCTTCGCAAGAGTAATCGCCTCTTTTGGTGCCTTTCTGACTTCACTATGGTCGATGGTCTCCCTCACCGATTCTATGGCTTTGAATCCGGGTTCCGGTTCCCGACTGTGTTCCAAAGAGGGAGGCTGGTCCGCGGACTCATGAATGGGCTCGATTTTTTCGGCACCAGGCAGACCCGGCTCCTGGACAATCGTAACGGGAATGGATACTTCGACAGGTTTGTCAGGGGGGGCAAACGTCCAGTACGACACCATGACAGCGAAGCTGATGAATAGCGCATGGAGCAGAAGCGATGCCGCTATCGTCCAGAATGATGCAGCATCCCGGGATGAGTCACGCAATGGCGTCATTTGCCCGAAGAGGACTCCTCTTGAGGTGTCGTGATAATACCGAGATTAGACACGCCCGCTGATTTAAGCGCCCCCATGATCCGAACAAAGAACCCGTACGAGACACTTTTATCAGCGCGAAGATATACGTCTCGGCCTGCTTGATTCTTGGTTATTTCGAGTATGTAGTCGGCAAGCTTGTCTTCACCGACAGGTTTTCCGTTCACTTCGATGCTTTCGGGTCCTTTGACCGAAATAACAACATCTTCGGCTTTTTGATCTTTGGAGATGGGCTCTCCTTTGGCTTGAGGGAGATCGAGCGATACTCCTTCTTGCATCATGGGCGCAGTTACCATGAATATGATGAGCAAAACCAACATCACGTCCACAAGCGGAGTGACGTTGATTTCCGACATAGCAGTTCTGCCTCGGGAACCGTTACTAAATGCCATGATCTTCTCCTTCCCGAAGCTACTTTCGTTTCCAGTAGATCCGCTCGATAATATTGACTAATTCGGAAGAAAAATTGTCCATTTCGTTTGAAATGATATTTATCCTGCTCAAGAAATAATTGTAGAAGATAACTGCCGGGATTGCTGCAGCCAAACCGGCCGCGGTAGCAATGAGCGCTTCCGCAATACCTGGAGCAACAACTGCAAGAGAGGCGCTCTTCATCACGCCGATTCGCCGGAACGATTCCATAATTCCCCAGACAGTGCCGAAGAGTCCGATGAACGGAGCAGCAGACCCTGTGGTGGCAAGAAAATTTACGCCTCGTTCCAAACGGGTCCTCTCAGCGGTAACCGCTTGCTGAAGGGACCGTATGACGTTTTCCATTCCTGTCCGCTCGTACTCCGGTTCCTGCGCTGCTTCGGCGGAAGTCTGGTTTGCTTGCTGAATTCTGGAAATTCGATTCAATTCCGCGTATCCCGCTTTAAACACATGGGCGAGAGGACTATGGGTAAATTGTTTTGCCTCCGCGTAGAGCAAAGAAAATTTTCGGGATTCTCTGAAAGCATCGAAAAAGAGTTGTGTGTGCTTTCTCGCACGTGACAGCATAATGCTCTTGGTCAGAATAATGCCCCAACAAATAACCGAAAACAGGAGCAGGGTCAGCATGACGGACTTTACGACCCACCCGGCTCCCATGATAATGATCCAAAGGCTCTGATCGTGAACGTTTCCTTGTAATGCCGAGGCTACAGCTTCGGGCATGGATGGATTCTCCTTTCCTCAAATCGGGTTGTATCCTTAGTCCAATATCGGGACAAAGTCAAGTTTTAAGCTAGTTACGGAGACTTATCTAATTATCCTAAAGTGCTCCGCTTTTCAAGTCAAGGGGCTGTGGTAACCTAAATGACCGGATTATCGAGACATGCTATGGTGGGCAGTGGCAATTCCGGTAAATGCCGGTTGAAGTCTCGTACTGAAATAGGATATAATATAATACAGATTTTCGTTCCATCTGGAAAGTTAGCTCACATTAAAGACATTTTTCCAGAGATATAGTTCCTCACTTGAAATCTCGGTGTTAAAAGTCTGCTGCGCAGGCTTGAAAATAGTTGACATTTGCATTGATTTTGTTGTATTTTTTACCAAAAAATTTGCGAGGTCTCCATGCCTTATCGGATCGTCGTTGCCGACCAAGATCCTCGAAGCCTTGAGGCGGTAACTCGCTTTCTTGAGCAAGACAATGAATTCGTGAGTGTTTCCAGTTCCTCCGAACTCAAGCGAGCCATAAAGGAAGAAAAGCCTCATCTTATCATACTTTCCACAGTCCTCTCAGACTCACCCAATTGGAGCGCGGTCCAACGTGTTGTAAAGGGTATCAAGTCATCCCGGGACTATTCGGATATTCCTGTGATCTTGATGAGCGGCGGCGCGGGTGCTCTATCTCAGGATGAGGTCCAAGGATCGGGCGCAGACGGCTACCTGTCGAAACCGATCGACAGAAACGTCCTGCGGCAAACCGTCGAATCCTTGCTGGGAATGGACGCGGGAAGCGGCAGCGAAGAAATCATGATAGATTTCGCTGACGACGATTCTGGAGACATGACCGAAGAATTGCTTGCAATGTCCAATATAGCCATGGATATGGACGAACCGTCGAGCGACGTAGGCGATACCGTAGAAATCGATACCGGGACGCTCGTTGCAGAACTCGATCATTCCGGCGAAATGGGCGGCGAGGATGCATACGAGGATACGGTTCGCCTCAATCTTGAAGATATGGGCCTGGAAGACGATTTAGAGGATGGCACTGCATTCGAGCCGACCATAGAATTGGTCTCCGACGTGCCGGGAGATTTCGGGGAACCGGAATCGACGGATGTGGAAAGTATCGATCTGGAAATGGGTGGCGACGAGGCAATACCGGATTTTTCTTCCCTGTCCAAGGATATGAAGGCTTCTGAGCCCCAGGGACGAGATTCCATCACCGTCGACATGGATGTCGACGATATGGGTCTGGATCTCGAAGTGGACGACGACGGAACGGACGAGTTCAGCACATCCAAGGTGGATGGAATAGACCTCGACGACACTGAAATAGGGGAAATCCTCGATGTTCAGGAACCCTCGAAAGTGCTGACTTCCGACGATCTGCTCATTGATGACGATTCCTTGATCCGGGAGGCCTCTCAGGACGTCGATATTATAGATCTGGAAGAAGATACGGAAATTAGGGATATAGATGAGGAAGAATTGGAGGCCGTTCAGGTCACGTCTACCGAATCTATCGGTCTGGATCTCGATGAAACAGTCCCTATAGAGAGTCTTGATTTCGTCGATCACAACATGGCGGAAGATGCCGAGGAAATCGATCTCGACTCGGAAGAACCTATTACCGGTGCGGAACTCGAATTGGAATCACCCCTTGAAGTGGCAGGAGAATTTGATTCTGACGAACTGACCATCGAAGAAATGAGCGAAGAGGAGATTTCAACCCAAGAGTTTTTCGGAGAAGAACTCCCGACCGAAGAGTTTCCTACCGAAAAGTATCCGGAAGAAAGAACCAGCGATCATGCCGGTGAAATCACTCTTGATGAGTTCGGTATCGAGACTGCTATAGTCGATCAGCCTTCTCAGGCGGAAGAGATTTCCCTGGAAGACGTGAGCATTGAAACCGCTCTGGGTGACGATATGGTATTCGAGCCAGCGCTTGAAGAAGAGCCCATGCTCGAAGTTACAGAAGATATTTCTTTTGACGAAATCACTTTGGAAGAGGAACCGGGTCTTCCTTTCGAGGAAGCTCCCGCGGGTGGAGAAATTCCTGCTCTCGAGACAGCAGCGGTATTGGTGGCTGGGGCAGTTGCAGGGGTTGCTGCTGCAAGTGCTGCCAAATCGTTTATTTCTGCGCCAGCGATAGTGCAGCCGGAGACCCCCCCTCCAGTAGCCGACGTGGTTTCTCCCCAGCCCGCTCCTGCGAATCCGGAACCTGCCACTCCGACGCCAGCTCAAGCTATGGCTCCGGCTCCTCCTTCTGATAGTCAGATTATTCAACAACTGGATGCGGATGACATCAAAAAAATGTTTTCTGCATTTCTTGATGACAGGGTGCCGCTGAAATCGGATGTAGCCGCTTCCATGGATTCTGCTGTGAAAGGCGCGCTACCTGCCAGCAGTGAGTTCGTAAACGTCTTCCAGGAGGCGATGCTTTCAATTCTGCCTACCAAGGATGAAGTGCTGCAGGGGCTCATTCAGAACCTTTCTTCCTCATTGCCGACTCGCGAAGAGATCAACACCCGTATTGATGAAATGATCGCTGAATCATTGCCGACCAAAGAAGCGTTGACTCTGAAGGTCGAAGAATCGGTTCAAGGTGTGTTGCCCACTTCTGAACTACTCCTGGAGCGGGTAGACGGTGCATTCAAGTCTATTCCGGCTGCTGAGGAAATAACGAAACGGCTGGATGAACTCTTCGAAAAGCTTCCCGACTTCAGCGTATTCAGCGGGAAGTTTGAAGAGGCGCTCAAGGCTATTCCCTCTGAAGAGGATATTTCCAAACGGTTGGATGAGAAGCTGCAAGGAATCCCCTCACCGGAATCCATAGACGCTCGGATCGAAGCGGCATTCAAAGGAATTCCGTCCGGAGAAGAGATTCTAGAGAGAGTCGATGGAAAACTGAGCGCTCTTCCGTCGGACAAGCAAGTATTCGAGCGTATTGATTCAGTGTTTGCCTGGCTTTCGAGAGAGGAGCTGGAAAACCGCATAAACGAGAAGCTTGCAATCATTCCTGAACCCGAGATGATCCTGCGGCGCGTTGATGACGCTCTTACGGTGCTTCCGTCGCAGGAGGAAGTGCTGACGCGCATAGACAATGCTCTTGGGGCCATTCCCACACGAGAACACATTGAACAGCGCATCGATAATGCGCTCCTATCCATTCCTCCTCAAGAACAAATCATGGATAGAATCGATAGAGCGCTATCGGCCATTCCCCCTCAAGATCAGATCCTTGGGCGAATTGACGAAGCCCTTCTTTCGATTCCTCCTCAAGAGAAGATTCTCGGTCGGATCGACAATGCTCTTTCGGCTATTCCTGCCAGAGCGCAGATCCTGGAAAAGATCGATGACGCACTTCGCGCCATTCCTTCAAATAACGAGATAACGACGAAATTCGATCAGGCTTTGGCTGCCCTTCCGTCTCCGGAACACATCAATTCCATACTGAATTCGGTTCTGGAAGCCGTTCCTTCCAGGAACTTTGTAAAAGAGCAGATCGACACGCTTCTGTCCAAAGCCATTTCTCCGGAATTGGTTGCCGAAAGGTTGGATCAAGCGCTCCGAGGTATTCCCTCACAGGAATATATTCGGATACGACTTGATAATGCGTTCGCCGCTCTACCTTCGGCAGATATCGTGCACGAGAGGATCAACAACTCCCTCCGTGTGATTCCCACGAAGGAAGCCATTGAAGCGAAACTCGATCAGGCACTATCCGGCATGCCGACTCCGGATATGGTAATGGGCCGCATCGACACTGCCATGAGTGCCATTCCCAGCCAGGAAATACTCATGAGCAGGCTGGAAGAAGCTCTCGGAAAATTGCCGACCTCCGAGGCTGTCATGCAGCAGGTTGCAGAGAAGATCGATTCATTACTTCCCGCGCGCAACGATGCAACCACGTCGTTCCAGAATATTTTGAAAGACAGAATCAGCACTGTACTGCCCGATCCTGAGATAAAGAAGGCGTTTTCTCAACTCCTCCCCACTACCGATCAAATGCTGAAATCCGTTGTTACGGCTCTTCCGCAGAAGGAACGCCTCCAGGAGACCCTGACGCTCGGCATCACGGAAGCCATCCACAATGCTCTGCCGGAACGTCTCTGGTTAGAGAGCGTCTCCAGAGGGCTGTTTGACGAGCACGCCAAAGGCCTGCTTCCCAAACGTGATGAAGTAGTTTCGATCATCCGGGAGGAAATTCGGTCCAAACTGCTCACCATAGTGGAAAGGGTGATTCAGGAGCAGATTATGAAGATTACTTCGGAACTCTCCTGACAAGAGCGATTCCCCCGAACTTGCAGGGAAGGATTTTGCGGAAAGTCTCCTTCCCTGCTACCTCCCAAAAACTCCCAAGTCATAGTGTGATTCTCAAAGATAATCCCGGATTATGAAGGGAGACTCCTCGATATTGGTCGCCTCCGACCCCAGTACCAGCGGACGATAGGTAGAGGGATCACGATAAATTCTGACGTGTATGCCACGCTCCAATATAAGATAATGGTAGGGGCCGGCGTCCCTGCCGGTCCATTCTATCAATATCATTGATCATATTGAAGATGTGCCGGCACCCACCAATACTCCTTCACTCGTTCACTAATTTTGTGAGTGCCTGTGAATGACTCAATCTATAGTGCCCGGCAGCGACGCCGGGCGCTACCAATACACTTTGTATAAGCATCGGCTTAATTCAAGACTTTTTTAGAAACAGGAGAGGAGACAGCAAGAAAGTCCCGCTCAGACGAGAGGGGCTCTCATCAGGGAATTCAGAGCCTTTGCTGCCGTTGCGGCCAATTTCGGCTCCTCTTTCTCCAGAGACAGAAGTTGTCTGAGATGGTCCGCGGTCCTCAAGATCAGCATTGCCAGATCGCCTTCATCTGCATCCACATTTTCGATCAATTCGCTCCATTCCACTTCCTCCGCCCACAGGAATACAGCGGCTGCGGGCCAGAACATGATGTTGGGCACGTCGAATCCACGGGCTATCAACAGCTCAGCGAAGGGTTTGAGCTTCTGAAGCATGTTGCGGAAACGTTTCCACAAGGGGTTCGTGCGTTGCCAGAGTTCCCGGCTGATAACGATTTCCTTATCCTTATCCATAACAAACGGCGCCATCAAAGCCGCCAACTGCTTGGGATTAAGCTCGCTGAATTCCCGTTCCCGAATCAACTGTGCGATTAAAAGGGGGTGATCGAGCCTGAGTCTTGCAGCCCATCGACCGTCATGTGTAGGGGCACCCTGTTCGTCTATATAATTCAGCTCTTGTAGCAAGCTTAAGTGTTTCC
The DNA here is from genome assembly GCA_041740635.1 of Desulfomonilaceae bacterium. Taxonomy (GTDB): domain Bacteria; phylum Desulfobacterota; class Desulfomonilia; order Desulfomonilales; family Desulfomonilaceae; genus Desulfomonile. The sequence continues at coordinate 89,237 of JBGSLQ010000007.1, read as the reverse complement.
TGAAATTAGTCTGGAGAAAACGTTTGACCTTTTCAGCTCTTTTGGGATTAACGTGAAAAGCGGAAAACGAGCATCCCAATAATTCCTGCACTCCGGTCGGATCGTGGGAAAGCAACAGATTCAAAACCATGGAAAAGTTAACGCCGATTCTCGATTGCAGCGGCTCGGGTTCTGAAAGCAACAATTCTCTGACCAACGGGAGATCCATGTACCTACCGGGAACGACAAGCGTGAACCCGGCATTGTCCATGCCCCTTCGTCCTGCCCGGCCGGTCATCTGGTGGAGATCCGTTGAGGTCATGTCCACAAAAGTTCTGCCGTTGAACCGATCGCTCTGCAGCAAAACGACAGTCCGAGCTGGAAAATTTACTCCTGCGGCAACAGTGGACGTCGAAAATATGACTTCCAGATGCCCTGCCACCATCATGCGCTCGATGAGCAATCGCCAACCCGGCAATTGGCCTGCGTGGTGTGACCCTGCTCTTCGTGTCAGGAATTGGTCGAATTGCCTTTGAGCATTCAATTCCGGAAAATTCTTGGATTCGGATAACACTGCTTCCCTGAATCCTCCCTCTTCAGGGTCCAGAGGACAAGGATTGAGCGATTCCAAAGCCTTGTCACAATCTGCCCTTGATTTGAGAAAGATTATTGCAGGCAGCAGTTGAAATTCCCGCAAAACCGACATGATACGATTCATGTCAGGAAATTGGCTTGCCCCGATACGCCTGTGGCCCTTTTCGGTTTTAAGATAGCTCTGTACTTTCGGGAAAAGTCTGTTGCCTCTGAAGTAAGGCGTGAGAAGGTTCTGCGGAGTCAAAAACATGACATGCAGGGGAACAGGTCGTTCGGTAGCCTGCACCACGGAACACGTGGTCTTGCGCACATGCATGAGCCATCGGGATACGTCTTCGGCATTTGAGATGGTCGCTGAAAGGAGTAGTACGCGTACGCGCTCCGGCAGGTAAATCAGGACTTCTTCCCAGACAACGCCTCGATCGATGTCACCGAGATAATGCGCTTCATCAAGGATTACAATATCTACAGCAAGGTCGCGGCCTGACTCCATTGCATCATAGAGCTGGTTTCTCAGAATTTCTGTCGTACCTACGACGATGGGCGCATCAGGATTTTCTTTGCGGTCACCGGTGAGGATGCCTACCCGGTCTCGTCCAAAGATTTCGCCGAATTCTTCGTACTTTGCATTGGATAAGGCTTTGAGTGGAGTAGCGTACCAGATGCCGCAGCCACGTGACAGGTATTCTTTTGCCGCTTGCACCGCAATCCATGTCTTCCCGGATCCGGTCGGGGCACTGACAACCACGTCTTCCCTGAGAATTCTCTCCAGAGCTTCTATTTGAAAGGGATCGGGCACGAAAGGTGTCGGTTCGGGTTTTCCGATACGGGCCAGGAGCGGTAATACCGCATTATGTGCTCTTGGAATTGATTCTTCCTGAACGACAGGGTTCCATTTCTTTCGTTGATGCCATACCTGTTTCTTCCGCTTTTCCGCGGAATCTATTATCTTTTTTCTCAATGCTTTCATTTCTTTACGCTATTCAGATCTCGGCTCCAGGTGAGCGAGAGACAGTGGCTACATAAAAATTGATGACCAAGCAACCGACCGTACCGGCTGCCGGAATGGATAGGTTTTGTTCAGAGGTTACGATTACCTGGGCAAGAGAATAATACTCGCGTTCAGCCGTATTTTCCACACGGACAAGCCTCCATAAGGAGATCAAGATTTCTTCTAAGAAGACCTTACTCTCGTCCGGAACCGGATATTTTCTGAAAAAAAACAGTTACTTCTAAGACAATCACAATCGCTGATGGTTCCGGGTGCCGAATCATTAATCGAGTTTCGTTTCAATCAAGTAAGAATTATGCAAAAAAAAGGTGGAAAGACAAGAATTTCTCCTGCATTCAAGTATTATATTCTGCAAGATCGCTTACCCTGCATTCGAGAATAATTCGGCGGTTCTGCAGAAAACTCGGGCCAGGTCCGCGGCTGTGCGAGGAATGTTTTCCGGTTCTCTCAGCCCCTTGTGTCTGATCTCGAGCTGAATGGCATCAATCTTTACCGGACGGGACCCACACGTCTTGAAGACCCATGGCATCCTTACCTTATGTGTTGCTGCATAGCCCGGAAGACCTTCTTCGACCCACGCAGGCGCCTGATTGATGTGAATTTTTTTCAACTCCTCCAGAAAGAAATGGATCACACTTTCCCGTGCCGTCGTATTTCCGGATTCCAGAGCTACTGCTTTGAATGACAGCTCGTAACCGGCGCCCAAAACAAAATCAGGATTCCGCAATCCACTTTTACCGGCATCGGCAATGCCATGAATGAAAATTGCGAGTTTGCTTGTGCATGTATTCTGAAATTCCGAAAGTATCATGAGTGGATAAAAGAAATCCGGGGCTGCTCTCCTGGCATCCGGCCATTTGTTCAAATCCACGGGAATCCCGCACTTCAGAGCCGATTCCTGCCGAACAGTCAATATTTGACAGTTCGGGTCTCGAGGATTTTCGATAGCCAGATCCTGAATCCTGAGCGGGGACCTTTTGGGTTTACAATATTTCTGATTATTGATCACCGCCGCGGCTCCGGTCTCTTTGACCAAAGCCAAGGCGAGTAATTCCGTGTTCAGATCGTCTTGTGGATGTCCGTGAGGCGCGATAATCAGCAAAGGAGAACTGGATCCAGTGTACACGTTTATCCGCCCCAGTTCCATTTCCTCATCTGATGAAGTCAGAAAATGCGGCTTGAGTGACGGATGAAAACAGGCCACCTCACCCCACATATCTTCCATAGACCTACACTTCATTCCTTATGGGATGCCTTAGCTAACAGACGGTTTTGCCATAAGTATTTCGATGGGTTGCACCCAGGACCACTATTTGGACCACCGCCCTGGAGTTCCGGCACGTCTCAGTCACAATCCAATTCTCTGAAGTTTTACCACACATTTCCAATTCCATGGCGACATACCTCGTTCCACTGTTATAATGAGTACGAAAGGAGGGCAGTGACATGAACCGGAAGATTCTCAGTGGAGTTGCCACAGCAGTACTTTTGCTCGCTCAGACCTTTGTCATAACCGCATATGGTCAATCGGACAGCCCAGCGTCGGAACGTGAACTTTGCCTGGACAATTGCCGTCAATCGATCGGTGAATATAAGGGCGGAGGCGGTGGTGGCAGATCAAGAGGTTTCGGCGATGCTCAGCAGCGATTTTACGCGCGATGTGTTGAACGGTGCGAGCGGAAATTCTGGAAAGAATTCGATAAACAGATTGAATCCGACTGAGGAATTTTTTTTCGAAGAGCAGCAAAGACTGTCATGCTGTTTCTACAACGACGAAAGCGGCTGCAGTTTCGTGAGTATGGGATAAAGAGACGTGAATTGACCTGACCTTCATGTTTTTTGCCAGCTCGCTTGCACGGCCTGTCAGGATGATTTCAGGACGGGAAGCCTCACTTCCCGCGACAAGAATATTTCCCGGACCTACTCCTCGGGTGAATCCTGTTCCGAGCGCTTTTGCCAGTGCCTCTTTGGCCGCGAATCGTGCTGCATAGCTCTGAGCAGGATCGGGAGCACTCTTACAGTGAATTATTTCTTCGGGCAGGAACACTCGTGATACAAATCGGTCGGCCCACCTGCTCCTGAGTACACGTTCCATACGTGCCACAGGAACCAGGTCGACACCGATACCGAGAATCATACGCTTATCCGTTCCCTTTTCACTGCATCAGCTACTTTGCACGCTTGGACCGCAGGTTTCACATCGTGAACCCGGACTATTGCCGCTCCCCTCAGTATTGCTGCAACAATTGCCGCGAGTGTTCCGGTATCGCGATTTCCGGGTACAGGCTCGTCAAGAATCTTTCCGAGGAATGCCTTTCTCGAAGGTCCCATAAGAATCGCTTTACCCAGGGGCGTGAAATAATCCACCCGGTTCAGCAACAGAAGATTCTGGTCGAATGTTTTGCCAAACCCAACTCCAGGATCCAGAATAATTTTTTCAGGAGATACCCCTGCTCCCTCAAGCAATGCAATGCGTTCCTCAAAAAACCTGTAAAGATCCCCGGGAAACGATTCATACCGGATCTCCTGCTGCATGGTAGTGGGAGTTCCCAGCATGTGCATGACAATGAGAGCTGCACCGCTATCACGAGCAAACAGCACGAGATCGGGGTCATCTCTGAAGCCCGTAATATCATTGATTATCTGTGCCCCGGCATTAAAAGCAGTCTCAGCTACGTTTTTGCGACGTGTATCGATTGAGATCACTGCATCGGGTCGCTCGCGGATAATTTCCTCGATCACCGGTATGGTCCTGCGCATTTCTTCAGTCTCGTCGACGTAGGAAGATCCCGGGCGGGTACTTTCGCCACCTATGTCCAGGATGTCTGCTCCGTAATCGAGCATCCTGAGCCCGGATGCGACAGCGTCGCGCATGTCATAGTGGACTCCTCCGTCAGAGAAGGAATCCGGGGTAGTGTTGATCACACCCATAACGAGGGTGCGAATCCGTGCATCAAGAGTAGTTCGCGGCAAAGGAATGAAGAGTGGGTCCATACGTCAATCCCTGCATATTGGATATGAAAATCCCCGATGCGGTGCATCGAGGATTTCTTATAATCAATCAGGTCGTTTCAAAAGGAAGCTGATCTATGCTTTCTCCGGACCAGCGGCAGGGGTTCCACTGACTATTACTTTTCCGTCATCAAGAGCCACCTGAACACGGCCCCTTTCCTCATCCTGCTTGGTTTCTTGAGGAGGCTGGACCACATCGGGCAATTTCTTTCCTTGAATAAGGCTCTCGATCTCCTTGGCATTGAGGGTCTCGCGTTCGAGCAACGCCTCCGCTATTCGCACCAGCGTCTCTTTGTTCTCTTCCAGAATCTTTCGAGCGATTCTGTAATTCTCGTTGACGATGCGTCTGACTTCATCATCCACCTGAACGGCAGTATGTTCGGAATAGTCTCGGTGCCGGGAAAATTCTTTGCCGAGAAAGATCTGCTCTTCCTTTTGGCCAAAGGTGAGGGGTCCTAATGAGTCACTCATGCCCCATTCGCAGACCATTTTCCGGGCCAACTCCGTTGCTCGTTGAATATCGTTTCCCGCGCCCGTGGTCATGTGATCCAGGAAGATCTCCTCCGCAGCCCGGCCTCCCATGAGAACCGCTATCTGACTCAGGAGATATTCTCTGTCATAGGTGTGCCGGTCATCCAGCGGCAACTGCTGGGTAACGCCCAGTGCTCGGCCGCGAGGAATAATAGTAACCTTGTGAATCGGGTCGGTCCTGGGCATCATGCGAGCCACATAGGCGTGACCTGCTTCATGGAATGCCGTATTCCGCCGCTCTTCCAGACTTATCACGAGACTCCTGCGTTCGGCGCCCATGAGCACTTTGTCTTTTGCGAATTCAAAATCCGCCATTTCAATCTGGTTCTTGCTTCTGCGAGCAGCGCTCAAAGCAGCCTCATTGACCAGATTGGCAAGATCTGCACCGGAAAATCCGGGAGTTCCTCTGCTGATGGTTTCCAGTTCCACATCGGTTGCTATCGGTGTCTTTTTGGTATGCACTTTCAGGATAGCAGTCCTCCCACGTACGTCGGGAGGAGGAACCACAACCTGCCGGTCGAATCGTCCCGGTCTGAGCAGTGCCGGGTCGAGTACGTCGGGCCGGTTGGTCGCGCTGATAAGGATTACCCCTTCATTGGTTTCAAATCCGTCCATTTCCACCAGGAGCTGGTTGAGGGTTTGCTCACGTTCGTCATGGCCGCCTCCAAGTCCTGCTCCACGATGGCGTCCCACAGCATCGATTTCATCTACGAAAATAATGCAAGGCGCGTGCTTCTTACCTTGTATGAAGAGGTCTCGCACCCGGGATGCACCCACACCGACAAACATTTCCACGAAATCCGATCCTGAAATGGAGAAAAACGGCACACTCGCCTCACCGGCAACCGCTTTGGCCAGCAAGGTCTTTCCGGTGCCCGGTCCTCCCATGAGCAGCACGCCCTTGGGAATTTTTCCACCCAGTCTCGTGAATTTTTTGGGATCTCTCAGAAAATCAATAATTTCCTTGAGTTCCTCTTTTGCCTCCTCCACACCGGCTACATCCTGAAACGTGATTTTATTCTGTGACTCCGAAATCAGGCGGGCTCTACTTTTGCCAAAGCTCATGGCTTTTCCGCCACCTGCCTGCATCTGGCGCATAAAGAAGACAAAAATCGCTATAAGAAATATCATGGGCAGCCATGAAATTATGGCTGTCAAATACCAGGGATTGTCATCCTCGGGCATAACCTGAACGTCAACCTTATGCTTCATCAAAGTAGGGATCAGTTCCGGATCCGAAGGAGCAAGTGTTTTGAAATTGGCGCTCCCGTCAACATACATCCCTTTTATCCGGTTCCCCTGAAGAGTCACCGATTTGATAGCACCCTGATCGACATCCTGTCGAAACTGGCTGTACGTTATATCTTTGTGAGTAGACTTGGTCTGGTTAAATAGGTGGAACAAAAAGATCATTACCAAAAATATAACCAGCCACAGGCCCAAGTTCTTGTATATGCCGTTCAAGAATATGCTCCGTTCACTTGTCTGAGATTACTAACCCAATATAACACGAAAATTTAGGTCGGGCAATCAGCCGGCCTCATTAATTAAGAATGTGCGAGGACACTTGTATTGTCAAGTTTGGTCGCTGCTTTAAGCTTCATTTTCCCTATTGCTCGTTCTTGACAAAACCTTACGGGCACATTATCAACCAGAGCGGCTCGAATCACGGGGAGGCTATCATGAAAGCACTGGTCGCCAACGTAGGGGTCAAGAATGAAGCATGGTACAAGGTTAAGACCAAATTCTTCCGCAATATCGAGACCCCCGCTGGAATTAACCTTGAGTTGGTTCAAACCGCCGAACCTGCCAATCCCGCACCCCACTGGATCAAAGTAAGATCTGTTTATTCCGCGATATCGGATTTCGATGAAGCGCTGTTCATTCGCAATGACTGGTTGGCTCTGTCCGGTTTCCTCTCGTTTCCCTTTGTACCCGGGTGTGAGAACATTGGAATTATAACGGAAGTCGGCCAGCAGGTCCAGGGAGTCGAGTTAGGTGAGCGGGTCGTGGTAAATCCCGTTATCGCATGCCGAGCACGAGGAATCACACCATTGTGCGATCCGTGCAGCTCAGGCAACTATTCCATGTGCCGCAATTTCTGGGGTCCGTTTCCAGGACCGGGAATGATGATTGGAGCCTGCAAGAACACTTCCGGTGGATGGGCAGACTCTTTCCTCGCTCACGAATCCCAGGTTCGTACGATTTCACGATCTGTGGAAACTAACCAAATGATTATGGTTCCGGAGTTTACCCGTGCTCTGAGAGCGGTTTTGCAGCACCCTCCTGCTCCGAATGATACAATCATTATTATAGGGGCCGGTTCGCTTGGACTTCTGACACTGACGGCTCTGAATATGTTAGGATATCATAATCGTATTCTGGTTTTGGCCGAGCATTCTTTTGAAGAAGATCGCGCTCGAGCGACGCATCCGAACGTACAGGTCGGTTTTACCCACGGGCACGGCACTGCTTTTGAGTTTGCCGGCGACTTTTTGAAGAAGAAAGTTCAGTACGTCAGCCCTCATCGCCCGGTGATCGCAGGCGGCGCGGACCTGGTGTACGAAACCACGGGAATCAGGGATAATGTGGAAGACGCGCTGTATCTTGCCGGAGAAGAAAAGAAAGTCGTTGTCATGGGAATGAAAGGATTTCCGGATGTTAACATGACTGCAATCATGATGAGAGGCATCCGCGTTTTCGGGACCTCTTTTTCCGGAACCGAGTCCCAGGGCAAAGAGACCTTTGATATTGCATTAGAAATGACGTTGGAAAAGAATCTTCCCATTACGGAACTCGTGACTCATCGGTTCATGATCGATCAGTACAGAGAGGCACTCACTGCACTGGAAAATCGCGCGGCGTCGAAGGCGATAAAGGCCGTTTTCCAGCATATTGTATGAAAGTGTCTTTTTTCTCAAACGGCATCGGATCTTAAACTCATATCTCGGAATTGTGTCCCTATGGCTGAGAAAAAACTACAGATGATTATTCGCGATTCAGGACTGGCTTCTCGCAGGGGCGCGGAAGAGATGATCCTGGAAGGTCGAGTCACGCTCAACGGTCAGGTGATTGTGGATCCGACGGTGAAAGCGGACCCGGAAAAAGACCACATAAAGATTGACGGAAAGCTTCTCCAGCCCCCGGAAAAAGTGGAATCCTATTACCTGTTCAATAAACCCAGACATGTGGTGTCCACTATGGACGACCCTGAGGGGCGCCCGTGTGTCGGGGACTTTGTAAGGAAGTTGAAAAAACATCTTTTTCCGGTCGGGCGATTGGATTTCGATGCAGAGGGATTGATGATCTTGACCAATGACGGTCAAATGGCACAGAAACTGAGCCATCCCCGGAACAAGATTCCACGGACCTATCTCGTGAAGGTACGGGGAAATCCCGATGACCGCGCCTTGAGCGCAATAAAAAAAGGAATGAGCATCGGTGAAGGGGACCGCGTGGGAGTAGTCGATTATAGTGTGATTAAACGGCAAAAGACTACGACCTGGATCAGAATGACTCTCCATGAAGGAAAGAAAAACGAGATTAAACGTATTTTCTTTATAGTCCGTTATCCGGTAAGAAAGCTCAGACGTATAGCATTCGGCCCTTTCAAGCTGGGCGATCTCGCCACCGGAGCGATGCGCCCCTTGAATGAACCGGAAATCGTGAAGCTGAAATCGCTTATGCAGGAGGATCTCGCGCCGAAAAAGAGGAGTCCGAGGATCAGAACAAAAAATAAACCGGACAAAACCGAGAAAAGTTGACAAAGGACGCGTGTTTTATCTAGTCTGAATCTGTGAGGCAGCCGGGCAAGGGAGGGAAGACAATGCCAGAAGGAAGAGTAGCCCGAATTACCCAGGTTGTAGCCGGATCCCCCAATAGCTTCGATGATGCTGTCATGCTTGCATTCGATCGAGCGAACAAGACACTTCGCAACATTACCGGCATGAAAATTACGGAATTCAGAGTAATGTGCGAAGGTGGTTCCATCCAAGAGTATCGTGTAACCGCGGAAGTTATTTTTGTTTTGGAGTAGTTGTTGATTCTTTGATGTGATTCAATTCGAATCCGCGTTGCCTCACTTCTACAAATAGCATTAGTGACTCTGATCGGCGGCATCGATAGTATGCAGTTTAAGAGGTGTAGTCCCTTTCCAGTCAACTAATGAATCCCATCCCATGTCGCTCCCTGGTGAATATCCCGAGAACGCAGCGCGTGTTCCAATCTGGTTCTTATACCCCGTTTGTCGAGCATCCACAGAGGCGCGACAAGCTCGTCCCCATGCGGGTCCGAAGTGAGTCTATGCACCACAATTTCGGGGGACAGCGCCTGCAGGACTGACAATGTCATGTCTATGGCGTCCTCTTCCATCAGAGGAGCATAGAGACCCTTCTGCATCATATTTTCCAGTTCCGTGCCCCTGATTACGTACAACGGGTGCAATTTTACTCCGTGTACTCCGGCAGAAGAAACCGCCCGAGCGGTGCTCACCATATCCCGAACGGATTCACCCGGCAATCCGAGAATCACGTGCGCGACTACGGGAATATCCCGGCTGCGTGTCCGATGTACGGCATCGAAAAATGCTTCAGGATCGTGCCCGCGATTGATACGTGTAAGAGTCCGTGCATGTGCAGACTGTAGGCCGTATTCTATCCACACGAGTTTCTCTTTGCGAATCCCGGCAATCATGTCCAGAACCGCATCAGGTACACAATCCGGTCGAGTTCCTATGGAGAGTCCCACTACCCGCGGGTCGGCCAAAGCTTCTCGATACAACGGCTCCAGCAGCTCCGGTGGGCCGTAGGTATTCGTATACGATTGAAAGTACGTTATAAACTTTTGGCATCCGTAGCGACGAGAGAGAAACTCTATCCCCCGGGCAACCTGTTCGGATATTGTCAACCCGTTCGCATGGGCACCTGTTCCGGACCCGCGAGGGTTGCAGTAAATGCAGCCGGAGGACGAAACACGGTTCGGACATCCTAATCCGACATCGATGCTGATTTTTCGGACCGGCTCTCCGAAGATCTGTTTTAACCAGGAAGAAAGAGTGCGGTAATGCGCTTGAGTCATGGAATAATTTTATCACGATTCGCTTTTACGCGCACATGCCTTGAGGAATATGGCAATTGCCAAAATTGGTGTCCGATTGAGAATAGGAATATTGGTGGGTGCCGTGTCTCCGTGCCGGCACATCTCCAGTATATTCAATGATATCGATAGAATGGACCGACGGAGAGAGACTGTCTCAAAACTGTATTGACGCTCAGAGTCATGCCACGCCAGCCACCCGGCGCTGAAGCACCGGGCTATTTTCTGTCGCCCCTTCGGGGCTCAGGAAGCTGACGTCCCGGAGGGACGTAGGATAATAGCCCGGTAATTCATTGCCGGGAAGAAGGATGTCGTGCCACGATCTGGGATAGATTTCGATTTTTGAGGCACTTTCGGGACCTCGGTTCCCACTCGTATCTTGTATTGGAGCATGGGATAAACGTCAGATCTTTTAGCAATCGCTATAAAAGGTCCGGCATGCATCTTGATAGGACACACCTGCGTGTGTGTCCCTTAACAGCCTAAACCTGAACGAGCACAGGAGTTGAGCAAAGTGAAGAACGAAACTGTTTTCGTATGCGCAGAATGTGGCAAGCAACTCCTGAAATGGATGGGAAGATGCCCCGGATGCGGAGAATGGAATACTGTCGGGGAAAAGCAGGTCTCTGTGTCAAAAGGAGGTGGGCCGGCTCGCGTGGTCTCTCCGGACGAGCAGAACGATCTGGTTTGCCTTTCGGAGGTCCAAAGTCTTCATGAACCCCGTATAAACACAGGGATTCACGAGCTGGACAGAGTCCTCGGCGGCGGAGTGGTCCGGCGAAGTGTCATACTGGTGGGCGGCGATCCGGGTATCGGAAAGACAACACTGCTCATGCAGGCACTCGGGCTCTTGTCTCGAAGAGGCGAAAAAGTTCTCTACGTATCCGGGGAAGAATCTTTCGAACAGCTTAAATTGAGAGCCGACCGGTTGGGTCTTGCCGGAAACGGATTCCTGGTGCTGGTTGAGAACGAGCTGGAGACGATTCTGGACAAAGTGAGCCAGGCAGCTCCTTCGGTCATGGTTTTGGATTCCGTGCAATCGGTCTTTTCGAGAGCTTCCGATTCTCATCCCGGCAGTCCGATGCAAATCCGCGAGGTCGCAGGTCGATTGCTCCACACGACAAAGCGCGGGTCGGCAGGATGTTTCATCGTGGGGCATGTGACCAAGGACGGGGATCTTGCCGGTCCCAAACTGCTGGAACACATGGTTGATGCAGTGCTCTATTTCGAGGGCGAGAGAGGTCATCCCTACCGGATTCTTCGTGCTGTCAAAAATCGTTTCGGATCGGTGAGCGAAATCGGTGTATTCGAAATGACCGATGCGGGCCTGTCTGAAGTTGCCAATCCGTCGGAATTGTTTTTATCGGAAAGACCACGTGATGCATCGGGGTCCGCTGTAACTGCTCTTGTGGAGGGGACCCGTCCCATCCTTGCCGAAGTGCAGGCGCTGGTTACCGGACCTGTACCAGGCCAGGGACGCCGCACATGCATTGGTATCGATGCTCAACGACTCGCACTTATTATTGCGGTGATGGAGAAGAAACTCGGACTTGTTCTTGGAGATCAGAACATCTTTCTCAACGCGGTGGGTGGCATTCGAGCCATCGAGCCGGCCACAGATCTTGCAATCGCAGCGGCCATGCTCTCATCGTTTCTCGATAAGAGCATACCTCCCGGAACTCTGGTATTCGGAGAGATAGGACTTGCCGGAGAGATTCGCAGTGTTTCCAGAGCATCGGCACGGTTACACGAAGCCAGCCGACTCGGATACACTCGCATCGTGGGGCCTGCCTCCAATCTGGATCAGTTCCCTAAAAGCAAAGAAGTCGTTGGAATCGGAATATCCCGGATCCGTGAATTGGGCGCGGCTCTTTTCGAGTAATGGTCGATACCGATTGGTTCTTCCGGAAATAATACTCGAGGAACCTTTTTGCCAAAATGGACTATTCCCTTAGTTCAGATGAGGAGCCAGTTAGATGTCCCTGTCTCGCGGATCACCGTCAATGCCGATCGGTAGGGGCGCCCCTCGTGGGTGCCCGGTAGTGACCGGCCTCCGTGCCTGCCCTTCCCGGAATGACCGGCCTCCGTGCCGGTCATTCCGGGAAGGGCAGGCATTCCGCGTGTTCGCGGGACCCCTACGGTAACCGCGTTTACAATGTTAATTTCATGTATTTCAGACCATGAAGGCAATGCTTTCAATTCGGACCTGAGCTATAACGCATAACCCGCTGCAAAAAAAGGTTCTCAAACTTCTCAAAAAAAGTCTTGGCACTTCGTTAAATCGAGATTCACTACATTGCGACTGCTGCCTGTTCCTGTTTTCCTAACACGTAATCCAGTGCGTGAGTCCAATAATTCTCCAGAGCATCCTTTTTCATAAAAAGACCGATATGCCCGCATTTGGGAATCATGATCTTCCACACCGGACCTGAAACATGGTTTTCCATGTTGAACAGTTGCGGTTCGAGAGTTATATCGTCGTTCTCTCCTGCAACGAGGACCACGGGACAGGTTATTTTCTCAAGGCGAACACATTTTCCCATAACCTTGAGTTTGCCTCTCACTAATCTGTTCCTTTTGAACAGCTCATACACTGCTTGCAGGTACCATGCTCCGGCCAAATCCTGGGTGTACTCGTACCACGTTCGGAATTTTCGTGAACGCTGAACTGCCGCACGGTTATCGAGATTCGTGTAGAGTTTCAGATAATCGCCGATATACCGATCGTACGCGTGCATATTCTTGAACCCGTCCACGATAAATCTTCCCTTCATGACGCCGTTTCCCATCTGAACGAGCGAAGCATAGAAGGCAAGGGGAAGACTCTGAACCATGTCCTGGATCTTTCCTCCACCAGCGGTGAAATCGATGGGAGCGCCTCCAAGGATGAGGGACGATATGTCATCCGGGAAGAGAGCAGTGTAGATGCTTGCAAGCCATCCCGCTTGACACAAGCCGATAACGTGAACGCTGCGACCGATGAAATGAATGCACTGGCGGACTTGTTTCACCAGATCGTTTATGGTTTCGTGGCACCGGGAAATGTCTGCGCTCTTCCATTCAACAGCATATATCGTGCTGTCCGTGTGTTGCTCGCATAATGCGACCAGCGATTGGTCCGGCAAAGCATAATCGGCTATACAGGAATGGTGACCCGCCTGCGGTGGCAAAATCAGCAAAGGAGAACCGGTCCTCAGAGGCGTGAATTGCCTTAATTTGAGTGCGTTCGTTTCGTACACAACGACATTCTCCGATTGCCATTCAGGTTTGTCCAATAGAAGCAACTCTCTGGTAAATCTGCAAAACCTCTCTACGAAAAGATGATTCAGGTTCAATTTCCGAAAATCTATTCCGGAAACTGAACGCATGTCATTGTCAGAGCTTATTGTCATGATTCCCTTCCATTCAAGAACTTCTCCTTGTCCCGAAGTGGTTCACGGCTGCTCCAAGACAGACTTCGAGCACTTGTCGCAACTCATCGGGCAACGGGCAAAGCTGTAGCCATCAGCTTTGATATTCGATTGTGATCTTCAGTTTGCGGCGGGAGTTTTCAGAAGGCAGACGGGAGGAGAAACGGAAATCCGTCACGCCAAGCAAAATGACGGTCGAGGCTTATCACGACAGCCCGCCCGGGAAAATTCAAATGCCTCGAAAAGAAGCTCATTTGAACTAAAAGTTCTGAGTGGCTCGATCTTATAGGAGATTGACGGAAGTTCGTCAACCATTAAATGCAGAAAACCGGATTTTTTTTGCAATATCATCTACTAACCTTTCTGCACGAAGAAATCCAGGTGCATACTGGCTTATTCGTGTGAGCGTCAAGTTCTGTCAAAACAACCGTATCCAGGTTGCCTATTTTCCAGGAATTCACGGCTGACCTCCTAACGAATGCCTCCAGGAGGTAGAGAGAGACGCTTCGTCTTTTTACCGGGCATCAACGCATTTTCTCGAGCGTTCGCGATTCGCTTCGGCCGGAATCCTCAGCAAGCCTTCATGTGCTGTGCCGTGCAATGGAAATTGACCAAGGCCGCTTAAGATTTCCTTGGCCGTCGAAACCAAGCTTATTCCCAATTGTTGAAATTGTAGTTTACAGACTCCTGCCATGGGGGTATTTTCGAGACTTCTTTTGGTTCGTCGAATGTTTTTCGGAGGGTAGATGGTTGCCTGGAGTCAAACTTACCGGGGAGTTTTTCGTGTCGTTCCGTTTCGAGGAAGAAGCGCTCTCACATGGTGCCCGCAGAATAGCAGGTATCGACGAGGCCGGCAGAGGTCCGTTGGCCGGGCCTGTGGTTGCCGCAGCAGTTATCATGCATGCGTCGGCCCCTATAACGGAGGTGAATGATTCCAAGCTGCTGACAGCGCCGGTTCGAGAAGCGCTCTACACGCAAATCATGGAACGTGCCGCGTCCGTCGGAATCGGTATTGTCTCGTCCCAAATTATTGATGAAATCAATATTTATCAGGCGACAAAGCTCGCCATGCAGCACGCGATCGCTGCAATCGATCCGCCGCCGGACTATCTCCTCATAGACGGAAATATGAGATTGCCGGTAGAGTTACCGCAATTGACCATCGTGAAAGGTGACAGGCTTTCATTTTCGGTGGCTGCTGCGGGAATCGTTGCAAAGGTCACCAGAGACCGGCTTATGAGGCAATTTCATGACCAATTTCCGCATTACGGCTTCGACAAGCACAAAGGATACGCTACTAAAATTCACCGGGAAGCCATTCTCCAGCACGGACCTTGCCCCATCCACAGGGTAGGATTCAAGGGAGTGAAACAATGCGAGCTTCCTCTTTTTTCGTCATGCAATCAGGAAGAATAGCAATTTATCGCCTGCCGTAGGACCTCAGCATTTCACGTTGGCATTCCTGCGATGGAACCACATCTATTTACTGTCTGATCTCTTCCGGAGGACAGTCATAGTACGTGTGTGCGCCGACCTGCAATTTGCCGAACAGATTTCCTTCCCGTGCAAGCGAGGACAAGTACAATGTGTACACTCCTGCTGATCTTCCCGGACAGGGCCACCACATAAAAAGATCCAATTTATCGTCCGAATCGATGTCCCCTGCCCAAAGCAGTGTCGGAAGCTCCATGTGTTTCGTTAAATCATATTTGATGCCATGCTCCGTCAAATCAATTACCGCTTTGGGAGCTGGATCCTGGATATCCGGTCGATTCCGGGTTTTGTAGTAATCCAGCACTTGAGTTTTCTCACCATCGGTGAACTCGGCCCTGTAATTGCGTACAAATGTCCTTGGACCGGCTTTGATGACGTTTCCAAAACTCCGAAGTAAGGGATTGGATTCCCGAGCATTGTCCCCGGATTTCCAAGGGGTCATAAACAGAACGGATTCACCCGGATAAACGAACCTGTCACCGAGAAATGCAGTTCTCACTGGCCCGGTTTTCAGGTCCGGCAATCCTTTGATCAGGAAGAGAGGCTGTTCGGGAAACCCAACCTCGGCACGTACGATCTTATTGCGCCGATGATCGATGCCATAGGTTACGGTAATCTTCGCGGGTAAAATCAGCGGGCCGACGTTTGACGGAAAAAGGCCGAGCAGGATTTCATCTGACTTAATCTCTGAATTGGGAAACATATTGATTTGTGGCACTATCAAAATTGGCTTGTCACGGGCGGTGTCTTGTGCTCCGGATATGGATGCACACAACAGGATGATTACTGTGATAAAGAGTGTTAATTGTCTCATTTTAAGCCCCCTCAGCAATTTTTTGTCCATGGAACGATAATAATGTTCCTCAAGTGATCGGCAATTAGCTCACTATCACACTTTAGCATACAATAACGAACCTCTCAAGAATTTCAGGTGAATCGCAGGCTTATAGGAATTGCCAAAATTAATGTCCGATAGGGACATTAGTGGCTGCCTGCTCTTATTTGGGCGGATACTAGGCCCGAATCTAGAGTGGCACGATCTGGAATAGATTTCGATTTTTGAGAGAGTTTCAGGACGCCGATCCCCATTAGGATCTTGTGTTGGAGCGTAGAGGCATCAGAATTCTTAATGTCGCTTCGTGCGAGTTCGCCGCCAGTGTAAATTGAGGAGTTGCCATGGCATTCGGCATGAAGAAAATACGGTCTATTTCGCAGGAAAATAGTGAACGAGGCGGGCGGGGACCGACGATTGGAGAAGGCAAGTAAGAACCGGGAGACGAAGTGTCTCCCGGTTTTTATGATTACTGGCGACCCCACTGAAACTTTGATTTTTGATCGGACTGCTCTTCAGGAACCGGCTGATCGGCTTTCTTCTGTGTGTCCACCTGACCCCATCTCATCTTCTTACCTGACGGTTTGTCGGTCTCTCCACCTGTGGCCTGAACAGGGGAGCCTCTTTTCTTTTCACTCTGGATCTGAGTCTTCGATTCTGAACCCGGTAGCAGCGCATCGACTCCCGGGCTGGTTTCTGCCTGTTTCGGAGCGGTCCGGGCAGCCGGAGGTTGTTCCGGAGCAGCCGGACGTCGATCTGCCGGACGCTGTATGGTCAATGAGCGCGGAGTTGCATCCTGGCGAACTGCGGGACGGGGGGTCGGCTGAATCGGAGTTGCAGATGCTGCAGCCTGGGGCACATCTCTCTCTTCCGGCGAAGACTCTATCTCCGGCGGAATGAAACTGTCGTAAATCTCTTGATCTCCGAAAGATTTGGTCGAAGGAACCCGAAACTCCAGAGTGTAATCATCTTCCGTGATCACCGGGTCTGCGGGAGGAAATCGGTCCCAGTAGATTTCTTCTTCATCTGCATAAGCAGCGCTGCACGCGCATAAAAGAATAAGGCCGATACATAGGATCTTTCTCATTTCACACTCCTTGACTAATAATCCAGTCAATCCTCCCCAAAAAATTCAAAAACTTATGACCTAAATTTAGCATAAAGGATGATAATTAGTCAATAATTTTATTAATCCAAGGAACGCCAGGTCATGCGTACCGGCGTGTGCGATACGATGTTTCTGCCGATCAAGATCACTGAAAAACCATCTCACGTGACGCTCCGTCGTGGAGCATCGCTGCATCCGGTAACCCGAAACATCGCGAGGTGTCAATTCAGAAGCGACAATTCTCAGGTGCTTCCGGAACCACCCGAAAGTGCGCTGTCGAAATCTATCGGTTTGGCCCTCCAAACACGAGCTTTGAGATCGTCCAAAACCGTGTACACGATGGGTATAAAGATTAAGGTGAAAAGGGTCGCGATGGAAAGTCCTCCTACAACTGCCATAGCCAAGCCGTTGTAGATTTCCGCTCCCGCACCGTGTTTCAATGCAAGTGGAAGCATTCCGAGCACCATAGAAATGGCCGTCATGAAGATGGGCCGCATTCTTCTCTGACTCGCCAGAATCAGAGCTTCATCACGTGCTATCCCGTGTTCTTCGATGAGTTGCACAGCATAGGTGATGAGGAGAATCGCATTTTTTACGACGAGTCCCACCATCATGATGTAACCAAGAATAGTAAACGAGTCGAAGGGAATGTTCGTTGCTTTCACCAGTGCATTTGCGCCTATTATGGACAGCGGAACGCTCAGGAGAATTGATAAAGGCCGCACAAACGATTGGAACTGCATGACGAGCAAGAGATACACTACAATCACCGAAAGCGGAAAAACGAATTTGACTGCGTCCGTGAGCTTCTTCAATTCATTCACCGCACCAAAGGGAACGATCGAATAGCCAACCGGAAAAGCCACGGTGGAATAAATTTTCGAGACGACTTCATTGAAGACGTCTCCGAGAGGACGATCTTGAATAGTAAACTGAACCCGTGCATTCCGCTTGGAGTTATAATGAGTTATCTGAAGTGGACCGAACGTGGTTTCCACAGAGGCTACACTGGTGAGCGGAATCTGCACACCGGGTTTCTGAGGTGACGTAAGAATAATCCTCCCTATGTCGGAAACGGTTGAAAAATCTTCTTCCTGACCCTTCACCCGGATGTAAAAGTAACGTCCGTCAACATCGTACTGAGACGTTGCTTTTTGTCCGCCCACTGCCGCTTCCACGGCATCGGCTACGTCACGTACTTCAAGCCCGAAATGAGCTGCACGTTGATGATCCACTTTGATTTCAATCTGGGGCTTTTTGAGCGCCAGATCTGTGTATCGGTAAACGATTCCTTTCGTATTGTTTCCGATATCCATGATCTGCTGGACGAGTTGCTCGATAACGACATAGCTCTTACCCGTGACTCGTACGTCAACCACATTGGACCGTGAATAGATGTTACCAAACAGAGGAAACTGAATCGGATTGATGTCTTTCACGGGAAGGTCTTTTGCTGCTCTTACCGCATTCTGTGCCACCTGAGTTATTGGTACGCCACTTTCCTCTTCGCGATCGCACACGAGATACACCATATTCCGAAAGGAATTCCTATTGGGAATAGAGATAATGTGCCGAACGCCTTTAATATTTCTCCACCGATCTTCCATTATGGACATGATCCGGCTGTTTTCTTCCAAGCTGGTACCTTCGTACGAGTCAACTTTCATTCGAACCAGATTTGTTCCCCCCGTGGGCAGATATCCCATACCAGGAAGAAGCCAATGGGAAATTCCGAACAGTATGATTATCCCCAGTATCAATAACGCTTTTCTGCTATACCCGTGCATAAAGAATTTCAACGACCGCATGAAACCGTCTGCCACGAGGGCTCCCAGACGATCCAGATAATTGAGAGGCGTCAGAATGATTTTGAGCGCTCCCTTCGGCTCTTCTTCATTGCGCATCCAGCGGGAAGCGAGCATCGGCACTACAGTGAACGCATCGAACAGGGACATGAATACGGCGCAGGAGATAATAAATGCAACCGGAGCAAAAAGCGTCCCAACCTCACCCTTAAGGAGGAGAATCGGCATGAATACCGCTGCCGTCGTAAGTGTAGCCATGAAAGCAGCCATGCCGACTTCTTTGGTACCATCCACACAGGCTCGTATGATGTTTTTCCCTTCCTCATAACGATGACGGTGAATATTTTCCAGCACTACGATGGCATCGTCCACGACGAGTCCTATGGACAAAGCAAGTCCCGCAAGAGACAGCACGTTAATTGAGTACCCGAATGCATACATCCCGATAAACGTTCCGATAATGGAAACAGGTATAGACGTTGCCACAATGAGGATGCTCCTCCATTTCTTGAGAAACAGGAAAAGCACCAATAAGACGAGAATGACGGCTTCAATGAGACTGTGTGTGACAATTCGTACGGCATCCCGAATGTACGTGCTCTGATCGTACAATTTTTCGAACTTGACTCCGAGAGGCCCATACTCTTTGTTCATCAGGGCTATTTCACGATTTACCAGGTCAATGGTGTTGATGATATTTGCGCCTACTTGATTGAAAACGCTGAAACTGATTCCGGGTACTCCATTGACGCGGCAATAGGAATCCGGGCGCTCATAGAGATCTTGGATGATCGCCACATCCTGGAGATGAATAATAGGCTCGCCCGGTTTTGAAATGATGACTTTGCGGAATTGTTCTGCCGTAAGCAGTTCACCAACGGTGCGAACGGTCCATTCGCGTGTTCCTTCAATGAAGTAACCGCCGCTCCTGTTCAGGTTGGTCCGATCGATAAAGTTCTTTATGTCCGATACGGTGAGTTGCCGAGCTTTTAATCGTTCGGCATCAAAGGTTATGCGCATTTCGCGATTGCGGTTTCCGTCGAACTGGCAGTCGCCTACCCCTTCGATTCGCTTGATACGCGGGGCTATCTCTCGGTCAGCCCAGGTGGACATGGTTACGATATCCACATTCCCAGTGAGCGAAAACTGATAGACAGGCAGGCTTACGCGTTCGGAAGCTTTGAAAATCTGAGGCTTCTGAACTGCAGACGGCAGGTCGGTTACCCGATCGAGATTCCGTTGTAGATCTGCTGCTGCAAGATCCAGATTTGTTCCCGGCTTGAAATTGAGAACAATGAATGATTGACCGTAAGGAGAAAAGCTATGTGAATAAAGCAAATTGGAGACGCCGCTAAGGTTGTCCTCGAAACGAGTCGTTATTTCGCCTTCGATCTCTTCGGGAGCCGCTCCCGGGAATTTGGTCGCAACCACCAGAACGGGCTGTTCGGTGTCCGGTTTCAGCTCGACAACCAAAAAGGTCATGCACACGTACCCAAAGACCAGAACGAGCAGCACTCGAACGATAACGGTTATGGGAAACCTTACGGATGCTTCGGCAATGTTCATGGGGAACCTCTCACGGGAACAATAATACCGCATCGGCGGCTCTTGCAAAAGAGATTCAGCACCTTGCCCCGTTCGCGCTTTTGGCCGCTTTCCTGATGTTACAAGAAGAACCCGAACTCCGGTCCGTGAATGTGAATATTCGTGATTTCACGAATGCTTCTTGCCAGACCGGGAGCAAGATGATAATGAACCTTAAAACAACAAGAAAATAGGGAATTCCGGGCAATATTGCGCAGTACCCTATCCGGAAGAAGTGCAGGCAGATAATGGAAAAGTGTGTGTGTAAATCAAAAGAATTGGCTGCTCACGTACAAGCAGGTTCCGACCATGCGGAAAAATACATTGACCGGCTGATTTCGGTCTTGCAGAGCATCGACCGGGAGTCAATCGGACGCATTATAGAATTGTTTCTCCAGGCACGAGCTCGAGGTAGTACGATCTTCTTCTTGGGAAACGGCGGGAGCGCTGCTACAGCGGCACACTTTGCGAACGATTTCGGATTCGGCGCTTCTCCGGAAGGAAAAACTCCATTCCGTGCCCTTTGTCTTGCCTCCAATGCTGCGTTTCTTACCTGTCTCGCGAACGATATCGGGTACGAAAATATCTTCTCGTGGCAACTCCGCAATCTTATGAGGCCGGGAGACATTGTGGTTGGCATCTCTGCAAGCGGAAATTCACCCAACGTAGTGAACGCTCTCCTTTATGCTGCCGAAAACGACGGCATTCCTGTTGCTTTTACCGGATTTGACGGAGGCCGCATAAAGCATATTGCGCATTATTGCGTTCATTTTGAAACGAATAAGGGCGAGTACGGTCCTGTGGAAGACGCTCATATGGTCCTCGATCACCTTATTGCAAGTTATCTGGCTCGTGTGGATTAGCGAGAAGAAGAATCAGGGAGGAACTTCTTGTAATCCCGCCTTTAGCGGGAATCCACGAACCTCGATAGACGTTAACTTGGTTCGAATCTCTTACGTCCCCTCCGGGACGAAAGGAATAGCCCGGTAATTCAGAGACTGTTGCAAAATTATGTGGAGCAATAAGATCGCGCCACGGTCCAGGATAAATTTAGATTTTTGAGACAGCCTCTGAATCGCGGCCTGTTATTCCCGCGTCTCGCGGGATTCCTCCGGAACAAAAGATAAATGAGCTTACGTCAACGCCTGTGCCCCGAAGCCTTCCTCAAAAGCTCTGGGCACTCGCCGGAACCCGACTTTCCTTCTGGTCAAAAATGTCGTTCCTTGGAACCAGCATCACCGCCGCTCCCCAGAATAGCCGTATATCTTTTCTGATCGTTTTCGGCTGCTGTATAGCCATCATTATACCTTTTACGGTCGTGGATTTCCCACCCATAACCGATTTGCCCCAGCAATCGGCCCAGATTCGACTATTTCTCGAGACAATCCGCGATAACGACACAGGTCCGTATCGCATTCAGTGGTTCACTCCGTATAGCCTCTCATATTTGCTCCTAGGTGCAAGCTGGGCGATTGTCGGGCCCAATAAAGCAGGACTGGTGGCAATGGCCTTGATCGGCGTCCTCTGGATTCTTGCATTCTGGTGGATTGCAAAGAAGAGAAACAGGCCGGAACCTGCGGCAATCTTAGCCGGGCTGTTCTTTTTCAATCATATTGTGTACTGGGGTTTTTACAGTTTCGCGATTGGCTGGCCCATTTTTTTGCTATGGTTTCAGGCGGTATCGGATTCGGATGATGAAATACTATCGTGGAAGTCTTTCGCGACGTTTTCCACGTTGGGATTGCTCCTTTATTTGAGCCATGTGCTCTGGCTCCTGGTTGGAGTCGCATGGTTTGTCCTCCATGGAGTGGTCACCCGTCGTTCGATTCGGACGCTGATACGTGGAATCGCATACTTGGGCCCGCTCGTAATTGCGGTGATTCTCTGGTATCCACTTCTTGCCGGATCCACGATGGCTACGCCTCCCTTGTGGGCCACTGGCCCGTTTTCCAGAATCAGTCTTTCATGGCTGGCAGATGCTGCACTCGGTGGGCTGGAGGGGCATGCTGAGGCTGTTGTCCTCGTTTTCTGTCTCGTGTGGCCCGTTCTGTCCGTGCGGCGCACCTGGTCTGAATTTACTGCGGAAACGGACGCTGAAATGCTCTTATGTGCCGGAATGTTTCTGGTATTCGCACTGGTACTTCCGGACAAATTCATGAACACCATTCGCTTCGGTCAACGATGGGTGCCGTCTGCAGCCATCCTGGTCCTGGGAGCCATGCCGGGTCCCCGGTATAAGCCTGGTTACCTCAGAGCTGGAACCCTGGCACTGCTTGCGGGATTTGCCATTTACGTTGCTTCAGCATGGTCCGCATTCGAGCGTACCGAATTGACAGGACTCAGAACTGCGCTGGAAAACCTTCCCCAGTCACCGAAAACCCTCGGCCTGAGCTTTACCCAGAAGAGTGAAATCGTACGGGGATACCCTTTCATCCAGATGTTTGCTTATTCCCAGGTGCTGAAAGGAGGGTTGTTGAATTTCTCCTTTGCCGAGTTTTCCCCCTGCCTCGTTGTGTACAAAACCCAATTTCAACGACCCTGGACGGGCGGACTGGAATGGTTTCCCGGACGGTTGCGTGAATCGGATTTGGCATGGTTCGATCATATGATCGTGAACGGCCCCGATCAGGTCCATTCTCTCCTGATGAGCAATCTTCCGGTGCAGCCGGTAACAAAAGAAGGGACCTGGAGACTCTACCGGATCAATTGAGTAGCCAGGTGTCTCGCGAAGTTTGCCAGAATTAATGTCCAAGTGAAGATCGGAGTATTAGTAGGTGTAGGCCTGCCGGCACATCTTCAATATGATCAATGATATCGACAGAATGGACCGGCAGAGAGAGACTATCCCAAAATTCTCGAATGCGCCATAATCGTGGCACGATTTTCTATTCCTGCAGGGGCAGGTCTCGTGCCTGCCCTTATTTGGGCGGACGCTAGGCCCGCCCCTACAGTCAGGCCGGGAAGATCTTGAGAAATACGTGCCACGATCTGGGATAGATCTGGATTTTGAAACACTTTCGGGACGCCGATCCCCACTAATATTTGTGTTGGAGCGTGCGATAAAGGTCAGAATTTTTGGCAATCGCTCTAAAATTCAGGGAACCTTCTCTTTGATGCAAGGTTCCCTTATTTATACCCATATATGGATCTCTTCTAAGGGATGAACAGGTAATGTCCCTTAGTCTGCCGGGTTATTTGCACGAGGAACAATCTTCCACCATCTGTCCGCCGGATGTGGGACATTCCGATTCATTATCCATTCGGTAACAAATACCGT
The DNA here is from genome assembly GCA_041740635.1 of Desulfomonilaceae bacterium. Lineage (GTDB taxonomy): Bacteria > Desulfobacterota > Desulfomonilia > Desulfomonilales > Desulfomonilaceae > Desulfomonile. Next base: position 65,505 of record JBGSLQ010000007.1, on the reverse strand, counting down.
TAATGCAACAGCATTTTTTGGACTTCTTCATGATGACCTCCAGTCCGCTAGTACATGTACATAAAATATGGTATGAGTTGAATCATGAGTCAAATCCAGAAATGGCGTACATGATCGACTTGAATTCCAAACCCGTTTCAGCAACTATCCCCTTTATAAATTGTCCCAAAGTGTGGACCCGAAACAATATGCATGCGTGAGGAAAACTATGATGAAAAAGAACGCCGGACAGCTTTACTCCTTATCGATGCTTCGCTCGTTGTGTTCGGTCCTGTGTGCCCTTGCACTGCTGGCTGCAATACCGAGCTTGGGCCATTCCCAGACCAAACCCGCCGACAAGCCGGAATCGGCCATCGATCAATTGAAGGATCTGGCTGAAAAAGGCAACGCAGAGGCACAAACCAAACTCGCGGATCTGTACAGAGAAGGTGAGAAAGTCGCCAAGGATCTTCAGAAATCGGCAGAATACTATAAGAAGGCTGCGGACCAGGGATTTGCCGAGGCTCAGTACAAACTCGGCAAACTGTACATGGAAGCAAAAGAGTTGGCGCAAAAACCCGATGACGCGTTCAATTGGATGAAAAAAGCCGCTGATCAGGGATTTACTGCTGCAAAACAGAAGATCGACGAACTGGCTACCAAAACACGTGAATCCATGGAAGGAGTGATAAAACCCATCAAACCTCCTGACCCGCCGGCCGACAAAAAGGGGCAACAATAGATCCTTCCGGGACTCCGGGGCGACATGGGAGTATTGAGGTGTTGATACGGCTGCACATGGCGCGGCTCGTGTACGTCGGACACGATCATATGTCTTTCATGCAAATTTCCGATTGCAGGGTGGATCTTCTATGGTTTGCAATCGGCTCGATACAAGAACAGCAGATTGCCTTTTATCGTGAGGTTTATCGGAATCGCTACATTCCGGAAGCTTTCTACAAGCTCTTCAGCCGATCTCGGTACCAGGGCTCCGGCATTTGCAAGAGCTTTCACGTATGCGTCGGAAAACCGGTGGTTCAGTACGAGCGTAGTGAACGACATCGTGCAATCGCTGGTCGCCACGTTTTTCAGCCCGTTGAGAAACGGTCGCACGTCGTCAAAGATATGTAATAAATTTATACATATGACTGTCTTAGAACTCTCGCGTCTGAATGGAGGAAAATCATATTTGGAGGAATGCTTCAGTAATCTCGTCAGCACCTCGATTCGACATAGATCGGCCTCCTGAGACGGCTCACAATAGGCGCTTCCAAAAATGCACTTGGGAGCTTCTCACCGATGTTGCATCTTCTGACGCTTACCGCAACTTTTTGGCACCTGTGATTTCTATGGGGGAATATCCAGGCAGGAGGGAAGGTAAAGAGGCGCCTTCGGGGAAGACGCCTCCCGGGATGAGACTATTTGTTGTCTAATGCTGCAGTTTCGGGAATAGGCGGTTTCTGATTGTCCAGCTTATACTGCTTTACCGCAATATCCGACTTGAGCCAGTCCAGAGCCTTCTTCAAAACCGGATCGTGCTCGGGATCGGCTTTGGTTTTGAGCAAACGATCTTTTTTCTTTTTCTGATCGATAGGCTTCGACTCTTCTTCCAGATCCGCTTCCTCTTGCTTCGTCACTTCCTGCTCGAGATCCACATCCGGCTGAATACCGGTCTTCTGGATGTGACGTCCCTTTGGCGTGTAGTAATAGGCCGTCGTCAATCTTAGGCCCGACCCGTTCCCCAAAGGAATAATGGTCTGCACGGATGCTTTTCCGAAAGACTTGGTCCCGAAAACGACTGCGCGATCATAATCCTGAAGTGCACCAGCCACAATTTCCGAGGCGCTTGCGCTTCCTTTGTTAATCAGAACCGCAATCTTGAACTTGTAATGTTTCCCGGATTTGGTTGCACGAAAATCCATTCGCTGATCTTTGGCTCTGCCGTCGGTGTACACGATGAGAGCATTGCGATCCATAAAGAGGTTGGAAACTTTCACGGCTTGATCCAGCAATCCTCCTGGATTATTTCGGAGGTCCAGGACCAGACCCTTGATCTTGTCATCCTCACCGTAGTCTTTGATGGCATCCGCGAGATCCGTCTCTGTACTCTCCTGGAAATTTACAACCCGCACATACGGATAACCCGGCTCGATGACTTCCTTTTTTACGGACTTTACATGAATTTTAGCTCGGGAAATCTCAAAATCTTTGAATTTCTTGAAACCTTCACGCATGATGGTAAGAGTTACCTTGCTATCTCTCGGGCCCCGCATTTTCTTCACCGCTTTGATGAGCGTAATATTCTTAGTGGGCTCGCCGTCTATTTTGATAATCTTGTCACCGGGTTTCAGTCCTGCTTTGAATGCAGGCGTGTCTTCGATAGGTGAAATAATCGTAAGTACGCCGTTTTCCAGCGTAATTTCTATTCCGAGTCCTTCAAATTCGCCTCTGGTCTCGACCTGAAGCTCTTTGAACATTTCTTCGGTCATGTACGACGAATGGGGATCCAGCGACTGGAGCATACCTGTAATAGCGCCCTGAATCAGATCCTTATCGGCTACATCCTTCACGTAATTCTTTTGAACCAACTGCATAACCATACGAAAAAGGCGTAATTCTTTATAATCCGGTGATGACTCATCCGCGCTAAACGCGTGGGTCGGCAGCACGAGAAAGCTGACCGTCATGAGTATCAAAACGGCGGATCGGAAAGATGTGGTAATCTTCATGGGAGATTTCTCCTGAGGGGTCTCGCTGAGTTTTTCAAAAAAGCTCCATGCGGTAAGTTTTGCATGTTATCATAGCCTGTCAGACGTAACAAGTGAAGAAGCCTGTAGGAAGGATCTAAAAAAAATGGAAAACAGGGACTATCGAGTGGATTCAAGGATGATACCACCTGTTGTACTTGCGATGATTTCGGGTTTTTTTCTGTCGATTCTCGAAGGACCGACCCAAAGAGGTTTCCTGCTCATTATAATTCTCATTCCTTTCTTTTATCTTGGAGCTGAAATCTTATCAAGACGTATTACTGTCGGCCCTGAGGGCTTGACGATACGGAAGTTTTTGCGGACCGTACGCGTTGAATGGCTTCACATAGAATCCGTGGATGCGATCAGATCCGGAAATAAGCTCTTCCTCATTCTCGCCACTTCCTCCAGCCGTCCGATCGTTATCACTAACACCATTTATGGTTTCAGAGAACTTGCCGATGCAATACTCGGACATGTACCGGGAACTATTGTTTCCGGTGGGGCGAAAGAAATTCTTGAACAGACGCCTTCAAAACTCGGGCCGGTAGTCCAGGCCTGGATTGTGTGCGTTGTGCTTGCCGGTGTCCTGGTAGGTAGGCTCGCTGGCTACGGTTCTTGAGCAGATGCCCGATCGAAGCGATGAGACCGGAGAAATCCTTCTTACACACAGGATAATATGAATAGCTCAAGTGTGATTAAAATCGTTGGCTTTATCAGCCTGAGATATGTCATAGAGATTGCAGACGCAGCCACAGTAAGGGTTCCGCGAACACGCGGGATGCCCGCCCTTTGTGGAATGGGCGATGGAGCGAGCCGAATGGTCGCTACCGGGCACCCACGAGGGATGCCCCTACCGACCCACATTGCCGTGATTCATGGGACTCCATTACAGAATATTTGACTGAATCTCACTTGAACAAAGGACATAATGCATTCACGAAAATTTCCACTGTCTTACTGCTTTGAGGGCGCATTCATATTGGGCTCACACCGGTAAAAACGCTTGACACTTGGCTGACAGAAAGATAATTTTCCGGCCCGATAAGAGCATATCCTCTACAGGTCGTACGAATGAGATTAACCCCACTGGCCAGCGGCAGTTCCGGAAATTCATTTCTTGTTGAAGGGAACGGTTCGGCCATTCTGGTGGATGCCGGGTTGTCCGCCAAACAATTGACGGCCCGCCTAGCCAGTGCAGGTGTCGATCCCGGATCGCTCAAAGGCATACTCATCTCTCACGGCCACTCGGATCATGTGAAAGGCGCAGGAGTGCTCTCCCGCAAGTATCACATTCCTGTCCTGGCCAATCGTCGGACATGGCAGGCGATTCACCAGGTTCTTGGCAAAGTCCACGGCGTGCAGCTTTTCGAGACCGGAAAGATATTCGAATACCAGTGTTTCCGGATCCATCCGTTTTCCGTTCCTCATGACTGCGTAGACCCCGTGGGATTCAGGATTTCGTGCGGATCGGCCCGCATGGGCATTGCGACTGACCTTGGCACCACCACGGGACTCGTCTTGAACCTCCTGACAGATCTCCACGTAATTGTTCTGGAAAGCAATCACGATCCCGATATGTTGAGAGACGGACCTTATCCGTGGGAACTCAAGCAGCGGGTTCGGGGCAGATTGGGGCACCTTTCCAATACGGAGAGCTCCAAAGTGCTGCAGCGTATCGTGTCTGACGAGCTGCAAGCCGTTGTGCTGGCGCATATGTCTGAAACGAACAATACTCCGGAGCTGGCCCTGGAATGTGCGTCATCTTCTTTGAAGGCTTTTCTGCGAAACAGAGGTACCTTATGTTGCGCTACGCAGAACGAGGTCGGGCCGACTATTGAATGGTGACGTGAATGGTCACATTTGGAATTGCTCAGTATTCTTCCTGTATAAGAAATAAGAGGAGTCCATATGGAATTCATTATCCAGTCTGTTCAGGACAACATAGCGTTACTCACCCTCAATCGCGGTAAAGTTAATCCTATAAACGAGGCTTTTGCAGAGGAGCTTAAATCCTGTTTTCAAGAGCTCGCGGTGAACCCGGAAGTCAAGGCCGTAATCATAACGGGCAGGGGCAGCTTTTTTTCCTTTGGGCTCGACATACCCGGGTTCCTCGGGTACTCGCGACAGGAATTCATCCGGTTTGTAACGAAATTTGCGGACCTGTACACGTACGTCTTTCTGTTTCCGAAACCGGTAATAGCCTCCCTCAATGGGCACACGGTAGCGGGTGGATGCATGCTCGCAACTGCATGCGATTACCGCATTATGGCAACCGGCAAAGGAAAAATCAGCCTGAACGAAATCAATTTCGGTTCGTCTCTGTTTCCCGGCAGCGCGGAAATGCTCAAGTACTGCACAGGTCAGAGAAACGCTGAAACAGTGGCATTCACCGGAGCCATGTTCAGCCCGGAAGAAGGAAAGCAGCTCGGGCTGGTGGACCTTGTGGTCTCCCCGGAAGAACTCGAAGCGACCGCGTTCAAGACCGCGAGAGAATATGCTCATCGATATGGGCCTGCTTTCGAGAGCATAAAAAAGCTTCTCCGGTCCGATACCGCTGCGGAAATGAAGCGCAAGGACGAATTGTACCGTGATGAGATGGTGGATATCTGGTATTCGGAAAGCACCTGGAAACAGTTACAGAATATTAAAATTCATGGATAGAGCGATTGTTGAGAATTCCGGCGTTTATCCCGCGCTCAAATACAACCTATTAGTGGGGACCGGCGTCTCTATCGCTCCATTCTAGCGATATCGTTAATTATATGGAACATGTGCCGGCACGGAAGCCGGCACCCACCAGTATTCTTGATCTTCAACCGGATATTAATTTTCGCAATTGCTTTAGCACCTGCGTGTAGGATGCCGGTGAGCGAAGCGAACCGCATCGCTCGCGAATCCGGTGATAATTCAATTGACGCTATTCCCCAACGGAACCGCATTCTGCGCAGACTCAATGATCGTAACAAGGAGCGACCGGAATGGACGAATTGGGAAAATATTCACATGTCTTGGTCGATTTGCTTTTTGGAGTATGCTTCATCTTGGCAGCAGCACAGTCTTATTGGGAACGCAGGAGCACCCTGACCATCATTGTGTGGCTATTGGTCGGCGCTGCATATGTGGCCCTTGTTTGTCCAATTACATGGAACTCATGGCTCCCAAATGGATTGCTGTCTTCAGGGAAGCATTGGTCGGCATTGTCTTCATCTGGATCGGCATCTCCTCACTTTACGGCGGTTCTTTGCCACATTTTTCAATATGGACAAAATGGGCGAGTCTGATTGTGGGAGCAAGTCTTCTTTTAATTGCTGCAAAAACGGCTCCCTTCTGAGTACAACAAAGGCCAAGCGCACAGTACAGTGTCTAATTGCGAAAAGCACTTCTCGGCAATTGGTAGGTGCCGTGCCTCCGTGCCGGCACATTTTTCAAATACAAATCAACCGGTTCGGGCTGGCAGGGACGCCGGCCCCTACCGTTCATTTAAAGCGCAATTTATTCAAAAGGTCAGAAATTAGGTTATCTCCTACAAATGAAATGAATCGTATCGTGCACGAATCCCGGGAAGACTCGATTGATGCGGTTCGCTTCGCTCACCGGCATCCTACGCGGATTGCCAGACATTTCTTGAAACTAAAAAACCTTTATGGACGGCGGGGTGAGGTGAAGCCAGCATCTCTGTCCCAGTCTGATATTGGAAACAATGGGGTCGGAGTTCTCTAAAACAATCTGGAATGATTCTTCAGCATCGACTTTGACCTTGATCTTGCCATTCTCCAGAGTCATCGCACTGACTAAACCCGAAAATACATTATTGAGATCAGGTTCCGGAGGATCAAGCATCAGCCGTATCTGTTGCGCATCGATCACCAGTCGCGAGCCCGAGTTCATGCGATCCGGCAAGTCTACGGATATGCGTTCAGTCCGGAAAACCGATCCATCCTGCACAAGATTGCCTGAAAAGAGATTGTCCAGAGACGCGGGCACTACTCTCCCTTGCTCGACATAGAGAATCCGATGCGCAAGATTCTGCACGGTGGATGCATTATGGCTCGTGAGGATTATCGTTTTGCCATGCTCCCGGTTCAGGGTGGAAACGATACTTTCCGTGCGTTCGATGCTTTCTTTATCCATGTGGTTCGCGGGCTCATCCAGTAAGAGCACATCCGGATCCAGCACCAGTGCCCGTGCCAGCGCGACCCGCTGGGTTTCCCCTCCGGAAAGAGCCTTGGCATACCGGTGCTCGAATCCTTCAAGCCCCACTAACGCAAGCGCCTTCAGAGCGCCCTCCGCAGCAACCTGCCGGGGAACATCCCGTATTTTGAGACCCCAGGTGAGATTGCTCAGGACCGTACTGTGAAACAGATAGGGGTTTTGCAGCAGCAACCCGACTTTTCGTCTCAATGCAAGGCGATTTGATTCGGTACACGTTTGACCGAAGAACCGAATGTCACCCTGATGGGGTTCCTCTATAAAAGCGAGCATGTGCAGCAAAGTTGTCTTACCCGACCCGTTCGGGCCTACCAAGCCGACTATTTCCCCTGCGGGAATCTCCAGGCGATCCAATGAAATCACCGGGACGGTCCCGTACGAGAACGTCAGCCCCTCTATTTCGTAGGCCGGAATCATGCTCTTCTCCGCTGAAGCATAAACAGGAGAGCGTTGATGAAGAACGCCACTGCAAGAAGAAAAATACCCAAAGCCATGCCCAGCTCGAATTCTCCTTTGCTCGTCTCCAAAGCGATTGCGGTCGTCATGGTCCGTGTATATCCCCTGATATTGCCACCGAGCATCATGGCAATCCCCACTTCGGATATGACTCGACCGAAAGCCACAACTATTCCTGCCATGACTGCAAAGCGCGCCTCTTTAAGAATCATAATTCCTTGCTGAACAGGTGTCGCGCCGAGGAGCTTGCAGGTGACGAAGAGACGAGGATCTGAACTCTGTATCCCGGACAGCGTTAAATTCGTGACCAGGGGCAGTGAAAGCATGAATAATCCCAAACTTACCCCCGCAGGAGTAAAAAGAAGCCCCAATTCTCCCAGGGGTCCTCTTCGACTTATAAAAGCATAGAGAAGAAGTCCCACCACAACGGTGGGGAGCGCCATACTGGTATTCAGTGCAAGTATGAGCGCCTGTTTACCCGGGAATGTTCTGGTAGCGGCAATCAAGCCCAGCGGAACGCCCACGAGAGTTGAGAAAAAAACGGCAATGATTGAAACCTGGAGTGAAGTCCATACGACGAAATAGACCTCGCGATCCAGAGAGAATATCATGCGCAATGCGCTTAAAAAGCCATCAAGAATAAACTGCATGTGCCTACCACATGCTACCGCTTCGCTTTCAGAAGAAGCAGAATCGGGGAAACCCTTCTTGTAAGAAGTGTTTCCCCGAACCCCATCCCAAGAACTTCCAATATTGGTTTAACTAGTTCTTTCCCTGTGGGGAAATAACTAGTTAAACCACGTGATGAAAGTTTTTTGGAGGGGCTTGGGGAACCTTTTTTACAAGAAAGGTTCCCCAAGTCTTACTGCTTTGAAAGCGAATTGGTAGCAGCGGGATAGCTCTTACTTTCCTGCGCTCGGGAAGAAGAGTTGTTTATCGTTCACTTTGAAATCCGCGATGATCTTTTGACCTTCAGGACCGGTAATGAAGTCGATGAACTTTTTTGTAAGTTCATAGTTCACGGTCGGATGCTTTTTCGGGTTCACTGCGATTACGCCGTAAGGATTGAAAAGGGTTTTGTCACCCTCTGTTACTATTTCCAGATCTGTTTTCCCCTGGTACGCGCCATAGGTTCCACGGTCCGCAAGAGTGTATCCTTTTTTGTCAAAAGCCATCTGAAGGACTGCGCCCATCCCTTGGCCCGCTTCGATGTACCAGGCGCCTTCAGGTTTGATCCCTACTTGCTTCCAAATCTGTTTCTCTTTCTTATCGGTTCCCGAATCATCACCCCTTGATATAAAAGGAGCTTTGGCTTCTGCAATGCGCTTGAAAGCCTCGGCTGCGCTCTTTGTCCCTTTGATCTTTGCCGGGTCGTCTTTGGGACCGACAATCACGTAATCGTTGTACATGACGTCTTTTCGATCGACCCCAAAACCGTCCGCAACAAATTTGTCTTCAGCGGGTCGAGAATGGACCAGCACTACATCGACATCACCGTTTTCGCCAAGTTTCAGTGCTTTTCCCGTGCCCACTGATATGACGTCCACTTTCACGTTATTGGCCTTTTCAAACGGAGGCAGTAACACTTTGAGCAATCCCGAGTTTTCCGTGCTCGTCGTTGTGCTCATCCGAAGCCTGGTTTCAGCGGATACTGAACCGGAGTAAAGCAACGCCAAACCAAGGACAAGGATCAGACTAAAAAATCTTCTCATTTCAATACCTCCAGACGTGGTTTACTTATCGTATTGTTTTGCGTAGTTCGCATCGTTGTACAAACCTTCGCCGTGCTTGTCTTTTCCGAAATCGCTCAAAATCTTCTGACCTTTATCGGAAGCGACAAATTCGATAAATTGGACTGCCCATTTTTGTCCCGGAGTCGCTCCTTCAGGCTGGGACAGGGTGTGATACGTGTTCACGAGGTACGGATCGCCTCTGAACAGAATTTTCAGGTTTGGCAGATTTTTCTTTTCAGCAGCCCATGTGCTGCTATCCGTCATGAAGTACCCGTTTTCCTGATTTGCCCGCTTGAGAGTTGCTGTCATAAACTCCTTCGTCACCACGTACCAGGGGCCCTGCGGATCGATAGCGGTTTTTTTCCATATATCCATTTCTTTCTTGTGCGTGCCGCTGTTGTCTCCACGGGAGAAGAATTTGGCCTGGCCTCCTGCGATCTTTTTATATGCGTCTGCGGCAGTCTTTGCTTCACCGATTTTTGCAGGATCGCCCGCGGGTCCAACGATATAGAATTCATTGGAGCCGATGAGCTTTCTATTCGCTGCCCAGCCGTCGGCAACAGCTTTCTTTTCGGCTTCCGGTGCGTGAACCATTATCATATCGACTTTTTTGTCCTGGAGCAGTTTCAACGACTGGCCTGAACCTGCCTTGATCCAGCACAGCTTTGTCTTGGTATCTTTCGAGAAGGCATCAGCCAACTCCTTGAGAATGCCCAATTCCCCCGGACTGCCCGTTGCCAAAGAAAACGCGTGATCGCCGTCACCATAGAGACCGCTACATTTCTCTTCAGCCCAAGCAGTCCCGATGAACAGCGCAATAACAAGAAAACCCATTGCACTTGCACGTCTAATCATCCTGTCTCCTTCTCTGAAAGTTGCCCTTGGCGTTCCTTTTCAGCCCGGGCGAAAACCATTTTTCCACTGAGGTTCGTTTCGTAGCCTCTCAATGTTTCTGCGAGCGCTCGAAAGGAGCTTTCATGGAGCAGCGAAAGAAAAAGCTGTATGCCTTCATCAAAAAAGCGATCCTTTGATATGAGCAGGTCAAAACGTTCCCACCGGATGGGAATGAAATCCAGCTCAAGCAATCCGGCGACGGCTGAAATGGCCGGTCCTGCATCGGCTCTCCCCGAGAGAACCTCGATCCCGACATCAAGATGCCTGTGTACCTCATTCCTATAGCCGTTCACTTTTTCCGGATCCATGCCGGCCTGTTTCAGTTCCATATCGACGAGCAGCCTTGTTCCCGTTCCCTGTGCCCGGTTCACGATACAAACATCGGGACGTACAAAATCCGCTACAGATGAAATCTGTTTCGGATTTCCCTTGGCAACGAGAATACCTTGTTCGCGCCGGCAGAAATTCACGATCGCGGGAATCTCGTTCAACGCTTCTCTCACTACGCCAAAATTGTATTCTTCGCCTTTTTCTTCCAACAAATGACTTGTTGCGATGTGGCACAGTCGTTTTCTGAGCGTTCGAATACCTCCCAGGCTGCCGAGGTTTCCGAAAATAGCTACGTGTTCGGGATATTTCTTATTGAACAAAGACAAACTGCGGTCCAATAGGATGTCATTGCTCCCCGCAATAATGAGCAAGCCGTGATAATCAGGAAGCGGATTCGGTTCATGCGGATAATTTACCGTCTCCTTGTGAATCCAGTTCTCTACAAGGTCTTGCGGGAACAACCATTTACCTGTGACTTTAGTTGCCGGTAACCCCTTCTCAGAGATCAGGGCGTAAACCATTTTTTCATTAATTTTTAGGAGCTTGGCAACTTCCTTGGTGGAAAGCAGATTTTCAGCCATGTGGATGCCCGAGATGTCTTGGATTATTGAAGGGTTATTATGTAGCACGGGTAGTAATAATTTGTCAAGGAAGGGGAGGTCTGACTACTTATACTAACTAAAAAGCACCATCACAAACCAGGAAAAACTTGGCGGATTAACGTCTGTGGAGGATTATCCGCGGGGGAGAGTTAGAGGCTCCCTCCCCCAAAATTGGGCGTTAAGCTTCAGAGCAAGATTCCGGGGATTCTGTGCTCCCTTCGGTGCGTTGACATCGATAAGGATTATCAATTGAGGTATCATAAACACCGCGTCCAGCTTCCAGGTCGCGGCTGTGTTCCCCGGATTCGGTCCGCTTGGAGGAGGAGGATAAGGTAAACTCGGGCATCTTTTCCGCCTTCATATTCGGTTTCCATTTCATTTCAAAGGAAAACTCCTGTTCACCGTTTTCTTCTTCCAGTTCTATTTCTATTTCCACAAGTTTTTCGGGCCGGAACATAAGCGACTTGCTACCTTGAGTGAGCACCAAATCTCCTGATTTCAAATGTCTCAGGGCACGCTCGAAGTACTCGAGAGCACGCTCGAATTCGACTGTTCCCTTTGCCTCGATCTTTTTCTTCATGAAGATCTCCTTTTCAGCTCATTAATTCTAAGTGTCCACCCAGATCATTTGACAACTGTTCGTACATTTATTCTCGTTTCTCTTGATTGCAAGTGGAGACAAGAGGGCAGAGTATCCACAAATCTCCATTCACACGCTATAATGCTTCTTCAATCGAGCCCTTGTGCACTGCTCGATGCACCTTTTCAAACGTTTACACAGGTTTCATACCTATTCGCTTTTATTAATCCAATTTTGGCCGGCACGGAGGCACGGCCACTACCGGCCGATGGTAGGGTCCGGCGTCTCTGCCGGACCTCTCGGCTTTATCAGATTTATTGGCGAAATGGTCTCACATGTCGATACATATAGATTCCCATTGTCACATTTTCACGGAGCGCATTGTCCGGGACATGAAAGACAGGCCGAAGCTCGTCGATGCGCTGAAGCTGCATGTCGATCGGGCGTTAGACAGGCTGGAACCCCGAATTCTTCATGAGTATGCTGAAACGCACGAGGTGAACCTGTGCCTGCTGCTTCCCACTGCCAAGCCGGAAAAGGTGGTAAGAGAAAACAGACGGTTTATGGGTTTTACTCGAGAGTATTCCCGTTTGCGCGCCCTTGCGACATTGCATCCGCTGATGTCGAACGCTGAAGAGGAGATCAGGTTTGTTTTGGATTCGGGTATATCCGGTTTCAAATTCTCCAGTTTTTCACAAAAATTCGACATTTGTTCACCGGGATTTTCAGCCCTGTTGGACGAAGTGGAGCGGATCGGCAGCATGCGGAAAACCACACCTGTCCTGGTGTTTGACACATTCGATAAAGGAGTCGAGTATTTCGGCGCTGACCCCGAACACATTACATCACCGAAAAAGCTGTCCATTTTGGTAAGATCCCATCCGGGGCTCCGTTTCTTAGCCGCACACATGGGAGGTCTCATGCATGATTTTGATCAAATTTGCCGTGACCTGCCTCCTGCTCCGAATTTGTTTCTCGACACATCCAATGCTGCACATACTTTGACGGAGGAGGAATTTATCGAATTATTGAGATCTTTCGGAGCGGATCATGTGCTCTTCGGAACAGATTGGCCCTGGTTCGATGCGGATGCGGAGCGGGTAAAAATAGGTGAGCTTATGCAGAAAGCCGGCTACTCGGAAGATGAACAAGATTCGGTGTTTGGGAGAAACGCTCTGAGACTGTTTCATTTTGAATTATAGATACATGCTGCTGTTATTACGTCCAGTATTGGCCAGGAACGAATTCGGGATATGGAACAGTACGGCCCCTACGCTTGTCCAAATGTAAAATAAGTGCTTAGAATTCTTCCCAATTGTTCTAAATTGAAAAGACGAAAGGAGAATTGTTCATGTTACGAGAATTGATACCTGCCACAAACGAACGGGTTCCTCTGCACACGAACCATGAGGTAAACGAGCAGATCAGACAGAAAACCCTTGAGGATATAGATAAGTACAACCTTCACAGGGAAGGCATCGATGCCCGACTGGAGGAACTCGATCATGAATGGGACACGGAACGATTTCTCGAAGCCAACGCTTCCACGGTTGTATTGATAAGCGCAATTCTGGCAGCGTTCCACAGTATGTACTGGTTAATTCTCACGGGATTGGTCGGATTCTTTCTTCTCCAGCATGCTCTCCAGGGATGGTGTCCGCCACTGCCGATAATTAGAAGATTTGGATACAGAACCGCAGATGAAATCAACAAGGAACGAACCGCGCTGAAATTCCTCCGAGGGGATTACGCTGCTTATTGTACGGATCCGGAAGCTGCCAAGAATCTGGTGTAGTGAACTTTCGCAAGGAAAGCAAAGAATGGAGGAGGATCTTCCTGGAGAAAAGGTTATCCCACATCCCTTAATTGACTGTGGCATGAAACGTGAGTTTACACTTGCATGTCCCTGTATGCTTATAAAGGTGCTCTCTCAATGAGAGCACCTTGAATTCTTGGATCGCCGCTTTCCAGTCGTCCTGACCGACGCATCTATTTGATTTCTTCGTGATAGCGCTGAATTGATTTTACGTCAGCCTTTGTCTGATTTATCGCTCGTATTCCCCGAGCAGCCGCGAATGCCGCAGCCAGCGTGGTGATATGGGGTATTTTGTTTCTGATAGCTGCTTTGCGGATATATGAATCGTCATCTTTGCTGACTTTGCCGTCCGGCGTATTAATCACAAGATGAATCTCTTTATTGGTAATGTGATCCACGATATGGGGGCGGCCTTCATGAAGTTTGAGAGCACATTCCGATTGCACGCCGTGTTCCTCAAGATACCGGTGAGTACCAGAGGTAGCTTTGATGTTAAATCCTAATTCCGTGAATTGTCGTACTACCTCGAGAAGAGCCGGTCGCTCGTTCTCGGTTACGGATACAAGTACCACGCCCTGGGAAGGAAGGGGAACCTGGGTAGCTTCTTGCGCCTTGTAGAAAGCAAGTCCAAAGGAATCCGCAAGACCGAGTACTTCTCCTGTCGATCGCATTTCAGGCCCCAGCACCGGGTCCACTTCCGGAAACATGTTGAACGGAAAAACAGCTTCCTTCACGCCGTAATGGCTGATCGACTTGCGTGTCGTGGAAAATTGCCCGAGTTTCTTGCCAAGCATGAGTTGTGTCGCAATCCGTGCCATGGGAATATTGCACACTTTGGAAACGAGCGGCACTGTGCGAGAGGCTCTCGGATTGGCTTCCAGGATATATACGGTATCAACCGCTATGGCGTACTGAATGTTCATCAAACCGACCACGCCCAGTTCCACTGCAATTTTCCGCGTGTATTCGTAAATCGTTTCAAGGTGTTTGGGTGGGATACTGATCGGCGGAATCACGCACGCGGAATCGCCCGAATGGATACCAGCGAGCTCGATGTGTTCCATAACTGCCGGGACGAATGCGTCCACTCCGTCGGCCACAGCGTCCGCTTCTGCTTCAATAGCTCTTTCAAGAAATTTATCTATGAGAATGGGCCTTTCCTGTGAAACCTCCTCAGCGGCATTCATGTACCGGGTCAGGGTTGCTTCGTCATGAATGACCTGCATCGCGCGGCCGCCCAGGACGTACGAAGGCCTCACCATCAAGGGGTACCCAATAGTTTTTGCTACCGCCAGAGCCTCATCGAGATTTCCTGCCATGCCTGATTCCGGCTGGGGTATACCCAACTTCCGCATCATATTCCGAAAACGATCTCTGTCTTCGGCGAGATCGATGACATCCGGAGATGTCCCGATGACCCGGACTCCGGCTTCAGCCAGTTCACTGGCAATATTCAAGGGAGTCTGCCCGCCGAATTGAACAATGACTCCCTCAGGTTTTTCTTTCCTGTAAATGCTCAGGACGTCTTCCACCGTGAGCGGCTCGAAATAGAGCTTATCTGACGTATCGTAATCCGTGGAAACGGTCTCAGGATTGCAATTGACCATAATAGACTCGTACCCTGCGTCCCTGATGGCAAATGCCGCATGAACACAACAGTAGTCGAATTCGATGCCCTGTCCGATTCGGTTGGGACCTCCACCTAAAACCATGATTTTAGGTCTTGAACTCGATTCGACCTTATCCGGCGCATTGTACGTGGAGTAATAGTACGCAGCGTCTTCCACACCGCTCACCGGCACAGGCTCCCATCCTTCTACGATACCGAGAGCTTCACGTTTGGTCCTCACCTCTTTTTCCGGGATTGCAAGGAGTTTTGCGAGGTAACGGTCGGAGAAGCCGTCCTTTTTGGCCTGTTCCAGGAGTGCATCAGGAATGTCCTTGCCTTTGAACTGAAGAATCTCTTCTTCACGTTCCACAAGCTCTTTCATCTGTTGTATGAACCAGGATTTGATGTAGGTCTTCTTGTGGAGAGTTTCGACGTCCGCCCCTTTTCGCAAGGCTTCGTACATGATGAACTGTCGTTCGCTCGAGGGTTCGGTCAACAAGGCCATAAGCTCTTCAAGCGATTTTTCATGAAAATCTTTGACAAAGCCGAATCCGTATCGGCCGGTCTCAAGAGACCGAATAGCCTTATGGAACGCCTCTTTGTAGGTTTTGCCAATGCTCATTACCTCGCCTACCGCACGCATTTGCGTTCCCAGCTTGTCTTCGGCGCCGGAGAATTTTTCAAAGGCCCATCGTGCGAACTTCACTACCACATAGTCACCAGAAGGGGTGTACTTGTCCAAAGTACCGTCTCTCCAGTACGGGATTTCATCCAGGGTCAGGCCACCCGCGAGCATTGCGGAAATCAGCGCTATTGGAAAGCCGGTCGCTTTCGAAGCCAGTGCAGAAGAACGCGACGTTCGTGGATTGATCTCGATGACAACGACCCTGCCGGTTTTGGGATCGTGAGCGAACTGAATATTCGTTCCACCGATAACCTGAATTGCTTCAACAATGTCATAAGAATATTTTTGAAGCCTCTCCTGCAGACTCGAATCGATGGTGAGCATAGGAGCGGTGCAGAACGAATCTCCAGTGTGCACGCCCATGGCATCTACATTCTCGATGAAGCAGACGGTAATCATCTGGTTCTTGGCATCACGCACGACTTCCAACTCCAGTTCTTCCCATCCCAAGACCGATTCTTCGATCAGGATTTGCCCCACAAGGCTGGCTGCGATGCCGCGGCTCGCTACAATGCGCAACTCGTCTACATTGTAAACCAGGCCACCTCCTGTTCCGCCCATAGTATATGCCGGCCTGATTACCACGGGATAACCCAGCTCATCAGCTATCTTTTCCGCTTCCTCCACGCTGAATGCGGGGTCGCTCCGGGGCATCTCGATTCCAAGGCTATTCATGGTCTCCTTGAAAGCAATCCGGTCTTCACCGCGTTCTATGGCATCAGCCTGAACTCCAATGATCTTTACCCCGTATTTCTCCAAAACGCCTGTGCGATGTAATTCCGAAGAGAGATTTAGGCCCGATTGCCCTCCTAAGTTGGGAAGCAGCGCATCAGGTCTTTCCAGCTCGATAATTTTGGTCATGGTCTTGAGATTTAGAGGCTCGATATAGGTGATATCCGCCATTCCCGGATCAGTCATGATCGTAGCCGGATTCGAATTCACGAGGATTATCTCGTATCCCAATGAGCGAAGCGCTTTGCATGCCTGGGTTCCTGAATAATCGAATTCGCATGCTTGGCCGATTACGATAGGTCCTGAGCCGATAATCATGACTTTTTTGATGTCGCTGCGTTTTGGCATGGGCGTGTCCTTATAGTAGAAATGAAAAAAGAGGTTAGCCGTTAATTAATACTAAACACACGAATGGCCCGCAAGAATAAAAATAGATTGAGCAGTTGTTTTCGCGATACCATTTCGCCAATATTTAATAAGATCGAAGAGGTCCGGCAGAGACGCCGGACCCTACCATCAGCCGGTGGTGGCCGTGCCTCCGTGCCGGCCAAAATTGGGTTCATAAAAGCAAATAGGTATGAGATATTCTGAAGATCGAGAATGAGGATATGCCTGCCGACAAGAATCGGAGAAACCGTCCAAAGCTCTCCCGTATTCTTGCTCTTCGCGCATGAATACGGAACGCAATGCGGATTACAAGCTGGATTGGGCGGCACGGAGGCCGCCCGCTACCGGATCAGAGGAGGGCGATCAAGTGTGCATCATTTTACGTATTCGAAGTGCATTCTGAGATAATCGGGAATGCACTGGTCACTTCTGCACAAGGTCCACTTTGAAGCTGGATTCGGCGCCTGAATATAGCTTTCTTAACCTTGGCTTTTCTATTTTGCCGGTAGGATTCCGGGGGATAATCCCGAAGACAATCTCCCTGGGTCTCTTGAATCGCGGCAAGTCTTTGCAGTAGGCCAAGACTTCTTCTTTTGTGAGTTCGTGGCCGCTCTTAACCTGTATCACCGCTGCCGTGACTTCACCCAGACGCATATCCGGCATTCCGATTACCGCAACATCCTGGATCTTGGGATGAGCCTGGAGGAAATCTTCAATTTCAACCGGATAGATGTTTTCTCCACCGGTAATAATAATGTCTTTCTTGCGGTCCACGAGCCAAATGAAACCGTCTTCATCCTGTCTGGCCATGTCGCCCGTCAAGAGCCAGCCATCCTTCAGGACACTGTCGGTGGCCTCGGGATTCCGGTAGTATTCTTTCATTACTCCGGGTCCTTTGATAGCCAGCTCGCCAATTTGACCCTGGGTGACGAGTTTTTGCCGGTCGTCAAGAATCCGTGTCTCATAGTCCAGTCCTGGTATGCCGATGGCTCCCACCTTGTGAAGGTTTTCCATTCCGAGGTGAACACATCCCGGTCCCGTACATTCGGTCAGGCCATAATTGGTGTCGTACTGGTGATGCGGAAAAACCCGTTTCCAGTCACGTATGAGACTCGGAGGCACAGGCTGTGCACCTATGTGCATGAGCCGCCATCGATCCAAATTGTAGTCTGAAAGACGTATTTCTCCATTTTCCACGGCAGTGAGAATGTCCAGTGCCCAGGGGACCAGCAACCAGACTATGGTTATATCTTCTTCCGAAATTGCCTCGAGAATCCATCGAGGCTTTACGCCCTTGAGAATGACTGCTTTGGCTCCCACAACAAAATTGCCGAACCAGTGCATCTTTGCCCCGGTGTGATAAAGAGGAGGAATACAGAGAAAATTGTCTGCATGAGTCTGGTGATGATGACAATTCTCCGCGTAACAGGAGAATTCGAGATTCCTATGCGTGAGAAGTGTTGCTTTTGGGGTGCCTGTTGTTCCTGATGTGAAGTATAGGGCGGCACAATCCAAAACTGAGATGGGGACATTCGGATCGTTGGAACCTTCGCATGACAGCAACGAAGAGTAGGGCTCCGCATAAGGCGGCCGTATTTCTTCGGGTCCGACGAAAATAAAGGTTTTGACTGATTTCAGTTCATCTTTTATTGCGTTGACACGATCGATGAACTCTTCGCCGAAAACAAATATCTTCGCTTCTGCGAGTTGCGTACAGCGTTTTATCGTAGCATGATCGAACCTGAAATTCAGGGGAACGGCCCAGGCACCGGTCCGCAGGATTCCGAAATACACAGGAAGCCAATCGATGCAGTTCATCATCAGTTGGACTACTCGGTCTCCTTTGGCTATGCCTTTTTTCAAGAGAGCATTTGCGGTTCTGTTTGCCTGAGCATCGAAATCGGCCCAGGTGATTTCTGTTCGCCTGTTCTTGGCTGGTTCACGCTCGATAAGCGCTGTTTCCGATCCATACATCCGAGAGTTTCGGGCCAGCATTTCCATAATCAACATGTGACGTTTAACTTCCTCACAAAATTCTTTTAAATTGAAGTGCGCTGGTACGGCGCGATTCGAATCGGAAGATTGTAGCACGAGAGCTCTGCGGGCAGAACAATTCTTCAGGACTGTGGAGATCGTATTGGGTATCTCTTGGAACCGCTGCCTAAATCAATTATTCTACTTCTAAGGCGGCAGTTTTCGTTATGCGGCAAGTCTTAATCCCGAAATTTTTCCACCGCAGTGCTTCTGATGGGATTCGCTGTGCCGGAAGAGGTGGCTTGCCTTGTATGTGAGCTTATCGGAATGATACCCTCGTTGAGAGACGTGTATTATATACCTTGGAGTTCTCGGTTTCGGCTTGAGGGGATAGGATGTGTGGTGAAATCGGATGTAATTTACCGATTCAGACTCTTGACACCCAATTATATTCGGTCACTTGGTAGTTCAAACAAGAATTTCACGGAATCTTGACCTTTAGCGCAGCGTGATGGCGGACAGCCGATTCGGCTGCGCTCCCATGATGATGGTCTGGAGACATTAATCTCGGCCCGTCGAACAACTCGCCGGAAGAGAAAAGACCTTGTGGTTTTTCGACCAACATGGTAAAAAATAAGATTGTTTTAACGCTCAGAGGCAAACGAACATGTCAATTCTGGATCTTATTGGAAACACACCGCTGGTTAGGATTGGAAATCCTAATGGTTCGGGCGGTGTCCGCATTCTCGGAAAACTTGAAGGGAATAATCCCGGCGGTTCGGTAAAGGATCGCATCGCATATTATATGATCGCGAAGGCCGAAGAAGACGGCGCCCTAACCAAAGACAAGATCATTCTCGAGCCCACATCCGGAAATACCGGAATCGGCCTGTCCATGGTAGCAGCGTGTAAAGGATATCGTTGTCTGCTCACTCTCCCGGAATGTGTCAGCCTGGAGAGACGAAACACACTCCGGGCTTATGGAGCGGAACTTGAGATTACGCCTCCCAGCGAGGCGACCGACGGAGCGATCCGACGGGCACACAGGATTTACGAGCAAGACCCGGAAAAATATTTCTTCCCCAACCAGTTTGAAAATGAATTTAACGCTGAAGCTCATTACATGACCACCGGTCTGGAAATTATCGAGCAAACCAGTGGCCAAGTGGACGCTTTTGTTGCCGGTATGGGGACCACCGGTACGCTCATGGGGATATCGAGAAGGCTGAAAGAGTACAATCCTCGCATTCAGGTTATAGGTGTGGAACCTGAAGAAGGACATACGATTCAGGGCCTGAAGAACATGTCTGAAGCGATCGTACCGAAAATTTACGATCCTAAGAGGCTGGACCGTATCCTTCGTGTCAACGATCAGCAAGCATACGATACAGCGCGATGGCTTGCCTTGAATCAGGGAATCTTCGTGGGAATGAGTTCGGGTGCTGCTGTTTACGGTGCAATGCAAATTTCAAAGGAATACTCCAGTGGCACCGTCGTGTGCTTGCTCCCGGATCGGGGGGATCGTTACCTGAGCACCACCCTCTTCAAATCTATCTGTGCTAAATGCCCACCATGATCAGAGAATGGAGATTGGGGAGCCTTTCAGCAAGAAAGTTCTCCAATCTTCCAAAAAAATTTACGGCATTCGTCAAATTAGCGTTTCTCGGAACAGTCTCGGCGAAACAGACCGTACTAAAGGGATTTCTCCGGTGGTTCTTAAATTAATGACGACAGTTGGATCGAAATTTGCCACCGGGAATCGCAGGTGCCAATCAGGGACAACCCACCCCTACGGCAGCAATTGCGACTGGATTCTTGTGCCTTCGAGAATTCTGAGACAGTCTCGGGACGCCGGTCTCCACTCGCATCTTGTTTGGAGCATGGGATAAACGTCAGAATTTCTGGTAGTGGCTATGGAAAACGAGTGCTTCAGGTTACGGCATAACTGGCAAGTATCGTCTTAAATGACTAAACTGATGTTTAGAAAAATTCGTAGCAGTCGCCGGCAGGGACTTTGTTTTGATCGTAGTAGAAAACTTTGGAGTTGTTTTGATCGGGAAGGGAGAATTTCACATTGTTCCTGGTTCCGGAGTTCAGACTGGAGGCGCTGCCCAATAATTGGAATGCAACCAGTCGGCCCCGATCATATACGGGTTGAGCGTCTACCACGGTTCCGTTCACCGTCCAAACCGGTCGGGGAATGAAAAATGTATAGACCGGGAACTGTCCCATAACCTGCACGGTCGAATTGATTGTGCCGCCGATGCTGCGACAGACCTTTATGCTCGTGATTTTCCATTGCCCTGTTCCAGTGGTTTGGGCTTCGGACGGAGAGGGATTATTCATTATTGCAATGCAAACAAGGAGGGCAGTTAATAAAAATGTGGATCGTAACATCATGAAAACCCTTCCGGAGTTGCATCCGGCCTGGAACCGACTTTCGGGTGGTTTGTCATCGCGCGCCGCCCGAGAGCGGTCAAAAAACACGTACTATATACCTAAAATTGTTAAAGAACACAAGAAAAGAATGTTCTTGCCTGATTCAACCACGATTTAAGTTATGTAAGGTATTATGGTTACTCGATTTCAAGATTGACGCAGTGATGGTCATCAACTAAAAAGAAAGTAGATGAGTATTTCGCGAACGGAGAAACAATATGGCAATCAGAATAGCAATCAATGGGTTTGGACGCATCGGGCGAACTGTTATGAGAAGCGCCCTTGTTCATCCCGAAGTAGAGGTCGTGGCCGTTAATGACAGAATGGACCCGGATCTCATGGCTTTCCTGTTGAAATATGATTCGGTTCACGGTCAATTTCCCGGGGAGATCACAGCTTCATCGGACGTGATCAATGTGAACGGAAAAGAAGTCCGGGCACTTCGCATAACCGACGATTTGCTGAACTTGCCCTGGCGGGACCTCAAGGTCGATGTCGTAATGGAATGTACGGGCATTTTCAGGGACCGTGAAAAAGCCGGTAAACATATAGAGGCAGGTGCAAAGAAAGTCATCGTCTCCGCTCCCGGTAAGAAAGTCGATGCAACTTTCGTCATTGGCGTGAACGAAGAGACATATGATCCCACAAAACATCATGTGGTGTCTAATGCGTCGTGTACCACGAATTGTCTTGCGCCCATTGCAAAAGTTCTGTTTGACGAATTCGGTATTGAGAAAGGTGTAATGACTACGGTCCATTCATACACGATGGATCAAAGCTTACTGGACACCGTTCATAAGGATTACCGCAGAGCGCGTGCCGCGGCTATTAATATGATTCCCACCACAACCGGAGCAGCATCCGCCATAGGTCAAGTAATCCCTGAGTTGGCAGGAAAGTTGGACGGGCTTGCTATCCGCGTCACCACTCCTAATGTGTCTTTGGTCGATTTTACTGCTTTGACCAAGAAGGGGACAACCGCGGATGAAGTAAACGCGGCTATGAAACGTGCTTCCGAAGGCCGTATGAAAGGAATCCTGGAGTACGTTGACAAACCGCTTGTGAGTGTCGATTTCATCAACAATCCACATTCCTCCATGTTCGATTCTCTCTCCACTTTCGTTGTGGGTGACAACATGGTGAAAGTACTCTCATGGTATGACAATGAATCCGGTTATTCAGCCAGAATGGTGGATCTTGCAGTACTGATGGGCGAAAAGCTGTCCTAAGAAATTATGAATGAAGGTAAATCCCGAGATGTCGCGATCAGGTGGAATTACAGTCTGATAATAGGGGGTACAGCGTGATTAAAAGCATCAAGGATTTGGATCTAAAAGGGAAGCGTGTGTTCTTTCGATTCGATTTTAATGTCCCCCTGGACCAATCAGGAGTTATCAAGGACGATACTCGGATACGGAGAGCTCTGCCGACGATCAAGTACGCCATGGAGCATGGTGCGAAATGCATTTTGACTTCTCACCTGGGCCGCCCGAAGGGAGAAAGAAAAGCAGAAATGAGTCTTGCGCCCGTTGCCGGTCGGCTGCAGGAATTACTCGGGACTGCTGTCGGCTTTGCTGATGATTGCATTGGTTCTCCGGCAGAGACAGCCATTGCCAGGCTCAAGGATGGCGATGCGGTTCTTCTGAACAACCTGCGTTTCCATCCTGGTGAGACAAAAAATGACCCGGATTTTGCTTCCCGGTTGGCATCCCTCGCGGAAGTGTACGTGAACGATGCCTTCGGAACCGCTCACAGGGCCCATGCGTCCACAGTGGGAGTACCGGATCTGCTCAAAGAAAAAGCGGCCGGATTACTGATGAAAGAGGAATTGGAAAATCTCGAAAAAGCGTTGAAGAATCCTCAGAAACCGGTGGTAGCATTGTTCGGCGGGGCAAAGGTCTCCGACAAAACAGAGTTATTGAAAAATCTCGTGAACCGTATGGATACTATTCTGATTGGCGGTGGGATGGCGAACACCTTTCTGAAGGCGCAGGGTTCGGATGTGGGCGCGTCGAAAACGGAAGAGGAAATGGTGAACACTGCCGCTGAGATTCTCCAGGGTAAAAAATGCACGGTTCTGCTGCCCGTGGACGTGGTGGTAGCGGATCGCATGGAGGATGGAGCGACCGTCAGCACCGTGACATCGGATTTGATTCCTTCCGGTCAGATGGCTCTCGATATTGGGCCCAAAACCATTCAGGGCTTCAGTGATGAAATAGGTCGCGCAGGAACCATTGTGTGGAACGGTCCCATGGGAGTTTTCGAGATAGACGCGTTCAAGAACGGCACCATGAAAATCGCAGAAGCAGTTGCATCTGCCTCGGCGTTTTCTTTAATAGGTGGTGGTGATACGATTCGGGCCATTCAACAGGCGGGGGTGGCCGACAAGATTTCGTATATCTCCACGGGCGGCGGTGCTTTTATGGAATTCATGGAGGGCAAGACATTGCCTGGAGTGGCTGCTCTTGAGCAGTGAAGACAGTCATGTCCCACTGCTCTCGAATGAGTCCTGGAGCGTTATAATGAGAAATGGCGGACGAGGAAGGATATACTGACATGGCCAATCGCACATCGATTATTGCGGGAAATTGGAAGATGCATAAGACCTCTTCCGAAACTCGCAGCTTCCTTGAGGGTTTGAAGGCTGCTCTGGTAAATCTTCAACCGAGTTGTGAGATCATAGTCGCCCCTCCATTCACCTCGATTGCAACTGCGGTAGCGGAAACCGGTGGAACGCGCATCCGGGTGGCTGCGCAGAATCTTCACTGGGAAGACAAAGGCGCATTTACCGGTGAAGTCAGCGGGCCGATGGTGAAGGAGATCGGTTGTTCTCATGTTATAATAGGGCATTCCGAGCGTCGTCAGTACTTTGGGGAAACGGACGAGTCCGTGAATCGAAAGATACAGGCTGCAATGCGTAGTGGTCTCGTTCCCATTTTTTGTTTGGGAGAAACCCTTGAGGAAAGGGAGGCCGGAAGAACCTTTGATGTAGTAAAACGCCAACTTATTGAGGGAATCGGAAAAATAGAATCCCCAGATCCGGACCGTTTTGTGATAGCATATGAACCTGTTTGGGCCATCGGCACCGGAAAGACCGCGACACCCCAGCAGGCGCAAGAGGTTCATCAGTTTCTGAGGACGGAATCGGCCAGGATATTGGGGCAGGATTTCAGCGATCGGACCAGGATTCTGTATGGTGGCAGCGTAAAACCTGATAATACCCGTAGCCTCCTGAGCCAAGGCGATATAGACGGCGGACTTGTGGGTGGTGCATCCCTGACTGTTCAGGATTTTTTCGGTATTATCAAGGAAGCAATTTAGATCCGGAAAGGTACATGCGTAATGTTGACAATGTTCATACTCATCGTGCACGTGGTTGTGTGCATAGCGCTCATCATGATCATTCTTCTGCAATCCGGCAAGGGCGCAGATATCGGAGCTGCATTCGGCGGCGGTTCCAGTCAGACGGTTTTCGGTAGCTCCGGCGCGGGCACGTTCCTGAGCAAAATTACTATCGGTGCAGCAGTTGTGTTTATGGTGACATCGATTTTCCTCACCTATTTTTCCGGTAAAGCTACCTTGATCCAGGAACGCTCGATCGTCAGTGAAGAAGCCGGTGCGCCTTCTGCTGTACCGCCTGCCGGCATGCCTGAGACTTCTGGCAGCGGAGCACCCCCGACACAATCGGAAGCGCCACAATCGGCTCCTCCTGCCATGCCGCAAGCTCCCCCTGGCGAGTCTCCTGCACCTGCATCACCTCAGCCATCGGGTGAAACCCCTCCTGCGAAATAGACGTTTTCCCTTTTCTTACGGGAAGATACGGCCCCAATGTTTCACGTGGAACATGGGGCCGTCCTGTATCCAGCACAAAGAGAAGGTGTTGTTATGGCATTTCGTTAGAATCCTGAGCACTTCGCTTGCGCTTCAGCCATTTTTTCACCGCGGCTATTAAAGATAGCAATTGTCACCAGAGATCCATCTTTTGTAGTCTGTGCCTCGAAGCATAAGGTTTCTTCCCGAGGTATCATTGATAAAAAGCTTAGCGTTAGCTCAACAATTGCGCTATTCGGAATCAGCTTTCTCACACAACGTTCGACCATGCCTGACACCCACAGAGGATGAAGATGCGTCCCAGGACGGCCTTTTGCCAACGCGACATCAGGCACGAGAAGCACAGGATTGTAGTCCTTTGATAATGCGGCGAGCGCCAATGCATCGGTTTTCGATACCGGTCCGAAGACGCACTCGAGGCCCATTCCATGCTCTCCAAGAAACCTGAACTTTGCCTCGTTCACATTTGAACTCCGCACTTCAATAATAATATCGGTCATAGCAGAGCCCCCACCTAAAGGCAATTACATGGCAAAGACCGGCCTTATCAAAGTGTTTCTGTCAGTTGACAAATTGTTTCCGGACCGCTAAAAACAAGTTGTAAATATGCAAGCAAAACAAAAAGGGCTTCCTATGGAAAAAAGAGACATTGAACTGATTCAGCAGTGGAAGGAAAGAGATCCCGAATTGAGGAAGTTGTGGCAGGAGCATCTCGAATTCGAGGAACAACTGGAAGCGTTCAACAAAAGGGTTTACCTCACAGCGGGTGAGGAACTGGAACGGAAGACCTTACAGAAAAAGAAGCTCAAAGGCAGGGACGACATCGAACGGATTCTGAGCAGGATCAGACAACAGTAACAAAACCTGAACACACGCGACGGCATTATCAGTTAACTGTGGCTATATGGTCTTGAAACATTTTTTAGCCACGGTCCCCCAGTAATTCGTCCGGTTTGGTAAGTGAACTAATGTCCAAATTAAATGGCGCGCAGATACTCCTTCGCTCATTGATAGAAGAAGGAGTCGACACTATCTTCGGATATCCCGGAGGAGCCGTTATCGACATCTTCGATGCGATGGCCAGAGAATTCTCCGAGGATTTCAAGTTCATACTCACCCGTCACGAGCAGGCTGCGGTTCACGCTGCCGACGGCTATGCAAGAGCTACGGGAAAACCCGGTATATGTATCGTCACATCAGGTCCTGGCGGCACGAACACTGTAACCGGACTTGCCACAGCGTGCATGGACTCCATCCCGGTGATCGTTTTTACCGGACAAGTTCCTACTCCGCTTATCGGTAATGACGCGTTCCAGGAAGCCGATATTGTAGGTATAACCAGACCCTGTACAAAGCACAACTACCTTGTCAGCAGATTGGAAGATCTTGCCCAAACGATAAAAGAAGCCTTTGTCATTGCAAGCACCGGCCGACCCGGGCCAGTCCTCGTGGATCTTCCAAAAGATATCGTGCAGGCAAAGACGGAGTTCGAATATCCCAAGACGGTCTCCCTGCCCACATACAAACCGACCATTAAGCCTTACATTCCGTCAATCAAACGGGCAGCGACGATGATGGCAGAGGCCAAGAAACCTGTCATCTACGCGGGTGGGGGCGTCATAACAGCGGAAGCACACCGGGAACTCGCAGAATTGGCAGAAATGATGGGCTTTCCCGTTACTATGACGCTCATGGGACTGGGTTGCTTTCCCGGAACTCACCCTCTATCTCTCGGGATGCTTGGGATGCACGGAACGTATCGTGCAAACATGGCGGTCAGCAATTCTGATTTGCTGCTCGCAGTCGGGGCGAGATTTGACGATCGAGTCACGGGCAAAATAGAAGACTTCGCCCCACAGGCAAAAATTATTCATATCGACATAGATCCCACTTCGATCCAAAAGAATTTGGCCGTCGATGTTCCCATAGTGGCGGATGCAAAGAATGCGCTTGCCAAAATAATCGAAGTGCTCAGAAAGAAAGGCTATTCCAAACATGATAAACGAGACACGTTAAAGGAATGGCACGTTCAACTCACAGTCTGGAGAAATGAGCAGAGATTGCGCTTCGATCGTACTTCTGAAACCATAAAGCCGCAGTACGTAGTGGAGAAGCTTTACGAACTCACTGCGGACCGGGCCATAATCACCACTGAAGTGGGACAGAATCAGATGTGGGCGGCTCAGTATTATCTTTTCGACCGGCCACGAACGTTCCTCACATCAGGAGGCCTGGGCACCATGGGCTATGGATTCCCTGCCGCGATCGGCGCCCAGGTGGCATTTCCGGATAAACTCGTCATCGATATAGCCGGTGACGGGTCGATCCAGATGAATATACAAGAGCTTGCAACTGTGGCCCAGTATCACTTGCCCGTAAAGATTGCCATACTTAACAACGGCTATCTGGGAATGGTTCGACAGTGGCAGGAACGTTTTTATGACAATGTTTATGCGCACACCGATATTATGGTTGCCCCTGATTTCGTGAAACTCGCAGAAGCATACGGTGCGGTAGGACTCCGGGCGACGACGACTTCGGAAGTTGAACCGACCATCCGAAAGGCCCTCGAGATTGATGGGCCTGTAATAATCGATTTCGTGGTAGAACGCGAAGAAGGCGTGTACCCCATGGTACCGGCAGGAGCGTCTCTGACCAACATGATACTCATATGAACGACGACAGACATGTTATTTCAGTACTGGTGGAAAACAAGCCCGGTGTGCTTGCTCGTGTTGCGGGTATGTTTTCGGGTAGAGCTTTCAACATTCATTCTCTGACGGTTGCTCCGACGTTCGATAGCAACTATTCCCGCATGACCATCGTCACGCACGGTAGCGAGCAAATAATCGAGCAAATCGTCAAACAACTCCGAAAACTGATCAATGTGGTCAAAGTGCAGGATTTGACCGCCGGAGATTACGTAGACAGGGAATTGGTCCTGGTTCGCGTAAAGGCTACTGCATCAAGCCGTGGCGACATTCTCAGAATAGCCGATATCTTCCGGGGCAAAGTGGTGGATGTCAGTCATGAGACCTTGACTGTGGAGGCTTCCGGTACCCAAAGTAAAATTGATGCGTTCCTGGAACTGCTCGCTCCCGCTGGGATTACCGAGTTGATCCGTACAGGAACGGTCGCTATCCCGAGGGCCAAAAAGACTCTCAAGACCGCGGGTGCTGCCGAATGATCAATAAAGCCGGGCATTATGAACCCATTGCACGGGAAGGATTCGTATTCTTTGTTCCCTTTCTCGTGCTTTCATTCTTCTCCTGGCTCCTCGATTATCCATCCGCATCATTTGTGTTTCTGCTGGTATCCGCTGCAATTGGGGCTTTTTTCCGAAATCCCAACCGTGTTCCTCCTTCAGGCACCGGACTGGTCTTGTCTCCCGCGGACGGAACCGTAGCAGAAGTAGTGGAACACGCTCAGTCCGAAAATCTCCCCGGAGTGCCTTTGAAGCGCATAAGTGTGTTTATGTCCGTGCTGAACGTGCATGTGAACCGATGGCCCATTTCCGGTACAGTTCATTCGATCCGTCATGTCCCGGGCAGATTTCTCGATGCACGCGAACCCGCTGCATCTGACGTAAACGAGCACAATGCAATAGTCCTGACCGGTGAAGGTGTTACGATCGCCGTAGTTCAAATTGCCGGCATCCTGGCGAGACGCATCGCCTGCTGGGTGAGAGAAGGAGACGTGGTCCGGCGAGGAGACAGATTTGGACTCATACGGTTCGGCTCTCGTCTGGATATTTACCTTCCCCAGGAATTCGATTTCCAGGTTTATCCTGGTGACCGCGTCAGGGCTGGAGAGAGCATTATCGCGCGACGGAACAGAACCAACCGATAATCCGCGTACAAGAGCGTACTCTGCCCAGCAAGAGCAATCACATCCTCCCGTGAAGAGGCCGAAACCCTGATCGGCAATTCTCCGATTGCTATTTGTTTTATATTCTGCTGTATTCAATGCCTCGACATGTCACTGCGTTCAGATTCCGACACGAGGAGACTGCAAACTGAATGCGTGACCATATCGGATTCTCGCAACGTTTTTCCAAATGCATAAAGGGAGCCCAATGCGCTGGGGAATTCTCGTCAATCTCGCGATAATACTGTTCGTCAGCGGCGTACTGCTCTTCATAGCGTTCTGCGCCTCATTGGAACGGGCAGCAGTAGATTCGCGGGTGTATCAGGCCGCAGTGCTTATGGAAGCGCTTCAGAAGCAGGTTCTTTCAGATCGCGGGAAGGATCGCATCTGGGAGCGTGTGAGAGACCTTTGTCGTGAACAGACGGGGTTCGGTCTTTTGCTGTACGATGCTCATGGCGCACTGGTGGGCGGCTGCGGTCTCGACACAAGCATTGATAAACCGGATCAGACAAAGACCGGCAAAACGGTAAGAGCCGAGAAATGGCCGACCGGGCTGTTTCATGGAATAGTGGTGACTGTGGACTCAACCGGAAATTTCCCTGAAGGAATAAGAACCGCACGTGGAATCATGCATATTCCAGCATCCGTTTTTGGTCCTGCCTGGAAATTTTTTGGAGCTTATCTTGTCCTCACCCAAGGAGCCCTCTTCTTCCTCGGGTACCTTCTCTTTCACCGCACTGTCATCGGGCCGCTGGTCGATGCAGCGGATTTGGCCAGGAAAGCTGCCGGATTTATCGATCTACCCGCGAATTCCTATCCGGCAGGCCGTGGAGACGACATTCAGAAAATTGCCTCTCGTCTCAGGGTGATTATAGCGAAAATACTCGACGATCGGCAAAAAATGGAGGCGCTCATAGTCCAACTGAGCACAGCCAACAAAGACCTTGAAAAAGCCCAGCAGGGACTGGTTCGTTCGGAAAAGCTCGCAGGCGTAGGACGATTGGCTGCAGGTCTGGCTCATGAAATCGGCAACCCGCTTCAGATTCTCATGGGATATACCGAACTCCTGGAGAGAAACGCACAAGTTGAATCACGCGCGGAAATACTCAGCCGCATGAGCGCGGAACTCAAACGAATCAATGAAATACTCCAGCATCTCCTCCAATTTGCACGGCCGATTCGGAAACAGATTGAAATCTGTAATATCAATGAACTGGTCAAGAGTTGTAGTGCACTAATCCTGGGACGAAAAGGCTTTCGAAATATCACGTTCCGGATGCATCTGGCTGAAGAACTGCCTTTGCTCGAGACCGAGCCGGAAAAATTACGACAGACGCTTGTCAATCTTGTCTTCAATGCCGCCGATGCCATTGCGGACTCCGGAGGCACAATCTCTCTACGGACCAGTATGACCCCGGATCGAATCCTGATCGATGTGAAGGATTCGGGATGCGGAATACCGGAATCCCATCTCACCAAAGTGTTCGATCCCTTCTTCACGACAAAGGAGCCCGGAAAAGGAACCGGACTCGGGCTCGCCGTTTGTGTAGCGCTTGTGGAATCCCTTGGCGGGTCGATTCACATCAGTTCCGTTGTGGGCGAAGGAACTACCGTGGTTGTCTCGTTACCGATTCGAGAACCGCTGGAGATTTAGAAAAAATTGAGGTCCGCTCTTCCACGGGCGGACCTCAACAAGTTGCATCCAGGACGCTCCCGTGCGTCCGCGGCAACTACTCACTATTCGTTCAAACTCAGCTTACGGGCCGGTGGTACCGGCAAAATGCTGGTCTATCTTATTTTGGAAATCGCGTTGTGCGAAGTTCATATAATCGGTGCTGCTAAAAGTTGGAGCTTGATCCAGTGTTGCCTTCGCGATGTTCAGGACCAGATTGTCCCTGGTATCCATTTGGAATTCACCTGCAGAAGCCACCTTATTCCAGGGAACAGGGGTCAGCTTGTCACCGATGCCTAACAGGCCCCCATGGCTTATGATCATGTAACTGATCTTCCCGTCTTTATCCAGGACGAAATCGTGAACCTCTCCGAGCTTCTCGTCGTTTTTGTTTACAATGTCCTTACCGATTAACTTGGATACGCGCATAGGCATCTCAGCCTTCGAAACCTGAGGCATTGAGGATGCATCTCTTCGGACGTCACGATCCATTGCACCACCAGGTCTATCTGCCGGACTTTGTACGCCCGGAGCACTGGTCTTGCCGGGATCACTCTGTGCAAGCGCCTGCCCGGAAACAAACGCAACAAGAACAAACGACAGCATGATCATGAGAATATTAAGTTTTTTCATTGTAATCTCCATGAGTCTTGATTAACAGCACGTCTCGTCGACGCGCATGGGAAAATAGGGAACCGGGCCCGAACAGTGCTGTTTTCGACGGGTCAATTACTTCCCTCAACAGATTTCCAGCTTTTGTTCGTGCCCACGTTCCATTTTGAAGCGGGAATCGGTACCAATTGCCTGTTTCAATTCCATACTCTAGTTCCGTCCCGGGCGGGGACGAAATGTCACTCGTATCTATACGGTCCGAAGACCGATTTTCAAATCGGCCCTCCATCACCGGCAGCCTGAAGCCCGTGTTAAACTTTCGGGCAAAATACATCATCCCTGCTATCGAGGCGAATCTCTCCAGGCCATCGTATTTACGGAAAAATGCACGAACATTTCTCCGAGAAACATCCGTTTCTTCTTCACAATCGCACCGCTGCCATTCAGCACCGCCCGATGCAGCATCAGTCAATCGAATTGTGTCCTCATTTAAAAAGTGGCTCTTGCAAGAAACCATCACTTTCAAGGATTCCTCTCTGACGCGTCTACAATTCTTCTTCCGCCTATGACATCTCGACCAATTTCGGCCCAAATAATTGTCATCGGCCTTAACCCTGTTGCGTGATAAGAATTTAATTTCATCCTAGAAAGAAATCAACGCAACCGTAGTGCAAGTTTGCAAGCCTCATGCCAGACAAGACACTTTTCACGATCGATCGTGACACTTAACCAAGAGACCGGCATTTTCGCCGTTTTACATCTCTGGCGAGAACGAACGTTCCCTGCGGGCCATCGATTCTATGAACCGAGATTGGGCAAAAAACACCAAAGAAACGTGAGTACCTCGTTTTCTGAGAATTGTTGCGAAGTTATAAGGGAAAGAAACGCCCTCTCGGCAAGAAGGGAGATGAATTTTTACCCTAATTCAAAAACATTCTACTCGGATTTTAATAGCGGGATGTCTTGAGTGATGCTGTCCTTGCGCTCGTCTCTCTTGCGAGCAGCCTCTATGAGAAGGAATACGCCGGGTTTGGTGATACTTCTGTGATCCGGATCACGCCACGGCAGGCTGGAAAAACTTCCGCCCTTGAACAAGAGGCAGTGATAGAGAGCCTCTTCTCCCTCCATTGTTCCGGTCACAGCATGGATTATCTCGCCTTTTTTGACAAAAATAAGCCCTTTCTGCCCTTCTCTTGACTGGATAGATACGAGCATCTCCCGACCATTCAGAAGAAGAAGCTGCATGTACTCCAGTATATCGATTCCTCCGATACGACCGGAAAAATCTTCTTGCGATTGAATTCGACCTATTTCTTCCTGAACCATTTCAACCAGATGCGGAACTTTAACCGGTTTCTGGAGTATTCGGTCGACTTCCGGGTGCATTTGCACCTCATCTTCATCAAGCTGGCGCGCCCATCCGGTAAGCATGATGAAAGGAGGTTTTTGCCTTTCGTTTTCTTTGCAGTATTTGGCCACACTCTTGGCCACTTCCCAACCGCTTACCTCAGACATGGCCAAGTCGCAAACGACAGCATCGATTTGCGTCTGAGCAAACAACTTCAGTCCCTGCTGGCCTGAATAAGCGGGAACCAGAGAATGGCCGAGCGCTCTTAAGCCTCGCTCGAAGACCCTGACGATTCTCTCGTCATCATCGATGAAGAGTATTCTGAGTCCCTTGTTCAGGGGATCCCTGCTGTCCGTCTTTTTCAGCAAGGGATTCACGTACGGGAACCGAATGAGAAACAGGCTGCCTCTGGGTCTGACCCGTTTCACGCCCATGGTCCCATTGTGGGATCTCAGTATTCCACAACTGAAAGGCAAGCCCATGCCGGCATGGGCCTCTTTCGACGTCCAGAAAGCAGTCGTAATGTGTTTCATGTTTTCCGGAGGAATCCCGATTCCGCTGTCCTGAACGCTCAGCACCGCGAGTCGATCCTTCACGTACGTCTTGGTCCTGATCGTTCCTCCTTTGGGCATCGCTTCGACCGCATTCTTGAGAAGATTGAGCGCGACCCATGCCACCTGGTCCTGGACCCCCAATATATGGCATCCCGGAACCAGTTCAACTTCATGCTTAATGCGGATTTTCTTGCGGTCCAGCAATGTCTTGGACCAGAGCTTACACATTTCTACGGCCTCTTCCACCGCTTCCGAAAGGTCGAAGATCTCGTGATTTTGTGAGCTGTCCGATCTCCTCCGGGCAAATTGCTGCATCCATCTGACTGCCTCGGTTGCAGACCGAACACCCTCCATAATTTGTTCGAGATTGCCCTTCACCGCGTCGGAGTCCTTCAAATCCAGGTTTGTCAGAGCCACATTCACGTTGCCGGAAACAACCTGGAGCAGGTTGCTGAACGTGTGGCCCACCCCAGTAGAAATCTGACCCAACACTTTGAGCCGCTCGGAACCTATAATGAGCTCTTCAGCCCGTTTTTGATCGGATATGTCGAGCAGGAACCCGTGTGCCCCTGAAATGTGATTATCTCCAGCGCGAATGGGAACCACATGGACCTGGGTATGAACCTGTCTGTCCGACTTGGCTTTATATTGGAACTCACCTACGCCGGATTCGCCCGATTCGAGACAATGGACTATAGCTTCGGATATACCTGCCTCCACCAGAGGGAGAAGCGAAAACAAGTCCATCGCGTCTTCGACATCGAGATGAGATGCTCCGAGTATACTCAGGACCGCTGGATTGAACTCGGTAATATCTCCATTGGTGTCGAAAGAAATCATTCCCATGGGAGATCTATCCACGAGCGACCGATATCTCGCTTCACTCTCCCTGAGTGCCTGTTCGACCTGCCTCCGTTCAGTGATGTCAATCCACGAACCCAGAATTTCGGAAGGTTTCCCCGAGGAGTCCCTGACCAGGTTCAGTTCGTCTCTTATCCAGCGATATTCTTTATTCTTATGCCTGAGCCGGTACTCTTGGACCAGATAACCGAGACCGAAAAGTTCGCCTCTCGATGACAACACTCGCCCTTTGTCGTCGGGATGGAGAGCATCTTCCCAGGCGGAAGGATTTTCTATGAGCTCCTGAGGCGCATACCCGAGCTGGGAAATGATATTGTCGCTGATGAACGTTGGGCCAAAATCCCCGTCAGCATGGCGCGTATAAATGATTACCTGCGGCGCCGGACCGCGAGATTTCAGTAACTTTTTTTTATCGATGTTTTTCTTATCTGTTTTTCTCGCTTCTCCATTGGAGCGCAATACGACAGTGAGTCCTGAGAGCAGTTCATGAACGCGACTTTCAGCCATGTAAGCTCTCCTGCTTTCGCTCCAAGGTATTGGCGACGAACGTCATATCAGTTGTTTACCGACACTTGCAACAGTAAGCATGCAAATCCGCTTAAACGTTTCTTTGACGCCCTGACCGGAGACAGCGCTGGCTCCTATCCAAGGCCATTCGCCATTAGGGTTCAGGTCCTCTTCCATTTGCTCTATGGGCATTACCCGCGTTCCGTTTTGCGACTCCAGGTCGCGCTTGTTGTACTGAAGGACAAGTGAGATCGACGAAGATTTCGCGTTCAGCAAATCGAGATTTTCACGAAAGTTTTGAAAGCTCTCGATATTCTGTGCGCGACGGATTTCCATTGAATCAGCCACAAAGACGACTCCGTCAACCCCTCTAAGAACCAGCCTGCGCGTATCGTTGTAGCGCACTTGACCCGGAACGGTGTACACCGAAATCTTTATGTTCAAATTGCGAATCATTCCCAGATCCATCGGCAGAAAATCAAAAAATATTGTACGGTCTCCCGCGGTATTGATCGAAATCAACTCGCCGCGAATCTTGGCTCCAATTGCCTTGTGAATCATAATCAGATTGGTTGTTTTTCCGCCTCGTCCGGGACCGTAGTACACGATTTTGCATTGAATCTCATTGGATTTGGCGCGGATAATGGCCATAGAGAATTATCCCTGCTCACTTCCACCGCTATTTCATTCCACTGGCACAGTTGATGCCAAGTTTACCGGTTTTTTCTCCAATTTTGTATCATAAAACTACTTCTGTTGCCATTCTCGCAAAGATTCAAAGCCTAGCGGGTTGAAACCTTGCCATTTGACAAATTCAATCATGCCCGTCATCAACAGGAGCGCCAACGTTAGCACCGGTCCAGGCATCATCCCTTTTGCGGACAGCCTCTACGAGAATAAATTCTCCGGGTTTCCTGATAGTGACACGTTCGGGTTCGGCCCATGCTACATGGCTGAAAGATCCTTCCCGCCAGCCAAGGCACCGATAGAGAGCCTGTTCTCCCTGGAGAACACCGCATTCAGCATGAACCACATGCCCTTCCGAGATAAACAACCTGCTCGTGGTCCCCATTGTAGAGGTAACCTCCAGGATTGTTTTGTCGCCGCACAGAAGCACGAATTGCACGTATTCGATGATATCCACATCGTTCACTTTGCCTGAAAACGAGCTTCTGCTGCGGGACTGCACGAGAAAGCGGGTCAGCTTATTCGTATCGACAGGTTTGCGCAGGAACAAATCTGCTCCGCGATCGGACACCGATTGTTCGTCCTTGAAAGACGGGAATCCGGTAGCTACTATCCTGGGTTTTGGGCAGATGCAGCAAGCCCAACCGATCAGATCGAGGTCTTGTGCGTGAGAAGCTGCCAAATCCACTATTAAGACATCAAACCCTCTGAATTCCAGGATAGAAACAGCGTGACCGGCATCTCTGGCCACCAGCACGGAGTGCCCATTCTGTTTCAGTATTACGGCCAAAGATTTGGCCTCGCTGTGATCCGCATCAACTATGAGTATGGAACAGGTAGTTTTTACCATACACGGTCCTTCCTACCATTAAGGCACATCTGACATCACGTGTGTCGGACGAAACATCCATTAAACGTCTATCTGCGGATGTAGTGTCCAGTCTGAAACAAACCTGTCTAAGGTCGGAATTTGCGCCCTCGATGCGCTGTCAAGAAATAAGAAAAAAGTCTTTGTCACTTCTTTGATTACCAACCCCTGTTAAATTTCATCTCTGCGATGCGTGACATCCAAAATGATTCCCTGATAGTGAGTGACAATGCCTTTGGAATTTCTTCTCACGAATGTCCGATCGTCCACCCACCGAGTTTCGCCATAACCCGTAAGAATCCTGTATTCACGACTGAACTCTTCAAGATCCTTATCCTGGAGGCTTCTTTCCACCTCCTCAATCACGCTGTCCCGATCCTCGGGGTGAATGATATCGAAATACTTTATGTTGCCGCTCAGCAGGTCTTCAGATTCATAATCGAATTGAAGCACATTGTCCGAGACGAATTCGATAGGCCATCCATCTTCAGCCTTGCGCACAAAAGCAACAGCGGGACTGATCTCAATGATGGACTCCATTTCCTTGAGTCTCTTCACCGTGACCCGCAGCTCTTCTTCAATCCGCTTGCGTTCGGCTATTTCACGATGAAGCTCACGGTTGATTTGGATCGTATTTTCATACGTAGATGCCAGCAAGCTGAGGGAAAGCTCCGGGACTACCGAGACTTCATGAATTTTCCCCCACAGGTTGATCTTCATGGATTGACAACCGTTAGCTTCTGTCCTTTCCACCGGTTGAGATATGATCGAGGCCACCTTGGACAGAAGGAAATCCTTATCGTATGGTTTGGTGAGATAGAAATCCACGAGCGCTTCCATGCCCCTGATCACATCCTCGGGATCGGAAAGCGCTGTCAAAAGAATAACGGGAATATCTCGAAGCCTCGGATCGCCTTTGATTGCTTTGGACATCTCGAAGCCGTCCATTTCGGGCATAACGATGTCGCTGATGATGAGGTCCGGCCTGAAGGACTCCAGCACTTCCAGGGCCTGTTTTCCCGAAGAAGCCACTACAACGTCATAGCCGGTTTTCTCCAAGAGATGCTCTAACAGCATGGCTTGAGTGGGACTGTCCTCGACCACCAATATTTGAGTCCCCGGAGTTGCAGCGTATTGTGCATCCATAGGTCCTCCTGACGAAAACTCCTACGCGGAGATTTTCATCAACATGTCAATAATCCTGTCCGGTGGGAGCGAATGCTGGGCTGCTCCCAGTTTCACCGCTTCCATCGGCATGCCGTAAACAATACTGCTTTCCTTGTCTTGAGCGATTGTGAGCGCTCCTTTGTCGCGCATGGTCTTCAACTCGTCTGCCCCGTCTCTTCCCATTCCCGTAAGCAGGATGCCCACAGATCTGGCGCCGAAAGCATGCGCCACAGAGCGAAATAGACACGAAATTGAAGGGCGGATGCCGTTTTCAGCTTGTTCCGTGGTGAGGATGATCCGACCTCCGGCATCGACTTTCATCTGGTAACCGTCCGGTGCCACATATATGTTGCCCGGAATGATTCGCTCGCCATCATCCGCAAGGCGGGCCTTCAGTGTGGCCGTCCGGTTAAGCCAATCTACAAATCCTTGAGTGAACCCTGGAGATATGTGCTGGACCAGAAGTATGGGAGCCGGAAAGGACGGCGGTAAACTGGAAAAGATCTGTTGCAGCACAGGTGGACCGCCCGTAGAAGCTCCGATCGCTACCACTTTAATCTTTTGTTCGGAAACAGGAATGATTTGGCGGTCAAGTTTCGCAATCGGACCAGGAGACGGTCGGCTCGTCTCGGATCCGCGAATAGCAGCAGAAGAACCTTTGTTCCATCTCCTGACTACTTTGACCTGAGACATGAGCTTTACCGTTTGGACAAGTCGCTCCCCTTCTTCAGTGGTTCGCCCCAGGCCGACGTAACGCGGTTTTTCGAGGACTGCCACAGCACCTGCTTCAACTGCGCGCCAGGTTTTCTCCACTTCTTCGCGCACCAGGCTGGCACTCACGATGACTATAGGGACCGGACAAGTTCCCATGATCTGACGGGTGGCTTCAAAACCATCCATTTTCGGCATAATGATGTCCATCGTAACCACGTCAGGCCGCTGACGCTGTACGAATTCAACGGCTTCGAGACCATTCGTCGCTGTACCGACAACGGTTATCTCGGGGTCGGACGAAAGAATATGCTTCAGCAGTTCCAACGCGACCGGTGAGTCTTCAACCACCAGGACTTTTATCATAGTAGGCAACCCGAGATTCAGATCAGTCTTTCAACTGTTTCAAGAAGATTATTCTGATCGAAACTTCCTTTTACAATGTAAGCACTGGCGCCTACATCGATCCCGCGTTCCCTGTCTTCCCGGGAACCCAGGGAGGTCACGAGAACAACCGGCAAGCTCGACAACTTTTCATCCTGTCTGATGGTTGTGGTGAGCTCAAAACCATCCATGCGCGGCATTTCCACGTCCGAAACGACCAGATCGAAAGTCTCCTGCTTCAGGAGATTCCATGCCTCCATTCCGTCTATGGTTGTAGTCACCTGATATCCGGAAGACTCGAGGATATTCTTCAAGAGCATTCTCGATGTGATCGAATCTTCCACCACGAGAATGGATCTGTTCCCGGACTCCAGTTCCTCCATCTTCACCGTCGGGCCCAGGCGCGAGGCCGCATGTCGCGTCGCGGACTTGACCAGGTCCTGCACATTGAGTATCGGGGCGAGACTGCCGTCGCCCAGCACCGTGGCTCCTGCAACATTTTTCACTCTGCTCAGTTGCTTTCCCAATCCCTTGACCAAGACTTCTTGCTCGTGCAGAATCGCTTCCACTCTGAACCCCACCAGGGTTTCTCCGGACCGAAGCACAAGTGCCAGCGCCAGTTCCCCATCATCCCCTTTTTTTGCGATCCGCGGCAGTTCCAAGGCATCGCCGAGGCCCACAAAAGGCATGGCCTTTCCGTTCACTTCAATGGTGTCGCGGTTTCCCACTGTTTTGACTGTTTCGCGATTGACGCGTATCACCCGCTCTACGTTCGCGGTAGGGATCACGAATAACTGCTCGTTCGTTCTGACAAGGATTCCTCGAAATGTTGCCAAAGTCACCGGCAGCAGGATTCGAAAAGAGACTCCCCTTTGACGTGCAGTGGCTACGGAAACATTTCCGCCCAGGTTTTCGACTTTTTCCCGTACAATAGCCAATCCCAGACCGCGGCCCGAAATATTGCTGACTACGGGACTCGTGGACACTTCAGATCGAAAGACCAGGGCCACCGCGTCCTGGCTTTCCAGCCGCTGCCTTTCCTGTTCGGAAATCATGCCTCGTCGTCGAGCTGCTTCGCGAACCTTTGATTCGTCGATTCCGGCTCCATCATCCGAGATCAATAGCTCGATCTGATTTCCGGATATCTGAGAAATGGCAATGGTAATGGTTCCATATCTTGGTTTACCATTCTGGATACGTTCATTGGGCAGTTCAATTCCATGATCGATGCAGTTGCGTACCAGGTGGATTAAAGGATCTTTCATCTCTTCGAGGATGCGGCGGTCGATTTCGAGGTCCGCTCCGAGAATTTCCAGCCTGACCTCTTTACCCGCATCCCGGGACAAATCGCGGACCAGCTTGGGGAAGATCTCCAGGAGTGACGAGCACGGCAACATGAGAACATTCATCATGTCGTCCAAAAGGTCATCCACCATCGAGCCGTGCAGTCGTGCATCACCTTCAGCAGATTTTACAAGCTCACGAATTTTGTTTTCCAGACTTCTCATGCAGCTCTGGTTCCATTCGAGAAAGTCGGTAATCTTTGCGAGATCGGTCTCTTTTCGCGCAGATCCGTTGCCTTTGCGTTTCTGCGACAAAATCGAACCGATCGCTTTCTCCTGAGACGAAACATTCGCCCACTTCTGTTTCCATTGATCGATTGCGGCCACAACCGACAACAGGTCCGACACTCGCTGGCTGGCGGTGAGCTTAACGGATACCATCTCCCCTACTTGCCTCAGGAGAGGATCGAGCTTACTGACGGCTATTCTCACGGTCTCTGTAGGAAGATAGCGTTCCTTTTTCTTTCCAGGTCCTGAGAAATCCGAAATCTCCGGTTGTTCGTCTTGCATTGGGGGCTCACTACTTTCATGCGCGGCCGGCAAATCATCTTGAACGGGTTCGGGCAATGCTTCGACATCTTGGCCGTCCAGGACTTGTTCCGGCTCGCTCTCTTCTGCTTTCCGGGGCGATTTTGCAGCACGGTGCGTTACGTTGGAAACCCCGTGTCGTTCGAGAGCAGCGAGTTCATCGATCACCGGCTGAATCGCAACGTCAGATTCTTCCAGCAATTCCGACATAATATTGGCAGCCCTGTGCAGGGAATCGAAAAGTTCGGTAGATGCCGGTATCCGGCGAGCCTTCAGCGCTGCAAAAACACTTTCCACCCCCTGACAGACAGCTTCGATCCGAGTCAGATTCACCGAACGAGCGGCGCCTTTCAGGCTGTGAGCCTCCCGATACATGGCTTCAATAATTTTCTCACCGCCAGTCGGGTCTTTTTCAGCCTCCAGCAACCCGTTGGCTATGGCCCGGAGATGCTCTTCAGCCTCTATTCTGAAAGCTGCAAGCAGTTTTTGGAGGAATTCATCGTCTTTGTTCGCCATAACACACTCCAGAAACTTGAATCACTCTGTTGCTTTTTTGACGATCCCAACTCTGGTCCGGACGCTCTGCGGCCCGAGACTCTCAATCTACTTACGAACTGCCGACCTCTTCGTGCACAATGATGCTCTCATCGGACAGAAGCTTTTCCACGTCCATAATGATCAGCCGTTCAGAAGTCACCCCTTTGACATAATGAGAACGGATTCCCTGAAGACTCGGCATGTCCACTTGTATTTTGTTGAGAGGAATCTTTCGTTCACCGATCACTGCGTCTGCCAGGACGCCGAATTCCATATTCTCGTTCTTCACGATAATAATTCTGAAGGATGCGGTAATTTCGTGTTTGGGCAAATCGAAAAAATCCCTGATGTCCACCACTGAAAAGACTTGTCCCCGCACATTTATGATACCGAGCACAAAAGAAGGGGTACACGGAATTGGGGTTAAGTCTTTGAGTGGATACACCTCTTTGACGTATTCCACATCTACTCCATACCGTTCATGCGCCAACATGAATTCTATTATCTGAAGACTCTCTTCTTCCTTTTCCAGGGTTTCGGAACGCTGTGCGAGCTTTCTCGCCCGCTCTTTGAGTATCCTTTTCTTCTCCATAACAGTCAGACTGCGACTCTGTATCTCCTGAAACGAAGAGCCTGCACTTTGCTCCGCAGACCCGGCGCTTGCGGACGATTGTCCACCGGCACTCTCGGCTACCGAAGATTGAAAGTTTTCCGGGGTGGTCATGCGGATTTCTCCTTGCGAAGCATGGACGTGATAATGTCAATCAGTTTGCCTGCACTCATTCCTTCGGTGGAAGGAACAGCGTCCTCGTGATCGTAATTCCCCAGAACGCTCAGGGCTATTCGGAAGTGACGATCGGAAAGCTTGCGATTGTTCATTCTCAGGCTCACATTTGCCAATGCAAAATGGGCCGCTGCAAGATCGGGATTGAGAAATACCGCTTTCTGAAGACATGTTGCGGTTTCTTCATTCCTGCCCATTTCCTGGAGAATAGTGGCTTGTAGATAATGATACTCGGCATTCAGTTTGTCGGCACTTACAGATTTCTGAGCCCAATCCAGCGCTTCTTCCAGCTTGCCGAGATTTGCATACGCCCGACTCAACAGAGATAAGGCGGTTCCCGAATGTTGATTGCCGTTGAAAGACACGTATCCGAGGAGAACATCGATTGCTTCCGCATACCTTCCCTGTTCGTACAAGTTCAGCCCCTCAACATAGGGGCTTAATTCCTGCTCTTCAGGTTCGGGGGATTCTTCCGGATACCGCACAAAAACCTCTGTCTGTAGAAACTCAGGGATAGTTACGGTAGGTGGCACAAAATTCCATACGAAAGGATTGTCAACAGAATTCTCCACCGGTTCGGCGATCTCCGGCAGAGAGGGAAACAACAGCGGATTCAGCGGCTTGGGTCTCGATTCCGAGGTGCTTTTTCTGAACAGTACAATGCCCGGATGATTTACCGGTACAAGATCCGAACGTATCACGCTGGATGCTTCCGCAGGGCTCACCACCAATAAGCCGCCGTCCACAAGACAATCTGCGAGTTTACTGATGATTTGCTCCTGAAGTTCTATCGAAAAATACATTATCACGTTACGACAGAAAATCAGGTCCATAGACCCGACGTGTGAGAGCGTGCACGGATAAGGATCTTTGGCCAGGTTATGCTCCGCGAAGGTAACCATTTTTTTGATATCCGGATTCAGTACCGAATGATCTCCTTTGGCTTCGAAGAAATCTTTTCTAATGTCCTCGGGAACGGATCGAAAAGACCAATCACCGTATACGCCTTTCTCTGCTTTGCTCAGGAATTCCCGGTTTATATCCGTAGCGAGGATGGAGACGTTCCAGCCAAACAAATCCGGAAGCATTCGGGAGAGTACAATCCCCAAAGTGTACGGCTCTTCACCGGTTGCGCATCCGGCGCTCCAGATATTCAGACTTCGACCGTCAAATCTGCGCAGGTTCACTATTTCCGGTAGAAACTTCTCCTCGAGAGCCTGGAAGAGTTTGGTATCCCGAAAGAAATGTGTTTCCCCTACGGTGAGGAATTGAATAAGACGCTCAATCCTGGAAGGATCGCTCGTACCTATAAACCAATTCGCGCACGACTGAATGGAATCAAATCCCAACGACGGAGCAGCCTTTTCCAATGCACGTCTCAGATCCGGCCATTTTCCCTCTGGAAAATGTAACCCCAGATTCTGCCCGATGGACTGACTCAATATTTGTAAAGTAGATCCCGAGATTTCAGAAGAAGCATTAGTCACTCGGGACCCCCTCCAGAGCAGCAAGCACGAGCTTTTGATCCGTGAGCGACATAATAGTCTCCAGCCTGAGCACCACGAGCATCCCATCATCGACTTTCGCAACGCCCTGAACATAGCCGATTCCCGGCAGGACCCGGTCAGGCCGGACCAATTCCTCCTCAGGGATCTCCAGCACGGGTTTCACCTGATCGGCCAATAATGCCAGGCTGTGACCGTTCTCCCGCACTATGATGAAGAGGTCCTGGAGATCTATTTCTTTTTCGGGCATGCCGAGCCGCTTTCGAGTGTTCACCACGGGAACGACTCTACCCTCGATGTTTATTACG
Source organism: Desulfomonilaceae bacterium (assembly GCA_041740635.1). Classification (GTDB taxonomy): domain Bacteria; phylum Desulfobacterota; class Desulfomonilia; order Desulfomonilales; family Desulfomonilaceae; genus Desulfomonile. Next base: position 22,256 of record JBGSLQ010000007.1, on the reverse strand, counting down.
CCCAAAATCACTTCAGGTGCATCGGGTAAAGGCGTGACCTCCACCGCTCGCACTATTCGCTCTACATTGGAGAGGCTCAATGCAAAACTCTGCTCATCAATAGTAAAAACTACAAGTTGATTATTTGCTGCCATTAACATCTCCCCGTGCAGTGGAGTATGTCCTTAAACAGAAGCAGGCACAGATAAGCGCACCTCGTTCATATCCGCAAAGAACGCCCGTGCTGTATGAAAACGTATTTCTGTTTAAAAATGATAGTTTTAGAACACCAGTTCTCTGTTTAAAAAGATTACCCTTTACATGGTCTCTCTAAATCGCAACGCCTGAGTCTACTCGGAAGATGCGAAACAATGCATCAAACTTCTGTGCGTCTCATGCATAAAAAAAGAAAATACATCAATCCTGTATGGCACAGAGCCCGAAAAGTCTCTAAACCATGCAAGATACCCAAGATTAAGATTACTATTCCGATTCATTTTAATGCTTCATCCTTCATGAAGTAAAGGAAAAAAACCTTTCCCAAAAGGGTCTTGTCGAAAACCGAGCCGGAGAGACTGCGATTCTCAGGAAATAGCATCAGAGTATCCGGGGTCGTTTCAAGACCTTCGCCTGCGAGTCTCCGGCCTGAAATCATATCCTGTGCGTTCACGATAATGAACTTCCCCGGAATTCTACGTGCAGACTTCATAGCTAAGTGACAGAGCTTTCACATTCGTTACCGTTTGATTTATGGGAAATCATACGCTATGATGAACGATCGCCAAAACCGACCAGTCACGATTGAGTTGGCCGTCGTGGCATTATCGCCGACTTCCCTCCAGGAGGATACCCATGGATTTCGTTCAGCGTCTGACCAGCCTTGTCGGGGCGGAAAATATAACGGCTTCACCCGTAGATTGCCTCGCATATTCCAGAGACATGTCCATTCACGTGGGAGTACCCCATGCTATCGTGTTCGCCAGTAGCACTGAACAGGTGAGCGAAATCCTCCGGTTTGCGAATTCCGAAAAGATTCCCGTCATTGCCCGGGGCACGGGATCGTCGGTTACCGGAGCCGTTCTTGCTCCAAAGGGAGGAATAATCCTCGACTTCACCAGGATGAATGCGGTTTTGGAAATCAACAAGGCTGACGGATACGCTGTGATAGAGCCGGGAGTTATCTGCAACGCACTCAATGCAAAGCTTGCTCCATCTCACTTCTTCCCTCCGGATCCGGGCAGTGCTGCAATCGCAACTATAGGCGGAATGATCGCAACGAATGCCAGTGGAGTGAGAGCCGCCAAGTATGGGACAACCAAAGATTACGTAAAGGCTCTCACCGTTGTGCTGGCCGACGGCAGAATAATTGAAACCGGCGACATGGCACCGAAGAGTTCCGCAGGATACGATTTGACTCATCTTTTCTCCAGCTCTGAGGGAACCTTGGGTATTATCACACGAGCTGTCGTCAAGATCTTGCCCATGCCGGAGTACGAAGCTTTCGCCAAAGCGTCGTTCCCGAATGTCGATATTGCCGGCCTGGCAGTGGAGAAGATTTTCACGTCAGGATTGGAACTGGCGACGTGCGAAATTCTGGATAACATCTGCCTGCAGGTTTGTCGTGACGCATTGAAAATGGATATCCCCGAAGAGGTCAATTGTCAGCTCTTCATGGGAATAGACGGCCCGAAAACAGCAGTTCAGGAACAGATAAAGAGAATAGACGAAATCTGCAAATCTGTAGGCGGAATCGAAAATATCTGGTCGGACAATCCGGTCGAAAAGGCAAAACTCTTTGCGGCCCGGGGAGGACTCGTTCCTGCCATGAGTAGACTGAAACCCGGATATCGACTCGTACCCCTTGTGGAGGATTTTGGAGTCCCCATCAGCAAAATTCCCCAGACCATTGCTGAAATTCAGCAAATTGGAGCCAAGTACGGCTTTCCCGTCGCGACCTTCGGCCATATAGGCGATGGCAATCTTCACGCCACCTTCATCATGAATCCCACCATTCCGGAAGAATGGGAAAAGGTCAAAGGAATAGCCCTGGAATTTATAGACATGACGTTGAAGCACAGAGGAACCGTATCTGCAGAGCATGGCGTGGGGATGGCAAAGTCGCCGTACATAAGCCGGCAATTGGGTGAGTCTCTCGAGATAATGAAGGATATCAAGAAGACGCTGGATCCGAACAATGTGCTCAATCCCGGCAAAATGGGTTTTGACGATTCAATCAGGGATATCCTGGATGAAAACACTTTTCAGAAGTTTCTCACGGCTCCTGAAGAGGTCCACCATTTTCCGGAAGGTGTGGATAACGAGATCATGGCCTGCATTCAGTGCGGCTTCTGCCGGGCAGGGTGTCCCACATTTGGAGAAACCACCCTGGAATCGCTGAATGCAAAAGGCCGCGTAACTCTGGCGTATAACATGTTAATGGGCAATATCGAGGAATCTCCAGACCTCGCAAAACGGCTGTATCAGTGCATGCTCTGTCTCAACTGTAAATCAGTCTGCCCAGCCCAGGTGAAGGTCTCGACGATCGTGCGAAGTGCACGCGAAAAGCTCGTAGATAAAGGGTATCTCCCGGAAATATTCAAGCCCGCGCTCGCTGCCATGATCGATGCGGCAAATCCGCTGCTCGCAGATCCTGCCAAACGGTGCGATAGTTATCCATCCGAATACAAGAAAGCGATTCCGGGAAACACGGATGCCATCCTGCACCTCGGCTGTGTCACCAGCTTCCAGGATATCAAGATTATACCGGCTCTCATGCAGATCCTGGACAAGGCAGGTGTAAATTACGGAGCACTGGGAGAAGAAGAATCCTGTTGCGGATATCTTGCCTACCTCGTTGGCGACATGCAAACATTCAAACAGGCTATGGCAAAATACACCGGGAAACTGGAAACATATCATCCCAGTCAGCTCATTACCTCCTGTGCCGGGTGCCTGAAGACCTTCCGGGACATTTATCCGTCCTACGGTGGACTACAGAATGGTATTTCAGTCGTTCACGCTGTCGAGCTCATGGAGAAACTGATTGCAGACGGCAAGCTCACGTTCAAGCCCGATGCTGCCCCAATCAAGGTTGTCTACCACGATCCTTGTGATATGGGCCGTCACATGGGAGTGTACGAACCCCCACGTAATGTTCTCAAAGCAATCCCCGGTGTGGATCTCCTGGAATTCCCGCTGAATCGCAATCTGGCAAAGTGCTGCGGAGGTGGAGGCGGAATGAAAGGGTTCGACAATGAAATGGCCGGAGATATCGGGTACAAACGTCTGCTGTCCGCAGTCGATCTCGGAGCCGAGATGATTGTGTCTGCGTGTCCCTCGTGTAAAGGCTCATTCAATCAAGCGGCAGCTCGGGCCAGAAAAGAGAAAAAAGCAAAGATTAAAGTGATGGATATAACGGAGCTGGTTGCGAGCCGACTGGTGTAGCGTGAATTACCGGGGATCTCGTTCGACTCAAGGGATCCCCCTTTTCTCTTTTCTTGACTGTCGTTTTGTCATAATCGTGATTACGAATGAGAGCGGTTTTCTGTCCTCTCTGAGAGCCTTACCCCGCAAAAATATGCTTGAAAACGTCTTGGCTGGATGGTCAACCATCATCATCCTGGAGCTAGAGCGCCTGGCAATGGAATCCTATTGACTGGCGGGCAGATGGTGAGGTACGCTCAGAAGAAGAGAAATAGGTCTCTTCATCAACGTGACGACGGTTTTGTCTCCGTGACATAGCGAAGGACCGCCTCACGGAGAGTTTCTGTAGTCTGCGGGGCGACCCTTCTACCCATCGAGGGTGCCAAGACGGTCAGACAGCAAAACCGCCGCATAATTCCGTGAATACGCACTTGAGGCGTCTATGAATGCGAAAGTACACTATTGGATAGTTAATGATGCAGTAGCCTACATAAAGAATTCGGGCACACACCTCCAGAAGAAAGCTTTGCAGTCCTTGGAATTGGCTTATGGTCAACGAAAATCCATAGAGGACATTCCACCTTCTGAGAGTGCAATTGAGCGATTGGCCGGTTTTGAAGCCTGGCACACGGACAAGTTCGCTGACCTGTCTCTGCGTCTACCCGGATTACTGTGGGGATCCAAAAGGAATGTAACCGGACTTTTCGGCCACACGTTTACTGCATTCAATCACTTCACAAATCCTTTCCCGGATATTAACAAGCAGTGGTCCAGCGGCAGCGGTTATTCCTATGACTCTTCTTCCAAGCAAGGTTTTGACTCCTTTGTAGTAAAAGGAATATCCGTGTACCTGCGCGGGCTGGTGGATAAGGAAAATTCGTTGGTCCTGGATCGGGTCAAACCTGCTTGGCAACAGGGAGTCTCTGAATGGAAGGCCAATTTCCAACGAGGACTTGTAAACACTTCCTTTGTGCCCTGGAGTGTGCTTGCCAAATTCTACTATACCCGTTTTCTTTCGAATCAAGACGAACCGCTTGAGGTAAGAGGACCCAACTCACATTTGGTCGGACTTCAGCTTCTTGGACCGGTTTTTCACGCAATCGCGGATGCCTGCTCCCCGCAGCATGTACGACCTGCCCTGGGTTTCGGGCATCAGGCCTGGGAAAATTATGTTCAATCCCGAGTCTACGCTCGTCAAATAAGCCTGAACCCTGCTTTGATATCCAAAATCATGAATGCGCCTTCTTTCAGCCCTGAGTTGACCATATCCGCAGGTGAGTTTAAGGGACGATTTGATATCGAGTCTTTCATTCATCAATTGAGTGTAGTGACCGCAAAGGTCGTAGGCAAATCGACTTCCTCAACCTGGAGAGAGCTGTACGAAGCAGGTGAGAAATTTTGGAAATGGTACTTGACGGGTCAGCGAGTAGAGGATGACTCGACGTATTTATATCATCAGGCAGTCGCCGGTACTGTGCACGCAATCGAGAAGGCTTATCTCGATCTGGAGAGTTTGGGCATTCTGACACATGATTGCTTGCGTGACGACAAGAAAATCCCGTGCCTCAAGTGTATTCAGGACGATGGAATCGAAATGCCCCACAAAGCGCTGGGAGATGAAGATGCGCCCGCTGAAGAAACACGACCGGATCCGCTGCGAAAGGCTTCCGACATCCTCGGTTTTGTCCCATCGACCGGTTCGAAGATTCAGGAACTGATTGATCAATTTGAGGCACAATACGTTAAATCTGGACTTCGTGCCCGTAAAGGACGAGATTTTCTGGAATTCCTGAATCAGATCGAAGCCACGGCCGTTCAAGAATACGAGCATCAAGGGCAACCGACTGGCGAATCTTTCTGTCCTCTAAGGTCGATGGAGCGAATTCCGATCAATTCGGACGTCAGTGCCCATTTCGGGGTAGAAACATTCAGACTGCCGTCACTATCGGAATGCAAAGATCCAGCCCTCTTCTCGGGATACATGGATAAACTTGATGAGCACTCTGAAGTGGCACACAAGCTCGAATTGACCATGTGCGCCGCCTCCCTGGCTCACGTGAAGGCCAGTCAATTCAACGAATCTCGTTGCCGAAGGATTGATGAATTGATCGATACCCTCCATCATGAACGAGATGACATTAGATGGTCTTTGGGTGCTGCGATTTCTTGTCAGGATGAAATTAAGTGATACCGAGTAGATAGCACCGAGAAAGGGATCGTTCCGGTCCTCGGGTGAGATACGTGGCGTGCACGAAACAATGTATCCATAAAGAGCACCTGAGATGGAAGGACCTCTATCCGCTGAATCTGTACAAGAAGTGTAGCTCGTGAGCCGCGAGAAAGTCTGCGTTCTCTTCGGATGTCGCCACGTCAAAAGAAGGCTTTACCGCCAAGTTCCGTATCGAAAGAATAGATTTTCTTTTCAAACTCCATGCTAAATTTTGTGGGACCATAACTCAAATCGCCCTTGGATCAGGGATGATAGGGATTAATCCGGCCTTGCATTCATTCGCTATTCTTTTGAATCACACGCCATCCTCCTGCATCTTGATTCGATAAGGACATTGGAGTTGTCGCGACATGCGCCGGCTGCCGATTGTGTCCTGAATCAGGATAACAAACAGGAGAATTTCATGAAAACTCTATACATAATGCTTGCAGTGGGAATCATAACACTGGGAACAGGAGTAATTTTGAGCGGGTCAGCCAATGCCGATAGTGTTTCGGCTCTTCAGGTTGTTCCCGGCTCAAGCTTTTACCAGCCGGTTCAGTACTTTGGGGGTTCCTACGGTAACAGAGGTTTTTCCGGCGGTTTGTATTTTGGATCGCCTTACGGCTACGGTTATGGCTTCGGATCTCCCTACAGCTCGTCTTATGGCGACGGTGAGGGATACTATAAAGATGGTAAACGAGTGTGCGTCTGGAGCGGCTATGACTATAACTGTTATAGAGCGTACCGGTGATCGACCGGATACGCCTCTTTAACCGCGTGACGCTTTATGGACAACGTGATGTAAGCATTTTTGCCGGTTTTCTTTTACGAGAAACCTGAACGTTCGTGCAACAGTACTGTGATTGTTCAAACCGGGATTGGAGAGGGTGTTGCCGGAAATGCCGCCCCTCTCCATTTTCGTTTGAAGAAGATCAATCCTCAAAGAGTTCAGGATTCATGTGAGCTGTGAGGCCGTCCACTTCCTTCAGTCTTCTCGATAGTCCATATATTTTGGGCAGTTCGTAATGAAAGAAGTACCGCATGGTGTGGAGTTTTCCTTGGTAAAAAAGGGATTCGATTCTTGTAAGCTCCCCATCGAGTGCTTTTTGGCAAGCAATTCCCTTCAGCAACCATTGCCAGGCTATGGCTATGATTCCAAACAACTCAAGGAAGAGAGTGGAATCTGCCAGAAAAAGATCGTACTCGCCCTTCATGGCGTATTGAGCCAAATGAAGAGTAACCGCCTGAAGCTCGTTAACAGCCTCCTCCAGCAGCTTGCCATAGGGTTGTAATGCGGGAACAGCTTTTGCCCGGAGAATAACCGATTGCACTTCCTGCAAGTAGAGATTGGCAGCTTTTCCGTTCTTCGTGAAAAGCTTTCGCCCCAGGAGATCGAGTCCCTGTATTCCGGTAGTGCCCTCATGAATAGGATGTATCCGTGCATCACGGTAGTGCTGTTCCAGGGGAAATTCATCGCAATATCCGTAACCTCCCAGACACTGAAGTCCTTGACTCACCGAAAGCACTCCCATCTCGGAAGGATAGGTTTTTGCTACAGGGGTAAGAAGATCCAGAAGTAGTGAATACCGTTCTTTCTCCTCACCTTCGGTAACCTTTTGGAGATCCTGATATAAACTGCACTGTAAAAGCAGAGAGAGAGAACCTTCAACCACCGCTCTCTGGAACAGCAGCATGCGTTTCACATCCGCATGGGTAATAATCGGCACAGGAGGCGCCGCGGGGTCCTTCTGGGAAATGGGTCTGCCCTGCGGCCGCTCTTGAGCGTATTTCAGCGAAGCATAGTAGGCTGCCGAAGCTATGGCCGCTGCTCCCATTCCTACGCTGATTCTGGCCTCATTCATCATTTGGAACATGTACTTGAGTCCGCAATGCGGCTCGCCCACGAGGTATCCTCGACAGTCGGCGTTCTCGCCGAGACTCAATTGAGTAATAGGAGTCCCGCGATACCCCAGCTTGTGATAGGTAGTCACCGTATGCACGTCATTGGCCTCGAGTTCACCATCGTCGCGAATCCTTCTCTTGGGAACCACAAAAAGAGATATGCCTTTTACTCCGGGAGGAGCATCCTTTATACGAGCCAGCATCAAGTGCACAATATTGTCGGCTCCATCGTGATCTCCCGCGGAAATGAAAATCTTCTGCCCTCGAAGCAAGTAGTGGCCCTCATTCGTGGGAACCGCTTGAGTCGTGATGTCCGAAAGGGAGCTGCCGGCCTGCGGTTCCGTCAATGCCATGGTTCCCTGCCAAAGACCTGAAAACATCGGGGGAACATATCTCTCGATCAGTTCCTGCGAACCGAACGATAAAATGAGGTGCGCCGCGCCGCTGCAAAGGAACGGATATACCGATGCAGAGTAATTGGCCGCACTGAGAACAAATTGACACGCAGATACCATGATGGCCGGCATCTGCTGCCCATCGTGCTCGTACGAAGCTCCGGCCGAAATCCAGCCACCCTCTCCACATTCGGTCAAAAACGTTCGTACCACGGGATTAACGGAAAGTCTTCCATCTGCAAGGGTTGGAGGATTTTTATCCATTGCCGCATGACAGGGGAGCAGCAGCTCTCGACCCATTTTGATCGCCGTATCCAACACAATATCGAAAATCTCTCTGGAATGCTCCTGATAGTACGAATACTGAGCGAGTGATTCCACATTGAAGATCTCGTAAAGCAAAAATCTTAGATTTCTGTCGCTCACGAATTTTGGGGCCATTTTCACCTCGTGAAGATCTATTCACGTATTAATTCCGTGATTTAACATATCAGATTAGCATTCGCGTTCCCGCATTTCAAAGCTATTCTGAACAGAACACGAGGGAAAGCATAATTCCTCCTTGCGATGGCTTCCAACAATTGATTACAGTGGCAGAGATTCAGACAGGTAGAACGCGAACACAGTATGGCGGGCGTAGTCTCGCATGGGTTGGAAAGGTCTCTTCATCAATTGCGAATCTCTCGATTGTGCATTATGAACGGGAGAGATCCCGGTTTCTTTCTTCCGGCAGCAGAACTGCATGGAATGTATCACGTATGTAAACGGTTTTCCGGGTAATTCTCATGAAAAAGCGCTCTTCTCTCGAACGAAAAATGCTTTCCTATTTCGGGCTGATAGCGGCTGCATCCCTGCTGATCAGCATAGAGTTTATTCTTGCAATCCGACAAGCCGAAATCAATGCGAACACTTTTTCGACTCTCAACATGGGACCGCAAGAAACGATTGCTGCAGTAATCCAGGGACTGGAATGGCTTGGAAGCAAGGCTCTTCTCATGTGTGGAGTCCAGGTGGTGGTTACGTTTATCGTATTGATAATGTTCATACGGCGCATTACGGGGCCACTTCAGGATATGGTGGAAAGGGCGGAAATCATATCTGCAGGAGACCTGACTCAGACTGTTCATGTGCCGGGAACTGACGAAATTGCGCTGCTTGCCGAAACGATAAACGGGTTGACGAGTAACATTCAAGAAATAGTACAACTTGCATTGGTGAATGACGAGGCTATGAGATCATCGTTGGAAGACTTGAAACAACAGATAAATGGCAATGCTGAAGTGCAGCGGTCAATCTCGCATATGGAATCCAAATTGGATTTGTTGAAAGATTTTCTCGGGGAGTTCAAGTTGCTGCTGCCGCCGCCTTCAAATGTCAGTGAAAATGCAAACACTGTATAATGTCAGTCGCTGAGTACAGCGGTCCGGTATGTTGTCACCCGAAACCAAAATGCTAGTGCTTGTTCGGACAATATGTATTTAGAAGACTTATATTCAACACTTCCATATTTTAATCAATCATAATTGATAAGGTTGTTACCACAAAATGGCTTTAAAATTGACTTTATTGCTTCTATGAAAGACTACTGACAGCAAGACAAGTGATTAACACCGAAATAGCAAAATTCTCATTGATTTTCTCACACTTTCCTGATAAGCTACTAATCGTGCAATATCAAAATCGGGTAGATTTGATTTTTGTTCAGAAGTGGTCGGTCTTCTGAACGGTGAATTGTTCCGCTGGGAGAGAGAGCTTAAATCCCTATTTACGCCTTTCCGAATTAATTCCAACTCTAATATGAGCTGCATCGTGAGTCATTTGCGCTCAACGTCGTGTCGCATGAGGACGCTTACGAGTCTTCCGGCAAGACGATGTACCGCTGATGTTAAATTTAACCAGTATTATTAGTTGGATGCAGACATCCAATAGAGCGAAGCTTTCCTATGAAACGATTATTCGATGTTATCTTATCTTCTTTGGGTTTGGTTCTTGCCGGTCCTTTCATGTTAATCATTGCCGGTCTCATCAAAATTGAGTCGCGTGGACCTGTCTTTTACCGGTGCACCCGGGTAGGAAAAGGCTCGCGGCTTTTCGGTATGCTCAAATTCAGGACCATGGTGAACAACGCCGATTCGCTAGGCTGCAGCTTGTGTAGCAACCATGACGTGCGAGTCACGCCCTTTGGTGCATTTCTCAGACGCACAAAGCTGAATGAGCTGCCACAACTCATGAACGTGCTTCTAGGCGACATGAGTCTCGTCGGTCCGCGGCCGGAGGATCCCAAATTTGTAAAGTATTACGCGGACCTCTGGGAAATTGTCTTGTCCGTTGAACCGGGCATTGTCGGCCCCAATCAGATTTCAAATCGTAACGAAGATGAGCTGCTCGGTGCTGCGGACGATCCTGAAGAATACTATGTTCACGGTCTGTTACCGGAAAAATTGCAAAGAGATATCGATTACGTGAGAACCCAGGGGTTCGCAACGGATGTTCGTATCTTGTACAGGGGCATCTACGTAACCGTTTTCAAAGCATTGCGCCTGAATATGCTGCGGTCGCGGGTCCGCGTCATGCAGCTTCTCTGCTTGGACCTCATCATTTCCGTGGCTGCGTATATCCTCGCCAACATGTTGCGTCACGAGACACTTCCGATGATGCATCAAATTTCCGGCGGGATAGCGGCAATTATAATTTCCAATCCCTTTATTTTTGTATTCATGGGATTGTACAGGTGCAGCTTGCGTTTCTTCTCGGTGCCCGATCTTCTGCTCATGGGCAAGATTTGCCTGTTATCGGGTGGTTGGCTGGTTACCTGCAATTATCTTCTGATGTTGGTGCCCGGGCATTCACGTATGGTGTACATTCTGTACCCGGTTATTATGGTGCTGCTCCTGGGTGCCAGCCGAGTAGTCATCAGGAGCATGATCGAACGCCGCGAATGCACGAATGGCGAATCTCTTTCCACTCGGGTGATCATTTATGGAGCTGGAAGACTCGGTATGGAAACATACAAACACCTGCAATTCCAGCCGGGAATTGCAGTGATCGGTTTCGTGGATGATGATGAACGGATGAAAGGAAAGAGCATTCTGGGAACAACGGTCCTGGGATCCGGTAATGATTTACCTCAATTGAAGATCCTGTACCGTGTTGACGGAGTGGTTATTGCCTTCAGACCGCCATCAACGGAAACCCTGAGAGCAGTGCGCCAAAAATGTGCGAGAGCCGCAGTGGCAGACTTCCTCAGCCCTGCGGCTCTCTGGACACTGCCGGACATGAGCAATTCTGCCCCTGTATCTCAATCGTCCCAGCCCAAGTTGCAATCTGTTGCCGGCGGAAGCGGCCGGCGAGACATCTGATCGGACTGCGCTTCGCTGCCGCGTTTACCGCAATTTTTCAAGAGATCTTCTCACTCACGTTCATTGCCGTACCAAACAAAAATCGGACAACCGAGATTTTTTGTAAGATATTGAGAAATTATAATATTATTTCACCATATACCCCGGTTACAAACGTCCAAGAGCTTGCGTGGGAGAAATCTTGGGATCTAACCTGAGAAGAGCCTCACAATGGCATCTCTTCTTTCTCTATATCAATTTCTTCTTGAACCTCACAAAGGGAGTGCTCGTTGTTCCGCTTTATCTGACATACATGGAGCCTCGGCTCTATGGGGCCTGGCTCGCGTGTGGAAGCATGATCGGCTTTCTGGGCTTGTTCGATCTGGGAATCGGCCGAGTAATGATACAGAAAGTGGCAGCTAGTGCTGCTTCGTCAAAAAGTGAGCAGCTTGCATCCACAGTGTCGACAGGCATTCTTATAGGATGCGGGCTTTCGAGCCTGTCGTTCATTGTCGGTCTGATAGTCTCTCCCCTTTTCCCGCACTTTGTGCAGATCTCGGGCCCGGAATCCCTTGAACTCAGGAATGCTTTCATTGTCGGTACTGCAGCTATGTCCCTGATGCTTGCGTCTTTCACGCCTGCATCTATTCTCCAGGGATTACAGCGACAGATTCTGGTGAACATCTTCTACACCGGAGGCCTCGCTCTGAGCGTCGGGACAACCATTGTCATGCTCTTTGCAGGATACGGTTTGATTTCAATCCCTTTCGGGGCTCTCGTGCACGCTCTTGTGACCGTCATAGGAAACTATGGTTATCTGCTCGTAATCCTGAAAAAAGATACGCTGTTCGCATGGCAATCCCCCTTCCAGAGAAAAGTATGGAAAGACATTTTTTCAGCTTCTTCCTACGAATTCACAGGAAATGCGGCAGGAGCATTGAGCACGTACTCGGATAATGTGATCATTGCAGCAGCGATTAATCCGGAAACATGTACCGTATTCACCTTCACGGGCATGGCACACAAAATGTCGGCTACACTTGCGGGGTATATCTCTCATGCCAGCATGCCGTCACTGGCCCATATTATCGGCGAGGGAGATAGAGTTCGAATAAAGAGGGTTGCCGGCGAAATCCTGAATTACGCGACCGTTCTGGGAGCCCTCTTGTTATCCGGGGCACTGGTCCTGAACGAAACCGTGGTCAGTATCTGGGTGGGACCGCAATTTTACGGCGGCACTCTCCTGAATGTCGTGTTTTTTGCGAGTGCTGTATCAACTATTTTTTTCTCCATATTTCGTAACATGCTCGCTGCTTTTGGCGATTTCAGGACCTCCGGAACTGCTGTGGCGGTCCAGGCCTGTGTTCAATTGCCGCTTATGGCAGCACTCGGGTACATGTACGGAATAACGGGCCTTGCTTTGGCTTCTTTACTGTCCACACTTTTTGCGGCATTGCCTATACAGGCAAAAGCCCTTGCTCGGAAATTTCAGATCACTTCGTCGGAACTGATGCATGGGCTGCAACAAACCGCTTTCCTTTTCGTTGTCCCGCTCGGGATCATATTGACGTTGAGAGCTGTTTGGAATCCGTCCGATCTCGTGCAACTGGTTACATTGGCGGGAATATCCACTGCGTGCACACTGGCCGCGTACGCCGCCGTATTAAGAGAATTCCGACAATTGTTGCTCCATCATGTTTTCGGAAGAACCTGATCTGCATTTGGGGAATCTTAGGCGGAGATTGACAGTTCAAGAAGATCTCCAGGGAAGAAATCCACAAAATGTCGTCAAACAATGAAAGAGAAGATTCGGCAGGCACATGTCAGGACTGTCGTGTCGTGGACCTAATCAGATGTATTGTATGTCATGGGAGCACGTCCGTAACCCCTTTACCATATTCTCGAATTGCAGCAGTTGGCTGAAACCTGGCAGGAGGATTTTCATATCTGTTCCCCCAATACTGGCACGTTCACGGCTGGCCTTCAGATTATTTCCGGTATACAGTCAATGGAATCAGGGAATTAGCACGGACTGCCGGCTTGATTGTCAGCGACATATGGCCGATGGGCGGACCTTGTGTACTGATTGTATCGGCAATAGAGTTAAATTTTCGGTTCTTAAGATTCCCCATCATGAAAGAACTCGTTTACTATCCGCTCCTCATTGCTGCGAAGCTTGGAGACAAAATCTTCTTTCGGAACAATATGCTCAGAAGACATCCGGATTCTCGGGGCTGGGTAGCCGTAGTAACGAAGCCGGACAATCGCGGTGCAGCAACTGAATAGGAGCATCTCATTGGGGACCGTGTTGTGCGGACACACCATATCGAGAGCCCTCGATCTTTCGTTCAAAGAATTCGAGCGTATTAAGATATCTTTTCGGAAGAATCCCGCAAATCTCATAGCGTGTAATTCACTGACCAGAACAAGATGCTGCAACTACTAAAGAAAAGACTAAAAGACAACCGCTTTGTCCATACTCTTTGGTCCGGCTTTCGTAACCGACATCACAACATGTTGATCGAAAAAGAACAGCATGAGTACGAAAAACGGGCTCTCGAGATGGGCCTGTCCCTCGAAGAAGAATCGCCACAAACAGTGTTTCAGCGATTAAAGGACCGACTGGCGACAAGAGGCATATCCTGGCCGCCTGACCCGGTAGGTAGACCTCTTCACATGGTATTTTGCACAAATAACTCGAAAGAACTGGAGCAAACCAATATACCTCCTGAATTGGAGCGTATAGGAAAAGTAACATGTTATTACCTGGATAGACGTTGGAAAGAACCAAGTCAAGATCGACTTCAGGAAAGGGCATTCATTGACCGCGATTTGCCGATTTTTCTGGAGCAGATCATTAAGGACAGCCCTGTTGACATGGTCCTTTCTTATCTGAGCGGCGCGAGTATTTCCAGAAGCACTATTTTTCGAATCAATGACATGGGTATTGCGACGTTTCTCTTTCATCAGGACGATCGATTGCATTTTCGGAGCCGCAAAATAGGCGATCAATGGACCGGTCCGGCAGATGTATGTGTCGCTTACGATCTGAATTTGACGAATTGTCCGAAATCACTCATTAAATACCGGGTGGAGGGAGGAAACGCTCTCTTCTGGCCTTCAGCAGCCAACCGTGATTTCTGTGTGCCGAGAGATCTGTCCTTCGAGTACGAAGTCTCGTTTATCGGCGCAAAATACGGCGTGCGATCGTCCCTTGTGCATTATCTCGAGTCCAACGGAATACACGTTGAGTGCTTCGGCCCGGGTTGGAAAAACGGTCGTGTCACTGATAACCAGATGATTGATATCTATTCCAAGAGCAGGGTAAATCTGGGCATTAGCTATGTTGGATACAGTTCTTACCAGTGTCTGAAGGGCCGTGATTTTGAAGTACCTATGTGCGGTGCTTTATATCTCACCACAAACAATGCGGATTTGGACAGAGTCTTTCGTATTGGCGAAGAAATTGCCGTGTACACGGATTTCCAAGATTGCCTCGGGCAAATCAGGAACCTACTCACTGATCCCGCCCGATGCGCTGCCATCAGATCAGCCGCACGACAAGCCAGCATTAAAAGACATACGAGAGAGATTCGCGTACGAGCCTTGTTGGAATGCAAGGCTTCCGTACCCGATCCCTCCGCAGACGCGATTTGAGGATCTATGGATTACCGTAAACAGATTTATGATAATTACGTGTCATTATGGCAAAATGGAGATTCATCCTTCGATGAAGAAGCAAGCCGGCGATGGGGAAGAGCGTACAGGTTTTTTCTGAGACGGGTGCTTCCGGAGGATAAAAATGCAGCAATTCTGGACCTCGCCTGTGGAGGGGGTAAGCTCCTGTATTTCTTTACATCCATGGGATACACCAATGTTAAAGGGGTGGACATCAGTCCGGAACAGGTGACTCTTGCCCGGCAAGTGTGCTCTGACGTGACTTTGGCTGATGCTGTCGAGTATCTCAAAGCACATGAAGGAGAGTTCGATTTTATCGTCGGGCTGGACATCATCGAACATTTCACAAAAAAAGAGGTGCTTACCTTTCTCCTGGCAGTCAGAAATGCTTTGCAGGAAAATGGCCGCGTGGTTCTGCAAACACCGAATTCCGCATCGTTAGCGGGACCTGCCATGCAGTTCGGAGATTTCACTCATGAGATCGGGTTTACTCCCGGTTGCCTCGAAAATATTCTCCGGATAACGGGATTTGCGAATTACGAAGCCTGGGAACTCGGACCGGCTCCGCATGGGTTCGTATCAACGATACGTTTCTGTTTATGGCACATCATTCGAACCGGGCATATGGTCTACGATTTTGTGGAAGTGGGAGGACAAAAACATCCCGTGTACACGCGCGTATTTTTGGCTTCAGCAGTTAAAAATGGATCATGAAAAGGATAGCTGTTTTCTGCACGCATCCAATTCAATATTTCGCTCCATTATGGAGAACACTGGCATCAAGTCCCGGTGTGTCCATACATGTCTATTATGCATCCGATCATTCAGTCCGCGGCGCGATAGATGAAAAATTCGGCGTATCGGTGAAGTGGGATACTCCGATTCTTGAGGGATATCCTCACACTTTTATGACTCAGCCATCATGGCTGGAAAAGCGTGTTCCTTTTTTTCGTTACGACCGTAGGGACGTGGATGAAATTCTCAGTAAGAAATCCTTTGACGCAGTCCTTCTGCTTGCATATGACCGATGGCTACACTGGCGGGTTCTGTGGGCTGCTAAAAGAGCGGGAATACCCGTCATGCTGAGGGGCGACAATCTGGACGGAACCAAACCCAAACGGTCTATTTTCAAAGCTGTAGTCCGGCGCAACATATTGAGGCATCTCTATAAAAATATCAGAGCCTTCCTATCGATTGGAACTTATACTCACCGACATTATGTTGAACACGGTGTATCGGAAAACAGAATTTTTTCCTCGGGTCATTGCGTGGATAGTTATTTTTTTGAGGAGCAACGCGATAAGTTTCTTCCTTTGCGCGGTCTAATTCGCCAGGATCTCGGATTCCGTCCGGATGACTTTGTCTTCATGTTTTCCGGAAAGATGATTGAAAAGAAAAATCCGCTGCTCATTGCTGATGCATTTAGGAGACTCTCCTTCCGAAGACCAGTCAAATTTCTCGCTGTAGGCGATGGAAAAATGAAGTCCGAGCTGGAACAAAAAATGCGTGAAACCCTTGGAGACGGCGTAGTCTTCACCGGTTTCGTCAATCAGTCCGGGCTTGGGAAATACTACAGTGCATCAGACGCATTCATTCTGCCCTCTGCATGGGGCGAAACCTGGGGTCTTGTGGTGAATGAGGCAATGATTTTCGGTCTACCGGTGATTGTCAGTGACACCGTAGGTTGCAGAGGAGACTTGGTGATTCCCGGAAAAACCGGTTATGTTTTTCCTTCAGGAAATGCAGTTGCCTTGTCTCAGGCAATGAAAAAATTGGTAGAACATCCGAGCCGTGCCAAAGACATGGGGACTGCAGGAAGTCTCTTAATAAAGAACTTTTCCGTCGAACAAGCTGTTAGCGGCATATTGCAAGCTTTTGAATCGATATCAGAGCAGAACGCATGATTGATTATTCACATGTACCTCAGTCGTCTTTGTTAGGCCGAGCTATGCGGCTTCCTCTTCGGCTAATTCCGCGTCACTGGGCAGTCCCTGTCATTCAGGGACCGTTAAAGAATATGCGCTGGATCGTGGAGGCTGGAACCCATGGCTGCTGGTTGGGAACCTACGAATGGGAAAAGGCCCAACGTTTTGCTCAAGAGATTCGGCCGGGTATGGTCGTTTTTGACATCGGTGCTCACGCTGGTTTTTATAGTCTTCTCGCTTCCTCCAGGATGATGCTTTGATTAGAGACCAAAGATTAAGGCAGCCCGACATAATCAAGATGGATATAGAAGGCGGGGAGTTGCACGCTTTACAGGGTGCAATAAATCTGTTGAGCACCAGACAACCTTTGATCTATCTCGCCACTCACGGCAAGGGTCTGTATCAGGCCTGTACAAACTTTCTTATTGATTCGGGCTACGCAATAGAAAAATTGGTGGTTTCGACGACGAAATCATTGCTCGACCAAAATGATTCTTAACACTGAACATAGCGTAGAGCCTTAAACAGAATGGAATCCCTTTCTCAATCTAGTTTAATCATCCGGAAAAAGTCTTTGAAGATTTCAACCTTGACTGAATTTCTCGATATCCAGTGGCTTGGAAATTTTAAAAATCTGGGGAGTTCTCGTGCGAGGTATCGAGCCCTTGTTGAGGCGGGTCATCGCGTGACACCTCTCGATTATAAGGAAATGATGTCTCATTTGCCGTATCTGTTTGTAAGGATCGAATTGAAGCTCCGTTTTGGACCAGGAATGTACTGGTACAATCGATCTATTCTGAATACTGCAAGGAAAAATCGTTTCCAATGGGTTTGGGTGGACGGTGGCAGAGAGATTCACCCGAACACAATACGAACTTTACGCAAAATGGGATTGTTCCTGATCTATAGCAGTAACGACGACCTGATGAATGAGCGGGGCAGGTACGAATGGCCGCGGGTTTCCGCGCCGTATTATCATGCCCATGTGACCCCCTACAGAATATTAGAGGACGAGCTGCGGCGGTTGGGTGCACATCAGATAATCAGTTCTCGATTTGGCTTTGACGATGCCCATTGTCCGACAAACAGTAGGACACCCGATTCCAGATACGTGACTGATGTTATTTTTGTCGGTCATTGGGAGGAAGAGCGAGAAAAATACGTCCTTCCGCTGATAGAAAGCGGAATTGACGTGACTGTGTGGGGTCCCGAATGGCATCGCTCGCCGAATCGACACCGATTCAATGGAAAGGTATGCTACGAGTCCCTTCAAAATACTGATTACGCTGCTGCAATAGCGAGCGCAAAGATAGCACTTGGACTTCTCCCCCGGTACAACAGGAATGCCTCTACCACGAGATCCTTTGAAATTCCGGCTATCGGCACCTTCATGCTGGCCGAACGAACCGACGAACATCTCTCATATTTCCGAGAAGGCATAGAGGCGGAGTTTTTTAATACTCCCGAAGAAATGATGGAAAAAGTCAGGTACTATCTTTCTCATGAAGAAGCCCGACAGGCTATTGCTGGTGCCGGCCATAAGAGAGTCCTTACCTCACAGTACACGTATAAAGACATTATGTTGGAAGATGTAGCCAAGATAATGCCAATATACAAAGATTTTGTGAAATCGACAACGTAAGCGCTGTACATAAATCTTTTAGAGTAATTGCACATGATCGGATTATTGTTTCTGGCGTTATCGGTTGCGGCTCCCTTTAGTGTCGGTCTTTCACACGGCAACGAATACGCTATTGTGTTTACGCTGGGTAACTTCTTGATTGCTTCGAGTTTTCTTTTCAGTGCCCATAATGCATACAAATTCAATAGACTGGTTGAACCCGCAACCTTCTTCGTACTTATCCAATATATCTGTTACGGTCCTGCAAATTGGTTGCCGGTAGCAGGAGCGGATATGTACATCTCCAATCCCGGATCATTGGAATTTTATCCTATGGCCGCAGTATTCGCAGGTATGGGAATGTGGATGTACATTCTAATCTACAATGCGATTAGACACAGGTATGATCCTATAAAGCAGATGTCCTTCTCTCAGATTGGTTACAGTAATCTACTGGCTTTGAACGTTGGATGCATCATTGTCTACTTTGTCTTGAGTATGGAGCTTGGTCAATTTTACGGGTTCGAAGGAGCCGGAAAGGGACTGACCGGACCAATAAATTGGATTGCTCTTGCTCTTCCGGTGGTCATCTTTGCCGTTATCGTTTCAGTATCCTTTTATTGGAACAAGAATTGGAGATTCTGGCGAAAACTGCTGCTCTCGTTTGCAGTCCTTTGCAATATCACAGTGACAGCCAGTTTCGTAAGCAGAACCAAACTGCTGCTTGTCGTTGGAACCTTTTGCATGGTATTTCTGCAGCGGGAGCTTATTGCCGATCGAATCTCGAGAGCCAATAATAAATGGAAAAACATGCATTTAAACGCTTATAGCGCTCCTCTTAGTTATGCGCTTACCAACAAGATTTCCAAAATTGCACTTGTAACAACAATAGCTCTGATAGTTCTCAGCATTACCTATGTTGCTGGAACGTACATAAAGACTTCCGGTATCGCCAGTAATAAACTTTCTGGGGTTGAACGCCTGGAAGCTATGGCTATCAAGGAAGTAAACAGAGAAACCGTATGGGAAAATATGGGAATTGATATCTCCTATCGAATGGCATGTCTTGAATTACCGGCAGCAATACTTGCCAGTCAATATAATGGCAGAGACTGGCTTTGGGGAGAATCCTTTGTGCTCGGATTAAAAGGTGCTTTACCCAATTTTCTATCCACTGGGTTGGGCCTTTACCAGGACAAGATCCGGGAAAAGGAGGAAGTGGAAAGCAACATGATCTATCATTTCAGTTTGGTGGAGACAGATCAGACCGGAAGTGTGTTAGCTTCTGCAGTTGCAGACTTTGGTCCGCTCGGTGTATTCATCTTTTTTCCTCTTCTTGCACTTTTTCACGGACAATTCTTGCTCCGCCTCTATCTGAATCCAGTCACGGCCATTGCCTATTTTGGAACACTTCCTTATGTTATGCTGTTCGATCATTATGTGGACGCTCAATTCTTCGAATTGCTGAAATTTCTCGGTTTCTTGTTCTTCATCTTCTTGCCCTTCACCATTTGGCACAACAAGAAAGCCAGAAAACCACGATTGCGTACTGATTTGGGGAAAGTGCTCGCTACAAGCAAGTTCTAGCGTGAAAAGAATGTGAATCGCCTCTCTCCAGAAAAGAATCTTCTGCAACAAATTCCGCCATTTCTCTTTCGAGAGGATGGTGGCGAATCAAACCGATAAGCAGCTTTCGTTCATTTTCGATCTTTTATGGAAATAGCTCCAGTGATAAAGAATTGTGTGAAAAACTCTCCTCGGATGAGACAAATTGCTTTTCTCATTCTCCATATGCGCCGCATTCTCTTGCCGACCTTATGGCTCGCTTATACCCGGTTTTAAGAGATTTTTTTCGGTTTAAGAAAATGTCAAAGGGGAGTTCGCGGTTTGCAGTGAGTCTATTGGATCAGTATCCTTGTTTCGAAGACGATACTTCCGTCACTCATTTCGACCGGCATTACGTTTATCATTGTGCTTGGGCTGCTCGAATACTGAAAGAGAAAGAACCTGATCTCCACGTCGATATAGGGTCCAGTCTGTATTTCAGCTCAATTGTCTCCGGATTCATTCCAATGGAATTTCACGATGTGCGACCTCCTGTTTTGGAATTGACGAATCTGGCGGTTAAGGCAAACACCCTGGAAAAACTGGACATCCCCGACCATAGCGTTATGTCGCTATCCTGCATGCATGTTATCGAACATCTCGGTCTCGGCAGATACGGCGATCCGCTCGATCCCAATGCCGATCTCGCCGGCATAGCAGAATTGAAGCGGATTCTCGCTCCCGGTGGAGACCTCCTGATCGTGGTTCCGCTCGGGATACCGAAGGTGATGTTCAACGGGCAGCGAGTGTATTCATTCGATTTGATCAAAGGTTATTTTGGAGAACTTGAATTGAAAGAGTTTGCATTTATTCCGGATTCGGCTGCAGACGGGCACCTCATGAGAAATCCCACTCAGGAACAGGTCGCATCTTTTCAGTCAGGATGCGGCTGCTTCTGGTTTATAGGGTAATGACATGCTAGGACCGTATGAATTAAAGCCTGGAACACCGATTTACGTATTCAGCGTCGGTCACCTGGGGGATTCTCTGGTTGCTCTTCCGGCTGTCCACGGCATTCGAGAAGCGTTTCCTGATAGCGAAATGATTCTCGTAAGCGATAAGGTTCCGGGCGAACAATATCTGATGTCCTGGGAAGTTTTCCGACTTTCCGGCGTTTTTTCACGAGCACTCCACTATACAGCCATGAATCGATCTCTTTTCTCTTCTCTTTACGAACTCTCCGGCACAGTGTTCAAAATGAGACGATCCGGCTCCGGTCCGCTTTTCTATTTGATCAGTGACGGAGCGCAATCTTCAATGGTCGGACGACACAAATTCTTTTTTGAAACCCTGTGCGGAACCCGGATGGTGGGCACATCAAATGCTCTGAGGCCTTTTTTTGAAAAAGGTCCGGACGGCCGTCTTCTTCCGCAGCAACCACGATACCGCCGATTGTTCGATATGGTTCAGAGTAACATAGAACAAACCCTGGGCTTCAAATCCAATTCTCTCATTCACCCGGATGCAAGCGCACAGAGTTTTGCCGAACATCTGATGCAGTCACAGTCTGACAGAGATTTTGTTGCGTTCGGATCGTGGAGCAAGATGCCTTGCAAGAGATGGCCCATGGACCGGTTTGCGAAGGTTGGAAGATTCTGCATTACAGATCGAAAGATGATTCCCCTTGTGCTTGGCGGAGCAAACGAACGATCTGTCGGAGAAGAGTTGATCAAGGAATGGAACGGAGAAGGTATAAATCTCTGCGGCATCTCTTTATCGGAATCTGCCGAGGTTCTGAGGCGTTGTAGATTGTATATCGGAAATGATACCGGTACCATGCACTTGGCTGCGACCATGGGAATTCCGTGCATTGGTATTTTTTCCTCCAGAGATGCTCCGGGCAGATGGGACCCTATCGGACAAGATCATGTGATACTTAGGCATTGGGTTCCTTGTGAAGGTTGTATGCTGGAAACCTGCAGACACAACGATACCCTGTGTCTCCACGGGATAACTGTAAACGAAGTGATTGAGTGCGTTATATCTCTTCTTCAAACTCACAGCAGAAAACTCTCAGCTCGTGCGTAGCATTACCGTTTGCCGATTCCGCTCCAGTGAATCGGTACGGAAATTCCGAAATCCGGTTCCTCGCTATTGTGTGTGGGTAACGGAAAGATCGAGCTTTCCTGCAATGAGGTAGACAATAGTGATCAGATTCCTGGATGACCTGTATCCTCT
>JBGSLQ010000006.1:0-54821 GCA_041740635.1 Desulfomonilaceae bacterium | reverse complement strand
GAAACAACCCAAGGGCCATCTGAAAAAGGTCGGTATCTTGCATCGGGAGTCCCTCCTGGACGATACCCGATACCAAAAACCGAACCCATGCGCAACACACTACAAATTGACGTTACCCACACGTAACAGCGAAGAGCCTTTTTTACTCTATGATGGATCTCTTTCAGCAGATTTTCCGCAATTCTCTTCTGCTCCGATACAGAAACCAAAAGATCTCTATTCTCGAACCGCAGTTCAAGGCTTTCCTTTATGGCTTCATGCATTTGTTTAGCGATCGTAAGCAATGCAGCAGCAAGTATTAGTATGACAATGCCTATAAACACGTCAACTTCTTGCCCTTGATAAAAAAAGCGGGCTGATAAAGGAAGTAAGATTGCTAGGACAGTCGGCAGGTAACAAATGGTCAAGGGAGAATAGACTGAAGCCGCAGCAGCAGCTATTCCAGCCAAGCAAATCGCAAGGAACATCTGGTGAACAGCGGAGCCCGACGGGAAAATGTAAGCGAAGCAGAGCCCCACGTAAGGCCCGACCCGAATGTAGTCAAACTGAATTTCCTGCCCCAACTGATTATGGTCCGCGGGTCCGGGCATTTGTTGAAACTGATCATCAGATAATATCTATATGTCTGGACAATCAAGTACAGGAACACCCAAGCACCGATTCGAATGCACGGGATCTGTCCTCGGAGGGCAATTGCGACAATCGTCACGCTGAACAGTGCCCAATAAATGCCCATTCGAGACTGTGCGTGAAGCTGCCGAATCTGGGTAGCTCGGAATTCGAGAGACTGGGCGAGGGACTCCGTCTTACCGAATTCTTCGCTTTCCGATCGCTGCGTAAGCATATGGCCTCAGCCGTCGCTCGTGATTTTGCACGGTGAGTGCCCTGGTTGACCCGGGCAAATATGGGTCGCTTCTTGCTGTGTCCTTAACCGATGATATCGTCCCTCAGATTTTCTCTATTCGAATTCATGCTGCTCTCGAAACTGCGACTCCCCATATCAAAGTTCCGGAAGACCTTTGCGACGAGCATCTGATGATGAGTGCTTACTCGGTTGCGAATGACCATACGATATTTTATTCAGGAGGAACTCAGGCTCCCCTCTCTTAAGCCCTATCGTGGTATAGCCCCGTCAGTCAAGCTGCATTTTTCGGGGGGCCAATCGTGTTAAATTTCCACGTTCCTGATCCGCGTTACCTAGCTACTGAAACCCGGCGTATCAATCGAGGTTTGCCGTTGCTTTCCTATAGGTCAAGTCGATTACGGCGGAGTTGCCGTTCATGACTTCAAACAGGACTTCGCTCATTTCCTTCGTATTGTACGGCTTAGAAAGCACTCCACAGAATCCGTACTTCTCGAAATTCCCCATGATGGGGTCGTTCGAATACCCGCTCGACACTATGGCTTTTATATCGGGGTCGAACTCTCTGAGAAGCATTAAGGCTTCTTTTCCCCCCAGCCTCCCAGGAACGGTGAGATCCATGATCACTACATCGAAAGGTTCACCTGACTGCTTTGCCTGCCGGTAAAGGTCAATAGCCTCAGATCCGTCTTCGGTCAAGCTCACTCGATATCCCAGAATGGTCAGCATTTCCTGTGCGATATCACGAACCATCTGTTCATCGTCCATGAGGAGGACTCTACCCTGCCCGAGTCTCGTCACAATCGGTGCTTCTGTTTTGGCTGGTATACCCGGTCCTGCGGCTGGTAAGAAAACATCGAAAGTCGTTCCCTTTTTGACTTGCGATCTGACGGTTATATGCCCGCCATGCTTCTTTACTATGGCATGAGAAGTGGCAAGCCCCAGTCCGCTTCCTGCCTCTTTGGTAGTAAAGTACGGATCGAAGATCTTTTGGAGATGCTCGGCTTGTACCCCAACCCCTTCATCTTCGATGGAAATCAGGATGTATTTTCCCGAAACGATCGCGGGGCCTCCGCCATTGCTCACAAAATTTTTCGCGGAAATATAGATCCGCCCTCCATCGGGCATGGCTTGATCTGCATTCACCACAAGATTGTGTATTACCTGACTCACTTGTCCTTCATCAACATCCGCATCCCAGAGGTCTTCCTGAATCCGGAATTCACAACTGGTTTGAGATCCTCTCAGCGCAAACCGGCACCATTCGACAAGAAGCTGGTTCATGGATGCAGGCTTCCTGACAGGGGCGCCTCCTCTGGCAAACGTAAGCAACTGCTGTGTCAAATCTTTTGCTCTGGAAATGCCTTTTTCTGCTTCCGCTATTCTCATAAAAGCACTGTCGTGAGGTTTGACGTGCATTTTCGCGAGGGAAATATTTCCCATGATCGCCGCGAGAATATTGTTAAAATCGTGTGCAATTCCGCCTGCGAGGAGTCCGACGGATTCCAGTTTCTCAGCTTTCGCCGCTTCCCTCAACATGTGCTTTTCTTCAGTGACATCGCGGAAAACTAAAACCACTCCCACCATTTCACGTTTCGGATTCAGAATGGGAGCCCCACAATCTGCAATATTCATCTCTTTGCCGGTCGGAGTCACAAGAATCGTGTGATTTGCGAGCCCACAAACTGCACCGGTCTTCAACACTTTTTCGACGGGATTCTCCGCTCTGACTCGTGTCTTCTCATCCATAATACAAAAAACTTCTTCTATGGGGCGACCCAAAGCCCTCTCTTCGGTCCAACCGGTAAGCTCCTGTGCCACGGGGTTTATAAGAGTAATTCTCGAAAAGACGTCGGTCGCTATTACTCCTTCGCCAATGGAACGCAGGGTTACCAGTAGTAGTTCTTTTTCATGCGCAAGTGCATTTTCGGCCCTTTTACGGTAATTCAAATGCGTCTTCACGACATATGTTACTCCGATCCAGGCAAAAGCACTGAGAGCCAAACTCATCAATCCCAGGAGACCCGTCCCTGAAATACGATTTCGAAATACATTAAGCTCAGCATGGATGCGCGATTTCACCGCTGCACTCATATTCCGAATGCTTTGCGAATACAATTCTTTGTACTGATTGTAATCATTGCTGAACAATATGGCAGAAGCTTCCTTGTCGCGGCCCACCCTGACGAGCGAAAAAGCTACAGATTCCATCTCAATCAGTTTAGCGTACGCTAGTTTAGTTTGTGCAGCATAATTGCTTTCATATTCCGCGCGAGCCAGCATTGCTATTTCATTAATTGCATTATCGAGGTGAGGCTCAATATCTTTATAACGCTTCTCCCATTCCTTCTCACCGGTAACGGCAGCCATCCTGGCCGACATAGTTAATACTTCATTCAGGTGACTGACGGTTCCCGATAGCTCCAGGAGTCTGAGTTCATGCGATCCGATTCTTGTAAGTGCGCCATACATGCCCCAGACTACCGATCCCATGACCGGGATAATGGCAAGTCCGACCACCATTCCAATGCTGAGCAGTTTCAACGGATCTTTCAAGATCTTAAGTACATTATTCAAGGATATTTTCCCGTTTCCCAGCATCGGCAACTTGTTCAATCAATACTGAAATTGAAAGGTCTTATGCACAACGGTGGCTATTGAGCACCCTTTTTAGGCTTGATAAATTAAACTGCTGTTAAGAATCAGTTCTATTTGGGTTAGTCTGATAGAATTAAATAACATTGCATGAGAAACCATAAAATCCTAGTGTTCGAAGACAAATATCGGATTCTGATTTACAATATCCAAAGATTTCAGATACTGGAGAATGTTATGGACGAAAAAATGGGACCAAATCATTCTAAAAAATCAGCGTGCCGACCTCCGGCCATTCTGGAAGACGATCGCATATTCCTGGCATGGCAGCGGAGCCACATGGCGAACGAAAGAACGTTCCTTGCGTGGTCCAGGACCAGTGTTTCGCTCTTAGCTTTCGGATTCGTAATCGAACGTCTCGATCTGTTCCTCAAATATCAGCTCCTGTTGGCTGGTGGACAGCCACATGTTCCGCAATCCCATGAGGTCATGTTCTTAAGTCTTGTTTCGTTCGGTCTTGCGGGGGTACTGACTCTTATATCCGGCCTACGATTCCTTCGCGTGAGAAGACATATCAATATGGGTGAGCCAGAGTATTCCGTAGTACCGGACATACTTGTAGTACTCTCCGTGATCGTAATCATAGTCATCGCTGTTGTTCTATCAGTTCAACGGTTAGCTCATATAGTGTAGAAGCCAACGAACGTATTCTTGACTTGACTTTTCTTTATAAATTCGATACGGTGGCGAAAATCTAGCATTCAGGAGAAAGCGGTTATGTCAAGGTCACTGGGATTAGTGGTGGTTTTGGTTTTGAGTTTTGTCCTGTTCGTGTTCGGCCAGGTTTTGGCCGGAACTCCATTCAATGACAAACAGAAAATAGGTCCGACTGAAGGACTGGCAAAAGCTTTCAAAGCTGCAGACCAGTTGGCGGCATTGGAAAAAGGATCAAGCAAACGTGCAGGAATAACCTCTTCAAAGAAAAGCAAATCAGCATTGAAATATTCCGGAAAGAAGAATGCAACGAAAAAGTCTGCATTGTCCAAAGTGAAGAATTCTAAAAAGCACTCTTCTATCAAGAACAAGTACAGCAAGAAACCGGTCACTTCCAAGAAACGTTCCCACAAGCACGATCGTAAGATCAAAACTGCAAAACGGGTTTCATAATTGCCTCAAGGGAGCCTCCTGCTAAGCACCGCTGCAGTTGCACCCGACAACACCGAAATTTTGGGAATTGTCCAGGGTATTTGCGTTTTGAGTCGGTCCATAGTCAGCGATATGGGTGCCGTTTTTCGGAATACCACGGGAGGAGAACTCAAAACTTACACGCTCTTGCTGAACCAAGCGCTGAATGCCGCCCGCGAAAGGCTCCGAAAGAACGCCGCGGATATGGGAGCTGACGGAGTCTTTGGTATCAATCTTGCCTGCTCGAATGTAGCCACAGGAACAGCGGAAGTTGTCCTCATCGGTACCGCATTCAAGTATATTTCTTAAATATAGCCTTATGTACGGGGAAATCCGGCATTTCCCCGTACTCTCACATCAAAAGGGGGAAGGGCTTTTTGCACGCGGGAATCACTTTCGGTTGCCTGCGCAA
Source organism: Desulfomonilaceae bacterium (assembly GCA_041740635.1). Taxonomy (GTDB): domain Bacteria; phylum Desulfobacterota; class Desulfomonilia; order Desulfomonilales; family Desulfomonilaceae; genus Desulfomonile. Next base: position 49,767 of record JBGSLQ010000006.1, on the reverse strand, counting down.
TGCATGGCTTTCTACTATGAAAGAGAATTAACTTGACGCAGTCAGTCTGAATTCCCTATTGTTAATCATTCTACTGATTAATGGAGTCAAGCTATTGCGACGGCTACTGTATACCATTCTGCTGATCCTGATCACTGCTCCTTTGGTCCATGCTTCTGATGCATGTCCTCCCGGAGGCTGCGGGAGTGGCACGAACACTTCCCGGGACTCCCAATCCTATGGACCGGTTACTCCCGCTGTGAAATCTTCAGTGTATCGCATCTGCTTTAGAGGAGTAGGGAATTCCTCTTGTAAGATCTGCCAACTCAGGGCTGCGAGCAAAGTTCCGGAAGCAAATTGTTACGATTTCCCGTCGTCTCCTGAAGCCCTTCGATTCTGGGATGCCAACTGCTGCGAATAGTATCCACGGATTTCAGAAAAATGAGTTATGTTCCATTTCGTTTTCCACTGGGCAGCCTGCTTTAGCAATTTCCACAATTAATGTCCGATTGAGGATAAGAATATTGGTGGGTGCCGGCCTCCGCGCCGCCCAGTCGATACGGTAAGACGTTCCCGTTGCGCCTGCAATTGGATCTAGCAGAAATCAGTTTCGTTCAATAGCGAGTTTTTGATTAAAGTTCTCAAGCCGACAAGATCATCCGCGGATATTTCTTCTATAGAAAAACCGGAGACGCAATCACCTTCCACTTGAATGTCACTCCAACGACACTCGGCCCTGAGCAGGAACGGATCGATACCAAGGGAATTTTCGGGAGTGATCACGAACGTCTTCAGTTCCCCGGGTGAGCAGCTAATACCTAAAATGCCGATGCCTTTTTCGGTGATGTCCCGTATGACTCCCTTATTTCCCGGACGTGAGGCATCGAATACATCTACCTGAAAGTCCAGATAGTACCGTTCGAGTTCACGTACATTCAGCGGAGAAACACTGCCCGATTTGATGTCCAGGTCACCGAACAACTCATCAGGTCTCAGGGCCCGCATGTTCATGAGTTTTTGGAGAAGAATGTAAAGCGCGTCATGGGAAAGGTCGTACTTTCTGGTCAGATCAGCGTCGGAAAGACCGGCTCTAAAATCCTTGATAAAATCTTTCACCTTGACGCGTTTCTTGGGGGTTACAGCCTTTTCCCCTGTGGGATCGGGAATCAGACCGAGTTCGGCAAGCTCTTGCATGAGATGCTTGAGTCCTTGCGGTGAAAGCCGATATTTCTTCATCAACTCCGATTCGCCCATCCCCGACTTGATGTCCCGGACGGCATCACGCGCGCTTATGTCTCTACCTGGCAAGCTCACCTCACGTCATCATCTGCTGTTCAGGAGCAAGATATCCGCTCCTCGGTTTTGGTGGAACTTCAATTCAGCCGCAGACTATCAGTTATGAAAGCCTCAACAACCTTGTCACAGGACAATCCGCCATCGACTTTCCCGGTTGTTGTCCCTCGCGAGCAATAATTTGCAATGACTTTAGCAGGGATGCTGCGCTCGCTGTCCCAAAAACACTTTAATTCCAACATACCACAAATATATCGGTACACAAGAATAATCAGCCGTCCTGTAATGCCTCAGTCTTGGGCGGTGGTTTGAGAGCTATTTTGTTTGAGTACGCAGGATGCTGGTGAGCCAAGCGAACCGCATCGTTGATGCCAGAAGGTCTGAATGACTGTCATTGCGATCGTAGCGAAGCAATCTCCCGAATGTGGGCAAGGGAATTTCTCGGCCAGGGGATGTCCCGCGAGACGCGGGATCGCTTCTCTCCTCGCAACGACAGCCTAGAAAGTTTGTTTCCTCGAATAACTAAAGGCTTACGAATGCGATTCTTTTTTCCTTGACAACCGAATGTGAGGGTCTTACCATGTATGTAATACTTACATACATGGTAAGACCCTCACATGAAGAAAATCTCAACTTTATCCACAAAAGACATCCCACAGAATTTTCAGGGATCCCCTCGCATAGATATACCTCCGGCTGGTGTGAAAATCATGGAAGCTCTGAAGAGTCTTCTCCAAGAAAAAAGCTTTGATGCAATTACCACAGCGGAGATATCACGGGTCGCAGGCGCGAACGAAGCTCTTATCTATCGCTATTTCAAGGATAAGAGAGGATTGCTTCACAAGGTTTTAGCAGAGTACACCCTGGAGCATCTTCTGCAAATACAAAGCGGTGTCAATCAGGCGCAGGGCGCACTGAACAAGTTGAAGGCCCTTATGAGAGGAACCATAACCTTCCATAAAAGAAACCGTCTCTTTTCACAGATACTCTTGCTGGAGGTGAGAAACTACCCAGGGTACTTCGAGAGTGACGCGTATGAGTTGGTAAAACAATACGCCAACCTCATAGACGACATCATCGAAGATGGCATACGGACCGGTGAGATCCGGGACGACATCCCCGTGGTCTGCATGAAGGATGTCATTGTGGGCAGCATTGAACATGCTTGCCTCAGGGCGGTGGTTTTCGATCGGAAATTTGACGAGGAATCACTAGCCAGAAACCTCACGGAAGCAGTGATCGGCGGCTTGGCAGGAGGTCAAGGCCGCGAAAACAAGAAGGCACGAAAAAAGGATTAGCCGATTCGAAAAGTGTCAGTAAGGCCTGGATATAGCCTCGAAAAGGCATCGGATCGTTTTCTCGAGACCGTGCCACGGGACTACTGGGTCCGTCGGCCAGTCGGAAGGGACATAGCGGATTCCAACTGACTGAAGCCATAACAAATCTCTTTTCGTTGTAAACGACCTGTCGCAAGGCATTTTAAGAGCGTGATGACTTCCGGGGACGGCCTGCGAAACGGACATGCCGGGGCTTTGCCTGAAAGAACCTTGATCCCCGACTTGCGGCAGAGACTCCAAGAAATGGAGCGAACCATGCATCTAACCAACGAAACAACGCAGGAACTCACCATGCTCCGGGAGTCAATCCATCGTGCAGCCCGGGACAAGATCGCTCCCTTGGCTGCATCTATCGACGAGAGCGGAGAGTTCAACTGGGACGTGGCAGCACTCTGCTGGGATCTGGGGCTCATGACTCTGGCTATGCCACCGGAGTTCGGGGGCCTCGAAAGAAACTCCGGTACCGCCCTGTGTATTGCGGTTGAGGAAATTGCCCGATTTTGTGCCTCGTCAGCCCTGTTACTCATCATTCAGGCCGTGGGATCGTTCCCCATAGTGCACGGAATATCGCCTCAGATCAGGGATCGGGTACTTTCGAGAATTCGTGACGAACGTGAACTGGTCGGGTATCTGGTGACCGAACCCTCCGGAGGCTCCGACGTGGCCGGGATAAGGACGACTGCCATCAAGGATGGTAACGAGTACGTTATCAGTGGATCGAAATGTTTCGCCACCAACGGTGGGGTGGCGTCTGTCTACTCGGTTCTGGCGAGAACCTCGCGGGGAGAAGGTTCCAAGGGGCTCTCTTTTTTTCTCGTGGAACGTGACCGACCCGGCCTGAAAGTCGGAAGGAAAGAGAACAAGCTCGGCCAGCGCGGCTCCAATACCACGGAGGTTTTCCTCGATGAGGTCAGGGTCCCGGAGGAGAACCTTCTTGGACAGGAGGGTGCGGGATTTCGTTTGGCCATGAAGGATTTCGACATGTCCAGGCCTGCGATCGCTGCTCAGGCACTGGGAATTGCCGAAGGAGCATTCGAGGCGATGGTCAAATATGCGACCGAGCGGAAAACCTTCGGCCGGTTCATTGGGGAACACCAGATGATCCAGGCGATTCTCGCGGACTCCGGCATGCTGATCGAGGCTAGCAGAGGCCTAATTTATAGAGCCTCCGCACTTTATGACGACGGCAAACGGAATACAAAGATCGCTTCCATGGCCAAGTGCTTCGTCAGTGACGCTGCAATGAAGATCACGACGGACGCAGTGCAAGTCCTGGGAGGCTACGGATATACCAAGGATTTTCCGGTAGAACGCATGTTCAGAGATGCGAAACTCACCCAAATTTTCGAAGGAACGAATCAGATCCAGCGAATAGTCATCGTCCGGGAGATCCTGAGCGAGGTCGGATTCACAATATAAGTATTTCCGGGAGGTGGCACTGTGTTGAAGCTCGACGATGAACAACGAATGATTCTCGAGACGGTCCGCCGGATTGCTTCCAAGGAGCTTGCGCCCAAGGCAGCGTCACTGGACGAGACGGCAGGCTTCCCCGATCACGCATTGTCTGCCTTCGCCGAGAACGGCCTGCTTAACCCTCTTTTGCCGGCACAATACGGCGGGGTAGAGTTGAGTTTGGTTACGTTTTCCATGATTCTCGAAGAAATAGGCAAATCATGCGCATCGTCCGCTCTGCTTCTTATAGCCCAGGCAGACGGAATGCTGCCCATCCTGCATGGCGGGAGCGATGCTCTCAAAGAAAAATACCTTCACCGACTAGCGGCAGACTCCCGGCAGTTGACCGCGCTTGCGGCAACAGAGCCATCAGCGGGATCGGATATCATATCCATGAGAACACGGGCTGTGCGCAGAGGCGACAAATACATTGTCAACGGCCAGAAATGCTTTATCACCAATGGCTCTGTTGCTGATTTCTTTGTATTGTACGCCTATACCGATGCCTCTCGAAAAGCTCGAGGGATCAGCGCATTTGTGGTAGAAAAAGGCTTTCCGGGTCTGGTGCACGGTAAGAACGAAAACAAAATGGGTATGCGCGGCTCAATCAATTCCGAGCTGTATTTCGAGGACATGGAAGTGCCGGAGGAAAACCTCGTCGGTGCGGAAGGTGAGGGTTTCCCCAATCTCATGAAAACCCTGGCTATGAGTCGGCTCTTCTGCGCTTCTCAAGCCGTAGGCATTGCGCAAGGCGCTCTAGATCAAGCCACTGCTTATGCTCGTGAACGTGTTCAGTTCGCTCATCCCATTGCGGCTCTTGCGCCCATTCAGTTCATGGTCGCAGACATGGCCGCTGCTGTGGAGTCGTCACGCCTGCTCACACGTCAGGCCGCTGTTCTGTTCGATGAGGGAGAGGCCGTGCGTGCGGGGACGTTTGCGGCAATGGCCAAATTCACCGCATCCGACACTGCGATGAAAGTTGCCACGGACGCGGTTCAGATCCTGGGCGGGTACGGATACATGAAGGACTACCCCGTGGAACGCATGATGCGGGACGCAAAGCTCACTCAGATATATACAGGGACCAATCAGATCATGAGGTTGGTAGCGGGAAAGGATCTTTTGCGGTCGAAGCAGTCATAGTGTTGGGGCGTAACACGGCAGTGTGTGGAAGTCCCGCAAACCCCTCCTCCCCATAACCAAAAAAATGCACCGCTTTGAAATGCGAAACCATATGAAAGAGTTCAGGCTGGGGCTGAACTGGCACTGACCTTCATGAACGTGAAGGTTTCACTTTACTCTTGATTGCTCCATAATCGGAATGTCACCCAGCCTGGTTGGATCGGGTTGATTTTGGTTATACTTTAAGCTTGCCGCTATTGTATGCACCTATGTAGTTCATACAAAAACGATCCTTGTTTACCAGCGCCTCCGAAGCGTAGATAAGTGCTATGAGTTGAGCATCCAGAGGATCGGTAATCACTGCATCAAGCCCATTCGCGACACTCATTACCACAAAAGCCCGGTTGAGATGACGCCGCTCCGGAAGTCCGTACGACACGTTGCTCAATCCGCTCACAAAGTGTAACCCGGGAAATCTGCGTGATAATTCCCGCATGACTTCCAACGTAACGACAACCGTCTCGGGGCTCGTTGCAAGAGTCCGCACGAGCGGGTCCAGATAAATGTCCTCAACAGGAACACCGTCCTTCATGAGGCGTTTAACAAGTGAATCACCGACTTCCAAAGCCATTTCTTTGGTTGACGGCAATCCGCGGTCATCATTGCACAGAGCGACAATTCCGGCATTGTACTGTTTTACCAGCGGCAACACACTACTATATCGATTCGTTTCACCGCTGATGGAATTGATCAAGGGTTTGCCCCTATGTTCCGCAAGTCCTGCTGCCAGAGCCTCTGCATTGGCGCTATCGATGCACAACGGAACCTCGGTCGCCTCCTGGACTATCTTCACCAGCCATCTCATGGCTTCAGGTTCTTCCGACGCCGGAACAGTGCCGCAGTTGACGTCCAGCGCATGGGCGCCCGCCTGCTCCTGTGCCCTCGCGACCTCCTGAATATAGGAAACATCTTTCCCTTTTATAGCCGCGTCTATGCCTTTGCGGGTGGCGTTTATTTTCTCACCTATAATGAACATTTCTTCCTCACTGGACCAGGAGATCGTTAACTGTAGATTTCCTTGCAGATGCGAACACCTGCCACCGCATCCAGAGCGTAGTAGTCTGCGCCTGCATATTCCCGGACCTGCTCGTTAACGGGTGTTCCTCCGACGATTATCTTCACCTTGTCCCTCAGTCCCGCAGCATTCACAGCATCCACGACTTCTTTCATGACAGGATACGTGAAATTCAGAAGCGCACTTAATCCTAAGACTTTCGCGTCGGAATTCTTCACTGCTTCCACAAATTTTTCAGTCGGCACATCCACGCCGAGATCGATAACGTCAAAGCCGGATCCCTTCAACAGGGTAATGACAATGTCCTTCCCTATGTCGTGAATGTCTCCTTTGACAGTTCCAATAATGACTTTTTCGCCGGAACCTCCGGAGGTTTGAATGCCGGCAAGGTGAGGATCGAGCTTCTTCATCACCTGCTTGAGGATTTCTGCCGAAAAAATGAGCTGGCTTATGAAGTACTTTTGTTCGGAAAAGAGTTCTCCGACTTTGATCATTCCATCGTTGCATTCCTGTATGATCTCAAGAGGGTTGACTCCTTCGGCTATTTGCTTTTCGATAAGCTCGTAAACCTTTTTTTCTTCCAGATTGGCCAATGCCTGAGCAAGTTCTCCCATTGTTTTTTCTCCTATCCTAGAGAGTCCACTGCCACATGAAGGTGTGTGCCATGGATTCGAGTTGTTCCCAGTTTTTCTTGATGAGGTTTTCATCTCCCTGGATCGTCCCCAGTTCCGCCTTCTTGGTTTCCCAGGGAGTAAGAACTCTGCGGGGTTCCAGTGCTTCAAGATTACCGACAGGTGGAGCAGCTTTGGGATTCGCCTTGATAGTTTTATCGTGCCATCCGTATTCCATGACTGCTTCGACCATGGCCCGGAAATTCTCCGGCTTTGCATCGTAGGGGAACGAACATCCTCCGCTTATGATGTATCCTCCCCCTTGTCCAACAGTCTGGCACAGCTCTCGTACATGTTCCCGCACTTGATCGGGTGTCCCCAGGATCAACATGGAATCCTGAACGCCTCCGGCAATGCACTGATAACCGCCAAGATCCTTCTTTGCCTGATGTATGTCACCCTGACTGTCAATATCGCAGAGGACCCTGCCTTTCGGCATTTCACGCATATGGTGCCAATACTTTCCCCAATCCCCTTCAAGGTATGCTCGAATGTTGTATCCGGCATCGATAATGATCTCCATCACCTTCTTGAAGGAAGGCCAATAGAAGGTGTCGAACTGATCGGGAGACATGAAGATCGCTTTGTGGAGCGGTACGAAAATGGGATAGCGCTTCAGCGGATCTGCCATAGAAAGCGCGAGATGAGCCATTTCCTGAACGAGCACGTCACATGCTGCCAGCACTTTGTCAGGCTGCCGGAACATGTCCATGAACGTCCCTGTCATGCCTCTCATTGCATCCGCAAGGGCATCAAAAGGTGTAAGGAAGAATCCGGACATAGGTTGCGGCATTCCGCACTGCTGTTCAAGGACCATGCCGCGATTGCGCATGACACCGCCAAACATGGCTTGGGCCATTCCTGCTTTCAGCATTGCCACATAGGAACGGCCGGTGCCCTTGTTTCCCAGCTCTCCGAGGATTCTAGGCAAGAGTATGTCTATCATGAACCCCGGAGGATCGTTGATAAGATCGTCATACTCATCTTCTTTCATGTAGTCTGTTTCTACGAACTGAAACTGCGTATTCGGTGGAAGATCCCTTCCGGGAAGCCTGTAGGTCCTGACGTCCAGAGCATCAAACAAAGGTCCGTACACCCGGTTATCTCTGAGCACATCGACTTCCGGAAAATCCTGGCAGAATTTTATTTCCGCTTGCAGCCATTTTTCAGGGTCGTAAATGGTCTCTTGCTTTGTGTTTCCGGAGTACACTTCTGCAAAGTAGTTGCTCCCGGAAGCAATGGGGATGCGATCGTGGGGTTCCAGGGCAATTGCAGCGTGGTATCGCCCCAATCTCTCTTCAAAAAGCTTCTTCATCTCTTCGGACATCGGTGTCCTCCTCAAAGGTATTCTTAGTTTATGTGAGCAGCATGTTTTCGCGTGGTGCTAATGCTTCTATGCAGCCTTAATCTCTCTTGTTTTCCGGGTTTACGGGAAGCATGCAGAGTATACCCACCACCGGGCCCGCAGCCATGATCCACCAGACGGTGGAAAAGACGCCGGTCACGTCGATAGCCCATCCCATAATGATGGGGCCGATTGTGGGAGCCAGTTGGAACAGAACGTTGGAGCTTCCATTGGCAAGCGCAGCGAATTGCTTACCCGCAAATTCCGAAACAAAAATGGTGAGATGAGGATTGGCGAAATAGGAACAGAATCCGAACAAGAATCCTGTAACACACAGCATCGTCAGATCGGTTTGGTAGCCGAATATGATGGTCATGGGCGCGATCGCTGCAAGGGCACCCAGGTAAATCCACTTTCTGTGCCCGATCCGGTCGGAAAGCCAACCTGATATGGCCGGAGAAATCAAACCTCCTATACCGTAAAACATCATGACAGATCCTGATGCAGCAAGGGTGTGACCGAGTTTTTTGATGTGAGCAATGGCCCAGGTTGCGGTACCCAGTTCCACCCACATGAGGCAAAAGCCTGAAAGTGCCGTCAACAGGATGTCTCTGTTTCCGAAGACGACTTTAAAACCCGCAAACATGTTCGCTGAAGTCGTTGTAGTCTCGGAGGAGCGAACGAGAAAGTAAATGACAATTCCAACCGCGATGGTGGCTAGCCCGACTGTTTGAAAAGCTCCTTGCCAGCCTATCCATGAGTTTAAGGGAGGCACAATGACGCTGGAAAGAAGGATTCCGCCGGAAGGCCCGGCTAACATGATCCCGAAGGCAATTCCTCTTTCCTTCGGCTGAAACCATTCCATCAACGAACGGGCGCATGCTCCATATACTGCTCCAGCTCCAAGGCCGGTAATAAAGCGGAGTGCGAAACCAGCGTCGTAGGTGGTGATATAACCCATCCCGAACGTGGCAAGACCTTCTATGATGAGACTGGCCGCCAGTATAAAACGGACTCCAAAACGGTCCGCCAGGAGGCCGGCAGGAATCTGGGTGATAATGTACCCGAAATAAAAGGCCCCCATGAAAGCACCAGCCTGGGCCATTTTCATGTTCAGAACGGGAACGACTACAGGGATCAACGGAGGCCAGGTGAATCGCACGACAAACGTGAACAAGAAACACGCAAACATCATGGCGAGAATAACCCACCGATAGGGAACCGACTCAACCGATTGTGTAGCTGAACTTTGCACGGTATCCTCCATTGTGTTTGCAGGTACCTGAAAAAAGTGACCGATTCAGATCCTGCGTTTTGGGCAAACGTATCCGACTGGCCGGGTACCGGAATTACAGGAAACCGGCTATATTAATGGCAGCAAGTCTTTTTTCAGTTCGTGCACGGAACTATGCTGCATTCGATCTGTGGGGATCTCATGAATGTCGATCAAAGCACCTGCAATCAGGGCAAGCAAAAGGAGTGCCATTGAAGAACAGGAAGGGTAGAAATGAGGATTGTACTATTAAACCGTGAACTTGGGGCAGGAGGTCATGCAAGGAATCCTAAGGCGTTGACAGGTATTCCCGGATAGTGACTGTGCTAAACCCGCACATCCTGACAACCTCGAAGCTGACAAGCTGAAATCAGCCGCGATTATCGTGTGCCGAAGTAGCCCATGTTCAATTTTAAATGGGCTACTTCGGCACATTTCATACCATCTCGCCAATAAATTTGAAAAAAGCGAGAGGTCCGGCAGAGACGCCGGACCCTACCATCAGCCGGTAGTGGCCGTGCCTCCGTGCCGGCCAAAAGTGGGTTCACAAAAGCGAATAGGTATCAGAGCTGCAGAGTCTTCATCTGGCGTCGTAATGTGTATCGAGATACTCCCAGCAAACGAGACGCTTCCTGTTTGTTCCCGCCTGATGTTGCCAGGGCCTCCAGAACGAGGTTTCGGCGAACCTCGGTCACCACTTCTACGAGGGACGGCATCGGAGGAAAATGAATCACCCATGATCGGAGCGACTTTTCCGGGCCTTCACAATTAAGGAAATCGAATTTCAGCTCCAGTCCTTCTGAAACTATAACGGCTCTCTCGAGAACATTCCGGAGTTCTCGAACATTTCCCGGCCACTTGTATGCACAGAGCTTTGCCATATCATCGACTGTAATTGCAGGTGTTCGAGGCAACTGAAGCTCCTGCGCCAAATGGGAGATGATCTGACTGACCAGGGTGGGAATGTCGTCTATACGTTCCTTCAGAGAAGGCACTCGTATGGAAAGCACATTCAGTCGATAATAGAGATCGTGGCGAAAGCGGCCCTTTGCCAATTCCTCTTCCAGGTGGCGGTTCGTCGCTGCAATGAGTCGTGCACTGACGATTACGGATTTTTCGCCGCCCACACGGGTGAATGATCGGGTGTCGAGAAATGTGAGCAGTTTTGCCTGGAGATGCAGGGGCAGTTCTCCTATTTCATTCAAGAGTAGGGTTCCGCCTTCCGCAAGTTCAAGGAGTCCTCGCTTCCTCCGTTTTGCTCCGGTAAATGCGCCTGCCTCGTGGCCGAAGAGTTCCGATTCAGCCAGCTCCGGTGGAATTGCCGCGCAATTTATGGCATAAAACGGGCCGCTTGAACGGCGGGAATTATCGTGGATAAAGCGAGCCAGATGGTCTTTGCCTGCTCCACTTTCACCGGTGAGCAGTATGATAATGTCAGTTTTTGCGGCCATGCGAGCTTCGGCAAGAGTCCACCGCATAGCTGCGGAAGGCCCTTCTTCCACGGTGACCGTTTTCGCGGGACCTGACTTCGTTCTTTCGGTAATGTTTCGCGAGATACCGCAAATTCCCACAATACTGCCGTGCTCGTTGCGCATGGGAGCCCTGATATCGAGGAATGTCATGGGGATTCCTCTGACAGGTCTGGTATGCTCTGCCTCGATTATTTCTCCTGCGAGAACACGGAGATCCAGTTGTTTCAAATGATCCGCGTGTTCAGGACCGAACAAGTTTTCGTCGGTGCTCCTCATGATCACCGAAGCCGGTAACTCCAGGAGATTTTTCATGGATGGATTGACCAGGGTATATCGGAGATTTCGATCTTTGATAAACACACAGTCCTTAGCAGTCTCGAAAATGGCTCGGAAGCGCTCTTCACTTTCTTTCAGAGCCTCTTGCGTGCGTGCCCGTTCGGCAATTTCGCTTTTCAGCCTTTCATTGGCTTCGGCAAGTTCCGCAGTACGGTCCAGGACCCGTTGCTCCAGTTCGTCGTGCGCCTTCTGCAATGCCTCCTCAGCTTTTTTCCGATCTGAAATGTCAACGATAATGGCTACCGACTGCACGTGATTGTCGGGGTGCGGGATACCGGCAATGGAAACGTCTCCCCAGAAAATGGAACCATCTTTACGGAAATAACGTTTCTCGAGTCGGTATGAGTCCAATTCCTGGCGAAAAAGTGAAGCCGCCTTATCTCTGGAAACATCGAAAAATTCCGGGACCGTTATATCCAGGTGGGTCAATTCAAGAGCTTCACTCCTGCTGTATTGGAACATCCGTTCGAATGCGGGATTGACTTCCACGAATTTCCCCTGGTGATCGGTAGATGCAATAGCTTGTGCCGCTTTGTTATACAAAGCGCTGATGAGTGCATCCCTCTCCTTGATAGCTTGCTGAGCCTTCTTTGCTTCCGTTATATCCGATATGATGCCTACCGCGGCTCCAATCTGGCGATCCAGACCCCGCACAGGGCTAACGCTCAGGTCGCCCCAGAAGGAGGTGCCGTCCCTGCGAACGTACAGTTTTTCCATGCGGTAAAAATCGAGATCTCCTCCGATCAGGGCAGTGAGTTGATCCTCCGATATGGTGCGAAAATCGGGGTGAGTCACATCCAGGTGCGACATTTTAAGCGCTTCTTCGGCCGTGTACCCGAACATTCTCTCCCATGCCGGATTCACCTGAGCGAATTGCCCCTTGTCATCGGTAAGCACAATTGCCTGAGCAGCATTATCAAGAGTAGCTCGAAAACGGGCTTCCAGCTCATGCAGCGCCTCTTCCAATCGGCTGGTCTGCGTAACGTCCCGGGCAATGGTTACTCGAGCTTTTCTGCCATCCAGCCAATCCATATCAAGCTCTTGGACCGCAAATTTCAGGCCGGTTTTCGTGATCCGATAGTCTGTATTATTTTCTGATGGGGGAAGGGTTGAATCACGTGTCTTCCATAGATTACCCGGCCCAGAAGACGAGGATTCGTGCACGATGCTTTCCGGTCCGGCCAAAATTCTTTCTGCCCGAGCATTGGCGAACAGGATCTGCTCGTTTTCCGCATCGACTACCCATATGGCAGCATCGAGGTTTTCCAGGAGAAGCATGAAGGACCGGGAGGCCGGATTGAAAGGTTCTGATTTTGAGGCGAGTTCTTCCATTTCTTTTCTTTTCAGTTGCGATAACTCATGCAAAGTGTTCACCGCTTTATCGAGAGTCAGCCATCCGTGCGATTCACTGGATCGCACAATCGGAGGACTCAGCGCTTATTTCTGATAAGCTTTTCTGGACTGATTGGCCTCAGCGGAAGAGGTTCGGCTTTCGGCATCAATCAGAGACCGTTTCAGTATATCGAAAAGTGCTAAGGCTTCAAAGTATCCGGCATTTCACTTGAGACGAAGTTGAAGCGAAATAAGAATCGGCGAGGCACATCTTTTAGTCGGATTTGTACTCAAAGAGGGAAGATCTGCGAAACCCTTCTTGGACATGACCTTCCGTTTCTGGCCCCCCCCGGAAAGGATCGAATTTGCGACCTGCGGATTAGGAACTCGGCAAAGGTAAATAACTCTGCAAAGATTGCAGTCGGTTTCCAGGCCATCGTGCAAGTATCAAGGAAAAAGCGTATTATGGAGAAATAATGCAGAGGCTTAATCAAATTCACAATAAAAAATAATGTGTAGAAAATATTAACCCCCGAACATGCCGAATCGTTGGACCGGATTCGTGCCGGTCCGATGAGATTGTCACGTTTTCAGGGCAGATTAGGCCAATAGTTTGGTACCATTTACAAAAATCCGGATTGCGGTTATATTAAGGGGCTGGTGTTCATCGGCTCCTCTTGACGTGGTGGCTCCTGCCTTATAGTCCACAAATCAAAGGAACAATGAGTGAACCGAACTGCGATTCAACCGATTACGGTGACTGGGGGCCCGGTTGTTGCCAGGGGCCTAACTGAATGACACGATGGAAGACGGACGGACTTTACCGATGCAAATCAGGAATATAGCTATTATTGCCCATGTAGACCACGGGAAAACGACCCTGACCGACGCGATCATGAAACAGACCGGTATGGTCGATGATGAGAACGTCACGATGGATTCGAATACCCTTGAACAGGAGCGAGGAATAACCATTTATTCCAAGAACGCTTCCGTATTCTACAAAGACACAAAAATTAATATTGTCGATACCCCCGGCCATGCGGATTTCGGTTCTGAAGTGGAGCGAGTGCTGCGATCTATTGACAGTGTGCTCCTGGTGGTTGATGCGCAGGAAGGTCCCATGCCCCAGACGAGATTCGTTCTCAGCAAATCATTGGAGCTTGGTCTGAAGCCACTGGTCATTATTAATAAAATTGACAAGATGGCAGCCAATCCCGATCTGGCCGAGGAAAAAGTGTTCGAGCTTTTCTACGATCTGGGAGCAAATGACGAGCAGCTTGATTTCACAACCATATACGCGATTGGAAGAGATGGGATAGCTAAAGCGAACCTGAGCGACGATTCCAGCGACCTGACTCCTCTCCTGGATGCAATCATTTCGGATGTTCAGCCCGCTCCGGCGAATAAAGACGTTCCGCTGCGCTTACAGGTCTTCAATCTGGGGTACGATAATTTCGTCGGCCGCTTGGCTATCGGGAGAATCTACGAAGGAACCGTGAAGTCCGGAAGCACGTTCTGTCTCAAGAAGCTCACCGGTGAAACGGTAACCGGCAGGGTCACAAAGCTTTTTACCTTCAGAGGCCTGGAAAGGGTCGCTGTGGACGAGGCATTTGCGGGTGATATTGTCATGGTATCCGGTTTCTCCAATATCGACATAGGAGAGACCTTATGCGACAGCGCCGATCAAGAGGCCTTACCTGCCATTACCGTGGACGAGCCTACCATAAGCGTGATGTTCCTGGTCAATAGTTCCCCCTTTGCCGGCAGTGACGGAAAATATGTCACGAACAAGCAGCTCCGTGAACGACTTGAGAAAGAACTGGAAGTCAACGTCGGTCTGCGAATCGACTTCATGCCTGATGCATATACCGTGTACGGGAGAGGCGAATTGCACATTGCCATACTGCTGGAAAATATGCGCAGGGAGGGATATGAGGTCCAGGTATCGCAACCTCAAGTAATCGTAAAAGAAATCGATGATTGTATCGTGGAGCCTTTTGAAGAAGTAACCGTTCAAGTGCCGGAAGAGTACGCGGGAGTTGTAATTGATAAGATCGGAATCCGGAAAGGTCTCCTGATCAGCATGGAGAGCCATGGGAAACAGAAGAGAATGATTTTCGAGATTCCCACAAGGGGTCTCTTGGGCTATCGGACCGACCTCGTCGTCGATACCAGGGGAGAAGGGGTTATGTATTCCCGTGTGATCGGCTTCAGACCCCACGTCGGCGAAATACGCAAACGACGTGAAGGGGCCATGATTTCAAAGGTCTCGGGCAAGGCTTCCGGTTTTTCCCTATTCAATCTTCAAGAACGAGGAACCCTGTACGTCGGTCCGGGTACGGAAGTGTACGAGGGTATGATTATCGGCAATTCGTCCAAAGGTGACGACATGACCGTGAATCCGGTAAAAGGCAAGCAGCTTACCAATATGCGAGCTGCAGGCGCAGACGAGGCCATACAGCTCACTCCTGCTTCGGAAATTAGTATTGAACGCGGGCTGGAAATTATGAGAGAGGATGAGTACCTGGAAATCACGCCCATAAATGTTCGTCTGCGGAAACAGTTCCTTGCGGAAACTGACAGAAGGAGAGCTTTCAGGAAAAAGCAGAGCGCTGCATTACTCCAATCGGCTTGACACTGTGTGCTGAACTTGTAATTTCTATAAATTCGACTCTTTTCTTCCCCAATTGAAAAAATAGATCCGGCCCGACGTGTGTCTTGCGAGGCTGGAACTCCACCCCGGAACTTCCGGGATCGTCGAGAATCCGATTCTCGCTTATTGCCCTTGACTGCCGTACCTGTGATAGCGTACGCTCGGGATTCATTGCGGCACCGACCATGATTACTCTTCTGATTACAGGGTTACAAGCGGACAGCCCTGTTCAGGTGCACAAGACCTTTTCATTATAGGTATTTCGACGTCGAATACCGGGGGGAATGGATGAATTCCGAGCGATATACCAATTCGCGCGATGCTGGTTCAGATTCGAGCGCTCAAGCCGACGTGATTCATTCGAGCTTGGTCCATCAACTCTATACTCGGGGAGGAGTGGGTCATTTAGGAGCCTTCTTCGGCGCGACCGTGTTAAGTATATCTTTGTGGGATCTGCTTCCCCACTCGTACTTGATAATCTGGTTGACTGCTTACGCAATTATTCAAATATCTCGCCATATCTTAGTTAAACGTTATTTTAGGGCACTGCGCCACAATCCCAATACAACAATCTGGGAGAGACGATACGCGGTAGGAAATATTTTGGGTGGATTGCTCTGGGGCTCGGCTGCGATTTTCCTCTTTCCGCAGAATTCCGTGCCTCATCAGTATATGATGGCTCTCTTCATAGCGGGAATCAGTTGTGGTGCGGCCGTCTTCTATTGGCCCTCGAACATTGCCAGTGTTCCGACCATTATTTTGGAACTCATTCCCATTTCCGGTCGCTTCTTTTTCAAAGCAGATGAGACCGGCACCATCACCGGAATAGTGCTTCTGTTTTTTTGCGGGATCGTGCTGATCCTATCTCGTAATCTGAAATCATTCGCAATCGGCTCATTGAAATTGGGCCTGGAAAGAGAGGGACTGCTCGATTCTCTCCGTATATCCCGGGATGAGCTGGAAGCAAAAGTTAAACAGAGAACAATCGAGCTATCTCATATTAACAATGAATTGCGTCATGAGATCAAAGAGCGCATCCGAGCAGAAGAGTCCCTTTCCAAATCGGAAGAGAGATATCGTGAGGTGGTTGAGCATGTGCAGGAATCAATTATTGTGGCCCACGACGGTTGGCTGAAATTCGTGAATCCTGCAACCATTGAGTTGTTTGAATATTCACAATCTGAATTGCTTTCAAAACCCTTCGCAGAATTTATCCATCCTGACGACCGGGAACTGGTATGTCAGAATCATCTGAAAAGAACCAGGGAGGAATCTCTGCCCCGACGATATTCTTTCAGAGTGCTTCACAAAACTGGTGGAATTAGATGGGTCGAGATCACGAATGTAATTATTCAATGGGATGGGCGGCCTGCTGTCTTGATCTTCATGACCGACATCTCGGATCGCAGAGAAGCTGAAGAAGCCCTTCGAGAGAGTGAGGAACGATATCGATCACTGGTGGAAAACCTGAACGATATCGTCTTTAGCACGGATCTGGAGGGAAGGATCACCTACATCAGTCCGGCCATCGAGCGCAAGAGTAAATTCTCTATTGCAGAGATCATTGGACGACGTTTCACTGAATTTATTCATCCTGATGACTTGCTCCGAGTGGCGGCACGCTACGCTCAGGTCATGAAAGGCGATCTGAAAACGGCGGAATACAGACTGGTGACTAAGGATGGAGACTCATTTCATGTACTGTCCAATAGTCGCCCTCTGTACCAAAACGGCCAGCTTATAGGATTGACAGGACTTATCACTGACGTCACGGAGCGAAAGCAGACAGAAAAAGCACTTGAGCAGAGTGAAACAAATTTACGATCCATCTTCAATGCAATCTGCGAAGCGTTGTTCCTACTAAAGAAAGATGGTGAAATTTTAGCTGCAAACGATACATTTGCGGCTCGCATTGGGAAAAATAATCAAGAAGTCATCGGAAAATGTGTTTACGATTACTTGCCACCGGATGCTGGTGTAAGGCTTAGAAGACAGATGGAGAGTGTCGTTCGAGTGGGGGTACCCATGCAAACAGAAGACCGAATATATGCACGTGATGTAAGCCACGCGATATTTCCCGTATTTGGCGACCAGGGTTTAGTTGATAGGATTGCCGTTTACTCTGCAGACATTACGGAACGGAAGAATACGGAAGAAGCGGCAAGAAAGAGTGAAGAGCGATTCCGTCTGGCAATGGAAGCTGCTAATGACGGCATATGGGACAGAGACATACAAACGGATAAAATGTATTACAGTCCTGGATATTACAGAATGCTTGGGTACGAATCGCTCCCCCTTGAAATGGGGCTTCAGTCATGGTCCGACCTGATTCACGTTGATGATAGAAAGAAAGTATCGCAAGCTCATGATGATTGTATTGAAGGCCGATGCGATTCGTTTGAAGCCGAGTTTCGGATGATGCACAAGAGTGGGGAATGGCATTGGATTCTGGGTCGAGGGAAGAGTGTTGGTCGGGACGCAAACGGTAGGTCTGTCAGGATGATTGGCACCCACGTGGACATAGACCGTCTGAAGAAAGCTCAAGAAGCGATACAAGAGAGCGAACGCCGGTTTAGGCTTCTTCTTGAAGATGTATCCAGTGTTGCTGTTCAAGGTTATGACGAAAACAGGTCGGTTGTTTTCTGGAATTCCGCAAGCGAGAGACTCTATGGGTATTCAAGAGATGAAGTCCTCGGCAGACAACTGGAGGATCTGATTATTCCGTGGGAAATGCGTGAGGAAGTTGTCTCGGCAGTGGAAAACTGGATTGCGAAAGGTGAGAGGATTCCGTCAGGAGAATTGGCGCTCACAAACAGAAATGGCTCCATCGTGCCCGTTTATTCTACACATGTGATGTTGGACATTCCTGGCGGCAAGAAAGAAATGTATTGTGTTGACGTTGATCTGAGCAATCTCAGAAAGGCAGAAGAAGAAAGAGCCTCCCTCAAAGATCAACTCAGACAGGCCCAAAAAATGGAGGCCATAGGTACCCTGGCAGGAGGCATTGCTCACGATTTTAATAACCTTCTTCAGGTCACCATGGGATATTCGGAGTTCCTGCTCGAAGGAAAGGCGGAAACAGACCCTGAATACGGCGATCTTCAGAAGATCTATCGAGCTGCAAGAAGTGGGGCTCAACTGGTTCGAAATCTTCTGACTTTCAGTAGGAAAGCGGAACCCAATCCGCTTCCCATGAATTTGAATCATGAAATCCGACACGTGGAAGAACTCTTGCACCGCGTCATCCCCAAAATGATCGACATTCGACTGGATCTGGCTGATGATCTTGAAATGATAAATGCGGACAAGGGCCAGATTGAGCAGATCGTCATGAATCTTGCCGTGAACGCGAGAGATGCACTGGGAGAACAGGGGTCTCTGGGAATAACAACTGAAAACGTAATCCTTGACGAGCAGTACTGCCGATTCAATGTTGAAGCCAAACCCGGGAATTATGTGTTGCTCTCGGTGTCCGACACTGGACATGGTATGGATAACGACACCATTGAACATATTTTTGAACCCTTTTACACCACCAAAGCGATAGGAAGAGGCACAGGCCTTGGCTTGGCCATGGTGCACGGTATAGTGAAACAGCACGGGGGACACATAAAGTGTTACAGCTCAGTCGGAAAGGGAACCACATTCAAGATTTATCTGCCTGCCATTGACATGAATCAGGAAAAGATTGCTGACTCTCTGGCGGAAATACCGGCCTTCGGAACGGAAACGATTTTGCTGGTCGATGATGAGGAGTTTGTTCGAGATTTAGGAGAGCGAATTCTCACGAAGAGGGGCTATACGGTGCTCTCCGCCATCAACGGCGAACAAGCTCTCGAAATATATGGCCGGGAGAAAGAAAATATTGGACTGATCATTCTCGATCTCATCATGCCAATCATGGGCGGTAAAGACTGCCTCAGGAAAATTACCGAGATTGATCCTCAGGCAAAAGTCATCATTGCTAGCGGTTATTCGGCCGACGCTTCCGCGAATGAATGTTCAGGATTGGGCGCTAAGGGTTTCGTTTCCAAACCGTTCAGATTCAAGGAACTGTTGCGGCAAGTACGTAAGACCCTTGATGAGAAGTGATGTTGATAGCTACAGTCGAAAAGACAAATCAAATTAGGTCCACTTACCGAAATGTCTTTCAAAAGAGAGAAGTTGGTATCTCAGGCTGATTGCGTCAGATAATGGAACGGACAGACAGAACGTTATCGCCTCGGAAGTCAGTAGCCACTCGTGACTTTTCGTTGGAAATGCGCTTGAAAGCCTTCTGGTCTAGCGATAAGCTGCCGAGCGCATTTCGTTTGCAAATAAGACTTCGCTCCCAATACTTCTGAAGAACTTTTCAGCCGACTACTGTACTTTGGTTCGTTCCACCAGGTCTTTCAGGACAGTCCCCAACTCTTCTATCCTTTTAGCAGCCTGATCCAGTTGCGAAATACTGGAGACATTTTGTTGCATAGCCTGGTCGATGTTGAGCATGGCTATCGAAACCTGTCCCACGCCCGCAAGCTGCTGTTCGGTTGTAGTATGAATCACTGTGGCTGCCTGAGATGACGACGACACACTGCCGAACAACGATTCGATCGATTCGCCGGCCATCACCGATTGATTCACGCCTGCTTCCACAGCCTTTGTCCCTTGCTCGGTCGCCATGACAACAGCACTTACCCATTTCTTAGTTTCCTCGAGGATTCGCCTGACTTGCTCTGTTGCACTCTTGGATTGGTCCGCCAGAGTCTTGATTTCGAGGGCAACCACAGCGAACCCTTTGCCATGGTCGCCGGCCCGTGCTGCTTCGATGGATGCGTTCACCGCCAGGAGATTGGACTGGTCGGCAAGATCTTGCACTGTGCCAATAATCTCTTCTATGGCCTGACTGTGCTCGCTCAGGCGGATAACCGTTTCTCCGATAGATTCGATCTGCTCTTTTATGAGATTCATGCGATGGGCCGTATCGCCCGTGGCCTTTTTTCCTAATTCCGATATTTCCACCGCCTGTTTGGAGCTTTCTGCAACCTTTTTTGCCGTGTCATTCGATATTTTTGCAGCCTGCTTCACTTCCTCGATAGTTGTAATGGTTTCTGTAACCGCTGAGGATGTTCGTGACGTACTCGCGCCCAACTGAGATACGGTGGCAGCAATTTCTGCCGCTGACGAACCGAGGACGTTGATCCCTTCCACAGTTCTCCGGGTCTGCTCTCGTAGATATTCCACCATGTCGTTGAGAGCTTGAGTAAGTCTCCCGACTTCGTCTTCTCCCCTCTTTTGGAGACTCATCGTCAAATCGCCCCTGCTGATCGCCTCTGCAAGATCTACTGCTTGACCTACGGTATTTGCAATTGCCCGGGCAATGAAGTACGAAATGAATAAGCTGGAGGCTATAACAAGAATGAGGCCCAGCACGAGAATTCTCTCGGTTACGTCCGTGGACTTCTCAGAAGCTGCCCGTCGCTCCTGGAGGATTTTTTCCTGACCTTCTTTGAATGCAGCCAGCAACTCGTCATAATTGCGCATTTTCTCGCTGATACGATTTTCTGCAACTAATTTATTCAGGTCGGCGTTCGTTTTGGATGCCAAAACCTGTTTTCGCAGAGCTATTTCCGGCTCGGCAATTTCTTTGTCCCATGTCCTGAGAGTCTCCTCTATGTCTGCAAGGAATCGCAACTGATTAGTATTCCCTGCCATTATCTGCTTCTGTTTCTCAATGAGTGCAAACGCTCGCTTGGAAGCCTCCTCGTAAGACTTGAGAAATTCGTCAGTTCCTGCGAGTAGGTATCCACGTTGCGAGTCTTCCATTTCCACCACGGAAGTGTAGATTTCCATCGCCTGTAGAGGAGCCGAGGTCGGACTCACGCTAGGTGTTCCGGTAGTCTGCCCTCCCACATGGGATCTCGTTTCTTCGCCCGGGAATTTGTCTGACAGACTCTGCTGTTTCTCTACGAACCCCTTTACCAAATTGCGTAAGCGGGTCAACGACTGTCCCTTGTCCGCCGCCACAAGCGCAGCCACATCGTTCAGAGACTTGCCTATGTTAATCTCGCGTTGCAGTTCGACTCCCAGTTCAAATCGTTTCCGAGCGTCTGCCAATACTTCTTGAGCTTGAATAAGATACTTGATCTCATCTCCGTCTCCGACGGTTCGTTTCAAATCCGCAAATCCCTTGTCAATACGTTCCAATCTGGTTTTGTACTCGGGGACAAAGCGTTCGTTCCCGGTCACATGGAACGCCCGAAGCCAGGCCAGCATGCCCATAGTATCGAATTGGAGTTCCACAGTCTCACGAATCGCCCTGTGCGTTTGATCGACGCTCTCGACGTTCCGTAAAAGCGAATGCACGCTGAAAAGCACTACCATGCACAATATTACTGCCAGGATGATGGGAATGATTCCTCCCACCATAATCTTCACCTTCAGACCTATATCCCTGAGTTTCATTATGGTCTCCTCTTATAACTATCTCTCACAGTAGGAATTAAGATTTTGAAATCAGAACTTCAGTCAAAGAATCTGTAAATAAGCGATGCATCCTCCACAACTATTCGCACTACGGTCCGTTAAAAGGATGGTCAGTGCCCTTTGGAAAAAATCGACCCGGACAGTAGTTTGTCTCCTGATACTCTCCAAACTCGTCTGCTTTGGGGAGCAGTGAGTCTTCACGTTAACGAATGCAATGAATAAACTTCAAACGTGTCGATCTTCGAAAAATTCGACAAAGTGGTGCGAGATTCCCAACACGCTGCACAATCACAGACTATGCTGAAAAGCGCTACAGAGTCCGCTGGAAAACAACTCTCACTAATTTTGTTGCAGAGACGGTAAAAACGATTGATCCGGAAGTTCGGAATTGAGGGTGCAAATCTCTGGAACAGGCTGCTGGAGTCGTACGCCCGATGAGACCCTGTTGTCTGCCGTAGAAACGATCTTATTGCTTGTGAAAGGCCTCGATTGTGGAACTGGCCCGATAATTCTCCATATATTGCCGAAGAACTGCAGAGCCGTATTTGGAGCCCGTCTGATCGAGCAGAATCTATAAGCCCAAAGATAAAGAGAGCGTGCACAAATACGATGGTACGCCCGAAATCACTTACGGGTAAAAACCGCATCTTCTGTTCCTACACCATATATGCCCCCTTCATAAGAAATGATCAGAGGCAGCCGCATAGCTCTAATACAGAGAAATAATCTAATGCGACGTCAAACTTGAGTCAACTGTTATTTGGTTGTTACCAAAGCAACATTTTGAGGCAACCCTGCTGACGATTTTTGGAATCCATAAAGTCCGGGAATCATGAAATCGGTTGGCTTCTGGCGTTTTATTCTTGATAATCCTTTCCCGTTAACGAAGACTTTCGAAAAACATATTATTCCAATTGACATTGAGATATCGAGGTCTTAAAGTTTGGATTCGAATCATGATTCCCCTCTAGGTCTTGGGACTTTCTTGCAAGGTGTACAAACGATCCGGTTGAGCGGATATGGAAAGCTACGAAGGCCGAAATGCGAAATCGGGGCTTTTTCAAAATCATTAAGGAGGCCCTGTAGTGTGACAACGGAACGATCCGAAATCGCCGAGTCATACCTTTGGGTTATAGGACTGGGACTTGTTCTGTATTGCTTTGGTATCACTGCAATCACCGGTGATATCGGTTTCGACGGCGACGACTGGTGGGTACTCGCGTACCCCTATTGGAATAGCTTTACTGACGCTTTGAAGTTATATGCTCAGAAGTTCTTACGGCCGGTGGAAGGGCTTTACTGGATAGGATTATTTAAGCTATTCGGCTTCAACAAAATGGCGTTCCATTTGTGCTCGCTCCTGCTGCTTGCCGGCTCTGCGTTGTCCATGGGATTATCCCTTGACAGAGCTTTTCCGGGTCGGCGCCTCTTCGTGTCCATGGCTGTTTTGTTCGCGTTTTTTTTGCCCCCGGTTTCCTGTTTGACGTACGTATTGTTCACTGATAATTCCCGCCTGAGTATGCTGTTGTTTTGGCTATCCGTGCTTGCGTTCCAACGCTGGGCGCGGAAGTCGTCATGCTGGAGCGGCATAATTCTGCCGGTAACCATTTACATGATATCGTTTCTCACGTATGAGTCGACCAGCTTTCTCATTTTCATGGTACCATTGTTGGTCTGGCCTGTTCATCAAACATGCGTCAATCGGCCTTCAGATCGAATCTTCTTTGTTCGGCTTTGTGGTGCAATCCTGGTGGGGTTTCTGACGGCAGTCGCCGTGAGATTTCTATTCTTAAACGGCGGAGCGGTGACCCACAGTCATCTCCTGCCACCTCTGGAACTGCTCTGGTCGTATTTGGCACTGCTTTGGTTGTATCTCATTGAACCGTTCATGTCTGTCTCTGCAGATCGTTGGGCACTTTTAGTGAGCACTCTGATTTCTTTGGGCGCGGCCGCTCTATTCCTCTTTTCGAGTCTCGGGAGGTCCTATGCCGTAACCGCAGCAAAATGGTTCGAACCCGGATCTCAGTGGTATTTGATCCTGCTCGGCACTGGAATACTTCTTCTTGGTATGCTCCCCTATCAGCTTGCGGGGTACGGAAGTTATCATCCGCAACTCGCCGAAACTCTTCGAACCAAATGGGGTATGTTGCCGGATGGCGATTTGTCATGGCTTAATTTCACATGGGCAAGCCGGATTTACTCTTCCGCTTCTTTCGGCGTAGCCATTTTGATTGCAGCAGGACTGAGTGTTTGGCAGAAGACAGCCGTCAAATACGTCGGAAGATCCATGGCGGTAGCTTTGATTGGTTTCATGGCCGTCTTCCATGCCGGATTGAGCATTGATTGGAGAGAAGCTGCAGAGATCCGTAATGATCTTATACAGAGCCTCATTACTCAAGTGCCGGCAGTGAAGGCGGGCACGCATTTTGTGTTTTTGGATCTTAATTGCTCTCATAAACGTGCAGAAGTTTTTCGCAAAGAGAATGGATTGCGTGAATTAGTCTGGATGCTCTATGCAGATCGATCTCTCGGAGCATGGCGTGCCTATTCCCGCGCATACGGCCGGTACGATCACCAGTTTCAGCAGTCATCGGCAACGAGTGAAGGATTCATGAGCCGCGGGCAAAGACAGAGTGAACCTGCTCCACATGAGTCTCTGCTACTGTTAAAGAGATCGGGCAATCAACTGATCCTTGTAGACCTGCTCAATGCCGGCGATCGCTCTGTACCGAGCGGGATTGCATGGCAGGGAACCGATCATCTCGCCTCCAATTTGGAGCGGATCGAACCCTGGTCCAATGTCACTTCGCCTAATGTGACACTCGCCCGCACGGCATGGACGTCCGGACTCATCTCCACTCTTCGATTGAAACTGCTCAAATCTACGCGTGTTTCTGTAAGAGGATTCAAGTATATGATTGTTCGTGACGCAATCAGTCGTTATCCCACAAAAATACTCGCGTATCCCGGCCGGTCTCGTCTTTGAAGTTTTGTACAGGAAATGCCTCGCCGATTTCTTGTCGCGAAGACTATTAAATTCTTATTGCCGTGCAACTTGACCGTAATCATCGATAGGATCACGATCATTATTCCTGGTCATCTTCAATGATTGACGTACAAAAATTCTGTACCAGATTTCCAAAACGACGAGAGACCATATTTTCTCATTGAAACGACCACGGTAAAACGGATCTCCGCTCAATAGCTTAGTGAGTTCGGATCTGCAGAGAATGCCGTCTTCCGCACACTCCGAGTCGGTCAGGTATTGTTTAGCCAACTGCTGCACAATCCGGTTGTACGGGGCGGCAAAAGGTTTCTTTTTCCCTTTGACCGTTTGGTGCGGTATATCATTTTGAAAGGATCGTCGTAACAGGTACTTACCTATTCCTCCCCTCACCTTCATGTCTGTCGGCAAGCGCAAGGAAAAATCTATGATGCGATTGTCCAGAAATGGAGGCCGGATTTCAAGAGAGTGGGCCATACTCATTTTATCGACGCGTAAAAGAATGTAATCGGGAAGTCGAAGCCTAAAATCCTCATCAAATAAATAGCTCATAATGTCTTCTATTGAATGCGACCTCAAGGAGTGCGCACCATTCTCGTCAAGATTCTGCGGAAACCGTGTGAGAGCATCGATCTCCCTGGAGAGGAAGACGGCGCTCCAATCGCAAATGCCTGTGTCCTCCACAACTGTTTTCATCACTCGACATATTCTATGCTGAGGGCCGATCCACTTTGTGAGACCACTATAAACCTTTGCCAAAACCGGAGTAGGAAGCATAGACAGCACCTTCTTGTAATAACCCAGTCTATAACGGCTGTACCCGAAAAAAAGTTCGTCTGCGCCTTCTCCGGTGAGAACAACTTTAACCTCTTTGCGAGCCGCAGCGGAAAGCAGAAAATAGGGTGCCATGAGCGGTTCAGCAATCGGCTCGTCTGCATGGAATATCAGTAAAGGAAGTAGTCTGGACAGATCAGAGTCGGAACAATCTACAATCGTGTGTTTTACGTCAGCATGCCTAGCCAGCAGGCTTGCTTCCTCCTCTTCATTCGTGTCTGTCACCCCTCCATAGTTGACGGTGAAAGTCCCAACCTTACTCTTACTCATTTTGGCCATTTCTGTGACAACAATGCCTGAATCGAGTCCTCCGCTCAAAAAAGCTCCCACCGGAACATCAGCCACCATTTGATCTCTCACCGATTGCTGCACCAGACTGCGTAGTTCGACAGCCCAGTCTTCTTCCGTTCGAGATTCGCTAAGGTTGTAGCTGTCGTAATTCCAATAGGGCTCCACGGTTATACTCAAATCTCTTCGTACCCTTATAAAATGGCCTGGAAGCAATTTCCGCACGTTCTTCAAAATTGTCCGAGGTGCCGAAACGTATTGGAAAGCCAGATATTCCTCAATACTCTCGCGATCCACCTGCTGCCCGACGAGACCTCCTGCCAGGAGAGCTTTAATTTCTGAAGCAAAGCCAAAAAATTTGTCGGTGTGCACGTAATACAGAGGCTTAATGCCAGTCCGATCACGGGCCAATATTAGCTCGCGTTTACGTCGGTCCCAGATCGCAAGAGCAAACATTCCATTGATTTCTTTTAAGAAGTCTGCGGAGCGTTCCTCATATAGATGAATCAGGCATTCGGTATCAGTGGTGCTGCGAAACTGGTGGCCGCGGCTTTTGAGACGATTCCGCAAATCGGCGTACGAGTAAATCTCTCCATTGTACACTATGACGACACTTCCATCTTCGTTATACATCGGCTGACGACCGGCGTCGCTCAAGTCAATGATGGACAACCTCTGATGTCCCAACGCGAGGTGCTCCGAAGGTTCGAAGAAGGTTCCTGATTGATCGGGTCCTCTATGCGCTATCGCATCCATCATCAAGTCTATTGATTGCAACTGCACCCTGCCCCAAAGCCCGCAAATACCACACATAATCCCCTCCCGATAGCTGCACGGCATACAAATAGCAAAATCCGAACGATCCGGAAATGCACTGGGGGATATGACACGGTCCTGCACCGCCGCTATCTGATTTTGAATGCACTAATGAGTTGTTTCCCCAATTACTTCGCTCTACTGCCGTTTTTGGCAAATTCTTCAAGACATATATCCAACATCCGCTGATAAGGTTTGCCGGCCTCTCTTTTTTGCACCAGACTTAGGCCCTTTCGCATAAGGGTTTCTCGCAATGCCTCATCCTCCAGAATCCTTAAAGCCTGGTTCGCCAAATCTCTTGCATCCATCGGATCAAAAAAAACTGCGGCATCCTCGAAAATGTCTCGAGCATACGGTCGGTCTGCAATGAGTACTGGTATGCCCACGCTCATGGCTTCTAAAGGAGGCAGACCGCAACTTTCAACCAATGATGGCAAAACGAGCAAATCAGCCAATTCGAAAGCTTCCCGAAGTTCACCTGCTTCCAAATATGAGAGACACGCAACCCCGTGCTCACGGGAAAATGGATGGTCCTTTGGAAGGGTCAGAAACAGTTGAACCTCGGGCCTGTATTGCCGCATAAGGCGCGTTCCCATGATAGCCGTTTCGACCATTTTGTAAGGATAGGAATCTCCGACGTAGAGGATGCGATTCCTCGCCGGAGCAGCACGCATAGGGTCTATTCTACGGTAATCCCCCGGTATTTTGTCCAATTTTCTCGGTGAGAGATAAACCACTTCGACTTTCGATGCATGAATGTCAAAGTATTTGACCAGGTAATCTCGCATAACATTGCTCTGGCAGATAACGCGAGCAGCATCTTGGCAGGAACGTCGCATCTGATGACGATACGTCATGATCCTTAGTTGTTCGAGCCGGGAATCAAAAGTTTGAATTGCTTCTCTGCTGAAAGGCAAAGACTGCTGAACATAGGTTACATGGGGAATTTTTGAACATCCTCGACCATAATTGGCAAAAATGAATAATAAATCGGCCGAAACGCTTCTACACGCCCTGGCAAGGAAGTATTCGTACCACGAGATCCTCGCAAACGGATTGCGATCAACCACTGTTTTCTCGATAATCTCAAGCTTTTGTGATTGCGGGAAAGCAAACCGTCTGTCGGTTGCAGGACTGGAAAAAACGGTAATTTTTTCTATACGAGGGTCTGCAACGGCCACTGTCAACAATTCTAGAAAACCGGTAGCCGCCCCTCCCCGCTTTGTTCCCAGAGCATCAATGGCCAGGTGCATGCGCCTTCCCCTGCCCACTATCAACTCGTAGTGGGGAATCGACATTCTGCCACTGGAATTTCTTCATGTATTCGCGAAATGATGTTATGAAGTGCCTCCCCTTTGATTGCGAAATCACATTTTGTGTGTTGTCATGATTAGTGGCCTTTAGCCACCGTCATTCTTCAATTCGCTTCAAGTTTCTTTTGCAATAGTGCAGTTATTCTTTGATCTTGAGATCCGTCGGTATTGTACCAATTTATCGGTCCCGGATCGGTTAATTCTTTTCCACTCAGTTAACCAGTAAAAACCATGCTATCCAGTGTTACAAGCTGTGTCAAGCGAGGTGGCCTTAAGAATGGTAAATTAATCAAGATTATTTCTTCTTACCAAAACTTGCGCTCTGGATGCAGCGAATTTGCCGCCAAGTGTATAGAAATCGGGCACCGCGAGAAAGTGCTCTTGAGCTCGATTCCCAAAGATGATCCGTACATAGCAACGATTTGGTCAGCGGCATCTTTCTTGCACAAAATTCAACTCGACAGATGATAAACTCAAAGAATTAGATATCGAGATGACTCAGCGGAAGAGGGTTTTCCACCGCAGATGCAGTCTTTCGGGGGAAGAATTCTGCCATGGGATAATTGATGGGATCTGGGTCTTTTTA
Source organism: Desulfomonilaceae bacterium (assembly GCA_041740635.1). Classification (GTDB taxonomy): domain Bacteria; phylum Desulfobacterota; class Desulfomonilia; order Desulfomonilales; family Desulfomonilaceae; genus Desulfomonile. The sequence continues at coordinate 21,118 of JBGSLQ010000006.1, read as the reverse complement.
GTCATGATCCGGCAAATTGTGAGCAAAAAACACACAGAGCCTCCACGTATGAGCAGATGTTCTTTCGTAGGTCATAACAACTGAATGGGGGGCCATACCTGGTTCGAACCTCAGCAGGGTTACCGCAAATTGGGGAGGCGTCGGCTAAGATGAATCTTGAGCGGATATACTCCATATTGCCATGGCAGCTACAGAACGTGGCGGCGTCAGCAGAAGGCTGGCGAGTCAAGCGCTTGCAATTCGGGGGCGATTTTCCCCACATTCTCAAGGAGGCGATTGACAGAACTTCTTGGCCTCTGGAAAAAATCCAGGATTATCGTGATCGACAGTTAAGGGATTTCATGCAGCATTGTTATGAGACAACCCCTTACTTTCAGGAACTTTTTCGTAAATCAGGTGCAATACCTGACGATTTCACTTGTCTCGATTCCCTCAAGCGTCTGCCCGTCTTGACCAAGCAAGTTATACAGGAAGACTACACTGCATTTCTCTCCAAGCGGATCCCGTCAAAGGCCAGACTGCCTGCACACACGAGCGGAACTACCGGAGCAGGACTGCGTTTCTCCACGACGCGGGAAGCAGTTCAGAGACAATGGGCCGTCTGGTGGCGATATCGATTGTGGCACGGTATCTATCCGGGTACGTGGTGTGCGTACTTTGGTGGGCGCTCCGTTGTTCCACTTACACAGGATAGGGCCCCTTTCTGGAGACACAATTATCCCGGAAAACAGGTATTGTTCAGTGGTTATCACATGAACGAAAAGAATTTGAACTATTACATAGAAGCGATCAGACGATTTCAGCCTCCATGGATTCACGGGTATCCATCTCTTATCTCATTACTCGCATCTCACATGATCGAAAAAAAATTGGACGTAGGGTATCAACCCGGATGGATAACCATCGGAGCTGAAAACCTGTTGGAACCTCAGAAGAAATTGATATTTGAGGCTTTCGGGGTGAAGGCGAGACAACATTACGGGTCTGTTGAGGCAGTAGCGAATATTTCTGAATGTGAAATTGGAAACTTGCATGTGGATGAGGACTTTTCGGCAGTTGAGTTCGTCCCCGAAGAGTCTGGCTGTCGATATAGGGTGTTAGGAACCAATTTTACGAATCCCGCCTTTCCTCTGGTCAGGTACGACACCGGCGACGTGGTGACTCTTTCCAATCGTCAGTGTGCATGTAACAGACCCGGTCGCCTTGTCGAATACATCGACGGCCGGCTGGAAGATTATGTGATCCTTGCAAATGGGGCAAAGCTGGGCAGAACGGATCACATCTTCAAGGACATGGTAAACATCCGGGAAGCTCAAATATATCAGACCGAACCCGGGGCATTCACTATCCGGGTCGTGCGAGGCAGTCACTATAGTGAGACTGACGAAGCAATGCTCCTATCCGAGACGACAAAAAGAGTAGGGTCTGGCACAAGGGTAGCTATTGAATATACCTCAGTTCTACAAAGGTCTGCGACTGGAAAACTGCGGCAGGTCGTTTCGCAAATCCCTCACGGACGATTGGATGCCCGTGAGACTATTGCTTAAATGATATTTTCAACAGAATTCTTACTAATAATGTGATCGCCACGTTCAAACGGAGGCAAACAGGTGCATAAAATTACTCAAAACATACGTAATGGCGCTATTTCCGTCGACACTGTACCACAACCCCTTGTTCAGGCAGGCCACTTGTTAATTGCAAACGTCGCTTCGGTAATTTCGCCGGGCACAGAAAAAGCGCTGATGGAATTGTCACAAAAATCGTTAATCGGGAAGGCTCGCCAGAGACCGGACCAGGTGCGCCGAGTACTTGACAAAATTCGGAATGAGGGATTATTCCAGACACTGGCTCAAGTGCAGGAAAAATTGGATGAGCCCATGAACATGGGGTATTCCTCCGCAGGAATCGTGATCGCCGTTGGAGCAGGAGTCCAAAATTTCAGACCGGGGGATCGGGTCGCAAGCAACGGACCTCACGCCGGGGTTGTGTGCGTTCCAAAGAACCTCTGTGCCCTGGTTCCGGAAAAAGTGCCTCTGGACAATGCGGCTTTCGCGGTTCTCGGCGCTATTGCATTGCAGAGTATTCGTCTTTCCGAAATCAAGTTAGGTGAAACGGTTCTCGTGATCGGATTGGGGCTTATCGGGCAGATTACTGTCGCCCTGCTCCATGCAGCGGGAGCCCGCGTGCTCGCGGTAGATCTTGATAGAACCAAGTGCGAGTTGGCATCGACCAAAATGGGAGCTGAAGAAGCACGGCCGGATTTCAAGGCCAATGACATCCTCGATAGAACTTCCGGCTTCGGCGTCGACGCCGTTATCATAAGCGCTTCAACCAAATCGAACGATCCCATAGAACTGGCGGCAGCAGCGGTACGACAGAAAGGTCGCATTGTCCTGACCGGTGTGGTCGGTCTTGAGCTGGACCGGCGTCCCTTCTACTTCAAAGAAGCGGAATTCGTGGTTTCATGCTCGTATGGACCGGGCAGGTACGATCCTTTTTACGAGACATACGGTCAGGATTATCCAATGGCTCACGTAAGATGGACCGAACAACGCAATATCCAGGCGGTACTGGACTTGATGGGAGCAGGCCGCCTCGATGTCTCCCCTTTGATAAGTCGCCGTGTTCCCGTCGAGAATGCTCTTGAAGCATATAACTCCATAAGACTGGAAAGCCGGAGTCAGCTTGGAATCCTCTTGACGTACCCCGAAGCAGAACGTTTCAGTCAGAACAATCATACGCAAGCGCTGACTACCGGAAGTCCACCGGTGGGAAAGATCTCCATCGGATGTCTGGGAGCCGGCAACTTTGCTCGGCTCGTACTCCTCCCTTGCATATGCAACATCGGCGACTTTCATCCGAAGACATTATGTTCTGCAGGAGGCACCAGCGCTGTTCACAGCGGTAAGAAGCTCGGCTTCGATTATGCCACCACTGACGAAGACACCGTTTTGCATGATAAAGAAATCCAGGCGGTATTCATTGCAACCCAGCACGATCGACATGCTCAGCAGGTCCTCAAGGCAATTGAAGGAGGCAAAGACGTTTTTGTCGAAAAGCCGTTAGCTCTAAGCATTGAGGATATTTTCGCCATAGATAATGCCATGGAGAATTGTCCTGGAGTGAAGCCGCTTCTCATGGTTGGATTTAATAGAAGATTTTCGCCTGCTGCTCTGGCTGTCCGGGAGTTCTTTTCAAAGATCGCTCAGCCGAAAACTATCTGCATACGTTTCAATGCCGGGCCGATTCCTGAGAGTCATTGGAGTCAACATGAGTCCGTCGGAGGAGGACGAATAGTTGGGGAAGCGTGCCATGCAATCGATCTGGCGACCTTTTTCGCAGAAAGTCCGCCGTGCAGAATCTACGCAGAGTCCATCGGGGGTATGAATGCACCCGGAATAACCGAGGATCAATGCCTGATCACTGTCAGACATGTAAATGGATCGGTTTCCAGCATTGCCTATGTGGCTGGAGGAGACAAAGCTTTTCCGAAGGAACGAGTAGAAGTTTTTGGGGGCGGCCGAATAGCCGTCATCGACGATTTTCGCGAAATTGTCTTCTGTTCCAACGGCAAGACCAAACGACAACGCAGTTTCTCGGCTGATAAAGGGCACAGACAAGAGATACAATCGTTTGCCAGGGCATTAACTGAGGGAACCGCTTCACCAATATCGTGGGACGAAATCAAAACGGTCTCTGTCGCTGCTATTCTCGCTGTGAGGAGCATACATGAAGGAATTCCGTTCGAGATCCCCGCAAGATTCCGGAAATCATATTGAGGAGTTCGGACTTGATTGTGAGAGGATCGGGGTTTGACCACAATCTCTTGTAGTCGCTAGTTGAGATTCTACGTAAGAAATGCAGAATCTGGTCCGCTTTTGAAGGAAGAACACTTTGAGTGCTTTTTTGTATTTTCATACATTGCGCCACTTGAGGCCGATTCAGTATTATGGTCGTCTCAGGAGGCTTCTTATCCGGACAAAACCTTGTCTGTCTTCGTTTCCTCCTCTGCGGCAAACGCAGAGGGTTTGGAGAACCCCGTTCCTTCTCAAATCGTCCATAAGCAGTAACCAGTGCTCGTTCCTCAATCGGACGCGAACTCTCCATTTTCCGGGTATCTGGAATGACACCTCAATCGACAAACTTTGGTTGTATAATCTTCATTATTTTGATTTTTTGAGCTCAGATGATGCCATGCTCGATCCGGATTTCTATAGCAGGCTGATAAGTCTCTGGATTCAAGATAATCCACCCTGCTCCGGAATCGGGTGGGAACCTTACCCCCTTTCTAGAAGGATCACGAGCTGGATCAAATGGTTTCTGGCAGGAAAAGCTCCCTCTGATGAGGCTTTAAACAGTCTGATTGTCCAAATCAGAGCATTGAATGCAAACATCGAATATCATTTGCTCGGAAACCATTTGCTTGCAAATGCCAAAGCTCTGATTTTTGGAGGACTTTTCTATGAAGGAGCCGAACCTGACACATGGCTGACCAAGGGAATTGATATCTTGAAGCAGGAATTACCCGAACAAATCCTCGCTGATGGAGGTCACTTCGAACGCAGCGCGATGTACCATTCCATAGTGCTCGAAGATTTGCTCGACATAGTGAATATCTCCAGAGTTTACGAGATTCCAAGCATCGTTGATTTTGTCAATGCCTCAATAATATCGACCGCTAACCGGATGCGGACCTGGTTAGGTGCTATGCTGCATCCGGATCGAAAGCTGGCATTATTCAACGACGCTACTTTTGGAATCGCCCCTTCTCCTGAAGAATTAGAAGGTTACGCATGCGAACTGGGACTTGGAGCTTTGACACCGCAGGGTGAATTCGTTCATCTCAATGAAAGTGGTTATATACGACTTCAAACCGCTAACACCGTCATGATTCTCGATGTCGGACCGATAGGACCCGACTATGTTCCCGGCCATGCACATGCGGATACGCTGTCGTTCGAAATGTCCATATTCGGGCACAGGGTTTTTGTGGATACCGGGACATTCTGTTATTCCAAAGGAAAGATTCGCTCGTATGTGCGATCTACGCCGGCCCACAATACCGTGTCTTTTCGCAACGCCGATTCCTCAGAGGTTTGGGACATCTTCCGGGTAGGAAGAAGAGCTTATCCTTTCAATCTCGAAGTGCATAATTCAGGAAATACCTTCCAAGTCTCGTGTTCTCATGACGGATATCGTCGATTCAGAGGTTCCCCGATTCACCGAAGGACCTGGACTTTAAATTCCAACAGTCTCGTCGTGTCCGATACCATCACTGCAGACGGCAGCGCAATTGCTCATTTTCATTTCGATCCTTCGGTGGAATGCTTGGCGGAAGGAGAGAGCGGTCAACTCATCTTACCGGACTGCAAGCCTATTAAATGGAAAGCACTCACGGGACAGGCTGTCCTGACTCGCTCCAAATATTATCCTGAGTTCGGAAAAGTCCAAAGGAATCGGTGTCTCAATGTAGTTGCGAAGGAGGGTAAAGCTAGCATCATCTTTGAATGGTAATTTCCGGAATTATAACTATTTCAGTCTGCACGAACGCAAATTGAATAAGAGAATACCAGAAAGGAGGCCAATTTGTACATCGATGAAAGCCTCGAAACCTCAGGAGACATGGCATCCAAGAAACAATGTCATGTGAATTCGCACAATGATTACGCTACAAGTTGGAAACAGACGGGAGTGACCCCTTTGGGAATCGGAAACAGGATCAGATGGTTTCTACGTAATACCATTCTGACGACTTTGGCTGCTCTAAAAACATCCGGTCAGCGTACCTTTTTGACATCCATGTATTGTCACTATGTTTTTGACGATCAAATACCCGAGTTCGAAGCCTTGGTTGTGGAACTCATGAAAATAGGAACATTTGTGAACACCGACATGTGTGTTGATATGCTTAGGGGGGTAAAACCCATCGATGGAAGATACTTCCATCTCTCATTCGACGATGGTTTTCGCAATGTTGCAAACAATGCGATTCCGGTCCTCAAGAAATATGGAATTCCAGCCATCGTATTCGTTCCGACCTCATTTGTAGGAGCCGATATGAAAACGACGAGGAAGTACTGTCTCGAGATAGCGCAGTACAATACAACAATTGAAATGTTGAGATGGCAGGATCTCGAGAAATTGCTGCTCCTTGGATTCGAGATAGGATCCCATACAAAAACTCATGCGAGATTCTCGGCAATTTCCGGAGATCCCGACTTCATGTATGAAGAGATTGCAGGATCGAAGCAGGATATCGAAGAAAAGCTGGGAATAGAATGTAAGTATATATCGTGGCCTTACGGTAAGAAAGCCGATTCCGATGAAACCTCCTTATTCATGGTCGAGAAGGTCGGGTACGAAGCTTGTTTCGGTGCATTCAGAGGCTCAATCGTGCCCCGGACTACAAATGTTTTCGCAATTCCCAGGCATCATTTCGAAGTTCAATGGCCGACGGCTCACATCAGATATTTTGTTGGTGCTACATTGAGGCAAGCAACATGAGACTTGTTATTCTTACCTCCGTCAGGCAGGGTTATGCATCCCGCTCTGTACCGGTATTGTCTTCTAATCCTCGCTTGAATGTTGTCAAACTCATTCTGACCCATAGTACAGCGTCGGATTTTTCAAAAGCGCTTGTACGTAAGGCCCGAAAGACAGTGCGGATAGGTCTGTTGGGTGCACTGAATGGGATCAGACTCCGTGACTGGTATAAAGACGAAGAAGTCGATGATATCGAGAAAGTATGCAGTCAAAATCATGTGGAAATAATAAAAACCGACCACACAAATTCTGCAAGGACCGCAGAGTTGCTCAAAGAATGCCGTGCCGATTTAGGAATCTCCCTTGGAAACGGATACATTGCAAGTAAGATTTTTTCGGTGCCAACTTATGGCATGATCAATGTGCATACAGAAATTCTTCCGAGATTTCAGGGAGCTTACAGTATAATATGGCCGATCTATGAAGGTATACAGGAAACCGGTTTCACTATTCATCAAATCGATGATCATATTGATACAGGCCCCATACTCTTGCAGGAGACGTATCCAATTGTATTGCATCCTACGCTCCGTGAAACAGTAAGCAGAAACTTGGAAACTGCCTGGGCACGCGTTCCGCATGCCTTAGGGTATGTATGTGAAAATTATTTACAATTGAGGGATACTGCAAGAATACAACACCGGGGCAAGCCCTATACGACCCCGACCATCCGGCAATTCTTGCGAATGATGCGAAATCATAAGAAAATGATTGACAATAACATTAAAAGCACCGGGACGCGAAATATGTGTTAAACGTTCTTGAGCTCGGATTCGTGGAAATATCTTTCACAAGAAGGGTTTCCCGGATTTGCCTCTTCATGCGTTCTATCCGATGTCCCTATCATTTTTCCGAGATAAGCTGTTTTTTTCACGTTCCATGGTTATACTTGTAATATGAATGAGCATTGTCTGTAAAACACTTGAGGAGCCCCAAAATGGATTTAGAAACTGCTTTGTATGCGTTTGCTTGGATTGGCGGATTTATTCTCTTTCTGGTGCGTTTTGGAAAAATGTACCGTGATTAGGCGAGCAATGTAAAAAGGTTAGCATAGAAACACCTTGCGTAATTCAAGAATAATTGCTCTCACCTTGGTGCGCAAAGAGTACGTAACATTTCATTCCTTGTCGGTCGATTCGACGACTTCCCGTTTTCGGAAAAAAACAAAAAGCTCACAAAATCCTAACAGCTTCTCATTGGTTTCTCGAAATATCAATACCGTTTACTAACATGCTACCTCTAAAGTTTTTTCAGGTTGTTTGAAAATGAACAGGTGAAAACCCTCTCGAGCTTTTTGGGAAGTCTGTCATGATCTCAATAGATAATCTTTGCATGCGTTACCCTGGCGGTATCACCGCGTTGCATCCTACATCCGCAGAGTTTTATTCCGGCCATTTCACGGTGTTCCTTGGAGCTTCGGGAGCGGGCAAATCTACTCTCCTGCGGTGCCTCAATGTATTGAACACAGCGTCTGAAGGCACTGTTGAGGTGGAAGGCCTCGGAATTCTGAATGGCAATTCCCGCCTCATTCGGGAACATCGGAAAGCAACGGCAATGATCTTTCAGCAGCATCAGCTTATCGAGCGACATACTGCTCTGCAGAATGTTCTCGTAGGGCGAATTGCCTCCTATGGAACGCTCCGAAGCCTGTTTCCACTGCCTCGATATGAACAGGAGTTCGCTCTCGATTGCCTCAACCGGGTAGGGCTTTTGGACAAAGCCTTGGAAAGAGTGAAAAACCTGAGCGGCGGACAGCAGCAGAGAGTCGGGATTGCCCGCGCTTTGGCTCAACGACCCAAGCTGATTCTGGCTGATGAACCGGTAGCGAGCCTCGATCCGGCTACTGCGCGAAAAGTGCTGTCACTGCTGCATAAGATAATAAAGGAAGATACTGTTCCGGCCATTGTAAGCCTGCATCAGGTGCAGCTAGCCAAGGAATATGCCGACCGCATCATCGGTCTGGCTGGAGGCCGAGTGGTTTTCGACGGAACTCCGGACCAACTCACTGCAAGTGAATTGGCGCGAATTTATCGAGATGGCAAAGCCACAAAGCAAGAAAGACTACAAACACCGAATCGCCGCGACGTATCCCAAGAATCCGAATCAATGCATGAGCGAACCGCGTACAGGGTTGCGGCTCAAAACGGGAGCAGTCCGACTTTTGCCAAGCCACCTGCATTGCAGCGCTCCTAAAGGCTGTTTACGTTTCGAGCCCGATCCAATTTCTGTTTCCAGGACGGAATAACAGAGCCGTTTCTTGGAATCGCCATTCTCAACGAGATTCAAGGAGGAACTTATGAAGAAGCTAATTATGATTCTCTGTGCCACATTGTTCATTCTTTCAGGCTCAAGCTTGCTTCTTGCGGCTTCGGACGATCCTGAAACTTTGAAAGTAGCCCTACTCCCGGATGAAAACGCTTCCACGGTAATTAAGAACAACCAGGCTCTCAAGAAATATCTTGAGGAGAAATTAGGTAAAAAGGTCGACCTGGTGGTCACCACCGATTACTCCTCAATGATTGAAGCGATGCGTCACGGCCGTATTGACGTCGCGTATTTCGGTCCGCTTTCTTACGTGCTGGCAAAGCAGAAGAGTGACATAGAACCGTTTGTAGCGGTCGAACGCAAAGGAAGCACTACGTATCAGGGTGTTATTGTTGCCAACACCAGGGCAAAAATAGAATCCCTTAACGATATAAAAGGGAAGAACATGGCATATGGCGATCCCGCTTCCACTTCAAGCCATCTTATTCCCAAGTCACTGCTGGCTCAAAACGGTCTCGAAGCAAAAAAGGACTACAATGAACATTTCCTCGGCGCACATGATACTGTTGCCCTGACCGTACAAACCGGGAAAGCCGACGCAGGCGGACTGAGCAAGACTATTTTTGAATCGTTGGTGCAACGGGGCGTGATCAAACCTGAGAATGTCAAAGTGGTTGCAGAATCCAAACCCTTTCCTGAATATCCCTGGACGCTTCGGTCCAGCCTCAAGCCGGCCTTGAAAGACAAGATCCGCGAAGCTTTTCTGGAAATTAAAGACAAAGAGATCCTCAAGACCTTTAAAGCAGACGGGTTCGCAAAGATTCAGGATTCTGACTACGATATTGTACGAGATCTTACGAAAGTTTTGAACGTCGACCTGACCAAAATGTGATTCCAGGACACTCCATGAGCAATGTATATGATTCTCTGCTCGCTCGGCAGCATCGGCGGACTGTTCGCACTTCCCTGCAGATTGCCATGATAATCCCCCTTATCCTGGGATGCTTCTATTATGTCGGCTTCTTTGATCGTGTCCGTATGATTGAAGGGATTCCGGCGATCGCAGGGTTGCTCAAAGAGAGTTTTCCACCCAGTTTTACGAACATCCTGGATTGGATTAAACCGCTATTCGATACTTTGGCCATGAGTGTTGCGGGAACGGCTTTGGCAGTCTTTTTGTCTCTTCCCCTGGCCTTTCTCGCAGCCCGAAATACTTCTCCCCATCCGATGGTGTTCAGGATAACCCGCGGCATACTGAATACTTTGAGGGCAATTCCCGAGCTTATCATGGGGATTATTTTCGTTGCCGCCGTGGGTTTCGGGGCGCTTCCCGGCGTGCTGGCACTCGGCTTGCATTCTGTCGGAATGGTGGGCAAGTTTTTCGCGGAATCCATCGAACACGTGGCCGAGGAACCGATAGAAGCGGTGGAAGCAGTGGGAGCCACGCAGATACAGGTGATTTGTCATGGCGTATTCCCCCAGGTGCTCGGTCAATTTGCTGATGTAAGTGTCTATCGATGGGAATACAATTTTCGGGCTTCCACAGTCATGGGAATGGTAGGAGCTGGAGGAATAGGATTCGAGCTGATGAGTTCTCTGCGTCTTATGCAGTATCAGGAAGTCTCTGCCATTCTCATCGTCATTCTTGTGATGGTCTCATTTGTAGACGGCTTTAGCGGATATCTCAGAAAGCGTTTCCAGTAACATCCAAGGAAGACCATGAAACCACGAGTAGTAATCACCAACTGGGTGCACGATGAGGTGCTTGAGTGTCTCGCATCGTGCGAAGTCGTACCGAACACCTCTCACGAACCGCTCTCCCGGGAAGATCTCTTACAGAGAGCCCGGGATGCAGACGCACTCATGGTTTTCATGCCCGATAGCATAGACGAGGACTTTCTGCAGAAGTGCCCGCATCTGAAGATGATCAGTGCCGCGTTGAAAGGCTATGATAATTTTGATGTGCAAGCCTGCGCCCGGAGAGGGATTCTCTTTACCCGGGTGCCCGATCTTCTCACCATTCCCACTGCTGAACTGGCTATAGGGCTTATGATCGGATTGGCGCGTCATGTGCTTGAGGGAGATCGCTTTGTTCGGAGTGGTGAATTCAAAGGATGGCGGCCTCTTCTTTATGGGACAGGATTGGCCGGGAAAACTGTCGGTATTGTGGGTATGGGCGCTGTTGGTATGGCAATAGCACAACGTCTCACGGGATTTGAGACGAATGTTATGTATTTTGATACTCGTTCTTTTGCCGCAGAAAAGGAAAAAGCGCTGCAAATCACCAGGTTCTCACTTGAACAGCTCTTGACCGTAAGCGACTACATTGTTTTGGCAGTTCCCCTGCATAATGAAACGTTCCATCTTATTGAAGAGAGAGCGCTCGGTCAGATGAAACCCGGATCATTTCTGATCAATATCTGCAGGGGCTCCGTTGTCGATGAGGAAGCAGTGGCAAGAGCTCTTGATGAAGGAAGACTCGCCGGATACGCTGCAGACGTGTTTGAAATGGAGGATTGGGCTCGGACTGACGGACCGTTCAATATTCCTGCTCCTTTGCTCGCCCGAACCGATGCTACTCTGTTTACGCCGCATCTGGGTTCCGCTGTGGACGAAATACGAAAAGAAATCGCTCTGGAAGCAGCGCGAAATATAATACAGTTTTTTGAGAGCCTGGAGCCCCAAGCAGTAAATCAACAAGAATAATACTCATGGAGTGGCTTTCCGGAACGGCCGGATTCAGACCGAAAGATCAGTTCAGTTTGCGTATTCGAACCTGGTCTTTACCTTCACGTTTCCGTGGAGTCGGATGTCTGGCCGGTGGATTTGGCGAACTTGCGCAGCACCACATAAAACACAGGCGTCAGGAAAAGCCCGAACAGGGTCACTCCCAACATTCCCGAGAAGACTGCGGTGCCGACCACCTGCCTCATTTCCGAGCCGGGACCCTCTGCCGTTACAAGTGGAACGACACCCAGAATAAATGCGAAAGCAGTCATCAGAATCGGTCGCAACCGCAGTCGACAGGCCTCGATAACAGCCTTGAATCGATCACTGCCCCTGTCTTCCGCCATCTTCGCGAACTGCACGATCAGAATTGCATTCTTGCAGGCCAGTGCCACGAGCACCAGGAAACCGATTTGAGTCAGAATATTGTTTTCCATGCCGCGGAACTCAATCCCGAGGAGTGCGCACAATACCGACATGGGAACAATCAGGATTACTGCCAGAGGTAAAGTCCAGCTCTCATATTGAGCAGAGAGAGTGAGGAAAGCAAAAAGCACGCACAACGGGAAAATGTATATCGCTACATTTCCTGCCAGCTTTTGCTGAAATGCGAGATCCGTCCATTCGATGGCGAGCCCATCAGGCATAATTTCAGTTGCTAATTTTTCCATTTTGTCCAGCGCTTGACCTGAACTGAAACCCGGCCGAATGTCACCATTGATATCAGCAGACGGATACAAATTATAACGGATCACTCGGTCCGGACCTGTGACGTCGCGAATCTCGGCAATGGAGCCGAGAGGGACGCTTGAACCATTGCTGCTGCGGGTCTTCAATTGCAAGACATTCTCGGCATCGCTCCGGTATGCTACATCAGCCTGAGCGGTAACACGATAAACTCTCCCCAGGAGATTGAAGTCGTTCACATAGACTGACCCCAGGTAAACCTGAAGAGTATCGAAGACATTTGCCAGCGGAACGTCCAACATTCTTGCCTTGATGCGATCGATGTCGATATAGAGCTGAGGAGCTTCCGGGCGAAACGTAGTGAAGACCTGCACGAGTTCGGGCTGCTTGTTTGCAGCGGAAACGATATCGGTCACCGCAGTATCCAGGACTTTTGTTCCGACTCCGGAACGATCCTGCACTTGCATTCTGAACCCGCCTCCTGTGCCGATCCCTCGCACTGGTGGCGGTGGAATCACCACAATGAATGCTTCCCGAATTTCCGAGAGCTTTTGCCGCAGGCTATTCAGGACGGTCTGCATGGAAAGCCCTTTTTCTGCCCTGATGAACGGATCGTCAAGTCGTGTGAAAATCGCACCCGCATTGGAACTGTTGGTTCGAGTTGCGCCGGAAAAGCCGGCGAATGAGACGACTCCTGTGATTCCGGGGACTTCTTGCGCCAAGCTTACCGCCCTACGCACTACCTCGTCAGTGCGGTTAAGTGATGCACCATCCGGTAGTTGAACGCTGACTATCAGGTAACCTTGATCCTGCTGCGGGATAAATCCTACAGGCACACGCTGGATGCTCCAGTACGTCAGGAGCAACAGCCCTCCGTATACGATCAGACATAGTGCAGCCAACCGGGTTATGCGAGCGATTGCCCTTCCGTAGAGATCTCTTGAAAACCCGAATGCCGAGTTAAATGCTCGAAAAAACCACCCGAAGACTCGTTCGTAGAACCGTTGAAATCCTCCTTTGGCTTCTGTTTGAGGACGAAGCAACAGGGCAGCCATGGCTGGACTCAGAGTAAGCGAAACCACTAGTGATAGAGCCGTCGAAACAGAAAGGGTCAAAGCAAATTGCCGATAGAATTGTCCGCTGATTCCACCGAGAAATGCAGTGGGAACAAATACGGCCACCAGTACGAGTGCTGTGGAAATCAATGCGGATGCGACTTCATCCATGGCTTTGTGCGTTGCCTGTTTCGAGGACAGGCCCTCTTCAATATTTCGTTCCACATTTTCAACGACTACAATAGCATCGTCGACCACTATACCGATAGCCAGCACGAGCCCGAAAAGTGAGAGATTGTTCAATGAAAAACCGAGTAATCGCATCACAAAGAAGGTTCCGATAAGTGACACGGGAATGGCAACCAGCGGGATAATAGTGGCACGCCAACTTTGCAAAAATATGAAAATAACCAATGTGACGAGGAGAGATGCTTCAATAAGGGTCGAATAGACAGCCTTAATTGACTGAGCCACGAACACCGTAGGATTGTAGACTACTCGGTACTCAAGTCCTTGAGGGAATTTCTGACTCAATTCTTTCATTGTGTTCAGAATCCCATCTGCAGTTGCAACGGCATTTGACCCCGGACGTTGAAAGACGAGCATTGCGACAGCAGTATTCTTATCCAAATAGCTGTTTACTCCATAATCCCTCGCGCCGAGCTCCACCCGCGCCACATCCTGCAACAGTACCAGACGGCCTCCATCACCGGATTTCACTACGATTTTCGTAAACTCTTCCGGTTCCTCCAATCGACCCTGCGTATTAATTGCCACCTGAAAGCCCGTGTTCGGATCGAGAGGCGGCTGACCGAGGGCTCCGGCTGCCACTTGAATGTTCTGGGCTCTTATGGCTTGTACCACGTCGGTTGCCGTAAGATTGAGTTCCCCAAGCTTGTCCGGTAGCAGCCAGACACGCATACTATATTCCCTGGCGCCGAATAGGACTACATCTCCAACTCCCTCAAGCCGGGAAATTACGTCTCTGACCTGAAGATACGCATAGTTGCCGATATAGACCTGATCCAGGGATTCATCGGGAGAAACGAAATGTACAACCATCAGGAGATCCGGCGAACTCTTCGTAGTAGTTATCCCGATGCGACGAACATCTTCAGGCAGTCGAGCTTCTGCAATGGCGGCCCGGTTTTGTACGAGAACTTGAGCCTTGTCGAGATCTGTTCCCAGCTTGAACGTGACGGTGAGCTGCATCTGCCCATCAGGGGTGGATTGAGACTCCATGTAGAGCATGTCTTCAACACCGTTGATCTCTTGCTCAAGTGGTGTTGCAACGGTGTCAGCGAGAGTCTTCGGAGTGGCGCCGGGATAATTCGCACGTACAACAATTGTAGGCGGAACAACTTCGGGATACTGAGCAACCGGTAAACCGAAATAAGACACGATTCCCAGCAAAACAATTACAATGGAGAGAACCGTTGCAAATATGGGACGATCGATGAAAAAGTGCGGTAGTTTCATTTCTTGTTCTCAATCGGTTCGAACCTGACCCAATCCATTTTCATGATAGAAAGTATGCTTGGTGTCTTGCCCATTCAACAGTGCAGCATATTCCTGCGGGATCCAGTCTTTGTTTTTGACTGCGATCTGTGCTTCTTCAGGATTCACTGGGGCACCCGGGCGTACGCGTTGAATGCCGCTGATAATGACGCGGTCGGCCGCTGTCAGGCCTTTCCGAATTACGCGAAATTCCTCCTCTCTGGGACCGAGTCGCACAAAACGACGATCCACACCGTTTTTTTCATCGACCACGTACACGAATTTTCTCGATTGATCGCTTCCAATGGCTTGTTCAGGCACAAAAAGAGCTTCTATCACTTCGCTGCCGGGCACTCTTACCCGTGCAAACAATCCGGGAGTCAGAGCAAGATCGGGATTCGGCAATTTAGCTCTTATGCGCATGGTCCCGGTATTGGGATCGATCCGATTGTCGATAAAGTCGATATGTCCTTTGTACGGATAGCCTTCCTGGTCTGCCAAGCCTACATAGACGGGTATTCCTACATTCCCGTCATTGGGGCGCTTTCCCTCCCGTGCTAACCGTGAGTATTTCAAATACGTGTTTTCATCGGAATCGAAGTAACAATAAATTGGGTCCAATGAAACAATTGTGGTCAGGAGCGTGGTTTGACCGGTTCCACCAGTGACGAGATTCCCTTCAGTGACAAAGAGCCGGCTGATTCTTCCCGTAATGGGAGCAGTTATTTTCGTGAATTCCACATTCAGGCGGGCTGCCTCTTCGGCAGCTTTGGCTGAAGCCAATTCGGCTCTGGATTGTCTTTCCTCTGCCGCACGTTCATCGTACGCATCTTGAGAAACCGAAGCGGTGGCGAGCAGTTCGCTGGATCGTTTCAGTCTGAGCGATGACAATTCATGCCGTGCTTGAGCCCGCGCACGATCTCCTTCCGTACGGTTCAGTTCAGCAACAAATGGTCGGGGGTCGATAACGAAGAGCAGATCTCCTTTCTTGACCACTGCCCCTTCCTTGAAATGAACCGATTCCAGGTACCCGCTCACCCGCGCCCTGACTTCGACCGTTTCAACGGAATCAAGCCGTCCTGTGAACCGGTCCCATTCAATCATATTCACCTGAAGCGGCTTCCCCACGGTAACTTTCAACGCAGTCGGCTGAGCGACCGGCTGCGCTTTATTGCATCCCGACACAAAAAATATCACCAGACAAAACATCGCGAATGGTAATATTTTTCCATAATGTGCAACGATATATCGAATCATATGACATACTCCGGATTCGCTGGGGAGTCACAGCATCCTTCTTTGCAGTGCAATAATCGCCTGCACTAGTCGGACTCCATTCAATACCGATAATTCCTACCCTCAGGCAGCCTCAACCAGCCGATCCGACATTGCGAATCGTGCAGTTCAGCGGAACTGTCAGTTAGGCGTACGATAGACATGCTCCCGATGCTGGGCAACCTTGGATGATTCTGAGTCGGAATGCATTAATTATTTCAAAGCTCAATCTTGTAGAATGCATTATATGGAAGACGCGCTATTGTAAGGATTACGCTAGAATGTATTTCAGGTTCCATGAAGCAGCTCTAGTGGTTGATGACGATTGAGTTCTTCACTGAAGGTATTTTCCTGATAGTATAGGGAACGTGATGGATTGAAAATTTCTATTCTCTGCTGCCGGTAACCAGTGGTAACAACAATGAAAGTCTTTTTAGCTGCTCTGAATCTCTTGATAGTACTCGCCCTCCTCCCGTTGGCGTGGGACTGGCGAGCCCCCTTTTTGCCGACTATTCGTCATCTGCTGTTCATGGCATTGGTCGCTGTGCCGCTCCTTGTGATCATGATTGAATTTTGGCTGCTGAGATCTTCCCGTCCTGAGCATCGTGTGCTGAGAGGATTGAGTGCCTCGGGATTGCTTGTGGCTGTCGTTGTTTTGGTTACCAGTATAGCTTTGGAAGGTCACTTCAGATGGGTGCGCCATCAGGTCCTTCACGCGGAACCGGGTAGACTCGAGAAACTCGGAAAACATTTTGTGGTCGGTTATAAAAATATTGGAGAACTTCGACAGCTCATCAAATTAAGGGCCATTTCTGGCGTGTTCATCACCAGCAGCAATGTCAACGGAAAGAGTTCCGCAGAGATACAAAACGTAATCCGCTCGTTTCAAAACCAGCGGAAAGACCAACTCCAGCCTCCTTTGTGGATAGCAACGGACCAGGAAGGCGGTAGTGTTTCACGATTGTCGCCACCGGTGTCACGGCTGCCTTTCCTTGGGGATATTGTGAAGCGGACTGCCGATGCTGCCCTGCTCGAACGGAACATTAGACAATATGCCGATCGACAGGGACAGGAACTTGCTGAATTGGGAGTGAATTTGAATTTTGCTCCTGTGGTGGACGTAAATTACAACATCATTAATCCTGATGATAAATACACACGCATTTTTCAGCGAGCCATTTCAAATGACCCTACTACTGTCGCCCAAGTGGCCGACTGGTATTGTGAAGGTCTGAATGAACATGGTGTACGTTGCACCTTAAAGCATTTCCCCGGTTTGGGCAGAGTATATGAAGATACTCATCTCGATCATGCGGACTTGACTACTCCTCTTGAGGAACTTACCAGGACTGATTGGATACCGTTCCTCAGCCTCCTGAACAAGAGCCAGGCCTTCATCATGCTTGGTCATGCGAGATTGACAGCGATAGACAAAGAACGTCCGGTCTCAATGTCACCGAAGGTGATTGCAGGTCTCATCCGCGGCTCCTGGAAGCATGACGGGATTCTTATTACCGATAACTTCAGCATGCTTGCCGTGTACCGCAGTAAGATCGGCATGGATAACGGGAGCATCGAAGCATTAAATGCAGGTGTTGATTTGATTCTGATCAGTTACGATCCGGATCAGTATTATCGCGTCATGTATGCTCTGCTCCAGGCGGATAAGGAAGGAAAACTGGATCAAGACATGTTGAAGCAAAGCGATCGGCGTTTGGAAAGAGCTATTCGCGCTCTTCCCCATTAAGAAATGTATCATTCGACACCATCCGCATGAATTGTCCCTTGAAAGCTGCCTTTCTGAAATCAGAGTGTAAGCCTTTAGAGCCTTTAGTTATTGGGGGAAACAAACTTTCCAGGATGTCATTGATAAAAATTCGTGAGCATGGAACCTTTCGGCGATCTGTTGTGACTGAATTTAATCGGAAATGTTGATTTCGACTGTTGTAGATTTAACCAGGTTCGGTGAGCAGTTCATTCACATAAGCATATGATAAATGGTGAACAATTTGAAAATTGCTTATGTGAAGTACGACATAGCTCTGTGGGGAGAAAAGGAGAAAGTTTATGGCATCGGGGAATGCTGATGAGAACTTGGGTGAAATAAAACTCAATGTCAATCATGGAGAATACTCGATTGTGGTGAAACCTGACACCCCGCTTCTGTGGGTAATCAGGGACAATCTCGGTTTGACCGGAACGAAATACGGATGTGGCATAGCCCAATGTGGCGCATGCACGGTGCACGTAGATGGAAAAGCGGTGCGATCCTGTACTACGCCTGTTTCAGATGTAGCAGGAAAGAAAATAACCACCATAGAAGGTATATCGTCCGACGGAAATCACCCTGTACAAAGGGCCTGGATCGAAGCAGACGTTCCCCAGTGCGGATATTGCCATTCCGGTCAGATAATGGGTGCCGTAGCGCTGTTGGCCCAAAACGCGACCCCTTCGGATGCAGATATTGACAGGGCCATGAGAGGAAACGTTTGTCGATGCGGCACCTATCAAAGAATTCGCCTGGCAATCCATAGAGCTGCAGAGATAATCGGCCGAGAAGGAAACGAAACAGGAATTATCCGTACCGGCCCGATAATAAGTGCTTCCAAACCCACCGTGGGCCATATTTTGACCATGACTGAAACCGAAATCGGCGGATCGGCGCTGAACCCGTTCATTCGTATTGGTACCGATGAAATAGTGACCATTGTGGTCAATCATTCGGAGATGGGACAGGGAGTTTACACGTCATTACCCATGCTCATTGCCGAGGAACTTGAATGCGATTGGAGCCAAATACGAGTGGCAGCCGCACCGGTCGATCCGGTGTACAACCATACGGAATACGGTATTCAGGCAACCGGCGGCAGTACCAGTATCTCAAGTGAATGGGAGCGATTACGCAGAGTCGGCGCCAGTGCCCGAGAAATGCTTCTCATTGCTGCCGCGAAGGCGTGGGGCGTAGACAAAACAAGCTGCCGTGCAGAAAAGGGAGCAATAATTCATTCATCCGGGAAGAGGCTGACGTATGGGCAACTTGCCGAAAAAGCAGCCGAACTCGATTCACCTCAAGACGTCCAATTGAAAGATTTTTCCGATTTCACCCTTATCGGCAAATCCATAAACAGATTGGATACTCCCGAGAAAACCAACGGTGAAGGCATCTTCGGCATCGATGTCTCGGTGCCGGACATGCTCACTGCGGTGGTAGCCAGATTCCCCGTATTTGGAGCAACAGTAGCTCGCTTTAATGCCGATAAGGCCAAGTCCATTCCTGGGGTCAAGGAAATAGTCCAAATTCCTTCCGGAGTCGCTGTGTTGGCTGAAGGTTTCTGGCCGGCGAAAGTGGCTTCAGAGGCACTCGAAATTACCTGGGACGAAGGCGAAAATGCGAATCTGTCTACTCAAAGCCTTCGAGAGCAATACGCAGACCTCGCCAGATCTCCCGGACTCGTAGCACGGGAAGAGGGTGACAGCGAGCAGGCTCTGAAAACCGCAGCTAAGGCCATCAGTGAGGAATATGAAGTTCCGTTCCTTGCGCATGCCCCTATGGAGCCCTTGAATTGTGTGGTGGATCTGCGAACCGACGGCTGCGACATCTGGACCGGGACGCAATTCCAGACGATGGACCGCATTGCCGCGGCTCGCGTTGCAGGACTCGATCCAGAGCAGGTAAAGATTCACACCACGTTGTTGGGTGGTGGTTTCGGTCGTCGAGCAAATCCGCAATCTGATTTCGTCGTGGAAGCCGTGCACGTCGCGAAAGCCGTGGGCAAGCCCGTTAAGGTAATCTGGACCCGTGAAAACGATATGAAAGGCGGCTGGTATCGCCCCATGTGGTACGATCGTGTCGCCGGAGGGCTCGACTCCAATGGAAATATAGTCGCATGGCATCATACGATTGTGGGCCAGTCAATTGCGATAGGAACTCCGTTCGAAGGAGGCGTGATAGTAAACGGGCTTGACGCACTGTCGGTCGAAGGGGCTGCGGATATGCCCTATTTCGTTCCGAACGTGATGGTGGATCTCCATAGTCCCAGAATTGGCGTTCCGGTCCAATGGTGGCGGTCCGTAGGACATTCCCACACCGCTTTTGTGGTGGAGAGCTTTATGGACGAGCTGGCACACGCAGCTGGTAAAGATCCGTATATTCTGCGACGCACTTTGCTGGGCGATTACCCCCGTCATAAGGCCGTTCTGGAATTGGTTGCGGAGAAAGCACATTGGGGAGCCGAATTGCCTGAAGGACACGGGATCGGGATAGCTGTGCACAAATCCTTCGGAAGCTTTGTTGCGCAGGTAGCAGAGGTGTCCGTATCACCGGAAGGCATTGTGCGGGTTCATAGGGTTGTCTGTGCTGTTGACTGCGGAAGGGTGATGAATCCGGATATTGTTAAAGCACAGATGGAGGGAGGAATCGCTTTTGGTCTGACCGCAGCTCTCTACGGTGAAATCACGCTTAAAGACGGGAGAGTGGAGCAATCCAATTTTCACAATTATCCTCTGCTGAAGTTACATGAAATGCCCAAAGTAGAGGTTTATTTCATATCAAGTCAGGAACCCCCAACGGGTGTAGGCGAACCCGGCGTGCCTCCCGTTGCCCCTGCAGTGGGGAATGCTATTTTTGCAGCAACGGGCAAACGTATCCGACGTCTTCCTATCCGTTCGCAAGACTTGAAGCAGACCTAATGTGCAGGGGCACGTTGGAATACAGGCAATTGTTCGACGGGAGAGTCCATTTCGTGTCCTCTCCCGTACAGTCCCTATGATTTTCGCCATGCATGTAT
Organism: Desulfomonilaceae bacterium; assembly: GCA_041740635.1. Classification (GTDB taxonomy): domain Bacteria; phylum Desulfobacterota; class Desulfomonilia; order Desulfomonilales; family Desulfomonilaceae; genus Desulfomonile. Next base: position 279 of record JBGSLQ010000006.1, on the reverse strand, counting down.
CGTCAGTCTCCGTCCGGTGAGTACCGTATTTACTATTTCGCCAATAATATAAGAAGGCCTGGGGTCCGGCAGAGAGAGACTGTCTCAAAACTCGAAACCTACCCCAGATCGTGGCACGACGTTCTCGTGATCTTCCCGGGCCTCATTGTAGGGGTGGGCCTAGGAGGCTGTCTCAAAAGTGAATTTTTCTCGCGATTGACCTTGAGTTTTACTATAAGAGTTTTCACAAGGTTGAAGCGAGGGTTTTTTTATGAGCAGAGAGATCCGTGCGGACTATGA
>JBGSLQ010000005.1:0-35782 GCA_041740635.1 Desulfomonilaceae bacterium | reverse complement strand
TCATAGTCCGCACGGATCTCTCTGCTCATAAAAAAACCCTCGCTTCAACCTTGTGAAAACTCTTATAGTAAAACTCAAGGTCAATCGCGAGAAAAATTCACTTTTGAGACAGCCTCCTAGGCCCACCCCTACAATGAGGCCGGTAGGACGACGAGGACTTCGTGCCACGATCTGGAATGAATTTCGACTTTTGAGACAGTCTCTTCATTGCCGGGAATTTGTGTATCAGTCGTCCCTCCGGGAGTCGAAAATCATTATGTTTTTCCTTAACCGGTGATGAATCGCCGGCCTATTTTTCCCGCGTTTCGCCGGATTCCTCCGGAATAACCGACAGAAAACCCTCTAGGTTAGCGCCCCTCCCCTCCCAAAAAAGAACAGGGCCGTAAGGCCCTGTTCTTCAGTAAACTGAGAAGACATTCTATTTGTACGTCTTCTGAATCATCTCATTGAGAAAACGCTCGGGATCCCCGATCGCCTCCTCAGGAATCGTGAATTCTTTCTGGCCGGTTCTCTCCATGACGAGCTTGAGTCCGTGATGATAATTTTGAAAGATTTTTCTGCATACTATCAATGCTTCTTCCGAACCGTTCAGCACGAGTCTTACCAGCTCTCTTAATGCCTCGTCAGAGAACCGTATCTTCAAATTGTACATCTTCTCGAACTCTCGTTCGAATTCCTGGATTTCCTGCTCAATGTGCAGGTACCGTTTGTACATCGTTTCTGGGGATACGCCTTGCCTTACGGCCGCTTCCACCATGGCTTCCAGCGCCCAACCTGTGAGGATCTTACCGAAATGGTGCTCGAATTCCTGATGACGTTTCTGCAACTCTGTCAGAAGTTCCGCTTTTTCCACCCGGTCGATTTCGTCAAACTCAGTTGTTCGTGAAGGATGAAGCTCGTCCTCAACGATTTCTTTCAGGATTTCTTTCGGACGTTCCACAACTTCTTCAGAGACCGTAAACCTGTCTACATCTACAGAGGGAAGAATTCGCTCGTATCCCACCAACACTCGTTCCACGACGCTGATAAGCGACCGTGCGCCGGTCTTCTCCGTATGAGCCATATTGGCAAGGCGCTTCAATGCTCCGTCAGAGAAACGAATGTCAATACCATACGATTTGAAGTCTTGCTTCTTTGCCGTCACAACAGACGAGTACCGATTTTTGAGGATCTTATAAAGATCCTGTTCATCCAATTCTTCCAAGACTGCTATTACGGGAATTCGACCTATGAATTCGGATTCAAACCCGAACTCGATGAGATCTTCTGCTTTGATTTCCCTGAGGAGCTTGGACTTGTCTTCCTTCTCTTTCAGAGCTGCCCCGAAACCGAGGCCCTTTCGCGATAATCGCCTCGAGACAATCTCGTCCAATCCATTGAACGCGCCGGATACAATGAACAGGATATCACGAGTATTTATTGTTCTTTTGAGGCGTTTTCCCGTCTTCTGGAAATGCGATGCAGCTTCCATGAGGGAGACCGGATCATGCGCAACTTTGAGATCCACCTCGGTCTCTTCCATGGGTTTCAAAAGATTTCGCTGCACGCCGCTCCGTGAAACATCCAATCCAATCACGTTTCCGGACGATGCTATCTTATCGATTTCGTCAACATAGATAATTCCGTACTTGGCCTTTTCTATATCACCGTCGGCTTCCTGCACGAGATCACGAACAAGATCCTCCACATCACCGCCGACGTAGCCTGTTTCACTGAACTTCGTAGCATCGCCTTTTACAAAGGGTACACCAAGTTTGCGGGCAATCAATTTGATCAAATACGTTTTGCCCACACCGGTCGGGCCGATCAATATGATGTTGTTCTTAATTCGTCCTATTCCTTCACGGTCCTCCAGGCCGCCGTGCTCGAGATAGTAACGAATACGATTAAAATGGGTGCATATTTTGGTTGCAAGTATTTCTTTGGCAGCATCCTGACGAATAACGAACCTATCGAGGTATTCGTGCAGCTCCGCCGGTTTCATATCGAACCGAATGGGACTCGTATCACCCGTAGTGACGGTGGTTCCGCCACCGAACTCTTCTGCCCCGGGCCAAGGCCCTATCTGAGTCCCCATGACTCGAATTCGATTCCCGTATTTATTTGCGAGGAATTCATTAATCTCCCGCTCGATCTCTTTCGGATCCGGAAGATTTGTTCCTTTTATTTCGTCGTACTCATTCATCCCTCATAGCCTTTCCACGACCGACACTTTTCTGTTTGTTAGATTTAACAAGTAATTTACTTCTCTTTGGCCATAGGTCAATACTCCTGGATTCTTCGCTCCGAGAAATCATCTCCTCCAACGTGTGTTGACAAGATTTCCGAGCCGTACTCGAAACCGGTACAGTGATTGGGAGTCCGACCCGTCGGGACGATTATGTAAAATCCTATATGTTAAGAGAACATGGTCTGCCAAAAAGTTTCTCTCACGATGACGTAATATGTGGCGAGCACGCCGTCACCGGATCGGTAGTATCTGCGGAGCCTCTCCAGACAAAGGTTTGATCCAGAAATTCATGCGGCTTGAAACGCGCCTTGTAATTCATTGATTTACAGTCAGCCACATAAAATCCCAAATAGTAGAAAGGAATGTTGTGTTGAAGTGCGAATAGAATTTCCTGAATAGCAGCAAACGTCCCGAGGCTTCTGCCTGCAAGGTCCGGATCGAAGAACATGTATACGCTGGAAAGCGATCTGGAGCAGACATCCACCAACCCTGCTCCGATAAGCCTATGTCCGAGACTGTATTCAAATTCCACGGTATATACCGGGGAGGCATAGAGCGAATTGCGCACAGATGTGAATGAATCGGTTCCGGTCGCGGTGTGTCGTGACTGAAGATAATGCTGATACAGGCGATACTTGCTCATGGAAAATTTTGGAGCATCTATGGAGACTGTGACATCCAGGTTCTTACGCAAGATCCTCCTGAATGATTTGCCAAGACGGAACTCTTGCAGGACTACTCTGATCGACCGACACTCCGAACAACAACTGCACGCAGGACGATAGAAATACTTGCCCGATCTCCTGAATCCAATATCCATAAAGTCGTGATACAACTCAGGAGGAAACGCTTCGGCTGCGAACACCTGCTCGACGGCATTCTTACCGGGTCTGTACGGGCACGAATGAGCTTCGCCCGTTACGAAAAAGTCCAGTTCAACGGGACCGTAGAACGGCGAAATCATCCAGGAAAGGCCCCGCTGTCCGTGCATAATGTGAGAATCTGAATGAGTCACTCAATGAATTCCTTGCAGTTTCTGTCTCACGACAGCACAGATTTTCCGTGACGATTTACGTTGACGATGGGCCTGTGACCGTATGGTCTGAAGAAAACGCAAGTGCAGAGTCGCTCATAATTTCTTGAGCAACTGATTTGCTGCAGTCAGCATGGGATCCCATACCGGTGAAAAAGGAGGAGCATACGCGAGGTCGCATCCGAAGAAATCCTGAACAGTCATTGATGCATGCAACGCTACGGCAAGAGCATTTATTCTGTGGGCGGCTCCTTCCTTTCCAATCATGCTGGCGCCCAGGAGCCTGCCTGTCTTTTTATCAGCAACCAAATGCACGTGAATTGTTGTAGCGCCCGGATAAGCATGCGCCCGAGACGATGATTGTATTATGTTTTCTACGGGATCGAAGCCGGCATTCAGCGCTTCTTCAAAACTTAGACCAGTCCGAGCCACTTCCAGATCGAGTACCTTGAAAACTGCCGTGCCGACAATGTCAGGGATTTCCGAAGCACGGCCTGTAATATTGTTTGCTACTGCCCAACCTCCTCGATTCGCTCTCAATGCGAGAGGAATCCATACTCTCTGTCCGGTAACCTGATGAAAGGCATCCGCGCAGTCACCTACAGCATAAATGTCCGGATCGCTCGTTTGCAGATATCGGTCTACTGCAATGGAAGACCCGGGCCCCAGAACGAGACCTGCATCCGCGGCCAGTTCGGAATTGGGCACCACGCCTACTGCTAACACCACCAGGTCTACGACGGTCTCACTATCAGAATAGAAGACCTTCAGTCGCTCATGGTGACCTTCAATACGCGTCACGCTCGTTTCCAACTTGACCTTCACATCGTGAGTTTCCAGTTCCGTTCGGACAAGATCGTCCATTGCTTTCGGCAACCAGGGGAGGAAAGAATTTCGGATCTCCACGAGTTGAACATGCATGCCTCGCTCGCAGAGGGCCTCTACCATTTCAAGACCGATGTAGCCGCCGCCTATGATGACGGCACTCCGGACATTGTGTGAGGCAATGTATGACTTGATTTCGCGACCGTCTTCGAGCGATCTGAGGACCTTGACTCCGGGAAGGTCTATGCCCGGGATCGGAAGCATTCTTGGGCGTGAACCTGTTGCAATGAGAAGCTTGTCATAGGCAATTTCGAATTTGTTGCTATGCGCATCCGTACCGGAAACGGTCTTGTTTTGTCGGTCGATCCGATCGACCTTGTGCCCGATTCTCAGGTCTATGCCCTGCTTTTCTCTAAAAACTCCGGCAGTCCGCACCACGAGGTCGTTCATTTCCCGATCCGGATCCGCTATGTTGTAGGGCATTCCGCAGGCTGAGTAAGATACATCCTCACTTTGCTCCAGGGCAATGACCTCCAAATCCGGCATATTGCGCTTAGCTTTGGATGCAGCACTCATCCCTGCCGCATCACCACCTATGACGACGAATCTCATGAATCCTCCTCAAGGCAACAGCAGCCTCTCTGAAAAACCAAAAGCCTAGTACGAGTATAGGGGAAACACGGTGGGCTGCAAAGTTAAAACGCGTGAATTCCGTGTCCATTCAGTTACGCATGGGAGAGGTTTCTCAGCCCCGAAGGGGGCTACCCAACAGTAGCCGTGGGTGCAAACCCACGGAAGCGATACGGCAAATCCTTTGTCTTCAGGACCCTGAAAGGGTCCACCCATGACATTCGGGAATCATTGCCTGTTGGTCGACCCTTTCAGGGTCGTTGAACCACGTTTATGGACATGGCGCTGTCCACGGGTTGACACCCGTGGCTATTATTGGGCCGCCCTTCCAGGGCGCAGAATCCCTAGTGCCCGCTCTTAATTGAATGAATACCGCTTCAATGCATTTATCAGTGGAAAAGAACGGCATTCAGTAGTATAGAGGTCAACCGTCACGATTCTCCAGGATTCTCTGAGGAGGCGGATGCTTATAATCGGTGTCGATCCCGGAAGCAATATCACAGGTTACGGACTAGTCGAAAAGAACGGGGTGCGTTCGAAACACGTGTGCAGTGGAGTGATTCGCACATCGTCTTCAAAGCAATCGAAGCGTCTCCTGGAGATCCATGCAGGATTAAATGAAATCATCAGAGAGTACAATCCATCGGTGATGGTGGTGGAATCGCTCTTTCACGCAAACAATAGCCAGAGTTTGATTAAACTCAGTCAGGCACGCGGAGTGATCCTGCTTCTCGGCGAATCCTATAATATGACCATTTTCGAATATTCCCCCATGGAAATCAAAAAGGGGCTGACCGGGTACGGACGGGCGGAAAAGGATCAGATGGTATTCATGGTAAAGAAAATTCTCGGATTGCCTACATTGAAATCCCCGGATCAGGCAGATGCTCTTGCCATGGCTCTGTATCACTCGCACATGTCGCTACCCCAACGAGCAGTCGGATGATCGCATCCTTACGCGGAACCGCAATTTCTGTCGGAATTAATCGGATTGTGCTCGAGACCATGGGCGTAGGTTATGACGTGGCTGTCTCGATCTCTACGCTGGCGAGTATTGCAGTGGGGAGTGAGATTTTCCTGCATGTAAGCACGGTCATGCGAGAAAACGCCCTCGAGTTGTACGGATTTGAAACGCTCGAAGAAAAGACCCTTTTTGAAATGCTCATCACCGTTGCGGGAATCGGGCCGAAAACAGCGTTATCCATTCTCTCGGGAATCTCGCCGGAAGGTTTCAGACAAGCGGTCTTGGGTGAAGATGCGCAGAGACTTACCGTAATCCCCGGGATTGGAAGGAAATCTGCTGAAAGAATCATACTGGAACTGAAAGAAAAGATCCGAAAGAGTCCCCTTCTCAGAGGAGTCGTTCCCGGCAAACCTGCTGAGGCGTCGCTGGAAGAAGACCTGGTCTCTTCTCTGGTCAATCTGGGTTATAAGGACCGAGCGGCTGCTGCAGTGGCGCAGAAAGTTCTCAAAGATGCCGGACACATCACCTTGCCGGAAGCGGTGAAGCGCGCATTAAAGGAAATGATGAAGGACGCATCGACCTGAAAAGATCTTCGTTTCATCCTTCCGTCCAGTCAAGAAACCGTCCTCAACTGCATTTCTTCTTGTCACGCACAGTGCTTTGTGAAAAACTTGCAGGGCCCTGCTAAGAATTTGTATCGATCGAGACATCTTCTTTTTCACACAACACCACTGTTTTCACTGAGAGGTTACCTTGAAATCTCTGTTCTATCCGTCGTCGGTAGTAGTTATCGGAGTCTCAACAAAACCTTTTAATATGGGGAAGGAGATAGCCCGGAATCTCTTTGAATTCGGGTACAACGGTGTCATTCACCTGATTGGGACTGAAGAAGGGGTATTCTTTGGACGTCGAATTCACCAGTCTCTTGATGAAATTGACGAGCAGATCGATTTGGCCGTGATTCTGACGCCTGCTCGTACGGTTCCCGACATTGTAGAACGTTGCGGCCGCAAAGGTATCAAGCGGATAGTCATCGAGAGCGGCGGATTCGGAGAATTCGGTGACGAAGGAAAGGAATTGGGCGAAGCGCTCAAATCGATTGCCGACACCTACGGGATTCGATTCATCGGACCGAATTGCATCGGCATTATGAATGCGAGCAATGGACTATCAACTCCATTCGCTACCATGAAGAATGTGTTCCGCAAAGGCGGCGTCGGCATCGTGGCCCAGAGTGGCGGAGTCGCTTTGAGTTTTCTGAACATGTTCGATTGCGAACAAATTGGTTACAGCAAGTTCACTACTCTCGGCAACAAAATGAATATCGATGAAAACGATATTCTTGAATTCTACATGGAAGATCCTGAAACGAACGTCATTTGCATGTATTTGGAATCCGTAAAGGACGGTCGCAGATTCACCGAGATTGCGGCTCGTTCCGACAAGCCGGTCGTGGTCCATAAAGCCAATATTGCCAATCTCAGCAGTCATATCGCACATTCCCATACGGAAGCTCTCGCGAATGACGACCAGGTGGTCGATGCAGCCCTGTGGCAGGCCGGCGTGGTCCGTTTCAAAGAGATGCAGAGCTACCTGGATTTCGTGAAAATCCTGCAAATGCCCGAGATGAAGGGAAGGAATCTTGCCATTGTCTCCCGGTCCGGAGGCCATGCAGTGATTGCTGCGGACGCGGCATACACGTACAACTTCCATTTGCCGCCGTTGAGAGAAGATTTCTTGAAGGAAATACGGAAACACCTGCGTGCAAACGTGATCAACCTGGCGAATCCTCTCGATCTGGGAGATCTGTTCGACTTCGAGGTCTATCTTCGTATTGTAGAACACACCATCCAGGAGGATAATGTGGATGGTATTCTGCTCCTGCAGACTTATTTTGCGGCCATAGAGGGCGAATCCTCGAGAAAAATGCTTCAATCCGCCGCGTTGGTTTCCCAGAAATATGGGAAGCCGGTCGCTTTATGTGTTCAGACCGAGCAATCCGAACTTTCCCGTCTTCACAAAGAGATCGACTTTCCCATTTTCATGAGCCCTGAACGTGCAATTGCCGCTCTGGACAAATCGATCAAGTACTACGATCGCAAACGGTTCATGGCCGGTAACGCGGTTGTCACCAATCCTGAGCCCCTTCCGGACGATTCTGCAATTCACAGACTGATCGATACCGTGAACAATCAGTGTCGGTCCCCTCTTCTCGATGAAGCGCTGGACATCATCAGGCTGGTCGGCATTTCTACGCCGGAATATCAAATCGTCCGGAATGCCGAGCCCCCCGACCTACTCGTACCCGGCCCGTACGCTCTCAAAATCGTTGCGGACAGCGTTTCTCATAAATCGGATCTGGGAGGCGTCGTCTTGAACTTGCGAGACAGAGATGCCATTGCCAGTGCCTGCGCGGAGATGATGGAGCGTTTTTCCGAAGCTAAGCCCGCGGGAATGCTGGTCCAGACCATGGTTCAAAGGCCCCCCGGATCGTTCGAGCTTATCGTTGGAGGCAAAAGGGACCCCCAATTCGGTCCCATGGTAATGCTCGGCCATGGAGGCATTTTCGTCGAAGTGTTCGGAAAAACTACGCTGCGCATGGCCCCACTCTCGCTCGCGGAAATCGAAGCCATGATCGACGAATTGCCCGGCTCCGAAATCCTGAAAGGAGTCCGGGGCAGACCGCCCATTGATATGATTGCGCTGAAGGATGCGATTCACAGAATAGCGCACCTGATGGTGGAATTCCCGGAGATATCGTCCATAGACGTGAATCCGCTCCTCGTGACCCCTCAAGGGGCGCAGGCCCTGGATTGCAGAATTTTTCTGAACTCACAAGGAGAAGACTGAACGGAATCGGCATCAACTTTTGCGTGAATTGTTTTGGATCTCAGCATGTTGTATTATTTCGTCACGAACGAGATGCTACCGTTTTGATCATTTTTCTAAGCTTTTATAGTATTCTTCAGCCGATCCACAGGGGATCGAGTGGACCGCATTCCATAGAACCATCAGGAAATGTCGCTCATGCCGCACAGAATAGAAGTCTGCCTCAAATCTCTCCTGCCGGATCCGGCAGGTCGTCGGACAATGTCCCGAATCGCTTCAGACCTTGGCCTTCGTGTCGATGATCTGAGAGTCGCCGACGAATTCATTATAGACAAAGATTTTTCCGGAGATGATCTGCAAACCCTTGTGGAAGAGGTCTTTCGCGATCCTGTCATTCAGGATGCCGTCATTGACGAACCATTGCAGATTCCTTTTGACTGGCTCATTGAAGTCGGTTTCAGGCCGGGGGTCACGGACAATGTGGCGAGAACAGCTCGAGAAGCGGTACAGCGGACTCTCGATGTCAAGTTCCAGCCTGGGGAAGGCCTGTACACGCGCAAGCTCTATTTTATGAAATGCAACCTGAACCGCGATGAGGTAGAGAGAATCGCACGGGATCTCCTCGCAAACGACCTGATCCAAACAAGAACGGTGTACGGTCCCGTAGACGACCGCGCAAGCATCACGATGCCGAAGGTTACCTCTCGATCCGAAGCAGTGGTACGCTCTCTTGACCTGAATGTGGACGATGACGAGTTGATCCGCATCAGCCGGGAAGGAGTCCTGGCGCTTAGCCTGGAAGAGATGAAGACGATCAGGGATTATTACCGCAATACGGAATTCCTGTCGCGGAGAAAGAGCGTCGGACTTGGCGAGAAAATCACGGACTGCGAGCTGGAAGTTCTCGCTCAAACATGGTCCGAGCACTGCAAGCACAAAATATTCAACGCTGTGATCGATTACACGGATTCAGGAAACACACGAGAAATAAACAGCCTTTTCCGCACGTATATCCAGGGGTCTACGGAAGAAATCCGGAAACGTCTCGGAGAACGGGACTTCTGTCTTTCAGTGTTCAAGGACAATGCGGGAGTCATTCGGTTCGATGACGACTGGAACCTGGTAGTTAAGGTGGAAACACACAATTCACCATCGGCACTCGATCCGTACGGTGGGGCCCTGACCGGAATCGTGGGAGTGAACCGCGATCCCTTCGGCACGGGACTTGGCGCCCGATTGATCTTCAACACCGATGTGTTCTGTTTTGCTCCTCCTGATTACAAAGGAACCATCCCCCCCAGGCTGTTGCATCCTCGACGAGTTTTCGAGGGCGTGCGGGAAGGAGTCGAGCACGGGGGCAACAAAAGCGGTATTCCCACCGTCAACGGAGCAATGGTGTTCGACGAACGCTATCTCGGTAAACCTCTCGTGTACTGCGGTACCGGGGGGATCATGCCTGCGAAGATAAACGGCAAACCTGCTCATGTGAAACGTGCCAATCCCGGGGATCACATTATTATGACTGGCGGACGCATCGGCAAAGACGGCATCCATGGAGCGACGTTCTCGTCCGAAGAGCTTCATGAGGGCTCCCCTGTCAGTGCAGTGCAAATCGGCGATCCCATCACGCAGAAGAGGATGACCGATTTCCTGCTCATGGCACGGGATATGGGCCTCTACACGTCCATTACGGACAACGGTGCGGGGGGCCTCTCCTCTTCCGTCGGAGAAATGGCCCGGGAAGCAGGTGGAGCCAAAATGCATCTCGACCGTGCCCCTCTAAAATATCCGGGACTCCAGCCATGGGAAATACTGCTGTCTGAAGCGCAGGAGCGTATGACCGTATCTGTCCCTCCTGACAATCTGGACACCTTCCTTGCGCTTGCAGAAGAACTCGATGTGGAAGCCACCGATCTTGGCGAGTTCACCGATGACGGGTTCTTTCAGGTATTGTGGGAAGGCAGCATTGCGGTGCTCTTACCTCTGGATTTCCTGCACGACGGTTTGCCCCCAATGAAGCTCAAGGCTTCCTGGAAGGCCCCGGAATATCCCGAGCCTGACATTGACCCTCCGGCAGATCTCACTCCGATTCTGATAGGACTTATGAGCCGCTGGAACATTTGTTCAAAAGAACGGCTCATTCGCCAGTACGATCATGAAGTGCAAGGCGGGACCGTGGTAAAACCTCTCATCGGGATTACCAACGACGGCCCTGGAGATGCCGCGGTTCAGCGACCGATTCTGGACAGATTTCGCGGAATAGCTGTGGGGTGCGGGATTGCACCGCGTTACTCGGATCTCGACACGTATTGGATGATGGCCGCAGTGATCGATGAAGCGGTCCGCAACATTGTGTCCGTCGGTGCAGATCCTGACCATATGGCCGGTCTCGACAATTTTTGCTGGTGCGATCCGGTCCGGTCGGAAAAGACTCCTGATGGAGAATACAAGCTGGCGCAGCTCGTGCGGGCTAACCAGGCACTTTACGATATAACCACCGAATACCGGATTCCCTGCATTTCCGGCAAAGACAGTATGAAGAACGATTACAGCATAGGAAATACGAAGATTTCCATACCTCCCACGGTATTGTTCACTGCTGTGGGAATCGTTCCCGACGTGCGTCAGGCAGTCACTCCGGATTTCAAGAAAGCAGGAGACAGCGTGTATGTGCTGGGAACAACCCGCGATGAAACCGGCGGGTCCGAATATTTCGCTTCTCTGGGGTCAATCGGGAACAAAGTGCCAAAGGTACATTCCCCTGAATCTGCCATCCGGATGTATCGAGCACTCCATGCTGCAATGAGAAGCGGACTTGTCGCATCCTGCCACGATCTTTCCGACGGAGGTATGGGAGTTGCTCTCGCGGAGTGCGCTTTCTCAGGCGGTTTAGGTGTATCCATTTCCCTGAAGCATTTGCCTGCGGAAAGGGTAAACAGCGCACATGTTGCGCTTTTTTCGGAATCTCAGTCCAGATTTCTCATAAGTGTCAGACCGGAACGGAAACAGGATTTTGAGAAGGCTCTGGCCGGTTTTCCGCTTGGGCTCATGGGTGAAGTCACCACAGAGCAAAAGCTGAGAATAGAAGGCTTCGCAGATGATACGGTGATCGAAGCGGATATCCATCAGCTCAAGAAAGCATGGCAATCGCCCCTGGGAATCTGATGTTGACCGGTACGGAATCCCCTCTTCTATTTTCGCATCCTATTAGGAGAGAGCGAAAGGAGAGGTTTGCATGAGAAACCGCGACTTTGAACATCCGACCGTGGACAACCTCGTGTTTGAAGGAGAAGAAGGAAGTCGGTCGTGCCCCACAATACAGGATTGGCCGGAAGATGAATTTACCGAGTGGGTTTCTGCCAATCGGACTCTTCTCCAAGATCAGATTTGCAGATCGACTGATTTCCGATTAGAGCCGTTTTGCACGAGAATTACGATTCAGGATTTCTTACCGGTCGATTAAACCGGTCCCCTTGAGAATAGAGAGCATGTTGCCATAAGACGGGCAATCATTATGTACCCGTCTTATTTTTGATATAGCCACTGCCGGGTGCATTAACCGGCAATTCCATTATTGTGGTGCTTCAGCACCGGCTTGAAATCGATTGCGGTCCTGACTGGCTGCAAGTCTCGCCTGATCCGCTGCTTCCCTTGACTCAAACGGTCCTGAGACAACTTTGGGTAATTGCTCAAAACTCATGATGTCATAATTTCCTCCCGAATCTTTGATCACATACCACCCGGGTTCCTGGGCTGACGACAACATGGTGTCGGAGCGGTCAAGAGTTCCCCAAATGCCTTTACTTGCAAGACGAGCGTTGTTTTGTGATTCTTCGTACGCATAGCTCATGGGAGATCTCATCTGGTCCCAATATGCAAGTCCAGCACTGAGAAGTTCAGCGTTGAGATTTTTGAAAGCTTCGGCAGTGACCACCCCAGGCTGCAAATAATAAACCACGCCGAGAATTCTTCCGAAATGATCGGGAGACCCGGCTTGAGTGTCCACGGCAATCTGTTTGCCTTTCAGTTTATTGTCTATGAATTGTTGGGCTTCCCTGCCGAGTCGTTCTCCCATTTCGGGAGCATCGATTCCCGAAAGCCTTATGGTCTCTTCAAGATTGTAACCAACGGGTTTGGCTACGATGAGATTTCCGTCTATTGCCCGCACGAATTCCCCCCACCAGATCTCTGTCGGTTGGGCCATGTCGGACATCCCCATGAGGCCGAACAACAATAAGACAGTCAGTAATAATCTTTTCATGTCGCACCATTCCTGCTAGCAGCAATTTGATCTTATTGTAATAATCACAGGAGCAAAAATCAAAACCTGCCCACAGGTTTGTAGCTTCCTTGACTTTTGAATTCCCGCTCTTTAGCCTAATTAAGATTACTATGGATGCATACGTGACTGGAGGGAGGGTCTATTTTGGTTCAGGACACATTCAAGTATAGAAAAGAAGATTTTGGCGAGTTGCCGGTCCGGATCGATCATCTATCCATCTATTTGAACTTTCTGGATGAATGCATTGAAGCCACGAACTGCCTGGATCTTGCCGCACAATTCACATTGAATAGCATTGAGCTGGACGCAAGAGAATTAACGATCGTCAGCGTGGAATGGGCAGAAGTAACAGAAGACAGTAATTCATTCCGGGACCTGCCATATGAATACAAGAGCGATCGAAATAAGCTCATTGTGAAATTACCGAAACAGGTGAATGCAGGCGAGCGATTTCGGATCAGAACCGTGACCCGATGTGTAGCTTCCGAACATCTCCTGGAAGGGATCTACAAAGACTCCACCCCTCCCGGAGCTCCACAGCAGTACATGTCCCAGTGTCAGCAGTGGGGTTTTCAGCGTATCATGCCCATATTCGACGATTGTCGGGCCAAATGCACCATGACCACTACCATGGAAGGGTCCGCTGCATATACCCATCTGATTTCTAATGGAAACGTAAGCCGCAAGCATAATCCTGCAGGCAAACCTGTTCCGAAGCCGGGAGATCCTTCCAGACAAATCATTACCTATGAAAATACCATGCCTATGGCTCCTTACTTGTTCATAGCGGCTGCGGGTACCTGGGACACTCTGGCCGATCATGTGACCTATGATTCAGGTCGAACCGTGGGGTTGGAATATCTCGTGCCGCCAGGGAGAACCCTGAATGCGGTCATTCCCATGGAAATTCTGAAACAGGCGGTTCTCTGGGTCGAGAAGACTCAGGGCTATGAATATACCGGTGACACGTACAGGACGATCACCATGAATAAATCCAATTTCGGAGGCATGGAAAACGTCGGCAACACCACTATTGTTACGGATGCGGCTCTGATCGACGATCATACACTCGATCAGTTGCTCATGTACGCTCACGCGGTCATCGTTCATGAATTCGAACACAACCAGTGCGGCAGTGAAACTACTATGGAAACGCCGTTTGACGTATGGCTGAACGAAGCGTACACCGTTGACGTGGAACGCATGTTCATGGCCGACGTGTTCGATCCCGTGTTCGTGAGACTGACCCAGATAGATTCCATACGGAACCCGCTTCTCGGGCCGCTTGCAGTAGAAGATGCGGGCTATGCCGGAAGAATAGTCAGGGAAGGATTCAACGATCCTGACGAGCTTATCGATGCAGTCACCTATGTAAAAGCAGCAGAAGTAATACGCATGTTGCGGATGATCCTTGGAAAAGAGACGTTCAATCGGGGCAAAGAATTATATTTCAGTCGGTACAAGCATTCCAACGCGAATACCGATGAGTTCTTCGCATGCTTTGAGGAGGTCTCGGGCCGGAGTCTTTCTCAATTCAAGGAAAACTGGCTCTACCACATCGGTTATCCCACTGTTACAGCGGCTACTCATTACGATCCGGATACTCGGACATTTTCCATTCGTTTTCAGCAGGAATCCTCTGTGCCGGGCAACTTTCAGCTCCCAATTGAAATTGCTCTCGTGGGAAAGGATGGACAGGACATCTCAGGAACCCAGATGGTCTTTGAGCTTTCGCAACAAACGGACTCGTTGATGTTCCCGCATCTTCCTGAGGAACCGGCATTTGCCTCACTCAACAGAAACTATTCTTTCTACGGCGTACTGAAAGAGCAGGAAGCGAACACGGACAGACTGCGGCTTCAAGCTCGAATAGATCCCAATTTGTTCAACAGGGTCGAGGCGGTAAGACGCTTGACGGACCGCCAGCGAATCACGCTGCTCAACGTTCCTGATGCCCGCATCGATTCGCATTGGCTGCATCTGTACGGGGAACTCCTGCAAGAATCTTCCGTTTCGCCCGGATTGAAGGCATTTTTTCTCCGTATAGACGAACAGCCTTTGGACAGGGAATATGCGACGTGGTACCGGGAACTCGTCACTGCGCGGGATTCGCTTATGCTTTCGATAAACAATGCATTCAAAACGGAGCTCATAAAGAATTTTCTCAATATCGATACGTACGGGGAACGTCACTCTCCGAAAGATGGCATTGAGGAACGCATTCTGAAAAATATTCTCCTGGATTTGATAGCCGTTGACGATTGCCCCGAGAGCCACGATTTGATCCTCAATCATTTTCGAAAAGCTACAACGGCCCAGGACAAAGTATCCGCGCTCACGGTTTTGAATCGCAGTTCCGCTCCCCAACGCCGAGAGATTTTGGAAAGCATATATCAGGCGTGGCATCCGCATATCAGTGGATATGCCAATTATCTCCGTATAGTGGCATCAGGGACACGCGAAGATGTATTTGAAACGGTCGAACAGGAGAAAAATCGACCTACATTTAACATCACAAATCCCACGTGGTGTAGAGCTTTGTTCTTGACAATGGCGGCAAATACGAAAATGATATGGACAGACGTAGGAATCGATTGGATTACAACCGTTATCATCGAATTTGCAGCGCTTAATCCTTTCGTCGCTTCCAGGCTCCTCAATGTGTTTCAGCACGTCAAGAAACTGAAACCCGACCTGAGGACCCTCGTTGAATCGGCATTGAGCCGGATCGTTTCAGAGGTTCCAGAATCTGTAAGCCCAACTATTCATGGACAAGCCAGTGCATACATGAGCGAAGTCCGATGACCGAAATTCCGGAAACAATTGTTGTCGAGTTCGTTCAGGATGTGCGCTCCGGTTTCATCGATTCGGAGCTTATGGAAAAGTATCGGCTTTCCACCAAGTCGCTAAAGGGGCTCTTTTACAGGATACTTGAAGAAAAGCGGATGAGTGGAGCGGAAGTGTACGTTCGGCCGATTATGCTTGATAAAACCATAGAAACGGATTTCAGGGGATTGCCGCGCTACTTGCTCGCCCCGCTCATTTCTGTCCGGGAAACCGATAACCCACAGTCACGAGGGTGGGTATTCGATTTGAGCGACAAAGGCATGCGAGTGTGCGGAATCAGGTCGGAATCTGGAGATGCGAAGACATTGATCCTGCTGCCGAGGAAAGAGCAAATTGCTCCGGAAATCACCGTTCACGTCGAATGCAGGTGGTTTTGTGAAGAAGGACCTGAAGCAAGACCTGTGGCTGGATTCCGTATTTCGGCAATAGAAGCTGCAGATCTCCGTGAACTGCGAAACCTTATACGTCTCCTCACTTTGGGAGTAAGACTCAACGTTCCCTGATCTTTTCCAATTCTTTGAATGCACCGGTAGAAATACTGGTGATTTCAAATCCGGCTATCTTTTCGTCATCAGATTCATTTTCCTCGATCCACTTGCACTTTACCTGAAATTCGAAGGTGCCTGAATCCGCGAGTTCATTGGATCTGACCCGGAGCTTTGTCGATTCGCCTACGGACGCGTTCACGCCTTCCACGGATAAGCCGTGCGGAGATATGTCCCGGACGAACCCCTTCTGCTGCGGATTATCCGCAGGACAAACCACCAGAGGGAATTTTACCTCTGTCCTGGAGTACTTCCTCAGCTCATCTTCGGACGATGCGGCCTTATATGACCAACCACGACCGCGCACTTCGTCTTTGGACAGAAGCCTGGCTTTCACGAGCTTCCTCAGGACGCTTTGGAATCCTACTGAACTCAACTTGTACTTGTTCATGAGATCTTCGCGGGACGAACCCGAACGCAGGTCCTGAATAAACTCTTTTGCCTGAATTTCTCGTTTTTGTTCCATAGTAGATTCCTTTGAGGAAAGCGATTTTTCGCTCTGGAGGTCTGCCCTACCCTGGCCGCGGCCTAGGCCGAAGCTTTGAGCATATCTTCCTCTGAAATGTCGAAGTTCGCGAATACCCTCTGCAGGTCGTCATGGTCGTCCAGGGCGTCCATCATCTTGAGCATTTGCTCTGCTTTTTTACCCTCTAGTTTAATGGTGTTTTGGGGAATCATGGTTATCTCTGCAAGTTCGATTTTCCAGCCTTTTTCTTCCACCGCTTTACGGACCGTTTCAAAATCGCCCAAGTCTGCGCTTATTTCAAAGACATCACCATCATGTTGCACATCCTGAGCACCGTGCTCAAGTGCCAATTCCATGACTTCATCTTCGGTGAGGCCTTTTGCAGCGACTTCGATAATTCCTTTCTTGTCAAACATCCATGCCACGCAGCCCGACTCTCCCAGGTTTCCATTGTATTTATCGAAAATATGGCGAATTTCCGCTACCGTGCGATTCTTGTTGTCGGTTAACGCTTCCAATAATACAGCGACTCCGCCCGGACCGTATCCTTCATAGTTTATTTCCTCGTAATTTGCGCCTTCAAGCTCCCCGGTTCCTCTCTTGATCGCACGCTCTACATTGTCTTTCGGCATATTTGCGCCACGAGCTGCAAGAACTGCCGTACGCAGCCGCGGATTGCCTTCGGGATCGCCACCTCCCATGCGGGCCGCAATCGTGATCTCTTTGATGAGCTTGGAGAACATTTTTCCCCGTTTTGCGTCCGCGGCACCCTTTTTGTGCTTAATGGTGCTCCACTTATTGTGACCTGACATACACTATCCTCCCGATATATCGTTACTCTTATTGAATTGACGAGTTGACGTCCGACCAGTGTTAAACCGAATCCTTATCGATTTCTTAATATATCTTGCTCTCGCACTCAAGGGTTTGTTCTCCTGCAAAACGGGGATTAGCGCTAACAGCCTGGAATGGCACTATTACATGCCGTAACGATCCAGCAAACTAATCCGTAATTATACTATACCGGATTTTCCCTGAGAAATGCAATTGATGATTTGATTATCATTCAGTATTCGGGGAAGAGAGAATTTCAAGCGCCGGAGGGGTGTTCCTGCGAGGCTGTCTGAAAAGTTCTCAAACGTTGAGATTGTGAGCAAGCAGGCAAGGCCGAGACCAGACCGACTCGACAGGAAAAGACGAGCATCTTTCGGGTCCTGACTCTCAGTGAATTCCTAAACATCTGTCATTGCGAGCGAAGCGAAGCAATCGCCTGAATGTTGGCGCGTGATCAGGAGATTGTCCCTCGAGACGCGGGATCGCTCCGCTCCTCGCAATGACAATGAATTTGATCATCTATTGTTTAGCTCCGTGTGCTTTCAGCAGTTCCACAATTTCCGACACTCCTCTGTTTTGGGCCCTCTTCAGGGCGGTCCAGCCAATCTTGTCTTGTGCGTTGACTTCAGCTCCTTCTTGCAGAAGCATTTTCACAATCTGCGGGTCTTCTCCGCCGAAGGGGTACCTTGGCCCCATGAATCCGTATGTATATAGTCTCATACATTTGGACCACAGTTCGTGATACCAAGGTTCTCTTAGTTGATGATCGCGAGCAGCAGCCTCCATCAAAGCCGTTTTGCCTGCAGCACTTCGGGCATTGACATCAACCCCTCTGTTCAGAAGTAATTCCACCGTTTCCGAGTTGCCTATATATACAGCCAAGATGAGGACCGGCCAACGATCTGGGTCACACGCATTAATATTGGCGCCCCGATTCAGAAGAGTACTAACCAAGGCCCGATCTCCGCGTTTTACAGCCTCTATGAGTTGGCTGTTCAGAGTGTCCGTCGATGCGGCAATAACCAATGCCTGCAAAACCAAGACCAGAAAGATGGACAACCATGGTTTTGAGATGACCGGAATCCATGAATTCATGCCAATCTCCCCGCAAGTAACCCCTGGTACGTGTGGATGCGGTAAGCGAAGCGAACAGCATCGTTCATGCCGGAATGTCTGCAAACTCGGTGCGTGCGAAACTCGAGCAATCCCCCAAACATGGGCGCGTGGGTATGGAATTGTCCCACAAAGATCCAGATCATTTGGAACCGATTCCCTACGCGGAGATTGCCACGTCGCTCCGCTCCTCGCAATGACAATTGTTCATCGCGTTACTGAATTGGTTGATTCTTATGCTGCTCATGCACGCATGTTCTCAAACAAGGGCCGAGACGCACGTCGCCCCCGCTCGGAAGTGCGGTCAAGTAAATGACATCTTCGATATTTTGAGATATGTGTTATATCTCAGTGCACTCTCACGGACCATTCCTTCGCGTTTTCTGTATGGTTCACCGGAAGATCAGGGATATGGCTTCAGATCAAGAAAAAAAACGGGAAATGAGTCGACTGCTCAACGGTCGGCCTGTAAACGGCGATATTGAAACGGATCGAACCCTACGACCTCGTACGCTGGCAGACTATGTCGGTCAGCCCAAAATCAAAGAGAACCTTTCGGTGTTCATCCGCGCCGCTCGCAACAGGGAAGAAGCACTGGATCATATTTTATTCCACGGACCGCCGGGATTGGGGAAAACCACTCTGGCCCATATTATCGCTCAGGAAATGGGTGTTCAGATTCGCACCACGTCCGGACCGGTGATCGAAAAGGCTGGGGATTTGGCTGCCATACTGACGAATCTCGAACCGCGGGACGTTCTCTTTATCGATGAAATCCACAGACTCTCGCCCGTGGTGGAAGAGATTCTCTATCCCGCAATGGAGGATTTCAAGCTCGACATCATTATCGGCCAGGGACCGAGTGCCCGGAGCATCAAGATCGATATCGCTCCATTCACACTCGTGGGAGCAACCACAAGGAGCGGTCTCCTTACTAATCCTCTCAGGGACCGGTTCGGCATATTGTTCCACCTGAATTTTTACTCTGTGGAAGAACTCGCCACTATTGTTTCAAGATCGGCCCTTATCTTAAACGTGGAAATAGAAAAACAGGGCGCTCAAGAAATCGCGAGCAGATCGAGAGCCACCCCTCGCGTTGCGAACCGGCTCACCAGGAGAGTCAGGGATTTCGCACAGGTCCTGGGGGACGGCAGAATCACCAAAGATATTGCTATGAAATCTTTGGATATGCTTGACGTGGATCATGTGGGACTCGACGCGATGGACAGAAAATTTCTCGAGACCATTATCCTGAAATTCGACGGAGGTCCGGTCGGCATCGATACCCTTGCTGCAGCAGTGGGAGAAGAGCGGGACACCCTGGAAGACGTGTACGAGCCGTACCTGGTGAAGGAAGGATTCGTCGACAGGACTTCCAGAGGACGTATGGCAACGAGACGGGCGTACGAGCACCTGAAACACAAACGGCGGGTCGAAAACCAGGATACGCTTTTCCATGACGATCCTGAACCTTGAGAAGAGCATGTGCACATCCTGCCGAAGAACGGAACACAAGTCTCTGGCAAATGTCGGAATTTTGTCCGATTGCGAAAAGCGCTTCTCGAAAATTGGTGGGTGCCGGCCTCCGTGCCGGCACTTTATCGCAACAATCAACTAGTTCGGCCCGGCAGGGACGCCGGGCCCTACCGTTCCTCATATAGGATGGAGTGTTCAAAAGGTCAGAAAATTATGTCACCTGTTGTCAGCATGCGAACTCCAGTCAAGCTGTTGCATGAAACCGGAGCATGAGCGTGTCCACCAGAATACGAGTTCTCGATGAAGGAGTGATCAATCGCATCGCTGCCGGTGAAGTCATCGACAGACCCTTTTCCGTGGTGAAGGAACTTATCGAGAATTCCATTGACGCCAAATCGACAGCTATTCGCGTCGACATCGAACGAGGCGGCAAGAAGCTGATTCGCGTGCGTGATAACGGTACGGGCATGAGCCATGATGATGCCTTTCTTGCCCTGGAGAGACATGCCACTTCCAAACTCACCTCGGAAAAAGACCTTATTTCCATAGCTACCATGGGGTTCAGGGGAGAAGCTCTTGCCAGCATTGCATCGGTTTCAAGACTAAGGCTCATCACCTGTGACGAATCCGACGAACCCGGCACAGAGCTGCTCGTGGAAGGCGGTGTCTTGCGCAAAGCAGAAAGAATAGGTTCTGGACAAGGCACGCTCGTGGAAGTGGCAAATCTTTTCTACAACGTTCCGGTCAGGCTCAAATTCCTGAAGGAGAATCGGTGGGAATCCGATCTCATAGACGAGCTGATCACAAGATTTGCTTTGGCGTTTCCACATCTTGGATTCACGTATTCCCAGGATGGCCGCTTGAAGCTCGATGCGCCTCCTGTGAAGTCGTCCATCGAGCGTGTCCATACCGTCTATTCAAGAGAAGTACGCGATAATCTCATTGCCATCGACTATACTTTCAAAGACGTTCGAGTGCACGGGCATGTGGCCAAGCCACCATACGTCAAATCCAACATGCGTTCCGTGTTCACGTTCGTGAACGGAAGATCGATTCGCGACAGACTGGTGAATTCCGCAGTCATGCGGGCATTCTCCAATCTCATGGAACGCGGGAGATATCCCCTTGCAATCCTCTTTCTGGAAATGCCTCCCGAGCAGGTTGACGTGAATGTGCATCCCCAAAAAGCGGAAGTGAGATTCCGGAAGCCCAAAGCGGTGTCGGACGCAATTCTAAACGGCGTGCACGAGGCGCTCATGGGTGCTCCGTTCAATCCGCAACCTATTTTTCGAGAGCCTATTATTCCTGAACGCCCTTACATGCCCGAGCGCAAGCACGAAGTTCCCGCTGAACGAGAACGTTTCGAGCCTTCTCCCGTTCCACCTGCGCCTGTACCTCCGGTACGAGCGCCGGAACCCGAGCCAGCTACTTTCTCGTACGCGGAACCGGGCAGGTATGCGTCAATGGGAGTCCTCGGACAGCTCCCGAGCTCGTTTCTGGTGCTTCACACCAGGGAAGAGCTGGTAATTCTGGATCATCACGCTGCACACGAACGAGTCCTGTTTGACAGGCTCTTGGCTATAGAAAGAGAAGGTGCCGCATCCGAGTGTCAGGGCCTCTTGATTCCCAAAGTGCTGGAGTACTCACGTGTGGAATTCCGCGCGTTGATTGCTCACCTGGACCTGCTGAGAAGAACCGGCTTTGCAGTGGAAGAATTCGGGGACAAAGAAATAATCGTAAAGGGAGTGCCGCCGTGGTTCAGGGAGGCAGACGTGGAGGATCTGTTTGCCTCACTGATCGAGGTAATGCTGGATACCGGTTTGAGAGGCGATCCCACCCGTCTCAATGAAGAGCTGCTCAAGGGCATAGCCTGCAAAGCTGCAATAAAAGAACCCTCCGAGATGCACCCATCAGAAATACGAGCGCTTCTCGCTAGTCTCGATGCGTCCTCATCCGCTGATGTTTGCCCCCACGGGCGTCCTTTGACCGTCCGCTATCCTCTGAGTGAGATACGCAAAAAGATGGGACGGAAATAGTCAGACCCAAGGTGGGATGCAGTGACCAAAGGGAACGCATCATTTGAGGACTTCGCAATAGTTGCGTTGCTCACCGGCATCCGACTCACTGCGAGACAGCTCGGAGAGTGTCATTGCGAGGGCGAAGCCCGTGGCAATCTCCTGACCAACCGCAACAATCTCTAATGAAGATCCCGTGGAGACGATGCTTTCGGTGGTCAAACTTCCTGCCAGATGATATCAGAGGAGCCTGGCAACCCCGCATTTCACCGTCATGGTTGGGGATTGTCCCGCGGCGAGACGCTAAACTGAGAATCCCGGGCCTGTGGGTGCATTAGGTGATTTCGTTCAAGTCATTCAAGATCCCCCTGAATTCCGAAGGAAAAGGGAGATTTTGATTCGAACAGAGTTTTGAACAACCGGTATGATGTCGCAAGGCATTAGAACAAGTCATCCCCCCTGCCCCGCGGGGGGTCCAGAATCCTTGCCTGCCCCGGTCTGAGGAAACAATATGCACCCATGGTATACAACGGACCTGATGGTAGCGGTTTTGACTGATACGGATACGCGACACTACCCCCGTTTTGCCTTGACAACCCCCTTGAGAGGAAAGTAGCATTCCGCCCGTTCATAATGCCTCTGCAGAAGGAATCCTGTCATGGAATATACGTTGTCCGACGATCAGAAAAATATAGTAGAAGCAGCCCGAAAGTTTGCCAGCAAGGAATTTCCCCGGGTCGCTCGTGAATGCGACAGGGATGAGAAGTTTCCTCGGGAATTATGGCAAAAGGCAGGCGAGTTGGGGTTCATGGGGATATTTATCTCTCCGGAGTATGGTGGATTGGGGCTCGGTATTCTGGAGCACGCAATGGTCATGGAGGAGTTTTGGAGAGTAGACCCTGGTGTGGGCAATATCCTCCTGGCGGTGTTCGGAGCGGAAATCCTGGGAGCATTCGGCACTGCAGAACAAAAACAGAACTATTTGCCCCTGATTGCTGAAGGCAAAGCGATCATGGGCTGCGCCATCACCGAGCCCAATGCAGGTAGCGATATCTTCGGGGTAAAGACGAGAGCGGTTAAGACGGAGAATGGCTACAAGATCAGCGGCACAAAGCAATTCATAACAAACGGCAGCATAGCAGATTTTTTGATCGTGTTCTGTCTCACCAACCCTGATGCCGAACCGATGAAACAATTCAGTTTTATCATGATAGAGCGAGACCGAAAGGGGTTCACCTCAAGCAAACTGACCGGAAAAATGGGAATACGAGCATCAGACACGGCAGAACTGTCCTTCGACGAAGTGGAAGTTCCGGCTGAAAACCTCATAGGCGGAAAAGAAGGTCAAGGCTTCAGGCAGGTCATGCATCTGTTCAATCTAAATCGAATTGTTGCTGCCGCCCAAGGAGTGGGCGTAGCTCAGGGTGCTCTGGACAAAGCCATAGCTTATGTCAAGGAGAGATCGCAGTTCGGATCTCCTCTGGCTTCTTTTCAGGGACTTCAATTCAAGCTCGCGGAAATGGCTGCGGATATCGAGAGCGCACGATTGCTTTACCATAAAGCTGCCTGGTCCGTGGACAACGGTACCATAGATCGCAAACTCATCTCCATAGCGAAGCTTCTCTCCGGCAAGACCGCTGTCCGGGTTACGGATGAAGCACTCCAGCTCCACGGGGGATACGGTTATATGGCTGAGTATGATGTGGAAAGGTTCTATAGGGACGCGAAAATCGTAGAGATCTATGAAGGCACGAAAGAGATAGAGAAGATCACCATAGCACGGGAACTGCTGAAGGGCTAAAGCGCCAGGCCAAAAGGCACACTTTTGGAGCAAAGATGTAATCAAGTTTCAGCAAAGGTTTCGTAGCATAATTGTGTGCCCTTAGAGCTTCTTAACCGAAGAGCCGCTCCCGTCGAATTTTTTGACACTCTGTCTAGTTCATTTAAGGTAACCGGATGTTTCCAAAAGACACAATTTTTTATGGCAAGTCTCCTGCTGACACATTCCGGATAATATCCGGACCATTAACTGGAGGTTTTGCAGGGATTTATGAAGCTTTAGACCGCAATTATCATAGTTTCGCAATAAAGACGATCCAATCGAAAGAAGATCTGGAAAAAGAAAGCATTGTTAATGAGGGGTTATGTCTAGAATTGGTTCAATGTCATAATGTGATAAAATTGCATTATTTTCATGATGGTGTTTGTTACAGTGATTTGCCGCCTTATTTGATTCTTGAGTATGCAGAAGGTAAGCTCCTCACAGAAATTGACAAACGAATTGTTTACTTCGGTCAGTTTAGTATGAAAGATCTAATGAATATTTTTCTTCAGCTTTCATGTGGAATGCTCACAATAAGCGGCCGAGAAGTAGTCCACAATGACATCAATCCATCCAATATTCTACTAGTGGGTAACTCCACATTCAAAATTGCCGATTTCGGAGTATCGGAACGTATGGGCCAGCCAATTCACAACCCCCGTTTGAGGCATTATCGTCGTTGGGATTATGTTGCTCCTGAATTCTCTCGAGCTGACCCCAGTACAATTGAGATGGACATTTACTCCATGGGGTTGGTCTTTTATGAAATCGCCACTTTAAAGTATCCTTATATCATTTCAAAGCAGGGGGATGCTGAAACTGCCTACAGGCAGGCACACAATTCGCAAATCCCGGAGACGCCAATTGAACTGAATCCCCACTTGAGTGAACACCTAAACTCAATCATCATGCGAATGATTGATAAGAAACCACAAAACCGCTTTCATTCGTGGCAAGAAATCTTGGTTGAACTTCAGATGGAAAATAACAGAATATCAAACTCTTAATTGGATGTTAGGTGTGGATGATCATAGTCCTTGGATAGATTAAACTACTTCTTCTCATTGATTCAGGACTGAGGACACTGACGGATCAAGTGCGCGGTATCTTAATGAGCTTCCAGAATTTTGGTGGTTCGCCGGAACCTGAATTTCCTATTCAGGTTCCGGCGAATGTCAAAAGTTCTTGTGGTGGGGTTAGGGGAGGAAATTCTTACAAGAAGTTCCTCCCCGATTCACTTTAGCGACGGACAAACGCCATAGCGACGTCGTAAAGCGCGTCGATCACAGGTGCAGCATAGTATCGATTAGAACGCCATCCGCCGCTGCTGCGACCAGCCAACAGCAGGCCTAAACCCAGTCCAACCCCGAACGCGATCAAGGTTGTCTTTTCAGGGTTTTTGTGAGCGTATTCACTCACCTGCTGATAGGATTCGTTCAGGACCTTTGCTGTTTGATCGTATGCCTCTCCTGCGGCATGTTCTACTTTTTGGTAGGTTTCGGCACCAGCTTTCCGAACATCCTTCGGGATGATCTTGCGGCCTGTTTCTTCCAGAGTATGTTGTTCAAAGACTTGTTCTTCAGTATTCATTTTCTTCTCCTCAATCATGGGATTCAATTGTTTGTTGGTTGTAAATAATTGATGACCCTTTTCAATGTGTTAATCCGGATGTATCACTTCGACGTTGTTCCAGGTGCGTATTCATCCATTCCATTGCCGCTTTTGTTGCAATGCCCAACAGAGTCATCTTGATGATGCCCTGACCGCTATTTCTGGTCGAAAGATTGTGTAATGCATCGGCAACCTCCTCCAGCGGGTTGGCTCGTCTTCGGAAAATCCCTGCAGCAAGGAAACCTATTCCTGCCGCAGCTCCCAAAGCCACAAAGGGATGTTTTGTGACCTGTCCTCGCCAATCCACTTTTTCATGAATCCGTTGGCCAAGCTTATTCACAGCTTCAGAGATGACTTCTTTTTTTTCATCGATATCTCTTCTTATATCGTCTGCGCTGCGTTGGCCTTCGGTTCTCCTGGAACTCTGCACATTATCAGCTTCTTCGAGCATATCGTTTCTCCTTAATGCAAAATTGTCTCTTCCGCGTCCGTCCCTCGCTTCTTGAGTTGACGAACACCGATCAAGACCAAAACCGATCCTATCAAACCAAGTCCAACTCCTGTGAGCAGCGCAGCGACTTCAGGTTCCAAATAATGTGTGAGAAGGATAACCAGTGCAGCCGACAATGCAATGAGAGCGACCAATAACATGGCGGCCCCGATGGCTACCTTGATAGCTCCTCTGCTAAGATATTGCACTTCCTCGCGCGCTTCTTGTTTGATCAATTCAACTTCATCGCGAACCAGTACCGTTGAATGATTAAGGATTTCTCCCACCAATTCGCTAAAGGATTCGCGCCGGTTGATAGGATGCTCCCTTACTGATTGGTGATTCATCGTAAAACGCTGCCTCCTTACCTTCGGCGCACAAGAGATCCGATGATCCAGCCTGCCGCTCCGGCAAGCAAAAGGCTTAATCCGGGTTTCTCCGCGACGTGCTCTCGAATCCTGGCATTCATACGCTCATAATCAAAATGCTGAACATACTCTGCCGACCTGTCCAACCACTCGGACAATTCTCTCCCATAACCACTTACCGTGGGTTCAAGGTCTGAGGATGAAGCTCTTTGGGAAAGCTCTTCAGCAGCACTGTGCAATTTTTCAGCTATCATCAGCTTGATATTGTCGAAACTGGAACTCTTGTCTTCACCTTCACGTATCGGCAGGTCTTCACCGCTGCCCGAAAAACCGGAATTCTTAATTTCCATAATTACACCTCAAAATCTGCAGTATCATCAACCCGCTGTATCAATTTCTCAAAATCACTCAAGTAATACTCTCCTCCGCATTTGCACTCTTGACCTTTTGACATGTACCGCATCCGTTGACATGTCTTAAAGAAATATCTGTACGTTTTTAGACAGTTCAAGGCCAATAGAGTTTTATTTTCTTTTTGTCGGCTATGGGATTGCAGTAAGTTACCAAGACTGACGCTTATCCCACGATGTGGGGTGTTTCTTCCGGTCAATCTATTGATCTCATTGGTCATATTGAAGATGTGCCGGCCCAGAGGCAGTGCGATATTCTCATCCTTAATCGGACATTCATTGTGGCAATTGCCATAAAACCAACCTGGATGTAGGAAAACGTCTTCAGTATTCGACAATTCTGAAGGTTCTCGGTCCGGGAATCTTGCTTCGTTTCTGAACGATGAGGGCTTCATGTCGGCAGGAATTTTAATCAGTCCATCTTGGCACATCGGTTGCACCGGAAAAATCACAGACAGCACTGCCATATGTGACATGGAGCAGACATGATAAAAGACCTTTTTGAAGAGATGATGAGAAGAATGGATTGGGCGAAAAATAGAAATCTGGAGATTCAGATCAATAAGAATGCTTCAGAATATTCCTGCAGCATACCCATTGACGAGTCCGTCTCTTACACCGTGAGCATGCGATCTATGAAAGATCCTGGAGTGCTGATTCGTTCGTTTTTCCCGGATGGTGAAATCCATCATTATATCAAACTGGAAAGAATTGAATTGGATGAGGCTGTCTGTATGCTCCATGCTGCCTGTCTACTGACATACGGAAGACCGACTGAGGTGTGTGAGGCAAAAAGTAGTCCGCAAACCGCTCGAAGTCGCAGATGATATGAGCTCTCATCAACGGATTGCAGAGACTTGCGGTCGAGATAGTTCTTACTGAGGCGGAAGCACGGACCAGGGAAGGTAGTGGCACCCGAAACCGCTGTCGGTCTCGGTACGGAGGTGCCACTGACCGGCGGAGCCAGGTCAATGCAGTATAGTCAGAGCCACAAATTCTGTCGTTCATCCCTCGTGTGTACAGGATATTGGTAGGGATCGGCGTCCCTGCCGGTCCATTCTATCGATATCGTTGATCATATTCAAGACGTGCCGGCACGGAGGCACGGCACCTACCAAAATTCCTAATCTTCAATCGGTCACTAATTTTGCCAACTGCTAAGGTATCTTGAATGCAAAACGGATTACACGTCGGCATGTTCACAGCGGTCGGGATATGCCGTCTTTACGCACTCTCCAAAAATGCCATGCCATGAGTCCGGCCATGAGACCCGGCAAAAGTACCACATGCCATACATAGATCCGGATTAGGTTAAAATCCCCCGCCTCTGCCGGGCCGAAAAAGAGCCCGGCAAAAATGGATCCTGCTATGGGGATTGTCTCTGCAAGATTTCGTGCAATGGTCCAGGCCCAGAAACTTCTGTCGTCCCACACGAGTATGTATCCGGTAAAATCCACAAGCACGGTGAAAACCAGCAGGAGCATGCCGATAATCCAGTTGAATTCGCGCGGCGATCTGAAAGAGTGCGTTATGAAGACTCGTATCATGTGGAGCACGACGACCACAACCATGGCCTGACCCGCCCAGTAATGGACGTTGCGAATAAAAAATCCATAGGGTGCAATATGGGTTATGTCCTGTATGGACAGGTACGCGGCGGAGAGTGTGGGGACATATCGCAAAAGCAGCAAAAGGCCGGTTACTGTCTCAATGAGAAAAAACCACAGTGCCAGTCCGCCCAGGCACCAGGTGAACCGCAGTCCACTGGATTCTTCAGGAATAGAGTGAGGATGAACGTGCAGGAGAAGCGCCGAAAAAGACCCTTTGGCTGACATGGTCACTGGATTCCGGTCACGACGGTTTTTGAGGGAAACCGGTCAAGCGCACCGTTCCATTTTCGACGATGAGATGAAATTTCGGCAGAGCGCGAGACGCTGGACCGCGTTTGACATCGCCCGATAAGTCGAATTCGCTGCCGTGGCAGGGACACTCGAACAGGTTTCGTTCCGGATTCCACTTCTGGCGGCAACCCAGATGCGTGCACCGATCTTCCAAAGCAACCAGCGAGCCGTCGGATGATTTTCGGTATATCCAGGCCGAAGCTTCCGGAATATGGAGCGGAACATCGGGCACAAGCTTTCGAAGCATTTCTTCCGGAAACTCCCGTGTCTTCTTTCCACCGGAATGGAATGATGCGAACAATCCAATCCCCCCGGCGATACTGATTCCAACCGCTCCAAGAATCCATTTGACCGTGGTAGTCAAAAACGATCTTTTCTCGAGTGATACCATTTTCATGAACACAGAACAATGAATCAACGAAGCGGAAAAAGCCTCCACCCTTGTTTTCAGCCAGTGGCGCCCGGCTTCCGTGCCGCTCATTCAGTCCAGACGAATGTGTGTGAGATCTCGTGCCCGGAAAGACAAATCCCGGGATCGGGAATGTGCTCGCATTCGAGGCACACTCTCACGGCAAAATGAAGATGCTATATGCTTTCGCTTCACAGAATGAATTCGGGGGGAATTTCTTCAATCAAAAAGTCCCCCCAATCGTACCTGAATGCGAAACAGTATGAGTTCGAATGTCTCAGCAGCCTTCTTCGGGCAGTTTCGGTTTACCTGCGGATTTCATCGCTTTTTCCGCCTCGTCCTTGGTCTTGAACGGACCCTTTACCACGGATTTGACATCAGCAGGCTTCGCATCCACTACAGCCGTTTTTCCGGAAGCGTCTTTCACGACGTAGAATTCCGCCCCGATCGCCAGGGTGGCCGTACCAAAACAAATCAGTGCGAAACACACTACTACCAGTCGCATCATTCTGCTCATGCAAAAACCTCCTTTAACATACTCAGTACATTCTACACGAATAACTCTGTATTTTACAATCCAGGTTATTTGTCATACGGAGCCCATCGTTCTCCATACTTGGTAAGCCAAAATGCTCCCAACGCCATAGCCAGAATAAGCGCAGCCATGACCTCTTTCGGGATACTGAAAACCTGCCATAGAGTGAGTCTGCCCAGATCCGAACTCATGTAGAAACTGCCCCAGACAGGAAATCCCGCGGCAAAAATCCAAATGCCGGCTATCATTCCCACTATAAAAACGATCGCATCGAGTTTACCCGACACTACTCCTACGGCCGCAGTTCCCGGGCAATAACCACCGATTGCGAACCCGAGCCCGAAGAGAATGCCTCCCACAAGCTGGGGCCATAAGTAAGTCTTTAACAAAGTCACATCGACCAGCGTCGCGTAATTGAACAAGCCCAGCCAACTCAGCACTAGCAGACCGACCATAGCAGTGCACAGGGCGGAGAACATGACTTTCAGAACTCTCATATCCCTGAAATAGAAAATATTTGTAAGATTCCGGGCATCTCCGAATCCCGCTCGCTCGAGAACGAACCCGAAAAGAAAGCCGATTCCTATTGCAATGAGATAACCGGTTTGCTGACTGAATGCGCCTTCAATATACAATGGTCCGGTCATGACCATTCCCTCCTGACGAAATATGCTGTTACGAATGCAGTGGCAAACACGGCCATCATGAAGACCCAGCTACCTACCGCCATTGTTGCCCCACCACTGAGAGCCTGTCCGCTCGTGCATCCTAGGGCGAACCGCGTTCCAATTCCGCCGACTATTCCGCCAAAGAAAGCCAGAGACAGTCTCAACCCCACGCCGGCAGTAGGCCCTCGTCCAACACCGGGTCGAAATCTGCGTGCTGTCAACGCTGCGACCAATCCGCCGATGAAGACGCCGATCACTTCAAAAACAACCCAATTATAAAATGGGTGTTTTCCGCCGGGTTTGAAAAAACTCTTGTAGTAGGGGTGCTGTTCGACCGATTCGGGAGCGACACTGTGCGCGACTACGGCAGCGGTCCTGGCAACCGCCCCGGAAGCGCCCAATCCGGTTCCCATGAGATAGAATGTCAACAGTAATACCAGTCCCAGGGCCACTCCTGCGGCATATGGGTTCCAGAATCCCTTCGCGTAATCAAGTTCCTGCATAGTGTCTCACCCGTTATCTATCTAATTGGGCTTATTTTCAGAGCCCGTTTGTCTGAATGCCGTTTCAGATACCAGCGGCCCGGAAACACCAAGGGGCATGTTCACGGTTTTTTCGGAAACAATCAGGCTCCACAGCTTGGGAGAAGGATCGTTTACCGGTAGATCCGCCGGGCACACAATCAGAAGCTTTGAGGTAAAGTGAAATATTCCGGCAACAATCACGGCAATGATGGAAACCCCGACTGCCGTAATTCCCCCGGCCGCAACCATGCGACCGCGTTTTTCGGCAATATGGTTGCGGTAGGGTTCGTCTTCAGTCTTTGCCTCAACAGGTTCAACAGGGCCCGGCTTCAGATCTTCGGATTCCGGCTGAGTCGCGGGGGTCTGAACTTCTTTTTCTTCATCGGCCATTGCAGATCTCCTTGTATCCGGCAGCCGCACATCCCACAAGAGATTGTGTGGCATCGATTGCCAGCAGTAAACATTCGGGAGCCTCGTGATGTCGAGCGGTCTCCATTAATTCGTTAAGCCAGTCCATATGATCGGCACAAAAAACGCGTGCCTCGTCCGCAGGTCGTGTTCTCATCAAGAAAGAGAGAAATCCCAGTAACACCGACAAGTGGTCCGGTGAGAGCACTCGCGGGTCGCTCAATTGTAGGCCGAATCCGTCGAACAGATCGATCATATGGGTGGCCGGATCCCCCCATGACAATCCTTTTACTTTCGAGAGCGGATGGGCGGTTTCTGAAGTCCAAAACTTGTACACAGATTCTTCCAAAGAAATTCTTTGCCCATGCAAGTAAACGAACGCTTGCTCGTTCCATATTTTCTCGAAAGTGCCCGGGGCGAGAAGTCTCATGGGAAGCCGCGAATCTCCCAGTAGAAGACGAAGTGTCTCCAGCGCGTCTTCAGCGTCATCCGAGCGTATCGGGTGAAGCGTACCCAGAAGGCCCGAAAGCACGTCTGCTGCATCGGCCAATGCGTCCGGCTCGGGAATCTCCGGGATGAATGTGACTGGGTTCATCACGGCAGGTCCTTCTTAAATGATCTGGGGTGGTGTTGCGGAAAAAACGATCACTGCGCGCAGGCTCACGCCACCGATCAGAATGCATAAGTCAGCGCCTACAACGAGATACTTCGGCATGTGGCCGTATTCGTGATATTCTACAATACTTAAGATTAGCGGAATAACAATCCCCAAGGCCACCACGAGAGCCCAGAAATAGGGACTCAAGACTCCCGACACGAGCATGCTCGCGGAAGCCGCGGCTTCGACAGACCGGGTCATGGACATGAAGATGAGCAGCATCAGCACCACGCCTTCTATGCTGAGAAAAATTACGTGGCCCAATGCGAAATTCGAGAGTGTTCGTATAGTGTTGATATCCAGGATAGCGGCACCGATCATTGCAATGGAGAGACCTGTAGACAATGCCGAAGCGAGAAACAGCACAGGCATCATAGGAGTGTTCCAGAACGGAACCCCGTTTACCACGGCAATGAGTACTCCGGTGTATGCCGCGGTAGCCAGGGCAAAGACGCTACCTATGATCTCGAGGTGCCGGACATATTTCTTGGCGATTCTCCCAACAACGGTCAGCTCGTTCAAAGCCGCTGCATAGAGAAACGCGATGGGAATGAAAGCTGACAAGATGATGACGCCCCAAGTGATCATACTGTTCAGATTGGCTATAAGGTATATCTGACGCCAGGGTTGCCATAGCCCTGCTTCCAGATCCAGGACCAGGCAAGCTGTGCCAATGGCAACAAGCGGACCCGCTGCAAGTGAACCTGCTCGGGCAAGGGCTTTGGACCAGTCCGGAGCCAAAAGGTCGCACGCTACTGCTGCAAGGAAAGCCCCGGCACCTGCTCCAGCAAGAAACAAATAGACAACAATAAGCCATCCCCACGCGCTTTCCGGCATGGTCAACTCCTTTTGTAGAAGATTTTGGGTCGGGTGTTCAGGTCAGGTCGCAGCGGTTCAGCTCGATGTGCGGCGATGAACTTGGAGACTCTACTTGATGGATCGTCGAGGTCCCCAAAAATGCGCACCTGTGTCGGGCATGTAGTCACACATGCCGGTTCTCCGCCGTTCTTGACGAGATCTTCGCAGAACCAGCACTTGACGACGATACCTGCATGGTGATCGACGATCCTGACTTTGTACGGGCATGCTTCTATGCAATACTTGCATCCCACGCACCTGTTTTTGTCGACCAGAACTATGCCCTCAGGAGAAGTGTAAATCGCTCCTGTGGGGCAGACTCGCTGACAGGGAGCGTCCTCGCACTGGTTACACTGGAGGGGCACGAATTCCTTCGCAAACGAGGGAAACTTGCCGCGTTCTCTTTCCTTTATCCAGTTGAAGGACTGGTTGTACGGAAGCCCCTGTTGATTTTGGCAGGCCACCCGGCATGAGTGACAGCCCACACATTTTGTCGTATCTATGGCCATTCCGTATCGTGGCATGGTCAGCTCCTTCGCTTTCTCAGATGCTGCGCAGACTTTTGCATCACGTCTTCTCCACACGCACGATGATTTCCCCTGACATGGTGTGGCCGAGAACAGGCTCGAAATAGGTGGGGAGAAAATCATTGTACGACAGGCCGTATCCGAAACCCGTCTTCAGATTTTTCGCGAAAACACCGTAACCGCTCGGGAGAAAAACGCATTCCGGATGAATGCCATCGGTGACTCTCGCTCGTGCACGCCCTTTGCCGATAGCGGACGAGATGGTCATGCATTCGCCGTCTTTGATACCGAGTGCCTTGGCTCTGGCGGGATGTATCCAGACCCTCCCCCAATCGTTCATGATGGTAATCTCTTTGAGATAGCTCTGATTCACGGTTCTTGCGTGCGTATGATGCGCCTGTTTGCCGTGAATGAGCCTGAACGAGTGAGGGTCCTTGGTATCCGGTGTCACCAGAGGCTCTTCCCAGGTCGGCACTGCCGGAAAGTTGTACTCCTGCATTGTGCTGGATACGAATTCCAATTTGCCGCTGGGTGTCTTGAATGATGGCTCTCCGGGTTTCCATTCTCCACCCAGATCGACAACTCCCTCCTTCTTGATCCGATCGAGGGAGACTCCCAAGGGTGCAAGTTGGGCTGTGCTGTACTCTTCCAGGGTGAAGTTGAAGTATTCGCCGATACCGAGATGCGGGGCCATTTCTTTCACTATTTGAAACATCGGCTTCGTATCGTACAGGGGTTTCACTACAGCCTGTCGGATGGCGACCTGTTTGGATCTGTAGCAATGGTTCGTATGAACCACGTCGTCGCGCTCGAGGTAAAAGGATTCCGGCAGAATGTAGTGAGCTACCGAAGCTGTCTCAGAAAGCACGTAATCGAAGCTCACCAGGAGCTCAAGTTTCCTGTATCCTTCAATGACTCGAGCCGGGTTGGGATTCGTTCTGAGCGGGTTGTTGTGATACACGAATCCGGCCTTGAGTTTCCCCTGGATGGCAAGTTCGGGAATAGCGTGAGACAAACCGTGGCCTCTCGGGGTGATTGGGTATCGCTCCGGGTCCGTGCTGCCGTCAATCATGGGACCCTCGACTTTGGGTGGGTCGGCATGCTGCGTCTTGTCCAACTTGCCGAGCTTTACTTTCGGCCCTTCGTACAATCCGCCCAGTTGATTATAGTTCCCCATGAGTCCGTTCACGCATGCTACTGCGCGGACTAACTGGAGACTATTCTTGTACTGAGTTCCCATGGCGCCGTGATATCCGCGATGGATTACGGCTTTCGGAGCTGCTGCGGCCATTTCTCTCGCGAGGTCGATTATTACTTGCTTGGGAATGGAGGTTTTTTCAGAAGCCCATTCAGGAGTGTACTGTTCCACTTCTTTGGAGAATTCTTCGAATCCCTGCGTATATTTCTCCACGAAATCCTTGTTATACAGATCTTCTTTGATCATTACATGGGCTATTGCCAGCATGAGGGCAAGGTCGGTTCCAGGCCGAATGCGTATCCATTGTTGCCCGACTGATGCCGCTTCGCTGTATCTCGGGTCTACAACGACAATTTTTGCTCCACGGGTTTTTGCGGAACTCATGTCGCTGAGTTGCCTCAACTGGAGACCCGCTGCAGGATTTCTCCCGATGAGGAGGATGAAGCGACTGTTCTCGAAATCGTGTTCAGGCTTGCTGCTGCCCGTAGTCAGCCACCAACCGATATTTCTCGGCAAAAAACACGTGGCGCCATGGGAAAAGACATTCGGCGATCCCAGCGCATTCATGAAACGCTGGGCAATCGGAGCATTTCCTTCGGGATAATGAAGCCAAAAAAGTGATTCAGGCCCGTGATCTTGCCTGATCTTGGCCAGTTTGGCTCCGATCTCTTTGTATGCTTGCTCCCATGAGATGGGCTCGAACTTGTTCGGTCCCACTCTCTTGAGCGGCGAACGTATACGGTCGGGATTGTACATTTCATGGAGCAGAGCATGTCCTTTTGCGCAGATTCTCCCCACATTGTTTCCCGCAATGGGGTTTCCCACGGCTTTCCACACCTTATCCCCTTTGGTGTACACGTTGATCGCGCACCAGTTGCCGCATCCGTCGCAAAGGGTAGGAGTGATTCGAATGTTTTCAGCAACATTCTGTTTGGCCGCCCAGGAATCGAAAGTGAGGTAAGAACCTGCCAGGAGGGAAGCTCCGCCGGCTGCGGAACCGATAAGGAACTTGCGTCGAGTAATGCCTCGTTTTTTCATACTTCCTCCGGGAGAGGGATCTGATATATATCAATATATGAATATAGGAATTGTGTCAAGCCCTTTTGCACAATTATGTTAAAAATTTTTCAGACATGTTTCGCTGGAATGGAATGCGGAGAAAAGGTGTAGTCGTCGCCGCAAAACCGGACAAACGACAGTGTAAAACCGGACAAATCGTGTCCGCTTTTACACTGTCACAAAATCATGAGTAATTCGAAATGAGTAGCTCCGTCACACGTTCTCGCGCATTCGTTTGCTTCGCTAT
>JBGSLQ010000004.1:0-8530 GCA_041740635.1 Desulfomonilaceae bacterium | reverse complement strand
CCCTCGTCGATGGTCACGTCATCGATGGTTCCCGTGAAGACGGGATTGAGGTTATCGACCGTGACGGTGAAGGTATTCGACGCAATAGTTCCCCCGTCCCCGTCGGAAGCGGTGACGACCACGTGATATGAGCCGTTATCGTCGAAGGAGAGGGAGAACTGATCGGGATTGGTGATTTCCTGTGGGTCGGCTCCATCGATAGAGTAGGTGTAAGTCAGAGTGTCCGCCGGGACATCCGAGAAGAGTGCGGTGAGATCGATGGTCGGGGTGGCTTCACCCTCATCGATGGTCACGTCATCGATGGTTCCCGTGAAGACGGGATTGAGGTTATCGACCGTGACGGTGAAGGACTGTAAAGCTTCGCTCCCAGGCTGCCCATCGGTGGCCCTGATGACAATATTGTGAGTGCCATTGTTGCCGTAGGTCAATGAGAAGTTTGTGGGATCCAGTATATCAACGTACGCTCCGCCGTCTTCAGAGTAGGAATATGTCAAGACGTCAGCGACTGTATCCTGAAAGAATGTTGTCAAGTTTATGGAGGGTGTTGAATTTCCCTCGTCCGTTGTGACATCGTCTATGGTACCAACGGACACAGGGGCCACGTTCTCAACCGTAATTTGAAAAGAATTAGAGATTGATTGCGGTCCACCGCTGCCTGAATTTCCCAGGTCATTTACAACGATGGTCAAGGTATCGACATAGTCGTTGGTAGGATTGTATACCAGGGTCTGGAGCGCCTCATTGATTTCGCTCCATGTTGCCCTGAAAGTCATCATGGAATCGAGGGTTCCGTCTCCATCCTGAAAATCCAGGCTACCATTGTTCGTTATACTTAATTGGCCATAGCTTACCGATAGGGTCACCTCTATGTCACTGCTGCCGGAATCAACATCGTATACATACAAGGAACTGATGGGCAGCTCCGAATTTTCCGGTATAGTCTGTTCGGTAGGCACAACTGAAGTGGGAGCATCATTTACCAGTGATGAGGAATGTTGCTGGATATAATGAAAATCATTTCCCCAAATATATTCGCTCTGGTTCCAGTCGTTGAAAACCTCAACCCCGAAACCGTCAACAAACCAAGTCTGGTAGAGTTCCCATGTATCATCGTTGACAGCATCATACCACCACCACTGGCCGCCATTATGGTCTTGATACAGCAGATGGAGATCGTCCACGAGGTACTGACTTCCGTTCCAATCGTTGTAGACCCACATCCACTCCGAATTAACTTCGTCAGCGAACCAGGTGAAGGCCGGTTCCCAGGTCTCATCTGTCACGTCATCCCACCAATACC
Source organism: Desulfomonilaceae bacterium (assembly GCA_041740635.1). Taxonomy (GTDB): domain Bacteria; phylum Desulfobacterota; class Desulfomonilia; order Desulfomonilales; family Desulfomonilaceae; genus Desulfomonile. The sequence continues at coordinate 7,230 of JBGSLQ010000004.1, read as the reverse complement.
ACGCGCCGGTGGAGGCTTCGCTATACCAGTATTGATGCTCGCCGTGATACCAGTAAGTTATATCTCCTGAAATTTGAGCCCACCAACCGCTGTTCTCGTTCCACCACCAATTAGTGTTTTGGTTATACCACCAGCCTTCTCCGTCGTCGTTGTACCACCAGCCGTCATCGACATAAACCCAGCCAAGGCTGTCTACCTGATTTGCGTCCGCTTGATCGGAATCTACGTAATCGGTATCTTGGGATGCCTCTAACTGCTTATCAACAGCTCCATCCAATACAATTCTTTCCTCAAGAACCTCGAGAATCAGTCCACCGTGACTATGATCGAATACTTCTGAAACTTCTTTTTGCCGTTTCATGACAGATTCCTTTCACAATTAACGAACGCATTTGGTCGTTTGTGGCGAAGAAAAGCCCCCTCAGCTGAAACTGAATACGGCTGAGAAAATAAAGCAAAACCCGGTAAGAGTCAGTCCTATCCGTGTTGCCGCTTTCTCTGCGACATCACGAGTAAGACGACTCCGAGAGTAAAAGAAGCTGGTTAATGGGGAATATCAAGACAGTAGCCCCCCCCCGAAACAGAAAACGTTGTTATTCGGCCATTTTCGACAAAATTCAATCCCAAGTAACTATTACGAATAGAAACCTCGCAACTGTAGGTCCCGCACAGTTTGACCCGAACAGCGACTTGATAGCCGTAATTGCCAGACCCCCTTGGCTTCAAATCTTTCTTTGGACGGAAATATATTCTTAGATTTTTTAAGAGCGAGTCGATCCTGCCAAATCGAATCTAGGCTTGTCAAGAAGATTTTTGACATTGAGTCAATATTTTTTAGCTCGGACATACCCAATTTACGAAGAAACGATTTATGATTACCCAATTAGTCTCAGGTTTTTATACAATGTATCAGGGGCATCGTTGTTAAGTAGTGTCGTTAAAGTACTGAATGCTCATAAAGTAGCCGTTATCCAGATACGGCTGGTACGAGAAAGACGCGCAAGAGTCACTATTAAACAAGAAAAAGGAACCAAAGCAGAGATCTAGGTAACAACGCGGAAGCAATCTAAGCGAAGTGGTAAGAAGAAAGCTGTAATTAAAACAAGATAGTTGCTTCACTGACCGGATTATCGCGCATCTTCTATGTCCTTCAAAGCTCTGTTGAAAAAATGCATGTAGAAAAATGATCTCACTTAGACCAGCGAATTTTGATTAAATCTGTTCTCGCAGACTGGAGAGATACAAGAAGCGGTAATCGGGCGACACTGAACGGGTGCCCGGACAAATTGGAATCTTAAGTATGACTATGGATCCAAATTACAGAGCCGCCCATGGGGGGATAACTTCACAAATTTCTATAGGCTTAAAGTCCGACTCGGCACCAGAAAAAACGGCGATAGTTCGATGGAAATATTCCTGGCTGTCAGCCAGCGGTGACTGTACGGACATCTTTGGAGAACCGTCCTGTCAAGAGCAACAGTTCCTCTGTATTCGTATCGATCGGCAACCGGCATTATGGACTCTGTTCCTTTCTGGCACACAATTCCGAGATTCACCTCAGCCCAAGAAGATCCTCCCTGAGTTGCCATTCGCATCCATTCAAAAGCTTTGGCGGCATCTTTCGTAACTCCAGGGGCTCCTCCAAGTACATTCTACTCAGATTAAATTGCGATCCTACATGGCCTTGCTTTACCGCTTTTAGAAACAATGACATAGCTCTTGTTTGATCGGCAGGTGCTCCCAAATCCCTTTCGGTACATACCTGCTATTATAGATTAAAAATCGCATCAAGATTTCCCTGATCACCAGCCTTTTGGTGCCACTTTGCCGTTTCCTGATAATTTAGCGGAAGATCTTCCCCTTCGCCTCAAATTGTCCCTATTGTTGCGTTCCTGAAGTAAGATTACTATACATTTGGTCATGGAGGTGTTTCCATGGCCAGGAAGTCTGTCACCTTTGAGTTGACAGCTGAGCAAGAGGCTACATTAAAAATGTGGGTTGGGTCTCATCGGACTCAGCAGCGATATAGTAGGCGGGCTCAGGTGATCCTGTTGTCTGCAGAGGGCCTGACGCTCAGAGAGATCAGCGCACGCAGCGGATTGAACCGGACGAATTGTCTGAAGTGGAGAAAGCGATTTGTAGCCGAAGGAGTGGACGGTCTCAAGGATAAGTCCAGAAAAGGTCGTCCTCCGAGCATTACCCCTTGGCAGCGTGCCAATGAGATGCGGCTGGCATGTGAGAAGCTGTTTAATGGAGCCAACGCCTGGAGTAGACGAGAGCTTGCTCGCGTAACCGGTCTGGGGAGCACAACGGTTCATCGGATTCTGGAAGGAGCGACACTCAAACCCCACAAGGTCCATCACTGGTGCGGCAAGAGCCCAGATCCGGAATTTGAGCCCAAACAGACCGCTATTATTGGTCTGTATCTGAATCCTCCTGATAACGCACTGGTTGTTTAGCGTGGACGAGAAATCCCGAATACAGGCATTGGACAGAACTCAGCCGGAACTTCCACTCAGACCCGGGAATCCCAAACGGCATACGGCAACCTATACCCGCCACGGCACTACGTGTCTTTTGGCTGCGCTCGCCGTGCATGAGGGCATGGTGGAGGCCCGGTGCGTAGACGGCAACAACCGCCATGTCTTTCTCGCTTTCCTCAAGAAGCTGTATCGAGCCCATCCCCACAAACACCTTCACGTCATTGTCGACAATCTGCCTCTCCATAAGCACCCAGATGTCATGGAATGGGTCTCTCGGCGAAGCAGGCTAACGCTCTATTTTACTCCCACCTACGCCTCGTGGCTTAACAAATCGAGATCTGGTTTCATATCTTTTCCCAAGATGTGGTCAAAGGCGGGGTCTGGCAGTCAAAGAAGGAACTGGTTGACCAAATCATGCTCTACATCAAACGCTATAACCGAGACAGAACACATCCCTTTACCTGGACATATACGGGGAAAGTTCTTGTGGCATAATAACTCTAACTTAAGGAACGTAACACTAGCGTCATCATTGCTCATATGAAAATCATGACTCTAATTATTCGCCATAGAGCTTATGACCTCTTTCAATGTGATCAACTTGCTTTCCTCCAGCCTTAGAACTAGCCCAGCCGCTGGAGGCCAAGCTCTGACCATGGCTTTTTAGAAACGTGAAGTCAAGGTTTTCACTTCACCGTTATTCTGCGCCAGAAGTTGCGATTGCATTCATCGGGTACAATCCTCTTCTTCGAGGGCTTGTTCGCCATCTTCCACCACGTTCAACCGATTTTTGATCTTCCAGCATTTGAGGGCTTCTGTAGTCATGAGAACGTCCATAGGATTGTCTTCGCCAAGCAGAATATTCAGAGGCCTGTCTTTATCGTTCATGATTCAGTGCCATTAGGAATCGTAAAATAAAACGTGGAGCCTTTACCGACTTCAGATTCCACCCACACTCTGCCACCATGTCGTTCCACTATTTTCTTGACGATTGCCAATCCTATACCTGTTCCATGAAACGGACCTTTTTTGCTTAGCTGCTGAAAAATCACGAAGATCTTTTCAAAGTATTTTTCCTCGATTCCGATACCGTTGTCTTTCACGGAGAAGATCCATTCGTTTCCGTTTTGTTGTGCAGAGACGTGCACCTTTCCACTTTGCTCGGGACTGAATTTCACGGCATTCCCGACGAGGTTTTGCAACAATTGAGTCAACTGGGTGGGGTCTGCGGTGACTGTTGGCATCTTGTCGTAAGTGATTGATGTACCTTTCGCCTTTATCAGACTTCGACAGTTCACTATTGACTGATCCAGGATTTCATTCATATCCACTGCTTTGAACGATTGCCCCTGACTGGTGACACGGGAATAGGCAAGCAGATCTTGCACGAGTGCCTTCATTCGTTTTGCACCGTCAACAGCATAGTCAATAAGTTGATCGGAATTCTTGTCGAATTGTCCCTTATTCCTTTTCTCAAACATCTGAAGACTACTTGTGACAGTGCGTAAGGGTTCCTGCAGATCGTGGGAAGCAACATAAGCGAAGTGTTCTAGATCTTGATTGGAACGTGTCAAGTTTCTAACTGCCTCTTTCAGTTCCGCCTCGTACTCTGCTCGCTCGATGATGTCGGTGGTCTGGCGGACCAAAATGTCCAATAATGTCAGGGTTCGCTTATCAGGCCAGTGAGGACTATTGAAATGCGTGGAAATCATTCCTAATACTTTTCCGGAGCGCCCAATCAAAGGCGTGGATTGAACAGCTCTCACGCCTGCCGCCAACTGGGCCTGCAGTGCGGGGGTATCCACAAAAATCGGGCTTTTGGTAATATCTTCCACGATAACACGTTGCCCCGTTTCAAGTGCATTGTGACAAGAGCCTTGCCCCTCATATACTCGGTTCCAGAAGTCCAGGAAAGGCTGATCAAAGCCTCTGTGAGCGACTATTTTGAGACAATTCGATTGCGTGTCTATGATCTGGATGTTGCCCTTGTCCGCGCTAGTAAGGGCAATAGCCGCTTCCACTATCTCTTCCAGTACCCGTTGCAAGTCACTCTCACCGATGTAGAGCGCCCCGATCCTTTGCAGCCTGCTCATGGCCTCCAAGTTTGCAGCCACCGACTCTTCTGCTTGCTTGCGTTCGGTGATGTCTCTCACGATAAGAATTGATCTTTCATCTCCATTGACATCGGTGAAAATGCTTCCAGATATTTCGACAGGGAATGTTGTACCGTCCGATCGTTTGCAGTTCATCTCGCCAACGGCTTTTCCTTTGCGATTTCTCTCTTCCAGGAAAGCAGGCACTCTTGGATCGTCTAAATCGACCAGAATGCCCCTTCCTCCCTCGCAGATTTCTTCCTCGGATAAACCGAACATCTTTGAAGCTGCGGGATTTGCAAGAAAAACCTTACCATCGGAAGGGCGTACCAAGAATGCTGCGTCAATACTGTTGTTGAATACGGATCGGAATCGCTGTTCGCTCTCGATCAACGAAATTTCTGTCCTTTTGCGTTGTTCAATTTCTCTCGTCAGCTCAGCAGTTCGTTCCTGAACTCGCAACTCCAACTCCTCATTCAGTTCCTGTATCCGCTTCTCATTTTGCTTCCGTTCACTAATGTCTTCGACTGTGCCCACTAGTCGTACTGCCCTGCCTTCATGAAAGAAGACTTTTCCGGTGGCAGTGACCCAGTACATCGTCCCGTCCTTTTGATTAATTACTCTGTAATCAGTATTGAAGTAACTGTCATTCTCATGATCGAAAGCTTTTTCCAATGCTGTACGAACTTTGGGCCGGTCATCCGGATGTAATCCAGATTCAAAGATATCGAAAGTAATCTGTACGTCTGGATCAACGCCCCACAACTCTCTAATTCTTTCATCCCATTCAATTGTGTCGGATAAAATGTCGTAATCATGTATACCGAGCCGAGCCGCAGTTTTGGCAATAAGGAGTCGTTCTTCACTGTCCCGCAATGCTTGTTCTGCTTGCTTCTTTTCAGTGATGTCCTGAAAAATGATGCCGCTAAACACCTCTCCTTTTGTATTGCTAAACATATTTGAGCTTAGGTATACAGGGAAAATGGTTCCGTCTTTTCTTTTGTAATTGAGTTCTCCACTGAATCGTCCTGTCCTCTTGCGCTCTTCCAGAGCCAATGGCAAACGGGGATCGCTCAAATCAGTAATTCCATCTCTCGCAGCACTAAGAATTTCATGTTCGCTCATTCCGAGAATTTCTTGCGCTGTTCGGTTCGCTCTGAGTACTCTCCCATCTGGAACAGTTATAAGAATTCCCTGTGCTGAGGTCTCAAATATCGAGCGAAACGTCTCTTCACTATCAGCCAGAGCTTGTTCCATCAGCTTGCGTTCAGTGATATCCACATTAACCCCGAAAACACGTTCAGGGCTCCCTGTACTGTCATAGTGGGCAGAACCTTTGCAATTAATCCATCTGGTTTCGCCCGAAGGCAAGTTAATACGAAAATCAACATCAAAGGGCTTGAATTTGCTAATTGCTTGATCCCGCAATCGCTCGTATTGAGCCAAGTCGTCTGGGTGCACTCCATGGCTGAAACCCTCATAGGTTCCTGGAAATGTTCCTTTTGCGTATCCATAGATCTTCTCCAATTCCTCCGTCCAATATACCTTTCCGCTGGGGACATGCCATTCCCATATGCCGACGTTCGCGCTGGTCTGGGCAAGTCTCAGGCGCTCCTCACTCACCTTGAGAGCCTGCTCTGCACTTTTGCGGTCGGTGATGTCCACGGTAACAGCAACTCCGCCCAAAACATTGCCTTGCTCATCTAAAATGGGAGCGCCGGAAGCTTCGGCAATCCATCGCCGTCCACCGGGAAGATGGACATCCAGTTCAATGGGCGGGATCACTCTCTTTTCTGCCACGGCCCGTTGAAGGGGAAGTTCGGTGTCTCCGACGTCTCGTCCATTACGGAGAAAACGCGCAAAGCGGCTTAGAGTAGTAGTAGTAGCAGAGAAACCTGAGATGTTGTCGTCCGGCGTGATCTCGAATTGAGCAAAGAAGTACGAGTTTCCTGTGATTCGCTGGCAGGATTCGTCCAAGAAGCTGACCCCCACAGGCAATGAGTCCATCAATGCTTGGAGCTTCTGGTTGGCCTTTGTCAGCTCGGCAGTGCGGTCAAGCACACGCATTTCCATTTCTTCGTTGAGCCGTTGTAGCGCCTCTTGCGCGTGTGCCCGCTCTGTTGTTTCCATTCGCAGAGATTCCTGAACGGCCTGGATTCGCTCAACCAGCATCTGAAATGTTTCGGTCAATCCTCCCGTTTTAGTTTGGGCCATGTTGTCATATCGTTGAACATTGTCCGCATCCCTGGTTACTCCCGCTGCTGCAAGCGCTCGAAGGGGCTGAAGAATCGATCTCTTCATCAGATAGAGATTCAGCACGATAAGGGCGACCATGGCCAGGAAAGCTCCGACAATCGATAACTGAGCCAGATTTTGTCTGCTCAGGGTCTTTGATTGAGTCGACCTCCGTATACGTTGGGCGGTGTTGACCAATTCCTCCAGTCGCACGGCCAACATGTCTGCCAGAGTCGCTCTGAGCAGTTTCTGTTGCTGGTCCTGATCTTCCGAGACACCTAACAAAAATAAATAAGCCCCCGGCTTTGCCGGGGAGAACTCTTTGAGGTTTGACCGTGCGAGGCAGTAGAAGGCAACCTCCCAGAACACACCAAGTTTCAATTCTGGGAGGTTATGATGAAAGACTATCAGAGCCTAAA
>JBGSLQ010000003.1:0-99023 GCA_041740635.1 Desulfomonilaceae bacterium | reverse complement strand
GTCGGAACGCGAATTTCCTTGCAGGAAATTCGCGTTCCGGCGAATGATAAAAGTTTCTTGGAGGGGGTTTGGGGGGACATTCTTTACAAAGAAGGTCCCCCCAATGTTCCTTTCTTGAATACGTCCTGTATTTTGCTCTCTTCAAAGTGCATGGTATAATTTTCAGAATCTTTTTGCTTGATATGAAACGCCAATGGATCAACAAGAATTAAGAGAACTTGAAAGCCGCTGCATTCAAGAATGCGCTCCCTGGTGCAGCGCTGCATGCCCGGTGCATGTAGACGTTCGTGCCATGAACGCTGCCATTGCCAAGGGAGATTTTGCTGCTGCGCTTAAAATCTTCCGCAAATCGGTCCCCTTTCCGGAAATCATCAGTCATGTTTGCGATCATCCGTGTCAGGATTCCTGCAAACGAGGAGAAGCCGGTTCTGCCATTTCGGTTCGTGGCCTGGAACGTGCAGCTTTCACGCATGCCCCCGTTACAAAAGCTAAAGCGACGCCTCTACCCCGAAAGGACAGACGGGTTGCAGTTGTCGGCGGTGGATTGAGCGGGCTCACAGCCTCTCTGGATCTGGCGAAGAAGGGATATCAGGTTGTTCTTTTCGAGGCCGTCGACAGATTGGGAGGAAGTTTGTGGGACTTCCCTGAAACAGAGCTTCCGCGTGAGGCTATCCTCGGGGACTTCGATGTATTGGCCGATCTTTCGGTCGAAATCCGTTTGCAAACCAGTGTCGGCCAAGACGTATCCCTTTCGGATCTTCAAAAGGAATTTGATGCGGTCTATTTGGGTTCGGGATTTGGAAGTCGGGACGAAGCCGAACTGAACCTTACTCCGAAGGGTCTCGTTCCTGTGACGCCAGAGACCTTTGAGACGAACACACCGGGAGTATTCGCTGGTGGAAGCCTCGTCAGGGGCGCTGAAGAGCGCTCACCTATCCGTTCCATTTCCGATGGCAGACGTGCGGCGATTTCCATTGACAGGTTTTTGCAAAAAGTCTCTCTCACCGCTTCCCGGGAAAACGAAGGCTCCTACGAAACACGGTTATACACCAGTTTGGAAGGAATTGAAGCTCTTCCCGAAGTCCCTTTGTCGAATGCTCCCGAAGGCTATTCCGCAGAGGAGGCAGTGCAGGAGGCAAAACGTTGTCTTCAGTGCGAGTGCATGGAATGCGTCAAGGTATGTGAATTCCTGGCGAGCTTTAAAGGGTACCCGAAAAAGTACATCAGACAGATTTATAACAATCTCTCCATCGTTATGGGCCAACGGCACGGCAACAAACTCATCAATTCCTGCAGCAATTGTGGTTTGTGCAAAGAGGTTTGTCCGGAAGACCTCCACATGGGAGAAATATGCATAGCGGCTCGGGAAACCATGGTGGAACAGGGGAAAATGCCTCCTTCCGCTCATGAATTCGCGCTCCGAGACATGGATTTCAGCAACAGCGACAAGTTTGCTCTCCATCGTCATCAACCCGGGACGGATTCCAGCAGATTCCTTTTCTTTCCAGGTTGCCAGCTTTGCGCTTCCAGTCCCATTAATGTAAGTCAAACCTATTCTTACCTTGCTGAACGCCTGAGCGGCGGGGTCGGGCTCATGTTGCGCTGCTGCGGAGCTCCCGCGGATTGGGCAGGTCGCAAGGAGGAGTTTGCCCGCGTTGTTTCTGGATTCGAAACTCAATGGCTGGAAATGGGCAAACCCGAATTGATCGTGGCATGCTCCACCTGTTATTCCGTATTCAAGTCCCACCTTCCCCGTGTGAAGGTACAATCTCTCTGGGAAGTGATAGACACGCTCGGCTTGCCTGATGTCCCTCGCATGGAAACCTTTGCCGTAGCCGTCCACGATCCTTGTACGTCCAGACACCAGGACCAGATACAGGAGAGCGTCAGAAACATCCTTCGGCGTCTCGGGTACGAGATCCATGAGCTGCCTCTCAGTCGCAGTACAACCGAGTGCTGTGGTTTTGGAGGTCTCATGTATTTCGCTAATCGGGAGCTGGCGGAAAAAACGGTAAGACGCAGGATTTCGGAAAGTCCCCTCCAATACTTGGCATACTGCGCTATGTGCAGGGATCAATTCAGCTTTGAGGGCAAGCCCTCGTGGCACCTGCTGGATTTGATTTTCGGTCCCGGAGATTTTGACAAGGCAGCGCAAAAGGGACCAGATTACTCGCAACGACGTGAGAATCGTGCAAGACTGAAACATTCCTTAATAAAGGATCTCTGGGGTGAAGATGTGGCTGAAGGTCGTCAATCGGTAAAATTGCAGATTCCCGAGCAGGTTCGGGACCTCATGGAACGTCGGATGATCCTGACGGAAGACATTCAGGAAGCGATTGAATGGGCCGAGAGAACGGGATTCAAGCTCTTGAACAGTAGTTCCGGCCATTTTCTCGCTCATTATACGCCGACCACCGTCACGTATTGGGTCGAGTATTCTCCGGCAGAGGACGGTTTCGTCGTCCTTAATGCGTACAGCCACCGCATGGAGATTATGGAGGAATTGAAACCGTGAGCGAGCATGCAGATCCTCAGGAAGCTGCAGAGTGGACATGTGCGAAATGCGGCATACCTCTCGAAATGGCCAAAGTTGAAGTAGCATACAGGGGAAGCAAGTATCCCGTGAATTTGCCCAAATGTCCCCGTTGCGGTCTGGTGTTCATTCCGGAGCGATTGGCCCTGGGCAAGATGGCAGAAGTCGAGAAGCTGCTTGAAGACAAGTGATACAGATGAGTGCCGAAAGCACTGCAAAGTATACGAGTACCTCGCTGAAACTGAATGTGCTGCCGAAGGCATCAGGCCGGGCGGCATTGCACTCACGGAGCGAGCTGTGTCTCAATGCGGGTTCCTGCCGGAATCCAGAATCCTCGACGTGGGTTGCGGGAGCGGAGTCACTCTGAAGCATCTGACCGGTGTCCACCGTTTCTCGGCAGTCGGAATAGACGCATCTTCCCGTCTTTTGCATCAGGCTCGTTCCATGCATTCTGAGTTGTTGCTCGTTCGGAGCGTCGGTGAGCAGCTTCCTTTCCCGGACGCATTCGCAGACGGCATTCTTGCTGAGTGCAGCCTCTCGACAATGAATGACCCGGAACGGGCATTGGATGAATTCCGGCGGGTTCTCAGGATTGGCGGCAAATTGGTCATTACCGACGTGTATGCGACGAATCCGGAAAGCAGTGGTCAGTTATCCTGCATGCCTGTGGAATGCTGCCTGCGAGGCGCCGTTTCTCGTACGAATCTTCTGGAGAGATTGTCAAGTCGTGACTTCAGAATCGACCTGTGGGAAGATCATTCCGATCTGCTCACGCGATTTGCTGCCCACTTGGTCTTTTCTTACGGTTCCATGAACGAATTTTGGTCGAGAATGGGCTTGGAGTCGGTCGATCTCAATGCGATGAATCGAGGAATATCAGAAGCTAAACCAGGCTATTTCCTGCTTATTGCCCGAAAGACGGCCTGATACCGAATTCGCTTGAGATCGCGATTTAACCGCCCGGAGACAGCCATTGATTCACGGGACCACGAGTTATAGCAAGTGTATAAAACAGTGTCCAATTGCGAAAAGCACGTCTCGGCACTTGGTAGGTGCCGTGCCTCCGTGCCGGCACATTTTTCAAATATAAATAAAGCGATTCCGGCCGGCAGGGACGCCGGCCCCTACCGTTCATCTGAAGCACAATGTGTTCAAAAGGTCAGAAATTATGTCATCTGCTATAACGGGAATTCATTGAATAATGTATGCTCACATGGGCACAAAAAGAAAATTTTTGTAAACGGTTCACAATAATGGATGAGATCTTTCGTATGTTGGAATTGGCAGGACAGGGTTTTCATTGCAGCCAGATTCTGCTTTCGCTCGGGCTGGATGCACAAGGTAAGACGAATCCCGACCTTGTGCGCTCGATGGAAGGGCTCGCAGGTGGAATGGGATTCTGCGGCGACATCTGTGGCGCTTTGACTGGTGGCGCATGCTTGTTGGCTCTGTACGCGGGGAGAGGCAACCCGGACGACGAGGTAGACCCGAGACTCAACGATATGATCAACGAATTGTTCGCATGGTTTACGCAGGAATTTTCCGAATGCTACGGCGGGATTCATTGCCGGGAGATCCTTGCTGACGATCCGAGGAACCAGACCTCAAGATGTCCCCAACTTGTCACACGAACGTACGAAAAGGTGAAGTCACTCCTGCTTGAAAATGATTTCGATCTTTCCGAGGGCCGATAAATGTCCCTTCAGGATGCCTGTCATCCATTCCGGACGCAAAGCCTCTGCCCCGAATGTCTGGCACGAATACCGGCAATCCGAGTAGTGGATGGACATGACGTCTATTTGAGAAAGACATGCCCCGATCACGGAGAATTTCAAGTAATCCTCTGGCGTGGCGATCCATCTTACCAGAGCTGGGTTCGTCCGAAAATCCCAACCTACCCCGAGCGACCGGCTACCAGCGTTCGCGAAGGCTGCCCCTTTGATTGCGGCCTCTGTCCCGACCATCACCAGCAGACGTGCACTGCATTACTGGAAGTGACATACCGATGCAATATGCGCTGCGCTTTTTGTTTCGCGGGAGCAGGCACATCTCACCATTCCGACCCGGATATGGAAACGATAAGATGTTGGTACGAGGCACTCCTCGCAACCGGGCACCCCTGCAATATCCAGATTTCCGGAGGGGAACCGACGCTCCGTGACGATCTGCCCGACATTATCGCGCTCGGTCACTCCATGGGATTCGGATTTATTCAGGTGAATACCAATGGGCTCAGATTCGGAAACGATCCCGCTTATGTCAAGCGACTCAGAAAAGCCGGTCTCGCATCTGCGTTCCTGCAGTTCGACGGGGTCTCTGAAGACACGTACGTTGCGTTAAGAGGCGGTGCTTTTCTCGCATCTAAATTAGCTGCAATCAAATCCTGCCGCAAGGAAGGAATCGGTGTGGTGCTCGTTCCGACTGTCGTTCCAGGCGTGAACGATAAGGAATTGGGTGCTATTGTCGAATTTGCGTTTAAGAATCTTGATGTAATCCGTGGCGTGCATTTTCAACCGGTAAGCTATTTCGGAAGGTATCCGGCGATTCCATCCGATAGCGACCGAATCACCATACCCGAAATCATCCGGAGTCTCGAGATCCAGACCGGCGGACGCCTGAAGACTCACCATTTCAAACCACCTGGATGTGAAAATGCACTGTGCTCGTTTCACGGCACGTTTGTCCTCATGCCCGACGACCGCGTGCAAGCTTTGACGAGTCACGGAAGTCAATGCACATGCAGTTCAGAAAATGCTGCAGAAGGCGCTGAAAAAGCGCGGCGATTCGTAGCCCAAAACTGGGCTCGGAAAGAGTCTGCTACCGCACCAAGCGTCCAGGATGATGTGTTTTCCATGGGCGAATGGGACATTCTCCTGGAACGAGCCCTCACCCATAAGCTGTGCATTTCCGGGATGGCGTTTCAAGACGTTTGGAACATCGATCTGGAGCGACTGAGAGATTGTTGCATTCACGTTGTTGCCCGCGATGGCAGGATTATTCCTTTCTGCGCTCACAATCTCACCAGTTCGTCCGGACGTTCCCTGTTCGAAAGGGAACGGTGAGAAATGCAGAAAACGCCCCTGGAAGATTGGATCGCCCATAAGATGGGGTTCAGTAGAGGCAACTTCACTGAAAACGATATGCGAGAATACCAGCTTGAGCGCTTGCGAGAGACAGTTGAGTACATTGCCGTGAAAAGTCCCTTTTACCGTGGACTACTTCAGGGACTCTCTGCAAAGGATATTCTGAATTTGGAAGACTTCAAGCAGTTCCCCTTCACTACTCCTCAGGATATTCGAGACAAAGGGCCGCAATTCCTGTGCGTATCGCAAAGTGAAATCGAGCGAGTCGTAACGCTTCTGGTTCCCGATGCAACCGAGCAGCCGAGACGTTTCTCTTTTACCCGCCAGGATCTGGAACTCACGATTGATTTCTTTCATCACGGGATGTCCGCCCTGGTGGAACCGGGACAGAAGGTACTCATTCTTTTGCCGGGGCCAAGGCCCAATTCCGTAGGCGATCTCCTGGCAAGGGGGCTGAGTCGCATGGGAGTGGAAGGGATTGTATACGGTCTGGTCCAAGATCCTCTAAAAGCGATTCATGCAATTTTACAGTCCGGAATCGAGTTCGTTATCGGTCTTCCCAGTCACCTGTTATCCATTGCGAAACACGATGCTGCAAAGCATATTCCTTCTGCACAAGTAAAGGGACTTTTAATTGCACCCGACGCATGCCTGAGATCCCCGTATGTCCCGAATTCCGTCAGGGAGGAATTGCAGAGGACGTGCGATTGTCCTATATTCTGCCACTATGGCACCACTGAAATGGGATTCGGCGGAGGAGTCGAATGTCTGGCGTGCAGCGGATATCATGTACGGGAAGCAGATCTCTATTTTGAAATTGTCGATCCGAATTCAGGTGGGACAGTGCCGCAAGGGGAACTGGGTGAAATCACTTTTACCACATTGACTCGACGAGGTATGCCGCTGCTTCGTTACCGAACGGGCCACTTCGCCAGATTTCTCACGGAACCCTGCCTATGCGGGACTGTTTTGCCAAGAATGGAAAGAATGCATGCGATTTGAAGTCGGAACGGAACTCATGACACAACGGAGCCATATAACAGCTCTCGTGCTGGCAGCAGGATTCTCTTCGCGAATGAAGCGGTTCAAACCGCTGCTTCCTTTGGAGCAGACGACAGTGGTAGAACGGTGCGTGAACCTGTTCCGGGATGCGGGAATCGACGACATCAGAGTGGTGGTCGGGCACCGGGCGAATGAATTGATACCTCACCTGGATCGTCTGGGTGTCCGTTGGACTATGAACAACCGTTTCCAAGAAGGAATGTTCTCCTCAGTGCAAGCGGGAGTCCACGATCTGGAGGACTCCAGGTACTCTTTCTTCATGCTTCCTGTGGACATTCCACTGGTTCGGCGGACCACGGTGCTGGACCTGTTGCAGGCCTTTGAAACAGAGAAAGGAGACGTCTGGTACCCCAACTTCATGGGGAGACGAGGTCATCCTCCTCTCATCTCGACGAAATTCCGGTCCGCTCTCCTCGCGTGGGAAGGTGAAGGCGGATTAAGAGCTTTCCTTGCAGAACAACACCCTCGGACCGTTGATGTGGATGTGGCTGACGAGCACATTCTCATTGATATGGATTCACCGGAACACTATAAGGCTACTCTCGCGAAATTGACGGATTATGATTTCCCTTCGAATTCCGAGTGCATGGTGTTGCTCACCAGGAAATTTCGAGTGGACGCGCACATACTGGCACACTCGATGAAAGTCGCCCAAGTGGCTGTCATTTTGGCTCGGGCGCTGAATGAAAAAGGTTGCAGCCTGAACATGAAGTTGATCGAAGCCGCCGCACTGCTGCACGACATTGCAGAAGGTTGCCCCGACCATGCAGAGGAAGCAGCGAAGATCCTGAAAGTGCTGGGGTATGAGACCTTGGCTCAGGTTGTGAGTCTGCATATGGACGTTCATCCAGTGTCGGATCAGCCAATCTCCCCGCAGGAGGTCGTTTGCTTGGCAGACAAGATGGTTCAGGACGACCGCATTGATCCTGTGGAAGAACGATTCCAAGACGAGCCCGAGAAATCGCATGTGGCGGCCGTCTTGGACCGAAGACTGTTGAATATCTTGAATATAAAAGACCGGATCGAAAAAGCTCTGGGAGCTCCCATAGAAAACCTGCTTAATACCTGCCTCACCACAAAAAATTACTAAAATTCTATTTTGTCTCTTGCAACGGAATAGCTTTTTTTGTATGCTCATTACTAAGAGGATGGGAATATAATGTCCCTTCTCCGGAATTACTGTTTGTTCAATTGACATTGGAGGCGATTTATCAGCGTATTACTTGGCTTATGTAAGTTGCTACTGTGGTGAACATTGGACTCATTTGACTTTTTAGGGATACCCAATTCTCTATAATTGATACCGAGAGGCGTTCATGAGTATATTATCCAACTTCAGAAAATAATCGGTTTGTTTGAAGAAATCCGGGATGCTAACAAGCAATCTCAGAGCATGCAGCTTTTAACCTATTGTTATGGAGAAGCTCGTCTATGAGTATTCCAATTAAGCTGTAGAAAACGAATGAGAGTGGGAAATCCGGGCGTCCATAAGCGCCACCGGGGATTACTTTGTTCAATTGCTAAAGGGGGATGTTTTATGACAGAAGGTCCAGGCTACTAATACCATTTCGCTGTTATGCACATAAGACAGCGATGCTGGAGCGTGTCCTGAGCGGAGTGATTAGACGGCTTTGCGTCGTCCTGAGCGAAGGATACCTATAGCATCCAGATCATGAGAAGAAAGCGAATCGGTATGAAATGATGCATGGGGGAAGCCGGAGGTAAACAAACCTCCTCAGGAAATACTTTTCCGAATTGCTACATGGAGGGAATGATGAGAATTATGTCTGAACTAAAGAACTGGAGATCAATGGAGGAAAGTGGCCGCTCGCTGGTTCTCGAGCAATTGGAGGAACGAATTGTTCTCGATGGAGCGGTGACTGACGTACAGGATGTTCAAGACCATGCAGCCGATGGCGGTCAGGTTGACAGTCTCGGTTGGGTGTACGTCGACAACGGCTGGTGGCAGGAAGATAATGGAAGCGGCTGGTGGTGGCAAGAATCCAGCGGCTGGTTCTGGAATGAGAACACCGGTTGGTGGACGATGACTACCGACGGTTATTCCTGGTGGTCTCATGGTGACCATCAGTTCTTAGCGCAGGATACTTCTACAGGTGAGTGGTTTTGGTTTGACGACATCAGTGATCAGAAATGGGAACCGGCATTCACATGGTTCGCAGACCAACTCAATTCAGAGTGGACATGGGTCTACAACGATTGCAGCGGCACCCAGTATTACACTGACGACCTCAATTACTTCTACCAAGATCACAATGACGGCGCATGGTATTGGTATGATACTGTCAATGATGGTGTATGGGAGTCCGCTTTCTCATGGTATGTGGACGGCTCCGGAGTGCAAGTATTTAATGACTGGCATTCCAGCGAGTACATCTGGGGCAACGATTTCCATTATATTCAACAACACACGTCTTCATATGCGAACGATGCTCCTGTAGCCGTAGTACCGGGGGCTCAAACCGTCGATGAAGACACGGATCTCACAATTCCTGCAATCTACGTGTTCGATGTGGATTCATGGAATGATCCGATTCAGGTGACGCTCTCCGTGGATCACGGCACGCTCACTCTTGCCGATACTACCCAAATTTCCTTTGTGACAGGAGACGGTACGCAAGATACTCAAATGGTCTTTCAGGGAACCTGGAGCCAACTCAATACCGCGCTGCATGACATCGTTTACCGGCCGGACAGTAATTTCGACAGCTCTGATTCCTTGTCCATTGTTGTGGACGATCTAGGAAATTCCGGTTCCGGCGGTAACCAGACGATCTCTGAATCGGTAGCGATAACCGTCACACCAGTGAACGATGCGCCGACCTCGGATGCCATTCCGAACCCCTCTTCTGCTGAGGACTTCGGGATATTTGATTACAATGTGACCTCATACTTCCATGATGTCGATAGCATTCTGGCCTACAGTCTCGGATCTGTAACGTATTATGGCGGGCTCACTCTTGCGGATTTGTCTGTCTCGAGCTCCGGAATTGTGAGCTTCTCGAGTGCCTCGAATGCGAATGGTTCGGTTGATGTCCAGGTTATTGCCGGTGACGGTCAGCATACGACATCTCAAACATTCACGTTCACGGTAACTCCGGTGAATGATGCCCCTACCGGCGCAGATAACACCGTTACGACCAATGAGGACATTCCGCATACGTTTATAGCCGACGAATTCGGATTCAGTGATGTCGACGCAGGGGACCAGTTGCAGGCAGTTCAGATTACTTCGTTGCCTCTGGCAGGGCACTTGCAATTGAATGGGGTAGATGTAAATCTGAATGATCTAATTAGTGTCACCGACATCAATGACGGCAAGCTCTCATTCATTCCGGCACCTGGTGCAAACGGCACGGGATACGCAACCTTCGAGTTCAAGGTCTTTGATGGTACCGACTTCAGCACCGCTACGCATGTCGTGACCGTTGATGTCACTCCAGTGGATGGTTTTTCCACGCATTCCTGGAACGGTGACGGAAATACCATGTCGTTGGTCGTTGCAGATGTTAACGGTGATGGCAAGTTAGACATTGTTGAGGGCAACTACGGTCAAGCTAGTTACGTTTATCTGGGGGACGGAACCGGGAATTTCTCTACGTGTATCACTTTCCAGATTGGTGGCGGAACATACAATACCTCTTCGTTAGCTGTTGCATATGTGAATGACGACGCTTACCTTGACATCATCCAAGGGAATTACGGCCAACAAAGCTACGTATATCTCGGCAATGGAAGCGGCGACTTTTCAGCCGTCACCGGTGTTTCTATCGGTACCGGAACGTACAATACCCAATCCATAACTGTTGCAGACCTGAATGGCGACACGTACCTCGATATTATTCAAGGGAATTACGGTCAACAAAGCTATGCGTATCTTGGCACCGGAACTGGCGACTTTTCAGCGGTCACTGGTGTTGCGATCGGCAATGGGACGTACAACACTAGCTCCATGATAGTTGCCGACGTGAACAACGACACATTCCTTGACATTCTTGAAGGAAATGACGGTCAACCAAATTACGTATATCTTGGCACTGGAAGTGGCGATTTCTCTGGAGTGACCGGTACAGCAATTGGCAGCGGGATATACAATACCAACTCCTTGGCGCTTGCCGATGTGAACGGCGACACTTACCTTGACATTATTCAAGGGAATTACGGTCAACAAAATTATGTTTATCTTGGCACCGGAACTGGCGATTTTTCTGCAGTGACTGGCGCAGCTATCGGTAGCGGAGCAAACGACACATGGTCCATTGCCGTGGGAGATCTGAATGGGGATGGTTTCCTCGACATCGTTGAAGGAAACGGCGGTCAAATCAATTATTACTATCTGGGTAATGGTAGCGGAGATTTTTCAGGAACTACCGGAATCCCTCTCAGTAGCGCAACGATAAACACCCATTCGGTATTAGTCGCAGACCTGAATGGTGACAGTTACCTGGATGTAGTCGAAGGCAACTACGACTATGAGAATTACACCTATGTGGGGTACTAAACGCGAAGCCCTGCTATGAATACAGGGCGATTCACGAGAATAGAAGCCGTACTTCGTGCGGCTTCCTTTATCTTCTGTAGAGAAGCGGTTGATTTCGCATGTGCCAGACTACTATCAAAACTGGAAATAGATAAATTGGCCGAGCGGTCTGAGGTATACAAAAACGAGTACGGCAACTACCGTAATAGCGATACCCTCGCCAGCAACCCACGCTATTCGCTCGATCCTTGCGCCCGAGGTTACAAGAAATATTGCGAGAAGCAAATGTCTTTTTTCGTATCCATGCATTAAGACACGGTTTCCATTCTTCAGCGATTTCAGGCAAAGATCGACTCAGGAGCCCGGCAGGCGTACTGGACCGCACTATGAGCCAACAGCGTTCAAGCAAACAATTGTATTCGAATACGTTTAGCGTCATCTGTTTCTCGTCACGTACAAAAATCCTTGGAAAGTGTTTTCCGATACCTTTTGCATTCAAGATGCCAACGGCACTGACCTGCCGTGTAGGGCCGTGACTCTGCCTCAATGAGAAATATCTGATTGCAAGTCCGTATTAAATGCTCCGGTTGTTTTGGGAATATGCAATCTTGATAATTGTCATATTTGTTGTCCTTGCCTTTGAACCTAAGTGAACCTATCCTAATATCAATTGGTACGAAAGCAGATACTGTCAGTTCTTTTACTCATGTTTCTGCTGGAAGAGAATTAGTAATTTCAATAGTCCCCGGTACGGTCCGAGGACTTTGGTCGAAGGAAAGTTCATGGCACGTATCGTTGTCATCGGGGCCTCTGCCGGGGGGCTGCAAGTCGTCTCGGAATTGATCGGCAAACTTCCGAAAGATTTTGAAGCAGCCATTTTCGTCGTTATCCATATAGCCCCCACTGCAAAGAGTTTCCTTACGGAAATTCTGTCAAAGGCGAGTCTTCTTCCGGTACTCCATCCAAACAGATATGCTCCCATTGAAAAAGGTACAATCTACGTAGCTCCCCCGGATAGACATTTGATAATTAATGATGGCGTGGTGGGCACCTCATCCGGTCCGCGGGAGAATCGTTTCAGACCGTCCATAGACGCACCGCACTGAGAGCACTCAAAGAAAAATCGCTTCTTGCCAGAAAAATGGCAGAAGAAACCGAGCAGCGGGGACGTCACAATGCAGCGACAGTTTTTACCGAACACGTTCGAGAAGCCGATGAAGCTATCGAGACTATCAGCCGGCTTCTGTATTCGAATCCTCGTCAAAGAAAAGAAGAAAGCCATGAAGTGAAGGAATTCGTTTAGTCTGCGTTTACTTTTTACTGTCTCGGGCTCTTATTCCGCCATCGATTCAAAGCTATTGTCAAGACGGATAGTAGATGCGATCAATTGTAGATCGCATCCTTAAAGGTAACTATCGCGTCCTGATAAATTTCAGTGTCCTTCTAAATCCTGTAATTTGGAAAACATCCTTAACCGGTGACGAAAGCGGCGCCGACTTTGGAAGAGGTTTGTGACTTCAAGAGATTCACTCTCTCACCTTGTACAGCTTGGCCGAGGTTTCGCCTAAAATCATTGTCTTCGTTTTCCCGTCAGCCGCCCCTAAGGGTGCAAGGCCGAACTTTTTCTGAAGATCTTCGGGTATTTCCAAGCGTCGAAAAGCCTCAATCTGCCACTGGGGTGATCCATACCAGACGGAATCTGTGCCCCAGAGCACATGATCTGCTCCGAGACCTTTGATCAGAGTCCCCAGAATGCCGGCACAATATTTCGGCGCGCTGACCGCAGTGATCGCGAACACGGAACCAAGCTCTGCATACACATTCGTAACACCGTTCTTTTCCGGCATTGCAGCGAGTTCCGTTATCCACGGAATGTAGCCCGTCTTTTCAAATTCCTGGATATCCTGCTGCGACGGTTCCTCTCCGGATTTAAGGGCTGAATGATAAATGAGGAAATTCAGTTGGGGCCAATCTTTGGCAGCTTTGCTCAGATCGTCGATCTTTGCGTACTGCCAGGTTTTTGACATCTTGGATTCGTACCCTGCTGGAAGAAGCCCCTTGTGGATACATAAATTCGTTATCCCTGATTTCACCATTTTCTCGTACGCCGGATACATGAGCTGTTCATCATCGAGTCGCCAGGGATATTTGGATTCCTTGAATGGAGATCCTACGGTATAACCCTTCCAGGCATCCGGCTTGTATTCGGAAACAGCACGATCTATTTCCTCCAACCAGTTGGGATGTCCCGGGGTAACGAGTGCGTGCGTGAGGAACACTTTGCGCCCTGCACGTTGATTCACCCGTTCCCTTGCTTTGGCCATTTCGTCATTGTGGAGAAACCATTTTTTGGGATCGTCATCCGGAGCGCTACTCAGGACAGCCATTTTCGTATCGCTGCCTTCGAATATTTCTCTGTAGAAGTTTTCAAATCGCAATTTCTCCAAATCCACTTTTTCACCCTGCAGCTCCGGATTCCATTTTTTCCCTTTTTCTCTGAGTTGCAGAATCCATATGGAGTCGAACTCGGGACTGACAAAATGTGTTTGGATATCGAAAATGAATTGACCGGCCAAAGCCTCTTGCCGCTCCTGAGCCTTGGCTGGATCCGCTGCTTCCGCGACGTCAACAGAGAAGCAATCTCCGAAAACGGAATTCATGGCCATGAAAACAACTGCGCTTCCACAAGCTCCGGACAGGAATTCACGTCTGCTCAATCCAAGCGTTTTTGCGTACTTGTCCGCGAATTCCCCTGCAAGCCATTCCACCTGCATCTGAGCAAAGCTTTGACGAGGGCTCGCCGTTTCATCAGCAGGAATTGTCTTTACAGGAATAGGGAAATCATCCAGTTCATCAATTCTATTCTTCATTCAAGTCCCCCTTTGGATCAATTATATGAGCATTATCACCGCTGGCGCATTTCTTGTCGATGCTTCGCATTGTTTGACCCCAAAAAATGCTCTCGGATACAGCACATTCACTCTCAAAACGTTTGTCGATTGATCGTAGTCGCTTACAAACTCATCCGGAGTACTTTTGATCTTACATTTTTGCATGGCCGAATACCTTTGGCTGCGCAGTCGTAGAACCTTTTCAGCGACTCGTGCAAAGTTACCGTATCGATTACGCGCCGAAGACACGAAAGTTCGCCATTTTGCAGTAAGTAAGCCGTGAGAATCGGCGGTTTCATTGAAATAATAACAGACCTGTGGAGGAATTTTGTTGCCAGAGACTTTTCAATTTTCTAATATGATGATCGTAAAATTATATTCGTGATGTGCCGCAGGTGGGGGAATGGAAACTAAGACCGTCGTAAATGCCCAGAAGATACTTGGTGACATTCGCTCAGGACTCAGTGATTCCGTGCTCATGGCAAAATACAATCTTTCTCCCAGGGGTTTGGAGAGGTTGCTCCTGAAATTGGCTCAATTGGGCGCCATAAAGCGAATTAATGCCGCAGAATTGCTTAAAGATATCAGATCGGGAATTACTAACAGCGATTTAATGAAAAAACACAATCTTTCGAGAAATGCCCTCAAGAGAGTTCTTGAAGAAATGACCGATGTTGGTATACATTTCTTCAGAGAAAACCGCGTATCCAGGGAAAAACTCAGAATTAAGACCTTTGAAATAGTGGGGGACATAAGGTCTGGCATGTCCGAGTTGGAGATAATGAATAAATACGGACTCTCTTCTCGGGGACTTCAGAGTGCTTTCTGGAAACTGGTGCGCTCCGGAGCCCTTACATGGGAAGAGATTCTCAATAACTTCCCGAACTTGGAGGAATCGGTAACACTACAGCTCATCCGAAAAAATATCCGAAGTTATCCGATCTTGTCTGTTAAAGTGTACGAAGAAAACAATCCGCAGAATGAGGGGAAATTGCGAGACCTCTCGGAAACGGGCCTTGGCATCACCGGGATGCAAGCTTGTGTCGGAGAGGAGAAAAAGATTGTTCTCGTTCCTGATGAATTTATGGATCTGAATGCGATGACACTTGAGGTCGTCTGCCGATGGTTTAGACCTGATGCAGCAAGAGGGCTCCATTCTGCAGGATTTCAGATACAAAATCTGAACGATGAGAACTCTGGGACAATCAGAGAATTGGTGCAACTCATGACTCTGACGTTCGAATAGGGATATTCCTTGCCAACTCACCGGAGGAAATCCTATATTTTCGACCCGGAGGTGACTGTTCGGCGGTGAAGAGATCATCATTTGAGACGAAGATCAGCATCTGACCGATAGGAAAGCGAGCGAGAGACTGGGCTCCTCTTGATGAACTTTCCAGGGTCCCGGCTGAAGCCGGACCTGTAACACTACACACTCTGAATAGAAATGGCTCACCAGTCAGCGGATCGGGCCTCGAAGCGCACCGGCACCTTTTGCACACAGTATGCCTCCGGATAAGCGCTCATCAGCATCATCCCGGTCCAAACAAAACATGAAATTTCAGTGACTTTTGTCCATTAAGGGTGGGGAACATGGCGAAACGAAAAATCAGGGCCAAAGATATGGTTCACGATATCCGAGAAGGCCTCAGTGACAGTCAACTTATTGACAAGTTTGGCTTAACGGATCGCGGTTTGCAGTATATCTTCAGAAAATTGGTCCAAGCAGGGCTGATGACTGACCTGGAATTCTTCGAACGATCCAAACTGACTGAGAGCGAAGTCTTTAGAGCTTTCTCAGATCCCTCCAGCGAAGTCATCAAATGCCCGGATTGCGGACAATCACTGTCCGAACAGGGAGATGAATGCATTTTCTGTAAGACCATTGATATAACCAAGGGAGCGTGCTTAACTTCAGACGTGTTGGGTGAACCTGCA
Source organism: Desulfomonilaceae bacterium (assembly GCA_041740635.1). Classification (GTDB taxonomy): domain Bacteria; phylum Desulfobacterota; class Desulfomonilia; order Desulfomonilales; family Desulfomonilaceae; genus Desulfomonile. Next base: position 83,018 of record JBGSLQ010000003.1, on the reverse strand, counting down.
CCGGCCCCTTCAAATCGATCTCGACCGAGAATCGAAAAATAATGATCAGGAATGAACGGCTCGTGAGCCAAGCGGCTGTGGATGCCTGCAAAATTCAGGCACGGGATGAATCGGAGAGTTTATGCATAAACTGAAAATTTCTGCCAAAGAAGTGTTTGACGACATTCGTTCGGGGATGGACGATCTTTCTCTCATGAAAAAATTTAGACTTTCAGAAAAAGGCCTCCAGAGTCTCTACAAGAAACTCGGAAATATAGGCATTATCAGGCACTTGAATGCTCATAACGTTGTAACGGACCTCAAATCGGGAATGGACAGCCAAGGTCTCATGACCAAATACGGCCTAAGCGCAGAGGGACTGCAAAACCTGTTTCAAGAACTCGATCGTGCACACCTGTTCAACGGACCTGCCGACCCCCATGGGAGTGATGAAAAACAGGTGGTCAAAATCGAGGAAATAGTTGAAGACATCAGATTCGGACTCACCAGAGATCAACTGATACAGAAATATGGATTCACTCCTAACGGCCTGCGATTGGTATCCATGAAACTCATCGGTTCCGGAAAAATTGCCTGGCAGGAAGTCTACGATCGCCTGTGTTCATCGATTGAGGCACCCCGTCAGATGCGTCAAACCGAAAGATTTCTGTTACAGTTTGATTGCAGCATCTTTGATCAGAACTATCCGGAGACCCGGGGAAGAATTCATGATATCACTGAGAAAGGTCTGAAAATCGCGGGAATTACGGCTCGAACGGGTGAAATGAAGACACTCGTCGTGCCGGAAGAACCCTTTGGAGAATTTGCCTCCTTTACGTTCAACGCCCAGTGCCGTTGGTCGACTCCGGATCCGCAAGGATTGATAGTCTCAGGATTTGAAATTGCTCACATTTCCATGGGAAGCTTGAGGGAACTGAAGCTCCTGATCCATTTGGCTCAATTCAGCCATAATCATCGAAAACAGGGATGATGTTAAGAATTTCCGGCCCGTCGAAATAGGATTGTATTCCTTCGATAGCTTTTCATTTTGCCGCTTGAATTGCTGGGACCAGTTGAAGACCTGTCTGGCACCAGCCCACAGCATTCGTATGTTCCATGAATCAGATAAAAATTTGACACTGACCTGAAAAAGCGATAGATGATTCCTGCTCGAGGGGGGCTTCATCAGTATGCGCCGACATTCTCGGGCAGATAGGACCGTCGTGCCTGAAGGAACAAACATCCGAACGGCTTCTGTCCTGTGTTTGCATGGATATCATGTGCCGGCTTTAGAACAATCATGACCAAAGACAAGTCACAATTCCCGGAAGACATACCGAATTCCTCAAGTGCCGCGCAGCTTGGGCTGCTCACAGAGACCATTGAAATCAACGGCCAGTTTCCTAACCAGTTGACCGAATCAGGAAGTTTCGATCTTACCGGTTTTCGTTTGACCTCTTTAGGCAAGCTTCTCAGCGCCTTACCTATGCCGGCATTAGTTGTGGACGGCAGTTTTTCCATTGTCTTCGCAAACGAGTCATCTGAAAAACTGGGTGACACTACAACGAGACTCGTGTCGGAACCCTTCTGTTCCTTATTTCCCCGTGCGAGAGATGCCGCGACTTTTCAGGGAATACTTGAAAAAGTGTTCACTACGCGAAAACTCCGGGTGAGTGAAGGTCTGGTGGAGGTTGGAACGAACAGGATGTGGGGACGTCTGAATTTTCGTTCCCTGAGACTCGGAAAGACGCGTCTCATACTGGTGCTGATCGAGGATTTGACTCTGGAAAAAAAACAGGTCCTCTTGATCGAAACCAGCAAAGAGATTATGCGGCAGGCAAAGGAGAAATATGAAAGGCAGTTTCACGAGCAAACTGCAGAGCTGAAGTTGACAAATGAGCGGCTTCGACAGGAAATCGAGGAGAGATCCAGAATTCAATCGGCACTCGAAAAAAGTCGAGACAGTTTTAACAGCATTGTAGAAAAATCTTCCGACGGCATTGCGATTCTAGACTGTGAAGGCATCATTCTCTATGTTAATCGTGCTGCAGCACTTTTCCTCGGAAAGACTCCGGAATCCTTGAAGGGCGAACGGCTCGCCATAACGCTCGGACCGGGACAGATTGCCGAAACCGGCATAGTGCGGCCGAACGGAGAATCCGGAACTGCCGAAATCCAGCTGAGCCGTACCCAATGGGACGGAAAGCCCTCCTTTCTCGTCGTATTCAGAGATATTACCGATCGAAAGCGGACAGAACAGGAACTCCAGAGAAGCCAGAAATTGGAAACCCTGGAACTGATTGCAGGTGGGCTAGCCCATGATTTCAATAATCTGCTGACCGCCAACATTGCGAACATCTCGTTGGCCAAGATACGCAGCAATCGTGAGTCGCCTGTGTACGACGCCCTTGCCAGAGCCGAAAGAGCCTCAACAAAAGCTCGGGAATTGACCAGACAGCTTCTGACATTCGCAAAAGGCAGACCGCTCATCAAGAAACCCACCCTGTTAACTCCATTGCTGCAGGAGGCTGCTGTCCTGGCTCTGAGCGGTTCGAACGTAAAATTTCGATTGAGAGTGGGTGAAAATCTCTGGCCCGCGGAGATAGAGCCGTACCAAATCGGCACAGTATTTCAGAATCTTATCATAAACGCCAAGCAGGCAATGCCTGAGGGCGGCCTGGTATTGATCAAAGCGGAAAATCTGGTTGTGGGCGCCGAGCCTCGGCCCGATGAGAGTCAGTCGCCTCGCGGACGATATGTGAGAATCATGATCAAAGACACGGGTTCCGGAATTTCCGAACAGAATCTCGCTAAAATTTTCGACCCGTATTTCACTACAAAAGCAGCGGGCAGCGGTCTCGGTTTGGCCACTTCTTACGCTGTGGTCAAGAAACACGGCGGCCGCATCGAAGTGGAATCCCGAGAAGGATCGGGTACAAGCTTTTTTATGTATCTTCCGGCTTCAGATCGATCTGCCGAACCCATTGAAAATTCGGATCGGGCACCGTACCGCGGCAGTGGCAACATTTTGATCATGGATGATGAAGAAGATATTCGAGACGCAGCCAAGGATTTATTGTCTATCCTGGGATACACGGTGGAAACCGCCGAGAACGGGGCACGAGCAATCGCTAAATATCAGAAAGCAATGCGCTCCGGCGATCCCTTTGACGTGGTAATCATGGACTTGACCGTCGCAGGAGGAATGGGCGGAAGAGAAGCTACTCGGAAGCTCCTGGAAATCGATCAGAATGCAAAAATAATCCTCAGCAGCGGCCATCTGGATGAACCAATCATGATTGATTTTCAGCACTACGGTTTAGTCGGGGTCATCGCAAAACCGTACAATGCAGTGGAACTCGGTGACATCCTGCGAAAAGTGGGTGGCTCCAAAGCTTCTTCGCAGGACTAAGTGCGATTTGACCCTTTGATACAGTTGTTTATTCGGTTTTAGTCAGGTGTGCTAGCCGGGATTTTGAGTCATGGAACGGATTGATTCCGTTGTGAGAGGAATTCCCCATGAATGACAAGGAGATCATTTTGCTCGGTCGAGCCATCGACAATCTGGGCGACGTCCAGGAAATTTTAAAATTCCTGGTGGAAAGAGGAATTCTGCCTGATACATGGAAAGAAATTGTCTCTGTCATGGAATCCATCAGCAGCGAACTTTCCTGCGTGGAACAAGGCCTCATGGGAAGTAACCCCCGAACGGGCATCGGTCAGTGGTAATGGGGCGGTCCGGCAGATGAAGAGAATCAGGAGAATTTCAGCGCTGGAGCTTGTGCGAGCCATTTCCGCAAAGACTACCAGACAAGACCTCATGGATAAGTTCGGATTCTCTTCCCGCATGGTCGATTCGATTATCGAACAACTGTCATCTGAACGACAGCGCCGTGCTCTGAAGATTGCAGATAGCCTGAAATCGGGAATTGCTTTCGAAGATATCGCCAAAGAAAATGGCTTCAGAGTCGAAGTTTTTGCCAACATCCTGAACACATTGAAAAATCTGGAACTTCTTCCATCAGATGAATCTGTGCCTGCAGACGAAAATGCCGCAGCCCATTTACGTCAAGAGAGACGCTCATCACCGAGACTGCTCTGTCCGGTTCTGGTAACCAAGATCTATGAGATCGAAGCACCTGAGCAGACTGGAACGCTTCTCGATTTATCTGAAAACGGTCTGAGCACTCGGGGCATACACGGACGACCGGGTGAAGGAAAGCGTCTCTTCTTCAAGATCAGTGATTTCAAGGAAGCTGACCCACTCCCGTTAGAGTGCAGGTGTCGCTGGATTTCGACTCAATTATTTTCGCAGAACATTCCTGAAGCAGGATTTGAAATCACATCCATGTCGCCGGAAACTTTAGGCGTTCTCAAAACGGTCCTTGCCAGTGAATTTGCCCTGGCCGGCGCTTAGTCAATACGCCATCTAAGCAGTAATACCTATTCGCTTTTATGAACCCAATTTTGGCCGGCACAGAGGCACGGCCACTACCGGCTGATGGTAGGGTCCGGCGTCTCTGCCGGACCTTCCGGTTTTTGTCAAATCTATTGGCGAAAAGGCATAAGATCCGGGAAACCCCTCTCACAAGTGTTTCCCCGGTTTTACTTCGTTGATTACGAATCGGTATAAGATTTCGGGGTGACAGGCTTAGGCGCAATGCGTTCTTGAATTTCACGTACCAGCGGAAGATATTCGAAGAACGTATCCACGATATAGGGATCGAAATGGCTGCCCCGTCCTTTGTCGATCAAGTCACAGGCTGTTTGGACGGGTAAGGGTTCGCGATACGGTCTCAAGGAGCACATTGCATCGAAGGCATCGGCCAACGCCACTATTCTACCGGAAATAGGGATATTGTTCCCTTTGAGACCCGAGGGATATCCGGTTCCATCCCATTTTTCATGATGACAGAGCGCGATGGAATGCGCCACTCGCAGGGTGTTGTCATTGAAAGACTGAAAAATCCTTGCGCCTATAATCGTGTGGCTTTTCATAATTTCGAATTCATCCGGAGTCAATGGGCCGGGCTTTAGCAGAATCGAATCAGGTATGGCGATCTTACCGATATCGTGCATGGGTGCCGCCAGATATATCTGATGGACAACCTCAGGTTTCAATCCGAGTTTTTCGGCCAATAACGCGCTAAGCAACCCTGTTCGCGCCATATGGAACCCTGTGCAGTTGTCCTTCATTTCTGCATCCAGGGCCAATCGATGGAGTCTATCCTTCGTCTCGGAACTGACGCTTATTCTGGCGTCATGAAGGCCGACAGAATTAATTCGTGCGGTTGACACCCGTAAGTACCCGTTGAACAACTCTATTTCTTCCATTTCTCTTAGCCTCATAGAGAGCTTCATCCGCTATGCGAATAGCAGCTTCCCAATTTATATTCGAACCTGCCTCAATGGATGTCGCTCCAAAACTGACAGTGAGATGCACGTCGTCATGCATGATGAGCCTCACGTCGCAGCTCACCGTCTCGCGCAAACGTTCAGCCAGAGCAACAGTCTGGATTGCATTACAATCCGGCAAGATAACGAGGAACTCCTCCCCACCGTATCGACCGACCGAATCGTACTGACGGAGGTTCGTTCGAATTATTTCAGCCACCCTCTTAAGACTCCTGTCACCTTCCAGGTGACCGAAGGTATCGTTGATCCGTTTGAAATGATCTATGTCGCACATGATAAGTCCGAGAGACCGCTGTTGCCGGAAGGATCGCTCTATTTCCCGTTTCAACATTTCCACTATTGCGGAATGATTCCACAGCCCGGTAAGCGAATCTTCTTTTGCACGGACCTCGGCAGCTCTCAATGCGGAAACCAGGTCTTCCTGCAATTGAAGAATTCTCGTTGCCGCTCGAAGCCGTACCTGGAGTTCAACCGGTTCGAAAGGTTTGGTCAGGTAATCGTCAGCCCCGGAATCCAGCCCCACCACGAGGTCGTCTTTCTGGGTTTTGGCCGTTAATAATATCAAGTAAATGTACGGTTGGTTCTTCTGTTCGCGAACAGCCTTGCACACTTCTATTCCCAGCATTCTGGGCATTTCCCAATCGAGTATCGCCAGATGAGGACAATCGTCCCTCTGCAGGATTTCCCAGGCTTCCCCGCCATCCTCGCAAGAGACCACTTCGTGACCCCACTGCTTGAGATTCGCTTCCAGCAGGCGTCTGAAAAATCGATTATCTTCGGCGATGAGTATTCTCATGAAGCTCGAAGACTCCTCTGCAAGCGCAGTATTTCTTCAACTCTCTTGAGCTCCCGGTCAAGCGAAGCCAGTGCTTCTTCCGAATAGGACATGTCAAGATTACGTCCCATATTTTCCATTCTGAGAGCAGCTTCATAGGCAAAGCTTGCGCCGAGACCGGCCACCATACCCTTTAACGAGTGGGCTGCAATCCTCAGATCGTCAGGATTCCTTCGCCCGACTGCGTCAGCAATCTGTGACAAAAGCGTGGGATAGTCTTCAAGAAAGATCCCGAGTATTTCATTCAAGAGTTCATGATTTCCGGCAACGCTCTCAGACAATACCTGCAAATCAAGTACTTTTTGTGTAGGCACACTCACATCATTACAAATGGAATTTGCATTGACTGAAATGTTTTCAATCATGCTGGCCAGTTCCCGGCTGTTCACAGGTTTCGCCAGATAGCCGTCCATCCCCATCTGCAGGCATTTTTCTCGATCGCCTTTCATTGCGTATGCAGTCATGGCGATAATAGGGGTTCGACTTCCTCCATCGTGCTCTTCGAGTCTCCTGATCCGCTTGGTAGCCTCGAACCCGTCCATGTGCGGCATTTGTACATCCATCAGGATCAAATCGAAGCCTTCGTTTTCAATTGCATTCAGAACCTCCTGACCGTTGGAGACTACTTTCACGGAATGTCCCATCTGAGTCAGCATGCCTAATGCGACCTTCTGATTGAAGGCATTGTCTTCGGCCAGGAGAATCCTTGAAGGGGCATTGGCCAAGGGTAATCTCTGCCGGGCCGGTTCGGGTGCGTAGTTGTCTTTCGGCCCCTGGAGTATTCTGACGATGGTATTGTAAAGATTGGACTGATGTATGGGTTTGAGTAGACACGCATCTATATTGAGGAGTTGAAGCGCCTCAGCCGAAGTATCCGGGCTCGCGGAAGTGAGCATTAGAATCTTCAGTGAAGCGAAGTCCGGCTCGCTCCTGATTTCTGCCGAGAGTTGAAAACCATTCATTTCAGGCATCATGCAATCCACGATGGCAAGATCGAATGATTCTCCGGCATCGCGTTTCTCTCGCAGAGAGTGCAGTGCCTCCATCCCGCTGGAAACCGCAACAGGATGCATGTCCCATTGCGTCAATACTTCCTCCAGTATTCTTCGATTGGTAGCATTGTCGTCCACGACCAGGACGCTTATACCTTCCAAGCTGTTCGTGACTATTTCTTCAGATGAATGCTGCACCTGAAGAGGAAGATTCACATGGAATTTGCTGCCCTTCCCTACCGTGCTCTCGACCCAAACTTTGCCGCCCATCAATTCTACAAGCTGAGCAGTAATGGCAAGGCCCAGACCTGTCCCTCCGTACTGACGAGAAGTGGAACCGTCCGCCTGTTCGAATTCGCAAAATATTGTTTTTTGCTTTTCATACGGGATGCCGATTCCCGTATCGCTGACGATTATTCTCAGATACACCTGGTCTTCGCTTCTGGATTCCAGATCCACCTGGACCAGCACTTCGCCCTGGGAAGTGAACTTAATAGCATTACCCACCAAGTTTAGAAGAATTTGTCCTATTCTGTCCTGATCCCCTATCAAATTTGCCGGAATGGAGGGTGCGATTCCACAGGCAAGTTCCAGACCTTTTGAGTGAGCCTGGAGACTCAGTGTCTGCACTACGCTGCAAACATGGTCCCGAAAACAGAACGGTCCGGGTAATAATTGGAGCTTACCTGCTTCGATTTTTGAAAAGTCGAGAATGTCGTTGATGAGTGCCAGGAGAGAATGTGCCGACATTTCGATGGTCTCGATATACTCTCGTTGCACTTGCGTAAGTGTCGTATTGAGTGCAAGTTCAGCCATACCGATAATGGCGTTCATCGGCGTTCTGATTTCATGACTCATATTGGCCAGGAACTGGCTTTTGCTACGATCCGCTTGCTCCGCTCGCTCCCGAGACTGCTCCAGTTCTGTGACGTCGATCACGTTCAGAATTAAACCATTGTAGGCATCGTTCTTGAACATGGGATAAATCCGCACCAACACGTGCATATTGTTCCAATTGAGAGTACATTCCCACGGTTCGGAACGTGTTCCCATGTGGTAATGCTTGAAAATTCCTGCGAATCCAGGCCCGAAGAGCGCTTCGATATTGAGCACGCTCAGACTCTTCCCTATTGCTTCCGACTTGCTCAAACCGATCTTATCGAGACTCCAGCTATTCGCCTCCGTAATGATGTCGTCCTTATCAAAAAACAGGACTCCTTCTTCAATGCCTTCGATCAAGGATCTCAGCTTTTGAGCTTCCGCAGAAGCCCTTTCGTGAGCTTGATTGAGTTGCATTTCATTTCTTTTTCGTTCGGTGAAGTCCTCGACTAACCCCTGCACTCCTTCAACCTGACTTGCGTCATTCAGATAAGGGCTCAAGTGAACTCTTATGTAGCGATATTCTCCCGCCCGGGTTGTGTAAGGCAGTTCCGTAATCAACGGCAGACCCGTTTTCATACACTTTAGAATGTGCGTCCTCATCCCGCTTCTCTCGAAAAAAGGAGAATCCAGGATGTCGCTCGATTCAGAGTCGTGGCGGGCTGAAATTGACGGGATGATTTGCCTCAGAGCGGGATTGACCTCCATGAGGTTTCCCGTTGCATCACAGAGAAAGATTCCGAGAGGAGCACTCTGAACCAAGTTCCTGAATTTGCTCTCACTTTGTTGTAGAGCATCTTCCGCTTCCTTGCGTTTGGCTAATTGCATACGAATGATGATCACTACGGCCAACCACAAGCCAAGCAGCAAAAAAACAACGATAAATCCTAGAATGCTGGCATACGTCAGACTCTTGCTCAGTGAGGACAGATTGAATTCCACCCGGCCTTGTATTGCTGAGGCAAGCGATTGAATACTTTCGGAATAGAGTTTTTTTTGCGCTCCATATTCTTCACCGAAGATTAGCTGTGCCGCTTCCTTTAGTCTGCCGCCTCTAACGAGCGCCAGACTCAAATTCTCCATTTCGATGAGGTTCGAATAGGCAAGTTTCGCTTTTGATGCGTAATTGGTCTCGTATGAATGTTTTGCCAACAATGCGGCCTCGGTGATGGCACTGTCCAGCTTGATTTCAACTTTCTTGTATTCCTCTTCCCATTTGGTCTCGCCTGTGGTGACCGCCATACGGGCTGAAGATGTGAGCAGTTCATTGAGGAGCATGATATCTCCGACGAGTTGTTGAAGCCGAAACTCGCGAGTCGCTACATGTGTGTACGACTTGTACATGCTCCAGACAATCGCACCGAGAGCAGGCAAAAGCAGCAGGCTGACAATCCAACTGACCGTGAGGATTACAATGGGATTAGAACGAGTACGAGACACAAGATTGGTAACAATCGGGCCCAATTTCCTCTCCACAACCTCGGCCGTAATGACGAGACCAGCTCTTCTACAGCTCTGGAATCATAAAAAAATGATACGAACGGCACCGGGAATCATGACATTCCGGCTTCGACTCGTGCCGTAAACGTTTACCGTCCGACTTACAAAAAAGAATGCCCGAATACCCTCTTCAAGCGATTTTATTCAATTCTCGGCGGAGCATGCAACGACAGCCGAAGAATGACAGGAGCGCTCATTCCGAAATACATGGATCCGAAGATATTCAGGTGCAAATACATTTTTTCAGTGGGCCATTAGAATCACGTGCCTGCAATATTAGTTTTTTATTCAGAATGCTTTATAAGGCATCCGAAAATCCTTTCCTCAAGATCCAAACATACGAAACGTGCCGCTCACAAAGGGAACTTCTGTTGAATACAGAAACCTCCTCCCTTTTCAGCGAGATCCTCATTTTCCTTCGTGCAAGTCCGGGTTTACTTTCAAATTGGGGAGAATATAAATCAAATGGAGTTTACATTTATGATACCCGAGATTGACATAACTATATGAAACTGGCGCTTGGAAACTCTTCCATGGGAAGAGTTTCCAACATCTGCCATAAAGAGACTGTCCCGAAATTCTCGAATGCGCAAACATCGTGGCACGATTCGCCATCCTTGTAGGGCAGGTCACGCGCCTGCCCTCTTTTGGCGGACACTAGGCCCGCCGCTACAAGGAGGTCAGCAGGACAATGAGCAATTCGTGGCACGATCCGGGACGGATTTCGATTTTTGAGACACTTTCTAAAGTGTCGTCAGAGTGAACATTTTGGAGCATCATACAATTTGTTAAGGCTCATGTCGATTCTGTTTTGTTTGTCGTAAAAACGTGCGACAGACCAACTATTTCAGATGGAATATTCGTAATTCAGTTACGTGCCGAATGCGAAGTTATTTGCTTCTGGGTTCATCTTGATGATGGATCAAATCGGGATCCAATTCATAGGTCCAGGGTGCCCTGGAGTTTTTCCAGCCGTTTTTTACTCTTTTCCCCTTGTGGTAACTGTCTTCTTCTGTGACGGGATCGCCCTCGAAGCTGTCCACGACGCTGTACGCATTGGCGAATCCGGCTTTTGCCAAAGCGTTTACGGCCTCCGCTGCCCTGTCACCGGATCTACAAATTATCAACAGGGTGTCCGTAGGTGCATAATGCTTCTTAACCTGGGCAACAAAGTCGGAGTTTTCGCTCAGATCGAATCTCTTCTTCTCAGGATTCCATTTTCCGCTCCACACCTTCAGTGGAATGTTCCGAGCCATGGGAGCGTGTCCGATATAGACATATTCTTCCGGTGTACGAACATCCAGAATATTCATCTCTTTCGGTTTTGCATGCCACATTTCAAATGCTTCGTGTGCGGTTACATACTTACCCAGAGTTGTCTTTTTCTTGGGGTCTTCAGGTTCTTGAGCTGCATAAACAAAGAGATTGAACGATCCCAGCAGTATCACACTGATCAGCAATGCAAATAACTTGCGAGCTACCATACTCATCTCCTTTTGTTTTCAAAGGTATCTAAGGGCAACGAGCCAGCCCCTGACAGTTACAATAAATAGTCGGTCATTCCTTGACAAGTATTCGGTGGACTACTTACTTTCCCATTCCGTCCTCGTGATATTAATGAACGAGATCTTAAATAATATACTCCATCGAATTACTCTGAATTCTCCCCGCAAGGTACTTAGCTGTCACTGTGGAATCGGTCTGATGCGGAGCAACTCATTGGGCAAAAGGTAAAGCAGCGTCCCTCCTTAACTCTCAGACGGCTCGAGAGACTTTGATGGACTCTTTGGATTACCGGGTACGCGGGGCATGGATGAGTGTACCTTCTAAGAAGTCCATTCGGACTCTTTTGATGAGTGCTGCGGATGCAGGTTTCTGCTTGACGGAGGACATGAGGTGGGGTAAGTTTTCAATCCAATCAGCTCTTTCATCAGCTTTGTATGGGCATAGCCTTCTGTCAACTATTGTTACGTAACCCTTTTTCCGTGTAAGGGAGCATTCAGTGACTTGGTACCCGCCCAGGACCTCCGAAACGTCAGAACCGTATCGTAATTTTCGAAAAGATGGGGAGGACTAGCCACATGAGGAGACTGTTCATCACCTTAATTCTAGCCTTCTTTGCAGGAACCTTCATCATGGCTGACGGGGTCGGGCAGGCGGAGACCCCTACGTTTTCCGCTCAGTCCTCGATCTTACTTGCTTCACGTCCCGATGTGGCCGCTCCATACTCGGCCATGCCGGACTCGCCTCGTCCCGAAATTCCGGGACAGGCTCGAGCGAGCAAGCCCCTGAGTATTATTGTTTTTTTGGTGATTATCGGAATTACTGCATTCCTGGTCTATAAAGCCGCTGGCAGGACCAAGACTTCGGCAGATTTCTATGTAGCTCATAGCGCGATCACGGGCACCCAAAATGGTTGGGCCTTGGCCGGAGACTACATGTCGGCGGCCTCATTCCTGGGCATTGCCGGACTTATATCCCTGTACGGATACGACGGCTTCATGTATTCGGTCGGATGGTTGGTTGCGTATGTGACCATACTCCTTCTCGTCGCGGAGCCGTGTCGGAATTCAGGCAAGTACACCATGGGGGACATACTCGCATTCAGATCGTTTGCGATTCCGGTCCGTTCCGTGGGAGCCGTAGCCACGGTAACAATATCTACGTTCTATCTCATTGCCCAAATGGTCGGAGCGGGCAAGCTGATGCAGCTTCTGTTCGGGATTCCCTTTGCGTATTCCATCTGCGCAGTAGGAATTCTCATGATCGTGTACGTGGTGTTTGGCGGGATGTTGGCTACTACCTGGGTACAGATCATCAAGGCCGGTCTCATCATGGTCGGGGCTGTGCTGTTGAGCATTCTTGTGGCAGCGAAGTCAGGATTCAATCCCATCACTTTCTTCGAAAATGTAGCAGGGAGCAAACAAATCTGGGAGTGGGTAAGAATATCTCTTCTGCATCACGCGATTCCTGAACCGGGGTTTGATTACGGGCAAAGATTTCTGGAGCCCGGTCTATTCCTGCGGAATCCTCTGGATCAGCTTTCTCTCGGAATGGCGCTTGTGCTCGGGACGGCAGGAATGCCGCATATTCTCATGCGATTCTTTACCGTTCCGAATGCTAAAGAGGCTCGCAAATCAGTCATCGTGGCCATGTTCATACTGGGCTGTTTTTATATACTCACCACTTTTCTCGGATTCGGATCCGCCCTTCTCGTGAGTCCCCAGACAATATCCGCAGCGGATGTGGGCGGAAACATGGCCAATATTCTTCTGGCCGAGAAACTCGGCAACGAAATTGCGCACGTGGTGGGAGACATCTTTCTTGCCTTTTTGTGCGCCGTGGCGTTTGCAACCATACTAGCGGTGGTCTCGGGTCTGGTGCTTGCCGCATCCGCTGCAATCGCGCATGACGTGTACGTGCAACTCATCAAGAAAGGTAGAGCGACCCAGCAGCAACAAGTGACCGCTGCACGGGTGACGGCCTTTGTAGTAGGCGTAGGAGCGATATTGATCGGCATAGCGGCAGAAGGGCAAAACGTTGCTCAACTCGTTGCGCTTGCATTTGCCGTAGCCGCTTCCGGAAACTTTCCCGTGGTAGTGCTGAGCCTCTATTGGAGACAATTCAATACGGCAGGTATAGTGGCAGGTCTCGTTGTCGGCACTCTTGTCAGCATCGTGCTGGTGCTGGTCTCCCCTAACATGGTTTATCCGAAGCACGTGGCTGCCGATGCAATGAAAGTTGTCTCCGTGCTCGAGAAAAGACAAGCGGAAGGCATTGCCCTGACTCCGGGAGAAAAGTCGTCCTTGGACAAAGCGAAACTCAATTACGAAAAAAACAAGGACGGCGTTTCCATCGTGGGCTTGGAAGAGCCTTTGTTCCCGCTCAAGAATCCTGGCATAGCTTCAATACCTCTCGGCTTTATTGCAGCTTTATTGGTGGCCTTCGCCTTCCCCAGCCCCCGGGAGGAAGACCGATTTGATGAGCTTTTAGTACGTCAGCAGACCGGATATCGGATCGTCGATTTTACTGATGAAAAATAGCGACTCCGCACTCGTATCCAAAGATCATGAAAAAATGTCCCCTTCCACGATGGGGGAATGACAATTACAGGAGTGAAGATGTCGGCTCAGTCCTCAGAAGTGCCCACGAGGGCATGGATTGTTACTTTTGCAGGTGCTGCCTGTAACCTGTGTCTGGGCATACTCTATGCCTGGAGCATCTGGAAAAAGGCTTTGGTGGACAAGCCCAAAGCCGATCTGCATGAGGTCATGACCGGATTGAATGCCGGATGGCCGTATTTGACCGATTCTCAGGGAACTTTCGCATATTTCGTTTGTGGGCTGTTCTTTGCCTTTTTTATGATCCCCGGCGGCAGAATCCAGGATAAGTACGGTCCCAAGGTGGGAGCCACCCTTGGAGGATTGTGCGTTGCGGCCGGCTGTATCCTGGCCGGTTTGATGAAGAGTTATTTCGGACTCATGATAGGGTTCGGTGTTCTTGGCGGAATCGGCATGGGAATAGGGTACGCTGCGCCCACACCTGCTGCCTTGAAGTGGTTCGGGCCTCACAAACGTGGCCTCATTTCAGGCATAGTAGTTGCCGGTTATGGAGCCGCGGCGCTGTACATTGCACCATTGGGGCAATACTTGATCGATCATTACGGCATTTCGGCAAGCTTCATCGGTCTGGGCATTTTCTTTGCTGTGGTGATCGTCCTTGCAGGACAACTGCTTTCAAACCCACCGTCGGATTATGTGCCTCCTATGCCGGCAGTCGCCGCTTCCAATCCATCGGGTAATCCGGCCAAGCAGGCTCCTGATGTCATTACCGATTGGTTACCGCCGGAAATGATGTCGAGATGGCAGTACTATGCTCTGGTCCTCATGTTTATAGGCAGCGCTCAATCCGGTCTACTGGTCATTGCCAATGCAGCCCCGATCCTGGGAAAGACTGCCGGTAAATTGGAGTTTTTCGCTGCAAATGCGTGGATCATTGCCGCGTTCGGCGGAGCGGTAAATGCTCTGGGACGGGTGGGGACCGGTATGTATTCCGATAAAATCGGACGATCTAATGCGTACGTCCTAAACGGAGCCATTTCTGCCGTGTGTCTTCTGGCGGCTCCTTTCATCATTGCGTCGGAGAACGTGCCGATACTGTTTCTTGCTGTGGGCATTGCGTACTGGCAGTACGGCGGAGGCCTGGCATTGATGCCGGCTTTTACTGCCGACTATTTCGGTTCCAAGAACTTGGGAGCGAACTACGGCTTTGTATTCATCGGATGGGGTCTGGGCTTTCTCATGCCTCTCGTGGCAGGCTATATCAAGGACTATACTGGCTCTTACGATCAATCGTTTTATATCTCCGCTGTATTATTGATTGTTGCGGTTATTTTGTGCCGTGTGATTAAGAAACCGGCGAAGCCCACTGAATCAGTAGTTTAGTCCAGACTTCAGATAGACTTGCGTTTCAGAGCAGTACATCGAGAACCTTCTCGGGTAACCGTGAACCGAGCCCTGTAAACTCTTGCGGTCCTGTGCATCATGAATAATTTCTTTGCACATGATGTCTAATCAGTGAGAATCAATCCCAAGAGAACAACGGGGGCTCGATATGAATCTTCAGGATAGACTCAATTCCATTAAAAGCCATTTCGAAGCTAAAGCAGCGCCCGAGGCAATCCACATTATGCATCGTGCCACTGAAGAGCTTCGGAATTCAGGTATTCTCGGACAAGTACTGAAGGTCGGGGATAAGGCGCCGGAGTTTGCTCTTCCCAACACCAAAGGTGAGACCGTCCGGTCAACGGATCTGATCCGGAAAGGACCTCTTGTGGTGGCCTTTTATCGTGGAGTGTGGTGACCGTACTGCAATGCAGAGCTGTCAGCTCTGCAACATGCTTTATCGGAAATTACGTCGGCAGGTGGCACACTGATAGCCATATCTCCCCAGCTTCCCGAATATAACCGTGAAATGGTCGAAAAACACAGATTATCATATGAAATACTGAGCGATCGCGGCAACAAGCTCGCTCGGGAATTCGGATTAGTCTTTAAGCTTCCGGACGATCTGCGCGAAGTCTATATGCAGTTCGGGGCGGACCTGACAAAATACAACGGCGACGATTCGTGGACACTCCCCATGCCCGGGAGCTTCATCATCGATGAAATGTCGATTATTCGGAGCGTAGAAGTGGATCCGGACTACACCATACGACCCGATCCCCAAGAGATTGTCGCGTTTCTCAAGAGAATAAGATCGCTCCATTAATCCATTCGGTTCCCGGATGCTGCATATCACAGATGCCCGGGAACGAGGAATGCCCGAGATTTTGCCAAGTTTCAAGAAAATAAGCAGCACCAACGTAAGCCTTTAGTTATTCAGGGAAACAACCTTTCTAGGTTGTCATTGCGAGGAGCGAAGCGACGTGGCAATCCCCTTACCGAGAAGTTCCCTCGCCCACATCTGGGGGATTGCTTCGCTACGCTCGCAATGACATGCTCCACAAGCCTCTTCCCATGACAAACGGTTGCTTACAAAACAAAATACTTCTCAAGCTACCGCCCATAACTGAAGCTTTGCGCACCAACGCTACAAATATGTATCAGGTCTTCAGACAAAGAAACCTGATGACAGTACAATGTTCGTATTGAGTCAAACTACCTACAGTGAGCCTCACCCAATTTGTTTCCATAATCCAGATCGGTACGATTATGAGGGCTGTGGCGGATAAAAATCGGGATACAATTTTGAAGCACATTCCGGACAAATACTGTGGGTGAAATTCGCGTCGGTATGTTCTCTCACGTATACTTCAACCTGAGTCCAATATCCTTTATCATCACGGATTTTCTTGCATGATGCACAAATCGGCAGGAGTCCGGTAAGGGTCTTCACCTTAGCCAAGGCTTCCTGCAGATCTCCCACGAGTTTGGCCAATTCCATTTCAGCTTTTTCCCGTTCCGTGATCTCTTGAACCAAATGCTGGTTGGTCCTGAGCAACTCTGCCGTCCGCTCTTTAACCTTTTCCTCCAACCTGTCCCTTGCTGCGCGTAGAACTTCTTCGGTTTGTTTCCTGTGCGTAATATCCTGGCGCATTCCCCAGAATCCGAGCAGATAATCGTTTTTCACATTCCCTACGAGCGTATTCTCGAAAAACCGGGTAGTTTGCCGAGAAGTAAGCTCTCTGTTCTCAAAGGATTGAATGGGAAAACCTCGTCTTATCCAGGTGATAAACAGAGCACGGTGTTCGACCTCAAACGGAAACAAGCTCTTGAGAGAAGATCCTTTGAGCGCCTCGATGGTTGACTCTCCCTGCATTCTGGCAAACTCGCAGTTGCCGCTCACAAGCTGCGCCTGGGCAATCATGGCGAGCAAGTCATCTTCCGATCTCTCGACGGAAATAGGCCGAGTCAATGAAAATTCGCCTATTCCGATAGGGAACACCTGAACGAGTTGCTGATACTTCTGATTAATAATAAGCTGTTTTTTCTCAGCGGTAAGATCTTCTATGATTGCCAGGACGGATCGCCTTTTTCTGAAACGAAGCGATCTCAGGCTCACCCGACACCATAACATCCGGGTTCCAAGCTGTATCAGCCCCTCGAAAACATTGGTTTTGCGATCTGAAAGCACATGGTTGAGAGCTGCAGTGGCATTCTGGCGTTCACTGCTGGAAGAGAAAATCGAAGAAAACCAGCGTCCTTCCAGGGTCGCGGGATCGGCGCCTATCTTTCCAACCGATTCGTTGGCAAAAACGATGGCATGGGACATATCCACCAACAATGTTGGGATGGGGATAGATTCAAGCAACTTTCCGAACGTGATCTTTCTCACGTCCCTGAGATCGAAACTCCCGGAATTCGTTATATCTTTGGTGAAAATGCTATCGAGGTCTATTGTCTGCGTAGTGACAGAAATTTTATTCATCAGTTCCGGCACTGCTGAATACTCGTGAGGATTTACGGTAGGAGTCGAGGGTTTCTTTTCTTCCATACGGTACACCCTGCTCACAATGAGCTTCAGAGTTCAGGACTTGTACACTTGGTCCCTAACGCTTGTGAATTGTTCCGTTCTTTGCAGGTGAACTTCCAGCAGCCGGGCCAAATAGGGTAGTGCGAACAGACGAAACAACGGACATCGAGCAAAAATTTCACTCAACCCCGCCCCGTCTCGGGACTATATGGGCAAGAGAATGCGGGGTCAAGAGAAAAATAACGGGCCGGAATTATACAATATCTACGGACAGAAAAGTCTTTTAGTCAAACCTGACTGTAAACTTCACGCTCGTTGACCTGCTTCTTAAACTCTTTTTTCTATTCATTCCTCGTGATAATTGCCTGTACAGGTGATCGTCAGAGCCTAAAATTCAGTAGCGCGAATTATTGAATCGCGGTCTCAGCGAAAGACTCCGCCCAAATCATGAGGTCGAAGCAAAGTTTATCAACCCGCCTGCCAGCAAAATCTTCCGTTCCCTGTCGGTCACATTCAGTTTGAGCGGCAGCTCACGACCTGTTTCTTCTATTCTGGCAATAATGGTATCGCTTCCGGCCTGGATTGCTGCCCGCACGTTCTCCAGTCTTATCGTTTCACCTTGTTGTAACGCGTCATAATCTGCGGAATTGGCAAAGACCAGCGGCAGTATACCGAAGTTGATCAAGTTGGCTTTATGAATTCGGGCAAAGCTCTTGGCGAGCTTGGCTCGAATATTCAGATACCGGGGGGCAATTGCCGCGTGCTCACGGGAAGACCCCTGACCGTAATTCTCCCCGGCGACAATCAAGCCTGCCGGAGCAGCCGCGGCGCGAACATGGAAACCGGGATCTATGATCTCGAAAACAAATGCGCTGATAGCGGGGATGTTGCTTCTGAAGGGAAGCACTTTACTTCCTGCGGGCATGATCGCGTCCGTGGTGATGTTGTCCGGGACCTTCAGAATCACGGGGCCTTCTATTGTGTCGTCCAGAGTTCCGAAGACCGGGAACTGTTTGATGTTCGGTCCCATCAGCACTTCCACTTCGGAAGAGTCCTCCGGAGGAAAAATGAAATTTTCGTCATTCACTGCGTACTGCTCGGGATCTTTGACAACCGGGTATTCGCCCAATTTCCGGGGGTCTGTGATGCTCCCGAATATTGCAGCAGCGACAGCAGTTTCCGGGGAACAGAGATACACCTGGTCCGGAAAAGTCCCGCTTCTGCCCGGGAAGTTTCGGGGAAACGTTCTCAGTGAAACCGTACCGGTTCCTGGAGCCTGCCCCATTCCGATGCACCCGAGACAGCCTGACTGGTGAATACGAGCGCCTGCCAATATGAGATTGGACACACCACCCGCTTTGGACACATTCAGGAGGACCTGACTGCTTCCGGGGTTGATTTCGAGACTTACGTCCGGATGGCAATGTCGCGCTTCGAGACTTTTGGCCGTGATCATTAAATCGCGAAAAGAGGAGTTCACGGAAGATCCAACAATCACCTGGCCGACTTGTATTCCCTCGACTTCGCTTACTTTTTTGATATTGTCGGGAGAACTCGGGCACGCGATCAAAGGTTCGAGGGTATTGAGATCGATTTCAATCACCTCGCTGTATTCAGCATCCGGGTCCGCTATAATCTCGCTCCAGACATGTCCCCTTCCCTGGCTCTCAAGGAATTCTCGAGTGCGCCGGTCCGAAGGAAACATGCTGCTGGTTGCTCCGAGTTCCGCACCCATATTTCCGATTGTGGCTCGATCGGTAGCAGAAAGTGTTTCCACTCCGGGTCCGAAGTACTCGAAAATTTTCCCTACTCCGCCTTTGACCGTCAATCTTCGGAGCATTTCCAGGATAACGTCTTTTCCGGATACCCATGGTTGCAGGGCTCCAGTCAGCTTCACGCCTACGATCTTCGGCATTATGAAATAAAAGGGCTGGCCTGCCATTGCCATTGCTACGTCGAGACCGCCTGCGCCAATCGCCAGCATGGAGCTGCCGGCATTCGTGGGCGTATGGCTGTCCGAGCCGAGGAGAGTCTTTCCCGGCACGCTGAAACGCTCCAGGTGAACCTGATGAGATATGCCGTTTCCGGGACGGCTGTAAATTACGCCGAATTTCGCAGCAACAGACCTGAGAAACCGGTGATCGTCAGCGTTTTTGAAATCGGTCTGCAACAGATTATGGTCCACATAGCTGACAGAGACCTCGGTTTTGACTCTGGGGAGTCCCAAAGCCATGAACTCCAGAAATACCATTGTGCCGGTAGCGTCCTGTGTCAGCGTATGATCTATTTTTATAGCGACTTCGCTTCCCGGCTTCAGATCGCCTTCAACCAGATGAGCTTCAATTATCTTTTCCGTAACTGTCTTTCCCATAAATGCTCCTATCGAATGTCTTCCCGATGTGCATTGAGGATCATTTTACTTTATTCGAGCAATGGAGCCCACTGAGCCACCGTATTCCTGATCATTTTGTCGGCACCGCTCTTCACGATACGGTTGTGACAGGGCAAAAGAATATCCGCTCCCAGGCCGGCGATGAGGTCCAATGATTGCTTGAGCTGCGCGGCATCTGCGGAA
Organism: Desulfomonilaceae bacterium; assembly: GCA_041740635.1. Classification (GTDB taxonomy): domain Bacteria; phylum Desulfobacterota; class Desulfomonilia; order Desulfomonilales; family Desulfomonilaceae; genus Desulfomonile. The sequence goes on along the minus strand of JBGSLQ010000003.1, from coordinate 62,869 downwards.
TAAAGATCGTAGCGGCCGATTGCTCCGTCAGCGTAAATGGTGTCACCGGAAATGAACATTCTGTGCTCGCTATTGAAGAGCCCTATGCTCCCGATGGAGTGCCCGGGAATACTTATCACCTGGAACTGCAATCCTCCCAGATCGAGAGTCTCGTTTCCCTGGAGTTTCCTATGAACCTTGGTCTTGAAGAAATCCTTTGGGATGGAATACTGTGAACGAATCATGGAATCGAACATCTTATTTCCGAAAACTATTCTGTCATCACCGCGTTCCAGGTATTCTGCTTCGGATTCGTGCGCCCAGACTTCGCAATGGGGTATCGCCGTCAGTATCTCCGATATGCATCCGATATGGTCCACATGCGTGTGGGTCATGATAATGCGCTTAACCTGACTCAGGGGAATATTGCCCTGTTCCAATTCTTCTATCTTGTAGGCTCCCATTTCCATGAGGCCGCAATCTATGAGCGTATATTCTTGTGCATCGGATTTTCCGATCACGTACATGTGTGAATCAGGCATGAATCTGTCTCTGCCCGGAATCCACCGGACGCCGTCAACTACCTGCTCAGCCACTCTTTTCTCCTGTAGAATCGCTTCTCGCTAATATATTAGGTTGTGCGAATGACAACGCTTCATTCGATAAAGATCCAGCTCCAATCGTCATGCGGGAGGAGGCTTGTCTTGATCTGATCGGTGTACTGATCCAGGATTATCCATTCTCCCTTGCCGTAAGCTACCACTTCCGGATTCTGCGGGTCTCGTAACGACAATATTTTTCCCGAAGCCAGAAAGAACCGCGGTGACCGGGGATTGCCTCTAATTCCAGCGGGTTCGCTCACGAACAGAAGCTTTTCCGTCACCTGTACCGGTCTCAGCAATGTGAATTCCACCTTTACGGACAGTCCGGCGGACCGCGTCACCATGAAGCCTGCCCATGCAGTGTTTTCATCAAAGATGGAGATTAATGCCGCCGGATGCAATTCCTGATCGTCAAGTAGAAAAAATGCTGCGCGATCAAAGTCGTCCGAATCATCTCCCCAGGGAGTCGTTACGGTCCAGGAATCATCGGTCTGGTGCACGCGGAATCTTCTTTGCAATCCCGTTATCTTCCTGTGATGACCGCAAACGAAGCAGTTGCGATAATAGGGCAATTTTCGGAAATCATCGGATGGTTTTGCTGCGATTGTGCCGTTTGTTTCCGCGGCCGATATTATCTCCGCTCGAAGATAGGGAGTTTTATCCCCAACTTTGGTAACCCTGGCATTCACCTGCGGAGCCTTGCCATTTGCGCTGGTTTCCACAGAAAAGACAGCACTGTCTCCAATGAGAATTCCCGATCCACCGAATTTGAAACGTACATGAACGGGATAATCCGGGGCCCCTGCACGTCTCCATGCCTCGATGCACAGTCCCATGGGAAGCCCGCCGTGGGGTATACCGATGAACCCTTCGTGTTTGGGTTCAAAAGTTATTTCCTGGTGTATTGTATTGGACGTTTCCTCTTGGGTTTTAAACGTAAAAAATGGGTCGTCACCTGTCAGAAATGATTTGGAATAGTGTTTTAGGAACATGACTCCTCCAAGAAACACAAGAATTCGGTCTCACTCACACATAAAATATTGAAAATTCAGTGGACTCAGTGAATTCCGTCCACGATGCTCATTTTTGAGTAAAGGCCAAACAACGGTCTATATGAAAAGCAAGATGTTTTCAACTAACCAGTCAATAGGAACCGGTTCAAAATACAATACCGGATTTCGTTCCGCACTGACCTGCTTCCCAGTCAGTGCTTCTTCATTTCCCTGTTACACGCCTGAAAGCGAAGTGTACAACCAGGACAAGCAACAAAGTCTCGAGATAATTTACCGCATGATTTGTGTATTGGTAAGTGCGTATCGGCCGGAATTCAGCTACGCGAATTGAAATGACGCAGTGAATTTAACGCGCCGTCTGTCTCTTTAAGGAACGGGGATTTTGATTCTTGAAGGGCGATCGGAAGGACTTTCTTCAAAGAAATTCCTCCCGATCTTCATCATTATCAGAAGTACCCTGACCGCTTATCGATCTACATACAGTGACACGGCCTCACCTCCGCCGAGACACAAGGAAGCCATACCTGTCTTAACTCCGCGATTTTTCATGGCGTACAACAAGGTAGTCAAAACGCGCGCGCCGCTTGCACCGATGGGATGTCCCAGAGCCACAGATCCTCCATTCACGTTGCAGCGATCCGCATCCAATCCAAGTTCTCTGATTACTCCCACGGTGGATCCGGCAAAAGCCTCATTGACCTCCATCAGGTCCAGAGAGCGGAAATCGACACCTTCTTTCTTAGCCGCTTTGGGGATGGAGAGGATCGGAGCCATTAGCACGTACTTCATGTCTATTCCTGCACTCGCCTGAGATCCCACGCGTGCAAGTATGTCAGCCCCTCTCTTCCGGGCGGTTTCTTCGCTCATTACACAGAGAGCGCTGGCTCCGTCAGATATAATGGACGCGTTCCCCGCAGTCGCATAACCGTTCTTCTGAAACGCTGGCTTCATCTGGCTGAGCGCTTCGTACGTCGTTTCACGCGGGCATTCATCTGTATCGAATACTTTCGGATCGCCCTTTTTTTGCGGAATGAGCACTGGGACTATTTCCTCTTTGAAACGGCCCTCATGTATGGAAGTCAATGCGCGTTCGTAGCTCGTAGCTGCGTAGCGATCCTGGTCTTCCCTGGATACATGGTATTTTTCACTGCTCAAATCGTTGCTGATCCCCATGTGGAAATCGTTCACAATATCCCAAAGTCCGTCATGGACCATACTGTCGACGAGAGCCCCGTCTCCCATGCGATAACCGAACCGCGCTTTTGCGAGATAATAGGGAGCATTGGTCATGCTTTCCATCCCACCGGCGATCACGATATCCGCGTCACCCAGTTGAATGGCTTGGGCAGCCAGCATTACTGCTTTGAGACCGGAGCCGCAGACTTTATTGATGGTGAAACACTGGGCCTCAAAAGGAATACCTGCCTGAATCGCCGCTTGTCGGGCCGGATTTTGACCATATCCGCACGGTAGCACCTGGCCCATGATCACTTCGTCTACGTCTGATTTTTCGATACCGGCTCGCTTTACCGCCTCCTCTATGACGATGCTTCCCAGCTTGGTTGCCCCGGTCCCGCTCAAGCTTCCGTTAAAGGAGCCCAGCGGAGTCCGGGTGGCGCTTACGATTACTGCTTCACGCTTGGCGCTCATCCCCTCTCCTTTCGTTGGCGATCGATCCGCACGGATCTCCGCAGCGGAATTTCGACAGGTTTACCGATTTCGGAGGGGACTCTGCGTCCCCCCGCTGGTATATTTAAGATGAATCAGAGATAGCGATCGATCATGATTTCGGCGATTTGGACGGCATTCAGAGCTGCGCCTTTCAGGATATTGTCGGAAACCACCCAGAGATTCAGGCCATTGGAAATTGACTCGTCTTCCCTGATACGACCCACCAGGGTGTAATCCTCACCCGCGGCTAGTGCGGTAAGGGGGTACTTCTTGTTTGCGGGATCGTCCATGACTTTGATTCCCGGCGCTCTGGAGAGAAGATCCGTGGCCTCGCGAGCGGTCAATTTCCGTTCAGTCTCGATATTCACTGATTCCGAATGCCCGAAAAACGTCGGAACCCGAACTGTAGTCGCTGTGACCTGTATGGCTGGGTCCATGATCTTCTTTGTTTCCCAGACCATTTTCATTTCTTCCTTCGTGTACCCGTTGTCCATAAAAACGTCTATCTGCGGCAGACACTCGAAAGCGATCCGGTGCGGATACACCGTAGTCTTGACAGTTTTGAAGGGAGACAGCAAATTCGAGAGTTTGTCCATGCCGTCCTCTTTGGTCCACTGGATATGCGTGGCCATGTCGCGAGACTGGACTAACATTTCTTCGAGTGCATCTTTACCGGTTCCTGAAACGGACTGATAGGTAGACACGACAATGCGCTTGATTTTTGCTGCGTCGTGAAGAGGCTTGAGTGCTACAACCATTTGAATAGTGGAGCAATTGGGATTCGCGATGATGTTTCTCGTGGTGTAACCGGCCAAGGCATCGGGATTCACTTCAGGCACGACCAGCGGAACGTCCGGTTCCATTCTGAAATGAGCTGTATTGTCAATTACAATGCAGCCTTCACGAGCCGCTATCGGCGCAAACTTTGCACTGATGGAACCGCCCGCGGAAAAAAGACCGATCTCAATACCTTTGAAAGAGGACTCGGTGAGTTCCTGGACGGGTAGATCTTCTCCGTTGTACTTGAGAGTCTTTCCCGCAGATCGCTCCGAAGCTAACAATACCAGTTCACCAACAGGGAAATTCCGTTTTTCGAGTACCCGGATCATCATATTGCCGACCGCGCCGGTCGCTCCAACTACCGCAACTTTGTATGCACTCTTCGCCATTTGAGTAATCTACCTCCTTCGGTTTCCGCGAATTTCGGCGAACCGGTTTCGCCGCACTACTAACTCGGTTTTATTTGCCTTTTCCCTGTTCAGGGGTACTTGATTTATCGGATTTTTCTGTCTTACCGGGGGCCTGAGGGTCGATCTCTTCCACATGAACCCTGTGGAGAGAAAACTCTCCTGCGGTGTGGTCACGTTTCATGACCCAAATTTTTCCGGTTTCGGTGTCGATCATGAACGTAAAGCCCTTTGCCTGCGGAGAAACGAACATCTGGAACCTGCCGCTGCCCGTCACTTGAGAAGCTGATTCGGTCTTTGGTTCGGGAGACGAGAGTTCTTTCCCGAGAGGCCATTGTGCATGAGCCGGTCCTATTTTCAGAGCAAACAGCACGAACAAAAAGAAAACCAATTTCGCCAGAGGCACAGGGAATGTTTTCATATCTATTCCTGGAGCCGTTCGTTTTGATATCAGGAACACGCATCAGGTCTTCCCGCGACCGCTCACTATAGCAGTCTCCGTCAAAGCCGTCAATTTTCGACGTATGCGGGTTTCCATCACACAAAAAAAAAACAGTGAGCCGCGGCTTCAAAAATAATTCATCGTGTGCTAGGTTAAGCCATTCTCATTTATTCAATGCCGTAGCCGTCCTTTTAGGATGGTTTGAATTGAAGGTGCAGCCGGGTGGAGAGGTTTATCGAGTGGTCAGGATATCCCAGATATTCCGGAAAACTGACTGATCCCACCCCTAATTACAGGAGCGTGGCACACGATTCATAATAATAGTGCCTTGTCTATCCATACCGAACGGCTGCCCGGTAAGAGGCAAATGAATTGACAAATCCTGTTTTTTTATGGTATTAAGCGTCATACACAAAAATAATTTGAAGGTTTATACAAGATTGCTTGTTCTTAGTGTTCTAAATAGCCGTATTCCTTTGTGAACGGTATTAAACTAACTGGATTTATAGATGCGTTTTTATTCAAAACTTCTTAGCGTTTTTATCTTCACGTTCTTCATGTGTTTTTCTTTCGTCCCCGTCCACGCCATGAGTGCGGACGAGATTCTCCAGCAGTTGGAGAAGCAGAATTTTAACGATAATTTTCGAGTAGTTCTCTCCTCAAAGACCCTCAAGGGGAAAAAGACCGTGTCGGAAAACGTCATATGGCTCATGGGCGTGCGGCTCGGTGACAAGAATGCCTTCTTTCTGGATTTCGAGCAGCCTAAGGAATCGGAGGGGCTTCGTTTTCTGATTCTCGTCGACGGGAACAAGAGCGCGCAGGCATTCATGTATTTACCGGCAACGGGGAAAACTCTGCCTCTGGCTATGGACGATCCTGCCGCGGATCTCGGCGGTACGGGATTAACTGTTGAGGATATCCAGGGTTTCATTCCCAAAGCGGACGAGAAGGCCTCGATCTTGAAAGAAGAACAGGTGGACGGCAAAGATTGTTATGTGATTCGCATTGCACAGCCGTCAGATTCGTCCGAGAGACATTTGTGGATTTCGAAGAAGGATTTTCTCCTCCTGAAATCCCAAGCTGTCGATCAGTCCGGAAAAATTAAGAGGACGTTTCGAGTCACCGAAATGTTCAAGACCGAGCAGGGACGGGAGTTTCCCAGAGCAGAGGAAATAGCCATTCCGGAAAAGGATACCCGTATCCTGATACGTCAGGAAAATGCTGTCTTCGGAGTTCAGATTCCGGAAGAGATATCGGATCCGGCCAAGTTCGGAACATTTCGTTGGAAAAGCTGATTGATTTTTGCTTCTATCCCGCGGCTCACACAGTACCTGCTGTTCAAAGCCGCAAAGATAGGTGGCGTATTGTGTTGGGAATCGTGAAAAGAGTCGCTATTGTGTCATTGGTGTTGCTCGCGTCCGGATGTGCAAGTCTTCCCGACGTAAACCGGATCCAGGGCAATATGGATAAAATGGTTCATTACATGGGGATCATGTCCACAACCATGCCGGCTATGGTCTACAATACCGGCCGAATGGCGGATACTGCCGAACGCATGCAAAGAAAATCCGACGGCATGTTGGCAGATCTCCAGAAAAAAGGCGGAACCGCCGAAAAAGCTATTCAGAATTACTCACAAGCCTTTCTCGACAACGATCGTGCCGTAATTAAGGGGCTTCAGGGTATCAAAGAAGAACTCAGTGAAGTCAGGCAATCCATAAAGCACACGGATACGACACAGGATGCTCGAGAACAGGCGCGTGCAGCCTCAGCGCTGCAAGCAAAAATGAACGCGCTGGAGGCCAAACTTTCGGCATTATCCGATAAAGTCGACAAATTGGATCGGAAATCCCCTTAGAAACGCTACACACATTCGAATAAAAGGCCCGCGTTACCCGATTCTGGTTTGTCAGACGGTGACGAGGGCCTTTTTAATTGCTATCATCTTTCCATGGAAACACTTGTCGCCATATTTATGTCATCCGTAAAATTGTTTGCAGACGCAGCGCTCTACATACTTCTCGGCTTCTTCGTTGCAGGACTCCTTCGGGTGTACATACGTCCCGACTCGGTTGCCCACTATTTCCACCGGGGCCGATTCAGATCAGTGCTGAACGCTTCCCTCCTGGGAGTCCCAATCCCGCTCTGATCGTGCGGGGTTGTTCCCGCAGTTGCGGGATTCAAGAAACAGGGAGCAAACAACGGAGCCTGTCTGGCTTTTCTGATCTCAACTCCGGAAAGCGGTGTGGATTCCATAGCTATTACGTATTCTCTCTTGGATCCCATTATGACCGTCATGCGCCCGTTCGCGGCATTTGCAACGGCGCTGGTTGCAGGCATCCTGGAGAATTTTACGGGAAAAGCCTATAGAGAAGCACGTGAAGCCGTCCCGGACCGTACCTGTCTCGTTGATGGTTGCTGCGACGGCGTGGATTGCGATCCTGTAGTGCACGCAGCGCATCATTCGTTTGTGGAAAAACTTGTCGCCGGAATGCGCTATGCGTTCGACGAGCTCATGGGCGATTTATTGAAGTGGTTCCTCCTTGGCATACTGCTTGCCGGTATCATTATGGCATGCGTCCCTGAATCGTTGATTTCGGGTGTTTTCGGATCGGGCGTTTTGGGATACCTTGCAGTGCTTGCGATGAGTCTTCCGATGTATGTGTGTGCATCCATGTCGACTCCTATCGCTGCGGCATTGATCCTGAAAGGAATGAGCCCGGGTACTGCTCTTGTGTTCCTTCTGGCCGGACCTGCGACCAATATCGCCACGATCACCATGGTAGCCGGGATTCTCGGGAGACGTACCCTGACCGTTTACCTCGTGTCAATTGTACTGTGCACCCTGGGCCTGGCTTTCCTCACAGATTTCATTTACGCAGCTCTTGGGATTCACGCGGTTGCGGAGATCGGTCAAGCCTCGAAAGAGTTTGTACCCGAATGGTTGGAGATTGGGGCCGCTGTGCTCCTTGCTATTTTGATGTTGAGGGTTGCGCTGCAGAAACTTGCGGCAGCGAATTGGCTGTTGAAGCTGCAGAAACATTCTCCAGAGAGGACGCACGCGGATTGCTCTTGCGGACACACTGATTCCAGAGGAGCCGGGTGAGGCGCAAAGTAATCCCCGTGAGGGATCACTAAATACATTTATGAAAAAAGCATTTCCGGACACGGGGCTCTTTTCCGGCTCTCCTTCCGACAAGAGAGTGGTGCTGGTTCATCCTCCTGCGATCAGCAAACGTTATCTTCGCACGAAATTCATGCCTTACGGCATGTCGGTCATCTACGCGTTTCTGAAGCACCATTCAGTGCCGGTGACCCAAACGGATTTTCTGATGGAGTATCTTTTCGATTCTCCGGACGATATCGATTATCACAACCCTGACAAGACATTCTCCGAGGAAAACTTCTTCAACAGTCTGAAAGGTACATCCGATCACCCGGGACTACTGCGGTTCGTGGAAAAATACGGTCCGAAGATTCCCTCGGGAGCGGGCATATACGGGTTTTCCATTGTTGCGTATCACCAGTACTGGGCTGCGCTCTTGCTGGGAAGGTTCATCAGGGAAACAAATCCTCAAGCACTCATTGTTTTTGGAGGGCCTTTCATCACCATCAGACCTTCCGAATCGTTCGTTGCCCATGGAATTGCGGATTACTGGGTCAAGGGAAACGGCGAATTGCCGCTCCTGATGCTTCATGCTCTGTCGAAAGGCCGTCAAGAGATAGACCTCGCGAGCATTCCCGGGCTGATACATGCGGAGAATGGCAGAATCATTACCAACGCCAAATCCGATCTGCCTGCCGAACAGGAATTCCCGCCTGATTTCGAAGGACTCGATCTGAGCCGGTATCGATACGAACACCCCATGACGGGCAAGAACACTTTTTTCCTGCCGTACCGGATTTCCAAAGGATGCCCTTCCCGGTGCAGTTTTTGTACAGGCAGGCTCGTGGATCGCTACGATTACAAATCCGAGGACAAAGTCATCCGTGAACTAAAGCACCTTACCAGTATGTACGGTACGAACAACGTGCAGTTCGCTGATGCTTCCATTAACGGAAATCCCGGACAACTATCGAATATATGCGACCGGATTGCGGAAGAATTACCGGATCTTCGCTGGTACGCGTATGCCAGAGTAAAGGGATGCTCAAAAGATTTGCTGGAGAGAAGCAAAAGAGCCGGATGCTTCAGCTTGTTCTGGGGAGTCGAATCCGCCGATCCTCAGACCGTGGATCTCCTGGGAAAGCGCTTCGATGTCCGGGAAATGCATGATCTGTTGGAGCACGCGATTACGCTAGGAATAAAGAATTATGTGCACCTGATGTACAATACTCCCCATGAGTCCCGGGATACTCTTTCGAACTTGAGCTGTTTCATCGACCGCTACGTGGACTCGCCGCTGATTGTGTTGCTGCCGCAACGTTTTCTCCTGGAACCGCAATCGTTACTCTTTGAAAAACCGGACGACTATGGGCTTACGAATATTCGAAAAGTGTCCGGGCCGATTTTCGAACGGGAGCAGTACGAGTATGATGAATCGGGGGGAACATACCATCACTCTATTGTGGAGAGAAACGCCCTGCACCGTGAAATTCTTGGACCGCACCTTGAACTGATTCGGTACCGGAACCTGTTCGATTTTTCAGAGAATGGAAAGCTCAAACGTTTCACTCCTCGCGCAATGGTGCGATTGCGTGCGATTTCGTCCCGATCCCCACTCTTCCGGCGCATGTACGATTCTTTTGTAAAATGGATGGAAACCCGCGGGAAGACTATTCGCGAACAATTATAGTACTCGTCCAAATTCTGTCCGAATCAAAATCGCCCATCCCCCACAATGCGCTAGCTTTGTTCCAATTCTTTGTCCCAAAGGGACAAAAGAAAATAGCCCTATAATTCTTCTAGGAAATTCATAGAATACCAAAATCGATGTCCGATTCAGGACGGGAGTATTGGTGGTGCCTTGCCTCCGTGCCGGCACATCTTCAACATGATCAATGATATTAATAGAATGGGCCGACAGGGACGCCGCTCCCCACTAATGTCTTCCATTGGAGCGTGAGACAAGGAATGGAGTAACAACGTACGAATACGAGAAATCGGTGGTCCTTCTTTGAAAGAAGGCTCACCGATTTTTATTTCTCGCAATGGATGGAAGCTATTTGCCGACAGATCTGGCTGGCGTTATCGCCACTGGCGGACGATTGGAGTGGGGAGCAGGTTTTGCGGGCGATGCCCATTCTTCTTCGGAATCTCTTTCCTGCGTGTTCGTGATGTCGCCTACCGCAACGTTGCCAAAGGTGTGGAGGTGCTTCTCGTCATAGGGAAAGTTTCTCAGCGGCAGCATGAGAGACAGATTTGCCTGCTCGTTTCTCATGTTGAGATCCGGGTTTTGATTGTCATAGCGTGGCAGTTCTTCACCCCAGCTACGAACCAGAACCCTCGACGGATGAATGTGATATATCCTGACAAGGGCGTCTTTCACGTTTTGAGCACGTTTTAGGGCCAAACCGTAATTTGAATCCGTGTTCCCGATGAAATTGGAGTGGCCGTCGATCTGCAAAACATATTGCGGGATAGCATTGAGGAAATTTGCGACGCTTTCCAGTTTCAGCGCTTCCGAAGATATGAGTTCTGCGCTCTTGGGCTTGAAGTATATTTCCGGATAAGGAAACATCACTTCTCTAATCGTGATATCCCAGGCAAAGGCCTTCATGAGAGGCTTGTCTCGCACTTCCTCCCAGTGTCTGGAATATCCGCCGGTAAGCTTGCATACTTCGTAGAGGTTACGCCAGCCAACTTCCGTGCTTCCAACGTACACTCCGTAAATTTCCACTCTGTCGCCGTACGTATCCTTCAGCGCTGTTGCAGTCTTTTGAGGGCACTCGCCCATACGACCGCCATCGGTAAAAACCACGATAGCCGTGCGACCCGTGCTCTGGCATATCATGGAGCCGGCAAGTTGGAGCGCTTCGGGCAACCCTGCAGTTGTACACGGTAAAAACGTTTCTTTTCGCAAACAAGGAAACAGCGGCGCATACTTATTTCGGGTCCAGGGCCCCAAAGGACCCAATAGCTGAGGTGTCTTCGAATCGCCGTACGTGATCAATGCCGAGTTGACGTCGTACTGCCAGCGAGGAATATGAGGCATCAATGCATTGAACATCTGAAACGCACGTGTCGCAACGAACAGTCGGGAATGATCGAAGTTCTGCGGAAAACCGGCAGTCATTGAATCCGAAACATCGAAAATGAAGATCACATTGTGAAATTTCGGAATGTAATCATGATTCTTTTCAAGCGTTTTGCCCGAGATCGCCGCAGACGGCAGCAGGATCATGAGGGCTGCAAACAACACGGCCGGAAGACTTGTTTTCATTAACCATCCTCCACTGGACACAATCATCTTAAATAATGATCGAAGTCCAATATATACAGCTTCATATTAAAGTAATTAATGAGGTATGTCAAGAACTATCTCGACCTATAGCCCTGAAAATACATATGTTGCCAGCCTCGAGAGAAGAACACCCAGGCAATTGAGAGATGGCACACGATTTCGCGGCTCCCGCAGTGCCATTATCAGGATTGAAAACATAGAATGATAATCTTTCTTCGATGCTAACTTACTCTCGTCGCTTGACCAGGGGTTTTCGGCGTGGGGCACAAATGGCAGAAAAAGTTCAGTTTACTCCATTAACTTTGCTTTTTACTTGGAATGGATTTCTTCACAGGATACACTTGCGTCATCCAAGAAAATGGGACCGAATTCTTTGCCTCCGGTTTTTGTATGGCCGAGCAATTGCGAAAAATTCTGGTGGTCGACGATGAGCCGAATATGCTGCATATGTTGCATGCCGTGCTCACGCAGGACGGATTTGAGCCGACCTGTGCAGAATCCGGGCCCCAAGCCCTGGAGCTTGTGGAAAAAGAGGAATTCGATTTCATTCTGTCAGACGTCCGCATGCCCGGCATGGATGGCATGCAGTTGGTAGAAAACCTGCGTGCCCGTAAGGTGGAAGCAATCGTAATACTCATGAGCGCTTACGGCAGCATTGACCTCGCTCTTGAGGCGATACGCAAGGGCGCGTACGATTACATCTCCAAACCGTTCAAGACCGATGAAGTTGTGCTCACTCTGAGAAAAGCCGCGGAACGCGAGCGATTGCGCCGCGAAGTGGTGATGTTGAAAAGACGGCTGCACAGAACCGAGGGGAATCCCACAATCATTGCCAAAAGCAAAGGAATGCATGCCATCCTGGAGTCGGCCCGACAAGTCGCTCGATTCGATTCCCCTGTGCTGATCACTGGCGAATCCGGTACAGGCAAGGAACTGATGGCAAGAGAGATTCATGAGCGTTCTCATGTCGCTCATGGTTCGTTTGTTGCGATAAATTGTGGGGCAATACCTCGGAATCTTCTGGAATCCGAGCTGTTCGGGCATGCCAAGGGAGCGTTTACCGGTGCTTCCACGGCTAAACCGGGGCTGTTCGAGGAAGCTCACGGAGGGACCTTGTTCCTGGACGAAATCGGTTCCATGGATATGTCTCTTCAGGTCAAAATTCTCAGGGCAGTGGACACTGGAGAAATTCGCAGAGTCGGACAGAATTCCTCGCGGCAGGTAAAGGTCAGAATCCTTGCAGCAACAAACGAAGACCTTACGTCAGCCATTGAACGAGGCACGTTTCGTGGCGACCTTTATTATCGGCTGAACGTGGTCCAGCTCCATATACCTCCGCTGAGGGACAGACGGGAAGATGTGATCCCGCTTGTGGAGCACTTTACAACGATTTTCAATACCAAGCTTGGGCTTGTGGTAAAGCGAATAACACGTGAAGCCAAAGAAGCACTTACGCGCCATACATGGAAAGGTAACGTGCGGGAACTGCAGAACGTGATCGAACGGGCCATGATCCTTACGGATACCGATTCTATAACGCTTGAAAGCCTTCCGCATGACATCCGGGATTCGTTTTCCACCTGTGGCCAGGGAAATGAGACCGAGGAAACGTTGTCTTTGAAAAAAGCCGCAAAAGTACTTGAAAAAGATTTTATACTGAGAGCATTGGACCGAACGGGAGGAAATCGTTCACAAGCTGCATTACTTCTTGAAATCAGCTATCCTTCACTTCTGCAAAGAATAAAGGATTACGGCATACGTTGAATCTTACGATGTGAATTCAGAGACCGTTCTTGACAACGACTCCGAGGTCATTCATACTTTCAGAACACACAAGAGAGGTCCCGATTCATGGAATCTTCTCCACTATTAGATCTCACGTCGGCTATGGAGGATTATCTCGAGGCGATATACCACCTTGAGCACGAACGTAGGATTGCGCGCGTTCGGGATATCGCCAAGCGGCTCAATGTAAAGATGTCTTCCGTGAGTGCCGCGCTCAAGATTCTCGCCTCAAGAGGATTCATCCGCTATGACCCTCATCAGTTCATCACTTTAACCGATATCGGTATAACAAAGGCCGAGGAAATTGTCAGGAAACACGAGGTTCTCAAACGGTTTCTGGTAAGGGTCCTGCAAGTCGAAGAGAATGTGGCCGAAGATAATGCGTGTCGAATCGAGCACCATCTCGATCCCGAAGTCATCGAGAAGCTGACCATGTTCGTGGAATTCATTGAAATGTGCCCCGTTGACCAGACCAGATGGCATGAAAAACGGGCCGAAACATGCGATGACTGCACACCATGCCTGGAAAAGGCCAAACGCAGGCTTACGGATAGGCAGCGTGCTCAACAAGCGGCTATTCAAGGTGGTATGACGCTTGCCGAAGCTGTCCCCGGTTCCCAGGTAATGATCGAGAGTGTCAAAGGCACCGCAAAGTTTCGCAAGAATATAGCTTTACAGGGGCTCGATACCGGAGTGATCGTGGAAGTGGAAGAAAAGAACGATTCCGGCGGCTTGCGGATTAACACCAAAGGTTATCATCTGTCCATCTCAGGAGACGATGCTCCTAAGATCTGTATTAAACCTATCTGACCTTCTCCGGATGATTTTTACAGCTATCATCGCGCTGTCCCTCGCCACATGACGAACAGTCCTGGCAGGATGGTTCCGAATCTGATTTCATGACTGTGAATCTTTTCCAGAGAAGCTTCACAATATAGCCCGCGCAGACAAGTATTATCATGCCTACAATCAATTCTTGCCACATCGGTTTTCCTTTATCGTAAGCTGACTAAGCATCTTCGATTTTTGAATCCAGTTTAGCCGCTACAGCTCGTCCTGAGACCGACTTCCCTCCAGGACCTCTCTGTTGTTTTGTTAATTATGGGCAGAATAGTATTAGACTCCCACATTGAGCAAAGAGCCGACAACTTTCACCATGAGTGCTACGCAGTAAGCGAGAATGGTCGTGTACACCATTGCGAACAAGGTCCATCTCCACGTACCCGTCTCTTTTCGAATGACCACCAGTGTGGTGAAGCACGGATTGTAGAGCATCACAAACATTATCAGGCATGCAGCCATGAGCGGATTCCAACCGGGCTCCTTTTGCAGCCTTTCAGGAAGACTTGAAGACTCCTCCTTGGCATTCACCTCTCCCAGGCTGTATGCGGTTCCCAGAGTGGACACAACCACTTCTTTGGCCGCAAAACCCCCTACCAGGGCCACATTGGTTCGCCAGTCAAATCCTATGGGCTTGAACACATACTCCAACGCCACACCCAGCCGGCCTGCTATTGTATTTCTCAGTTTGGTGCTTTGCTTTTCATTTTCCACTTCGGACTTTTCTTCGGCGTACTTCTTGTACTCCTCAGCTAGAGCGGTCATTTCAGTTGTTGCACGCTTGCCGACGCGTTTCTCTGCTGCTTTGTCACCCAGTGCCGCAGCCAAAACCCAGTAACCGCGTTTTTCATTCCCGAATTCCGCGCCACTGCCCTCCCCCAGTTTGGTTCGGAAGTTCGCAAACGCTTCCAGATCGGGTTCTCCGGCGAACACCTGCTGCGCCGAAGGCAAAGCGAGAAATTCCGAGGTCAGAGTTTTAATTTTATTGTCAAACGGTTCGGCCTTTTCCGGTGCCAGAGCAGGAAAAGTCATCATTGCCCATATGATAACAGAAATCGCAAGAATGACGGTCCCGGCCTTCTTCACGTACATCCACGTACGCTCCCAGGTGTGAATCAGCAGGCCTCGTAATGTGGGCATCCTGTAGGGAGGCAGTTCGAGCACGAAAGGAGCCGAAGGTCCCGCGAGAACCGTGGAACGTATTATCTTGGCAGCGATCAATGCCAGGGCCCATGATACGATTGTAAGCAGGAACATTATCTGGGCTTTTCCATGGGGAAAAAATGCTCCAATCATGAGCGCATAGACCGGAAGCTTTGCACCGCAATTCATTAATGGCGCGATAAGGATCGTTACGAGCCGCTCTTTGGGTTCTTTCATGGTGCGGGTTGCCATAATTCCGGGGACAGCGCAGCCTCCCGCAATTCCTCCGGAGACCATGAGAGCAAGCATGGAAGCTCCGTGCAGCCCGAATCCTCGCAGTACACGATCCAACATGAATGCTATACGAGCCATGTAGCCAGTATCTTCCAGAATCGCTATGGCCAAAAACATGAACGCAATAAGTGGTGTAAATCCCAGGACTCCCCCGACACCGTCGATTACGCCACTCACGATGAGAGATCGGAGCAAACCTTCCGGCAGGAGATCGGTCACAGTGGCGCCAAGCCATTTGAAGAACGCCTCGAACAAATTTACGAGCGGTTCACTGCCCTGAAAGGTAACCAGATATACCGAATACAGCACGGTAAGGAGAATAATAGGACCGAGAACACGATTAGTCAGGTACTTATCAATATTTTCGCTCAGGTGTACGCGATCTGTGGTCTCCTCGCGAACGGATTGTTTGATTGCACCGGAAATGAAGCCGTAGCGCGCATCGGTAAACAGAATCTCGGGAGTATCTGCAAAGATGTCGATAAGATGCTTTCGACTCTTCTCAACCTGAGACACGATCTCGTTGGTTGTCTCGGAACCATTGACGAGCGAGATGATCTCCGGATCGCCTTCGAGGAGTTTCACCGCAATCCATCGGTTGGAGAGCTTCCCCAGATGAAACCGAGCTCCATTCAATTTGCTTTCGATCTTGACCAGTTCCTCTTCAATTTCGGTCCCGTACTGAATGACCGACCCTGCAACGGGCTTCTCGTCCTGCGCCTTGTCCAACGCAGTATCGAGCAGCATCTGAATGCCGACGCTCTTTTTCCCATTCGTAGGAACAATCGGGATTCCGAGAAGTTCTGACAGCTTCTTGTGATCGATATGGATCTTCCGGCCTTCTGCAACATCTATCATGTTGAGAGCCATTATTACTTTGGCGCCCATCTCGAGAAGCTGAACCGATAAATATAAATTGCGTTCCAGATTGGAGGCGTCTACAACGTCGAGCACAACGTCAGGCGCCCCTTGAACGACAAAGTTGCGGGCAATGATTTCTTCGAGCGAGTAAGCTGTAAGAGAATAGGTGCCGGGCAGATCCACGACATGAATTTCATGGTCCGCGTGTCTGAGAGAACCTTCCTTTTTTTCGACAGTTACCCCCGGCCAATTACCAACATGCTGCCGCGCCCCTGTCAGGGCGTTGAACAGCGTGGTCTTTCCGGCATTAGGATTGCCGGCAAGGGCCACAACAATTCTATCTGACATAATGATCTCTTCTAAGCAGCTTTCTCAGGCCGGTTCATGATGATGTTATTCGCTTGGTCTCTGCGGAGGGTCACATGATAGCCTTTTATGAGGAACTCGATGGGATCGCTCAGGGGAGCGTATTTTATGACCTTAATCTGGGTACCTTTAATGAACCCCATTTCCATCATACGCAGGCGGAATTCGGGATTTCCGCATACCTGCGCGATGGTGCCGGTTTCTCCGGGTCTGTAGCTGGAAAGTGTAACCATGGAATTTACGGCGCACTCCTCGTCAATCAGAGCCGGGCAGTCGTCACATTGTCGTTCTGCATGAGCCATGATTGCACCTCTGTATTTCTTCCAAGACCGAATCATAGAGTCAGTCCCCTATTGTAGTTAGATCCGTCGAACTAATGTTTACCTATCGGTCTCAGCTTTGTCAAGCATCTTCGTAAACTTTTTTGATGAAATCCATTTCGGTGACTTTCCCGTAGATTACTCCTGATGCACGTCCCCATCTATTGGAGAATATCACGTGACATCCATTTCTCTAGTGCTTCTCAAAAGTTCTTGAGTAATCCGAATTTGCGAAGAAGGGATTAGTGGCGCCTGGTGTCCCTGGTAAACGCTCAGTCCATTAATTTACTTACAGTCACCTTTACGGAGGCGGGTGGGTACCATTTTTCGATGAATCGCTCTGCACAGTCCGGGATTACTTTTGAGAATCCCCATAGCACTGAGACCACATGATTCTCATGTGAATCGGGTTCGGGATAATCAAATGCTTTTCGACCTTTTCAAGAGTAGATATTGCGAAAGGAAGGCGGAAGTAATGAGAAACAGTCTAGATTTTCAGGCCTGCTTTGAACTGCACCACGAATTCGGCTCCATGTACGCTCTTGCACAATGAGAGCTCCCCGCCGATTGCCTCTGTAAGCGCCTGTGCTCCAGCCAGGCCGAGACCGTGACCGCGGACGGGGAATCCGTCAACTTTCACGCATTGAAAATATTGATCGAAAATTTGCTGATGGTAGAGTTCGGGAATTCCGGGTCCGTCATCCCTGACGGAAATGCGTATGAATTCCCCATCGGAACTGCATCTCAGAAAGACTTTCTTCTGTTTGTACTTGAATGCGTTTGACAGGAGGTTTGTCACAATCAGACAGATTTTAGTCTCATCCGTCTCGATGGTACGAGTAAGTTGAGAATCCTCAGCATCCAAATCGATGTCATTTATGACGAGGACTTTGCGGAGCGCATCCAAAGTAGGTGCAGTCACAAGCGCATCCGAAACGTCCGGGTCGACGATATCGAAAACCTCGACCAACGCGGTTTTCAGAATGCCCGATAACGTACACTCGGATATTCGTACCACTCCGCGGGCGGCCATATCCATTTCGAGCATATTATCAGCCAGTTGCCTGATTTTTAAGGCGTTTCTCAGCATGCGTCTCAGTACTTTTTCCTGGCTCGCTGTCAAAGTTCCGTAACGGTCTTGCTTGTCCAAAAGGGAGCGAGCGCCTGTCTCAATGATATTGACAGGATTCTTCAGGTCGTGCACCAAATGGGACGTCTGTATGTTCTTTATCGGCACGAATTACCCCCGGCATAATCAAAGAAATACGGCTCAGGATTGTGCGATGGTAGATTCCTAACCGAACTATTCAGCTTCCGTCTTGCGGATTTCCCAGTCTCAGTCCCGCCTGACTCACCTGCATTGCGCGAGATTTCACCGAATATTTTCGGTCCAAAATGGCAACCAACGTATGTTTCGGGGAATCCAAGCTGTAGAGATCTGTTTGGCCTATGGCTGCTCACATTGAGCATCGAATAACCGTCCTTCAGACCAGCATTACCGACTATCATAATATCGAAAAAGAAGAAAGAAATTTCGTCTTCCAGCTCTTGCAGGACCGCAGTCGTTTCTGCCAAGAGCCCTCATGGTAACCGCAATGAAGCCGAAATTCTTATTGCGCCGAGAAGTCTCGGAAGACATATTGATCTCTACACTTCTTTATAGTATACGTGCAAGAATCGTGTCAAGCGGACGATCTTGGGAGATTAACGCATCCGCGAAAAAAAGAGTTTCTGGGGCGTTGATGACCTTTTTGTCCCGGGCGGGCAATACGATCCAACCTTGACCTTTTTTCTTTCAGAAACCGCTGCAGTCGGACATAACCGGCGATTCCTCACATGCTCTGCACAATGCAATCGAGTATCATGAGGAGAAACACGTCTCATTCTAAAATTCATCTATTGGAGAGAGTTGCTTGCTGAGCGGAAAAGTCATTCTCGTGGTCGATGATGAGCCGGATATCCTTGAGACCGTCAAGGAAATTCTCGAACAATGCCAGGTGGAGACTGCCGGAAGTTTTGCCAGTGCGCAAACGCTTCTGGAAACCCGTTCCTATGATATGGCGGTGCTTGACATCATGGGCGTAAGAGGTGTGGACCTTTTACAGGTGGCAGTCAGGAGGCAAATCCCTTCTGTTATGCTTACGGCTCCTGCCTTGACTCCGGACTACATTCTCAAGTGCATGGAATTGGGCGCCACATCATATCTGCCCAAAGAAGATATTACTCAACTGGATCAACTTCTGGAGGAATTGTTTGAAATTATGGCAAGCGGTCGTTCTGCTAGACCTCATACGATGAAACGTCTCGAATTGTGGCTTGATGAGCATATCGGCCACTCATGGAGGGATAAGTACGGCAAACTGTGGGAATAAATGCCTGAACGCCAATAGGCTTTTTTTGAGGGCCCTCCGGAGAGGGTCCTCGGGTATTAATCTTCAAAGGATCTCACGAAAGTGCCTTCAGCCGGTTCTTCTCTCCAAGTGCCACCCCTGACGCCCTGGGATTCCCTGAGTTTCTCCAGTTGATCCATCTCCTCCTGGCAGCGAACACAGAGTCGTGCAGCAGGAAAAAGACGCAATCTCTGTTCGGGAATGGGTTCGCCACAATCTTCACATGTGCCGTATTCCCCGAGTTTGATTCTTTCCAGGGCATCTTCGATTTCTTTGAGTTGACGATGCTGTCGCATGGAAATACGGGCATCCAATTCCCGGGAAATCTCTCCAGTGGCAAGATCTATTTCGTCACCTTTTTCAATAGCGTCAATACTTCTATCTATTTTCAGCGAGGCTATCATTTCCAGCAGAACCTGTTTGGGATTAAAAGGTTCTTTATCGGATGGTTTCCGTTTTATTTCAGGTTCCGGAGTCGTTACCGTTTTACGAACAGGTTCATGCAATGGATGCACGATGCGAGGCACCGGCCTCGGTTCCTCTCGCTTGGGCGGTTCCGGAAGTACGGGAGCAGGCTGCGGCGCGATTTGGATCTCAATCTCCGAGTCTTGAGGCGCTACCCCTTTCTTCGGAACAGCGGTTGTTACTCTGTACAAATTTTTCCCATCTTCTACTTTGCGTTCAATTTGGCCTTTTTGGACTTTCCCCCGCACACTGTTGGGGACTATTCCCAAAGCGGCCGCAATTTCTTCACGGGTCATCCACATGCTTGTTGCTCCTTGACTACCATTCCATTTGGCTCTTTTTAATCATCCTCATGCCTGCGAGCAAGATCTTCCACACTGGACTCCCCCTTCTCACAGGCCTCATGCTTAGGAATTCTCGACAACCAATTGCATTTTCAATTTTGAAGCGTCACGCGCTTCGCCACCGCGCACGAGTTTTCCAAAAGGGGCTATGTCGCGGACGGGAACGTATATCCCTTATCAGGACATTTGTCAATCATTTATTGCGGAAGTTTCACAAAAAAACGAAGTGGAGCATTTTTTTCCTGAGCGGCTTTATGAAGAAACGTTTGAGCAGAAATGCTGATCCACACTGACTAAACCATATCTTAATTCGTTATTTTAATGTGTTACATTGAATTATTCAAAAAACAGTTGAAATAAAGTCGTGTCCGGTCTAAAGGTGACCTATCTACGGACAGGAGCAAACCATGAATCGAAGCGCCAAATTTCTGATAATGTTACTCCCCGTGGTATTTCTATCAGTTGCACACGCCTGGCACGTGGACCCCGCAGCACAGTCTGGGGGCCCTTCAAGGCTGTCGACGATGAGACAGGAACAGGGTGGAAAATTGGAACAACAAGGGCCGCAGCCTTCCGTGCCGGCCCAATCCGAATTTCAGCCTGAAAAATCGCAGGCTTCAGATGAGATTTGGCCAAAATATCCGTATCCACCTTATCACAATCCTTTTTACGGGGGACCGCCGGATAAGAATCTGGCGGCACAGGCTCTGGATTGGATGATGCGCGTTCCTTCGGTGTTCGCGAACTCTTTTGCTCAATTTCTCGATAAACAGGTGTATCCGAGAATTCCCGCCACTCACGGAGGCGGAGGGGTGCAGGAGAAAGATGTTCAGGGCTCTGCGAGTGAAAATGGCCGACAAGATTCGGTCAGTACTAAATAATCTTCTTTACACTCGCAAACTGTAGAAAAACAGGTGGCTTGTGATTATTATGTTTTGTGGAGAGCGCTGCCGCAGGGGTAAAGACTATGATAGATTTCGCACAGGCCCGAAACGATATGGTGCAGAAGCAGCTTGTGGCGAGAGGAATAAAGGATCCCAACGTGCTTTCCGCTCTTGGGGAGGTCCCTCGGCACTTGTTCATTGACGAATCCTTGCGGGACGAAGCGTACGACGATAATCCATTGCCCATAGGAGAAGGGCAGACCATAAGTCAGCCGTACATGGTTGCCATCATGACGGAGCTGCTCGGGCTTCGAGATTCGGACCGCGTTCTCGAAATCGGGACAGGTTCCGGATATCAGGCAGCAGTACTCTCGTGTATTTGTCAGTGGGTCTATACGATCGAGAGGTTCTCGTTTCTCTCGGAAAGAGCGCGGAGGATAACGTCTGTCTGCAATTATCGGAATATCAGTTTTCGGGTCGCGGATGGGACTCAAGGCTGGCCGGAAGAAGCACCATTCGACGGTATCATCGTTACCGCAGGTGCTCCGAGGATCCCCAAGACCCTGGTGGCGCAGCTCGCCCGAGGAGGAAGGCTTATCATTCCCGTGGGGAACAGGTTTTCCCAGACTTTAAAGAGACTTACCCGGCATGAGGATGGAGATACCATCGAAAGCTTTACCGGATGCCGATTCGTAGACCTTATAGGCGAGCACGGTTGGTCTCCGTCATTCTTTTCTGAATGGCAGCACTAAAGTTGAAAACCAAATTGCTCTCAGGTCCCAATGCTCCCGGGTCTCCTGATCGGGGAGTTCCGAACCGGTTGGATGCGCGCAATCGCAGGAAGCGTATCGTCGTTCTTGCACACCAACTTGCGATGGGACTCGCACTGTTCGTGCTTACCGCGTTTCTCACCGGTTGTCCTCATTACAGCTCAGGTTTGCCCCCTTCCCTGAGACTGGATCATCTGGAACCTGACCAGCCTGCACGAGGAGTTCTCCATAAGGTGCTCCCTAATCAGAGTCTGTTGCTAATTGCCAAGGCGTACAACATCGATCTTCAGGCACTGGCCGAGGTAAACAACTTGCGACCGCCGTACGTGATAAAGGCGGATTCCAATTTGTTCATCCCGGGCGCATCTCAAGCGATGCAGGTCGAACCAGCGAAAACGGAACACCAGGAGAAAGAAAAGGCTGAGGTGAAAGATTTCACCGGTCTCCTTTCATGGCCGGTCGAGGGTAAGATCATTTCGGCATTCGGAGTCCGAGGCGGTACGCAGTACAACGGAATTACCATACAGGCGCCGGAAGGAAGTCCCGTTCGAGCCTCCGGGAGCGGTCGGGTCGGTCATGTCGGAACAATAACGCTATTCGGGAACGTGGTCCTGATCGAGCATCCGAACAACTTGGTAACGGTGTACGCACATCTCAAAGAAATCAGAGTAGCGACTGGCGACACAGTTAAGAACGGGCAGATCATCGGTACTGTCGGGAGTTCAGGAAGATCGGAAGGGCCAACACTCTATTATGAAGTGCGATCCAAGAAGAAGCCGCGAAATCCACTCTTCTTCATGGACAGAAAAGCGGAAAATAAAGAGACCGGTTGAAAAATGACAGACAACAAGTTTTGGCAATTAACGCAGGATAAGCTGGCCGGCACTGGTTTGGCCGGTCTGGGAATACGCGCTCCGTTTACCATTCCTTCGGGAATCGTCACTACCGCTCCAAGCGTAATCTCTGCGATTGCGAAATTACCTGAAATCGGATTCCTCACAACGAAAACGCTGAGTCTTCACTCCAGGGCGGGATATCGGGAACCGGTGATTCATGAATATTATCCCGGCTGTTTTGTCAATGCTGTTGGATTGGCTAATCCGGGCGCAGAAGTATTCCTCAGAACTATGCAAGCGCTTTTGCCTTTGCATGAGAATAAACCTCTCGTGGTCTCCATCATGGGGGAGAATCCGCAGGAATTTCTCGATTGCGCTCTCGTATTGGATCCCATTGCGGATGCATTTGAACTGAATCTTTCATGTCCCCATGTGAAAGGTGCAGGCCAGAGCATCGGTTCCGATCCGGAAACTGTGAGCGAAATCATTCGGTCCATAAAGAGTCGCACCCGAAAACCCGTAATACCGAAGCTATCTCCCAACCTGGGAGATATTGCGGGAATGGCCGTACTTTGCCGGGATTCGGGAGCAGATGCTTTGAGTCTTATCAATACCGTCGGGCCTGGCATAGCTTTGGACCGGGAAGGTAATCCTATTTTATCGAATGTTCTGGGAGGGCTTTCCGGCTCGGGAATCCTTCCAATCGGAATAAAATCCGTTCGAGAAGCTTCACGGGCCGTCGATCTTCCCATAATTGCTTCAGGAGGCATTGGGTCTGCGGATGATGTCCGATCCTATGCGTCTGTCGGTGCTTCTCTATTCGCGATCGGATCGTCATTGGCCGGAATGAGTACGCCACAATTGGCCAATTTTTTTGAACGCTTGATGGATTCCCTGAACGGTGGACAGCAGAATTCGTCCCGGGGATCTGTCCGTTCGGAAAAACGGATGGATTATATGAAAACTCAAGTCATAGAAAACTCCGGATTAGGGGCGGGTATATTCAAATTGGTCCTGGAGCAGGGACCTGCATGCAATCCCGGAATGTATTTTTTCCTGAGACTTCCGGAAGCAGGTGAGAAACCTTTTTCGCCTGCATGGGATACCGAACCCGTCTATCTTGTAAGAAAAGTTGGAACCTTCACCGAAGCACTTGAAAAGTTGCAGTCTGGTGACAGCATATATATGCGAGGTCCTTACGGAAACGGATTTGAACAGCCTTGGCCGCACGAGTCGGTTGTGCTTGTGGGCGGCGGTACGGGAACAGCGCCAATCCTGATGGCCGCACGACGCTGGCCCAACGCGGTATTCAGAGCTTTCTTCGGGTTCTCCGAGCAGGTGAACGATAGCTTCCACAAGGAGATGCTTCAGTTCGTGCCGTCGGCAAATATTATCTACGATCGACCGAACGAAATTGGAAAAGTGGTCCGTTCACTCGCAGAAGATGCATGTTCCCACAGAGAGGAATACTCTCGAAGCCGCGTGTACGTGTGCGGTCCCGCAGCGATGATGAATGCCGTTTATGCAGTCCTCGATGGAATCGTTCCTCCCCAGCGAATCTGCATAGCGCGAGAAGACATCATGAAGTGCGGAGTAGGATTATGCGGAACCTGTGCAACGGAACAGGGATTCAGATCCTGCGTGGACGGTCCCGTTGAAACGAGAGCATAAAGAAAAGAGCAGATGATTCGTTCAAGAGTTCCGGCAGTAATACTTGCTGCGCTGGTACTATGTATAAAACCCGATTGTGCAGAGGCCTTTCAGTCCCATCCTGCGCCTGAAGGCCTCTATGTACACCAGATCGCCCATGTTGTTTTTATGATTGCTATGGGTTTCTTGGCGTACTGGCTTCAGTATAATCAATTGATCCGCGAGCGAGGATGGCGATTGATTCAGCTCGCATGCTTGCTGCTCATACTATGGAATGTGGTCGCCTTCGTCGGTCACTGGGTTGAGACTCACATTCCCGATGCCTCTGTTTTAGGCGAGCCGGATTGGTCACAACGGATTCGTATCGATTTGCACCCTCTCATTCCTTTGTACTATATGCTCAAACTCGATCACCTTGTGTCCGTACCTGCGATGATAGCGCTTTTCCTGGGGGTCAGGTCTCTGTATAAACAGGCCCTTGCGGAGGAACATCATTTCGATGAATGATTCATATCCCCTAGCCCCAGTTTGGTTTGTCGACGTAGTGGGATCGTCTCTTGTCATCGTATTTGCATTCCTCGCTGTCATGTACGCCGCGAGATTGGCACGCATTCAAAAGTCCAGTCTGATCTGGACGTACATGCTCTGGTTGTGCACTGCATTGGCTCTGTTCGGCCTGTCCAGAGGTGTAGGACATATCGCCAAACGTTTTCTTCTCATGACCGATATGCGGGACGTGTGGGTAAGTCTTCGCCCTTATTCCGGAGGAATCAATACCGTTGCGTTCGTTTTGGTAGCTTCAATAACGCTTTTCTTTCAGAGGGTTCAGAAGATCAACCGGGAAATACTGCAGGACAAGAAAGCCCTGGAAACGGCCAGCAGAGAAGTTATGCACCTGAATAGAAATCTGGAATCGGTCGTGCAGGAGCGCACAGATGAACTGAGCAGATCCGAGCAGAAATTCAGGCGAATCTTTGAAAGCTCTATGGATGTGATATTCATCCTGGACGATAATGGCCGTTTTTTGGATGTCAATCCTGCCGGTATATCGACCCTGGGATACGATCGCGATCTCCTTGTGGGCCAAATGGGACTCAACGATCTCTGTACCTCGGGAGAAGCCTATGCAAGTCTTTTCCAGGAACTCCATACCACGGGATTCGTGAAGGATAGAGAATGTCTGTTCCTCGCACGTAACGGCTCCGAGCTGCATCTCTTGTTAAGCGCCACCATCAGAAGAGGCGAATCCGGAGAAACCCTCAATTATGAAGGTATAGCCAAGGACATCACCTCAAGAGTGCAGATGGAACGTCAGCTCCAACAGGCAGACAAGCTTGCATCCCTGGGGCAGATTTCCACGGGAATTGCACATGAAATCAATAATCCGCTTGGAATCATACTCGGTTATACACAGTTGCTGTTAAGGGAGCAGGCCCCGGCAAGTCAGATGCATGACGATTTGAAGACGATCGAAAAGCATACTCGCAATTGCAAAGGTATCGTAGAAGATCTTCTGAAGTTCTCGAGAAGCACTGCTATCCGAAAGATTCCGTTCGACGTGAATGGTTCTCTTGCCGAGGTAATCTCTCTCCTTGCCCATCAGTTCGAGTTGGACAAGATCGACATCAGGACAAACCTGGATGTTACTATCCCGAAAATAACGGGGGATGCGGAAAAACTCAAACAAGTCTTCATGAATCTGCTGATGAATGCCAGACAAGCGATTTCCGGAAAGGGAGAAATCTCCGTTACGACGCGTAGGAATGGAGACTCAGTCGACATCTCCATCTCGGATACCGGATCCGGAATAGCTCCTCAAGTTATGAACAAAATTTTCGACCCGTTTTTCACCACCAAACCTGTCGGAGAAGGGACCGGACTGGGATTGTCCGTGAGTTACGGCATTGTTCAGGACCACAACGGCCATATTGAAGTAGAAAGCCGGTCGGGAAAAGGGAGCACGTTTACTGTGATTTTACCGCTGATTGAGCAGTCAGAGGCAGAGACGACGATATGAGTATGCTGCCCTCACTGCGACTCCTCATAGTCGATGATGAAGAAGACATGCTTCGGCTCCTGAAAAGAAGTCTGGCGGCAGATCTGCATTGCGAGATCGAAGCAGTACCCGATGCATTCAGCGCCTTAGCGCTCCTGGAAACCTCACGGTTCGATGTTGCCCTTGCTGATGTGCGAATGCCCGGAATGGATGGAATGGAATTTCTGGAGCGCACCAAGACAGCTCATCCTGAGCTTACCATTGTCATGATGACTGCATACGGGAGTATCGATCTTGCTGTGCAAGCGATTAAGCAGGGCGCATACGACTTTATCACAAAGCCGTTTGAACATGACAAATTGGTGCATCTTCTGGGGAAAGCTTTTGAACGGACCAGATTGATTCATGAAAATCTCCTCCTCCAGAAAAGGGTTCGCGAGCAGGAAAGCTTCCAGGAAATGGTAGGTACCAGCCCTAAGATCCGGAAAATTTTCGAAACCATTAAAATTATCAGCAATACAGATGTTACCGTATTGATAACGGGTGAATCGGGAACGGGCAAAGATCTTGCTGCTCGAGCGATTCATCGACTCAGTCAAAGAGATCAGGGTGCTTTTGTTGCGGTAAATTGCCCGAATCTTCCTGAAAATATCCTGGAAAGCGAGCTCTTCGGATACAAAAAAGGTGCTTTCACACACGCTGCCCAGGACAGAAGGGGGCTCTTCCGGGAAGCCGAAGGCGGCACAATATATCTGGACGAAATAGGCGATATCTCGCCAACATTGCAGACAAAATTGCTTCGAGTTCTCCAGGACAAAGAGATCAGGCCTCTCGGGCAGACGAAATCGGTGAAGGTCGACGTGCGCATCATTGCGTCCACCAATCGGGATCTCGCGGCTAAGATTGAAGACCAGACTTTCAGAGAGGACCTCTTTTATCGGCTCAACGTACTCTCATTAGAAATGCCGTCACTTCGGGAGCGTCCCGAGGACATCCCTTTATTGATCCAACATTTTCTGGAGAAATACTCGAAGGAATTCGGAAAACCTCTGAAACGCGCGTCCGACGAAGTAATCCAGATATTTCTGTCTCATCCATGGCGGGGCAATGTACGAGAATTGGAAAACCTCGTCAGCCGGGCTGTTCTCATGTCACCGGGAGAGGTTATCCGTGAGGAAGATCTCGATTGGCGTATCCGGAGAACGGAAGAATGCCTGGTTCCTGCTGAAGTGACTTTCCTCCCGTACAAGGAAGCCAAAGCGCAAGTGCTGGAAAAATTCAATCGAGAGTACGTTTCCCGCGTGCTGATGCGCAACAATAACAATGTCACAAAAGCAGCCAGAGAATGCGGTCTCGAACGGCAGGCTCTGCAACAGG
Source organism: Desulfomonilaceae bacterium (assembly GCA_041740635.1). GTDB lineage: Bacteria > Desulfobacterota > Desulfomonilia > Desulfomonilales > Desulfomonilaceae > Desulfomonile. The sequence goes on along the minus strand of JBGSLQ010000003.1, from coordinate 35,250 downwards.
TGATGCGGAGATACACCATCAGAAACAAAGAACTCCTTCCTAACGAAGATGCTGAGTGATGCAGTACATTTATTGCACCTGCAAGAATTTGCGGCCCCATCTATCTTATTGAAAACTATACATATTTTAACAGAGCCCTGTCTTGGGTGCATGACTTTCTTTGCACTTGGCAATATCCGGATTGGTTTCTCGAATTATCAAACCGAGTGATTGAGAGCCATATATTTCTATTTCACCCGCAATTCCGGTCAATTGGCAACATAATTTCCCAATCGTCTCTTTTGTCGAATTATGAGTATTTGATGGCATCCATGTTGCTAAATCATGAAGAACAGTCTGGACCGGCTCAAGAACCTTCGGATACGGTGCACAATTTGGCCTGGATAGTGATTTTCGACGAAGAAGCAGATTCCTGCAATCTCCTGAGACGGGTACTCGAACCTGAGGGCTACCGGGTGGATACCTATAATGAGGGGACCGCAGCACTTCTACAGATTGCGTCGAATCCTCCGGACATTGTGATTGCTCATATCCGTCACGGAAGCTCTGAAGAGATCGATTTGGTCAAGCGAATAGAGCTGATGGATGCAGATATTTCGATCATCACGATTTCCGATTATTTCTCCGAGAGCGAAAGATCCCTTTCCCGGGACAATCTGCTCATAAAGCCCGTTGAAATACAAACTATCGAATCCAAAGTGCGAGAGCTGCTTTCCAAGCGAACCGGTTATCGAAAACAGAATGGGTCCAGGACACTTAACGAACACTAAAGTTCGTCAAAATCAGGAGGTTTACATGAAGCACAAAGGTTGGGTCATTGCAGGATTAGTGATTGCAGTGGCTTTGGCTGCCGTACTGCTGGCTGCTTCGGGAGCGGACGCGGGTAAGCTCGAAGACGCGCTGGCAAAGACTCCCCAGGGCACAGGACCTGGTCAAATAGATCCCAATGCTCCGAAGGGTTTTTTCGGTATTCCGGGAGCACCCAGCTTTTTTCTCCTTTGGCCAATCCTCTGGGGAATCTGGGTCGGCTGGATTTTTTCGTCAGTCGGCGCGTTCGGTGGGATCATGGCCGGAGTCGGTCATATCACCGTGTTCGGTCTGGGCGATTACGCACGGTCCTTTAAAGATACAAACCCCGTTCTCAACAAGCTGCTCACTGACTCGATTCGAACCAGCAACCAGTATCTCGTGGGTCTATCGGCACTTATTTCTTCGACAACGTACTACAGAATGGGGCGGCTTGTCCTTCCCCTCGGTATCTGTCTTGCGGCTGGAGGGATCTTAGGTGCATATCTGATTCCCGTGCTCACGGCCGGAAAGATAAGCCTCAGAGAGTATATTGGATACTTCGGCATAACAGTTCTCGTAATCGGCGCGTTCCTCTTCTATGAGACCACGCCCGCCGGCCAAAAGAGTAAGAAAGCCGCCAAAGCGGCAGCGGAGGCTTTCGAGCGCGAGCACATGGGCAAAGGCGGCGGCTCGAGTACCAACCATGCTGCAGCGGGCGTTCAGGTCAAGAACTGGAGCGCCAGCCGGATTAGTTTCACATTTTATGGCGCGGAGTTTTCCTTTAGTCCAATTATCCCAATCCTCGGTGGATTTTTCATTGCTGCAATCTCCGCCTTTATCGGCGTCGGCGGCGGCTTCCTGTACGTTCCGTTCCTGACTTCCGTAGCCGGACTACCCATGTATATCGTTGCAGGGACTTCGGCTCTGGCGGTTCTCATCAGCATGATAACCTCGATTTTCACGTATATGTTCGTGAAGGGTATTCCTGTTGACCTGTCCTTTATCGGAGTCGAATTAATTGGTATAATAATCGGGTCGATCCTCGGACCTATGACTTCCAAGAAAATCCCCGACATCTGGCTGAAGAGACTCTTTGTCTTCTTGGCACTCTATGTAGGCATCGGTTACGCCACGAAGGGTTTTCTGGGCAAATCCATATTCCCCGGTATGTAAGGACGCGCTGATACGTTGTGAAGAAGGAGGCCGACACTCGGCCTCCTTCACTGAGAGAACTGATGATTGAGATTTGTTACTATTTTGATCCCTACCTCATAATGCTGTTCCGCATGACCGGATACAGCTTTATCGATTTTCTCATCGGGAATTTTATTTTGGCGTTTGTCGCTGTTGTTGTGGGAGAATTTACGATTTCCCTCGTCTTCCTGATCAACAGGAAACATATCGACGAGCAGACAGGCGAGATCGTCAGGTATCAGAATCTGTCCATTGATGCTCTGGCGGCCAATGACAAAGAGGCTTATCACGCAGCGAATAAAATGGCGAACGATGCCTTCGGCAAGTCCTTTTTCTCGCAGATCGCCATGTCAGCAGCTTTTCTCTGGCCTGTTCTTTTCGTAATGACATGGTTGCAGTACAGGTTTGCTGAAGTAGAGTTTGCGATCTTGTTTACAGACTACACGGTAGGATGTTTCGCAGTGTTTATTCCGCTTTATGCCGCGTCCTATCTGATATTCAAGCGCATCAAGCCCAAGATTCCATATTTCAGGCGTATCAATGCAATTCTGGATTCATACGGCCTGCGCACTCGAAAAATGAAAACGCTTGCGGATCTTGCTCCGCAAAACAGCAAGAGCAACTGACAGATGGAGACGGTCAGCTCGCACGCTTCGGTGAAATCACCGGAAGCCTTCAGATATATCGGTAGAAATTTCCCATATGACGCCCGAGCGATAGAAACGGACCGGCCGGATCCCGTGAAAAGGCTCGCAATTGAGCTAAAAAAATATCTTTGACGGCATCAAAGTTCGTTACGAGGTAAAGGCATCAGAGCTTAAAGGTTTCAACATATAAACCGTGTTTAACGAGGAGATCACATGTCCGAAACACAAAAACAGATCGTTTACAGCATTTGCGCGATGTGCACGGTCCGGTGCCCCATCGAAGTTGAGGTGGAGAACAACCGTATCAAGCATATCTGGGGCAATCCCCACATTCTCGGTGGCCGCTTTCTGTGTCCTCGCGGTGCGGCTGGCAAGGTCTTCCAGAATGATGATGAACGCCTGCAGCAACCCATGATCAGGGACGGTAAGAGAGGTTCAGGCAAGTGGAGAAACGTTTCCTGGGAGGAAGCCCTTGACTACACAGCAGGAAAACTGAAGAAGATCATGGACGAGGACGGAGGCAGGAGCATAGTGCTGGGGGATCGTGGAGGCGGTTTTACCGACCTTCAAAAAGCGTTCATAAAGGCGCTGGGCTCTCCCAACTACTTCAACCATCACGGGTCTTGCTCCAACAGCGTTCACAACGCGCATAATTCCATTGCAGGCCACAGACGCAACACGGTGTCCTACGACTACAAAAACTGCAAGTACGCCATCCTCTATGGGAGAAACATTTTCGAGGCCATAGGAACCAAAGAGGCCGCAGATTTCATGGACGCCCTCGAGTCCGGCATGAAGTTCGTCCATCTTGATCCTCGGTGGAACTATACGGCCGCCAAAGCTCACAAGTTTTTGATGCTGGCCCCTGGGTCGGATTATGCCTTCAATCTCGCACTGATCAACGTGATCATAAGAGAAAACTTATATGATGCGGAATTCGTAGATCGATGGGTGCTGGGATTCAAAGAACTGGAGAATTTTGTACTGCCCTATACACCGCAATGGGCGGAAAAAGAGACAGGAATTCCGGCCAAGGAAATTCTTGAAATAGCCCACGAGGCTGCTGAAGCGAAACCGTCCGTGATTTTTAATCAGGGATGGATGACTGCATGGACGGAGAATGACTTCTATTTCAGAAGATCCATATACATTCTTTACGCCTTGTTGGGAGCATATGAGGCAAAGGGAGGACTCCTCTTTAACAAAGGTGAGCCCGCTGCCGGGTACAAGCCCGTCAAAATGCTGGCATCCCTCCCGCCCAAGGTAGAGGAAAAGAGGTTCGACGGGGTAGGTTGGAAATACCCCCATCTTTCAGCGGATTACGGCCTTGCTCAAGCTCTTCCCGGGGCAATACTGTCAGGGGAACCGTATCCAGTAAAGGCATTCATATGCTACCGATTCGATCCTCTCGCCTCATTCCCGGATCCGGTCGCATATGTGGAAGGTCTCAAGAAACTTGACCTTCTGGTAGCCATCGATGTCAACTACAGCTTGATTTCCCGATGGGCCGACGTGGTACTGCCTGAGGCAACGTTCCTCGAGCGTACGGACCCCATTCTGGTCAAGAAGGGTCCCAAGCCCGCACTATGGTTGCGAAAGCAGGTAGTAGAACCTAAATACGATTCAAAACCGAAGTGGTGGATATTCAAGCAATTGGCGGAGCGACTCGGCGTGGGGCAGTATTTTCCTTACAACACGATCGAAGAGCTTATCGCCTGGCAACTTCAGGATACGGGATTAACTCTGTCTGATTTCGATGCGAAAGGCTATATCCCATTGAGCAAGAAACAGATCGTATGGGATCGCGATGAAGGCCTGAAGTTTAACACACCTTCAAAGAAGATCGAGTTTGTCTCGAATATGCTTACCGACGCGGGCATCCCTTCGTTTCCGCCGTATGAAAGCCCCAAGAAACCTCCAAAAGGCTACTATCGTCTTCTCACCGGAAAAATCGCGTTTCACACGCAGGGAACCACGCTGAACAATCCCTATCTCAATGAGCTTCAGTCTGAGAACAAGCTTTGGATCAACTCCAAGGAAGCGTGGAAGCTGGGGATCGAAGATGGAGACCTGGTGGAGGTCTCGGCAAATGGAGTGACCCAAACCATAGAGGCGGCACTGACGGACTATATTCATCCGGAAGCAGTCTATACTCTCCACGGGTTCGGCCGCGATGTTCCCGAGCAGACGAGGGCCTTTAACCGGGGCATGCGAGACAATACCCTCATGAAAGGTTTGCTTCAGGTAGCAGTAGGAGGCAATTGTCCGATAACGGAATGTTTCGTTAAAATCGAACCGGCTTCGGAATAATGCCGGCAGAGGTGCAATATGACAGACTACTATATATATCAGGATCGTTTCCGATGCATAGGCTGCAGGGCCTGCGAACTTCACTGCAAGACTGAGAAGGACGTCCCGGTCGGTGCTGCCCTGTGCAAAATTATTCCTGTGGGCCCCAAAGAGGTTAGGGGCATACCCCGAATAGAATTCGTGTTCATGCCGTGTTTTCAATGTGAAGAGGCCTGGTGCATGGCTGCGTGCCCCACCGGCGCTATGACTAAAAGGGAAAAAGACGGTATCGTCTCAATAGACGAATCGAAATGCATAGGCTGCAAAGCGTGCATCACGGCGTGCCCCTGGGGTGCGTGCCAGTGGGATGCGGACAGGGGCAAGGCTTACAAGTGCGACTATTGCAAGGACAGGCTTGACAAAGGTCTTGAACCCGCGTGCGTAACCGGTTGCGTCACGAAGGCCCTGACATGGGTCAGTCCGGGGGCGTCCTCCATCTCCAGGCGCGAAAGGTTTGCGAGCAAGATCGCTAAAGGGACTCCTCGCTGACGGGACACAACAATTCAATTCGGCTTAAGATGAGAGCATAGCTCGGAAGATTTGTCGATGTGATACGGATTCGCACTCAGAGAGCGAACATCCGGGAAACCCTTCTTGTAAGAAGTGTTTCCCGGACCCTTCCCAAGAACTTTTGATATTCGCCCAAGTCCTGAGTTTTTTAATTGAAAAACTCAGGATTTGCCAAATGCTAAAAGTTTTTTGGAGGATTTGGAAACCTTTCTCAAAAAGGTTCCCGGGACATTACTGCCTTGAAAGCATATCGGTTTCAGGAGTTTTCCTAGAGCCGAGCATGGTACGAAAGGCCCAGTTCCATGACGCAGCGGCACTGATGGGAAATGAGCGTGATTTCCGCCGGGTAAGCTCGAGCGAGGAAAAGCGCTTGAATGATCGGCAATTCACGGTTTCATTTCCATGTCATAGAGGATAATCATGAAGCAGAAACCTTGTTTCCAACCGGGACCGGGTGCAGACCCAAAACATATCGCCTACGACGAAAACGGCTTGAAACGTGAATCATCCGCACCCTGTCAGCTCCATTGCCCCGCTGGTACTGATATACCATCATTTGTGACATTGACCGGACACGGCCGCATTCGAGAGGCTATCGATATTATCCGGCAGGACAACCCCTTCCCGTGGACGTGCGGACATGTCTGTCCAGGGTTTTGCGAAAGCTGGTGTCAACGCAGATATCTTGATAAAGCAGTCGCGATACGTCACCTTGACGCATACGTCGCCAAAACCGCGGTGGAACAACTGGGAGGGTACACGAAACTCTCTCCGAAAGCTCGGTACGAGGAGAAGGTTGCCATTGTCGGTTCCGGTCCGGCAGGAATGACGGCAGCCTACTTTCTCGCATTGGAGGGATATCGGGTGACCGTCTTCGAGTCGATGCCCGAACCCGGCGGTTTGTTGAGAGCGGGTATTCCGAAATTTCGTCTCCCAAGAGAGGTTCCGGCCAAAGAAATCGATGCCATACTGGAACTCGGAGTGGACTTGGTCCTCAATACCACTATCGGCAAAGATCTGACCCTCGATCAATTGAGAAAGGAAGGCTATAAAGCGTTCTTCCTGGGGATCGGAGCCTGGACGGCATCGGAGCCGGATTTTCTCTGTGAATCGGCTTGCGAGAACGTCCTCGACGTGTTGACGTTTCTCAAGCGAGTCGCGTTCGGACAAATCACCGACATCCCGAAATCGGTCGTCATTGTAGGTGGGGACAGGGCGACGGTCGATGCCGCAAGAACCTGTATCCGTCTCGGGAGCGAATGTGTGAACGTTCTTTCACGCCGTCCGCGCAGCGAGATACCAGCTCACGTGGAGGAGATTCTTCAAGCCGCGGAGGAAGGCGTCAAGCTGCACCAATTAACTGAGGTGATGAGGGTTAGCGGTACACCCGGCAGAATTGAGGCGGTGGAGTGTATGCGGACTCGCCTGGGTCCGCCGGACCAGAGCGGCCGGCGCAGACCGTCCCCCATACCGGGAACCGAATTCAGAGTGAATGCGGGCATTTTGATTTACTCCGTGGATCTTAGACCGGGAATCGAAGCCGATCCGATCATGAGGAAGATCGAGCTCTCACAGGCCGGAATGCTCCGAGTAAGAGGGGAATCGCAACGCACCAATGTGCCGGACGTATTCGCAGGCGGCGATGCCGTTACCGGACCGGGGACCGTTGTGGAGGCCGTCGCAGCCGGGAAGAAGGCCGCGGCAGCAATCCACGCATTCGTTCAGGGTTTGCCATTGCCCAGGAGGACCAAACCCCGACCAAGGGCCCTGGTGGAGCCCATTCGCATGGACTATCATGAAAAAGCATTTATTCAACGACAAGAAATCTCCATGGCGGATCTGAACCATAGGATGGCCTCCTTTGACCCGGTGGAGTCCGTTCTTGACGAGACCGCCTGCCAGTTCGAGGCGAAGCGTTGCATGCGATGCGACGTGTGTGAGAGGTGTGGCAGGTGCGTCGAGGTATGCGCGGAAAAACTGGGCCAATCGGGAATCGAATTCTATCACGCAGGTGAAAGCTCACTGATTCTCAAAGATTACGTGCATGGTCTTCCTTTTTGCATTGGATGCGGAACCTGCGTAAATATCTGCCCCTCTGGAGCGCTTCAGATCGAGGACGTGGATGGTGAGAGGCGAATTCTGATGTGCGGCACAGTCATTAACCGATTGAAGATGATCTCGTGTGAGCGCTGCGGAATCAATTTCCTTCCCAAGGCTACCGTCAAACATACTGAAAAAGAGTTGGGAAAAGCCGGTGTTAACCACAAAGTGAGACTGTGTCCGGATTGCCTTCGGATAGAGAGAGCTGCCCGATTATCGCATCACTGAGAACTGGAGAGGCCGACGTCTCATACGAAGCAAACTTCTCCCAAGGAAATCGCCATGAAGTCTGAACAAATATTCACTCCGGGACCGCGGGCTGACAAAAGCCGAGTCGTCTACGACAAGGACGGCCTGAAACGCGAGAGTTCGGCCCCTTGTCAGATCAATTGCCCCGCAGGAATCGACATCCCATCTTTCATCGCACTGATCGGGCATGGGAGGTACGAAGAGGCGGTTGAAGTGATTCGCCAGGATAATCCCTTTCCCTGGGTGTGCGGATTGATTTGTCCGAACCCCTGCGAATCGTGGTGCCAGCGCCGCCACCTGGATAAAGCTCTTTGCATCAAGGATCTCAAGGCTACCGCAGCCAAGATGACCATGGATTCCAGTGGATACAAAAAACCAACTCCGAGAAACCAGTATGATGAAAAGGTCGCTGTCATCGGATCCGGACCTGCGGGATTAACCTGCGCCTACTTCCTTGCCCTCGAGGGCTACCGCGTCACGGTTTTTGAATCACTGCCGGAGGCAGGCGGCATGCTGGTAACGGGAATCCCCGAATATAGGCTCCCGCGTGATGTGGTCCGCGCGGAGATTGCGTCCATTCAGGAAATGGGCGTGGAAATCAGAACCAGCACCCCTGTCGGGACGCACTTGACGCTGGATCATCTCCGCCGGGATGGATATAAGGCATTCTTCCTTGGTATCGGGGCGTGGGCCTGTAGCAGGCTGGGAATCGAAGGAGAGGATGAGTACCCGCAGGTTTTCGGAGCATTGAGCATGCTCGCTCATGGTGCGCTGGCGAAGAAGGAGAAACCCGGAGACCGGGTGGCGATCATTGGTGGAGGCAATGCCGCAATCGATGCAGCGAGGAGTTGTGTCAGACTCGGGTGCAGTTCCGTGAGCATCGTTTACCGACGGACACGGTCGGAGATGCCCGCACATTTCGAGGAGATCATTCAAGCGGCCGAGGAAGGCGTCCACTTCCATCAACTCACGATTCCCGTGAAGATTCTTGGTTCACAGGGAGATGTCGAAGCGCTGGAGTGCGATATGGCAACTCTGGGCGAACCCGATGAGAGTGGAAGAAGACGACCTGTTCCCATTCCCGATTCATCATACTGTATGCCGGTGGACACCGTAATCTCCGCCATCGGGCAAGTCCCGCATATAGGGGCTTTGCCGGGTTTACGGGAAATCCAACTGTCGCGCCGGGAGACCATCATGGCCGATCAGATGACCGGACGCACCAACTTCCCCGATGTCTTCTCTGCAGGGGACGCTGTGACTGGTGCGGCCACGGTCGTGCAGGCCATTGGCGGCGGCAAACGATGCGCTTGGGCAATTCATTCCTTTCTTCGAGGTGTTCCTATGACCCACCCTCCCCTGGTCCGACCGCGGGCAATGATAGCTCCCCAGCGACTTACCTATGAAGAAAAAGCCTTTATTCAAAGGCAGGAAATCCCCCTCATCAACCTGCACCGACGAATGTGCAGCTTCGATCAGGTGGAACTCGGTCTTGATCCCCCTGCGGCACGCGAAGAAGCTAAACGTTGCATGCGCTGCGATGTGTGCGAGCGCTGTGGTGAATGCGTGAGGGTATGTGCTGAAGAACTCGGTATCTCGGCAATAAAGTTTTTTCATGCAGGGGAGAACTCTCTGATTCTGAAGGATTATGTTCACGGTCTTCCCGAATGCATCGGGTGCGGTTCATGCGTAAACATCTGTCCTACGGGCGCGCTTAAGATAGAGGACAACGAGGGAGAGCGCCTCTTGCTCATGTGCGGCACGGTAATCAACAGAATCAAGATGGAGAAGTGCATAAGTTGTGGTTCCCACTACATTTCAAAGATCCTCCGGGAGCATGTGGCAAAGCGTGTTGGCGCACCAGAAGAAGCCTTTGACCGCAGCCTCTGTCCTGAATGTAAGCGGATCGCTCACGCGGCCGGGATTGTGGGAGAAAAGCCTGACTACATTAAGGCTCGCACCGATACGTCGGAAACCAAATGAACGGGTCCGTACTTACCAGAAGATCGGCGGAGACATGCGGGACCTCTCCACAGTTCCCGCACGGCCAATGATGAGTTTAGTTGGTGACCAACCTTCCCTCCTGATGGCTGGTGACCGTTTGACACATGGGGTTTCTCCCGCTTATGAGAAAGACTTGTGGCGTGAAGCGAGTTTGAGCAATACTTGAAGCGGGATTCGGGGAGCGACTTTTTGGCAGAAGTTGCTCCCCGATTTTCTTTTTCCGGACTCCCCACTCTACCGAAAAATTGGCATCAGTCTTCATGAAAATTTCTTTTCGGCGCTGACTTGGCCCCGAGGCCAGTGCTTCATTTTCAATATTACACGCATGAAACGCGAAATGGTATAAGGCGTTGCCGGTCGGTTTGCAGGAATGTGGAAAGTAGTCGGCGGTTTAGCCACAAAAGGATTCCAAGACCTTTCTCCCTGTGGCCCTGGGAAAGCAGGAATTCACTCTGGACCGTATGCAACGTGGGCTTTCGGTCGGCAGGAGTTGCTCAAGCGATCCAGAGTGATTCCAAAAAGGAGCCGCCAGGATCAATTACAATGCGCGGCCGGTTGGCTTCAAAATCCCAGGAAACGAAAAACGTGAACTGATCCAAGAGCATATATTCTTCGGGAGTGATTTTGGATTTCACCCAGTCCTGGGCTTTTCTTACGGTTGCCTGAATAATTCTATCGAGTTTAACCGAAGCATTGATACTCTTAAGCTCCGGAACTGTCTGGAGTTGCTCTACAGCCTCTTCCCAGTGAATTCCTTCCACCTTCTTACGCAAAACGTAGCCATTGCCCCTGTCTCGGATGACCAGAAGCGGCGGGTTCACCGCTATCATGGCATTGCGAATTCTCTTGCCCGGAGATCCTTCCGCGAGTCGCAGAAGCACGGACTTCCGCTCATCCAATTGCAGGAGCATGCGCGGCTGCATGCGTTCGAAGATGTGTTCGGTCCCGTCAATAGTGAGTTCCTTCAGTCGGGTGGGATCGAAACCCAGGTCCAGGAGGTCACCGATATTTATGGGATCGGTCGGGGTAGCTCCTGTTTTTTCGAGCCACGCTTTAAGCGCAGGTCTCCGGTAATTGGGCAGTCCCTCAATGGAACGGGCGGGATCCTGCTTGAGGGCCTCATCGAGGTGCATCCACAGCTCTTTGTCCCCGGAATGGAACGAAGGATTGGTCGCGAGTTCTTTCGGTGCGTATGATTTGATCTTGAGCCGTCGGACTCTCGGGTCCAGATCGATCTGCTGCAGCGACTCACCGCCCGTGTAACCCAGCAGTTCAGAAATTCTTCTCTGGAAACCCAGCAGTTTTGTCATGAATCGCGTGAACATGAACCGTGCGAGCGCATGGTTTTCGCCGGACTCCAAATCTTTTTCGAAATAGCTCATCAGCGCGGAGTAAAGATCTTTGAATTCCTCTATCGTCCGCTTCACCATGAGCTCGTTGTCGCGCATGTCTATATGAGGTCGTCTGCGCTTTACGTGATGGACCAGCCTGAGAATCGAGTCACGAAGATCTTTGTCGGCAAGAGTAGGCGGAACGTACACCATGTACAGACCGTCGCCGTTTACTGCGGGCGATCCCGTCACCTCTTCAATGGAACGCCATTCAAGTTTTGTATAAATATCGAACGTGGGATCGTCTTGAGGAATAATATTGTCCAGGATACCGACAGCGGATTTTTCGATGAGAAAATCCCGGAACGCTTTGAGAATACGGTTTCCAAGCCCTCGTTTGCGAAACGGCACGGCAACTTCGACATACACCAGGTAATAGCAGGGAATCGGCTTCTTCAAGTAAAGCATATTGAGCCGCCCCAGATTCTCACCGGTTTCAGCATTGATTTCGAGAATCTTGAATCCATTATGCCGGCTATCCGACTTCAGGCGGTCTACCTTCGAACCGGAAACGGTCGCGTTTACCAAATCACCGAGATCCTGAAAAAGATCGGCCACCATAGGGGTATTTGTGGAACCCAGCCGCACGCCCTCTTCAATAAGGCCGATCAAGGCAAGTTTCTCGTTCAAGCTCAGTCGTTTTGATTCCGTTTCCGAAGTCCGATGCCCCGGGGTATTGATCATGAGTACCCTCTAATGCCCAAAACTAAAAAAGCGGAGCTGCTGCTCCGCTTTGTATTCGATGATGACTCGCTACATTCAGCGCAGCAGCGCGGGTATCCTCCTGGTAAAATAAAAATAATAATAGGCGCTGCTAATGAATGTCACGATTTCTTCCTTTTCTATTGTCGACACTCTAACTCCGGGACGTCCTTTTGTCAACAGGAGTTTCGATACAATACAGCTAAACACGTTAAGAAGACGTGAGAAATCTGTTCGATGTGCTCTCCGGAATGGTAAGTCGGAGCAGGCAAAAGGAGTCTGTTCTGAAAAGGGCCTGCTTTCGTGCTACCTCAAATCGACGTTTTGAGAAAAAATGCTGGATTTTGTGACCGGTTGTTGATAGAGGATTCCCCAACAACAGCAGGAGTGTGCTAAATGCGCAAAATGATTGCGGTGTTATTGGTTGGTTTGTGTGCTATTTCCGCGGGTTTCGCTCAAGCTGCGGATAACAGACTCATACCGGTTTTTCCATCTCAACAACAACCCACGTACACCCCCCCGCCCCCCACCAGTGAGGCTGAGCAGTTGCCTTCTCCAAGGGACCAGTTGTACGTGTTTTGGGTTCTTGGAAAAATTTTGAGTTATCCTTTCGACAAAGTTGAATCCTATGTAGAACACTGGAAAAGCAAAAGAAAAGCACAGGGACAGGCAGTTCCTGCTTCAGCACCTGCCGGGGTCGACAATCCGTTCGATTCCGTAAATTGGCGGGAAATTCCGCCTGCGCCCCCGGCTCAAGGCGGTCTCCAGACCGGTCGGTAATTACTCAAGAATTGAGCGATTTACAGAATTGAGCTCTAAAATTAGGCGTACAGGTTGTGATACCGATTCAGGCTTTCGAGCGATAAATGTGGGGAAACTCTTTTTCTAACCCCGCGTCTCGCTGGGCCCAAACCCTTCCCAAGAACTTTTAGCATTTGGTTTAGTTATAATGTTTTCAGCCAAACCATAACTTAAACAATGTTAAAAGTTTTTTGGAGGAGTTCGAGGAACCTTTTTTACAAAAAAGGTTCCTCGAGTATTACTTCTTTGAAGCGAAGTCCGCTTACCGCACGGGCCAGGATGCAATCCGATTGAGATAATCGTTGGGAAAACCCCAGAATTTGGCCGCTTCAAGAATCTTTTGCTTGTATTCTCTCGTCGGCCATATGTCAGTCTTCTTACCGTGCGATGGGTGAGCCTTATAAACCCAGGCGAATACTGTCTTTCCATCATCCAGACGTTTTATCGGCAGCCTCTGGTCGCCTCTTGAGTAATACCTGGGATGCCCGGCCTTTTCATCGAAAGCCTGTAAAAGAGTATCTTCCACTTCCAGAAGCACGCCCCAGACCTGAGAATTCGGTTTCGACTGAATGTTGACGGCTCCGCCTTTTCGTGAAGATGAATAATAGTTCCAGACAAAATCATAGTCTTTCAGAACCCCCGGAGACCCATCGACAGCCCGCTTCACGTCATAATCATTGTTCTCAAGCCAATCCAGCAATTCCGAATGATTCATATCCGAGCCATACAGGAATACGTAGTAAGTCGGTCTTTCCGTGCGAGCATTCGTTCGAGAAGAAGGTTCCTTGAAATCCTTTGGCTCGACACTAGGCGTGCTGACTCGCAAATCGGACTGTTCCACTTTCCTCAGATGCTCGTCTATTTTCGATGCACCGGAACGGGTCGAGGTATCCCTCACAGGGGCTGGTTTTCTTTCCGGCGGAGGTTGTTCCCGTGTCCTCAGGTTTTCTTGTTTTTTCTCGGAGGCGCTTACAGTCGGCGGAGTCCTTGTCTGGGGCGGCGGTAGTTGGGGTTTCGTCAACTTCTCCGCCGGCTCGGCCGCCTGGGGTCGGACCGGTGGAGCCGGCTTTTTGACGATATTTTCTTCTTCGGCATCTCTGCGGATTTTGGGGTCTGCTTTTACTGGACTTGCCTGAAGGGAAGACGGCTGAACAGCAATTTTTTCAGATGCGGACGGCTGACTCTTTTCGAGCACCTGATAAACAGCCCCGCGTCTGCATTTGCTTTGGTGCTCTTTCAGGCCTCCCCGAGAGACTCTCTCCAGGACCGTGAACGGTTGGGGATCTTCTTCCAGGGGAGTCCAAACAAACTGCTTTACCTCATAATAGGGACCGTGTTCGAGGTACAGAACTATCCACCATTCTGCCTTTTGCTCGTTTCGGCAAAGCTTTATTGCATGTACTGCGTTGAATGTGTGCGCTATGTCCGAAGCGGCTTTCAGGAGTGCAGCTTTCTCCTTATCATCGGCCGAAGTCTTCAAAGGAAAACGTTGAACAGCTTCCCACCTGCCTCCATCGGAATCCTTGCCCTTCGAGTCTCTGTCCGAATGCAGGTCTTTCGGCGTCTCGTCTTGCCCGGTCGAACGTCCGTCCGCTTTCTTTGCAGACGCAGTCTCTTCAGAGGCCTTCTTGGCAGACGGTTCCGCAGTCAATTCAGTGGAGGAAGGAGTGGGAACAGCATTCTTTGTGCATGCAAGGGTACAAAGAAACAGGAACACGAGAGCAAGTTTAAAAAAAAGGAGTACTCGGCGATGTCTCATATCGGGAGCAACCAGGTTTTCTTTCTGCGGAGGAAACACCAGGGGGAAAACTCCTTCAGAATTTGAGATAAGGCTAAGAATCTTTTCGTTAACGGAACTGCCCTCTTCTCTCCAAGTATGTTGGATCGTAGAGTCCTGGTCGAAATGCTCGTCCTTCTGCTGCCGATCTGACCGAAATCATCAACGGCAATTCGCACGTGGAACGCAGACCGCACCAAGCGCCCTCAAATTCGAGTGCGGAGTATATCAGAGTTAAAAGGTGCAGGATATAATTGATTGATTATTCAGCAGACCTTTTTCCCCGATGGGCGGATTTTAACGTTGCATTAGTGATGGACTTTTCGTGAATGAGTTGAAGCTTAAGGAATACCTGTTTCCCGTGGGAATGCGTCTTAAAGACAGGGAAGAACTATTCGTCAGTCCTGCTTGTCATACGGTGACATATTACAAAGGGGAATGTCACTCTCTATGTGTGCAGAGTGTTGACCATCGATGCTTTCAAGAGATCAACTGCACACATTCGGGCAAAAACGCGAGTGCCGCTTAAACAAACATTTATTGTACACGGAGTGCGTGTTGCATTTATCGTAAAATTTGTGATTGTCGCCTGCTGTTTCCTTCTGAGTGTTTGCAGTAGCGCTTCTGGACAGAAGGAAGCTCCATCAAAGGATTCAGCGGCGACACGGATCCTGCCCGTTAAACCTGTCCCTGATGACGATCTCGAAAACCGTTTGAAGAACGTCTTATCGAAAATCGACGACTTCAAAGGGATTCGGATCACGGTCAAAGACGGAGTCGTCTCCCTTTCCGGAATGGTATCCCGCTCGGAATCGAAACGTAAGATCGAACAGCTAGTGTCACGCTTTGAAGGAGTGCTCTATGTTAACAATCGTATAAAGGAAACTCCGGAAATTGAGGATCGCCTTGTTCCGGTGCTTGTTCGGCTTCGGGATTACGCCGATGTATTCATAAACAAACTGCCACTGATCGCAATTGCTTTCATCGTCTTTTTGGTATTCTGGATTGTCTCGCGGCTCATAGAAAGGATCATTCCGGAACTCCGCTGGTTTGGTGAAAATAAGCTTGCCCGTTCTCTTTTGGCTCGCTTGTTTCGGGCCATAGTTCTGTTGGTGGGGTTACTGCTCATTCTGGATATTCTCGATATTACGGCATTGGTCGGCGCTGTACTTGGAGTGGCAGGATTGGCCGGATTGGCAATCGGGTTTGCGTTCAGAGACATTGTGGAGAACTATCTCGCGGGGATAATCCTCAGTGTGCGGAGACCCTTTTCCGTAAACGATTACATATCTATCGAGAAGCACGAAGGGAAGATTGTGCGCATGACCTCTCGAGAAACAATCCTCATGACCTTGGATGGTATATACATCCTGATACCCAACGCAACGGTCTTCAAGAGCGTTATTTCCAATTACAGTCGTAATTTTCTCCGAATGTTCAGTTTTTCGATTAACGTGGGATTGAATGAAAACCTCCAACAGGTGCGTGAGACAGGAACAACAGCTCTGGGTTCCATGAACGGAGTGCTCGCCGATCCGTTCCCGTTCATGCGTGTCGAGAACGTTGGAGAATTTGGCGTTGAAGTCAGATTCTTCGGATGGATGGACCAGCGGCTGAACGATTACTTCAAAGTAAAAAGCGAAGCAATCCGCATTGTAAAGGTTGCGCTGGATGAGGAAGGCATAGACATGCCGTTGCCCACCAGCGCAGTTTATCTGAAATATCCCGATGAAACAAAAAGGATGGAGAAATCCGGACCTGCCGAGCGTGCACAGACAGATGTCTCCGTCGATTCCCAAATAGAGGAGCAGATAGAAAAGGATCTCGCCTCGTCATCGGAACCGAATCTTCTCTCCGATCAACACAAACAAAACGATTAGCCGAATCAATTGGAGAAGTGCGTTTTTTTTGATGGCCGTTAACCAGTGTCTAGGGTATATCCCGGTTGCGATCTTCCATTCTTACTTCCATCACAACACGGCCCCATCCTCCGCATTCCAGGCCGACATCCACACACCCGCAGTGATTGAAAACCATCTTGTTGGGATCCACCCCGTTGTAGAACAATTCATGTGCGGCATAAACAAGCGGCCTGAGCGCACTCACCGCGTACACACACATCCTGCTGGGGCACAGCTTGGAAAGCAGGTTGCCCGATCCATCCATGTAAAACTTGTCGCCCACTTTGTGCTGGCTGTTGCACCCGTGGGAATATACAACTTCCGCAACAATGGTCTTCGTCATAAGTTCCGGAGCGCACCTTAAGACTCTCTGATTACCCGCACTTTCCTTGAATTTGCTTAACTCCTCATCGGAATAACCGAGCCGCTCTTGAAGTGAAGTCCAGACATTCCCAGGAATTTCCATTTTTGTGTTCCTCATCCTTCTTGTGATTAATACGTGCAGTCGCCGGTGTATCTGTTAAAACCGGCCTCTTTCCAATAGTTAATGGTGCGGACGAACAGCTTGAGACTCTGCATGGATGAGAGCCCTTACCTTTTCGACGAACCGGTTGGGTGCTTCGTACTGAGGTTGGCGAAGCAGTGCTGCAACTCGTTCGTCGGTATCATCCAAACAATCGGACTCAGCAGGAGTGTAAGACTCGCAGGGGTATCCAGCGAAGAGCAATCGTCGCGGATTTACTATCCCGGTTTTTATAGCATAGGGAATCTGGCGCTTGCATGTGCACGGATTGGACGTATCCACAAGACCGCAGTGCCGGGCGAGAAAATCTCTCACCAGACCTCGTGATCTGGACAGGCGCTTGCGAAATGCTTCGGGTGTTATTTCCAGTACCTGAGACCCTGTCTGGCTGTCCACCCGATAGACCTCTCCCAGGACATAGACGATCCGGTGTGCCCGATCCAGACAAAGCATCACTCCCTGCACACAACCGATCATAACTTCTTTCGCGAGAAGATCCTGCTCCGGCCCAGGCGTGGAGTGGTCCCTGCCATATTCCAGGCCTTTGTCGATATCGTCTTCCATCATGGGGAAGGTAAATTCGAGCAATTCCGCCCGTCGCTTTCGTGTGCTGAGCAGATGATTCACGGCAATTCGGAAGCACCATGTATCGAACGAACTCTCGAACCTGAAACTCCCCAGGTGGGTGACGATCTTGACGAGTATCTCCTGCGAAGCATCCTCGGCATCTTCCGGGTGCCACAACATTCGTATCGCCAATCCGTATATCCGGTCCTGTATCTCCAGGACAAGCGATTCCAGAGCATCGGAATTTCCGTTCAAGGCCTCACGTACGAGTTCCTCGGTCGATGCGCCCACGTGCTCTTGTTCCTTCCTTCCGGATACTCCGGCTATCATGCCTGATTGTTGTAGCACATCAAAAATGTGCCGTTCCCTTCTTTTGACGTTCCGAAACGAGAGAGTGTGACCAAAAAATGTGCTCGTGGGATATATTTCCTGTAAATCGACCGAAAGATGTTTATAGAAAAGGTCAGGGTTTGTTCTCCGATCACGAAAAGGGCTTCTCGAAAACTTGTGGGTGCCGTGCCTCCGTGCCGGCACGTTTTTCAGCACAAATCAACGAGTCAGGTCCGGCAGGGACGCCGGACCCTACCGTTCCTTACAAGAGTTAGGGTTTTCAAAAGGTCCGAAATTAGTCGTCTACAATAACTACAAAGACACAGAGGGCACAGACAAGAAGAACACCAGGATTCTCTTTAATGTCCGTTCCTCTGTGGTGAGAGAGCTTGAAGTTGCTCTGTCTGACAGAGCAGTCAAGCGTACCTATATAGTATGTGACCGATGAATGAACTATTCTAAAGATGAATAGTCCTCACGGACATGCAGGGGCAATCCGGTCAAACGATTAGGCCGCTTAGCAATGCTTACAGGGAGGATCGACTCATGAAAGCTTTTATCACGGGGGGGACCGGCTTTATTGGTACTTACCTGAGCACGTTTCTGACGGCGAGAGGATATAGCGTAACAATTCTGGCTCGTAACCCCAAAGCCCGCGCCGATCTTCCACAGAACGTTGAAATGATTGCTGCGGATGGCTCAAAGCCGGGGGATTGGCAAAGGGAAGTAGCGGGTCACGATGTGCTCTTCAACCTGGCAGGTGCTACGACATTTCGGAGATGGGATGAAGATTACAAGCGCCTTCTCCGGGATAGCCGCGTAAAGACCACCAGGAATCTTGTTGATGCAATACCTTCCGAAACAGGAGGACGAGTCGTCCTTGTCAGCGCTTCAGGAGCCGGATACTACGGAATAACCGAAGACGAGCAATTAGACGAGTCCTCTCCCGCGGGGACCGATTTTCTTGCAAATCTTGCCCGTGACTGGGAATCGGAAGCTGTGAGAGCAGAAGACAAAGGGGTTCGAGTGGTCCGACCGCGCTTCGGCGTCGTTCTTGGCCGCCAAGGCGGCGCACTGGATCAAATGGTGCGCCCTTTCCGCTTTTTTGCCGGAGGTCCCTTGGGAAGCGGTCGTCAATGGTTTTCGTGGATTCATATCGAGGATCTTTGTCGAGCCCTCCTCTTCGCCACCGAAAATGACAACCTGACAGGACCTGTGAACTGCACTTCCCCATTTCCTGTCAGAAATGCCGAATTAGCAGAAACCATAGGGAAAGTGCTGGGCAGACCTTCATTCATGCCGGCTCCGGGTTTTATGATGAAACTGGTCCTTGGAGAGTTTGCGGAATTCGTACTGACCGGACAGCGAGTCATTCCGAAGAAGCTTCTCGACAGCGGATTCAAATTTGAATATCCGACGATTGAAGAAGCATTGAAATCTCTTTTGTTATGAGACGGTCACGGATAGCCCCTGTACGGCCAGAATCAGACCATGATTCGAACCGGATAGAGGAAACGGCCTCTCTTGATTGCGAGCAGGGGGTAATTCCGCAAAGCAGAGAACCGTATTCCTCATATCTCTGTTCACATCTCAACTTTCACATTTTCAAAAATGATTTTGTATTTACCGTAACCCTCTTTTTCAAGATCTTCTTGGGGCACAAAACGGAGCGCAGCAGAATTCATACAATATCTGAGGCCTGTCGGTTTCGGGCCGTCAGTGAATACATGCCCCAGATGAGAATCCCCATGTTTGCTCCTGACTTCCGTTCGCGTTGAGAAGAAGCTTCTGTCCTCTTTTTCCACAATGTTGTCAGGTTCCAGAGGTTTCGTAAAACTTGGCCATCCTGTGCCCGAATCGTATTTATCCAGAGAGCTGAAGAGAGGCTCGCTGGACACGATATCCACGTAAATTCCCGGTTTCTTATTGTCCCAGTATTCGTTTCGGAAAGCCGGTTCAGTGCCCTCTTCTTGAGTAACTTTGAACTGTAGTGGAGTCAGCTTATTCTTCAGCACGTCTTTGTTTGGTTTTTGGGATTCCAAAGCAGTCTGCTTCATTTCTGTTCCGTCCTTATCCTGGTCCCAGACCTTAGCCAAGTATTGATCCCTTCCGGATCTGAATCGATAATACGTGTACCGGATAGGGTTCTTTTTGTAGTAATCCTGATGATATGCTTCTGCCGTGAAAAAAGGCTTTTCCGGAAGAATTTCGGTTACAATGGGCTTGTCGAACCTGCCGGATTCGGCCAGAGCTTCCTTAGACTCTTCCGCCAGTTTCTTCTGCTGTTCGTTTTGATAAAAGATTGCAGAACGGTACTCGGGTCCGCGATCGACAAACTGTCCGCCCGAATCGGTAGGATCTATTTGCCGCCAGAAAACATCGAGAAGTCGGCTGTATGGCACAATGGAAGGATCGTACGTGACCTGAACCGCTTCAACGTATCCTTTTCTCGCATAATCTTCGTACGTCGGGTTTGCACCGTTTCCGCCCGTGTACCCTGATGTAACGTCCACTACGCCGTTGAGTTTCTCAAAAGGCGGTTCCATGCACCAAAAACATCCTCCCGCGAATATTGCTGTTTCATTCTTGGCCTGAACGTTCTGCACGGCTGCCAATAACATGAATATGCTCAAAAACATCCGTATAGGCTTCATGTGGTAAAAAACCTCATTTCTGGAACCTCTTCCGGTGTTCCACATATGTCATGAAATCCTCTATTGTTTCAGAAGATAGCCCCGCCTTCTCCAGTTCCTCTCGTAGGAATTCCGCCGTGCCGTAGCCGTCGAGGTAAGCATTTAGCCGCGCTGATGCAGTTGAATCGACGAAATCTTCAAATGACGGATACACTTCAAGAATTCTCAGCATCAATTCCCTATTCTGCTGGAGCCTGAACTTCTGATGATACGGTTCTGCTCTGTAAAAAGCCGTTGCGGGAAGAATCTCCGTCACGATCCGATCGTTTCTTTGAGATGCTTCGCGATCTCGAGTCTTTTCGGCCAAAGCTTTCTGTTGTTCGTTATGATAAAAGACGGCTGCCTTGTACTGCCTTGACCACGCCCGTTGAGTCGGATCGTGGCTTCTCCAAAAGACATTGAGGAGGTCTTCATACGAAATTTCTTTGGGATGGTAATCGATTTGTAGAGATTCCGTATGATCGCCGAGACTGTGATATGTAGGACTGGACTTTGTCCCGCCCGTATAACCTACGCGAGTGCGAACGACTCCTTTGATGCTCCCGAACCGGGAGTCAGGGACCCAGAATCAGCCTAAGGCAAATGTGGCGGTTTCTATGCTTTGCTGCGCAGGTGTTTCAACAGGCTGCACCGTTTGATCCGTTAATGCGCTTTGATCTGCAACAAACATCGTTTTTCCTTATAACTAGTTGAGATTATGCTTTATCCTATACGTTAGGCAGTGTTGGCTCGTGAAGCAATGCTGCGCAGTCAGGGCATTGGGCCGAATCGTTCCCGAGTATTGCTTCCAAGAACTTTGATGCCGAATGTGGGGATTTGTTTCGTCAGGATCGTTGTATACTGAGACAAAGGAGGGTTTCTAACAACCACAGACAAAGACAGGAAGCAGGTTGCGGCAGTAAGAGACAAAGGAGAAAAAGATGGCAAAGTTCCTATTCGTGCTCGTTACGGGAACAGAGAATCCCGCTCGAGCCACAAGGTGCATGCAATTGGCAAGCGTGGCCGCTGACGAAGGTCATGAGGTCCACGTATTTTTCGTCGACGATGGGGTCGCACTCGCCCGAAAGGGGAGTTCGGAGAATATCGTTGCACCCACCGGAGACGACATGGAATCCTACATGGAGAAATTGCAGCGAGCAAACGTGCCCTTCTATGTTTGAACTCCCTGCGCAAAGGCTCGCCAGTTGGGCGAACAAGATCTCATCGAAGGTGCGCAGCTTGCAACTGCAATAATACTCATCGCGTTGGCAGCGGAATCCAAAGTTTTTAATTTCTAGATTTTTCGAAAGCGCCTTGAACTGAAAGAAGACGAGTTTTCCCG
Organism: Desulfomonilaceae bacterium; assembly: GCA_041740635.1. Taxonomy (GTDB): domain Bacteria; phylum Desulfobacterota; class Desulfomonilia; order Desulfomonilales; family Desulfomonilaceae; genus Desulfomonile. Next base: position 13,402 of record JBGSLQ010000003.1, on the reverse strand, counting down.
GATGAGGTTCGTCTCTTTCACCTCTCAGACCAGTTGGATAGATTCATACCTATTCGCTTTTAGGAATCCAATTTTGGCCGGCACGGAGGCACGGCCACTACCGGCTGATGGTAGGGTCCGGCGTCTCTACGGGACCTCTCGGTTTGATTAGATTTATTGGCGAAATGGTATCAGAAGTTCTTTGTAATGACACGCAAACTCCCCAAGAAACTTTTATCATCCCGCCGGGACCTGATTCAGTGACAGATGATGGGTTCCGGCGAGTGCGAAAGTCTCTTGGGGCAGGCATTCCGGGTGTCCCGCCAAGAACGGGCTTACTGTCACCCTATAGACGTCAAAACGAAGGATGACTCCAACTTCCTGGTGGGGGTCGGCGTCTCTGCCGACCCATGTTGACGGAAAACGCTCAACAGCTAGGAATCCACCATTCAGCAACTAACTTAATCCTTGTCATTGCGAGGAGCCCAGCGATCCCGCGTCTCGCGGGACAATCGCCAGCGAGTCAGGTCTTTAATTTCAGGCGATTGCTTCGCTTCGCTCGCAATGACAGTCATTCAGACACTCTGGCAAAAACGATGCGGTTCGCTTTGCTCCGCACATCCTACGCGGGACTCTTATTTTAGCGCCTGTGGGGGTTATGGGGATTTTTCGACTGAGATCTGCACTGAGTTTCTCTCATTTATTTTGGCAATCGCTCTAAGCGGCTTTCTGAGATGAGAATCGCTGTAAGATTACTTTCAGCAGTGCCGGCAATGTCACGAGAGTGAGAGGCACAGCGGAAAGCATGCCCACCACCATGGCCCAGCCCAGAAATTCCATGGAATAATGCTCTGAAGTAATCATCGCCACGAAACCCGCCATAATAGTCAAAGAAGTGAGCACGGCTCGAGGGGTTACTCTCTTCATGGTTGTGGCCACTGTGCTGCCCTTTTCGTGAAGACTGCCCATTACAACGTGTATTCCGTTGTGAATGCTGAATCCGAATACGAGAGGAGCAACGCAGACAATCGAAAACGGCAGCCCCAGGCCCAGCAATCCCATGACCCCGAGAGTGATGGAGAAGGAACCTATCATGGGCACCAGGCACAGCCCCACACCGAGCGGATTGGGAAAAACAAGGTAGAACACGAGGATCAGCGAGACAAATGCGTAAAATCCGAGCCGCAACAACTCACTCACCAGACTTGAGAGAACTGCCTCCATCACCTGCCGCGTTCCCGAAAGCTGTACACGAACCGGCAGTTCCGAAAGAGCTTGCAAAAGTCTCTCGTCAGCAGCCTTCAATGCTGCGGAATCCGTTATGGTGTCAGCGTATCTGATCTGCGTCAAAAAGCGTATTTTGCCTCTAATCTTCGCCGTGTACCATGAACGTTCCAATGCGATTGTATCTGCACGGTCGCTGGACTGTTCGGATTTCAGATCCGCAATCAGTGAGCCTGTCGTATCAAAGGAATTCTCAGCCACCTTTTCCGCAGAATCCGAGAAGTCCGACGCCTGAAGGCGGTGGGTAAAGACGCTTTTGAGTTTCGGCCAAGAGTCAACGACCTGAGAAAGCGCCGCTATATTTGCATCTCGAATTTTATCAGGCGCCATCAGGTAGGAAATGGAGTCAAACGAGGCTATTTCATGGTGTTTGACCATAAGATCCTGAATCTTCTCATCAATGCTGCGCTGAATGAAGAGTCCTTCCTGGAAATCGTCTACGTCGAAGCTCAAGAGCGTAGGTTGAGAAAAATTCGAGTGAAATTTGCGAGAAATCTTCTGGGACACCGCCATGGATTCCATGTCTCGAGCGAGAAACACTTTGAACAGGTCTTTTTCATAGCTGACCCCAGAAGCGAAAAACACGCTGCACCCCACAACAAGAAACGATATGACGATAATGGCGGCTGACCTGTGATCGAACATCCGGGCAAGGAATCCAAACGAAACCTGCAACCTGGGAAACAAGTCCCTCTTGAATCCTGAAAGGAGCTTTGCCAGTGCAGGTACAAGAAAAAAAGTGGACAGCATAGTCAGCGCCAGACCGGCTGCACCGAAAAAACCGAACTGTACCAACGCAGGTTGCTTTGAGAAACAGAGACACAGGAACGCGATAATACCTGTCACGGCACCTAACACGACTGGAGGTCCGGTTTGCTCGTATGCAGTAAAAATGGATTGTTCGAACAATCCGCTTATTTCGTATTCCTCTCGGAAACGTCCCCAGAGATGTACCCCGTATTCCGCTCCGAGTCCTAACAAGACCCCTGTGGCGCCCATGACGACAGGATTCACTTCCGGGTAGGCAAGAAACAACATGCCGTAATTCGGTCCAATTCCGGCCAGGAGAGGGATCATCAGAATAAATGAAGATACGATACTCCGGTAAATGGAGAGAAAAATACCGGCGACCAATGCGAATGATACCAGGAGCAGAGTGGATGTCTCTTTATCGAAAATGACATCCGACTCATACTGAAAAGCGGTTTTTCCCGTCAAGTACCAGCGCAGATCATCAGGCCGGTCTATGACTGAGGACGACTTCGAGAGTTCGGCAAGTTTTTTCGGCATAAACCTGTTGAAGCTCTCTACCAGTTCTTTTGCTTTTACCACATCCGAGCTTGGGAATTCAGGTGTTACCTGAATGAGGTACATAGTACTGTCAGGACTTGAAATGAGGAGAAAAAGATCACCCAGACTGATAGCGCCGATGCGACGCTCCATGGCTTTTGAGACAAACTGTCCCAACTCGAGCGGATCTTCGAGCAACTTCCTCTGAATATAGGGATTTTCTGTTAAAAACAAGCGGTTGCGAGTTCGCCTCACCGCATCGGTGATGCCGTCCGGGCTGAATATGTTCTGGATGCCTTCGCGTTCCCGAGGACTCATCCCAAGAAGGAACTGTTTGAACAGCATCTCCACCTGAGCCTGATTGTCAGGGTCGAGCAGCCGATATCGGACTCGCTTCACACCGGGAATTTCCCCAATGGACTCACCAAGACTGCGAATGAACGGCAGTCTCTTCTCACCGGGCGGTTCAGGGAACTGGAGAACTACAATGAGCGAATCCTGCTCTCCGAAAAACTCCGTGTTTTCCCGGGTAAGATTAATGATAGGATTCGATTCTCCCACTCCTGCCAGAAGATTCGTGCTCTGTACGATGAATGGTATGGTGGCAAAACCTGCTACGGAAATCAGGAAGAAAATCGCTATTACCGTCCTTGGATATTTCAATGATAATCCGGCAATGCTGCGCAATAAAAAAATTACTAATTTCATGCGATATATCCACCTATTCGCAATTTTACGATCCCGGTCTCGAAGGATACAAACAAGTTCAAATAACAATACGAGAGCGGCTCACTTGTCATCAATTCACGTTCTTTGTACATGATCTCGAAATACCGTCAGCAGGCTATTTCGGTTCGATCTTGTCTTTTGCAGTACCGGATTCCCCTTTTCCAGTGGTGGTATCCAGTTGCGGCGGAGGTGTGGTGGAAGTGATCTGTGTGTCATCTTCCTCCATGGTTTTCTTGAAAGATCGGATTCCTTTTCCCAGTCCACTCATGATTTCAGGAATTCTTTTTGCTCCGAAGATAAGAACCACAATGAGCAATATTATTACTAGTTCTTGCATACCAAGCATGTCACGATCTCGCTTTCAGATGGGTGTGCGTAAAGGATTCAGACATTGAGCACATTCGCACGCCGATCTCAGCGAAGTGCGCTCGTCTACGACGACGTGTTTACCTGTCTTATCTCGCTGAATCATGGCCGAGCAATTTCCCGGACGGTTCGCATTTGCTCGGTACTTACAGATTCGGTCGAATACGACGATTCGTCTTTCTAGGAGCTTACCAAGCCCTCGGGCACATGTCAATTTCCGCCCGAACCGGGGGAGTAGCTTGCGGGACTAGACCAAGTGCGTTCCCGAATTCAGCTTCTTTCTTGCTTCAAAACATTGCTGTCCTGAACAGGATAATACACTGCGACGACCAGGGCTATGCTGAATCCGCCAATGAGCCAAAGGGCTCTGAAGTCTTCGGGACACGTCAATTCGGCCGGTTCCGGACCCACTGCGATGCCAAGAATGTGAGTAATCACCCCTGCCCCTAAGACCGTAAAAAGATTGACTGCCGTCAGAGCACGAGCGACCATCTCCGGGGGAAGCAGTTCTTTCATGTGGGCATACGCGATATTTCCCGGAGCAGAGCAGAAACCCAGTCCAAACATGGTAGTCATGACCAGCCACATAGGAACGGGTTTCGTCCACAGGGCTATTGAAAAGGTAAAAAGACACATGAGAGACATGGAAATTATCACAACCTGCCGTCGGGAGCGAAGCACCAGATCGCTCAGAGAGCCCCCCAACGGAAGAGCGATCATGTAACCAAGTCCCATGACAAACAGTGCGTTTCCTGCGGCAATTTCAGAAAATCCCAGACCGTAAATGAGAAAAGGAGCAATCCACAAGCCTTGTAGAGCGGCAAAATACCCGTATCGCACAAAGCTGCACAGACTGATGGCCCAGTAACCGTAAGATCGGAACAGACTGTAAAGCCCGTTTTGCATTTCGCCGGATCTGATCGCTTTTGGAGAACTGCCCGGGGGTCTTTCTCGGGCTATCAGAAGAAATATGACAACTACTGCAGCATTGACCAAAGCGAATACGAGGAAGCTGGATCTCCACCCGATCCAATGATTCATCAGGGCAAGGGGCGTTGCTGCGAGAAGATTCCCCAGAACCCCGATGGACACAACCAGGCCGGTCAAAAAGCCGAATCGATTCACGGGAAACCATGCAGCGAAGAGTGTCAGCAGCACCATGAGGTTGCCACTTACCCCGATACCCAACAATGTGCGTGCAACGATCAGATGATTGGGAGTCTCGCCGATAGAAAAGAGAATCGCCCCCGTTATTCCGAAAACGGATAAAACCAGTAGTGTTCTTCTGGTTCCGTATCGATCGAGCGCCATTCCCATGGGAAGCTGACTGAATGCAAATGCGTAGAAAAATACTGCGGAAAGATCGCTGAGCTGGCTGCTCGTAAAGCCCAGGTCATGCACGAGAGAGGGACTGATCACCGCAGTGGATACCCGGTAGAACATGGATATCACAAAATTTATGCTACCGACCACAAAGATGGCCCATCGTCGCATGCTATGTGGGGCAGGGTCTCTGAGGCTGGTCATGAATCCGCAACTGCCGGAACGTACTGGTATGCCGAATTCCCCGTACTTATGCGAACCGCCTCTCCGATGGATTCAAGACGTTCCAGATGAAAACGAACGGAGGACAACGCCCAGAGCAAATCAATGCCCTGTTCAACACCGAATAACCGAGACGCGATAGCATACGGTGACTGCGGTTCTTCAGAATTCTGCACTATTTCTTTTATCTTGGCAGTGCGTCTATCGTGATATTGTCGGATTCTCTTTATGCGATTCTTGAAATTGGCGTACGATGAACCATGTCCCGGATATACGCGACGCACCGGTAAATGCGCGAGCATATCCAGTGATGCAAAATGCAGAGAAAGAGGTTTCATGGAGGAATTGGGATCGATATAAAGCTCGTCGATGAGACTGTCTCCGGAAAAGAGATCCCCGTTCGCTTCATTCAACAAACATACGGAACCCGGACTGTGACCGGGTGTGTGAACAACGCGAAGGCTGAAATCGTCAAATTGAATCAATTCTCCGCCGCTGAGCGGGACGCATTCAGCAGCATGACTCATGAAGGTGCCGAAACGTTCGGACAAAGGCTCAAGTGCTTCAACTCTTCTTTCGTCCGGGCAGCCCATCTCCAGGAGTATCCGATCGAAAGCAGCGATTTTCAATTCAATTGTGTCCTCGTCGGTTAATAGCTTGGTTTGATCGTCCGCGTGGACCAATATCTCGGCGCCACTCAGATCGCGCAGTTTACCTGCGAGGCCTGCATGATCCATGTGGCCGTGTGTGGCTATTACCCGTCGAAGTCCGGAAGCAGCGCCGCCGGAATCACGAATGCCCTCAATCAATGATTCGTAACATTCGGGAAGATTGAGTCCGGTGTCGATTAGCGTCGGAATAGAGTCTTCAATATAGTAGCAGTTGACCCATTTGACCGGATACGGTATAGGTACTTGGATTATATGAATTATTGTCATCGTTTTATTGGTGTAAATAGATTCGGCCCTCAGGAAAAACGACGGTCACCCTTCTTTTTTCTTGAGTTTGATACCTTTCACAGCGGTTAATTTTGCTCCTCTCATTTTGGTCCCCGAGATTTTGACTCCCGAGAAATCCGTGTTGTCAATGAAAGCCCAAGAGAAATCGGCTCCGGTTAAATTAGCGTTCACGGCCGCCACTTGGGACATCGTAACCCCTGAAAAATTAGCGTTCGTGAAATCTGCCGCAGACACATCAGCATCTTTGAAGGATGTGTTCTGAAGGTCAGCAGAGACGAAAATCGTAGCAAGCGCAATAATACGGGTAAGATCTCCATCCCGGAAAGAAGCTTTACTCACGTTCGCGGAGCTGAGGTCCGCCCGCTCAAACTTTGCTTTGAAGAAGTTGGCTTCTTGAAGGTTTGCCCCTTGCAAGACCGCTCCCGAAAAATCGATCTTCTCGCCGGATGCCTGGGAGAAATCGGCATTTTGGGCTGCGGCTTTCTGAAAGTCCGCTTCCTGGAGATTCGTTCTGGTGAGTATCGCTCCCTGCATCTGGGCATTTGAGAAATTTGCGCTTACGAGTACGGATTTTGAGAAATCGGTTTCAAGCAATTGTGATGATGTGAAGTTTGCACCGGTGAGGTCCGAATCACGCACCGACGCTCCAGACAGGTCGCAGTTGAATCCGTCAGCACGGATAAGTTTCGATCCATTCAGTTTCGTTCTTGGGAGCTTGGCATTCGTCAATTTTGCCCCCGACAGGTTCGCTGCGGACAGATCTGCGCCTGTGAGATCCGCACCGGCAAGATCCGCCCCCGAAAGATTAGCCTCCTTGAGATTCGCGTTCACAAGGATTGCCCCGATGAGCTTGGCATCAGAGAGGTCTGCCCGTTCCAGATTTGCTCCGGTAAGATCTGCCCGTTCTATTCTTGCTTTGGACAAAATGCCCCAGGAGAGATCGGCTTTCGTGAGCTTGTTTCCGCTCAACTGAATTCTTGACATATCGGAGGACGTCAATACTGCCTCAGACAGATCGGCTTTCGTGAAATTTGCTTTCGAAAGCTTGTTGCCGGCCAGGTTTGCGTGATTAAGATTTGCACCCGTAAAATTGGCCGTATCGATTATTGCTTTGCTAAGATTTGCCTTGAAAAGGTTGGCTTCTGTCAAATCACAGTCACTGAGTGTGGTACGGGTCATGTCCGTATTGGAAAGGTTACATCTTGAAAAAACACCCTTTTTCAGACACGAACCTTCCAGTTTGCTCTTGGAGAGATTCGATCCTGAAAAATCAGCTTCAGTGAGATCGATTTCCGAAAGATCCGCTTCTGCGAGATTTGCGCCATATAATCGCATCTTGCCAACCTTTTTCAGACCCAATTTCGTTATGGCCATTTGAAGCAATGATGCATCCGATCCAAAGTGCACCGCCCGCTGAACGAGCTCTTTCAGGGAACTCGCTTTTCCTGAAAAAAGAACTTCGCCAGTTTTTTCGTGCTTAATTTCGAATTTCGGCAACTTAGCTCTCCTGAACAGTTGTTCATGAGGATTATAGCATAGGAAGTCGGAAAGAGAAGAATATTTCTGGTTCCGGAGCAATGCCTCGATAGTGTGCGTACGTTTTTCGAATCTCGGCTCCCCTGAAAGAAATATTTTTCGTGCGGAAATCAGCCCACAGATCGAGGATTCGCCAGACTATGCTCCAAGTGCCGACATTTTGTTCATCCTATTTGTATTACCCTTCTTCGAGTGCAATACGATTGTAAGGTTTCAAATTGACTTGACATGGAATGGGGTGGTACCCTCATGAAACCGTATCAGGATTTTCTAGATATCGTGTTGATGGTTTTGGCTGCGTTAGGTTCTGAGAGACAGTATTCGATGACCTTTTTCGGAGTCAGCCGAGTCAGTTCACCCTCAGTCCACACCTAACCTATTGCAATTACTCAGTGCTTTATAATTTAGGAGGTATTATGAGTCAAGAGAGAATGATGAGAGACAGTTGGGCGCTTACCGCTTTGTTGGCCGCCGTTTTGGTGCTGGGATGCTCCGCCGCCTGGTCTGCCGAAAAAAAAGTGGTATTGATGTGGGTGGGAAAAGCGGCAATGGCTAAACGCGTTTCGACAGGTTTCATATGGGGAATGAAGGAACTGGCACCCCAGGTCGAGTTGGTTCAGCATCGAGATCTTGATGGTATGAATAGCGCGGAAAAGATCTTCAACGAAGCCCAGACCGGTTCGAACGGGATTGTATTCCTGCGTTCCAGTGGGGCCGAGTTTCTGGGTAAACTGGCTTCCCAACCGAAAGTCCCCTGTTTTATCGGAGGGTGCAACAATCCCACAGAGCTTGGAGCCGTAACGAACCTTGACGCTCCTGAAGGAATGATAACGGGAGTTACCTATTTCATCCCCTATAAAAAACGATTTGAAGCGATACGATCCATTTTCCCCAATGTGAAGAGTGTCTGTCTTCTCGTCCAGAAAGGCCACCCGTCGACACCTATTGAGCAAGCAGGAACAAAGGCTCAATGCGAACGTTTTAAAATAGCCTATAACGAAGTCATTGCAGAGAACGTAAACCAGTTGGTCGAAGGGGCCAAGCAACATGTAGAGCGGGTGGATGTATTCATCATCAGCACTACTGCTTTGGTGCTAGATAATCTCTCCAGCATTCAGGGCGTTGCCAATCCGGCGAAGAAACCGATCTTTTCCTATGCGGGCGATCGAGCGCAAAAGGGCGCGACAGCGGAAATGGCGGCGAATGATGAAAAAATGGGGAAGATGCTGGCCGAATCAGTGGTGGACGTAGTTGTGAAAGGCACCCCGATTTCCAGAGTACCAGTAAAATTGGACACGGATCCTGAAATTATCATAAACGAAACTGTAGTGAAGGCATTAAACCTCACCATACCAGGTGAAGTCCTAAAACGAGCAAAAATCGTAAAGTAGTATCGTTTCGATTGCGCAGCGGATCTCTTTTCGGAAAGTCGGAAATTCCAGGTGTCTTGTGTGCGCTGGGAAACCTGAATTAAAACCGATTCTACCGGACTCGGATAATTTGGGCCGGCTCGGTTATTGGATGGCCGAAGGTCCCGTGACGGAGCCGTGCCCATAATCCTACCAAATAATTGATAGATTTGAGCGTTCTTCTGATGCATCGCTTGCATGGGTACCGAAGTGGCGTGTCGAAACGTGGTAGACACGAGGCAACGGAGCTTTAGTCGCGGGGCGAAAATCCGGACTGCCGCGTCTTGATTTACCAGTCTCGTTCTTAAGTACGGAACAAGCATTTTTTTGTAGCCTTCAGGGAAAGCTTCACCTTATCCACGAGAATAGTCTCCGGGTACGATAAGTGAATGGCAAAGCTCCTTATTGCACTTTCACGGGACACGCGAATGAGCACGCTCCGAATTCCGTGGACAAGGAGGTCATCTTGACAGAATCGATACGGGGCCAAACAATAGAGGTAAGTACTTTTTGAACGATGCATCGTACTTTCCGGACTTGATCCACATTTGCTGAACGGGGGTTGTGTCAATGACGTCAAGAAGCCAAGAATCTGCATTGGAGTCCACCGAGAACAGCTCTTCTCAAGGAGCTATAAAGCTTTTCAAAGTCTTTGGGATCACCATTTCCCTGGAATATTCGTGGATCATCATATTTCTCCTCGTACTCTGGAGTCTGTCCAGTGGCTACTTTCCCTATTATTATCCGGGATATACCACTCTGGGGTACTGGATCATCGGTTTTTTTGCGACCGTTCTATTCTTTGCGAGCATTGTTACCCATGAACTCGCACATTCACTGATCGCAATACGATCCGGAATTGACATAAAAGAAATCACGCTGTTCATATTCGGGGGCATTGCGAAAATTTCCCGAGAATCCTCGGATCCTCAAACAGAATTGAAAATTGCTGCCGCGGGACCTCTGTGCAGTTTCGCTATTGCCCTGATTTTTTGGGTATTAACGAAAATTGTGACCGCCGGACCGCTCTTCGCTGTTTTCAATTACCTCGGGTGGATCAATGTTGCCCTGGCTGTGTTCAATTTAGTCCCCGGATTCCCTCTGGATGGCGGTCGGATCTTGCGAGCACTCGTCTGGTGGCGCACGGGCTCGCTCACCATCGCGACCAAATGGGCTTCCGACATCGGTGTGGGGTTTGCGTGGGCTCTCATGATTCTTGGCGGATTACAGATCTTTTCCGGATCGCTCGTAGGGGGATTCTGGTTAATTCTCATAGGTATGTTCCTTCGAGGGATAGCTGCAGGCGGTTATCAGGAGGTTCTCATGCAACAGGCTCTAAGGGGAGTCTCAGTGCAGGAGGTGATGATCAAAGATGTCGTAACCGTACCTCTCGACTTGCCGTTGAACCAGGTTGCAGAGCAATATTTTCTCAAATACGGGTACGGTGGATTTCCGGTCGTGGAGAACGGCCGGCCCGAGGGAATTATCAATCTGGCGCAACTCGGCGAAATCAACAACGAAGATTTCCATCATAAAACAGTGAGGGATGTTATGATCCCCCTGGACGCAGACAAGATAACGTCACAATCGGCTTCACTCATCGACGCACTACGGAAAATGCTGCAAGTCGGCTCGGGAAGGCTGGTAGTCATGGACGGTGACCGCATGACCGGCATGATTACCAGGAATGGCCTTATGAGATTTATGGAACTACGCAAAATACTGGAGAAGTCAAGCTGATGTCGGGAATAAAGTGTCTGCTCGTGCCTTCGCTCGTCCGTTTTGCACGTTTTGCCGGCAGCGCGGGTGAACGTCTCAATATAATTCGCAAGGAGGTAAAAATTCGGAACTCGGAACCAGATAGACAATCTGGTGTCGATCGGATAAGAGCTTATCTCAAATCTTTCAAACTGAATGTAGGGACCGTTGCTGTCCTTAAAATTTTTAAAAGAGATTTTTTAAGGCGCGGTTCCGATTTGACTATGTTTTCAGTTAAATTTTGTCGCTCGGTGCCTCAGAATTACGCTGTGAACTCTCTGTCCTCGCAAGTTTAGTGCCAGGAGAGAGAAACCCCGTAATTACTATCTTGCATCACCGAGGTGACGAAATTGCTGCTTCACGCAAGGAGCCCTCGAATGAACACAAAACGCAGGATCAAGGCCAAAGAAATTATCAGTGACATTCGAACCGGAATGGCAGCTTCCGAATTGCTGACCAAGTATCAATTCAACGCAAAGAGTCTCAGAACGATTTTTCAAAAACTTCTGGAAGCCAGGGCCATGAGCAAGGATGAACTGAACACGCACACGTCGCTGTATGACGGTTCTACTCAGGGACTCAGGCGACATCGGAGAAAACCGATGGTCTTTCCCCTTAAAATCTATGATGGTGGCGATCCTTTTAAATCCGGAACCGTGAAAGACGTTTCGGAAAAAGGAGTATGCATCGAAGGTATCGATGCCACTGTAGGCGACGTAAAGAATTTCATTATCCGTTTCGGTTCGTTTGGCCACAGTTCCACAATGGTCTTCGAGGGAAAATGCCGCTGGATTGATAAACATCCCATGACCGGAAGGGTCGCTTCCGCAGGATTTGAAATTACTTACATATCTTCTTTGGATTCAGGGGAATTGAGAAAGCTTATTGACTAAGTCGCAACTCGAGATTCACGGAAAGCTTTCAAGGCTCTCCAAAACCGATATTGCGACATATGCTGCACCGGAAGACGCTCTTCAGAGACCGCATAATTTCATTTAATAATGCTTGAGTACATTTCTTAACGATTTTTGGGCGGCATCCTTGGCAAGCCGAAGATGGTGTTACGTGATCAATTCCATGAAACGACCGTTTCTACGAGACATTCTCCCCAACTCTGCAGGAATCCGCGAAATGCCGAATTCTGCTCCTTCAGGATTATTGGTGATGAGATGCGCCTGCAACGTTGTCAAGGAACCACCGATAGGTCATTTCGAGTCCCTCCCGTAACCTGGTAGAGGGTTGCCATCCCATTTTGGCGATCTTGCTCGTATTGAGCAATTTCTGAGGTACTCCGTCCGGCATATCGGTATTAAAAGTAAATTCTCCCCCGTAACCGATCACCTGTCCTATAAGATGCGCCAGATCCCGGATCGTCACCTCTTTTGCTGCTCCCACATTGATTATCTCACTGGAATCGTAATTCTCCATGAGAAATAAACATGCGTCTGCGAGATCGTCAACGTAAAGGAATTCGCGTCGCGGATTTCCCGTGCCCCAGATCTCCACGAATTCCGCTCCACATTCTTTTCCTGCATGGATCTTTCGGATGAGAGCCGGGATCACGTGCGAAATCGACGGATCGAAGGTGTCCCCCGGACCGTACAGGTTTGCCGGCATCAGGGAAATAAAATTTGTCCCATATTGACGGTTATATGATTGGCACATGAAGATTCCGGCAATTTTGGCCAATGCGTAAGCTTCATTGGTCTTCTCCAGGTATCCGCTCAGTAAATATTCCTCTTTTATGGGTTGAGGAGATTTCGCCGGGTAAATACAGGAACTGCCCAGAAAAAGGAGCTTTTTTACACCATGTTGGCATGACGCATGAATCACGTTCGTTTGAATCATGAGGTTGTCATAAATAAAATCAGCAGGATAGGTCAAATTGGCATAAATTCCTCCGACCTTTGCTGCAGCAAGAAACACGAGGTCCGGCTTAAGCTCGTCGAACATATCCATGGTTTGGCGCTGGTCACGCAGATCGACACGAGACTTCGGACCTAGAAGGAGATAACCGTCACGCTTGAGTCTACGAGAGAGTGCCGAGCCAACCATTCCTGTGTGCCCGGCTACATAAATTCTCTGTTGAAGGGGATCTTGCATTGACAATTCGCCTGTCGAGAAGAGTTGTATAAAGTCAAAATTTCAAAGGACTTTTTAGATTCTACCGCAGGAAAACTGAACTCTGTTCAGCGTGCCCCATGGCTCGAAAACGCACAGGAGTATACAATATCGCAGTGGCAATTCAAAGGGAAAGCCTTCCATTACACGGTTTGTTAACGTTTCTACATACTGGAATAACATGGATGGGGCAACCGTTCAGTCATGAGCGGGCACGCCCTGCAAGGGCGTCCCGATGGTAGCCAGGGGTGTCAGAAACTGTCTCAAAAGTCGAAATCTATCCGCGACCGTGGCACGTATTTCTCAAGATCTTCCCGGCCTGACTGTAGGGGCGGACCTGCGAGTCCGCCCAAATGAGGGCAGACGCATGGGTCTGCCCCTACTCGGATGTGTCGTGGCACGATTCTGAGCGTCAAAACAGTTTTG
>JBGSLQ010000002.1:0-57561 GCA_041740635.1 Desulfomonilaceae bacterium | reverse complement strand
TTCCCGGGTCGTTCATATTCAAAAGCTGGTAAACGCACGTGTATCCTCCTCGTGGTCTCGCCCGGCCATCATTCGCACGGCTGTTCTTTTTCGGTCAACGGGTCGATCCCACACGAGTCAATCCCTTTTTTCTTTTTAATGGCGGCAAGCACCCTCTCCGGAGTAATGGGCAGGTCCTTGATCCGTACTCCGACTGCATCATAAATAGCATTGGCTATTGCCGGTGCAGTCGGCACACATCCGGGTTCGCCGATTCCTTTGGCGCCATAAGGTCCTGCCTCATCAATGGTTTCGATCACTACCGGGGTCAAGGGGATGGAATCCTTGGCGGTCAGAATCTTATAGTCCCGGAAATCCGGATTCATGTTTCGGCCTTTGTCCAGAATGACCTGTTCCGTGAGGGCATACCCCACACCCATGAGAACACCACCATAGACCTGACCGTCCAGCAACAGGGGATTGATGGCTCTTCCCACATCGTGGGCAGCCACATAATCCAGGATTTCCACCTTACCGGTTGCTTCGTCAACCCTTACGCGTACGCCATGGGTTCCGAAGGAATAGGTTGCAGACATATTACCACGAAAATCGCGTCCCATGTTTTCGTTGGCCGGATCGTAAAAATAATCTGCCATCATCATCTCGCCATTGGGGGTGAAATGAGCGTTCCGCAACAGCTTGGATATCGGCACTTTTACCGCAGGGCTGCCTTTGACAAATGCAGCGCCTTCTCTGAGAACCATGTCGTCAACATGAGCTTCAAGGGCCTGAGCTGCCAGTTCCAGAAGACGTTTTCGTATCTTTGCAGCCGCACCCAGGGCAGAGTTGCCTGCCACAAAGGTCGTGCGGCTCGCGTGGGCGCCCACATCCCACGGGCAAACGTCGGTATCCTGATGGATCACATTTACATTGTCCACGCGTATTCCGAGTTGCTCCGCGACAATCTGGGCCAGTATCGTATCCGCTCCCTGCCCCATATCCGAAGCCCCGGTAAACACGTTGGCATTACCGTAATCGTCCATTTTGATGATTGTTCCGCAGCCGTCGGATTTATAGATCCGCGCTCCTCCACCGACATGAATCAGAGACGCTACGCCGGTCCCGACTCCCGGTTCCTTTGGACGCTCAAGGTGCAATTTTTCCGAGACTGCCTCGATACACTCGGGAAGTCCGCACGTTGTAATGCGAAATCCCTGCGGCGTAAGGTCACCCGGTTGATTGCAGTTGATACGTCTGAATTCCATGCGATCTATACCCGCGGCCTCTGCAAGCATGTCAATGGCGCTCTCTATGGCAAAAGTAGCCTGGGGATTGCCATAACCCCGCATGGCCTGGGAATAGGTGTTGTTAGTATATACACATTTCGCTACGTAGCGTACATTCGGCACTCGATAAAGCGAAGTGATGGGCATCATCATAACTGACGGCGTGGTCACCCCCCAGGAAGTGTAAGCGCCGTTGTCCAAAACCATGGACATATCACGATAGAGCAGCTTGCCCTCTTTATCGCACCCCATGGATATGTGGATGATGGTAGGTTGTCGTGTGGAGGTGGCCACGAATTCCTCTTCACGACCGAACATTATCTTTACCGGTCGCCGTGCATGCCAGGCGAGAAGAATAGCCACGTGTTCGTAAGCATAGGTGTCCAGCTTGCTGCCGAAACCACCGCCAATGTACGGTTTGATCACCCGCACCCGATTATTTTTGAGACCAAGTGCCTTTAACGTTTCCAGGAAATCTTTTTGGGCAAGAGACGGGATTTGGGTGTTGGTGTAAACGGTGAGATTGTTCGCATGATCGAAATCGGCAATCGCCCCACTGGTTCCCATGCAGCAATGCGTCACCCAGGTGGTGGTGAAACGATCCTCAACACTGAAGGCTGCCTCACTCTTTGCTGCATCCACGTCGCCATAATGCAGACTCCAGGGCATTTTCAGAATATTCGTCTTGTGATCTTCATGGACCAGAGGGGCATCGGGCCCCATGGCTTCCTCCGGATCGAACACTGCTGGAAGAGCTTCATAGGTGACCTCAATGAGATCGATTGCTTTCTCGGCGATTTCCGGATCTATGGCAGCCACTGCAGCAACTTCATCGCGATAGGATCTTACTTTGCCGGCCTTCAGCGGTGGGTTATCTTTATAGACCCCCATACGAATCGGGGGAATATCTTCTCCGGTCAGGACAACTCGCACGCCCGGTAAGCGTTTCGCCTTTTCAGTGTCGATTTTCACGATACGAGCGTGAGGATACTTGCTGTAAAGAATCTTGCCATAAAGCATTCCCGGCAGTTTGACATCCTGGATGTATTGAGCTCTACCCGTAGCCTTGCTTACGGCATCCACCTTGGGGACTCTCTTGCCTACCGCTGTAAACTCTTCCATAGTTTCCATAATCCTGTCTGCTGATCGCGAATCGGTGCAAGAAGCGCAAACGATTCTAACACCTTGGAGTTCCGGACAGTTTCATTCGTACGATCTCATGATAAGGCCGTACCCGAACTGTTTCTTACGAGTCGGAAGAGGAGCCGGCTTCTCGCACCACTACTCCTATATCCTCGGAATCTTTTTGGATAACCGCTTTCACAGATTCAAAAATGGGCACATATCCGGTGCAGCGACAGAGGTTTCCGGCCAACGCATGCTGGATTTCTTCATCTGTCGGTCGAGGATTCTCATCCAGGAGTGCCTTGGAGGATAAAATCATACCGGGACTGCAGAATCCGCATTGAATTCCGCCATGTTCGACAAAAGACTTCTGTAATGGATGCAGCGTGCCGTCCGCAGAAGCGAGTCCTTCAATGGTCAGGACGTCCTTGCCTTCGAGTTCCACGGCAAGATAAAGGCATGAATTTACGGCGAGACCATCTACGATGACAGTACACGCACCGCATTCACCGCTCCCGCAGCCTTCTTTCGTCCCTGTTAAACCCAATTCTTCCCGTAACAGGTGGAGCAACGTCCAGTGCTCCTCGATCGCCATTTCCATGCGATTACCATTCAGGACAAACTTCAAATCTTTAGACATGCAACCTCCACAGGGCTAACAGCTTGATATTCCCGGTGAACCTCTCAATGAGAATAGGCGCTGAACTGAAAACATTGCCTCTCAGGCCTCCTGGTGGCAGCCGGCGTCCCTGCCGGCCCAATTGAATAGCTCACAAGGAAAAACACAGCCAATCCACTCATGTTCTTCAAGTTCCCGCAAATTTCTTCAAACCCTGAGCCGGCAGGGACGCCGGCCCCTACTGGGGCATGCAGGATACTTCTTGTTTTTGCGTCTATGAGGACCATGGGATTATTGCCCAACATCTGAATCTTTCAAAATTCGCTTTAGAAAAGAGCTTGATCGCCTATCGGCTCTCGGAATGCGTCTTCTTCCTGGCGTCTCACGCTTCTATCGCCTTGATTCTCTCCAGACATTTCATGCCCATGCGCTTCACGAACACGCCAACCATTTCACGTCGGTACCAGGCTAATCCGCGGATACTGTCTCGAACCCGAGATTCCTCTGCTGCCAGTCGGCCGGCTTCATCCAGTGTCTCTTCGGTGATTTCCTTTCCGACCAGGTACCGCTCGGCATTCAGTGTGCGAATCGGTGTGGGAGCAGCTACTCCCAGGGATACCCGCGCCTTGCTGCACCGGTTGGAGCCCTCTTCAAGGCTGAGGAGAACCCCCACCCCAATAAGGGGCAGTTCCATGGCCGCGCGGCGACCGAATTTCTGGTAAGCGCCACCAGTGCGAGCAGGTTGTGTAGGGACAATAATCTCCGTGAGGATTTCTCCGGGTTCCATTACCGTTTTGCCGGGCCCCTCGAAGAAATGGATCAAATCCACTCTGCGGGCTCCCGTAGTACCGTAGATGCTCACCCCGGCGTCCAGGGCTATGAGAGGGACTGCTCCATCAGCGGAAGGAACAGCGTTCACCAGATTGCCCCCTATAGTGGCTACATTGCGAATCTGTACCGAGCCGATATGCTGTACCGCATCCTGGATAATCGGATAATGCTTCTTAATCAGCGAAGAGGTTTCCAAAATCCGGTGAGTTACGAAGGCGCCGATGTGCAACTCACCGGTATCAGGGTTCAATCGAAGCTGATCTTGCCCGGAAATGTGCTTCAAAGAAATCAGATAGTCGGGAGCCATCTTCCCGGACTTGACCTTGACCAGGACATCTGTGCCCCCGGCCACGTACATGGCCCCATCTCCATGGGACCTGTGCAATGAAATCGCCTCATCAAGCGTTTGGGGAACCAGGTACGTGAATTTTTTCATACTTGCCTCGATTTGAAGGATTCAAGAGTGAAACAGAAGGTTCATGACAGCATCTCTCAAAGCACCTTACTCTGTGGGACGATTATCGAACACACGTTTTGATTTCCTGTCAGATCGCGGCAGTGAGCCGTATTCACCGACCTCGACATCGCAGCTCACCATTACCGCTTTTTTTACGGCAGCCGCCACCTTGGCCTGAATTCCGGGATATTCCGACTTGTCCGAGGATTCGCAGCATTCCACACGCAACTTCATATAATCTTTTCCATCCTCTCGCCGATCCAGACTAATTTGGTACTCGGAACCGATGTCATCTATTCTTGACAGAACCGAGTCGATCTGGCCGGGATAGATGTTCACTGCGCGAAAGATGATCATGTCGTCGGAACGCCCCAGGAGTCGATCGTGAAGAGGCAGAATGCTTCCACAGGAGCACGGACGATCGATGAGTCGAGTCAGATCGCGTGTGCGATAGCGAATAAGTGGCGCCGCCTCTTTTTGGAGTGTGGTCACGACCATTTCCCCGATCTCGCCTGGAGGAACAGGCTCCAATGTAGTCGGCTCCAACATCTCCAGAATGTAGTAGTCAGCCCAATAATGAATGCCTTCATGAGCCGTGCATTCCTGCCCCGTGCCTGGACCGTATAATTCCGTCATTCCGACAATGTCAAACATGTGCTCCAGACCGAGCAATTGGCGAATGCGTTGGCGCATCGATTCGCTGGTGCGCTCGGATCCGAAGATCATTTTCTTCAGAGCGATTTTATCTCTGATACCCCGGCGATGAACTTCTTCGGCCATGAGAAGTCCCATGGAACCGGTACAGCACATAACCGTTGACTGAAGGTCCACCAGGAATTCACAATGCAAGTCTATGTTTCCCGGTCCAACTGGAACGGCCATCGCTCCGAATCGTTCACACCCCAACTGGAAGCCGATCCCTGCAGTCCATATACCGTAGCCCACAGCGATCTGAACACGATCCTCGGCAGTAAGTCCAGCCATTTCATAGCATCGGGCAAAGAAGTAGCTCCAGTCGTCCACATCCTTTTGGGTGTAGGACAGAATCTTCCGTTTCCCGGTAGTTCCGGAGGATGCATGAATGCGAACCACTTCGGACGTCGGCACCGAAAGAAGAGGAAAAGGATATCCGGCACGCAAATCCTCAGCGCTCGTCAAAGGCAGTCTACGTATATCATCGAGAGATTGAATATCCTCAGGTGTTACGCCGACTTTCGCCATTGCCCTTCTGTAATGCTCGGACCCTTCATACGCGTGCTTCACCGTCCACTTGAGTCCCTTTAACTGGTGGGCCTGGAGTTCGGCAGTATTGGCAAAAGAGGGGACAAAGGTTCTAGGCATTCAAGCCTCCTCACTACAGATTCGTTACCGTCTCACGGTCGGAACATTTGTGATCCTACTTGAGCGGAGCCGGGACCGGCGCGAAGAATCGACGTAGCCCCTGCATCCACGGCAAAAGTATCCGGCGCAACGATTACGCCGTAGTTGTCGCGAGCACTTTCGATGCTCACGTAACCATTTTGGACGTCGGCAGCCACTTCTTCAGGATCGCGCTCGAACGGATTGCCGTAACCTCCTCCACCTGCGCTGTAGAAGGCTACCCGGTCTCCAGGTTCGGCAAAGGTGAGACCGCTCGGATCGGCAGGCTCCCCATTCTTGAGAAACCGTGCAGTGGAAGCATTGCCACCACCGAAGAGACCTTCCGGCGGATAGCGAAAACGACCTGCTTGCACCGCAATGGTGACCGGAGGAAGAGGAGCAAATTCGTCGTCCGGCACGCGAATAACCATCTTACGGCCCAAACCTCCCCGCCTTTTCCCCGGACCTCCTGAATCGAGCAACAAGCCTCTCTCTTCTACGAGCAATGGGGTGTCGCTTTCGAAGATCTCCACGGGCGTGTTTGCACCGTTGGCAGGAAAAATAGCGCAGTGATGGCCGTCCATGGACCCGCTCGCACCGAGTCCTCCGCCGCGAATAATCATCGTGAACCAGGACTTTCCATTGTGCCTGCGCCCGTACATGATGTTCGTCTGAGCAGGAGTTCCGCCGCTACCGGCAATAATACGATCGGGAATAGCAGGAGCGAGGGCACGAAAAACCATCTCAGTCATAAAATGCCCCACCTGCATACGAGCCGCAACAGCAGCCGGGAACGTGCAGTTTACGACACATCCCTGGGGAGCAGTCATCTTGATTGGCCGGGTAGCACCTTCATTAATGGGAATGTCCGGATCGAAAGCGCTCTTTATGGCCATAAATACATACGTGTAGGTAAAATTGTATACAACGTTCACCCCCCAGTTGACCTGAGGAGAGGTCCCGTCAAAGTCTACCAGGATGTCGCTATCTTTGACGTTCACCGTAAGCGCGATCGTTATGTCGTCTCGCTTGCCAGCGCCTTCGATGACTCCTCTGTACGGATACGTTCCATCCGGTATTTTTGAGATTGCCTGGCGCATGCTGTTTTCGGTGCGGCTGATAATTTCTCCGGCGAGATCGTCCAAAGAGTCAAGTCCCTCATCAGACAGCATTTCGATTACTTTTTCCGCACAAACGTGATTGGATGCCACCTGGGAACGAATATCTCCAATAACCTCCTCGGGCGTTCGCACGTTCCAGCGGATGAGGTCTAATACGGACTCATTGGGTACTCCGGCCGTATAGAGCTTTATCGGGGGAATAAAAAGTCCTTCCTCGTGCACTTCACGGTTGTCTGATGCAACACGGCCTCCGATATCCGAATGATGGAAAACGCAGGCAGTGAAAGCGACAACACGGTCTTTGTAGAAAACAGGACTCAAGACGCAAACGTCGTTCAAGTGGCCGGCCAGGAGCCAGGGATCATTGACTATGATTACGTCGCCCGGACGATATTCATCGTAGGGAAAATGGCGAATGACTTTCTTGATGCCGAGCGCCATTGCGCCAGCCTGGCCCGGAGTACAGAAAGTGCCCTGAACCAGCTCGTTACCCTGACCGTCAGTGAACATGCATGTATAATCGTGAGCGTCCCGGAGTAAGCTCGAAAACGCAGTACGTGCAACCGAGGCATCGGCTTCATCCACGATGGAAATCAAGCGACGCCAAAGAATTTCAAGAGTGATCGGATCGAACTTCTGCGACATTCAAACTCTCCTTGCGATCAGGAATGTTGAGGATAACGGGCTACTTCACATTCCCGAACAAGTAGCTCGATGGCAAGAAACGGGCCACCATAACCTATTGATTTAACATGGTGGCTGAAACGACTTCCTACATTTTGGAAAGGATAGTGACATAACTCCTGCCTTTTGGTGGCTTCAAGGGAGTTTCGCTTCCGCGCTGTCAAAAGGTTATCCAAACAAAGCCAAAGTCGTCCACCGCGGCATGCGCATCTTCACCTACCACGATGGTGGATTCTTTTTCTTCAATGATAACCGGACCTGCCATTTTGGCGCCAGGAAACAGTTTTATCCGATCTACTACGGTAAACGGTAGATATTTCTTTTGAATGAGCGAATATGCTTGCCGTTGCCCCTTAATGCAATCTTCCAATCTCCCGCCGCTCGCTGCCATGGGAGGAATGCGAAACGGACGTTCCGGGAGACTGGCCCGAACTCTGAAGGTAATGAATTCCAGGCGAGTATCCGGATAGGTACGACCATACAGTCGCTCATATGTCTCATCGAAAAGAACCCGGATTTCTCGCTCTTGCCACTGGTGGAAAGGCTTATTGGGGATGGGCAGGTTCGTTTCGGCGCCCTGTCCCATGAACCGCATATCAATGGAGCGCGCAAAGCTGATTTCTTCTACTTGACCGCTTTGCCGCAGAATGGCTGAAGCCTCTTTCTCGAGATCCGCAAACAGCTTCTCTATGGAGTTGAAGTCGGCATCATCCAGCGCAACTCTGTGACTTCGTACCAGATCGAATGCCACGGGCGCAGTGAAAAAGCCCAGAGCGGACCCCACACCGGCGAGAGGGGGAACGATCAGACGCGGAGCACCGATCTTTCGGGCGAGCCCATATGCATGGACCGGGCCTGCGCCACCGAAGGCCGCCACGGTGATAGTATTGGGGTTACCCCCTTTCTCCGCTATATGGGTCTTGGCTGCCCCTGCCATTGTCTCGTTGATCAGGTCGTGAATACCGAAAGCCGCTTCGGTAATAGTCGTATTAAGTGGTCTGGCGATTTTTTCTTCTATGGCCTTCCGCGCAGCATCCAAATTCAAGGGCATGGTCCCGCCGAGGAAGTAGTCAGGATCCAGGTAGCCGAGAATTAAATCCGCATCCGTTACGGTAGGGTTCTCCCCACCCAGGTCGTAACTGGCAGGTCCAGGGTCAGCCCCGGCGCTTTCCGGACCGACCTGGAGAAGCCCCATTTTGCTGATCCGGGCAATACTTCCGCCGCCCGCTCCGATTTCCATGAGATCTACGACAGGCACCTGGATGGGTAGTCCACTACCTTTCTTGAAACGCTGAACCCGTCCCACTTCAAAGGTTGACACCAAACCCGCTTCACCTTTCTGGATCAGGCAGGATTTTGCGGTGGTCCCTCCCATATCGAAGCAGAAAATATCCTTGATATTGAACATGCGGCCGTAATGCTGGGAAGCTATCACCGCTGCAGTAGGTCCGGATTCGATGATGCGTACCGGGAATTCGCATGCAGTGGCGACTGTCGTAATGCTGCCGCTGGAGAGCATGATAAAAAGCTTACCTTCAAACCCGAGCGACTGCAGGCGTGACGACAGTTTTTGCAGGTACTTGACGGTAATCGGTTTCACATAGGCATTGGTCGCGGTCGTACTGGTTCGCTCATATTCCCTTATTTGGGGAAGCACTTCGCAGGAGACCGAGATTGACAAATCAGGTGCCAGCTCATTGACTAACGCCTTGATTTTTAGCTCGTGTTCATGATTCTCATAGGAATTGATCAGACAGATTGCCACGGATTCCACATTAGCATCTTGAAGCGATTGCACGACCTGCTTAACATCACCAAGGTCCAGCGCCGTCAGGATACGGCCGTCGCTTGCGATCCGCTCGTTCACTTCTTTCCGCAAAGGCCGAGGAACCAGGGGCTTTGGATATTCGGCAAAAATGTCGTAGGCGTCGTAGCGGATTTCGCGCCCAAGCTCCAGGATGTCCTTGAATCCCTTGGTGGTAATCAACCCGGTGCGGGCGCCTTTCCGCTCTATTATGGCGTTAATCACCAACGTAGTGCCGTGAATAATTTCCTCGACGCGCGGCATGAATCCTGGAGTCTGCTGTTCCAGCCCCCGTATCCCCGTTTCAATGGCATCAGACGGGTCCGATGGCGTTGTTAAGCACTTGTAGATCGAAAACGTGCCTGTTTCATCGTTAACGAGGACAAAATCGGTGAACGTGCCGCCGATATCACAACCTAAGCGATATGCTCCGTTTTTCATGACCTCTCCGAGGACCTTGGATGCAATAGTGATAATCCTATCTTCAGACCGCCGTCACTCTGAAATCAGAACAATCGGGGTTCTTCCCACTCCCCGAAAACATCCCTGAAAACACAGGCCATCTCGCCAACCGTGGCATAAGCCCGGCAGCAATCCACGAGCGCAGGCATGACGTTGCCTCCTCCGCGGGCCGTTGATTCCAGTGTTTTGAGCTTACTCGTCACCTCACGATTGTCGCGGGTTCGCCGCAACTCCTTCAGCCTGTCGATTTGGGTTTCAGCCCATGCTTCGTCGTATGCGTGCAGCTCGACATCCGGTTGTTCGCCTTCGGTATACTTGTTGACTCCGACTTTAATAACTTCGCCATGTTGCAGACTCTTCTCGAACTCATAGGCCTGCTTGGCAACTTCACCCTGAATGTAGCCGCTGGAAACGGCATGTATCATGCCGCCTCTATCCCTGACACGCTGCATTTCCGCAGTAATTCTGTTTTCCATCTCTTTTGTAAGCGTTTCAACGAAGTACGATCCTGCCAATGGATCCACCGTATCTCGCATTCCCACTTCTTCCATGAGGATTTCGAGCGTCCGCAGAGACAGCAGGGCCGCTCTGGGAGTCGGAATGGTAAACGCTTCATCAAAAGAGCACAGAGCTGTCGTTTGAGCCCCACTCAGCGCAGCAGCGAGAGCGTAATAAGCGCCACGGATTATATTGTTTTCCGGTTGTTCCTTGGTCAATCCGCTACCGCCGCCACCGAACAATCCCCGCAGAAACAGGTTCTTTTTGTCAGTTACGCCGTAGTCTTCTTTGAGCATTCTTGCCCACAGTTTACGGGCCGCTCTAAATTTGGCCACCTGTTCCCACAGGTTGCCGTACACATTCAGATTAAAGGAAAACCGACCCACAAATTCATCCGGAGAAAGCCCGCGTTCCACCAGGTTGTCAATATAAGCCCTTGCTATCTCAAACGCATAAGCGATTTCCTGAGACGGAGTAGCCCCCGATTCCCGGATATGATAGCCGCAGATGCTGACCGGATTGCTTCTGGGAAGCTCCTTGACGGAATACTCTATCACGTCGCAAACCAGTCTTACTCCGGGCTCTACGGGAAAGATCCATGCGCCTCGACCGATCATTTCCTTGAGGATGTCGTTTTGCGGAGTGGCGCTGATCTTCTCTTTCGGATAACCGGCCTTCTCAGCGGTTGCCTGGTACATGGCCAGCATAATACTGGCAACGGCATTGATCGTTAGTCCTGAGCCGATACGATCGAATTGGATATCCTTAAAAGCGATGTCGAAATCCTGCAGGGAATCTACGGCCATACCGACACGACCCACTTCACCGAGCGCCAGAGGATGGTCGGAATCGTAACCCATCTGGGTAGGAAGATCGAAGGCCACATTGAGCCCTGTTTGCCCGTGGTCGATCATATATTTGAAGCGCTTGTTGGTCTCCTCGGGAGTGCCGAACCCGGTGTACTGGCGAGTAGTCCAAGCGCGGGACCGATAACCCTGGGGATGGATACTCCTCGTAAAGGGGTACTGACCGGGATCTGCCAGGTCCTGTTCGTAGTTGAACCCGACCGCCTCAAGGTCTTGCGGTCCGTACACAGGTTTTACTTCGATTCCTGACTGGTAGATTACCTTTTCGATAGCATCTTTTTCGTTCTTTATGTACTTTGCGACGCCCATAGATTTCTCCCTTAAGGCAGCGCCCGAATGGCGTCAACGATGGCATCGAAACGAGTGCCGCCGGGAAACACGCACTTCACCCCGATGCCTTCCAGTTTAGAAATATCGTCTTTGGGGATAACACCGCCAACCACTACATGGATGTCGGCCAAATCATCCTCCTGTAAGCGTTTCATTAATCTCGAACAGATAGGGAGATGCGCACCGGTCATTATGCTCAAGCCAATGATATCGACTGATTCCTGAATCGCTGCAGCAACTATCTGATCGATGGACTGGTGGAGCCCGGAATAGAGAACTTCCATCCCCGCGTCACGCAAAGCGTAAGCCACTACCTTGGCTCCGCGGTCATGTCCATCCAGACCCGGTTTGGCTATGAGGATGCGAATCCTCTTTGTTCCTTGCATGCTCATTCCTTTCAATTGGCCGAAATACAGGATCGTACCAGCAAACCCGATGCAAGGACGTAAACCTGCACGTATTCCAACGAGTCGGAAGTGGGTTTCCCATACGAGTAAATCTCCCGGTATTCCGGTTTGAGCGCCACGATGCTCTGCTTTTGTCTTTTACGTATTTTTTTAATTTGCCACAGATCCGTTCCCAAAGGACACTCAGGCAAATCGATTGCGTTGCTCCTGGTCGTATTGACGAAGGAAAACTGTCTGCCCGAGCAGAATATGTTCCCTGACCAGCCTTTCGACTTCTTCCTCTCGCCGTTCCTGCATCATGGCAAGCATTTCGCTATGATCCTTGTGACTGGCCCGTGCAAAGGATTTACTCTTCAGTATGATCTCACGAAAACGAAGGATTTGTTCCTTGAGATCGTTGATCATTTTGACCAGTTTAGGACTTCCGCTCAATGCATAGATCATGTTGTGCAAGTCGGTATTGATTTTAGGAAGCGATTTCAAATCGTCTTTCTCAAGATGTTTACGGAACAGGTCGTTTTTCCGGATTAACGGTCTTAGCTGTTCCGGAGTGTGCTTCACCGTGGCCAGACGGGCTGCATATCCTTCCAGCACTGCACGAATTCCGAAACACTCTTCAACATCCTCCCTGGTCAATCCGGCCACAGTGAAACCGGTATGCGCCTGCTTCGTCAGAAGGCCTTCACGTTCAAGCTTGTGAATGGCTTCACGCACAGGAGTACGGCTAACTCCCATGGTTTCGGCAATTCGGGTTTCCACCATCCTACTTCCGGGAGGAATGTCACCGCGAATGATAGCTTGCTTCAAATGTTCAAAAATATGTTCTCCAGCGGATTTCCTGTCAGCCAATGGTCTTAAAGCATCCGCGAAGCTCTCTGTCTTACCGGAAATCATTTGTGACTGTCTCTCCTAACAGGTCATGTACACGGTATTGCTTCAAAGGCTCTTATCGCATAAAATATCAGACTCCGACCCATCGTGCGATATTGCTCTGAAGAACTTCGTGTGTACCGCCTCCATTGAGCAGGAAGCGTGTATCACGGAAGTAGCGTTGCGCTGCGTATTCCATGGAATACCCGTAACCGGCGAATATGCGGGTGCATTCGTCTGCAGCGCTGCAGGCTGCTTCAGTCGCGAAATATTTCGCCATAGATGCTTCTTTCAGTGCATCCCGACCCGCATCGATTATTGCCGTAGCCTTGTACGTCAACAGCTTTGAAGCTTCCAGGTTAGTCGCCATATTGGCAATCTTGGCCTGAATGAGCTGAAATTTACCGATTGTCTGACCGGAAGCCATTCGTTCATTAGCATACTTGACTGAATCGTCAAGAGAAGCGCGCTGCAGGCCGATGGCTAAAGCGGCAGTCATTGCTCGAATTTCCGCGATAATCTTCAGGAACGCATTCAACCCCTCACCTTCCGGGGTCAGACGATACTCTGTCGGAATAAAAACATCCTTGAAAGCCACTTCACAGATTGGGGTTGTACGGGTTCCCAGACAATCGAATCGCGGGCTGATCGAAACACCCGGCAAATCGCGCGGCACAAAGAAATATCCTATCCCGCGCAGTTTCTTCTTCGGATCGGTCTGGCACATGACCGTGTAGAAACTGGCTTCGGGGCCGTCAGTAACCCACGTTTTCATGCCATTGATCAGGTATCCGCCGTCGACCTGAGTGGCTCTCGTGGTAATTGCGCCCAGATCCGAGCCGGCATCCGGTTCCGTCATACAAAAGCAGCCTATCTTTTCGCCTCGCATTGCCGGCAAGAAGAATTGTTCACGCATTTCATCCGTCCCGTAATGGAACAGGAAATTCGTTCCCATCAAGCACTGCATGGCCGTGATGGAGGCAACACTCACGAGCCCTCGAGCAAGCTCTTCGCATATAATACAGTACAATGTGGTATTGCCGCCCGCGCCGCCTTTGTTTCGAGGATAGCGGATTCCGAAAGTGCCCATCTGCGCTACTTTTGTGAATATTTCCCTCGGAAACTCTCCATTTTTATCCAGTTCCTGGGCTATGGGAATTATTTCCGTATCGACGAATCGCGCTATATTTTTCCGAATCAGCTCTTCCGGATTTGACCTTATCATTACAGAAATCCTTCTCACTTGAGGCGCTTTATCGGCTGCGCCGGTAAAGGCTTCCTAGTCGCACATAATCTGACAGGCAGCTTGCAACTGCTTGGTCAACTCGGGAACCACATCGAACAAATCCCCGACAATCCCCCAGTCTGCCACCTTGAAGATTGGAGCATACGGATCCTTGTTTATGGCCACAATGAATTTGGAATCCATCATTCCCGCGCGATGCTGAATAGCTCCCGAAATTCCGCACGCTATGTACAGATCAGGGCGAACCGTCACTCCGGTCTGACCGACCTGCCTGGAAGCAGGTATCCAGCCTTCCTCAAAGGCGACCCGTGTTCCGGCGAGTTCGGCCCCCAATGCCGCCGCCAATCCGCCGAGCAACTCGAATCCTGCTGCATCGCTCACCCCTCTTCCGCCTGCAACGATGACCTTCGCTTCGGTCAGGTTTACATGCGTCTTCGGCTCCTTTACGATTTCCAAAATCCTGGTGCCGATCTGTTCTTCAGTAAGCTGAGTGATATGGGTGATTACGGTGCCTTCTTTTCCCGGAGTAGGAATCACTTCCATAACTCCGGGCCTTACCGTTGCCATCTGGGGACGCGAAAATCGGTTGGCTATGGTCGCCATGACATTGCCGCCGAAGGCCGGTCGGGTCTGCAGGAGAATGCCTTCCTCGGGATGTATGGAAAGCTCGGTGCAGTCGGCTGTCAATCCCGAACCCACGCATCTGGAGACTCTCGGGGCAAGATCCCGGCCTATATGGGTGGCACCCATGAGGAGAATGTTCGGTTTGTGCTCGGTAACCAACTCCTTGAAGACGTGAGCATACGCCTCAGTGCGATACTCTTTCAGCATCTCTTGCTCGACGAGGTACACCGTGTCCGCTCCGAACTGAGTAAGAGTCTTCGCAAGATCGGACACCTGGTGCCCTATCAAGACTGCCGAAACTTTCTGGTTCAGCTCCTTGGCCAATTCCTGGGCTTTACCGAGTAATTCCACGGAAACCCGCTGCAATTGGCCGCCTCGTTGCTCGGCGAACACCCAGACGCCTGTGTAACTGCTGAAATCCGGTATGGTCCTGGGTTGAGCATCGGTGACAATGGCTTTACTGCGGCAGACTTCCATGCATGCGCCGCAGGATGTGCAGCGATCTCCGACGTAAGCCTTGCCCTCTCGTATTTCCATGGCGTCGTAGGGGCAGGCTCGCGTACAACGTCTACACCCGTCACAAAGATCGACTTCAACCCAGATTGCCATGATGACCTCGTATATTCATGAGCCCTTGTTCCAGCGGCATTCAAAGAAGGAATATTGTGGTGGACCTTCTTCTAAAGAATGTCCCCCGATTTCACTTCTTTCATTACGCTGCTCATATCAGCTTGTTTTCCTTGAACTGTGCAACGAGATTTTGCACCGCGTCCACAGTGTTTCCCTGCAGGACTTGTCCTTGACGCTCGAATTTTGGAGCAAAGGTTTTCATAACCTGAGTGAGAGAACCGTCCAAACCGATCTCGGCCGTGGTGACCCGAATATCCGCCGCATTCCAAATCTTGATGGGAGCCTTTTCGCGGCAGGCCATGAGCAGCCTGGAAATGAGCGGATATCTGGGCCCCTTTGCAGCAGGTATAAGAGTCAAGAGTGCAGGCAAGTTGCATTGAATCAGTTCGTACCCGTCTTCGAGCCGGCGCTTGACGACAATGTGATCGTCACTGACCGATTCGATATCGAAAACGTATGTCACTTGTGGCAGGCCCAAGAAATCAGCCACCTGCGGACCGACCTGAGCGGTGTCACCATCTATGGCCTGACGGCCCGCCAGGATCAGATCGAATTCGCCAATATGTTGAATCGCTTTTCCAAGAGTGTGCGAAGTCGCCCAGGTGTCTGCGCCGGCAAACGCTCTGTCGGAAAGTAAAACAGCCTTATCTGCACCCATCCCGATTGCTTCGGACAGGGCATCGATAGCCTGAGGCGGTCCCATGGTCAAAACCGTTACTGTAGCATCGACCGTTTCTTTTAAGGTAACCGCCGTCTCAAGCGCGTGCAGATCATCAGGATTGATTATGGTTTCAATACCTTCTCGAATCAGGTTGCCGGTTTTAGGATCGAGTTTTACGTCCGTGGTGTTGGGGACCTGCTTGATGAGAACGATGATATTCATAATACGATCTTTCTATCGTGGCTGCGGTCTTTTGTCGAGTCGTTCCAGAGCTAAATGATTCCTTCCGCCTTGAGATTGGCGATATTCTCGTTTGAAAGCCCCAATCGACTGTAATACTCGTCATTGTGTTCCCCAAAGCGAGGAGGGAATGTCATCTGACGTTCGCTGCTCTCAAGAAAGGCTGTCATATTGGGTGGAGGCGCAAGAGTAATGCTGGTCTTGGTCTTGTGATCGCACGATGACAGCAGCCTCCGCTGGACGAGCGAATCTGCAATGGTCTCACTCACGGAACTGATTTTGCTCACCGGGACGGTGATGGACGTGAAGAATTCCATCAACTGCTCGGAGCTATGTTCTCGAGTAATGGCATTCAAAGCCGCATTCAGATTGACAACGTCTTTGATGCGTCCCATATTCTTTTCGTACTCCGGCTTGTCAAGAGACTTGAACAGCTCCTGGGAGACCATGGCCTTCCATTGACGATCGTTGCCTACCGCCAGATAGATAAATCCATTGTTGGTCTGGTAAACCGAAACAGGAGCGAAAAATTCGTGGGTGTTGCCGCGACGTGTGATCTTTTTCCCGAAGGAAGCCGTCATGGTTATGGGAACCGTCATCCACGAGACTGATGATTCGAACATGGATAAATCGATTCGGGCGCCTTGCCCCGAAACTGCCCGATTGAAAAGAGCCTTCATCAGCAATCCGTAAGCATGCTCGCTGGTTCCCATATCAGGGAGCGGAATTCCCAATACCTGAGGATCGCCATCGGCCTCACCTGTCATTTCCATGAGTCCGGAACGGGCTTGAAGAATAGGATCGTATGCGCCTTCATTGCTGTCAGGTCCGAATCCTGTCACTCCCAGCCAGATGATGTCTTCTTTTGCAGCTTTAAGCGAGTCGTAGTCGATGCCGAGCTTGCGATAATTCTTGGGGAGTTGATTGGTAACAAAAATGTCAACGTTCAACTCTCGAATCAACGCTCTCAGGAGTTCCTGCCCTTTGGGCTCGGCAAGATTGAGCGTAAGAGCCTTCTTCCCGGCATTGATACAAAGGAAGTAGGCATTCATACGTTCTTCATCGAGCACGTTCTCACCGATCATACGATTAGGGTCACCGTACACCGGGTGTTCCAGGCGGATGACCTCCATGCCGTCCATAGCCAGGCGATAGGTCAAGTACGGCACAACAGTCGCCTGCTCCAACGAAAGAACTTTCAAGTTTCTGAGGGATTCCATACTTGCCACCTCGCTCGAATTTCATGCTCGACAAATGAATAATTGACTCCTGCTCTTGCGCACCTACAGGTAACGGCAGCATGCCTAAGTAGCCTTTTACAAGGACGGGAGCCAATATATCTTTGATTCCGGAGTCTTGAACCCCCTTGCCGTTACCCGCGATTTCGGTGCGCCACGGTTGGTATCTGCCTCTCTCTTGCGAACCTTCACTCGGCGCGTATACGGTGCACTGTATACAGTGCACGAATCGGGTATCATTACTCGAGACGTTCTGTCAAGTTCTTTTTTGAACAAAGTACAGGCCGTCTTAGGACGCAAGTTTAACTGTTATCAAGGAGAAATGGGTTCAAACAATTGCCTGAATCCAAGAAATTCCAAATCCCTGAAGAGCAAGATTGTGCTTGACGGAAAATTCACACCGATATAATCTTGGATTCGGAAAAATACCGGCCTTTTTACGGCAACTGACTACGGTTTCTGCCTCTCTCCGTTGCAAGGACGTACGGGTATTCCCTATGCCCCAAACTTGGGCATAGGAATGATCGATACGCTTGTTCGCTGTATCCTTTAATACAAAATGCAATCTTTGCCAATTGAGCAAGTGCCTTCCCAATGATATCATGCGCATTTCGTTGGGAAATGGCACTCTTGAGAGAGAGGCATTCGTGAAAGTAAAAGAAATCGACCACATCTGTTTTGCTGTCAGGAGTGTTCACGAGGCTCGCAAGGTTTATGAAGGGACTTTGGGGCTGGAACCGATATGTGAGTATGTTGCACCCGAAGAATCCATACGAGTGATTCGCTATCTGGTGGGAGGCGTTGCAGTGGAAATCATGGAACCGACCACTCCCGCTTGTGAAGTGGCGAGATTCCTGGATCATCGAGGCGAGGGCCTTTTCCTCATATCATACCGCGTTGAGAATGTGGAAGAAGCTCTTGAGGAGTTGCACCGTGCCGGCAGGAGCACCATAGACCGTAAGCCCCGTTATCTCTTTGGGAATCGTTATGCATTCATAGACCCTCCGGGCGCATTGCACGGGGTGCTCACTGAAATATTGGATGGGGAATTCATAAGCCCCACTACGGAATAAGAGTCGATGACGAGTACGCGAATCCACGAGAAGGGTGGAGCGGAAGAAATACGAATATTGAGGAGGAATGAAATATGCGTGCATTTATATTAGGCGGAGCCGGCGGTATGGGCCAGGGCGTCGGTCGGGACCTGATAAAACAATCACAGGTGTCGAGCGTTCTTCTGGGAGATTTGTATCCTGACCCGGCAAGATTGACTCCCAAGTTGCGCGATAGTGAAAAAGCAACTCTTATCAAAATGGACGTGAACGATCACGATGGCATGGTGAAAGCGTTCAAGGAAGTCGATGTCGTGATCAACTGCGCCGGTCCCTTTTACAAAACCGCGGTACCTGTCGCAAAAGCGGCAGTAGAAGCCAAGGTAAACTATATTGACATCTGCGACGATTACGAAGGAACCGAGATTCTCTTCAATTCAGGGATCGACAAAATCGCCAAAGACGCTGGAATCACCGTTCTTACCGGCATGGGTTCGGATCCGGGAACCAATAATGTCCTGGTGAAATGGTATGCGGACCGTCTGGACAGTGTGGACGAGATTTTCCTGTATTGGGTGGTGAGCATTGCCGAACTTGCAGGAGCCGCCTGGGATCACAGCCTCCATATGACCCTTGGAAAAGTTCCCCAGTTTATAAACGGTGAGTTGGTCCATGTCGAGGGAGGAACCGGTGAAATTGCAGCAGATTTCCTGGATCCTCTTGGCACCTGCAAGATGCGCTATGTCGGCCATCCACAGCCGTTGACTATTCCCAAGTACATA
Organism: Desulfomonilaceae bacterium; assembly: GCA_041740635.1. Classification (GTDB taxonomy): domain Bacteria; phylum Desulfobacterota; class Desulfomonilia; order Desulfomonilales; family Desulfomonilaceae; genus Desulfomonile. The sequence goes on along the minus strand of JBGSLQ010000002.1, from coordinate 38,390 downwards.
AAAGACGTGAAAAACGTTATAATCAAAGGCGCACTCATTCCCGAATGGGTGGACGATCTGATAAAATCACAGAAAGACACAGGCTTCTTAAGCACTGAGCCGAGAGACATTAAAGGAACAACCATAACTCCCTATGACCTTGCGTTGAAGCTTTGGGAGACGATTCCTCAAGGAAGAGATAACGGTCCGCAGTCATCGGGCCTCAAAGTCATCGTCAAAGGCCAAAGAGACGGCAAGCAGATAACCTACACAGCCGATATGGTGGGAAGGATGGCACCAGGGACGGGGCTTCCGGCTTCCATTGCAGCGCTCATGATGAATGCAGGTGATGTGACAGAGAAAGGTGTGGTCGCTCCTGAAGGTTGCATCGATCCGGCAAAGTTTCTTGCAGAATTTCTGAAGAGAGGTGCAAGAATCCATCAGACAGAGACGATTTCGTCATTACTTCAGGTCTAGCTCGGACAGGAGAAACGCTCTATGAAAGAAATGGAAAAACTGAATATCACCAAAAGCCGGGAGCTGTTCGATGAAGCAACCTCATTGATTCCCGGAGGCGTTCTGGGCGCCAGAAAGCCAGCCGATTTCATTGATGGAGAGTATCCCATCTTTCTTGAAACCGGAAAAGGCTGCCGCCTTACCGATGTTGACGGGAATGAATTTATCGATTTTCTTTGCGGCTACGGTCCCATCATCCTGGGATACCGTGAACAAGAGGTGGATGAAGCAGTCTACAGACAGATAAGAGACAAGGGCTTTTGTTTTACGCTGACTCAAAAATATCAAAATTTGCTCGCCAGGAAGCTCACGGAACTGGTGCCATCTTCTGAGATGAGCATTTTCTTGAAAACTGGCTCTGATGCAACGAGCGCAAGTATTCGTATCGCACGGGCGTACACGAATAAACTCAAAGTGATGCGATGCGGGTATCACGGATGGCATGACTGGTGTGTTGAAATGAAAGGCGGAGTGCCTGCCAAAATGCACGAAGATGTCTTTGAGTTTCAATACAACAAACTTGACCAGTTAGAAGATTTGATGACAAAACACGGCAACGAAACCGCGGCCATTATCATGACGCCTTTCGGGCATCCTAATCACGAAAAGATGCAGATCCCGAAGCCCGGGTTCCTCGAAGGTGTCCGTGAAATTGCCAACAGGTATGGGGCAGTGTTGGTTTATGATGAAATTCGGACCGGATTCCGGCTTTCAATGGGCGGAGCGCAGAAACTCTATGGTGTCACCCCCGATCTGAGTGTCCTTGGAAAGGCAATCGCCAACGGTTATCCCATTTCGGTAGTAACAGGGAAGAAGGAAGTCATGATGGCGGCTGCGCACAAGCTCTTTATTTCTTCGACGTTTTTCCCCAACAGCGATGCCTTCATAGCAGCGCTCAAGACGATAGAAATCCTTGAGCGGGATAATGTGCTTGACAATATCTGGGAGAAAGGCGGGCGATTTATTAAACAAATCCAGCAATTGATTGACAAGCATGACGTGGGAGCCGAACTGACCGGAGTCGCCCCGATGTTCTATGTCACCTTTAAGAAAGATGAGTCAGGCTCACACAAAACCAAGCGAAGGGATTTTTACGCACAACTCATCCGAAGAGGATTCTTTTTCTCGCCTTTCCACCATGGGTATATCAGCTATCGGCATACTGAAGAGGACTTGAGATTGACTCTAGACGCAATCGATCAATCCTTGGCCTTCCTGAAGTAAAAGTAGCTTTACGCACACGTCAGACTGGATATGATTTTCCTGTATTCTCCGGTTTTCACGAAATCGGCATACCGGGAAAATCATGTCCGCCATGCGATCTGTCGAGGTTCCAGCTCGGAGCGAGATTTCCAATTCATATATCAACTCGCTGAAATTGAAGCGAGAAATCCATTGAAAGACTTCTTTTCCACCCTGGAAAAATCAGGCACTTAATTCTTCAAGAACCTGTTGAGCTATCAGGACTTGCGCTTCCTATGGCAACTGCCAAAATTAGTGTCGAATTGAAAATAGGAAATTGGTGGGGGCCGTGCCCCCGTGCCGGCACATCTTATATATGTCAATGATATCGCAGGAATGGAGCGGCAGGGAGAAACTGTCTCAAAAATCAAAACCTATTCCAAAGCGTGGCACGCTTCTTAATCATCTGCCCGGCCTAATTGTAGGGGCGGATCTGTGTATCCAACCACTCGAAGATGTCTCGATACCTTCCCAATGGACTTTGGCGGTGCTCGACGGTAAAGGCTGTCTCAAGGAACTCTTGAAAATCGACGATAAGGCAAGAATTCTCGTTGCCAGCGGCAGTTCGGCGGATTCTACCATAAAGGAATGTTTTGAAATCGGGGCAAAAGGGTTTGTCGCTAAACCCTTCAGGATGAGGGAATTGTTGAGAGAAGGACGAAAGATTTTGAATGAAGGTTGAATCACTCTCATATATCCATACGCCAGGGATTTCCAAATGGCTACGATTTCGTGGATTCGAATTTCTCGAAATAGGGAATCACCCTTAGTCTCACGAAGGGGGCGTAATGATCGTTGCGAAAGAGTCCCTCAAATGTCCGCTGCAATCCCAGTATGTTTACGATTTCCTCCTTGTGCTTATCCGATCCTTTGAGTTGATCGGCAATGTATTTCCTGTCCGTTATTTCCGAGTTTTTCAAAAATAATCCGGAAGCCGCGTTGGCATGAATATCGGCATGAAAGTCCTTCGCCTTTTGTGAAGAGAGGATCATGGCTACCCCGAATTTACGGATTTCACGAAAAAGCTTCACGATAGATTCCGAACCGCTCAATTTGTGTGCTTCATCTACGATAACGGCCATCACCGGATGAATCCTGTGAGGCTGGCAGACAAAATGATTATACAGTTTGAGCAATACGAACTCCGCAACCGCCAGTTTGACTTCTTCCGTGGGCAAAGGAGCAAGCCTGACAACTTTGGGTGATTTAATGAAATCGTCAAAGCCTCCATCGTCTTTGGGGCCTGAAAACAGGTTGAGACTGAAAATCGGTGAAAGCCTGTTCAGCAAAGCAGTATGATTGGGAAGCTCCAGGATTTTAGATTCAAGCTCCTCAAACGCAGGGTATCCGGAAGAAGGTTTTACCGAAGTCTCCTTGGTAATCCCATGATCTGCGTAACATTCGATCATTGCAGTTCGAAGATTTGCCTCTTGCTGAACGCCTAGTCCGTACACTCTTTTCAGTATTCCTGCAGTCGAGAAGACACCGCTGGCGAGCTGAATTTTCCCGGTCAGGGGATCGGGAACCAGCTCCAAAGGATTAAGCGGCAAACCGTCTCCCGGATAATGCGCTTGCATGTTGTGCCGTTCCAGGAATTCAGGGACAACATAGTCATTGTTAAAATCAAAGATTATGGGAATCAAATTCTTGCGAACGACTTCATCAATGAGAGATTTCAAAACCTGTGTCTTGCCGGATCCGGAGGTCCCTACAACCAGCATGTGTCCGTTTGCAAGACGAGGATCGTCGGCGAACGGATTCCAATAGACCGGAGACGCTTTCTCTTCTAACGTCTTCCCGACTAATATCCCCTCACTGCTTACCTCCTTTTGAGCTTCCTCCTCTACTCTGGTCCGTAATTGCTCCGTCAATCGAGGACCTCTGGCACCAAATCGCTTATCGCAATCGCTTCCCAACGAGCATATCCCGCAGAGACCTTCCACTGTGGTAGGAGGAATTCCTGCATTCGGTAGATCTGATGCACCGAGCCAATTCCCGATTTCATTTATGAGCTTTAGACTTACCTCGAATGCCTGCTCCAGCACCTCACTCGTGAGGAGCTTAACTTCGGGTTCTTCTCCCAGATAAAAAATCGCAGCACGTGCCGGAATCCCGGAAGTCTCCCGAATCATCCAGGCATACGTTGACACCTGCTCAAGATCTCCGATCAGCTCGTAATCACTCTTACACTTGAATTCCAACACGACAAATTCCTGATGTTTCGCATCAAAGAGCAATGCATCATACTTTCCGCGGATAGTAAGAGAAACCCCGGATTTCGTAATCAGTCTCTTGCTCATCTTCTTTTCCGGCGGCAGAAAAAGGGACTTGAGCGTTTCGGCAGATGTCTCGAAAAGAGGTCGTTGGCTGAAGATTTCCTCAGTAAGATACTCGGACAGCTTTCCCAGGCCGCGAGCAAATGTCAGGATATGATCTCCGGAGAGATTCTTGGGCTTTGACCTGGAGAAGAAAGCCGGAGTGAGATATTTCTTATCGAGATGAGCCCATAATTGCACATTGAAGTCGCTCCGATCTTTTCCTCTTGATTCCAGGATCTTCACGAGATCTCCATCTTTTCCCGACGCTATCGCCTGAAACATGGGGCCAGCTACGGAATCGTGAAAGAATGCTCCCGGGAGCACAAGCTTATCTTGAAACAGTTTGTGTTTGCGGCCGCTCTTGTATTCGTCCACAAGTATCCTGGGGCAAAGACACGCTCTCCTGATATGGGTAGGCCACAGTATCATGCGATCCTTTTTACTTGAGGAAATATATCGGAGGAGTAACCGCGTAATATCCGATCACATTATTGTGCCGGCTTATTACCGTAGCAAGTTGATCCAGCGTAATCTGTCCGGCACCTTTCTTTTGGAGATGAGACGCTATTTGTTCCAGCTTGAATTTGTAAGGAGGGCGATCGAGAACCTCTATGATCCCTGAAACGATTTCTCCTCCTCGTTCAGGAGTGATTTCGGGTGGAGGTTTGGATCGAGTGGTTTTTCCCGTTAAGAGCTTTTTTTGTATATCCGCCAAGAATGGTGATTCAAAGCGGTCTGTCAGAAACGATGCAAAATCCGCCATGCTCACGACCTTACGATCTCCCCGGTCGTTAGAGACATACGACAAGTCGCCGGGAGGGATCTTGTTTCTCGTGTACACAAGCGCATACAGGTCGGCCAACTGACTGTAATCCAAATACAATTTGGTTCCTCCGCGATCCTCGAATCTTTTGAGTTGTTCCACGGTCTTGGGCATTTTGTTCGGGCCGGGAGGTATAGGATTGTTGGCATCCCTGAGGAAAATCGCTACATCCGTTGTTCCTCCCTCAATCCTGGTAACAAGATTCCCCAGGTTCCTGATCAATGTTTTTCCGTGGGAGGATGTTTCCACCGCAATATCGAGCCTTCGCTTGTCCGTCTTATTCTTGAGCCGCTTGATCTCCAGGCGCAGATCGATATTCTTGTCCTGCCCGAAATGGATTATCTCGTATTCCGGGTTATTCTTCAGATTGCCAAAATAGAGATGCAGAGCTTCTACTATAGTATCCTTCGCGAAAGGTTCTTTGTTGGCTGTAGCCAATAACTGCTCCCGCTCTGAATGAAAACATTTCGTGACGATCGCGACAGGATCTTCGGGGACGAATTTGTGCCCCATCAATTTGCTGGCAGTTGTCAAGACCATTCTCGGCGTGTTTCCGTCCTTCAGGATTTCTTTGCGGAGCACTTCCTCCTGAAATGGATAATACGGATTCGGGCGTGCCTGTGAAGATCCCTCAAAAGCCCAATCAAGCCTTGCCTTAACGATATCCAACGCTTGCTCCAGATTGCACCCATCCAATGGAATTACTCTCAAGGTAAGCCTGTCTCGAGCCGCCTTATCAAGGTTCTCTTCAGAAAAACCGGATTCAAGAGTGTCGGGACGCATGAACGCAATGGGCAGGATGTTATCGACTTCATTCACTATCTCGGATATCAACTTTCCGAAGGAACTGATCAGGGCCGTCGTATCGAGGTTTTCCAACTGATCGAAACAAAGAATCATGGGGCGGTAGAATCGCAACATTCTGCCGATGGCTTTCAAGATCTGTTTGGACCTTTCCTCCTGCGCCTCTATGGTAAGATCGATCTCGTGGAACTTTATACCAAGCGCCTTCGCATCGTCTTCATCAGGAGGATAACCGCTCAGGAGATATTGCACTATGGTTCTTTTGGAGTCGTCCAGATAATGAAAGAGCAGTTTAAGGACCATCTTGGAAATGAGATCTTTCGGAAGCTTCAAGGCAAGAAACTCCTCGGTCTTCGACAAGATCTTGGCCCACTTGGCCATGTTCTTCTGCTGTTGAAAAATCTTGACGGGATTGGCTTTCAAAGCTTTCAAAGATTGTGGGGGAATCTTGACCTGACCACCCTTTAGGTTTTCTTCCAGAGCGGCAATGATCACATTGGCCACAATGAGGTCCAGTTGAGTGCATCCGAAGAAAGCATCCAACCCCATGGGCGAGCAGTCCAAATTGGTCATGACCCGCTCCAACAGGTTACTGAACATGGTAACCGGATTCTTCATCGGATGTACGTAAACAAAAATGAGACTGGTCCCCTGAGCAGTCATAAGTCGTTTGATCAAATGAGTCTTCCCGCTCCCAGCTTCTCCCAGGACCAGCGCCGAAAGGTTTGGAGTCTTGTCGATTTGTCCGAGGAGTTGAATGATTGTCCCGAACGGCTGCGCATTCACCGTCGCTATATCAGGTTCGGGAGATCTCCAGGGATCGCCCACAGCTCGCGCCGCAAACGGATCGAAAGGCAGATCGGGGGATTTCGATCTCATGTTTCCCTCCACCTCATGCGGAGGAACAGGTGATCTCCACGCCGAAATGAATCATTCTTCTGGTCATCCGAAAATTTTTGCGGATCCCCTCCCAAGAGTTCCAGTAAAGGCTCGTCCCGTTCATTCAAGCTCCTCAGAAGAGTGTCAAACTCCTCCTTGAATGCCTCCAGTTCTCGACGCACCTTGTATATCGGAACGAATCCGCCCAAATGTTGGGGCACGAACTTGTCGTAAGCGCTTTTCAAGCGATCTACGGATAATGCACCCTGTTCCGATATCTGTGCAGCCGACGACGGAAATGCCAGAGGAAAGTGAGCTTTAGCAGCAGTCATAGACCAGAATCTGCAGGATCGCTTGCCTTTTCCCGGTGGTTCCGAGAACACGAGCCCTCTTCTCCAGAGATCGTATACAAATGATTGGACATCCTGCGAACCTGCCTCCGGCTTCTTCGCTCCAAGTTTTGCAGCGAGTCCTCGACGCCAATCCAACCCGCACTTCTTTGGAAGTTCACCACAGGTGAATCCTTGTTCTAACTGTTTTTCGAGCACCTGGAGCAGCCTGGCCTCTAATTCGGCCTGAGAGAATACTTTCTGTAGTTTCGCACGATCTGGCGTCTTCTCGGGTGTTCCGGATTTTGGATTCTTATCTGAAAGAGGACTTTTTTTCGCGCCCATGATGACGTTTTTCCCCGTCGAACATTGATAAATTCTACGTGAACGTAACTTCTGAATAGGGTCATACCGTCCCATTTATCACATAGAACAAGATCGGCAAATTGACAAGCGATTAATGATTTTTACCAGAAACCTCAAAGCGTTATATTACTTTGTGATTTTCTCGTTTACACAATATCAGTTGCGACCGGCGAATAGGATTTTGTCTTCCGGCAAAGACTCGCTTACGAAAGCCCTACGAATTTTCGTTGACTGCGAAGCAAACGGTAAGATACGGTCAAAAACAGGCGCTATCCTACAACCGGTCAAGGACGTCAGAGCGATGGAGATGCCCACTGCCGTATTTCCTGATACGTGACCGGAGCGATCCTGGAAATGAAATGACGAGAATGGTTGCTGAAACTGCAAGGACAATCGAATCGAATGTGGAGCAAAAAGCTTCCAAATGGTTTCTCGGAAGCCGCTGGGGAATCCTTGCGCTCGGTCTTGTGTTGATCCTGGTGGTTGGGGTTCGCCTACACCTGAGTGAGATTCCTTTGGAACGTGATGAAGGAGAATACGCCTATGCCGGTCAACTGATCTTGGAAGGCATTGCGCCGTTTTCCAAAGCTTACAACATGAAGCTTCCCGGCATTTACATGGCATATGCTGCGATCATGGCAGTTCTCGGACAGTCGCATGTTGCCATTCATCTTGGTTTAATGATCGTCAATTTAGCTACCTGTATTCTGGTTCTGTTCCTCGGTCGCCGGCTCTGGGACGATATGACCGGGTTCTGTGGAGCGATCTTTTTCGCCATTTTGTCTCTAAGCCCTGATGTTGACGGGGTATTTGCAAATTCGGAGCACTTTGTCCTGCTGCCGGCGCTGGCAGGAATCCTCCTCCTGTTCTATGCCCTGGATTCAGGCAAACGGCTTGCATTCCTTATGGCTGGGATTCTGGTGGGAATCGGTTTCACCGTGAAGCAGCATGGTGGGGCTTTTATTCTCTTTGGCGTGTTCACCATTCTGATGACCGGCTGGAAAGGATCGAATTCGACCCTTCGCAGATCCCTTCTGCACGTGCTGATCTTCGCAGTGGGGGCAGCCCTACCCTATCTGTTGTTATGCGTTATCATGTGGCAGGCCGGAGTCTTCGACAGGTTTTGGTTTTGGACCGTGACCTATGCCCGGGAATACGTTTCCCAGATCCCTCTCAGCATGGTCCCCGATATTCTTGTCTTCAATCACCGAGAGACTGTCTTAAATGCTCTCATCATATGGCTGCTGGCTGTTGTTGGGCTGTTTTACATGCTTATCCGGGTCAGAAGCGACAATCGATCGATACCGTCAATAGCTTTTCTTGTGTTTTCCGTGGCATCGGTGTGTCCGGGACTCTATTTCAGATCCCACTATTTCATTCTGTTGGTACCAGCCATCTCCATCACCGCGGGAGTGGCCGTGTCAGCGCTCTGGAAATCCGCAAAAGAGAAAATTTCTGTGCCTGTTGCTGCTGCGCTGGTGGGAATCGTGACAGTCGTGGCGGTATCCTGGGTGTGTTACTCCTGCCGGCAATTCTTATTCCAGTCTGACGGTTCCGCCGCTTCCCGCATGGTGCACGGAGCCAATCCCTTTCCTGAATCCCTGGTTATAGCTGACTATCTGGCACAGAACACATCCCCGGACGATACCGTGGCAGTGCTCGGTTCGGAACCTCAGATTTTTTCTACTCGCAGAGAAAATCGGCTACAGGCTTTATCTATACGTATCCACTTACAGAAGGACATCCGTTTGCGAGTGAATTGCAGCGTGAAATGGTAAGGGAAATCGTTGAGTCAAAGCCGAAATATCTTCTCTACGTACATGTGAGCACATCGTGGGGATGGACTAACCGGTCGGACAGATTCATATTGAAGTGGTTTGAGAAATACACGAAGGATTTCTGCGAATTGGTGGGAACAGTAAAGATCGCTCCCCCCAAGCCTACAATGTACGATCTTGGACACACAAATCTCACCTACCCTCCCAAAACCGAATACTGGTTGGCTCTCTTCAAGAGAAAAAACACCTGAATAATCAATTGTATCTATTCGGCCTGTATTATCTCATGATGGCCGGCACGACCGACTCGTCGAGCGTGAGTACATAAATACACATTGCGGCCAGCATCATACCTACCACGAGCCATACCCGCCAGTCCTTATGAAATTTCCTGGAGACTTCTCTGTCATCGTGAGCGTGATCGTGCGATCCTGGATGTTTGTGATTGTGCTGCGTCATATCCCGTCCACCATTTTGCTGTTGTTGAGAAAACAATATCATCACATGCGGGAATATAGCAAGAGAGCTGTCCGTTTGGGACGTGCACCCGTAGGCGCTGAAAATAAGAATCCCGCGCAGGATGTGCTGATCAAAGCGAACCGCATCGTTTTTGCCAGAGTGTCTGCAATGACAAGAATTAAGTTAGTTGCTGAATGGTGAATTCTGCTGTTTGCCGGCGTTTTCCATCAACATGGGTCGGCAGAGACGCCGACCCCCACCAGGAAAGTTGAGAATGAATGCTATTACTTTAACGTTTATGGGACGCGCACCAGTTTCGTGTCGGCAGGAACTTCCATTTCGGTAATCGCAACCGATGCTTGTACCCGTCTCTTGCGAACCGGGAGACTTCGTGATAGGGCTAAAAAATCAGTGAGACTTTCCGAACTTCATAAACGCGGTCTTACACGGAGGATTCAATGAAATATCGACTCCTTATTGTAGCTTCAATGAGCCTGGTATTTGTCATGGGTCTGTGCCTTTCTGCATTCGCTCAAGAGTTGAAACCTATCCAATTACCCGAGCCCAAGCTCGACCCGAGTAAATCTTTGGTGCAGGCGCTCAAAGAAAGGAAAACCACGCGGGAATACAGCGGCGACCTCTCGGAACAGATGCTCTCCAATTTGCTCTGGGCTGCCTGGGGCATAAATCGTCCTGACGGACGCCGCACTGCTCCCAGTGCCAAAAATTGGCAAGAGACGGATCTATACATCGCAACGAAGGGGGGGATTTATCTCTATGATGCAAAGAAAAATATGCTGGAACCGAAAGTATCGGGAGATAATCGTTCTCTGACCTACACGCAGGACAAATTCAAGGATGCGCCGATTCATCTCGTTTACATTGCAGATTTGGACAAGATGGAAGGAGACGAAGGTGTCAAGATGGTTGTGGCAGGAATGGACACCGGATTCATTGCACAGAATGTTTATCTGTATTGCGCATCAGAGGGATTGCCTACAGGGTTCCGAGTGTCCATGGACAAACCCAAATTAGGTGCAGCTTTGAAATTACGGCCCAATCAACGAATTATGGCTGCTCAGAGTGTAGGAATGCCAAAGAAATAGCGTTAACAAGATTAGAAGTGTGCGCAATTGTCAGCGCACACTTCTACCCACAATTCTTGGTTTCTCGAAAGCCCGGTGTGAGCCAAAATCCTCGATCATACCAATTCTCTGCAACTCCGATCACAATGCCATCATTATGAGGATATGTTTATCCGATCGCTCACCTCGAATTAATTCTCTGTTTTGATTGCATGAGAAATCTGTGAGTATTGCAATTGTCCGTAATTCCGGTCGGTTCTTATGGATACACAGACTATTAACAATGATATGATGCGCTCGCACAGGGACCGCTTATCCGGAAACGGGCACATGGCGGTCCCGAACTAAATGTGGATGCAATGAACCGATTTTTTCGTGCTGTTGCGGATCTAACCATAACAGCATTTTTGAAAGATAGAATTGGAGTTTGCTCAAGTTCTCTGCATTTTTATTCGGTAATCAAAGATGGCGAAAAGAAGGACCTCATGAAACGGCAAAACGGAGGCACCAGTGTGTTGCGCATCCGGATACCTGAGAACCGGATTTTGAAAGGCTTCTTCCTGATTTTGGTGATGCCGCTCCTCTTTTCTTTACAGGGCTGCGATTCGCAGATGCCGGATCAGAAGAATACCACGCCCCAAAGAGAGCATGCCTCTGCACCGGCAGGCCTGGAGATCCTCTTCGTATACGGTTCCGAAAAAGAAGAGTGGGTAAATGACGTCACTGCTGCCTTCAATAAGGCCGGACACAAGATCGGAAGCGGCAAGACCATCCGTGTCAAAGCCGTGCCTATGGGGTCGGGCGAGACAGTGGATGAAGTGCTATCCGGACATCTGAGAGCCCATCTGATCAGTCCTGCATCTGAAGCGTTCATAAAATTGGGGAACGCAAAATCGTTGCAGTCAACGGGAAAGAACCTGGTGGAGACGTCCCAGAATCTGGTTCTCTCTCCGGTTGTCATTGCCATGTGGAAGCCCATGGCAGAGGCTCTTGGATGGGGCAAAAAACCCCTTGGTTGGGCTGACATTCTCGCTATGGCTTCCAACGAGCAAGGTTGGTCCGCATACGGGAAACCCCAGTGGGGCCGTTTCAAATTTGGACATACCCATCCTCAATTCAGCAACAGCGGGCTTATCTCACTCTTTGCCGAAGTCTATGCCGCTGCAGGCAAGACAGCGAATCTCACTGTTGAGGATGTCCGGAATCCAAAGGTGGGAGAATACCTGGAAACCATAGAAAAATCTGTGGTGCACTACGGAAGTTCCACCGGTTTTTTCGGAAAAAAGCTCTTCTCTGAAGGACCTTCATATCTGAGCGCCGCAGTCCTGTACGAAAACATGGTGATAGAATCCTACGATCCGAAATACAACTTGCCCTTCGCCATCGTGGCCGTCTATCCCGTTGAAGGCACATTCTGGAGCGATCATCCTGCCGGTATTGTTGAGCGTGAGTGGGTAACACCCGATCATCGCGAAGCCTCGGAAATCTATCTCGGATATATGTTGGAACGGCAACAACAGGAAAAAGCTCTTTTGTATGGATTCAGGCCGTCGCTGGTCGAAATCCCTCTCAGGGCTCCATTCGATGCAGCACACGGAGTGGATCCCCGAGAGCCCAAAACGACACTCGAAGTGCCGTCTGTTCCGGTTATGGATTCAATTATCGATCTCTGGAAACAGCACAAAAAGCACACCGATGTCGTACTGGTGCTTGATGTTTCGGGAAGTATGGAAAAAGACGATAAGATTCAGTATGCAAAGGCTGGAGCCAAAGAGTTGATCAGGATGCTTGGCGACGAGGATCGCCTTTCCCTGATCGCCTTTAATGATCGCGTGGCCTGGGCCAGCAGAGATGTTCTTATGAAAGACGGTCGCGAACGGATCGACAGGGAGATCGATTCCCTTTTTGCAGGCGGCGGTACGGCATTTTATGACGCAGTCGGCAGCGCATACCAGTATCTCGCCAAGAAGCAGACGCCCGATCGTATCTCTGCAGTCGTCGCATTGACTGACGGGCTGGACAGGAACAGTTCCCTTTCCCTGGAAAACCTGATCGGCCAGATACAATATGAAGGTGAAAGAAAAAACGTGAGCGTCTTCACCATCGCATACGGTTCCGATGCCGATCATCGTATACTGAAGCGGATCTCCGAAGCTACGAAAGTCCGGAGCTACGAGGGAACTCCCCGAAATATTCGAAAAGTCTTTGAGAGTATTTCGACGTTCTTCTAGAACTGACTGTTTACCCGAATTTTCGGCAAAGTTCACCTTGAACGTGCGTGGCTCGGGTCGTCAACCTGTGACGCGCATCATGTGGAGATTTTGATGAGCGAATCATCAAACGTAACCATTTTAGGCAAAATCATAATAGTCCTCTTTATACTCGGGTGCTTTGTCGGCGCTTATTATCTGTTCACAAAAGGCGCGAATACACCACCTCCGAGTGGCACCGCTTCCTCTCCGGGACCAATAGCCAAATCCGAAAAGAAATCGGTGCGGATCGGGATAGCATACGGCACTGAAAAGAAACGATGGCTGGAGTCTGCAGTTGAGGAATTTGCACAGGCCCCGGAAGGAAAAGGCATTGAAGTAAAGCTCATCCCAATGGGATCCCTGGAGAGTGCCAAAGCGATTCTCTCGGGTGACGAGCGAATTCACGTCTGGTCTCCGGCAAGCGCTCTCTACAAAGACGTGTTCGTGCAGGACTGGCAGGTGAAACACTCGTCCGATCCCATTATCCGGAGTGAGAACCTTGCCTTGACTCCCATGGTTTTTGTCATGTGGGAGGAACGATATCAAGCGTTTGCCGGAAAATTCCAGGCACTCTCCTTCAAAACCATTAGTGAAGCGCTCAAAGAAAAAGGTGGTTGGGATGCCATAGCAGGCAAGCCCGAGTGGGGGTTCTTCAAATTCGGTCACACGGATCCGAATCAGTCGAATAGCGGATTGATGACACTCGTTCTCATGGCGTACGATTATTACGGTCATTGCAAAGACTTGACTCTTAAAGAGATTCTTGGGGTTCCCTTTCAGAACTGGTTGCAGGACTTCGAACGCGGGGTGAGCGGACTTGTCCACAGCACCGGGACTATGATGAGGGACATGGTGCTCAAGGGTCCTTCAACATATGATGCCCTCATGGTGTACGAGAACGTCGCGATCGATTATCTCAAGAATGCGGAAGGAAGATGGGGCACGCTTCGGGTGGTTTATCCGGAACGAAACGCATGGAACGAAAACCCGTACTATGTTCTCAATGCTCCCTGGAGCAGTGAAGATCAGCGAGAAGCAGCCAGCACGTTTCTCGAATTCCTGCTCAGCGAACCGATTCAGAAGCGATCGCTCGTGCACGGATTCAGGCCGGGAAATCCCTCGGTTGCAATCAAGTTTCCATCCAGTCCCTTTGTCATATACGAACAATACGGACTGAAGATAGATATTCCCGCGGTATGCGATCCTCCGAAAGCTGAAGTGATCAATAACCTGCTCGCATCATGGCTGCGGAACCAGCGGGCCAGATAATCGGAATGCTCAATGGAATTCGATTATAGCTGCATGAAGAGACTTCTGGTTCCCTGATCTCGGATCGTGTACTCAGGAGGTACTGCTGATTTGTGGGATTATCTCAAAGCGGCTTTTTGGTACAAACCGAATGTTCGGGGATTAGGTTCTATTCCGGTCAATATCTTGGGATTGATCGGATTTGCAGTGCTCGGATTCGGACATCCCGGTTTTTGGCTGCTCGGACTCGGCCTGGAGGCGGCATACCTCTTTGCGCTGTCAACGAATGCTGAATTTCAGAAATTCATACGGCTCGAGCAGCAGGTATTTCAGCATGGGGATGAGGAGGCCGAGCGGCAACTACTCATGCGGTACTTACCACAGGAAGCTCGTCAGAAGCTGCAAAACCTTGAAGACAAGTGCAGGCGAATCATCGAACTGCAACTCGTCGCAAAAGCGGACGAATCGGTCCTGGAATCGAACAGACTCGCATTGTGGAACCTGATATGGGTGTATCTCAAGCTTCTCGTTGCGGAACGTAGTCTCCATAAACCCGAAGGCGGCCGAGCCGAATATTCGATTCGCCGCGAAATCGAGGCCGTGGAAAACGATCTACGCAAAACCGATCTCTCGGATACCGTGCGTGAGTCAAAGCAGGCAACTCTGGAAATCCTTATGAAACGGCTGAGAAACATCGAACGTAGGGACCAGTATCTTGCAGAAACCCAGAGCAATCTGCAGAGAATCGAGGCTCAGATTGACCTTGCGCTGGATGAGGCGGAGATGAAAGGCCGTCCCCAATTCATTTCCACTGATATCGAAGTAGCCGGGGATCTCTTGTCAGACCTCTTTTACGGCGATGCGGAAGCTGCCATTGCAGAAATAGAAGGCCGGACTCGAGCCAAAGAATCGGTAATTAGGAATTTACGGGTGGAGGAGTAATACCGGTTTGCTTTTAAAGCTAGAATATCCAGGCCCTTTTTATTTATGGATTGCGTCTTCAACTCAGCTAAGAGTCAGTCAGTAATCTTTGACAACGGCCTTCCCCGGTTGCGAGGATCCCCCACCTCTGCAGATCGGTAGGAGTCCCGCGTATTCGCGGAACCCCTACGGACGCTACTCTTCTACTGTAAAGATCTCTGTATCAGTTGGCAAAACAAGGCATTCGATCTCATCTGAGCTAATGCTATAATCCATTTGTAAAAAAGGCTCCTGAACTCCAGCTCAAGAACTTTTGCACTGCGTTCCGGCTGATTGCCAGTTTATACATTCGTCAATGGTGCCGGCCAAGCTATTCCTTTCCATCCAGCGCTTGCAGAATCTTCTCGGGCGTTATCGGTAAGTCTTTACACCTGTACCCCGTCGCATGATACACAGCGTCCGAAATCGCAGGAGCAGTAGGAGAGGCAAGGCCTTCTCCACACTCTTTAGCACCAAACGGCCCTTCCGGTTCGTACGTATCGATATGGGCCACCTCACTGGGCGGCATGTCTGCTGCAGTAGGCATCTTGTAATCCACGAAGTTCGGGTTCAGGGTTGCCCCTTTATCCATGACGAACTGCTCTGAAAGGGCATATCCCAGCCCCATTTGAATTGATCCTGCGAGTTGTCCCTCAACACTTCTCGGATTCACCACAGTCCCGCAGTCGTGAGCTGTCCACATCTGCTTGACTTCCACCAGACCGGTTGCCCGGTCGACCTCCACCTCTGCCACCTGGGCGCCGAAACCGAATGCTGGAGTCACCAGACCTTTGTCCCTTGGAGTGTACGAGCCGCGAGCGAACAGCGGTTCTCCTCTGTTGGCCTTCTGGACCATGGCCACAGCATCTCCGAATGACATACCGTAATCGGGTCTCGCCTTGGACTGCACCCGACCGTTCCTGCATTCGATCTCATGAACCACGTTGAGGTTGAATCGGGCCGACACTGCACCGAAGAGCTGCTCTTTAATCTTCTTTGCTGCATCGAGTACGGCGTTACCTGCCATTAAGGTGACACGGCTTCCCCAGGTGCCCAGATCGCCTTGGGGAGTCATCGAAGTATCCGCAGAAGTCATGCGGATATCAGCCATGGTCAGTCCCAGTTCCTCGGCCAATATCTGCTTCAGGACCGTATCCGAGCCCTGCCCTATATCCGAAGCCATGGTGAGCAGATGCACGGTGCCATCGGAAAATGCCCTCACTTCCGCAGTGGAAAACGGATACTGCGTGTTGAACCAGTTGAACACCCCACCGGAGATAAAACTGTAGCAACCAATCCCCATACCTTGTCCCGGCTTGAGGTTTTTGCGTTTCTCTTTCCATCCGCTCATCTCAGCCACTGCCTGTATGGATTCCACGAAGCCGCAACTGGAAATTGTTGCAACGTCGGGAATCTTGTCTCCGCTTACCTGAGCGTTCTTGAGCCTGAGGTCCACGGGATCGATTCCGAGATCCTCTGCCGAGATGTTCATCTGGATTTCCGTCGCATACAGCGATTGCGGAGCACCGAAACCGCGCATCGCACTGGCCGGAGGCTTGTTCGTATACACGTGCTCACCGTGGAATCTGTAATTCGGATAGCGGTACAGCATAGCGCCGAAGTTTCCGCACAAGAATGTGGCTGTGGGTCCCATGGCATTGAAAGCTCCACCATCCAACTGGATTCTCAAGTCTTTTGCTACGAGTGTTCCATCCTTCTTGAATCCGACTCTGGAGTGGAGTTTCATGCCGTGTCGGCGTCTACCTGCAAGAAACTCCTCTTCCCTGCTCAGAGTGAACTTCACGGGTTTCCCGGTTTTCTTCGCCATAAGAGCTGCGCAGAATTCCCAGGTGCGCAGTTCCATTTTTCCGCCGAAACCGCCTCCGATATAGGGTTTGATCACTCGGATGTCGTTTTCCCGCATCCCCAGGGTTGAAGCCAGGAGACATTGCACGATGTAAGGAACTTGAGTGGAACTCCACAGGGTGATGCGTCCGTCCAGATCGACTTGGGCCAGTGCCGAACAGGGCTCAAGATAAGCGTGACTCACTGAATGAACCCTAAAGACATCTTCCCTTACGTAGTCGGATTCAGCGAACCCTTTTTCCACGTCTCCATACTGAATCTTTCGATTGACGCTGACATTCGTAGGGCAGTAGTCATGGATAACAGGAGCGCCGGGCTGCATGGATGCATCAACGTCGAAAACTGCCGGTAATTCTTCATACTCCACGGTAATAAGCGACAAGGCTTCTTCCGCTATGTCTTTGTCAATTGCGGCGACTGCCGCGACTTCATCACCGATGAATCTTACTTTGTCGATTGCCAGGGGATATTCGTCCTGAGTGTCCGGAAAAAGTCTCCAGTTGCCGTACTTGATCTTGGGAGTGTCATCCGCTGTGAGTACGCATTTTACTCCAGGGAGTGAAGCCGCCCGGCTGACATCGATACTTTTGATCAGTGCGTGGGCAAACGGGCTTCTGAGTATTCTTCCGTGCAGCATTCCCGGCAGCTTCATGTCATCCGTATATACGGCAGCCCCTCGCGCTTTGGTTTCTGCATCGGTTCTCGGTACATCTTTTCCTATGATGCTGAACTCTTTCATGGTCCTTCCTTTCCGTTTGAGCTAGCGCTGCCCGGCAAAATCAAGGGCTTCTTCCATGGCCCGTCGAGTTAGAACAGCTACCATCTTCTTGCGCCACTCTGCGCTTGCTCTCACGTCCGAGATGGGCTTCGCTTCCTCTGAAGCCTGATCGCCGGCTTTCCGGATGATTTCCTCGGACCACGCCTCGCCTTGAATAAGGCCCTCGGTTTTTGGTGCTCGCATGGGGATGGGCGCCACAGCGCCAAGGACTACCCGAGCCTCCTTGCAGATTTCGCCATCGAAGATTCCGGTGACGGCAACGCATACAGCAGCAATGTCCACTCCACAGCGTGCGGATATGCGTTTGTAGGACGTTCCGGACTGTTGGGGAGGTGGCGGAACGTGCAGGGAAGTCAGTATCTCGCCCTGTTCGATTGCCGTAAGTCCCGGTCCCTTGAAAAACAGATCGAGCGGCAGCCGTCTTTCTCCCTTCAGACTCGTAAATATGGCTTCTCCTCTCAAGGCAATGAGAGGTGGAGCGTTGTCCGCAGACGGAGCCGCATTGCACAGATTTCCCACAATTGTGCCCATGTTGCGCACTTGAACGTTTGCCATCACCTGTCCTGCATGAGCCAGAGCGGGGTAGTACTTCACGATATCGGGATGGGAAATTACTTCGGCAATCCGTGCGGTCGCGCCAATGGCCAATCCCCGATTGGTGTCAAAGTGAATTGTATTCAACTGTTCGACATCCTGGAGACTGATAATCGCTGTCGGTTTCAACCGGCCATGAGTCATCTTTACCAGGACGTCTGTCCCTCCTGCCATTACATGGGCGCCCTCACCTTGTTCCGTGAGCAGTTTCAGAGCCGATTCCAGTGTGGTCGGAGCAAAGTATTCGAATTTCGGTAATCTCATGATTCAACCTCTTCAGATTCATCGGCTCGCATTTTTTCTGCCGCAACGGAAATCGCTTCCACAATCTGGTTGTAACCGGTGCATCTACACAGATTCCCTGAAAGACCTGCTCTAATTTCCTTGTCACTTGGCGAGGGATTGTGATTCAAGAGATGAAGAGCTGACATCTCCATGCCGGAAGTGCAAAAGCCGCACTGAATCGCTCCCGTCTTTACAAAGGCTTCCTGGATGGGGTGAAGCTCTTCACCGGAAGGAGCAAGACCTTCCACGGTTCGAATGGATTTTCCATCAACCGAAACGGCCAAAGTCAAGCACGAGCTTACACTTCGGTCGTCCACGAGTACCGTGCAGGCTCCGCAGTCACCTGTACCACACCCCAACTTCGTACCCGTTAGATTGAGGTCGTCCCGCAACACTTCATTCAAAGTCTTCCACGGATCCACCGCCAGAGAATACTCGTCCCCGTTTACCTTGAATCTGATTCGATGCTTCATTTTCCTTCCACCTCTCTCAAACACTCACGATCACCATACATTGTGCACTGAAAGAAGTAATTTCGGGGAAACCCTTCTTGTAAGGAGTGTTTCCCCGAATCTTACTGCCTTCAGAGCGCAAGGGTATTTCATAGGGTTGAGGCGATTACGATGCGTTGTATTTCGTTTGTTCCCTCGTATATTTGGGTGATTTTGGCATCACGCATGAAGCGTTCTACGGGATACTCCATCATGTAGCCATACCCTCCCAGTACTTGAATCGCCTCGATTGCAGTTTCCATAGCCACATCCGAGCAAAACGCCTTGGACATGGACGAGTATCGTATGATTTCCGGCGACAATCTCGACAGATCTTTGCGAGCGTACGTCTGGAGAAGATCGCAGGTTCTGTACAGTAGTTGCCGGGCAGCAGCGATCTTCATTGCCATATCCGCCAGTTTAAATGCTATGGCTTGATGCTTGATGATCGGTTTTCCGAACGTCTCACGCTCCTTGGCGTATTGCGTTGCATACTCGAAAGCTCCTTGTGCGATTCCGAGCGCCTGTGCTGCCACAGCAGGTCGAGTGAAATCCAGTGTTTTCATCATGATGTGGAAACCGTCACCTTCTTCACCAAGGCGGTTCTCGACGGGTACTTCCACATTGTCGAAGATGAGTTCCCGGGTTTCCGACGAGCGGATTCCCATTTTGCTTTCTTTCTTACCTACCGTGAACCCTGGCGTGCCTTTTTCCACGACAAAAACGCTTGCAGCCCGATGTGACTTTTCGTCAGGATTTGTAATGGCATAGACAGTAAGGATGTCCGCGACACCACCATTGGTTATGAACATTTTGGTGCCGTTCAGAAGGTAGAAGTCTCCTTTTCGCACAGCTCGCGTTTTGAGCGCCGCAACGTCCGATCCGCCTTTCGCTTCGGTCAAGGCAAAGGCCGACAATTTCTCGCCCGTTGAAAGGGGTTCGAGATATTTCTGCTTCTGCTCATGATTTCCGGCAAGAATAATGGGGAGGCTGCCCAATTCCTGAGTGGAAGGTATCATGGCCGTGGCCATGTCCACTTTGGCAAATTCTTCGATAACCATACAGAGCGCCAGCAGTCCCGCTTCCATCCCGCCGTATTCCGAGGGAAAGTCGATGCCCATGAGACCGTTTTGCACCATGAGTTCCACCATATCTGGCGCAAATTCTCCGGCTATATCTCTCTGGGCGGCGCCAGGCGCTATTTTCTCTTTGGCAAGGCGTCTGACCGTCTGCTGTAAAATTCGTTCTTCTTCGGTGAAACCGAATCGCTCCACATGTTCCATAAAGTCCTCACAGATTTTATTCGTACTGCACGGTCGTGAACATTTTCGATCCACAGGGCTGACTGCCTCGAGGGTCTCCACTATCCCCCCATCAACAGGTTCGGGAGAAACGTCACGATGTCAGGAAAAAGAAAGAGAATCGCCGCACAGGCAAACAGGCTCAAAAGGAACGGCAAACAGCCCTTGTAAATCACGCTCATGGGGACACCCGTAATGCTTTTCACCACAAAAACGCAAATAGCCACCGGCGGAATGATGACCCCGATCATGACGGTAATCGCGATCATGATGCCGAACCACATGGGATCGTACCCCAGCTTTATCACAGCAGGATAGAAGATGGGAGTCGCAAGAATCATGAATGCAAGATCGTCGATAAACGATCCGCCGATAAGATATACAACGATAATGAGCATCATGACAAGAGCAGGATGCAGAGGAAGCCCGGTTATCCAGTCAGCCGCAACAAGAGGGATTTCCGTAACGGTAAGAAAATGGCCGAGCACCGTTGAACCGGCAATCAGAAGCAGCACCATGCACGCAGTGCGGAGGGATTCGTCTATGGATTTGAGAAATCCCTTGAGCGACAACTCTCTTCTTGAACCCGCTAACAGCAGAACTGCAAATGTGCCCATGCTGCCAGCCTCAGTGGGAGAGAACCATCCCCACATGAGCCCGCCGATCACGACCACGAAGATCATCGCAACCCAGAAGAATTCGGGTAAGGCTCGTAATCTGAGGGCCCAGGGTACCCTTTCTGCCCGGGGAGCAATAGCAGGATTGATCGTCACCCAACCGTAGATGACTAACATGAAGAAGCAGGAAATGAGGAGCCCGGGAATGATTCCCGCCAGGAACATCTTACCTATGGATTCCTCTACAATGATGGAATAAATGATAAGTACGATGCTGGGTGGAATGAGCATTCCCAGAGTGCCCACCGATGCAACCACTCCGGTGGACAATTTCTTGTCGTACCCGTAACGATCCATTTCCGGGATTGCTATTCCAGCGAAAGTGGCTGCAGTTGCCAGAGTGGAGCCGCACATGGCCTTGAACAGAGTCGCTCCGGCTACCGTAGTCATGGCGATGCCGCCAGGGATATGCCCAACGAACTTATGCGTAGCCACGTACAGTCGCTTTGCAATATTCGAATTGGATGCAATCTGTCCCATCAATACAAAGAGCGGGATTACCGTAAATCCGTACGATGAAAACGTCTCGAAGAAATCCTTCACGAGCAGGTTTGACGCAGCGCTGAACGAAACGAGATAACTGAATCCGATGAAACCGAGAAAAGCCATGGCAAATGCCAGTTCAAATCCCGTCAGAAACAGGAGGATCAGCACAAACAGAGCCACAATTCCGGTGGTAATTTCACTCATGCTTTTCTCCGTAGACCACATTCAAAAGGTCGCAAGACAGGGTCGCCACTTGGAGAAAACAACTGATCGATAGACCGAATGCGATTGGATACAGTGGCAGCTTGAAGGCTCCGCTTATCTGATTCGATCTCATAAGATCCATTCCATAGAGTATGAAATTGTATCCTGCCAGAAGAAACAGCAAGATACCGGCAGATCTTGTGAGTGTAAGTACTATCCTGCGGGACTTGGGGGAAAGCTTTTCCAGAACGAAGTCCACCAGAATATGTCCTTTGGTCCAAGTCGTGTAAGGTATTGCAAACCCGATAGCTATGGCACCCAAAAAAGAAATGAGCTCCACACTTCCGACAATGGGCCTGCCGATGGACCTCATTGTCACATCTACCAGGGTTATGCACATCATACATACGAGAGCGATTCCCGAAATGGTAAAGAGTGAAAAATCGGCTTTCAGAACTGCAGCTTTGAACCTCTTCACGATCATCGTTCCTTTCAGAGAAGAGTGTCTGCCCCAAGGAGGTTGGCAGACACTCACTCAGTGGAATTATGGATGCGACTTGATGTATTCCACACAGAACTGCAGCGACTCGTCTCCGGGTAGTCCCTTGGCCGTAGTCGCCTTGACGTATTCGGCGAGAATGGGTTTCATTTTTTCTGCAGTCTTGGCCTCTTCTTCAGCGCTTGCTTTTACAAATTTGATCCCTTTCTTGGAGCAGAACTCTTTCGATTCTGCGTCGAGTTCCGTCCACTGCTTCCCTTGTTTGTCGACCCATTCCAGATTTACCTGTGTAATGATCTCCTGAATATCTTTGGGAAGTGAATTCCATTTATCTTTGTTCATCACCACAAAAATCGGCGCAGTATACGCCATAGCGTAATTTTCCACCGTGGTTTTGATCATTTCAAAGAACTTCCATCCCTTGATAGGTTCTATGGGGAGCAATACTCCATCGATTAAACCTTTTTGCAGACCGTCATATGTTTCAGTGATGGGAAGACTTACCGGAGCTCCACCCATGGCCGAGACGATTGCCGCATTTTCTGCGTTGGCTTTGATTCTCAGCCCTTTGACATCGTCAATGCCCGAAATCACTTTCTTGGTGTTAAAGAGACCGGGGCCGTGTCCATGAAGGTACATGACCTGGGAATCCTCGAACTCCTTTGGCTTGAATTTCTTATAAAACTCGTTGCACAAATTCGTCGCCTGGATGCCGTTTGAATATCCCAGGGGTAACGCAAGCACTTCGGTCAGCGGAAATCTGCCGGGAGCGTACCCTACCAGGCTCTGCCCGACATCGGCTATTCCTTTGACCACACTGTCGTATGTCTGCGTGGGAGGTGTCAGCGTGTTCCCGGCAAAGTAAGTGACTTTGATTCTTCCGTTCGTCCTTTTTTCGATTTCTTTGCCCCATTGTTCCGAAAGAATGCTGTTTTTGTGGGATGGGGGAAAAAAGTTGGAGTACTTGAGCTTTATCACCTTCTCATCTGCTTGAACGGATCCTGCCAAAGCAATGAAAAGGACGATCAGCAAAACAGAGATACCATGGACAGCCACAACCTTTCTCATTCTACTCTCCTTTACTTGGGGTCTTCCCCTTGAAATCCACACGTTGTTATTTGTCTTCGCCCGAGAATTGTTTCCTGAGTTCCCGTTTCAAAATCTTGCCTGCAGGGCTCTTGGGCATTTCTTCCAGGACGACATATCTCTTCGGAACCTTAAATGCAGAGAGATGCTGCTTCAGGTATGTTTTCAGATCCTCGGAAGAGACCTCGTTTCCCGGTCTGGGAACAATAAAAGCGGTAACCCGTTCTCCCCATTCACGATCAGGGAGCCCAACTACCGCGCATTCCTGAACATCGAGTCGGGAATAGATGATTTCTTCGACCTCGCGGGGATACACGTTTTCTCCCCCTGTAATGATCATGTCCTTGAGGCGGTCTACGATGAAGAGATAGTCGCTATCGTCAAGCAGCCCGATGTCTCCTGAACGGAACCAACCCTCATCCCAAAAAGCATTTCTCGTATCGGTAGGGTTGTTCAGGTACCCTTTCATGATGTTGCGCCCGCGAATACAGATTTCACCTTCCTGCCCTTGCGGGACCTCATTTCCCTCTTGATCCCGGATTTGCACCTCTATGCCCGGGACCGTGGTTCCCACCGATCCTATTACGTGACTGTAGTAATGATTGTAGGTAACGGCTGAGGCCGATTCCGTCATACCGTAACCTTCAAAGATGGTCAGATCGCTCCGATCTTTCCACTGCCGCACGATTTCCGCGGCCATGCTGGCTGCTGCCGAAAAACAGTACCGGACATTCCCTAACTTTTCCTTCAATCCATCCAGTATCAGTAAACGAGTATAAATCGTCGGAACCGCGTACAGCTTCGTGACTTTTCCTGAAGCGGTCTTGGCAAGGACCTGCTCTATGTCGTACCCGGGAAGAAGTTCCAGACATCCGCAACTGAAGATGGTGGCATTCATGATGTGTATCTGGCCGAAGACGTGGTTCAGAGGCAGGAAACAAAGGGCTCGATCGATTTCCGACGAGTGCTCGGAGAATGCCACGTTATGACTCGAGACACTGATGTTTTCATGCGTTAACATGACCCCTTTCGGAACTCCCGTGGTACCGCCCGTGTAGAGAATAGCGGCCGTGTCGTCTCTCTTCCTCTCCAGAGTCCTGAACGAGTCCTTACCGCTTTCAATAATGCTGCGAAGAGAACTCTCGCCGGTTTCGGAAATAATCTTTTCGATGCCGGTCCGATCCTGGACATTCCCGATCTGATCAAGCTTCGCATCCGCAGTCATCAAGAAACGCGGTCTGGCGTGATCGAGCAAGAACTGTAACTCTTCACTTTGTAAGGAACTGGAGAACGTTACTGCGACTCCCCCCGCTTTGAGCACGCCAAAATAGAATGCAATCCATTCCACAGAGTTAGGAGCGCACAGGCCGACGAGGTCGCCGGGCATCATGCCTAACCCCGTGAGGCCCCCTGCTATGCGATTCGCCATGCGATCCAAATCACGGTAAGTAATCTCGAATTCTCCGTAACTCACTGCAGGTCGATGCGGAAAAAAGAAAGCGGATCGATCCAAATGCTTGGCAATGTTCATATATACCTCGGAGGGGACGCGTATCGAGGATGAATTGTCTGATGTTTACCATCTGTGAATGAATGCCGTCAACAATAATTCACCATGATGATATTAATTCTTGGAATATTCCTCTTTTTTTGGTACATCTGTTCACAGAGGAGAATTATGCCGAAATTTAAACCTATAAGACAGACGAGAGTCTCCGATGAAGTTACCGAACAGATTAAGCAATCTATTCTTCTCGGTGATTTCAAGGCAGGCGATAAACTGCCTTCAGAGCATGAACTGATGGAGCAGTTCCAAGTCAGCCGGGTTACCGTGCGAGAGGCGATAAGGAATTTAGAGAATGCCGGTTTCCTCGCAACTCGGCAGGGGGCTTCCGGCGGCGCTTATGTTACCGAGCTTTCTTTCGAACGCCTCGCTGATGCCTTTCTTGATTTGTTCCTTGTGGACAGAATCTCCATGCCCGAATTGTGCCAGGCAAGGCAGATCATAGAACCGGAAGTGGCCCGTGTGGCAGCAATGAAGATTACTCCGGAATATTCCAAGATACTAACAGCGGCGCTGGAAGATGAGGAGAAGCCTGTCAGAACCCTATTTGACGATCTGGAGACCAAAACTACGGTGCATACGATTCTGGTGGAAATCTGCGGTAACCGTTTTATCGAAGCACTTGTAAAATCTCTCATGAAAGTTACAAGGCAAGTTGTCGCAACGGTGCACCAAAGTTCGGAATCACTTCATCCGGCCGGTATGCACAGACCAATCGTTGAAGCCGTGCTCGCAGGAAAACCGGATGAGGCGGCAGAGGCCATGAGGCTGCATGCAATTGAATTCGGCGAAATAATGATCGAAATGGAAAAGAGATTTCGGCAAAATATGATGCCCGGTTTCACTATGAAGATTCCCGGAGAATCCAGCTCCTCAATACTGAACGAGAAAGTGAAATGAATACGAGTGAGATATTGAGAGGCAAAAGAATTCTTGCTGTAGATGACGAACCCGATGTGCTCGAAATGGTTCGGGAACAGCTCGAAACATGTGAAGTTTCCACTGCCGGAACTTATGACGAGGCCAAAGCGTTGCTGTCCACGGATACCTTCGATTTGGCCCTTCTCGACATTATGGGCGTGAGGGGATTCGAGTTGCTGGAGCATTGCAGTGAAAAAAAACTGCCAGCGGCAATGCTTACAGCCCACTCCATTACTGCCGAGAGTGTCAATAGGGCGATGAGTCTCGGAGCTATATCGTTTTTGCCGAAAGACGAGTTGGCCAACCTGCCGGAGCACGTTACCGATATTTTTGAAGGGCTCCTTCAGGGAAAGAGCCATTGGAAACGCTTATTCGAGCGTTTGGGCCCCTTCTTCCGAGATAGACTCGGGCTTACGTGGGAAAATATCGGTAAACCCAGAAATCCGCCCTACATGTATTGATCGTAAAAATTTCAAACAGAGAGATTTTCAACGTACCGGCTGTGAACTGATCTCATCGACGAACGAAAACTGTTTTGAGAGACAACAGTTCCAGCCCCGAAAATCTCTTATGTCACTCCTCCCACCCCTTAGCGGAGAAGTCAGGCTCGTAAATGTCATCCATTCGATGAAGTGCCGAAGGAGTGACATCGGAGTTCGTCTTCAGAGCTGCCAACCGTACCGAACGAAGAAGATCTTGCGAGCACCAAAGCCTATGCGAAATCTGTCATAACTGAACCTCGACTGCTCTCAAACAAACTTTTACTATTTCAGCAACATAAAACTCTAGCAAATATAATATGTTGACAAATTCGTACCGCTATGTCATTCATGACATAACTCGGGTTATGTCATTTCCGACACACAACAACTCCGCTCTCCGATTGAGATGTATTCTGGTTCATGAACATTTGGGAAACGAGGCGTAGGTGCATCTTCACTCGAAGAGAAGGAAAAGGGCGTTCGGTCTCTTTTAATACACATGTGAAGAATCGGACGCTTTGAAGCAACAGGCTTTATACGGAAGGAGGCCAATGATGAACGTGACTCGCCGGGAGTTCCTTGTCATATCCGGCGCGTTGGGAGCTGGTGCGGCGCTCTCATCTTTGGGGCTCGATCTTGGACCGACGAACGCATATGCGAACGAGCTCAAGATCGACAAGATGAAGACAGCGAAGCACACGACCACGATCTGCCCGTACTGCTCTGTCTCGTGCGGTCTGATCGTCAGCACTGATACGAAATCCGGAAAAATCATCAACACTGAAGGAGACCCCGATCACCCGATCAACGGGGGTGCGCTGTGCGCAAAGGGCGCAGCTCTCTTTCAGACAACAGCGGCAAATCCCAACCGCCTTACAAAGGTCCTCTATCGAGCCCCGAACAGCGACAAATGGCAAGAGAAGAGCTGGGACTGGGCAATAAGCGAAATCGCCAAGCGTGTAAAGAAAACGCGTGACGCGGGTTTCATTGAGAAAAACGATAAGGGCCAGGTGGTCAACCGCGTGGAAAACATAGCGCACCTCGGGAGCTCCAACATCGACAACGAAGAAGTTGCGGTTCTCAATTCGATGGTCCGGGCACTGGGGTTGGTTTATATCGACCACCAGGCCAGGGTCTGACACAGCCCAACCGTTGCGGCTCTGGGAGAGTCGTTTGGGCGTGGCGCAATGACCAATCACTGGATAGACCTCAAAAACAGTGATTGCCTACTTATCATGGGCAGCAATGCTGCCGAAAACCACCCCATCAGCATGAGATGGGTCATGAAGGCCAAAGAGAACGGGGCCAAGGTGATTTCCGTCGATCCCCGGTACACGAGGACTTCGGCCGTTTCCGACTATTATGCCGCCTTACGTTCCGGAACTGACATAGCCTTCCTCGGCGGCATGATCAACTACATTCTGGAAAAAGACAAGTATTTCAAAGAGTACGTGGTAAACTATACAAACGCGTCGTATATCGTAGGAGACAAGTTCGATTTCAATGACGGTTTGTTTTCCGGCTACAATAAGGAAACCAGGAAATACGATTTGCCTGCCTGGGCCTTCAAGCGGGACGACAAAGGGGTTCCAGAGAAAGACCCGACTTTGCAGAATCCGCGGTGTGTATTCCAGCTTCTCAAGAAGCACTACTCACGGTATACCCCGGAGAAGGTCTCTGAAATCACGGGTACGCCTGTGGAAGATTTGGCCAAAGTGTACGAAATGTTCTCCTCCACCGGGGTAAGGGACAAAGCCGGTGCCGTTCTTTACGCCCTGGGATGGACCCACCACACGATCGGGGCGCAGATAATCCGCACGAGCGCAATCGTTCAATTACTCCTGGGCAATATCGGAATAGCGGGTGGAGGCATCAACGCCCTTCGAGGACAGCCGAACGTCCAGGGATCAACGGACGGATGCCTGTTGTTCCATATCATTCCCGGGTACCTTAAGATCCCCCGATCTTCCCAGCAAACCCTTGAAGCCTACTTGAAAGCGTACACCCCCAAGACTGCTGAGCCCCAATCAGCGAACTGGTGGCAAAACACTCCCAAGTACACGGTAAGCTTGCTCAAGACGTGGTTCGGCGACAAGGCAACCAAGGAAAACGACTTCGGCTATTCCTGGGTGCCCAAGGCGGAAGACGGCAAGACCTATTCGTGGCTGGACATGTGCGACGTGATGTATTCGGGGAAAATCAATGGCATGTTCGTATGGAGCCAGAACCCCGCAGGCAGCCACCCCAATGTCAACAAAGTGGTAAAAGCCCTGAGCAACCTCGACTGGCTCGTCCATGCCAACATCTTCAACAATGAGACTGCATCCTTCTGGCACGGACCTGGACTGGATCCCAAGAAGATCAAGACCGAGGTGTTTCTCCTGCCCGCTGCGTGTTCGGTAGAGAAAGAAGGAAGCCTCAGCAACAGCGGCAGGCTCAGCCAGTGGCGCTACAAGGCTACTGAGCCACCGGGACAAGCAATCTCGGACGGCGACATGGTTTATCTCCTGGTCCAGAAACTGAAAGAGCTGTACAAGAAAGAAGGAGGCAAGTGCCCTGAGCCGATCTTGAACCTCCATTGGGACTATGCAAACGACAAAGGTAAGTTCGATTCCCACAAGGTAACCAAAGCGACCAATGGATATTTCTGGAAGGATGTAACCCTCAAAGACCCCACGGGGAAGGACGTCAACTTCAAGAAGGGCGATCTCGTTCCCACATTCGGGTTCCTGCAAGCAGATGGTAGCACCTCCTGCGGGAATTGGCTCTATTCCGCAAGCTACACCAACGCGGGGAACATGATGGCCCGCAGAGGTAAGGAAGATCCCACGGGCCTCGGTCTTTTCCCCAATTGGGCCTGGTGTTGGCCCGTAAACCGCAGAGTCCTCTATAACCGTGCGTCCTGCGACCCCAGCGGCCAACCGTGGGATCCCAAGCGGGCAGTGGTGAAGTGGGAAGGCGGTAAATGGGTCGGCGACGTTCCCGACGGCCCGTGGCCTCCCATGAGCGACAAAGAAAAGGGCAAACTCCCCTTCATCATGAAGCCGGACGGGGTCGCGTTCCTGTTTGGGCCCGGCATGGTGGATGGTCCTTTTCCCGAGCATTATGAACCCTACGAGAACCCTCTGGGGAAAAACCCCATGTCCGCGCAGGTGAGCAATCCTGCAATCAAGATCTTCACGAGCGACATGGACAAGGTTGCTTCGGCTGACCCCAACTTCCCTTACGTGTGCAGCACCAATGGTATCACAGAGCACTGGTGCTCGGGTTCCTTTACTCGATGGCAACCATGGCTCCTGGAGATGCAGCCCGAGCTGTATGTGGAAATAAGCCCTCAACTGGCAGGCGAAATCGGGGTGAAGGGCGGTGACCGAGTCAAGGTGGCGTCGATCAGAGGCGAAGTGGAATGTGTTGCCATGGTAACGCCGCGCATCAGACCGTTCAAGATCGCCGGCAAGACAATCCATCAGGTTGCAATGCCCTACTCTTTCGGATGGCTCATGCCAAAATCCGATAAAAACCCCACTACCAATCTCCTGACCCCGGGTGTGGGAGATGCCAACACCATGTGCCCTGAATATAAGGCGTTCATGGTCAACGTCAAAAAGGTATGAGGAGGTGTAAACTATGTCAAATGGATATTCGATACTCGTTGACACCTCCAAGTGCACAGCATGCCGAGGATGTCAGATAGCGTGCAAGGCATGGAATCAATTGCCTGCTACAAAGACTACGAACTGGGGCAGCTACCAGAACCCCAAAGATCTGTCTGCCGACACGTGGAAAGTCGTAAGGTTCGCCGACGGCGTAAACGGGAACGGCAAAGTGTATTGGCATTTCTTTACGGACCAATGCCGACATTGCCTGTCTCCGGGCTGTATGGCAGCGGCGGAAAAAGATGAAATAATTCAGGACGAAAAAACAGGGGCCGTGATCTTCACGCCCAAAACCAAGGATCTTGACTTCAAGGCCACACTGGAGGGATGTCCTTACAACATACCCCGGCAGGATCCCAAGACCAAGGAGCTGTTCAAGTGCACGATGTGTTTTGATCGGCTCTCGAACAACCAGATTCCGGCATGCGTGAAATCATGCCCCACCGGGACCATGGTTTTCGGAGAACGCGACAAGATCGTGGACATGGCGAAAAAGAGAGTTCAGGAGCTCAAGAAGGATTTTCCTCAAGCTCAGGCTCTGAATGTAGATGATGTAAGAGTCATCTATGTTGTGAAAGAGGATCCGAAGAAGTACTACCAGTACGCAGCCGGCAAATAGCCGAACTGCCTCCTACAGAAGACGGCCGTTCAGTCCGAATTGATGGAATGAGCGGCCGCTTCGTACCCTAATTGCGCCTATGGATTTCGCTTTCCTCGTTCACATTGAAAAATACT
This sequence comes from Desulfomonilaceae bacterium, assembly GCA_041740635.1. GTDB lineage: Bacteria > Desulfobacterota > Desulfomonilia > Desulfomonilales > Desulfomonilaceae > Desulfomonile. The sequence continues at coordinate 7,727 of JBGSLQ010000002.1, read as the reverse complement.
ACATGGATTACTGTCTCATGAATCTCAAGGTGAAATCGAAAGTGTGGATCGAGAACATCAAGGGTGAGCCCGTTATTGGCGAAGGTCGGTTCAAGATCCTGAAAGCCATAAGTGAAACAGGTTCCATCAGCAAAGCCGCTCTCAAAGTGGGCCAGCCGTTCAGGCGAGTATGGGCGAGAGTGAAAGATGCCGAGACTCAGTGCGGGATCAAACTTGTCGAGACGAGCAGCAAAGGAACCACGCTGACTTCGGAGGGAGAGGAATTGCTGAAAAGATATGCTGAACTTCATAGGGTTTGTAATCGTTACGCAAATACGAAATTCAGGAAACTTTTTCCTAAGAAAGAGTATTCACGGTAGCGGAACGTGGAGCAGGAGCATCCTGCTCGATTTGAATCTTGCGCAAGATGCAGGAGTCGATCCGGGAGGGAATATTATTGCGCCTTGGTCCGGCAATTTGAATTCGGCAAAATAACGGAACGATGTTTCTTTTCGTTGACTGGAAGGGAGACGTTTGCGATAACTTATGTCAAATGAGACACAAGCTGAATAAAGACCCCGCACTAGAGCGTCAGAGTTGGAGAATGTGAGAAATGGATTATCGATTTGTACAAACCACGTGTCCTTATTGCGGCTGCGGCTGTCAGATGCTTCTCGAGGTTATGGACGGCCGCCTCATCGGGACTACGCCTCTCAAAACGGCTCCTATGAATCAAGGCAAGCTTTGCATCAAGGGATGGAATGCGCATCAATTTGTCCATAGTCCCGAAAGGCTGACAACGCCGTTGATTCGCAAAAATGGAACGTTGGAGGAGGCCTCGTGGGAAGAGGCTTTTGATTATACGGTGTCCCGCCTCAAGGACATCAAAGAGCGCCACGGCGGAGACAGCGTTGGTTTCTTCGCTTCAGCCCGTTGCACCAATGAAGACAATTACGTGCTGCAAAAATTCTGCAGGGCTGGATTCGGCACGAACAACATCGATCATTGCGCACGTCTCTGACACGCTCCCACGGTGGCAGGTCTTGCCGCCGCTTTCGGAAGTGGAGCTATGACGAACTCGATCCCTGAGATCGAAAACGTGGACTGTCTTCTGGTCGTCGGTTCCAATACCACGGAAGCTCACCCGTTAATATCGCACCGAATGTATCGAGCCAAGCTGAAAGGCGCCAAGCTCATCGTTGTGGACCCGCGTAAAATTCAAATGTCTCTCCAGGCGGATATGCATGTTCGGCTGAACTTTGGCACTGATGTTGCCCTGTTCAATGGAATGATGCACGTGATTCTCGCCAACAATTGGCACAATTCTGCCTTTGTCGAGGATCGGACCGAAGGTTTTGCTGTACTTCAGGAGCATTTGAAGAAATTTACCCCTGAAAAAGCGTCTGAAATCTGCGGAGTACCACCTCAAGAAATCGTACGCATGGCCGAGATGTATGCCACGGCGGAGCGGTCTTCCATTTGTTATACCCTGGGAATCACGGAACACTCACACGGTGTCGATAATGTCAAAACCCTGGCCAATCTCGCGATGATGACCGGCCAGATCGGCAGGCTGTCCACCGGCGTGAATCCCATGCGAGGACAGAACAACGTGCAGGGCGCCTGTGACATGGGAGGACTTCCCAATGTGTACCACGGATATCAGGTAGTCACCGACGATGCTGTGAGGCAAAAATTCGAACAAGCATGGCAGGCAGATCTGTCCAATCGCGTCGGATATACGATTCCCGATATGATGGACCGACTCATTGACGGGTCCTTGAAGAGCCTGTTTATACTGGGTGAAAACTCTGTATTAAGCGATCCAAATACTCATCACGTGGTCCATGCACTTAAGTCAGCGGAGTTTCTCATCGTACAGGATATATTCCTCACTGAGACGGCTCAACTGGCCCATGTGGTCTTTCCCGGTGCGTGCTGGGCGGAAAAAGAAGGCACTTTCAGCAATACGGAACGTAAATTCCAGCGAGTGCGCAAAGCTGTGGAAAATCCTGAAGGCTCCATGCCGGACTGGAAGATTATTTGCGAATTAGGGAAACGGTTCGGTCTTCAGATGGATTATGAATCACCTTCGCAAATTTTCGATGAGCTGGCTAGCCTGGCTCCTTCCTTTGCCGGAATGAGCCATGAGCGACTCGATAAGGGCGGTATACAGTGGCCCTGCCCTTCACCGGAACATCCCGGTACCCCGTTCCTCCACCAGGGGAAATTCACTCGAGGGAGAGGGCTGTTTCATGTGATCGATTTCCGGCCGCCGGAAGAACTCCCGGACGCCGAATACCCGTACTTGCTTACGACAGGACGCAGGTACGCCCATTATCACACTCGGACAATGACAGGCCGATGCGCTTCACTGCATAAAGAGTTCCCGGAGCCATTTGCTCAGATCAACCATCTCGATGCCCAGCGCCTCGGATTACGAGACGGCGATGTGATTCGGGTGACTTCCCGCAGAGGAGAGATATTCACGCCGGTGCGACCTGGAGACATTGTGCCCGAAGGCGCAATTTTTATGGATTTCCATTTTGCAAAAGCCAATCCGAACGAGCTTCTGGGGACCTCATTGGATCCGGTTTCCAAGACTCCCGATTACAAAGTGTGCGCTGTGAGGATTGAGAAAACCTAGGACCGGCTTAATCCACGATGGCCGCGAAGACAAATGCTCTCTCATGGCAACGAAACCTTCGCCCATCGTGGATACCTCACCCATTAGATTAATCAGATGGACCTTTCATCACTTCAGTACTAATATTATTTATAATTGTTAAGTAGAGGCGGGATATTGAACGAACTCGGACAGAGATAATTTGTCAGAAGTCTGACGATTTTTTTGGAGAAACTGCTGCGCCTATTGTGCCTGTATAATTGAAATAATCTATCTTGTGACCTGATCTAATAGTGCGGCGCCAGCGGTTCTGTCCCGTTGAATAACACGGGGGGAGAATCCGATGCAATTATATGTCGGTACCAGCGGTTATAGTTATAAGGAATGGAAGGGATCCTTTTATCCAAAAAATCATCCTGATAAGGATATGCTGAGATTCTACGGGGAGAATTTGCCTGCAGTGGAGATCAACAACACCTTCTATCGTATGCCCAATGCAAGCGTGTTGGAAGCGTGGGCCGAACAGGTGCCGTCCGATTTTCGCTTTGTTCTCAAGGCTTCCCGCAAGATAACGCATAGCAAGCCTCTCAAAAAGAAGGGTGATGAAATCGGTTATTTGTTCACAGTGGCAGCCACACTCGGTGAAAAGCTGGGAGCGATTTTATTTCAGTTGCCGCCCTACTTGAAAAAGAATTTTCAACTGCTTTCAGACTTTGCAGATCTGCTGCCGTCAAGCCCCAGAATCGCATTCGAATTCCGGCACCCATCCTGGTTTGATGACGAGCTCTACGAATTATTACACAAGAAAGGATACGCAGTCTGCTGTTCGGATGTGGAAAATGAAGAAATCAGCCGATTTGTGGTTACCACTGATTGGGGCTATCTTCGTTTACGTAAAACCAATTACTCGGAAGAAGAACTTATCGAGTGGGCACATAAAATCAAATCGCAAAAATGGCAGGCAGCATATATTTTCTTCAAACATGAAGATGAACCTACTGCTCCACTATTAGCTAAACAATTTCTCGAGATTGCGGCACGGTGAGTGAATGCATACGATAGCCACAAATTCCTGATTCGTTTAACATGAGGTAACCGGAAGCGTGAATTTCCGTTAAAGTCTGATGTGCAAGAAACGCATTAGCGAACATGCCGGGCCTTCCCGGCGAATGGGTGGTTAGGATGATCGAGCACGAAATTCGTTTCGCGGCGGGTCGGGATTCAGGAGAAGTCAGCGCTCTGTTCATGCAGCCCGAAGACGTACGCTGGCTTCTGGTTCTGGGACATGGAGCCGGCGCAGGGATCCGCAGTGAATTCATGACCGGCATAGCCCTAAATCTGGCGAACCACGGCATTGCCACTTTCCGGTATAATTTCCCCTACATGGAACAGAGAAAGACAGCCCCCAACCCCCAATCGATTCTCCTGGAAACTGTTCGTTCCGCGGTTTCAGCCGCACTGGAGCACGCGGACAACCTGCCCTTATTGGCTGGAGGCAAATCGCTTGGCGGTCGCATGACTTCAATTGCCGCATCCGAAGAAACATTGCCCGGAGTACAGGGCATTGTCTTCCTGGGGTTTCCACTGCATGCTCCGGGAAAGCCATCGAACGATCGCAGCGAACATCTATTCAAAGTCGGCGTACCCATGTTGTTTCTCCAGGGGACGCGCGACAGTCTGGCCGGCCTCAGTCTTTTGCGTCCCGTTTGCGATAGATTGCAGGCACAAGGCATGACGATGCTCCATGTTGTTGATGGTGCAGATCATGGATTTCACGTCCCCAAGAGATCGGGCCGAACTGATAAAGATGTTTTGGAAGAATTGGGAAAAGTTGTCTCCGATTGGACATCCCAACTGGAACACACCAGATAATCGGCTTTGAACAACAAAGGACTCGATGTCTAATACCTGACACGGACGAATTACGTCACCATTGACAGATATGTCTTGGCTGACATAAAAAAATCTTGACAGCCTACAGCTACAAAGATACGCTTTAACTGTCCTCGTACGTTTCTTCTTTCATCCAGGCATGTCACGACGAGTCGTACGACTCGTACAAACGTAATCACTGCATTCATTTGACACGTTTCCGAGGGAAGGCACCACATGGCGAAAAGTCTTTTGGAATCCAGGAGATGCCAATGTGCCGGGGATTTACTTAATTCGGGGACATCGGAGCTTCGCACCGATATTGGAAATGCGAGTAATTCTCCTGAAATTTGGAAGATCTTGAGTTACTGGATCGCCTGCGAGTTTTTTTGAAACACTGTCGGTTCTAAAAGGAGGCAGAAATGATCAAAAGGAACATCACTCTTAATGGCGTAAACAAAATAGTAGTTGCAGACCCTGAGGCCTCGTTGGCTGACGTCGTACGGGGCCAATTGGGTCTGACTGGCACGAAAGTAGGATGCGGGACCGGCCAGTGTGGCTCGTGTTCCGTCATTATGGACGGCAAACTGATAAAGTCCTGTATGACTAAGATGAAAAGGGTCCAGGATGGTGCCGATATCCTCACCATCGAAGGAATCGGGACGCCCGACAATCTGCATGCTCTGCAATTGTCCTGGACTGTTCACGGCGGGGCACAATGCGGATTCTGTTCGCCCGGGTTCATCGTATCCGCCAAAGCGCTCCTTGACGAAAACCTGAATCCAACCAGGGAACAGGTGAGGGATTGGTTCCAGAAAAACAGAAATGCATGCCGATGCACAGGATACAAGCCGTTGGTCGATGCCGTAATGGATGCAGCCAAGGTTCTTCGTGGAGAAATGACTGCAGCAGAATTGGCTTTTAAGCTACCCGAGGATGGAAGGATCTGGGGAACCAAATATCCGCGGCCCTCGGCGATAGCCAAAGTCACAGGCACCACGGATTATGGAGCAGACATCATCACCAAGATGCCTCCGGGAACGCTACATCTCGCCCTGGTTCAAGCCAAAGTGTCACATGCGAAGATTCTCTCAATTGATACCGCTGAAGCAGAGAAAATGCCTGGTGTGGCCAAAATTGTCACGCACAAGGACGTCAAAGGAAAGAATCGAATCACCGGCCTCATCACCTTCCCCACAAACAAAGGAGATGGATGGGATCGGCCGATTCTGTGCGATGAGAAAGTGTTTCAATTCGGAGACGCAATAGCCATCGTGTGCGCCGACACAGAGGCAAATGCGAGAGCTGCAGCAGAGAAGGTCAACGTATCGCTCGAGGAACTTCCCGCATACATGAGCGCACCTGCAGCAATGGCTGACGATGCGATTGAAATTCATCCCGGAACACCGAATATCTATTACGAGCAGAAACGGGCTAAAGGCCAGGATACAAAGCCGCTTATGGAATCCGCTGCATATGTGGTGGAAGGAGAATATTATCTCCAGAGGCAACCACACCTGACCATGGAGCCGGATGTGGGTTTTGCCTATTTCGATGAAGAAGGCCGCCTCACGATTCATTCCAAGAGCATCGGTATCCATCTCCATCATGCCATGATTTGCGCTGGATTGGGGACAGAGCCCGAGAAGCTTCGGCTTGTTCAGAACCCTGCCGGCGGCACGTTCGGATACAAATTCAGCCCGACCATGGAGGCACTTGTTGGCGTCGCTGCAATGGCGACTGAAACGCCGGTGGCTCTGAGATACGATTATTATCAACACATAACGTACACCGGAAAGCGCTCTCCATTTTTCATTAATCTCAAATACGGTGCAGACAAGGATGGCAAAATCATCGCCATGGAAGGCGACTGGATCGTTGACCACGGTCCTTATTCTGAGTTCGGCGATCTGCTCACCGTTCGTGGGGCCCAGTTCATCGGTGCTGGATATGGAATCCCCAATATCAGGGGTCTGGGTCAAACCGTATGTACCAACCATGCCTGGGGCTCTGCTTTTCGTGCCTATGGTTCCCCTCAGAGCTTTCTGGCTTCTGAATGTCTGATGGACGAGCTTGCCGAAAAAATGGGCAAAGATCCGTTGGAACTGCGTTACCTGAACGTCTATCGTCCGGGAGATACGTCACCGACGGGCCAGGCGCCGGAAGTTTACAGTTTCCCCGAGATGATCGACAAGCTCCGACCTCTGTATCAGGAAGCGCTGAAAAAAGCGAAATTGGAATCTACGCCCGAGAAGAAGAAAGGCGTTGGAATTTCAATCGGCGTGTACGGCTGCGGTCTTGACGGGCCGGATTCGTCAGAGGTGACCGTTGAGCTTGTCCCGAATGGAGTGAAGTTGATCAGCACGTGGGAGGATCACGGTCAAGGAGCAGATATGGGTGCGCTGGGGACCTGCCATGAAGGTCTGCGACCGCTGGGTGTCGCTCCCGATAAGATCCAACTGGTCATGAACGATACGGCAATCACTCCCAATAGCGGACCTTCCGGTGGAAGCCGCCAGCAGGTTATGACAGGCAATGCCATCAAGAACGGCTGCGAGATGCTCGTCAATGCGATGCGGAAATCGGACGGCTCGTACCGCACGTACGACGAAATGGTGGCCGAAAACATTCCTCTGAAGTATTCAGGAAAATGGACCGCTTCCATGTGCACTCCCTGCGATGAAAACGGCCAGGGAAATCCGTTTGCAGTTTATATGTACGGCGTATTCATGGCTGAAGTGGCCGTTGACACCAAGACCGGCAAGACACAGGTGGAGAAGTTCACCATCGTTGCAGATATTGGCAAAATAAACAACAAACTGGTCGTAGACGGTCAGATCTACGGTGGAATCGCTCAGGGTATCGGGTTGGCCCTGTCGGAAGACTTCGAGGACTTGAAGAAGCATACAAGCTTGATTAACTGCGGTCTTCCTTTCGCAAAAGACATACCTGACAACATAAACATTATTTACGTGGAAACCCCGAGAGAGCACGGTCCGTTCGGCGCGGCAGGCGTGGGCGAATTGCCTCTCACCTCCCCGCACGCTGCGGTGGTCAATGGAATCTACAATGCTACCGGCGTGAGGATCAGAAGCCTGCCCGCACTACCTGAAAAGGTTTTGGCCGGCCTCAAGTAACCGCTATACGGATGTGATCAAAGAAGTAAAATCGGGGAGGAACTTCTTGTAAGAAGTTCCTCCCCGAACCCCACCTCAAGAACTTTTGACACTCGTCGGAACGCGAATTTCCT
>JBGSLQ010000001.1:0-217083 GCA_041740635.1 Desulfomonilaceae bacterium | reverse complement strand
CAGGAGGAAACATCAACAGCTGATCATCGTCCGCACGGATCTCTCTGCTCATAAAAAAACCCTCGCTTCAACCTTGTGAAAACTCTTATAGTAAAACTCAAGGTCAATCGCGAGAAAAATTCACTTTTGAGACAGCCTCCTAGGCCCGCCCCTACAAATAAGGCCCGAGAAGATCATGAGAAATTCGTGCCAGGATCTGGGGTAGGTTTCGATTTTTGAGACAGCCTCTTGCACCCGTGTCATAGTTCGTCCCTTCAGGACTTTACAGCATTGAGCCGAGTGATGCTCAAACGTAAAGCTCGGAAATCGGCCGAGCTAAAGGCACAATTCATTGGAAAAATGATTCCCCGATTTACATTTTTGAGAACTGCGCATAAAAAATATTCCAGAATCCATCGTTTGAGGTGTTTATGGCGAGCGACGCACACATTCTCATTGCAACTCGGAATAGGGGCAAAGTGAAAGAGATACGAGACCTGGTGCAGGATTTGCCTGTGGAATTCCGTTCCATGGCTGACTTCCCGGATCTTCCGGACGTTGAAGAGGACGGCCTTACGTTCGAGGAGAATGCGCTGAAGAAGGCGCGAACTCTCTCTCGGGAAACAGGACTCATTACTCTGGCGGACGATTCGGGGCTCTGCGTGGATGCTCTGGACGGTCGGCCCGGCGTACTTTCAGCACGATACGGGGGGCAGGATTCATCCGACGAGGAAAAATGCAGGCGTCTGCTCCAGGAAGTCGACGGAGTACCTCACGAGCTTCGCACGGCGCGCTTCGTGTGCGTCATGGCTCTGGTGGACCCGAAAGGAATGGAACGCACCTTTGAAGGTGTTTGCGAGGGGAAAATTATCCATGAGCTTCGAGGATCTGAGGGGTTCGGGTACGATCCCATTTTCCTGTACGAAGAAGCAGGACGAACCTTTGCAGAGATGGATCGGGCAGCCAAGAATAGGGTAAGCCATCGTGGAAAAGCATTGAAACAGGTTGCGGATTTCCTGCGTCAATTTACGGAATAAGGATCATGCCGGGTGGAGCGGATAGTCCGTTCAGTGATACCGAATGTGCTTCTAGTCCGATCTTGAAGTTTCTGAGGTCGGGAGTATCAGGAATAATCATAGAATGGTGGTTGTTCTCCATGCTCCAGTAGGAGCCGGCGTCCCTGCCGGCCCAGGATTTACCATGAAGACTCCAATCCTTGCTGTCTACAAGGGAAACCTCCCCCACTGGAGAATGGAGGATTCCACCTATTTTGTGACTTGGCGTTTGGCAACATCGCAGGCTGCACTCGAATGCGAAGAGAGAACACTTGTGGCAGACACTATCAAGCACTTCGCTGGAGTCCGCTATAATCTGCTGGCGTACGTAGTCATGGACGACCATGTGCACGTCCTGGCGGTGCCTCTGGAAAATGTTGATCTCCAGGAAATCGTACATAGCTGGAAATCATTCACTACCAACCGACTTCAAAGGAAGTTCGGAAGAATAGGCGTGATTTGGCAAAGGGAATATTTTGATCGAATTGTCAGGGACGAACGGGAACTGATAGAGAAGGTGAACTATATCTTGAATAATCCAGCGAGAAGATGGCCGGAAATCATAGAATATGACTGGGTTGACTATGGGTCCCCTTTGTGAGCCTATAATTGGCCGGCAGGGACGCCGGCTACCACCAGGAGAGTAGGGCGGGAATGACCTTGTTTCGCTGTCTATGGAGGATAGCGCAATGGAATGGGTGAACTATGTGCCAATCGGCATCTTTCAGGCTGTCACGACCTTAGTTGTTTGGTTCGGCGCATCGTATTTGAAAGAGAAGGGCAGAAATCTCGCGACGCGTGAGGATGTTCACGAGATTACGAGACAAATCGAGTCTGCAAAAATTGAATATGCCAAGGAATTAGAAGATCTTAAATCTCAGTTAACGACCAAATTCCATGCCCATACTGTACGATTCGAGAAAGAGTTCCGCGCTTACGAGGAAATCTGGACTTCACTCTTTCAGGTGATGAACTCAGTATTGAGGTTGCGCCCTGATTGTGATTTTTACACCACTTCCGGTCAATCTCCTGAGCAGGAAAAAGAAGAGCGTTTTCAAAATTATAAAAAGTCGCACGAGATCTTTTATAACGCGTTCTATTCAAACCTACCTTTTATTGAGTCAGAGATCTGCTCCCGTCTGGACAGCGTCTTGAAAATAATCTTTCTTGAAGCATCCGCGTTCAAGAATCGCATTGATCAGCGTATTGAACCGTCAAGCAATCCCTCTTACTTCTGGGAAGGAGCGGAAAAGAATAGGAAATCGATAATCGAAGAAACGGATACTGTTTCCGAATTGATTCGCAAGCGAATCTGGCAGTCTCACTGCTGATAAACCAAAATTTACCAATTCTCGTGCATAGCTGTGTGACAAAGAATTCTCCTGTGAGTCGTTTTCTGGAATAGCCAGAATTAATGTGCGATTTAGTACAAGAGTATTGGTGGGTGCCGGCCTCCGTGGCGGCACATCTTCAATATAATTGATCATATTGACGGAATGGACCGACAGCGCCGCCGCCCCGCTGAAATCCTGTCTTCGAGAGCGACAACCGTCAGATTCTTTTGGTAGTCGGTCAGTTTGGAATAGAACGCACTGTCGTAGGCATGCAACTGCTCTTGGCGGTCAGGTTGCTGTTGCGATTTTTGTTTTCGCGGGCTATAAACATCCAATTCGGGGTGTAGCGCAGCCTGGTTAGCGCGCGTGCCTTGGGAGCACGAGGCCGCCGGTTCGAATCCGGCCACCCCGACCATGCATCGGCCCGCTTCCACTTTGCATATGATTCAAGAAACTTTTTCGAATAATTGAGAGGTACGCGATGGAATTCCGCGCCTTTTTCGGCAGACCGGTTTTGCGTCTCTGGTTGATTATTCTCTTTCTGGGATTGTTTGTGACCCAGGGATCGTTTGCCTCCGAAACCCTGAATTTGACTATTCTCCACATGAACGATCCGCACGGTCATTATCTCCCTAAGAAAGAAAAAGAAGGTGCAACGGGGGGGTTAGGTAAAGCTCTCACGGTCATGAACCGGGTGAGAGCGGCAAATGCAGAGCAGGGAAAAGAGACACTCACGTTCATGGCAGGAGATCTCCTTACGGGAACGCCGTTTTCAGCGGTCTTCAAAGGCTCTTTAGGCGTAGAGCTCATGAATGTCATGGGTTTTACCGCCATGGCTGTGGGAAACCATGAATTTGACTACGGGCAGGAAAACCTTATGAAAAACCTGCTTCCAAGAATGGAATTTCCCCTCCTCAGTGCCAATATAAAAACTGTAAAGGGAGAAAGGGTCTTCAAGCCCTCCATTGTCAAGAAATTCCCGCAAGGCAATGCCAGGATAATCATATTCGGCCTCACTACCAAGGATACTCCCGTTACGACCCACCCGCGGAATGTGGAAGGTCTGATTTTTGAGGACCCTATTCAAACGGCCAAAGAAATTGTCAAGGATACTGCGGATTCGGATCTCGTTATCGCTTTGACCCACATTGGTGTAGATCAAGACGTGAAGCTTGCTGAAGCTGTGCCCGAGATAGACATAATCGTGGGAGGTCATACCCACACAAATTTGCCCGAACCCCTGAAAATCGGGAATACCCTCATTGTGCAGGCAGACGCCTATTCGGAGTACGTCGGCAAACTGGATCTGGAAGTCTCAGGCGGAAACGTAGTGAAATATCACGGAAAATTAATAGCGCTTGGTCCGGAGATCAAAGAAGATCCCCAAGTAACGGCTATATTAGACGAACGTCAGAAAGTTTTCGGACCCGAGATGCAGCGCCCGATAGGCAAGACAGAAATATTCCTCGATGGAAGCATGCGAAGCGTGAGGTCCGATCGAACGACGAACCTGGGCAGCATGCTTTCATACCTGATGGCTGAATATGCGAAGTCGGATGCTGCACTCATCAATGGTGGCTCTATTCGGGAAAGCATCAACGAAGGACCGATCACTTTGACGGACATTTATACTGTGCTTCCGTTTTCCAATATTGTGGTGAAAATGAATCTTTCCGGCGAAGAACTCCGTTCGGTGCTCCAGAAAAGCGTCGAACTCAAGCCGGGTAGCGGCGGCAAGCTACAGGTTCACGGCATTGACTATTCCGTCGACAATGGGATCGTGAAAATCACTTCTGTGGCCGACAAACCGTTCCAGCCGAGTTCCGAGTATTCCGTAGCGATAAGTGACTTTCTGGCAGCCGGCGGAGACGGATACGCCATTTTCAAAGAGAACGGCCGCAATCGTTTTAATTATGAGAAACAGGTTTCAGAACTCTTCATCGATTTCGTACAAAAAGGTCAGCCCATAACAGCAGCCGAAATCGAAAAATTGAAATAGCGCTGTCTGATACCGATTCAAATCAAAGCAGTAAGACACTGGGCCCCGCGAGATGCGGGGTTACAAGAAGGTTGTCCCCGTTTTACCTCTTTGATTGCGAAATCGTATGACTCATTGTTCTTCGGACCTCTTGCCCTGCGTGGCCTTTTGATATAAACAAAGTTGCCATGACTGAGAAGTATACCCAAAGTCCTGCGGGACAATCCGAGGCAGAACTGGAGCTGAAAAAAGTCGCACGGGAGACAGAATCCGCTGCTGAATCGGCTCAAGGTGTTCAGAAGAAATCAGGATTTTTGGGCAGGTACGTTTGGCCTGTTCTCAGAGTTCCGTTGTATATAGCTTTCTTGATCCTCAGTGTTGTTCTGATTCTGCTTGCCTTGGAAAAAGTGGCGTACTGGTCATTGGGCAAAACGTACATCTCTTCGATTTATCCCGGAAATCTCATAATGGCCCGGCGGGACTTCACTATGCCCGTGTCGCATTACGATTACGATTTTGTTCCCGGAGTCTGCCTGGAGTACAACGTCTCCAAGGGAAATCGGTACGAGTATGCAAACAATGCGGGATTTCGCGAGCCTCGAGATATTCCTAAAGAGAAACCGGCCAATGAATACCGTGTGTTTCTTACAGGAGGTTCAACAGCGTTTGGTATGGGATCGGTAGGTGAAGCCGCATTTGCAATGAATAACTACGCAATTGAATATCGGGAGACTATTTCCCATGCCCTCGAGATGATTCTGAATGCGACGGCTCCGATTGAGGGAAAGACCATAAAGGTGTACAACACAGCCGTATGGGGTCACGCGTATCAACATCTCCTCATGCGATATTTGACGAAATTGAGGGATTACTCCCCGGATCTCGTGATCTCGCTGGACGGCGCAAACGAATTGCCGATGATCAGTAAACTTACTCCTGACTGGAACTACTTCAGAGAAGGGCAATTTCATAATATCCTGGAAGAGGTTTTCGCGTATAACGGGCCGGGTCTTTCCTCATATCTGACGCTGTGGTTCAAAAACAATTCCTATCTTGTGACCCTGTTTTGGAACGGGAGAGATATTTTCCAGGAATTAAATAAAGACATTCACATGCAAAGAGGATTGTCCGAGAAATTTGGAACCGATCCGTTCGCAAATCTTTCAGTGGAAGAGAAATCAAAACGGGTTGACCGAAACATAGCTGCAGTAGTTCGCGTCATGGAGGATTATCATGCAGCGCTCCAGAATGACGGAATCCCGCATATCATTGCGCTCCAGCCGTGGTTCTATCTGAGCCGGAAAGAGAAGCACGAAAAAGAGCAAATCCTTGATTCTCTCAGCGGGTACAGGACATATTACGGGATTCCATCAGACAAAATGTACCAGCTTTATCTTGAGCGCGCCCGTCAGAGCGCTGAAAGAACGAATTATTTTCTGGTGGACTTTTCGGATTATTTTGACGACGTCACGGAATGGGTATTCACTGATTGGTGTCATCTCACTCCGGGAGCTAATTTTCTTCTTGCGAAAGAGCTGGCAAATCTCGTCAAAGAGCATATTTTTGCCAGACCTCTGGATGAAACGGACAGAATCAAGGAAAAAGATAGTTTCTTCTGGGACTTGGCCGCATCCGGCACGGTCAAGTACGCACCGGCACCGGACAGCTCCGATGTCGGACCGGAAAATGTGCTTCGAGGCTATCCCGGAGAGGTCCTCTTTTCCGCTCGTTCGGTAAACGCAGACCAGCCACTCGAAATGATATTTGATTTTGGGGAACCTCATATCATGAGCAGGATCAGAGTTGTGTGGGCCGATGAAGCGTCGGTTCCTCATGAATGGGAAATGGAAACATCTCTGGATGAAAAACAGTGGGAACCCTTCGTGCGATCGACAAGTCAACAGACGGACAGTCTTTCCCGTTGGCCGGGTTTCGAATACTATGCAGCTAAACCAGTACAGGCCCGTTTTGTACGATACAAACCAATTCGCGTCGCAGAGCGATCCATTCGACTCCGCTCCCTGAGCGTATATCGGTAGAGACCATGAATATTCTCGGAATTTCAGCATATTATCATGACAGCGCAGCCTGTCTCGTGAGAGACGGGATCATTGTGTCAGCCGCTCAACAGGAACGATTTACCCGGATCAAGCACGATCACGCTTTCCCCAAGGATGCGATTGATTATTGCTTGAAAGAAGCTGGAATTACGGCTCAGGAACTGGACTATGTCGCTTTTTACGACAAACCGTTGATAAAGTTCGAGCGACTCCTGGAAACGTACATCTCTTATGCGCCTCGGGGATGGGCCTCATTTCTATTGGCCATGCCACTCTGGCTGAAACAAAAGCTCCATTTGCCGACCCTCATAAGAAAAAACCTGGATTATGAAGGGAAAATACTGTTCCCCGAACACCATGAGTCCCATGCTGCGAGCGCTTTCTTCCCATCGCCATTCGAGCGAGCAGCTTTCCTCACCATGGACGGTGTGGGAGAGTGGACCACAACGAGCTATGGCGTAGGCGCAGGCAATAAGATCCGGATCGACTCGGAAATCAAATTTCCCCATTCTCTGGGACTCCTGTACTCCGCTTTCACCTATTTCACCGGCTTCAAAGTCAATTCCGGCGAATATAAGGTAATGGGACTTGCCCCGTACGGAGAGCCCAAATACGTTGACGCGATCCTGAAAGAATTGATCGACCTGAAAGAAGACGGCTCGTTCAAACTCAATATGGACTACTTCACCTATCCGTACGGGCTTACCATGACCGGTACAGCCTTTGAGAAACTCTTCGACGGTCCTGCACGAAAGCCTGAAGCGAAACTCACCCAAAGGGAAATGGATCTGGCCAAATCCGTGCAAGTTGTGACAGAAGAAGTCATGCTCCGTACTGCCCGGCACATTAAAAGGGTCACCGGTGAAAAGTATCTCTGCCTGGCCGGCGGTGTGGCTCTGAATTGTGTGGGCAATGGGCGTATTCTCCGGGAAGGTCCTTTTGACGATCTGTGGATCCAGCCTGCTGCAGGAGATGCTGGTGGCGCTTTGGGAGCAGCGCTCTTCGTTTGGCATCAGCTCCTGAATAATGAGAGAACTGCAGATGACAGAATGGATAAGCAGGTCGGCTCTTACCTGGGCCCGGCTTACGATGAAGCTCAGATCAGAGAATTTCTCGAAAAAAACGGGTACCCGTACGATTATATGGGTAATGGTCAGATGCCCTCGAGAGTGGCCGACCTTGTTGCCCAGGGAAAGGTTATCGGCTGGTTCCAGGGCAGGATGGAATTCGGTCCCCGTGCTCTGGGATCGCGTTCGATCATTGGCGATGCGCGAAATCCCGAGATGCAATCCCAAATGAACTTGAAAATTAAATATCGGGAGAGCTTCAGGCCGTTCGCTCCTTCGGTCCTTGCAGAAGACGTGCAGAAATTTTTCGAGCTGGATCGGCCCTCTCCGTACATGTTGCTGGTTGCAAACGTGGATGAGAAGATCCGTCGCAATATGACGGATAACGAGCAGCAACTCTGGGGCATCGATAAACTGAATGTGGCCAGATCGGAAATCCCGGCCATCACCCACGTAGACTATTCCGCCAGAATTCAAACCGTGCACAAAGAAACTAATCCGCTCTACCACGAAATGATTGCAGCGTTTCGCGAAAAAACCGGTTGCCCGGTAATCGTGAACACTTCATTCAATGTGCGCGGAGAACCAATCGTAATGAGCCCGGAACATGCTTACCGGTGTTTTATGCGAACGGAAATGGATTACCTGGTGCTCGGATCGTTTCTCCTGGATAAAAAGAAACAACCGGAGCTCAAAGGAGATTCGGATTGGCGCAGCCAATTTGAACTTGATTAGTTTTCTGTGAAAAGCAGTACGTTCGGTTAGTGTAGACTGTTCCCTTTTGAGGTTTTATTGTATAGTCTTCGAGTATTCAACCGGAAATAAACGATTTTAATGCACATATGAGTGCAATGCGGGTTGTCGAGTTAACATGAACATTATCCAAGAAATCAGAGAAGAAGTAAAAGCGGCATGGAGAGAACCCAGCAGCCGTGACCTCACCATTCTGGCCGGACTGTTTCTGGTGATCCCCGCGGTCATCGGCAGCTATTTGCTTTTCTGGAAAGGTTCCGCAAATGGCTGGATCTGGATCGTCGCAGGGATGGTCCTTGCGCTCTGTCGATTGATACCACCATTATTCCGCGGAATTTACCGGGTTTGGATTCAGTTCTCCGTTGTGCTCGGGTACTTCATATCGCGAATTATTTTGACTCTGGTCTTCTTTCTCGTTATCACTCCGACAGGTCTCATTATGAAACTTGTCGGTAAGGATCCCATGGAACGAAGACTCGACCCTCTGGCGCCGACGTACTGGCAGGCAAAGGAACAAGAGCCGAACCCCAGTATTGAGAGATACGAGAGACAATTTTAGGACGTGTAATTCAGGAGGAAAGCGAAATGTCCCTGATAAAAGAATTCTGGGATTTTCTCAAGGTGCGTAAGAAATTCTGGCTGGCACCCATTCTGGTGGTTCTGGTAATACTCTCTGCCTTTATAATATTAGCGGCAAGCTCGCCAGTGGCAGCACCGTTCATCTACACACTGTTCTAAGAGGTAAGATTTGGGGAAACCCTTCTTGTAACCCCGCGTCTGGCGGGCATAGGCCTAACTTAGCGTGTTTTGGATCGTTTGTTCCGGAGGAACAACTGAGAATAGGCCGGCGATTTATCGCCGGTTAATGAAAAACCTAATAATTTGCGAGTCCTGGAGGGACGGCTGATACACAAATTCCCGGCAATGAATTACCGGGCTATTTTCTTTAGTCCCTGCGGGACAAAGAATTGCAGAAAAGTTAGCGCCTATTGGGCTTGGGGAACCTTCTTCACAAAGAAGGTTCCCCAAATCTTACTTCTTTGAACGGCTGTTCCTGGCCATAAGCACAGCCATGAAGCCTGCTCCAACGGCAACGGCAAACCACAGCGTACACAACCGAATCAGCAGCACCGCGGGTAATCCTTGGGAATAGGTAATGCCCATATAGTGAAATACGCCTACCATGGTGCCTTCTGTGGTTACCACCCCTCCGGGCAGCATGGTCAGTGCTCCTGCCAGAGTTGAAATACAATATGCGAAGTTTGCTTCCGGCAGGGTGGATTCAAGCTGGAGACCGTGAAGGATGACGTAGAGAGAAAGCGATTCCATCCCCCACGAGATTGTGGAAACAATCAACCCCACCGTGAAGATCCTGACAGTCATGAGGCTCCGGCCTGTTTCGAGAATGATAAGGACCTTATCGCAAATTCGCGACAGCACCGGCAGTCTTGCGAGACGTTCCAACACGGGTTTGTACAGGCTTTCCATGCACAGGAAAGCGCCGCCGATAACGATTGCTGCAGCACAGAGGAAAAAGAGATGTTCCCAGCCTTTGAAGAGAAACACGGAAAACGACGCGAGCAGTAATACTCCCGCGAGATCCATCAATCTCTCCATCATGACTATTCCCATCACCTGCGTCACGGGAACGCCGTAATCCCGTTTCAGGAAAACACCTTTTACCGCTTCCCCGAGCTTTCCGGGAGTGGCGGTAAGAGCAAATCCGGCGAGAAACGATGCCAGGGAATAGGCAAACGGAACGTCAGCATGGTTGCTCCGCAAGTAATAATGAAAACGCCATCCTCTCAAAAACCAGCCCACTAAAACCAGCACCAGCACAAGCGCCAGCGATTGCGCTGGAAAACCCGCAAGTGCTTGCGAGATGGCCGTATAATCTCCGGCTATTGTCGCTCCTGCATAAAAGACGACGCCCGCGAGAGTCAGCAGCAGTATGGATCTGATTACCCGTGGATAGGAAAAGGAGGTATTGTCCGGCGCGTCCTGTGTTCGGATCGGTTCATTCAGTTGAGAGACAGCTTTATTTTGCATAGACGCTTATCTTTGGCCTGGAAAATACACGCATCGACTGCTGAACTGATTCCAGGCATTGTCGAGCTGATATTTTAGGTTCTGCATTTGACGGGTCACCAGACCAAAATTAGGATCTCGTGGATTCATCATCTGTGCACGCTGGTATTCCTGTGCATAGTGCTGGTAGAGCATTTTCCACTGCTTCTCCAAATTCAGGCATTCACCGAACTGGGGATTGGTGAGATCGGGCCGGAACGCATATTCGGTCGGTTGTTGTACTCCCTGTGGAGGTTGCTGCATTGGAGGCCCCGGTGGCATCATAGGCTGTTGCGGTGGGAAGGGAACCTGTCCCCAGGCGCTCAGGGATACGAGAAGAATCACCGCCAGCATTATCGAGGCGGCCCCATACGTATGCTTGCACTCTCTTGCACTTACCGGTGGTTTCATACTGTTATCCTAGGAGAGAATCGGCGACCGAGTCAAGGTTTCCGCGGTCCTGACGCTTTCAAAGCAGCAAGGCTTTGGGGGAAACACCTCTTATATAGACTCCCATTCAGCAAGCGAGTATTGAGAGGACCTTTCTTTATAGAGAATGTCCTTCCCAACATCTCCAAGTAGCTTTTATCATTCGCTGGAATCCTGATTTCCTGACAGGAAATCAGGATTCCAGCGAATGCCAAAAGTTCTTGAGGTGGGGTTCGGGGAGGAACTTCTTACAAGAAGTTCCTCCCCGATTCATCTTCCTTGTGTCCCAACTCCGGAATACGAAAAACGAAATAATAGAGAAAAACGATGACGACGGAAACGAGAATTCCGGACCAGAGCACGTCTGTCGGATAATGTCCGCCTTGTGCGATTCTGGCGATTCCCATGACGATGCCGTATGCTGTTCCAACTGCGACCGCTGTCAGTGCGGCTATGGGATGCAGCGGATAAAAAGCGGCGCCGGAGACTACTGAAAAAGCCATGGCACAGTGACCGCACGTGAACGATTTGCCATGCCCCGGAGTTCCCGGCTGCAGAACTCTCCGGTATTGCTGTTGCCCCCTGAATTCTATGGTGTCAACCGGTCTCGGACGACCCCAATATTCTTTGAGGATCCCATTGACCAGAATCCCCGGCCCGATTATGACCGTCAGAATCACCACGAGTGCAGGTTTGGCATATTCTCTCCGAGCCCATCCTTTCAGAGCCATTATCAGCAGAACGAGCGCACCCAGAGCAAATGCCACTACAGAATATTCGCCGTACTTGTAGAGTTGTTTCCAGGGTGAACTTGCACCCAGACTCCACCCGCCGTTGGTACCGCCGGCTGTGAAAAAAGATTTCGTCAAACCAATATCTGCCCCGGATATCTCTAATATTGCAGAGCCCACTATCCCGAGGCACAATAATGCACAAATTATAATGAATGCTTTTATTTTGAGGTTTTCGAGTTGCACCGGGACTCCAGCGTAGAGCCAAATCAAAAATCGGCATATCATGACATTGCGCGCATCAATTATCAATAGTTATGCGCCATTGCTCGAGAAGCGTGATATGATGATGGTCATCGATAAAAGGTTCGGAGATGCGAATGTTCCCCAGATTAAGAATGCTGCAGGTCAGAAATTATAAAAGTCTTGCATCAGTCTCTGTTGAACTGGAACCGTTCACTGTTTTAATCGGGCCGAATGGTTCAGGTAAAAGCAACGTTCTGGATGCATTATCATTCGTGCAAGAAGCAGTAACGCAATCAGTTGAGATGGCACTCAGTAGACGAGCGGGAATCGGCAATATTTTGAGCCTAAATGAATGGCGTCGCCCGCTTATGCGAATTGAGGGGAAGACTCCGGAGGAGATCCTGCGTGAATATGAAAAGATCTCAGAACATCATGCAGGACTGGGATTTCGATTGCAGGTCGAGTTGGCCAAGGATCTCACAGCCGATTATTCAATCCACATTGCGGCAGTCGAATGGGGCGGGTTTTTGGTGGCGCATGAGAGATGTATTGTCGAGAATCATTTAGGACAGAAAAAGCAATTCGAAATGAAATTTGGACGCTTTGAGAAGCCTATTCCGGGCGTGGTCCCCCATGTCCTCCCTGACAGATTGGCACTACTTGCTGCGTCTGCTACTGAGGATTTCAGATCGGTATACGATTTCATTGCTTCAATGAAGTTTTATGATATTAATCCTGACGTCTTACGGGTCCCGCAACCTATTGATCAAGGATGGCATTTGCGAAGGGATGGCAGCAATGCGGCAGCCGTATGGAAGGAAATTGTCCGATACCTCCCAGATCAAGCAGCAACAATCAAGAAACTGTTAGCAAGCATTGTTACCGGAATTGAAGGCGTTAAGGCGGTTCCTTATGGTACACATGAAATCTTGGTCTTCTTGCAGAATTTTGGCGCAAATGTTTCAAAAGAACTGCCTGCGTTGAACATATCCGACGGTACATTGCGAATCCTCGGATTGTTGCTTGCAATTTTTCAATTCGGTGAGACGACCCTTTTAGGAATCGAAGAGCCGGAAGCAACCATTCACCCCGCTATTATGGATACTCTGGTGGAAGTCTTTCTCAGTACTTCAGAAGAAAAACAAATCCTGATCACGACTCACGATCCCCATATTCTTGAGCACAAAGATCTCTCTGACGATTCATTGAGACTCGTTTCATGGAATAACGGCCAGACGGTGGTAACTCCCGTTCCTGAAACCCTTCGGAGATTTATCAAAGAACAAATGTATTCGCGTGGTGAACTTCTGTCATCAGGCGAATTGCGTTTGGACGAGGATGAATTAACTTCGTCCATGAAAGAAATCGATCTCTTTGGTCCGGCATTATGAACGAAGGTAGCTCGGGTACATCGAATTGGATAGTTCCCATAGTTGAGGGGCGAGGAGAAGAAGAAGCCGTACCTGCTCTGCTGCACAAATTATTCCAGTACTTAGGCGTTTCAGGATTTCGGGTGCGAAATCCTATTCGCAAACACAAAGGCGATCTGGTCACGCTCGGGGGTCTCGAAAAAGCAATAGAGCTGGCTCTTCGTCGAAGAAAAACAGTCTCCGCTGTACTCGTCTTGCTCGATGCCGATAAAGACTGCCCTGCCGAACTGGCCCAGAGTTTACTTGCGAGAGCAACTGATTTTCGTGTTCCTGTGAAAATTGTGATTCCCAAGCGGGAATTTGAAGCATGGTTTCTCGGCTGCCTCGAACGGTACAGAGGATTCATGGGCATATCCGATGGTGCTCAAGCACCGCCTGATCCGGAGGCCGTGGGAGGAAAAGGAACCCTGAAGAGCCACATATCCGGAGTAAAATATATTGAAACCATTCATCAGGTTGAATTTGTTCGCAAAATGGAATTCGACGATATAAACCTATGTCGAAAGAGGTGCCCGTCATTTGACAAGCTTGTCCGCGATGTCACCGACCTCGTGCATATGCTAGAATCATGAACTCGTAAGAAAAATCTCAAGCTAACATTGGCAGAATACCCTCTCTCTGGGGAATTTCCATTTACGTACCGATATTTATCGGCGGAGAAGATACTTGAACAAGAAGATAGTGCTCGCTGCAGTAGCTGTCCTTATCGGAGTGGCCATATACTTTGTTTACGGCGGTGCAACCAAGGAAGAACCGGAAATCAAATACATCACTGCGCCGGTCCTGCGGGGTACGCTTAAAGCTGAAATCACCTCCAGCGGCACGCTGAAGCCATTGGTAGAAGTTCTGGTCGGGAGCCAGGTTTCCGGAACCATTAAAACACTGTATGCCGATTTTGAGTCCCAAGTTCAGAAAGATCAGCTCATAGCACTCATCGATCCGGACACTTACGGAGCCAAAGTAGAGCAGGCGAAAGCAGATGTGATATCCGCCCAGGCGAATCTCGTCAAATCGGAAGTTACCCTGGAAGACGAACTCAGGACATTGATGAGAAAAGAAACCCTGATTGGAAAGAGTTCCATCAGCCAACAAGAGTACGACGCGGCAAAAACCAAAGCCGATGCTGCAAAGGCTCAGGTGCTGGTAGACAAAGCGAAGGTGTCACAGGCTGAAGCCAAGCTCAAGGAAGCAGAGTTGCAGCTTCGGTACACGCGTATAGAGGCACCGGTGGATGGAATAGTCGTCGCCCGCAATATGGATGTCGGCCAGACGGTTACTGCAAGCTTTCAAACTCCCGTTCTTTTCAAAATTGCGGAAGATCTTACCCGCATGCAGGTGCACACCAACGTTGACGAAGCGGATATCGGTAGAGTGAAAACCGGACAATCTGCCACGTTCACGGTGCCGGCATTTCCAGACACGGAATTCGCTGCTGAAGTAACTCAGATCCGCAACGACCCCAAAATCGAACAGAACGTGGTCACGTACAATGTGATATTGGACGTCGAAAACAAAAATCTGAAACTGCGGCCCGGTATGACCGCAAATGTCCGCATCCGGTTGAACGAGGTCCCGGACGCTTTAATCGTTCCGGATCAGGCGCTTCGTTTCGTTCCTTCGGAATCTATAATCGGCCCGACGACTCTGCCCGAGCTGAAACCCGGCGAGCGACGCTTGTGGAAACTTGAAAACGGAAACAACATTAAGCCAATACTTGTCAGAGTGGGAATTGTAGGAATCGAGGGCATCCAGATTTTTACGGATGAAGTGAAAGCTGGTGACAAGGTAGTAGTGGAAGCAAGCATGCGAAAAAAACCTGAATCGCAGTCAAGAGGACTTCGATTCAAGTTCTAGCGGACCGGAAAAATGAGATTGTCTCAAAAATCGAAATTTCTCCCAGATCGTGGCACGAATATTATCGTTATCTTCCTGGCCTGTTGTAGGGGCGTGCCTAGTGTCCGCCCAAATAAGGGCAGGCACGAGACCTGCCCCTACAAAGATGTCGAATCGTGGCACGACTTGCTGTAGGTCCGTGAATTTTGAGACTTTCAAATACGCCATCCGAGAGGATACGAGAACCTGATGCAATGCCTCCCGGAGAGTTCATTTTCAGGCTATTGCGGCTGTCTCGGGCGAATGCTGTTATAAGGTTTATGCCGGATGTTTTATACTAGAAGTTGCATTTCCAGGAGGCGTTTCCATTGATCGTTTTAATGTGGAAAAATTTGGAGCGCCGCTCTCACTGGAAAACAGCGGCATTTCATCGGTAACACGGCATAACACTACATCGGGCATACCGACCGGATATATGGAGGCGAAAGAATGGATACGAACATACACCAAACGGAAATGCTGTACTCGAACAGTCCGGCGGATTTCGATTATGTGCGCGTTAATGTGCCGTGCCAGAGTGCCTGTCCTGCATACACAAACATCCCTGCGTATATTCGATCGCTTTATGAAGGCAAGTACGACAATTCCTATGAATTGAACAGAATCGTAAATCTTATGCCCGGAGTGCTCGGACGAATCTGTTCCCGCCCCTGTGAGGAGAAATGCCGTCACGGTGAACCGGAACTCGGAAAGCCCGTTAACATCTGCCACATAAAAAGGGCCGCGGACGATCACAAGAACGCATTCGAGCCGCCAAGAGGAGGATTATTCGGTTCGCTGGACGAACGAATCTGTATTGTAGGTGCAGGACCTGCCGGGCTCGCGGCTGCACACGATCTGGCAACTCTCGGCGCTAAAGTGACCATTCTCGAGGCATTGGCCGAACCCGGAGGCATGCTGATGTACGGCATTCCCGAATTCAGGCTTCCCCGGCAGGTGCTAGGAGAAGAGATCGGCAATATTCTGAAGCTTGGCGTCGAACTCAAAACGGGTGTGCGCGTCGGTAAAGACGTTGCCGTTGAGGACCTCATGTCAGGGTACGATGCCGTGCTCCTGGCTGCAGGCTGCTACACAGCTAGAATGCTGGAAATTCCCGGTGAGAATTTAGTCGGGGTATATCCGGGACTGGACTTTGTTATGCAGGTTGCAGACGGAAACCCTCCGCGAGTAGGGGATAGCGTAGTGGTGCTCGGGGCAGGTTTTACCGCATTCGACTGCGCTCGAATCGCACTTCGGCTGGGAGCGAAGGAAGTCTCCATCTGCATCCGAGGCACAGAGCAGGATCTACGCGTCACTCACGAGGAGATTTTCGAGACCAAGCGCGAAGGAATTTCTATTCAGGGACTGCTCCTATCACAACGACTCGTCGGATCGGATAAGGTCGAAGGAGTGGAGTTCGTCCGCACTCAACCGGGAGAATTGCTGCCAAACGGCCGGAGACGCATCGAACCAATTGCAGGAAGTGAATTCATCCAGGCGGCAGATACTGTCATCGTGGCAATCGGCCAGGGAGCAGACCCGATACCCTCCCCGGGAGAAAAAGACAAGCGAGGCGTCGTCAAAGGAGACCCGGAAACCTTCAGAACTTCTCTTCCGGGATTGTATGTTGCCGGTGATTTCATGACAGGACCGTCTACCGTGATCGAGTCCATTGCGGCAGGAAGAAAAGCCGCTGAAAAGATAGCTGAGTCGCTTAGCGGCAAAAAGTTTCGGGAATGGACCGTGAGGATCCAAGATGCCCGGATTACGGACCGCCAGCGCTCCTGGGACATGATACCACGACAGGAGATGCCGACAATCGACCCATCACATCGTTTGCACCCCTTCAACATTGAAGTTGAGCTGGGGTTGCCCAAAGAATTGGCTCATGAAGAGGCGAAGCGTTGCTACCTCTGTTATCTCCACTATGAAATAGACATAAGCCGGTGCATTTATTGCAGGCTGTGTATCGATTCGGCTCCCAGGGATTGCATAAAACTTGCCGAGGACGTCGTGCTCAGCGAGTCCGGAGCAATCTCGAAAATTGTCGAAACCGGCTCATGGCAAAACGTCAGTGCAATCATGATCGACAACGAACGGTGTATCCGCTGCGGAGAGTGCGTCCGGGTGTGTCCTGTGGACTGCATCTCAGTATCCAAGGTGGAACTCACGGAGCGCGCTGTCGGAGGTATATGATATGGATACCAGGCACTTTGTAATCATCGGAAACGGACCTGCGGGAAACGAAGCAGCAGCCACACTCAGAGAGCATGCTCCATATGTCAGAATCACCGTCATCGGACAAGAGCACGTAATTTACTACAGACCGAATCTGCTGCCGGATTTTATTGCGGGTAAGCTTTCAGAAGATGATCTCTATGTTAAGCCTTTAGAATTTTACAAGGAAAAGGATATCAAACTCCGGCTCGGACAAAAAGTCGTCGACGTAAATATCGCCGACCGTGAGATCGTTCTTGAGCACAAAGAAGTGATCCGATTCGACGGTCTCATTCTTGCCACCGGCGGAAAACCGCGCATTCCCGAACACCTCCAGGTGTTCGAGCACCTCATGCTTCCTCTGAAAACCCTACCCGATGCAAAAGCCTGGATTCAGAAGCTCCGGCAAATCGATTCGGTCCTCATTGTAGGTGGAGATCTGACTTCCCTGTGCTTCACAAAAGCGCTGCTTACTATGGGAAAGAAAGTGTTCTTCATGATCCAGGGTGGGGCTTTCTGGCCGGTCCGCTTTGATGCGGACATCCATGATTCGGTATCGCGCACCTTGACGGAAAAGGGCGTGGAAGTCATCGATTCTGAAAATATTAAAGGGATCACGAAGATCTCTGAAAACGAAATAGTAGTCAATACGGAAACCCGAAAGCTCAATGTGGGCGCATTCGGTGCTTTCTTCGGGCTGATGCCGGATGTCAAATTCCTTGCTCGCAGCGGACTGACCATAGAACGCGGCATTATCGTTGATGAGCGACTCCGGACACGGTTTGAAGGAGTCTATGCAGCAGGCGACTGTGCGCAAGTCTACCATCCGGGAATAAGAGACTACTGGGTCTCCATCGGTTACAGGAATGCCAGGAATCTCGGAAAAGCGGCTGCTTTGAATCTTCTCGGGGAACAAGTCACCGCTGATGTCGCTGCGCCGGGCATCTTTCAGTTTGATGAAATAACAGTGAACACTTCGTGGTGGACGGAGTTTTAATCATGCCCAAAGTGGATATAACGGTTGAAGTCTGTGGAATGGCGGGGGACGGTACCATTGCAGCAGGCGGTCTCATTAACGAAGCCATGTCTCTCGGCGGTTTCTCAGTCCTGGGGTTCGATTCCTATCCCGCTGAAATACGCGGGTTCGGACGTTGTGTGACACGTTCCAGGATTGGCACCAACTCCATCGTAGCTCTTACGGACAAGACTCACGTGTTGATTTCGCTGGACGACAAGCAATCCATATCACGTGTTCCGTTTCTTGCCGAAGAGTCCGTGGTCCTCTTCGATAATCAGCCTCCTTCCTATGTGTCTGAAAAGGAGTCCCTCGCTGCGGAAATCGAACCCGGCACAGCGCTGTACGGACTCCCCATGGCCGATCTCGCCACAAGTGCTGCCGGTACCTCCCGTGGGAGAAATCTCACTGCTCTCGGAGCTTTTGCCGCAATTTTCGGTGTTCGTCCCGACTGGTTTCGCGAGGTAATCACCGGGAAATTTCGATCGAAAGGTGAGCGGATTCTTGACGCGAATCTTAAGAGTTTCGATGCAGGATACGTATACGCTCAGAAAACATTTGGGGACAGATTGCGAACGGTTTTCTCGATAGTGGATGCGGCGGCTACGGATAAGAACAAAGTAATGCTATCGGGTAATCAGGCAATCGGGACGGCTGCTCTGGATGCAGGACTGCGATTCTACTTCGGCTATCCCATCACCCCTGCCACCCCGATCATGGAGTTCCTCGCCAAGCACTTGCCGGAGCACGGGGGACGCGTGGTTCAGATGGAAGACGAAATAGCCTCTATCGGCGCAGTCCTGGGAGCTTTTTATTCCGGCGCGCGTGCCATGACGGCAACATCGGGACCCGGATTCGCACTCATGACGGAGCTCACCACCCACGGGATAATGGCGGAAATACCCGCGGTGATTCTCGATGCGCAGAGAGGCGGACCATCCACCGGATTGCCTACCAAAACCGAGCAATCGGACCTGCATGCGGCAGTGTTCGGCGGGCCGGGAGATTCCCCCAGAATAGTGATTGCTCCTACCAATGTGGCCGAATGCTACCACCTGACGGTAAAAAGCTTCCAACTGGCCGAAAAATATCAGACACCGGTAATTGTGCTCACAGACTTCTACCTGGATAACAGAGTGGAAAATCTGGTGATGCCGGTCGCAACGGAACTGGAAAAGGCTGACGGCTCGGTATACCCGGAACTCTCTGCTCAGAATGGGTACGCCCGGTATCTCGACACGGAATCGGGTATTTCGCCTCGATCTTTGCCGGGCATGGAAGGGTTTGAGTACGTGGCGACAGGGCTTGAGCACACGGAACGCGGGCAGCCCGATTATTCGCCGGAAATTCATATGAAAATGACGGAAAAAAGGTTTCGGAAAATTTATTCTGCCCTGGCGGATTTGCCGGTTCCTGAGGAACTCTCCTTGGATGGTGAACTCGATGTCGGTGTTATCGGATGGGGGTCAACCTTCGGTTCCATCGAAGAAGCCGTGTACACCGCACAGGAAAAAGGCTTGAGGGTGGGGGGGCTAAAGATAATCTCGCTCTATCCATTCCATGAACGCGAAATACGCGCGTTCATGAGCAAGTGCCGTCATGTTCTTATTCCGGAATTGAACTTCGCAGGGCAGCTCGCGAATCTTATCGGGAAACTCCATAAAGGCGATGTGGTTCGGCTGAATCTCGTAACCGGAACTCCCATGTCGCCGGCTTTCATCCTGGCGCGAATCGAAGCCCTTCTTCAGGCAGGTGTTGCATGAAAACAGCCGCAAATGTTTTAGCGGAACAAATACATCAGATAAAAGAGTCCAAGGCGTTCAACATACGTTCCGGGGCTTTGCCGACCTGGTGTCCGGGATGCGGTTACTTTGGCATTCACCAGGGGCTGAATGCCTGTATCCAGGAACTGGGGATTCCGCATCACCAGATCGTCACCGTCTCGGGTATCGGATGTGCCGGTCGTTATCCTTTCTTCACCAGTACCTACGGGCTCCATACTGTTCATGGGCGCACTCTTCCCGTTGCAACAGGAGTGAAGGCCGGAAATCCCGACCTGACGGTATATGTCATCGGAGGTGACGGCGACGGCCTTGCCATCGGTGGAGGGCATTTTCCCCATGTATGCCGCAGAGACGTAAACATAAATTATCTCATGTTCGACAACTCCATCTATGGACTCACCAAAGGCCAGCCGTCACCCAGCTCGCCACTGGGAACCAAGACGAAAGCAAGCCCCTTTGGAACCCAGGACCAACCTCTGAATGCAACGCTCATGGCATTGACGTACGGAGCATCATTCGTGGCGCGCCTCTTTGCCGGAGACCCCAAAGGAATAACCGAGGCGGTGAAAGAAGGAACTAAGCACGAAGGCTTCGCATTCTTTCATATCTATTCGACCTGCCTCACTTTCGATAAAACATTCAAAACCTGGGCAAACCTTAAGCAATGGGTCCACCCGGTTCCGGAAGACCACGATCCCACAGACTTCAAAAAGGCATTCGAACTCGTACTGAATGACGACTACGCTACTGGAATTATCTTCAGGAGGACTCATACCCAATAGCATTCAAGAAGTAATATTGGGGGAACCTTCTTTGTAAAGAATGTCCTCCCAAACCCCCTCCAAGAAACTTTTATCATTCGCCGGAACCAATTTCCTGTTAGGAAATTCGGGTTCCGGCGAGTGCCAAAAGTTCTTGAGGTGGGGTTCGAGGAGTCCCGCTAAAGCGGGATTACAAGAAGTTCCTCCCCGATTTTCTTCTTTGATTGCAGATGGTATGGGCCCTTCTTGGACCATTGGAGGGCAGTGCATGGGATACAGGAAAGAATACGACAGCATGGGCGAGGTCCTGGTGCCCGAAGATGCGTACTATGGCGCTCAGACTCAGCGGGCGATGGAGAACTTTGCCACCAGCGGGCTTGTTTTCCAGCCATCATTTGTCAGAGCGCTTGGAATGATCAAGAAGTACGCTGCAATGGTCAATCGGGATTTGGGGTTGCTTCCGGCGGATATTGCGGAATCTATTATTCAAGCTGCAACTGAGGTGGTTGAAGGCAAGCTGGACGATCAGTTCGTGTTGGATGTGTTTCAGACAGGAAGCGGTACGTCTACAAATATGAACGTAAATGAGGTTATTGCCGGCAGGGCAAACGAACTGCTCACGGGTAAAAGAGGGGGCAAATCTCCGGTACATCCCAACGATCACGTGAACAAGGGGCAGTCCAGCAACGATGTGATTCCCACAGCGATTCACCTTGCAGCAACAGTCTTGCTGCGTACCCGCCTCATACCTGCGTTGGAAGATTTGCAGACGGCGCTGGCGGGTAAAGCGAAAGAATTCTCTGCGATTCACAAAATCGGCAGAACCCACCTTCAGGATGCGGTTCCCGTCACGCTGGGTAATGAGTTCAGCGGATATGCCAGACAAGTGGAGTTAGGCATTGCTCGACTCCGATCCTTGGATGACAGGCTCGGAGAGTTGGCTCTCGGCGGAACTGCCGTCGGGAACGGGCTGCAGGCGCATCCGAAATTTGCTCCACGGGTGATTCAGCTTCTCTCACAAGAGACGGGATTTCCTTTCCGTGAGGCACTCAACCACTTTGAAGCACAAGCTGCC
Organism: Desulfomonilaceae bacterium; assembly: GCA_041740635.1. Lineage (GTDB taxonomy): Bacteria > Desulfobacterota > Desulfomonilia > Desulfomonilales > Desulfomonilaceae > Desulfomonile. The sequence goes on along the minus strand of JBGSLQ010000001.1, from coordinate 195,230 downwards.
CAGGATGCAGCAGTGGAGACCAGTGGAGCGCTCAAGACACTGGCAGTAAGTCTCATTAAAGTCGCAAACGATATCCGCTGGCTGGCTTCCGGGCCACGCTGCGGAATAGGGGAGATCAATATACCTTCTCTGCAGCCCGGCTCTTCCATTATGCCCGGAAAAGTGAATCCTGTTATTCCTGAAGTAGTCATCCAGGTGTGCGCTCAAGTGATTGGAAATGACACTGCCATAACGCTTGGAGGCCAGTGGGGTACCTTCGAGCTGAATACGATGCTTCCTTTGATAGCTTACAATTTACTGCAATCTATTGAATTCCTGGATACTGCAGCCAGACGCCTCACGTCCAAATGTATAACAGGCATCACAGCGAATCCGGAAAAATGCCGAGGTAACATTGAAAAGAGCCTTGCCATGGCCACCGCACTGAACCCGGTCCTTGGGTACGAAAAGGCTGCAAAGGTGGCGCAACGCGCTTTTCTCGAGGAAAAGACAGTCCGCGAAGTAGTGCTTGCTGAAGAATTGATGTCGGAACGAGAGATCGATAGATTGATCGACGATGCAATACGCGGCGGAACCGCGTAGGACGCGTAATCATATCAGCAGTAGAGCAGTCAGATAAACCTCTCCGAATGCCCGGTGAAACGCTACATGCAAGTCCTGGAGCACCATTGCTCGCACATAAAAAAACATGGCATTTCAAGAAGCGGGGGGAACAAATGCATGAAAGTGCAGTCTTCTCAGCGCTCTGAAAATGCGCGCGGCTGGAAATATGCTCCAAGAAGTGCTAAGCGCGATTGTATCGCGGCGCGAAAAAATTAGTCCAATGTATCGCGATTTAGACAAATAAGTTAAGGTATATTCGCGAAATAGGACAAGGTAAAAGATACAATATTCGCGTTTGAGCAATAATAATTTCTTGACTCGCCGCGAACGGGGTGATAGGAGCCCACCCCATGAGTTTGAGACGCCAAACAGGGCGTCTCCGGTGATATGATTAGGTGTATGGGGTTCGCTCAACTCTACATTCTGTCAGTAATCATTACAGTTCACATATAAATAACAGTCTAAAGGAGTGCCCAATGACTCAGAGCGCGTCTCACGTCTCCTCCGCGGGGGTCCTGGATTCGTATGATTTCAATCGTAACTACAAGTACCTGAAGAAGCTTATTGAGGAACTGAAGACTGAAAACAGCATAAGCTTTCGTAAGGAAGTTTTCGGAGAAGAAGAGCCCGACCGCACAATGACGAAAAAGCAGATGAAGCAGCTTTTCAAGTTTCTCCGCAAGATTGAGAGTCACTACAAAGAATGCTGTAACCCGCCTATACCGGAAGACTTGGAGAAGGGCATCAGAAAACGGGAAGCTTCAAGCTGGTTACCCTGGGAACAAGAGGCAATTGAAAAAGCAGACGTGTGGCGAGCCGCTCTTCAGGAAAGAAAACTGCAGGCAAGAGAAATGTTCAACAGGGCCCTCCTGGAAATCCGAAACGGTCAGATGCCGTAAAAGCACTCTTTAAAAGGAACAAATATTCGCGAATAACCCGCCATTCGACTGATCGCTACAATTCCTCAAGGGACGAGCCCCATTTCGTCCCTTTTTTTTCTTCCAGGATTCACTTTGTAAGCTGGTTCGATCTCGACGGAACTGGGCCGCTATTCCCCTATGGAGTGCCTGACGTCTCTATCGGCCGTTCGGTTACTGTCATTTTGCGAGATCGTATGAACTTCCATGTATCGACGCCACCGCCTTACCCATTCTCTTGAAGGTCAAGTCCGGGTCACAGGTTGCTTTCCCATCGGTCATGAACTATAAAAGGGGAAGCGGTTCAAAGGAGGGACAATGGACCAATTCAGGCCGAGAGAAGATCCTAATCCTGTACGCGACATACAACGCGGCGTCGAAGATTTCAAAGCTTTCATGGACCGGTTCTTGAAAGGCCGCGGACTCTTTTTCATCATTTTGATCCTTTTCCTCGCATATCTTGCTTCGGGCATTTATATCGTGGGACCCGGCGAAAAAGGCGTGGTTCTCATGTTCGGAGAGGTTCATTCCATCACCGATCCAGGATTAAGATATCGTCTGCCTAAACCTTTCATGTCCCATACGGTTGTAGACATTGCAAAAGTTCGACGTGCCGAAGTCGGGTTCAGGTCCGACCGGAATAGGACGCGTTCCGTTCCCGTTGAATCTCTCATGCTCACCGGTGATGAAAACATTGTGGATGTCCAGTTGTTCATTCAATACATGGTCCAAGATCCGGTAAAATTTTTGTTTGGCGCCGAAGGTCCCGAAAATGCATTAAAGGCTTCTGCTGAAGTTGCCCTGCGTGGAGTGGTGGGAGAAAACACCATAGATCATACGATGACGAAGGGCCGATTTGAAATACAGCAGAAGGTTCAAGTATATCTCCAGAAACTGCTCGATTCGTACAATACCGGTCTCCTGGTTTCTGAGGCACGACTTCTCGTAGTAGATCCTCCTGCACAGGTGCAAGAAGCATTTCACGACGTTGTTCGAGCCTGGGAAGACCGCGAACGCCTTATAACCGAGGCGGAGGGCTTCAGAGAAGACGTCATCCCTAAAGCCAGAGGTCAGGTACAGCAGACTATCCGGGAGGCCGAAGCATACAAGGCTCAGCGCGTTATCCGAGCCCGAGGCGATGCGGAAAGGTTCAAGACGGTCTTACGCGAATACGTCAAATCACCCGGCGTCACCAGAGAGCGTCTTTATCTCGAAACCGCGGAGCAGTTCCTTCCGGGAACCAAAAAGTACATAATGGAGGGTGGAAGTTCGAGAGTACTGCCTCTTCTCCCGCTCACGAGTCCCGGTGCGATGCAGTCCAGTCCTCCCGGCAATGAAAAGTCGATGGAAAAGAAAGGCAATTAGGACATGATCAGAGTAGTCGTTGCGGTAGTCATAATTCTGGTGGTCCTGGCTCAATCGGCTTTCATTATTTCGGAAGGCGAGCAGGCGATGATTCTGCAATTCGGAAAACCGATGCGCATCATTCGTGACCCGGGACTGTATTTCAAATATCCGCTGATTCAGGAACTCATCGTACTGGATAAACGAATCCTCGCCGCAGAGGCGCGACCTGCGGAATACATTACGCTGGATAAGAAGCGACTCACGGTCGACACCGTCTCACGCTGGAAGATCGAAGACCCTCTACTTTTTTTTCAGACGGTCCAAAATTATCAGGGAGCAATAGCGCGTATGAATGATATCATTGCCGCGAGATTGCGACAGGAAATCGCAAACCATTTCTTCAAGGACTTCATCAGAGAAGAACGTGAACAGATCGTGAACAAGGTGACGCTGGGTACCGCCGATCAAGCAAAGAAATTCGGTATATCCGTACTCGATGTGCGTATCAAGCGAGTCGATCTGCCGGAAGAAGTGCAAAATAGCGTGTTCGCTCGTATGAAGGCTGAACGGGAACGGATAGCAAAGCGCTATCGAGCCGAGGGTGAGGAGAAAGCAAAGGAAATACGGGCAAACGCCAACAAAGAGAAGGAAATTATTCTCGCTGAAGCGTACCGCCAATCCGAAGTCTTGTCTGGAGAAGGGGATGCTGAGGCAATTGGAATTTACGCGGAAGCATATGGAAAAAATGAGGACTTCTTTTCTTTCACCAGGCATCTGGAAGCGTACAAGAAAATCTTCGGAACAGAAACCTCTGTAATGTTGCGACCTGACTCCGAATTGCTTAGGTTTTTCGACTCTCCGCTCGGTCAACAACTCAAACCGTTGCCGGGTACGGGACAAAAATGAAATAAGTGGCACCTTGTCGCACCGGCTTTATTTTGAACCTGTTACGCAACGATCTACTTGGACTAATTAGTCAGCGGTAAGGAGTGAACAATGAAAGCATTACTTGTATATCCTGCCATTCCGGATACTTTCTGGAGCTTTAAACACATATTGAAATTCATACGTAAGAAAGCGGCTCATGTTCCTCTCGGTTTGTTGACCATCGCTTCCATGCTTCCCGAAGAGTGGCAGTTGCGTCTCGTTGACATGAACGCACAGGAACTGAGCGATCAGGACATTGCCTGGGCAGATGTGGTGCTCATCGGGGCGATGGTGATTCAGCGGGAATCGGTGAAGGAAGTTGCTATGCGTTCCAAGGCCGCCGGTAAACTGGTGATTGCAGGAGGCCCCCTGTTTTCCAGCATGTGGAACGAATTCGACGAAATAGATCATTTCGTGCTCAGTGAAGCGGAAATAACGCTTCCTTTGTTTCTCCAGGATTTTCAGGCAGGACGAGCCAAACGCGTGTATAACTCGGATATTAAACCGGACATTACGAAAACGCCTCTTCCCAAATGGGAACTGCTCAACATGAAGTTGTATGCATCCATGTCCGTGCAATACTCACGCGGATGCCCCTTTGATTGCGAATTCTGCGATATAGTGAATCTCAATGGTCGCCGGCCCAGGGTGAAATCCAACGAGCAAATGGTGCGCGAGTTCGAAATCCTGTACAACCTGGGATGGCGAGGACGCCTTTTCATAGTTGACGACAACTTCATCGGTAATCGGGTAAAAGTGAAGTCTGCGCTAAGAATTCTGACCGAATGGCAGATCGCGAAAAAATACCCGTTCTCTCTGTTCACGGAAGCTTCAGTAAATCTCGCCAAAGACGAGGAACTCATGCAATTGATGACCTCCGCGGGATTCGACAGCGTATTTTTGGGACTTGAAACTCCGGCTGAAGAAAGTCTCATGGAATGCGGCAAACACCAGAATAGATCCATAGACCTCCTTCAGGCGGTGAAGACTATTCAGAGACACGGAATGGAGGTAATGGGAGGCTTTATTATCGGATTTGACAACGATCCCCCCAACATTTTCGAACGCCAGATCAAGTTCATTCAGAATAGCGGTATCTCCAAGGCAATGATCGGGCTTCTGAATGCTATTCCGGGAACTCGCCTTCACAAGAGATTACAATCTGAAGGCCGACTTATACAGGATTGTACCGGTGATAACTGTGACGGTTCGCTAAATTTTATTCCCAAAATGGATGCGCAGATCTTACGAGACGGGTACCAAACAGTATTGGATTATATTTACTCACCGCGAGAGTACTACGACAGGGTACTGGAATTCCTCAAGGATTACCGGCCTGCACGCAAGCGACGTCTGCAACTCCTGGAGGTCAGGGCATTTTTTAATTCAATTCTTTACCTGGGCATTCTGGACAAGGGCAAAAACAAAATTTACTACTGGAAGCTCTTGATAAAAGCGTTCCTCTTTCATCGTCAGTCGTTCGGGGAAGCCGTTTCCCATGCGATATTCGGCTATCACTTCCGAAAGTTATTGAAAAAATAAATCGTCCACTTACACCGATTCGACGGACTCGCTCAGCCTGGGTCGGTCGAATCGGACCAGAATATCTTCACTCTTCTTTACGAATATCTCGTCATCCAACTGCATCGCATAGTATCCGTTTGCATGCTCCGGAAGACGCTCTATATGCCAGGTTTTTGAAAATCCGAAAAATCCGATGCTCAATGTTTGTTCCGTGATAGCAAGAGTTCCTCCGCGTACCCGGGAATTCGCAGTTACATAATCGGCTTTGCCTGAAGGATAGATCTTGATGTAGCTTCCCTGGTTTCCGTACCACTCTCCCACAAAAGAGAATTGATTCGGTTTTAATGGTCGCGATCCCAGCAGTTCCGGCAATGCATCATATTTCTGTACCGTGAAGGTAACGCCTGCAATGGCGACTACGAACAAAATTGCCCCTAGTATGCCCAGTACTTTTCCGGTCTTGAGCATTCGTGTCCGTCGGGGAGACACTGTTCCGGCCCGAATTCCTTTCAGGTCCGAATTGGCGACTGTCCAGGCAATAATTCCCAGAGGACCGCACATGAAGAGAGAGAGAATTCCAAGGAAAAGTACGAGATCCGCCCGACTCTCGCGCAGATGCATTTCGGCCGGCTGCTCAGGATCCGTATGGGTAATCGGACTATCTTCACTCATAGCACGCTGTACCGCCCTTGCCTCACCTATCGGCAGTGCCCCTCATCTGTATATGTGACATTTGATCGAAAGAAGTTGTAGCATGCCGGGTGTCATGGATTTGCTAAAAAAGAAGCCCGACGGCTAAGACAAAAGGGTATGGCTCCAACAAGGAGGATACGGTCATTCCGCCGGGCGAATTTCAAGGCTAGCAATATTAGCTTAAAACAATGCAATACAAGAAGTCAATTTTTTATTTTGGCTTGGTGGCATAATTGTTCAATTTTGAATAATAAGATCGAATTCTATAGCTTACGAATCCACATTTGGAACTCGCCCGGATTTGAAATTGTTGCGCTTCTCTGTGACAACCTGCCGCATACGTTGCCCTTTTTTTCGGGCTTACGGAACGATTTGTCGAACGATTCTCACGAGCACCGGATGAAGTATTTCTATGGAAGAAGCAAATCTTTTGAGAAAAACACGACGATGCCATTTGGCCCTGAGAACGCCGGGTAAGCTACAGGGATCGTTCCACTGTATGCGAGTGGCTTGGATGCCGGGCAAAGGATGAGAATGAAAGTCATCGGAGATCACCCGAAGAGAGACAAAAGGAACATCCAATCTGCATGCTTCGATTCCAATAGCGTGGCTCTCCATGTCTACGGCAAGAGCCCCGGTTTCCAAGTGTAATCTTCTTCGGTCCTCTTTGGGGAATACGGCTGCTCTCACGGTCGCGAGGCGCGCAATACTTGTGGAACACGATTCGAGCACACATGCACGGGAGACCTCTCGCACCAGGTCTTCATCGCAGCGTAAGACCGATGTGGGATCGTGTCCATACACGGTTTCCGACGAGACCACGAGATGAGTCCTTTCCAGGGCTGGAACGAGTCCCCCCGCAGTGCCTGCGCTCAGCACGACTTTCGGTTTCGTTGCGAGCTTCCTGATGGCGGCCGCAGCTCTTTCAGGACCGACTCCGCATCTCACTACCAGAATCGTACGGCCTTCGAAGTAGGCCTCGCGGTAGACGGCATGTCCGGACCTCCAACGCTTGCGGATCTCGAGCCTCTGCAGGAATGGAAACTGTTCCATACCCATTGGAAACACTATGCAGACGTAATCTGTATTTTCACTGTTTTTCATGCGTGTAACGGTGTATAGTAATCGGATTATGCCTAGAATATCATAGAGTATTGCCGCATGGAACTGGACTCCGTCGATCGAAAAATTCTGATAGCTTTGCAGGGGGACCTTGGGGACTCGCCTGAACCGTACGCCTGCATGGCCCGTGAATTGGATGTGAGCGAAGATGAAGTGATTCGTCGGATCAAAAGAATGCTCGATGAAGGAATAATAAGGCGTCTGGGCGCTATGATCCGCCATATTGAAGCTGGCATCGGTTTTAATGGAATGGTGGTCTGGAAAGTTGAACCTGACCGTGTGGAAGAAGTGGGAAACCTCCTGGCCGCATTTTCCGAAGTTACCCACTGCTATGAACGACCTCCGTTCGGGGACAAAGGTTTTACGCTCTTCACCATGGTACACGCTGCATCCGAGGAAGGCTGTCTCGAAACCATAAAGAGCATGTCCGAGCAAACGGGGATCACGGAGTATGAAATCCTGTTCAGTGAACGGGAATTGAAGAAGGTCAGCATGACCTATTTCGATGAAGAAGATCTGATATAAGGTGATTTTGCATGAAGAACAACAGCACTTCAGAAGCGCTCTTCGAAAAAGCGCAAACGGTCATACCCGGAGGTGTAAATTCGCCTGTGCGAGCTTTCAAATCCGTCGGCCTGCACCCACGGTTCATACAATCGGGAAGCGGCTCGAAAATTAAGGACGTTGATGGAAACGAATTCATAGATTTCGTGGCATCGTGGGGCCCTCTCATTCTGGGACATGCTCATCCCGAAATCATTGGTGCACTTACTGATGCCATGCATAAGGGCACTTCATTCGGTGCACCTACTCGCCAGGAATTGGATATGGCGCGGACAATCGCGGATATGGTTCCTTCCATAGAGAAAGTAAGGCTCGTGAGTTCGGGCACTGAAGCGGTCATGAGTGCCATCCGCCTGGCCAGAGGAGTCACGGGACGAGAAAAGATCCTGAAATTTTCCGGTTGCTATCACGGTCACAGCGATGGCCTGCTCGCTCGTGCAGGTTCCGGCGCTGCAACTCTTTCAGTTCCCGATTCTCTGGGGGTTCCAAGAAACGTAGTACAGCAGACTGTCGTAGTACCGTTTAACGACCTACAGGCGGTGCGATCCGAAATCGAAGATAACCCGAATCGTCTGGCAGCCATTATCGTGGAGCCGGTTGCCGGAAACATGGGAGTGGTTCCGCCGAATCCGGGATTCCTGGACGGGCTTCGAGAGCTCTGTACCCGGGATGGAGCGCTGTTGATCTTCGATGAAGTGATTACGGGATTTCGGTTGGCTCCTGGCGGTGCCCAGGAATACTACGGTGTGACACCGGACATTACATGCCTGGGGAAAATTATTGGGGGAGGGCTGCCCGTAGGAGCTTTCGGAGGCTCCGGCGAAATCATGGATCATCTGGCGCCGGTAGGGGGCGTGTATCAGGCAGGTACTCTTTCCGGTAACCCTCTTGCAGTGGCTGCAGGATTGGCAATGCTGAAGATTCTGAAACGGGACAATCCCTATCCTGAGCTGGAAGCAAAGGCCTCTCGCCTTACTGATGGATTGAAGCAAATATTGGATGAAAAGAAAGTGGTACATACGATCAATCGGGTGGGATCAATGTTTTCGCTTTTCTTTCACCCTGGTCCCATAACGTGTTACGAGGAAGCTCTTGGAGCGGATCGCATTGAATTTAGCCGTTTTTTTGCCTCAATGTTGGATAACGGTGTGTACCTTGCGCCATCAGCTTTTGAAGCTTGGTTTGTGAATGTTGCTCACAGTGATGCGGACATAGATAGTACCTTGGACGCAGTGAGGGCAAGTTTTTAGAAATCACGGCGAGTGGCACGTCCTGGCAAGATGTAGCACACTGAAATCACAGTGTATTTTTCTTGATTTTCGGGTTCGGGCCAAGTATTCTAAAGATTCGGCGGGTGCGGTAGGGTACTTTTTTGCCGGATATTACCGACTTTTTCACAGTAGTCTAAAATCGAGTTTAGAACCCGCGCTGGTTCTCCTGGGGAAAAACGGATTCTCCGGGTGAGGGATAGTTCTCAACCAGTCCATGCAAGGAGGTTACTAATGGACAGCTTTATTGATGTTCCCGAACGGTTGGCATTGAAAGGCGTTTCCCGTAGGGACTTTATGAAGTTCTGCGGACTGATGGCGACAGTCCTGGGGCTTCCCATGTCATTTATTCCGAAAATTGCCCATGCAGTAGCGAAGAGACCGTCGGTTGTATGGTTGCACTTCGCCGAGTGCACCGGATGCACCGAGTCTTTCATTCGATCGACTCATCCCTGGGCGGCTGATATCATACTCGATACTATCGACTTGGCTTACCACGAAACCATTATGGCCGCAGCCGGCGATCAGGCCGAAGAAATCCTCGAAAAAACCGTTAAAGACAACAAAGGCAAGTTCATCTGTATCGCTGAAGGTGCGATCCCAACAAAAGACAATGGCGTGTACGGCAAGGTTCACGGAAAGACATTCCTGGAAATCGGTAACCAGGTCTGTAAGAACGCATTGGCTACAATAGCAGTCGGAAACTGTGCGTGCGCCGGTGGTGTTGCCGCTGCAAAACCCAATCCCACCGACTGCAAGAGCGTCGCGGAAGCACTCGGGATAACGACGGTCAATCTCGATGGGTGCCCACCCAATGCTGACAATATGGTCGCAACTGTTGTGCACTTCCTGCTTTTCGGGAAAATGCCGGCAGTCGACAAATTGGGCCGGCCCCTGTTTGCTTACGGGTACCTCATTCATGACAATTGCCCCAGAAGAGGGCACTACGAGAACGAAGAGTTCGTCCAAGAATTCGGTGACGAAGGAGCTGCCAAGGGCTGGTGTCTGATCAAGGTCGGTTGCGCAGGTCCCAAGACCTATCACAACTGTCCGAAAATCAAATGGAATCAGGGCACCAACTGGCCCATCGAAGCGGGCCACCCCTGCATCGGTTGCAGCGAACCCAAGTTCTGGGATGAAATGGCGCCATTCTACGTCGCAAAGTAAAAACGAACTTTTCGAAGCCCTCCATTGATGAGGTAAACCTTTCAAAAGGAGCAAAAAAATGGCAAGAGTCGTCGTTGACCCGATCCCACGAATTGAGGGTCACCTGCGCATAGAAGTCGAAGTCGAAAATGGAAAGGTGAAGGACGCCTGGAGCACCGGAACACTGTTCCGCGGACTGGAAATAATTCTCCAGGGCAGAGATCCGAGAGACGCTCACCTAATTACCCAGAGGTCCTGCGGTGTTTGTACCCTGGTGCATTCACTCGCTTCAGTCAGGGCCGTCGAAGATGCCCTGAAGATAAAAGTACCGACGAATGCACGGCTGGTAAGAAATCTTACCCACGCTGCTCAGAATATGCACGATCACCCTGTGCACTTCTATCAACTATGCGCCCTTGACTGGGTCGACGTGGTTTCAGCGCTCAGCGCAGACCCCAAGAAGACTTCAGATCTATCCGGCGCAGTGAGTGGAAGGCCCCAGACCACAAAGTATTACGAAGGTCTCAAGGGCAAACTGAAGGCTTTCGTCGATTCCGGACAGCTCGGACCCTTCGCGAACGCCTATTGGGGACATCCTGCCTACAAACTTCCCGCCGAAGCCAACCTGATGGCTGTGGGCCATTACCTCGACAACTTGCGGCAGCAGGTTTTTGCCGCTCAGATGACCGCAGTCTGGGGTGCCAAAAACCCGCATCTGCAAGGGCATCTTCCCGGCGGAGTTACCGTTGTCGAGCAGCTTAATGCAGACCGCATCGCTCAGTATCTCTACCTGCTCAAAGAGCAAATTGCATTTATCGAAGAAGTCTACATTCCGGATCTTCTGGCAGTGGCTTCTTTCTACAAAGACTGGGCCAAGATTGGTGGCAACAAGAACTTCCTGGCTTATGGCGACTTCCCGCAGTCTGATGTCGAGCCCGACAGCTTCTATTTCCCCCGCGGCATGATCGTCAACGGCGAACTGAAGCTCGTAAAGGTCGATCCTTCAAAAATCACGGAAGAAGTGACCCGGGCCTGGTATGAGGGAGACAAGCCTCTCCATCCTTCAGTTGGAGAAACCAAACCCCTTACCGGCGATAAGCTCAAAGGCGCGGTTCCCGACACCAAGTCCAAAGACGGCAAGTATAGCTGGATCAAAGCCCCGAGATACGACGGACAGGTCATGGAAGTCGGTCCCTTGGCTCAGTGTCTCGTATCCTACGTCGGTGGGAATCAGGAAATCAAAGGTACGGTCGATGGCGTCCTGAAGAAGCTGGAAGTCGGACCAGACGCACTGTTCTCCACACTCGGCCGCATTGCAGCTCGCGGTATTAAGTGCCTTGTCAATGCCAAGGCTGCCGAAAAGTGGACTATGGAGCTCGTCGAGAATATCAAAAAGGGCGACACCAAGACCTTCACATCGTACAAAATGGATGAGAGCACCAATGGTAAGGGCGCCGGCATGAACGATGTTGCGCGCGGTTCCCTCGGACACTGGATTGAGATCGAAAAGGGCAAGATCAAGAATTACCAGCAAGTGGTGCCTTCCACTTGGAATCTTGGCCCCACTGACGGCAAGAACCAGAAAGGGCCCGTTGAGAACGCTCTTATCGGTACACCGGTTGCGGATCCCAAGAAGCCTTTGGAAGTCCTGCGTACAGTGCACTCCTTTGATCCCTGCATTGCGTGCGCTGTCCATGTAATAGATCCCAAGACGAACGAAGTGTACAAGTTCCGAGTTTCTTAATCAGTTCGTTCCCCTCGCATAAAGGCGGCCTTCGGGTCGCCTTTTCTTGTTCTTGGGGCCGATTTCCTTGAGCATTCTCTATTCCGGATCATTCTGCTTTGCAGACACACTCTTCTTGTTCATTCCGTTAGATATGAAAGAAAAATAATCACAGTATAAAAAGTATGAAACCTAATCTTAATTTTAGAGTCTATAGATAATAGTTGAGAAACATAGCGTTTAAAATCAGGAGAAAATAATGGCCTCTCTGTTCCGTGAGTTTACAGCTGTTTATGAAAAATTTCAAAAGCGATTTCCGAAACATCCGCTCCTGGAGGACATGCGCAACGGTGTTTCCCGGGGCAGATTTCCTTCAGACAAATGGCTCAGGGCGCACATCGAAGCTATGACGCGTCTGATGGTCCCTATCTGGAAAACAGACGACACCAGTGCATCCGGCTCTTCTTCGGATCGTTCGGACGCTGCATGAAACCGGTGCAGAACCGTGCTCTGGAATCGCTCAATGAGAAGCAGAGAGCGCGGCGTACCTGGTGACCTGTCCGGTAATGGCAAGACATTTGCTGACAAGTTCGACAAACCGATCGAACACATGGGGCCGCGCGATTGAGGCTTCGGGAAGAAGAGTTTCAACGTGAAAATGACGATCCAGTACGAAAAAATACGCCGGGTCTTTCCAACCGGACCCCAATATCAGCCGAACCAGAAGTGAATCGATCACCCGGGCGTGGTTTGCAGCAAAGTTGGAGCATCCTGCCATGAGTAATGTAAGATTGCCGAAAGCGAGACGGTCTTCCACCAGGAGAGCGCTTCTGAACGGATCGGGTACGTCTTCTTTCAGAATTTTATTCAACATGAAATGAATGATTGCCTCGAAGAGCAGGTGATGGTTCTTGAGGTAAAGTCCAGGATTCAATGTGCGATTCGCAACTTTGGAAAGCAAAAAACGGGGAGCCAAAAGTGGCCGGATTACGACCGGCCATGCTTTTGCATGATAGGGTTGTGTAAGATCCTGGAGATAATGCATGGCCCAGGCTGTGAAACGCCATCCCCAATAGTGCATCCCATGTGCAAACGCTATCCGTGCAAGGCCAAAATACAGCGTAATACGCTCGGCCATGAAACTTTTCTTCAGATCAGGCACAATTCTCTCGACCATTACGTGCTCGTGCAAGAATGCCATATGAAACGGAGCTTGAGAGCTCTTGCCGCTTTCCATTCCAAAGGGAGCCTTGCCGAATCCATATTCGGCAAGAGGAAACAGATTCTGGTCCATTCCCCAATCCGGCTCGTCGGCATACGTCGATAAGATATCCATGGCTGAAATCTCAGTCCCCTGAGCAGTCGGTATGTACATACCTCCCGGAGGTCCATTTCGTCCGGGGTCATGGCGCGTGAGAGAAGAAATCTCTTCAGGTCTGAGGATCCGAACGTACGAAAACACATACGTTGGGTTGAGTCTGAGTGTTTCGAGAATTTCAGTGCCGGAAGGCTGTGGCGAAAGATTTGTCTCAATCGACTTGCAGCCGGTTTTCTCTCTCACCATATGTCTGAAGAGCTTTACCGAATGGGCAACATCGTCTCGTGCCCGCGTGAAAAATTCTTCAATTGTAATGACCTGAACATGGCTCCTCAGCACAGGCTGATCATTTTGATCCAATGCCATGCGGGTGAGCAGCGCATGGGTGTTCCACGAGCGAGGTTGTTCGAGAAACTCTTCTGATACTTTTTCCATTCCTCATACCCAGGCAGTTTTGCAGGAAGTGAGTAATACTTTGTACCGCTCGGAAGAGTGAACATTGGATGGACCTCTTTGAAACGAATGTCCACCACGCAAGCCCTTCAAGGAACTTCTAGCATTCGCAGGAACCCAAATTTCCTGCAAGGAAATTCGCGTTCCTGCGAGTGTTAAAAGTTCTTGAAGTGGGGTTCGGGGAGTCCCGCTAAAGCGGGATTACAAGAAGTTCCTCCCCGATTTGATCTTACTTCTTTCTGCATAGCTGAATCGAGATAAGCTTCCAGATCCCCATCGCGCTGCATGTCTAAACCGAGGCTTTTTTGCCAAACGTGGGGCGACTCCATGCACAGGTAAATACGAGCATCCGGAGCATGTCTTCTGATGCGTTCCGCCATACGGCTGTAAACCTCGATGCGGCGATCCACATGCAGGCGACATTTGCCGTCCAAACCTCTGAGGAAACCATCATGGAAGTAGCGGATTTTTCCGAATCTGGCTTCCGCGACTTCTTTGAGACCGGCAACGAACCTGAGAACACCCAGAGAAATCCATGCAATACGGCTGGAATCGACCGTACGAAAAATCGAATCAATCGTAGAACTGTACTCTTCGTACCATCCCTGTAGAGGAATGATCGGATCGAAGTGGAATGCCGAGAGATATCCTCGTTTTTGGGCCCGAAGCGCCGCACCAAGCCTTTTCTTCAGCGGAGCAGCCCGTAATTCGTCGTGTCGGGTAATCCCGTGTGCATTCATTGAGAAGGCCATAATCACACGCCCCTTGGGATCGACTTCCAGGAGCGGATCTATGGCATCGGTCTTCGTCTTAATCTCTAATGAAGCATTTGGTACGGTTGCAAAGAATTCCACCAATCGAGGCGCCAAACCCGTAAGATCGTCCAATGCCAGCGAATCGGTGAATTCGCCGGTGCACAGTCTCTGGAAGGTATCCCCGCTTTGCTTCAGATAGTGTGTGAGGTCAGAGAAGAGGTCGTCCATATTCACGAACAATTCCAAAACCGGTCGATTGAAATAAGCCTGGAGAGCGCAATACCGGCAATCCATCGGGCATCCCTGGCCTACATGCAATATTTTCAGGCCGCAGCAGACGTATTCCGGGGTGCCGGGACACGGTTTGACGAAAACCCCTTTGTGCCTGACAAGCCGCAAAATCTTCTTACCCCTGGAAAACGGGTCCGCAGCCAATTCCAGTTCCCGCATGAGCCGTGAAGCATTCTTCTCATCCGTTTGAAGGACTTTGGCTCGAGGGAATTTACCGACGATCTTCCTTGTCAGGGGAGCATCTGCAGCTTCCGTATCTATCCAGATTTCTCGAATCGGGAAATTCACGTCTTCGATTTCTCTTTCCGTTTCAATGCATCGATTACTGATTCCGCCTGGTTGAGTGAGTGTACACGCACCTCTACAACGCACTCGGGATTCTCGAACATGGGAGCAGGGCGCACGGATATCCCCGGTTGAGCAATGTTTCTTGCCCAGGCATGGAATTCCTGTTCTCGCAAGGTCAGTTCGGGAAATTTCCACGATCTGACAAGGTTGCGGAACCGGTCTGCCCGCTCGGGCAGCGGTGAATCACCTGCCAGAAGACATGCTACTTCTTCCCGGGCAAGCAATTCGTCTATGGATTTCTCATTGACAATGGAAAGGTCCACGAGCCAGCTTATGACCTCATAGATTTTGTTCGTATTGAGACGAAGTGATTCCATTAATTCCAGGACCCGAATGCGATCGCGGGAATCCAGATCGCAGAGGAGCGCAGCCGTTTTTTCATTGATCCTCGCATCGGCGAGTGCTTTCAAAACGGAGAACTCCATGCTTCCGATGCGTTTGAGAAGGTCAAGTCTCGGACCTTTGGGAGCCACCCCCAAAACGTACAGGAAATCGCTGGCAACAGTCTCTCTTGAATTCAGCTCCAGCAGGCGTTTCACGATATACGCGCGGGCTGCGGGATCGAAGTTCCGATGCGCTGCGTTGTCCCAGAAAGCCAGGGTGAATCCGTCGGCTATGGGCATATCTTCAGGCAGCACCTTTACAGGAACTTCCGATTTCCCCAATTCGCGCAGACATTGCATGCGGCGACGTCCCATCACGGGAATCATCCCGCCTCTCGCGGAGGTTTGCACGACGGGCGCATTGACGAGCCCGACGCGTCCGATGGACTGCCGTAGGGCGGAAATATCAGAAAAATGAGGGATCAGGTACGTTAAATCGTCAAGATCCACTGCATTGGGATTCACTATCGCCGTTTGTGTATGATCGAGCCAGTTCAAGATATGTATCAGCCTCGTGTTCTTTTCCTCTTTTTGAGCATCCCAGAGCGACAATGCGGCACTTGCGGTCTAATTCCTTTATTGCAGACCCGCGATATTCCGGTGGTAGATCACGGTTCGCAAGAATTTTCGTAATTGCGCGAATCCGAAAAATATCGATAGCCGGGGTAGTCATGGAGAGTTGATCGCCACTGCCGCCATGTTTGATGACGAGTTTCTCCGGAACGAAATCTACACAATGAAAAGCTGTGATGCGCAGCCACAGGTCATAATCTTCCGCTGCAGGAAGTTCCGGGTCGAACCATCCCACTTTGTCCAACAGGTCACGGGAAATCATAACCGATGACGGGCTGATGAGACAGCGCTCCAGAGCCCGCTCGAAGAATTTTCCGCCCTGCTTACGATGAATCCCTTTCTGGGAAACGGTTTCTCCGTTTCGCATCCAGATTTCGTCGGTATGACAAATGAACTCCGTTCCCTTGCAGCCGTACAAATTCACTTGTCTGGAGAGTTTTTCCGGCAACCATTCATCATCCGAATCCAGGAACGCCAGGAGTTCGCCGCGACTGTGCCGTATTCCTGTGTTTCGCGCAGCGGAAACGCCGGTTCGGGATTGCGTAACAATGGCAATTTCAGGAAAGGCTTCCTGAACGATTTCCTGTGTAGAATCGGTCGATCCGTCATCAACTACGATGATCTCGTAATCGCTGCAACTCTGACGCAGCACAGAACGGATTGCCCGCTGTACCAGGTGCGCACGGTTGTATGTGGGGATGATTACGCTAACGAACGGCATTATGACACTTTTACATTTCTAGCATATATGCATCAAAACTGCTTTCCCTTTCACGCCGGGCAGCTTTGAAGAAGGCAGAGTTCAGACTCACCGAGAAGGATAATGAATATGGCGACGCGCCGGTACGGACAAAAATCAAACGGCCCAGCGCTGACTGCGGGGCCGTTTGATCGGTCCGTTAAAGGGAAAATCCAATTAATCCTCGAAATTACCTTCAGGCCCTTTGTCGGAATTGATCAATGCGCCCTTTTCTCGTATTTTTTCCGATGTCCATTCAGCAGGATCTTCGATTCTCTCCGCTTTGGAGCCCGGATCGTAAGAACCCGCTTTGAGAATCGTCTCGATCGCCAACCCGGCGGTATCTCCACCGTTAAATACGTCAGTAATAAGGGTATAGACGAAATTTTCCACGTCTTCGATCATTCTGTCGCGGATTTTTTTGGGCTGGCTGAGCAGCCTGTTCTCGAAGGGCAGATTCAATTTCTTGAAATCTCCGCCCTTCCATCCTTTTTCCTGGGCGAAAGAAACCATCTCGTTCCAAACGTCTTCTTCCATGCCGTGGTCCTGCAGTTTGATGAAATTCCCGTTCTCATCCAATTGCGCATTGCCATACTCATTTACTTTCAAGCCCCAGGACACCATCTGCAACGCTGTTGCCACATTGGCCTTTGTGGTACGCGTTTTCTGCGCGATTTCCCGGAGTTTGTCAAAGCTGTTGCCGGAAGTTCCGTGCTGTGCGCCTGAGACCTTATACGGTTCCAGAGACTGGTGTATTCGGGCGGTGAGTTCGACCTGGATTCCCGCACTGGACGCTTCGATTCCGTGAGTGGTTCCGTTGTTGAGCGCGATCCAGTTGGGAAAAATGCCGTGCGCGTTCAAGCCGCGTATCAGGAACAATGCCTCGTCTACTGTGGAGAGGCCTTGTTTCCCCTTGATTTCACCGACTTCCGTCTCATAACCTGCCCAGTCGGGAACGTATTGATTCAACGCAATACTGGCTAACAGATTCTCGGCATCAGGGAGATGCGATGCATCTATTGCTATTGAGGTCACGCCTGCATCAAACATGCTCACGATCTCGGTCTTTGCCTGTTCGATATCCTTATCTTTCTTGATTCCATAGTGATCCGCATGAATCGCTACCGGAACGGTGATTCCTTCTTGATTGCAAATCTGGTCCACGAGCAATGCCATATTCCAGAAACTCACCGAGCAGTAAGCGTCTCTACCGCCTTCGGATTTTGCAATCTCGATGAGAATCGCAGCATTTGCTCGCTGTGCAGCCTTCATTGCGCCTTTGACTACGAACCCGTTTCTCACGCTGGCTGCAATAGCGATGGCTTTGCCTTTTTTTATCAAGGCCTGATCGATGACTTTACCACTGACGATCAGGGCGTTGCTGTTGGGAAAAAGTTTTGCAACGTTCGGTGGACGACCTATTGAAAGAGCTTTCTTGAAATTTTCCGCAGAGATTCCTTGCACAAGTTGCATGTGCCCCCTCCATTCTTTCCGTAAAACGGCTCGGATGCCGAAGTATTTTGCTCAGACCCAACCTTTTTATTATAAAGATAAGGTCCCGACTACACAATATGCATTGCAGATTAGTAAAAAATGTGTGCGCAGGATCAATAAGACTTTTCCGGTCCGAATCCGACGGGGCCGGCCATTTTTTTGGACTCTCTCTCCCATTGGACCTGGGCGGGGGGATATCCTGAAGCTTTTGTGATTTTAAGGTCGAATTCGATTCTGTCCGTTACTTGAGGCACTTTTCTCAGAGGGCATCGAACCGCTCCAAAATGGAGCGGCCTAAAAGCGTCATTTTCGCGGAGAGAATACTTCAGTCCTTCGAAATCGAACTCTGCTCTTTTTATCCACCATAGCGAGCCGTTATGAAGCTCGACTTTCAAGTATGGACTGTGATCGTCTTCACGGAACCTCAGGTATGCAGTTGCAAAAACTTTTCTCAGGTCGCTTTCATTGAGCGCTTCATAAGGGGGGGTGACAATCGAAGATTGAAGCATCCACGCTACAAGAGCCATTGCAGAGACAAAGACAATGCCTATCACTGAGGTGACAAGATAAAGCTCGTAGCGCCTGAGAGTTTCAATCCAACGTTTTCTCATCCGGCATCGTCCTGGGCACGCGAAGTTGAAGTCATTTTGCCTGTTTGAGAATCATAGCGATGGAGCACTTTGCTTCCGGTAAAGAATGCATACGCAGTAAAGGCTCTTCTTTCTTTGTCCGTGGTTTTCATGCTGAGTACAACTTTTCCCGGAACCAGCACATCCGTTTTGGTACCATCCGGAGCAGTAAGATACAGGTCTATGCCTCGTCCCGCAATCTCGGCATCGAAATACTGCTTTTCCTTTGCGAAATAATCTTCCTGAGCTTTGGCCGCAAGCATAAGAACTTTTGCGGCTTGTTCGCTCATGCGTCTTTCTTTGTACGATTCAACCAGCAATAAATAAATCGCGGAAAGTAATGCCAGTATTACAACGGCAAAGGCCATTTCAAGTAACGTAAACCCGGCTTGAGAATTCCTCGATTTCATAGAGCCCATCTCCCGACTTCCGCGGTACGGCAAACGATGCCGTTCCGCTTTGCTCCCGGAATCAACAGCGGTCCAGGGCTGTTCGGTAGGGTACTATTTCAGAACATGGGGAAAGTCAAGCAACCTTCGAAAAATCATAATCAAATAGTGATTTTGCCTTCAAATACAACGACTGCCGATCCGGTCATGATAACCGGATTAGCATTGCCTTTCCAGTCAACTTCAAGTTCACCGCCCAACAGCTCAACTGTAACAGAGGATTCCGTTAATCCTTTCAAGTTCGCAGCAACTGCCGCGGCACACGCTCCCGTGCCACAGGAATATGTCTCACCACTTCCTCGTTCCCATACTCGCATTTTCAAACGGGTCCGATCGATGATTCGTATAAACTCCACATTTGTTTTGGCCGGGAACAGAGCGTTTTTTTCCAGTGACGGTCCGTATCGTTGAGGAAGCGGGGCAGGGTCCTCGTCCACGAAGATAACGCAGTGGGGGTTACCCATAGACACCAGGGTGCCGTGGAACAGTCTCCCCTCAGCTTCAACAGGCAAGTCAATGACTGGCGGTTCCTGCTGTACTGCTGCGGGAATGCGTTCAGGATCGAACACCGGTGCGCCCATGTCAACCTTGATTTTCTCGATTGTCCCGTGCGATCCGGGGATGAGATCGAGTGTTTTGATTCCGGATCTCGTTTCCACGGGTAACCGCATTTTTGCAGTAAGCCCCTTCTCATAAACGTATTTTGCCAGACAACGTATTCCGTTCCCGCACATTTCGGCAAGGGAGCCGTCCGCGTTGATGTAATCCATGAAGAAATCGGCTATACTTGATTGTCTGACTACAATAACTCCGTCTGCTCCGACTCCGGCCCGCCGATCGCATAATTTGGCGACCTGGTCACCGGCGAGACTCACAGCATCGTTCAGGTCGTGAAAAATGACGAAATCGTTCATAGTGCCATGCATTTTAAGGAAAGATACTTCCATAACTTCTCCGGTAAAACTCACCGATCGGCCGCTAGAATCACGCCCGCTCGGGCATAGGGCTCTTCGCGTTTATTCATGAAATATGCAATTATACTTCTCGTATTGACAGTCTGTGGGCTTGCAATCGATTTTGTTCTCGCCAACCGCGGTGAGGTCCAGGGCGGGCCGGCAAGAAGACTGACGATCCTGGCTTCGAGAGTGCACCGCATTGTGGGAATAATCGCGGTACTAGCGATCGTGCTCTTTTGTATACGTTTGCTCACCTACCTTATTTTTGGCGGATAGCCCGTTCGTATTCGAGCGCATGCCTAATGCCTGGCAGTCACGACGCCGCCTTGAACAGATAAATCTTGGATCCGATATTCTGGGACAGTTTCGGGACTCCGGTCCATTTTAGCGATATTGTTGATGATATTGAAGATGTACCGGCACCCAGACGGTCTCCACCGCCTTGAATACCCTAGGCTTAATTTGACCTGGAGAATCCGTCACCGCATTTGCGCTGCGCCATACGCTTAGTCGAAAGACCCGGTGAGAATCTTTGTCAACTCCACGGTATTCAGCCAGTCTGAGGTCTCCTGCTGGCACCGGGGACATTCGCGAAACTGATCCAAGGAAGAGTACCCGCAATATGGGCACGTCTTCACCGCCTCCTTGGGAGTATCGATCTGTTTCACGGTCCTTTTCTCGAAATAGGTCGGAGTAGCAAGACCTGCTTCAATCAGTTTTTCGAAGAGCTCCTGCAAGCCTTGGAATGAAATACCATACTTATCCATGAGCTGCGTATCCGACAACCCCGTCTTTAGATCGTTCATGATAGCTTTAGCGCTGATTTTTATCGGGGCGGACACAATGCATGCCTCTGGCAGGTTTTCACCTGTCACTCTGTGGAGATTCCGGCCCGCTTTGGTTCGGGCCGGTGAATGTACGAGAGATCAGATCATTTCAATCGCGCACGCCATGGAGACTCCGCCTCCACCACAAAGCGTAGCAAGTCCCAGACTCTTATTCTTCTTTTTCAGTGCGTGAATGAGGCTGACTATCAGACGTGCTCCCGTGCAACCCACAGGATGCCCGAGACCGATTCCGGAGCCGTTCAGGTTCGTTATGTCTCGATTAAGTCCGAGTTCCCGTTCGCAACCGAGGTATTGAGCTGCAAACGCTTCATTGAGCTCAATTAACTCAAAATCTTTCAGAGCTATTCCAGAACGTTTGAGCAGATCCTGAACAGCCGGCACTGGGCTCAGCCCCATAATTGTGGGATCGCATGCGCCCATGCCGACGGCTTTGATCTTTGCAAGAGGAGTCAGACCCTCGCTTTTGGCGCGTTCCTCGGCCATAAGCACCATTGCCGCTGCGCCGTCATTGATACCGCTCGCATTTCCGGCAGTCACCGTACCGGTTTTGGGGATAAAAACCGGTTGCAATCTGGCGAGAGCTTCCATGGTCAGGCCGGGTCGGAAATGCTCGTCTTTGTCGAAAATCTTGGGATCTCCCTTTTTCTGAGGGACGCTGACGGGGACGATTTCTTCCCCAAAGGAGCCGTCATGTGTCGCTCGTTCCACATTATTGTGACTCCTGAGAGCGATCTCGTCCTGTTCCTGTCGCGAAATTCCCAGTTTGAGAGCCACAAATTCTGCTGTATGTCCCATGATGTAGGGCTTGCCCCTGAAGAATTCCACGGGCCCGTCCTGGGGGTACGGCAACAAATGAGAACCGCAATGAAGGCCGGTTTGCATGGCATCCACGGCAACGCCATTCCCCATGCGCATTCCCCAGCGGGCATTTTCCAGCGTATAAGGAACGCCGGACATATGTTCCACTCCACCGGAGAGGATAACATCGGCTGCACCGGCTTTGATCATCGCCGCACCAGACAGAGTCGCTTCCATTCCGGAAATGCACACTCTATTAATCGTCACAGCCGGAACGGATTCCGGAACTCCGGCCATAAGAGCGCCGATACGCGTAACGTTCATTGCATCGGTAGGATTCAAGCAGCATCCGAATCGAACATCGTCAATGATTTCCGGAGATATTCCTGCGCGATCCAGAGCAGCCTTCATCGGCACACTGGCAATTTTCGCAGCATGCATATCGCGCAAAGTGCCGCCAAACGCACCTATCGCTGTGCGGCAAGCGGACACGATTACCACGTCTGTCATATGGAACTCCTTTTATCTGGGTTATGGAAGGACCACCGGCCGTTTCGATTTTATGAGGAAACGGCCGAGTCCTGGAAAATCCGGTACCATTACTTGATAATTGCGGCCTCGTCCACCGTCAGTTTTTTCTCGAAATCCTGCCAGAATTCATTCTCAGATTTTCTCCAGTCCGACCCGAACTTTTTGTTGAACAGACTACCTACCTGATCCAACGCTTTCTTCCAGGCAGACTGGTAATTCAGCTTGAGGACATCCTCCAGGAAGGGACAAAGAGATCCGAGTTTCTCTTTGGGCAAATATGCCCGAGCGCCCAATTCTATCGATTTTTTCAAGGCATCCGGAGTAAAGGCGTGCGCGGTGAGCATAACGGTTGGGAACCCTGCATTGTGAGCTATCTGGAGAAGCTCGAACCCTCGCACACCCATAATGTCAAGAATGACAAGATCGTAAGTGTACGAAACAAGATACTGCTGGGCTTTCTCAAACGTTGTAGCCGTGTGCAGCGTGCAGTTGGCGGATTCCGAAAGCTCCTCTTCAATGATGTCCAGGACATCTTCCTCATCATCCACCGCAAGGATCAGCTTGTCTTGTAAGATTTCAGACTTGGGCATGGACAATCCTCTTTGTGGGACCTATTGCATAGTCCCCGAACTATTGATGATGTTCATAAGGGGCGTGATTCAGCGGCATTCTGCCACGCAAGCCCGTGCCGCATTGAAGGCGGTCCCGCTGGACGAACCAGCACACAACCTCTAACACTATCATGCTTACCTATACCGGCACGTGAAGTCAACAGTTTCCCGTCCCTTTTTTCAGACTTCTATCTACTCATATACGCATTTCAAAGATTCTCATTCAAAAGCGTTTTATGAGCATTTATTTAATTTTTCCCCGGCAGAGAAGCCCCGCCTTATTTTATGATATACTTTTTGAAGCGGATGTGCTGTCGGTCATCCCGATAAACCCCTGAGCGAGGTTTTCATGGGTCTGAAGAAATATGTCGTGGTGCCCCCAATGGAGGGGGCACTTGAAATTTTAAGAGAAATTGCGGGAAATATGTGGTTTTCCTGGAATATCGAGGCCGTGGATCTCTTCGATCACCTCGATGAGAAACTCTGGGAAGGAACCAACCACAATCCCCTGCAGACCCTTGTAAAATTATCCAGCCACCGGCTCAGCGAGATTCAAAAGGATGTAGGATATAAGGCCTATGCAGAAAGAGTTTTGCAGCGGTTTCGCTCCTACGTGAGAAGCACTCGTTCCTATGAGTATCGCCTCGAAGAACCGATAGATTTTACAACCGCGTATTTTTCTCTTGAATTTGGGGTGACGGAGAGTCTGCCTGTATACTCCGGAGGCCTCGGACTTCTTGCCGGGGATCATCTTAAATCGGCAAGCGATCTCAACCTGCCGCTCGTCGGAATCGGGCTGATGTACCAGGAAGGTTATTTCCGTCAGTCCCTGTCACCTGAAGGGTGGCAGCAAGAATACTACCCCCGTACAGCGTTTGATACGCTGCCAATAGAAAAACAGACTGACAGTGCCGGCAACACGCTGCTCATCAACGTGGAATTAGCGGGAGAACCACTATGGTTCCGAGTCCTTCGGGTAATGGTGGGCAGAGTTCCCCTTTACCTGCTTGATGCCGATATTTCCGAAAATTCGCCGCACATGAGGAGCCTTACGGCTCGCTTGTATGGCGGAGACATGGAAATGAGAATCCGCCAGGAAATACTCCTGGGAATAGGCGGGACGAGGGCTCTTAAGGCGATGGGAATAGAACCGGCTGCATATCACCTGAATGAAGGGCACGCAGCGTTTACGCTTTTTGAAAGAATGCGCTATTTCATCCAGGAAGAAGGTCTTTCTCTGGAAGAAGCAAGGGAGATGGTCACGAGCCAGAGCATTCTTACCATTCACACGCCTGTTCCTGCCGGCAATGACGTCTTCGATCGCGGACTTATGGAAAAATATTTCAAGAAACCGGTGGAAAGCCTCGGGATGAATTTCGAATCTTTTCTCGGATTGGGGAGGAAAAGACCCCAGGATTATTCGGAAGGCTTTTGCATGCCTGTGCTTGGACTTCGCATGACCACCCGGGCAAATGGGGTAAGTCGTCTTCACGGCAGAGTTACACGGGATATGTGGCATGAAATCTGGCCTAATGCCAATATCGACGAAGTCCCGATTTTCCCCATCACGAATGGCGTTCACATTCCCTCATACATTTCCGGAGATCTCCACAAGCTTTATGACAGATATCTCGGCCCGGGCTGGACTGAAGACCCGGATAACGAAAAGATATGGCTGCGAACCGATCAAATTCCAGATACAGAACTGTGGCGCGTTCATGAACGATGCAGGGCGAAGCTGGTCTATTTTGCCAGGAAACGTTTGATCAAGCAGTATGTCCATCAGGGCGCATCGGCACGGGAAATTGAGTCTGCCGATAATATGCTGAATCCCGAAGCGCTCACCATCTGCTTTGCACGGAGATTTGCCACATACAAGAGAGCTACGCTTCTGTTCCGTGAACCGGAACGCTTGGCGGCCATTCTCGGAAATCCCGACAGGCCGGTGCAACTGATCTTTTCAGGGAAAGCCCATCCCGCGGACGATTACGGAAAAGAGCTTATCCGCAGGATCGTACAGCATATGAAAGAGGAGCCTTTCCTGAATCGCATCGTATTCATTGAAGATTATGATATCAACGTGGCCCGGTACCTCGTTCAGGGAGCGGATATCTGGTTGAACACTCCGCGAAGGCCATTGGAGGCCTGCGGCACTTCAGGGATGAAAGCCGCAGCCAATGGGGCGCTTAACCTAAGCATCCTCGACGGCTGGTGGGACGAGGGATTTCTCGGAGACAATGGCTGGGCAATCGGGTCCGGAGAAGAATACGATAATTCCGTGTATCAGGACGATATCGAGAGCCGCGCTCTCTACGATATCCTGGAAGAAAGCGTCAGACCTCTTTTCTACGACCGCGGGGATGACGATCTACCACGTGGATGGATACGAATGATGAAGCGTTCAATCGGAACCATCTGCCCTGTGTTCAATTCACATCGTATGGTCAGTGATTACATCGAGAAATGCTATGTTCCTGCGGCAAAAGCCTATCGGGAACTTAGAATTGACAACTTCACGGTCCTCAAGGAAATGGTGGCCTGGGAAAAAGGGCTGACCTCGGATTGGGGCAAGATCCGTGTGAAGGACGTGAGCATTAAGAACGGATTTGAAGCACTGAAGGGGAAAATGGTCGAAATGGCGGTCCGGATCGACACGGCCGGTCATAAGCCCCATGAATTCAAGGTAGAGCTGCTCCACGGTCCGGTTGACCTGTGGGATAATTTCAAGGTACGACACGTCGCACGATTTCAGCCGGACCTGTCCGCGCCGCCGAGCAATGGCGATGTTCTCTTTACTGGACTGATAGAACTCAGCGATACAGGCCGGTACGGATATGTGGTAAGAATTACCCCCGATAACCCCAACATGCCTCTTTCCAGAAGCCTGGATCTGGTGCACCGGTCCTAGTCCGACCGAAATACAATCGGGGAACCCCATCAAAAGGTGGTTCCCCGAAGCGCGTTCCAAGATTTTTATACTGAAAAATTGTCTTCGTTTTTCCGAACCGCAAGAGAAAGCATCATCTTCCGACCGGGGGTGGCGGAGTGTTCTCCGGATAAATCAGTCCTATGGGCAGCTGGCATTCCACAGGGTCCACCTGAACAGCCTGGGGTCCGCGATAATAACCATTTATGTCCCACCCCCATAACGGCTGAGCCCAACTCCCCGTGTGATATGGGGAACTCCGGAAACCGTGAATAGCTTTTTGTCGCGTGAATACCGTGTTATCGACATACATCGTCTGACCGTATCCATGAGGCAGCCACGAAACCGATGCAGGAGCCTGGGGAAACATTTGCCCCGCCAAACTGATGGGCGCTGCGGACACAATCAAAATGAGAATACATGCAGTCATGAGAAAAAAGCGGGACATGAGAAAGCCTCCTGGATCAATGAGTCAATTTTTATTCAATTATACCAGGAAACTATTCAATAAGTCAATAATATGCTTTAGCAAGCGGCAAGCGTTCGGTTATTCGAGGGAACGAGTCCTCCAGAACTTCATTGCGAGGAGCCATGCGATTCCGCGTCTCGCGGGACTACGCTCGCAATGCCACGTATCTCCCAGCGGCTCATCTCCTGGGTAACTGAATACAACAAGCTGTGAGGCGTTCGTTATTTCGGGATCACGCGCATTTACTGAGGGTTCACATGCTCGAATGCTTCGCCTACTGCACGGACCAGTCTTTCCTTCAGTTCACTCACAGGAAGTCTGGATTTAATGCCTGCAGCATATTTGTGGCCGCCACCGCCGAGGGATTGGGCGATTTTCGCAACGTCCACGAAATCCTTCGATCGCAAACTCACTCGTACAAGCCCGTCTTCCATAGCCGTGATAAGGATTGCAGCCTGCACCCCTTGATACTCTCTCAGGCGGTTCACCAGGTTCTCAGCATCGGACATGTCAGCGCCAAGTCTCGCAAAATCGTCAGTCTTCAAAATGCTGAGGACAAGCCGTCCGTCAATCAGGACTTCTGCCCTGTCCAATACGAGGCGCTCCAGGTTGAGTCTCGCAAGAGGGAACTCCTCGAACATTCGGCGGGTAATCTCGTAGGATTCGAACCCGGTATCGAGCATCTCCGCTGCTATTCGCATCGTATCACTGTTCACGCCGGAAAAACGGAAACAGCCGGTATCCGTTACGAGGCCTGTATAGAGACATTTTCCCACATTCATGCTCAACGCGTACCCGGTGGCTTTGAGTACTCTGAATACCAGCTCTGCAGTCGACGTTGCTGAAGAATCGATGAAGTTGACATCTCCAAACGCAGGATTGGTCGGATGATGGTCGATATTGATCAGCTTGGCGTTTTTCTGAATCTCGGTAATGTTCCCCGCAATGCGAGGCTTGTCTGCAACGTCCAGGACGATGATCCAATTCGGCGACTGAATACTCGATGGCTCGGTAAGGACGTCGGAGGCTCCCGGGAGAAAGCGGTACAAGTCGGGAAATTCTTTGTCGGTCAGCGGCCAGGCCACTTTACCCATTTCTTTGAGGGCCAGGTACATCCCCAGGAGAGAGCCAATTGCGTCTCCATCCGGATTCGTATGAGAGACTACCACAAAACGGTCTTCATTCTTGAGCAGCACGGGAATGTCAGGATTCATCATCATCTTTGGGACCGATTTCCTTCAATATCCGATTGATCCGATGAAAATTATCGAAAGAAGTATCGTAAAAAAACGCCAACTCGGGAATATACTTGAGGTCCAGTTCCTGACGGAGTTGACGCCGTATAAATCCTTCGGCCGCATTCAGCCCCTGAAGGTGACTCTCGGTTTTGCCATCCGTTAAACTGCTGAAGTAAACTCTTGCAGATTTAAGATCTGCGCTCATTTGCACTTCCGTTATGGTAATTCCCTGGACTCGGGGATCCTTTATCCTGAGAATCACAATATCGGCAATGGCTTGGCGCAGGAGTTCAGCTACTCGATTTTTTCGGAAATTTGCCATGTCTCGGAGTTCTTGGATGTAGTTCCTGAATTGGCTTGGAACTAGTAATGGACGATCTCTATGCGGGAGTCTACTATTTCGGCCAAGTAAAGGCTTTCCACATAGTTGATGATGGTCTCGAGCATAGTGTGAGCATATCCACTGTCATTGGTGACAACCGAGAACCCGATAGTACAGCGTTGCCACTTGTCCTGACCCGCCACTTCCGCAATGGATACGTCGAATTTACTGCGTACCTTTCCGAGTATGCTCTTGACCACCTGTCTTTTAGCTTTCAGCGAAGACGAATTGTGAATCATCAATTCGATGACGCCTATACCCACAACCATGCGAATGCCGTATCCTCTCACCGAAAGGAGAGGTGCTTCTTTTTATGTCAATCACCGCAACCGTGTGTTACGGAGTCAGTTTTGCGGATTCCTGTTCGATGGTGAACGCTTCTATGACATCACCGACCTTGACGTCCCGATAATTCTCCAGGACGATACCGCATTCGTATCCTTCCTGAGCTTCCTTGATATCATCTTTAAAGCGCTTCATTGATATGATCTTGCCCTGATACACCATCACGTTGTCCCTGAGCAATCGAATCTGATTCGATCTTTCGATTTTGCCGGAAACAACATGGCATCCCGCAACCATACCGATCTTGGGAACACTGAAGGTCTGGCGAACCTCCGCACGTCCCATGATGTTTTCTTTTTCGATCGGTGCGAGCATGCCCTCCATAGCCTTCCGAACGTTCTCGATGGCTTCGTAAATGATGGAGTAGACTCGAATATCGACTTTTTCCTGCTCTGCAACTTGAGCGGCCTTGGGAGTGGGCCTCACGTTAAATCCGATAATCAGAGCCTTGGAAGCGCTTGCAAGCATGACATCGGATTCCGTAACCGCACCGACTCCGTTGTGTATGATCTTCACTTTGACTTCCTGGGACGGAATCCCGGAAAGTGCCTCTTTGAGGGCTTCCACAGAGCCTTGCACATCACCTTTCACGATGATGTTGACTTCCTTTACCGGTTGCTCCTGCATTCTCGCCAGGAGTTCATCCATCGATGCGGGACTGACTATTGCCGCCTCGTGCTCACGTATTTTCTGCTGACGATGTTCCCCGATCTGGCGGGCAATTCGCTCTTCATCCACCACGAGGAACACATCACCCGCTTCGGGAACACCGGCGAATCCTTGCACTTCCACCGGAGTGGCGGGACCGGCTTCTTCTACCGGTTTGCCTTCGTGGTCGAGCATGGCTCGCACTTTGCCATAGTGGATACCAGCGACAAACGCGTCCCCGAGTTTCAGGGTGCCTTCCTTCACGAGGACCGTAGCAACCGGGCCTTTTCCTTTATCGAGCCGAGCCTCAATAACGGCGCCGATTCCTTTCTTGTCAGGCCTTGCCTTCAGTTCCATCATTTCTGCCTGAAGCAGAATGAGATCCAGAAATTCGTCAATACCCTGGTGGAGTTTGGCGCTTACGTATGCAAACAGGGTTTCTCCTCCCCAGGATTCGGGGATAAGTTCATGCTGACTGAGTTCCCGAATTACCTTCTCCGGGTCGGCTTCTGGTTTGTCTATCTTGTTCACTGCCACAATAATGGGAACATTGGCGGCACGGGCGTGGTTGATGGCTTCTATCGTCTGGTCCTTGACACCATCATCGGCAGCCACCACGAGGACGACGAAGTCCGTTACCTGAGCACCCCTTGCACGCATTGCCGTAAAGGCCTCATGTCCGGGAGTATCCAGGAATACCAGCTCGCCCTTCGGCACTCTGACTTTGTATGCACCAATATGCTGAGTTATTCCGCCGGCTTCCTGATCGATAACATGGGTTTCCCGGATGGCATCCAGGAGGGATGTCTTTCCGTGATCGACGTGTCCCATAACGGTTATAACCGGAGGTCTCGAGACCATTTCATCTGCCCTATCCAGTCGGAGGGTCGGAAGCAGATCTTGTTCGCTCTGTTCGGCGGATTCCACTTCAAATCCGAATTCGGATGCTACGAGGGTGGCAGTATCATAATCGACGTTTTCATTTATCGATGCATGTACACCGAGTGTCAACAGATGTCGAATCACGTCTGCAGCTTTGGTACTTATCTTATGAGCCAGGTTGGAGACAGTGATCACAGCAGGGATCTTTATCCGGCGCTTAATTGCCTTGGGAACTGTAATCTCCGTCTTGCGCGGCTTGGCTTTTCTCCCTTTGCCGCGAATCCGGCCGGACCGCACTTTTTCGTCGTATAGATCAGTCTTGAGAACCACTTCTTTGCGACGCCGGACTTTTGATTCATCGAATCGTTCATCCGGAACCTCTCGGGTTTCCTTCTTCTTTTTCTTGCGCTTCGCTTCTTCCGAGAGAGCATCCGGCACGAATTGAGTAATCTGCGGCTGTTCCACTCTTCTCGGGGCAACGGGCGGAGGAACGTACGCCGGTCTGGGAGCGGGAGGCTGCTCTACTACACGTTCGACCCTTTCCGGTTCTCTTGGAGGTTCTTTCTTGAGTTCCACTTTGCCGATAATCTGTGCCGGCTGCATCCGCTTCTCTTTTTTCTTCTTTTTCCGCGGATGTCTATCATCGAAACCGCGTCTTTCCTCACCTGCAGGTTCAGGCACAGCGGAGCCGGGTGCCCCTGCCGGGACGGGCCCTTGGGCTGCAGCAGGTTCCGACGGCGAAATCGGCCCTACGTGAGCAACCGATGGCTCTTTGGCGATTTCTTGTCGAGGCTCGGATTCAGGTTGAGCGATGACGGGCCTCTCAAGCTCAGGGGAGGGGACGACTTCGAGCTTCGGAGGCATCTGCTGAGGAATCTCGGGTTCCACCGGTTGGGGCGGTTCAGGCCTTGGTGCCATCTCGATAATTCTAGCCGGTTCAGGTTTTCTCATTTTTTTCAAAGGCTTTCTGAGTGATTCGCGCGGGGAAGATGCGGGTTCCGGTGTTTCAGGATACCCTTCGGACTCCGGTTCTTGAACCGTTTCCGAATCGACATCAGTTACGTACTCCTGGTGCGACTGCATTTCTCTTTCTGAAAACGGGGTAGGTTTTGCGCGGCGCCTAATTACGGTCGGTTTGATACGTTTTTCCACAACCTCCCGTTGAGGTAAAATTGTCACGAGTTGCGCGCGCAATGCAGCAGGGTCGTCGGTTTCCAACGAGCTTTCAGGTCCTTCAACCTCATAACCCATGGTAACGAGTTCCCTGAGCAGGTCTTCGTTTCTGACCTTCAGATCTCGGGCCAGGTCATCAACGGTAAAAACTGTCATTAAGTCATCCCCTCTTTGACCCCTGTAAGCAGTCCTTCCTTCGACGGGACAGTCGTTATTTTACGACGTAACGCCTTTTCGAGACGGGCCTTTTGTAGGGCCTTTTCCAAACATTTTTCTTCGGGACAGGCGTAACAGCCTCTTCCCGGAGTTTTTCCCTTTGTCGTTCCTCTTACTACGCTATCATCTATTACCGTCAAACGAACCATCTCCAGGGCCGGTCGCCTTCGTCCGCACCCAATACAGCGTCTAACGGGAATATGTCCTCTTTTCATTCAGAATCCCGCAGTCCGGTTCAGGCTTCCTGATGACCGGCTCTCAGCTCCACCACGGATTCGGCCTCAGTCTGGCCGGAAACTTCAACTTCTTCATCCGAAGATTCGGTTTCATTCTCAATCTCTGATTGATCTGCTTCCTCTTGATCTGCTTCCGATTCCTCAGGTGGGTTTGCGAGATATCTGAGAGCGCCCTGAAGAAGAGCTACTCCTCTTTCCTGAGTGATTCCCATGAAGCTTGTCAATTCTGCGAGCGTGGCCCGCGCTATGTCCTCAGGATTACGATATCCATTGTCAAACAATATGGTCGCAGTTTCCTCGTCCATTGCGTCAATTGCCAATAACCGTTCAAAAGATTCTCCGGTAATTTTCTCTTCTTTGGATTCACTCCTGACGTCTATTTTCCAGCCGGTCAATTTTGCCGCTAACCTGACGTTCTGGCCTTTCTTTCCGATGGCAAGCGAAAGTTGGTCGTCGGCAACGATTACTTCCATGGTTCCGGTGGCTTGATCGATTATGACTTTCGAGATCTCCGCGGGTTGCAATGCATTGCAGACGAAGTGAGCCGGATCGTCGTGCCATGGAATAATATCTATCTTTTCGCCCCTGAGTTCCTGGACAACCGCCTGAACTCGCGAGCCTTTCATACCTACGCAGGCGCCTACCGGATCGACATCGGCGTCGGAGGATCTGACACCAATTTTGGCTCTCTGGCTGGGTTCTCTCGCCGCACACATAATGCGGACAATACCTTCAGCTATTTCCGGTACTTCCTGTTCGAATAGCTTGACAAGGAACCCAGGATTCGATCTTGAGAGCACGATTTGCGGGTCTTTTTGAGTTCTCCGCACATCCAATATGAGCGCCCGAATCCTGTCACTCTGTCGATAGGACTCGGAAGGAATCTGCTCGTTGAACGGCAACACGGCCTCGGCTCGTCCCAGATTGACAACAATGTTCCGCTTCTCGAACCGCTGCACTATACCGGTAACGACATCATTCTTCCGGTCTTTGTATTCCGTGTAGATGTTCTCTCGTTCGGCATCTTTTACTTTTTGGATAATGACCTGCTTGGCCGTCTGTGCTGCAATTCGTCCGAAGCTTTCCGTTTCCATTTTAACGCCGAGCTGGTCGCCGATTTCCGCTTCGGGATCCAATTCACGTCGAGCAGTATCCAGATCGATCTCCGTTGTGGTGTCTTCGACCTGCTCCACAACATCCTTGAAGAGGAAGACCTCTACCTCGCCCGTCTCGTCACTAAACTGAGCTTCCAGTTCAACTCTATTCCCGTATTTTTTACGTGCTGCTGAGACCAGTGCGGCTTCGAGCGCCTCAACCAGAGTATCTCTCGGTATTCCTTTTTCTTTTGCAACCTGGTCTATCATGCGGTTCAAATTCATGGTCAATCCCCCGATGCCGATCGTCTCCTTAAATCATTACGAAAAAGTTCTTTTTCCGGAAGATCCAGGCGGGCTGTTTCCAGGTCCTCCGGATCGATTTCAATTCTGTTACCTTCCAATGTAAGCACTATCTTAGAATTCTCCACGCCCTGAAGCATTCCTTTAAAGTTTCGTCTGCCCTGGACTTTGGCACGAGTCTTCAGTCGAACCGGCGAACCGGCGAATCGGCTGAAATCCTGCAACTTCCTTAAGACCCGATTAATTCCCGGAGAAGAAACTTCTAATACGTATGCCCGTTCTATCGGATCCTTCACATCCAACAAAGCGCTCACCTGCCTGCTGACGGCCTGACAGTCGTCCAGTGTCACTCCGTTTGGAGCATCGATATACAGTCTGAGGACCCAACGTCCGGCTTCGAACTTGAGTTCGATTTCTACCAGCTCTATTCCTTCCGGATCCAGCAGGGGGTCTATCATTGCCCACAATGCGGTAATAAGTTCTCGATCTACTTTCATCTACACGCAAGCGCCTTTTAATATTATCGAGTTTGCTGCGAAATCCACCGACACTCCACCGTTCTCCCGATAATAAAAAACCCGGGAACAAGACCCGGGTGGTGTTCAACCACACTCTGGAGCGGGCAACGGGGTTCGAACCCGCGACATCAAGCTTGGGAAGCTTGCACTCTACCAACTGAGTTATGCCCGCACACGACAAATGTAGCAATGGGTGAATTTGATGTCAAGAGATTTTGAGGCGATTTCTATTCTTTAGTCGAGGTCTTAAGGGGCATCACCCGCACCTCCTTAATCCGATTCTCTTCCATTGCTAGTACTTCGAACCGAAGATTCTCGAATTCCACATAGTCTCCGGGAGAAGGAATTTTACCCAATTTGTCGAGCATAAAACCCGCAAGGGTCGAATAATACAGGGATTGAGGCAACGAGATTGAATACTGCTCCTGTAATTCGTGAAGAGTAATCAACCCGTCTGCTGTAAATTCGAAGTCCTCTTTGGGCACAGACAGTGGCATTTGCGAAGTCATTTCCACCGGAGTGATCGATTCTATATCACCGATCAATTCCTCGAGCACATCTTCCAAAGTGATGATTCCGTCAATGTTGCCGTGTTCGTCCACCACTACCCACATGGGCTCGTCATGGAGCTGCATTGCCGAAAGTATGCGGTCCAGTGTTTGACCGCGGACGGCGAAAAAAGCGGGTCTCAGCAGTTCGGATGGTGCGTGTTGTTTGTCACGCAGCAGCAGATCTTTTACGTTCACGACTCCCAGCACGTTCTCATCGCGCCTGTCCATCACGGGAAAATAAGTAAACGGATGTTTTCTGAAAATACGCAGGATCTTGTCTCTCAGAGTCGAGTCGTTTCTTGAATCTGCATGAACGACGATCATTCTTGCACGAGGAATCATAACGTCTTCGACACGTATCTGTGAAAATCGGGTCACTCGTACCAGCATTTCATAGATCCGCTGCGGGATTTGACGGCTCTCCAGAAGTTCCGATGCCATCATGCGCAACTCTTCAGGTGTGAGAGAAGGAGCAGATGTTTCTTTTATTCGGAGCAGCTTTAGCACTCCGGTCGTCGATTTGGTCAGAACCCACACTACCGGAAGCATTGAATCTGCAAATATCCTGAAAGGGCGAGCAAACATCAGACTGATACGGCCCGGGTATCGACGAGCCAATGATTTGGGGACCAATTCGCCGATTACCAGGGTGATGTAGGAAAGCGTGACACTTATCGCCAGGATGGATAACACATGACCCGTCGCAGAATCAGCGGGAACCCCTAATTTTTCCAGAACGGGAGTAAAAATTTCTAGTGCCGATGCACCTGCAAGGGCGGAACTCAGAGTTGCCACGAAAGTGACCCCGATCTGTACAGTCGCAAAAAAACGATCTATTTCCTTTTGCAGCTTTATCGCTGTGGCTGCCCCCGGGCGCTTTTCTTTTTGATATCTCTTCAGCCGGGTTCTCGGAACCGAGACAACAGCAATCTCCATGCAAGCAAACAATCCATTGAGAAGAATCAGCGTGAGTATAATACCCGCCAATATCAATAAAGGCCCCATGTCAGCCTCCAAAAAACTTCATCGATACACCGTATCAAATTTCGTTGATTGGATCACGCGAGCGTCTTACGGGAAAACGAGAAAAACACGTCAACAGCGCATGAAATCAAAATAAAAATGACAGGGGAACTACCGGATAGCTTGGGTTCCTCCTGTCATTCGATCGGACGACGGGGCTGGTGGAAAGGAATTAGAGCTTTTCGCTGATATCGATTTTTGCCTTATCTTCCATGAGCTTCAGCCATCCTTTAAGAAATTCGGTTTTCCGAACTTCCAGGATCCATTTCTCGAACGCTTCGGCTTCCTTTGCATACTGCTCGTCACTACCTTGAACGACGTCGGTCAATCGGACTATTGCGATTCCTTCCGCTGTCGTGAGAGGCGACGGATACAGTGGGTTTTCTTTGGATAAAGATGTGAGCATCTCATTTACTTCCTGTCCCCCGCCGAGTTTCGCCACGAATCCTGCAGTCCGCGAGATTGAATCCAACTGCTCCCATTTCAGGCCGTAGGATGCGGCAATGGCATCAGCGTCTTCAGGTTTTGCCTTGAGCGCTTTCAGAATTTCTTCCGCTTTCTTTCGGGCTGCATTTGCAGCTTGTCGCTTCAAGTAGTCCTGTTCCACTGTTTTCCGAATTTCATCCAGCGGCGGAATGCGTTCTTTGTTCTTGGCCAGGAGCTTGATAACGAGATACTTATCACCGACTCGAAGCATTCTGGAAATCTCTCCTGTTCTCAGCGAAAATGCTTCTTCCATAACTTTCGGATCGCTCGTCAAATCCGGAATTCCCCCGGCTCTCGTAACGAATTCGGCTTTCCGCACATCAAATCCGAATTGCTTGGCAGCACCCTCCAGATCTTCACTCCTGTAGACCTGTTCATAAAAATTGTCGGCATCCGAAGTTATTTTCTTGCGCGCCTTATCTTCGATGAGCTTGTGTTCGATCTTTTCTTTTGCCAGGGCAAAATCAATGACTGTTTCGGGTTTCTTCTCGTCAACCAGGAGCAAGTGAAAACCTTGCTCGGTCTTGATCGGGTCGGATACTTTGCCGGGCTCCAGGGCGAATGCCACTTTTTCAAGTTCACGATTTACCGTTCCGCGGGAAAAAAATCCGAGATCCCCTCCCTTGTCGGCGGTTGCATCATCCTGGGATTCTGATTTGGCCACTTCAGCAAAGTTTTGACCGCCCTCAATCGCATTTTTTGTGAATTCAGCTCTCTTTTGAACCTGTTCTATGACTTCAGGAGTCGCATCTTCGGGCAATTTGAAGAGAATGTGCCTGGCGTGCACTCGTTCCGGCTCGGTAAATTCCTTCGGATTGTTGTTGTAATAGGATTTGGCCTCCTCCTCGGAAACCGATAGGTTCTTTACAAGATCATGCCAGGAAAACAGAGCAAATTCGATATTCAGAGAAGGCGGAAATTCGTACTTTGCCTCGTTCTCTTTATAGAACGTTTCCAACTCTTTCGGATCGATGGGCTCGGTTATCTGTTCCGGATGGATCAGAAGAACGGATAGAGCCACCTTGTCATTTTGGAAATGCCATAACTGTTTGACTTCCTGAGGGTCGGTCTTCACGGAATCGGTGAGCAGACGCACCATTTGCCGTTCGAGAAGTTCCTGTTTTCGGGCTTCTTCGAACGTTGTAGGAGACATTTTTATATTGGACACATAAGCCCGATATAATGCCTCGTCGAAACGACCGTCTCTCTGAAACGAGGGATCTGTCCGGATATCGCGAACCAACTCGCCGTCGTCAACGAATAGACCCAGTTTTTGGGCTTCCTCCAACAGTAAAGCCTGATTCACCATTCCCTGGATGACAACTTTCTTGAGGTTCACCCGGTCCATGAATTCAGAAGGTACGGAACCTCCGAACCTGAGCTCCAGTTTCTTCAATGTGGCATCGTATATTCTGGAAAAGTGATCATAAGAGATCACGGTGTCATTTACTTTGGCCGCGTAATTGCGGGATCTGTCGCCAGGACCGGACCAGCCGAAAAAAAAGACAAACACAACGATAATTCCACCAAGTGCCACCTTGATAATCCAAGAAGTGGCGTGTCTTCTCATAAGATCGAGCACGATCCTTCTCCTTTCGCCGATTCAGCGCAAAATCAAAGCGGATAATAGGTATTTCCGCCTCTCTTGTCAACCAAACCGTCTATTGCAATCAAGGCTTGATCCGAAATTGCGCATCTGTTAAGTTCCTGGCACACTTCGTGAGTAAGCCGCCTTTCAGGATGATCAAGCGAATGGTTTTTGATTCACTATCCGGTTTTTTTTCAAACGACATGGCCATTGACCTTGGCACGGCCAATACCCTGGTGTACGTACGTGGCAAAGGCGTCATACTCTCGGAACCGTCCGTCGTTGCGGTAAAAACCGATCTCAAGCGCGGACCGCGGATTGTCGCTGTTGGGACGGACGCAAAAAAGATGCTCGGCAGAACTCCGGACAACATGCAGGCGATACGGCCCATGAAGGACGGCGTCATAGCTGATTTCGAAGTCACCGAAGCGATGCTGAAGCATTTCATATTCAAGATTCATCATCGCCGGTTTCTCGTGAAACCTAGAATTATCATATGTATGCCTTCAGGAAGCACTCAGGTGGAAATGCGTGCCGTCAGGGAAGCAGCCAAAAGCGCAGGCGCACGCGAGGTCTATCTCATCGAGGAACCCCTGGCTGCAGCTATCGGCGCGAATCTTCCTATTACCGAACCAACCAGCAGCATGATCGTTGACATTGGCGGGGGCACTACCGAGGTGGCGGTCATATCCATGTCGGACATCGTGTACTCAAAGTCCCTGAGGGTCGCGGGTGACAAGATTGACAATG
This sequence comes from Desulfomonilaceae bacterium, assembly GCA_041740635.1. Classification (GTDB taxonomy): domain Bacteria; phylum Desulfobacterota; class Desulfomonilia; order Desulfomonilales; family Desulfomonilaceae; genus Desulfomonile. The sequence goes on along the minus strand of JBGSLQ010000001.1, from coordinate 157,392 downwards.
CCATTATCCGATACGTAAAGCAGAGATATAGCCTCCTCATAGGGGAACGGACAGCAGAAAATATCAAGATGATGATCGGAAGCGCATGTGCCGAACCTGAAGAAAGTATTATCGAGGTGAAGGGAAGGGACCTCATCGGCGGTGTGCCCAAAGTGGTTGCTCTGAGGTCAGGAGAAGTTACCGAGGCAATCGCCGAACCGGTGAGAGCCATTTTAGAAACGATCAAAACTGCTCTGGAACAGACTCCACCAGAGTTGGCAGCAGACATTGTGGACAACGGCATAGTGCTCACCGGTGGAGGATCTTTACTCAAGAATCTCGATGAAGTAATCCGGAGAGAAACCAGCCTTCCTGTGATTGTTGCAGACGATCCGTTATGTACTGTAGTGGTCGGTTCCGGAATCGTTTTTGAACATTTCGAAGTCCTGAAAGACGTTTTGATACGATGAAGCCCGCCATCTTACGCGAAATTCGCCCATATTTTCCAGTCTCCGATGTTTTCTGACGCCCATGCCTCGATCGATACGCGACATTGCCATATTACTCATTCTCATCGGCGGGGGGTTGATAATTCTCTTTTCCTCCCCAAAGGAGAATGAAAGCGGGCCGGCGAGTCGCGTTGTCTATACCGTCATAAGACCGTTTCAACAAGCCATTTCAACAGTACGCGGAAAGGCCGTGTACCTGTGGAGCACGTACATCGACCTGGTAGACGTGAAATCCGAAAACGAAAAACTTAAAGGAGAAGTCACCAAGTTACGGCAGGATACGATCGCACTGGTGGAAAAAGAGCTGGAAAACAGGCGGTTGCGGAAACTGTTGCTCTTGAAGACCCGTAGTGAGTTCCCTACACTCGTTGCGCAAATCATTGCCGATGATGCTGTCGGTTGGTACAAAACCATCATCATAAACAAAGGAACGGAAGACGGATTAGCTCCTGACATGCCTGTGGTAGTACCCGAAGGTGTCCTGGGTAAGGTGGCCAAGACTGCTTCGGAAGTCTCCAGGGTGACTCTCTTGTCAGACCCCAACCTATCATTGGACTGCAGGATTTTGCGAACCAGGGATCGAGCGGTATTGAACGGCGCTTTGAAGAAAGGTTGTTTACTGCGCTACATTAGCCTTAATTCGGACATAAAACCTGGAGATCAGGTAATTACTTCCGGTCTTGACGGGGTCTTTCCCAAAGGGCTGACTGTAGGCACAGTGGAATCCGTCCGCAAGGGAGTAGACGGTCTTTTCCTGGAAGCTCAGGTGAAGCCTGCAGCAAACTTCGGGGAAGTTGAAGAGGTGCTCGTAATTCTCGAACAAAAAGGCGGATTCGACGTGAGTCCCGGACTGGAGGACAAGCGTTGAGAGAAGTCGTCTTTTGCCTCATACTTATATTCTCTGCACTCATTGTTCAAACGACAGTCATGATGTTTTTTATTCCCCCGGAATACAGACCGGATATCATGCTCATCGTTATCGTCTGGTGCGGCTATCGACTGTCTTTTATAAGCGGGGCACTGGCGGCCTTTGGAACCGGGTTGTTGGTAGATCTCTTTTCCGGATCTCCCACAGGCCTTTTCTCCATAATGTATTGCCTTTTCATCCTTCTCCTGGGGTACTTGGATTCCAGATTTCATCTTGATAGTATTCCTGCCAAAGCTGTGATGATTTTGGGAGCCACTCTCGTCACCGGCTTCATGGTTTTCGCCTTACGGCGTGCTGCAGCACCCGTCGAATTCGGAGCACATGCACTGGAATGGATTGTCATCAGATCCGTAATCACCGCAGGAATTGCCGTCCCTGTCCTGAGCTTTTTGGACACTGTATGGTCGGGATATTCCCGTCTCGTCGGTGTAAACTGAATTCCGTTCCCGATGACTCCGGAAACCGCTCATGAGCATGGTTTAACGGCATGGCTGAGCTTCCTACACGAGAACATTTTCGTGACAGAATAGATTTGCGTGTCCGGATCGCAATAATTCTCATGACCCTATTTATGAGTGTGCTTGCGGCCAAGCTGTGGCATCTCCAGTTGATTCAGGGAGACGCGTACAACGAAAAATCCGACAGCAATCGCGTGCGCCTGGCACGACTGACTCCGACAAGAGGCAGGATTCTGGACGTCAAAGGCAGGGTGCTTGCCGAAAACACACCGAGTTTTGTGCTCTCGATCGTACCCGGCGAACTCGAAAAACCTGCCGAATTGATCCAGGCGTACGCTCCCATACTGGGGATCACACCGGAACGCATGCGCAACAGCATCGAACGGAGTCGCAGCCTCCCCAAATATATGCACTACCCCATAAAGAAAAACATGAGCCTGGAGGAAGTCTCCTTAGTCAGATCACGCATGTCCGAGTCTCGAGGAGTTCTCCTGGAAGTCAAACCGCTCAGGTTGTATCCCGGCCAGGATAATCTTTGTCATGTAATGGGAATCACAGGAGAAATATCGCAGGACGAACTGGCGAAAGCGTCACGCGTAGGGTATCAAACAGGAGATTACCTCGGAAAGACCGGAATAGAAAAAGAATACGAAGGATACCTGAGGGGAGAAGAAGGGTGGGAGCAGGTGGAAATAGACGCCAAAGGCCGCACGCTTGCCACCATGGCGCGAAAGCTTCCGAAAAACGGGGCTGACGTCATACTTACCGTTGATTCGGCTTTTCAACGATTTGTCGAGGAAGTGTTCATTCATCGGGCCGGCTCGGTTGTGGCACTCGATCCTGATACTGGGCGGGTGTTGGCTATGGTCAGCAAGCCGGGATTCGATCTGAATCTCTTTTCACCTTCAATTTCTGAACGGCAGTGGAAAACGCTGAACAGCGACGCGCTTCATCCACTTGAAAACCGTGCCACAAGAGGTTTGTATTCGCCCGCCAGCACATTCAAAGTGATTACAGCGCTCGCAGCGCTTTCCGAAAAAGTTATTACACCTGACAAGAAATTCGTGTGCAAAGGGCAACTCGAGCTCGGAGGACAGGTGTTCCGGTGTTGGAACCCGTACGGTCATGGAAAAGTGGATTTGCACAGAGGACTCGTCGAATCCTGCGACACGTACTTCTATGAATTAGGATTGAAGCTCGGTCCGGATCGAATAAGCAAGTACGCTTCACTCTTTGGAATGGGGGCTCCCACAGGAGTGGGGCTTCCCCAGGAATTGCCCGGTCTCGTGCCAACTTCCGCATGGAAGATGAGAACATATGGCGATTCCTGGAAAGACGGCGAAACTCTTACCGTCGCAATCGGCCAGGGATATCTGGTCTGCACGCCGATCCAGCTTGCAGTAATGACAGCAGCTCTGTCGAATGGTGGAAAAGTGCTCAAGCCGTCTATTGTCAGTCAGATCGTGGCAGCAGATGGGACTACCGTTTTCAACCATTCTCCCGTAGTTCGCTGGGACATCCCCGTAGATCCTTATCATCTTTCTCTCCTGGATTCGGCTCTTGTGGACGTTGTCGCCGATAAGAGGGGCACTGGCAAACGATGCAGGATTCCCGGAATCAGGGTCCATGCCAAAACGGGGACTTCTCAGGTAATCAGGGTCAAGCAGCGGACGAAAGAGGAAGATCAGATTCCTTATCACGAACGAACTCACGCGATGTTCATTGCTTACGTGAATGACCGACCGCAAAAAATTGCCCTGATCATAATCGTCGAACATGGAGGAGGCGGAGGAGCCAGCGCGGCGCCGCTTGCCCGCAAGATTCTGGCCCGATACTATGGGGTGCCCGATCCGGGTGACCCGGAAGACTAGAAGAATATCCTCATAATAGTGAAGGAGCCGGTTGCCGGCCCTACAATCCGTCGATACATCGGAGTCCTCTCGAATCATGCAACAGATGGGATACAAGCTGAATCAGCCTTCTCTAGTCGTGAAGGAGCTGCCTCTTCTTTGTCTTGCAGCTATTCTCGCCGGGATCGGCCTCATGCTTATCTACAGTGCTACCTCTCCTATGGGGGACGCCGGTAGAACTTATGTCATAAAGCAGGTCACCTGGTGCAGTTTCGGGCTGGTACTCATGTCGATCTTTCTGCTCTTCGATTATCATGTCCTGGAACGCTGGGCCGTCTGGATTTACATCATTGTGGTTGTGGCTCTTATTGCCGTTTGGGGGGTGGGAAAAGTGACCGCAGGCTCGAGACGATGGATCGAACTTGGGCTCATGCGTTTCCAACCGTCCGAATTTGCCAAATTGGCCATGGTCATTGTGCTGGCAAAGTATTTTCAGAACAGAGCAGGACGAGAAGGAAGCCAATTAGGAGAAATAGTTCAAGCGCTCATGCTTACTGCCGTGCCATTCTGTCTGGTTCTGATCCAGCCCGATCTCGGTACTGCAGGAGTAATCGTGCTGATTTCGTTGTCTGTGATCGTTTTTGTCGTTGCCAACAAGAAAATTCTTCTCTGGGCAGGGGGGGTATTCCTGGGGCTGTTGCCCATAGTATTGCTCGTCGGTGACCGGCTCCTCCTGGATTATCAAAAGAGGCGGCTGCTCACTTTTCTCAATCCTGATTACGATCCGCTCGGCGCTGGATACCACATTATCCAGTCGCAGATCGCAATCGGGTCCGGAGGAATTCTCGGCAAAGGATTCTTGAAAGGCACCCAGAATCAACTCATGTTTCTGCCGGTAAAGCACACTGATTTCATTTTCTCCATTTTGGCGGAAGAATGGGGGTTCATCGGGTGTATGGTTGTCCTTCTGTTATTTACGATTCTGTTCTTTCGAGGATTTGGTATAGCAGGCAAATCCAAAGATAATTTCGGCGCTATACTTGCCTTTGGTTGCACTGCGCTGCTTTTCTGGCACGTGGTCGTAAACGTGGGCATGGTGATGGGCTTGCTGCCCGTAGTGGGGGTGCCCCTCGTCTTCCTGAGCTATGGAGGTTCTTCATTGCTCGTATCTTTTCTGGCTGTGGCTATCCTCGTGAATGTCAGTATGAGGCGTTACTCATATTGAGATCTCATTATTTTCGGGGGCTACAGCGACGAGATTTTCCAAAAGTGTTGCAGCCATGTGAAAACCCCGCAATTCTACGAACAATCCCTGGTGTGCGCTCGATGTTTTTATACTGAACATGGCTTGTATTGAAGTTCTTCAACACATCGGGCCATGCAGTATCCTTTATTCCTGCCTGTATAATTCTGCATTTTGCCGAATTATTGCTTGAACACGGTGATTGTCTATGTTAAGGAGTAGTCCGCCGACTTCGGTCGGATACTACGGACCCGCCTCAGGACGGCCTGGAGGAATGATGCTGCGATTCAGAAAAGCCAAAAGTGACGCAGTAAGCGGCTTTCTCGGTTCCCAAACCGAATTCACCGGTAAACTTGCCTTTTCAGGTATTGTACACCTGGACGGAAATTTTTCAGGGGAGATCGTTAGTCGCGGTACGCTGGTGGTTGGCAGAGATTCCGTGGTAAACGCTCAAATTCATTCGAACATACTCAAAATAGCAGGAGAAGTCCGGGGCGACCTCACGGCAACCGAGAAGATAGAGCTTTATCCTCCTGCCAAAGTATACGGGACTATTCGCACTCCCAGCCTCGTGGTGGAAGAAGGCGTCATTTTTGAGGGAACATGCAGCATGTCTTCCGGTCAAGCGGTAGTCATCGATCAATTAGAAGCGGATACTTCGCTGGATGACGACCCGTTAGAGGCCATTTCGGCACAGGCCTGGCCTCCCGATCAGGACGAAGATGGTGCACTTCGTGCGGAGCCCGCTGACAAGAGTACTCTTATCAAGCATGATCAGTAATATCCCGCCATTTATGCACATTGCTCTCAAGAAAAATTCTTGACAAGCTCCGGGACCGGGTGGTACTATTCCGATTCATTCTTGGTTTGGGTCCAGTTAACTACCTTTTTGTTTTAAATCAAATAGTTGCAAAAAATACGGCGGTGCGGTCCGATTTTGGAGGAAGGCCAATCAGTCCGAATATCTCGCCCGGGAGTTACGCCAGTGATTCAACTTAACTTCACGCTTTTCATTCAGTTGATCAACTTTCTGGCTCTGTTATTCATTTTGAACGCTATCTTGTATAAGCCTATCATGGCCAAGATGCGGGAACGGGAAGCCCAGATCCGGAAAGACAAAGAAAAAGCTCTTGAGCTTGAACAGGAAGTTCGGGAACAGGAGAAACAACACCAGGATGCACTCGCAAAAAGCAGACAGACCGCCGCTCAGGAAAAAGCGGCTCTGTTAGCCGAAGCGAAAGTAAAAGAAGCGGCATTCCTGGAAAAAGCACGGGTTGAAGCGTCCCATATCGTGGATGATATGAAGGCTTCAATTCAGGCGGAAGTAGGGGAAGCCAGAAAGGCTCTCAAAACACAGATGACCCCTCTTGCGGAATCCATCACGCAGAAAATTCTGGGGAGGGCAATCTCATGAAAGCCTACCGATCGGCTCTATTATTTTTGATCGTACCCGTAGTCCTGTTTTCGACGGATGCCTTCGCCGCTGGTGCTGAAGCTTCTCCGTGGACTGCAGGCATGCTCCTTTGGCGAGTAATTAACACCGCTGCCCTTATCGGAATACTGATTTATGTGTTAAGAAAGCCTCTCGCGAGTTTCTTTTCGGAAAGAAAGGCCCAGATTCAAAAGGATCTGGACGATGCCCGAAAGGACCGCGATCTCGCGGAGAGCATGATAGCGGAATACAAACAAAAATTGGCTGGTATGGAACAAGAGCTCGAAAGTATGCGTGTCGAGCTGAAGAAATCCGCAGAAGTCGAAAGCGCCAAGGTCATAGCCAATGCAGAGAGAATGTCCGCTACCATGGTGGAATCTGCGAGATTGGCAGCCGAGCAGGAAGTGCGCAAAGCCAAAGCCGAATTGAAAAATGAGGCGGCGACTCTGGCTGTGGAGTTAGCTGAAACGCTCATTCGTGAGCAGATCAATGAGGACGACCGTCAGAGGCTTGTAGAAGAATACTTAGTTAAAGTTGGGGGTACCAAGTGATCAACACCACTTTAGCGAAACGATATGCCAAGGCATTGGTCGAAATCGGTACCGAACAGAATGCGCTTGAATCCTATGGCGAAAACCTTGCAAGCATCGTGGAGTTGGTGGACGCTTCCAAGGATTTTCGTGAAATCCTGATCAATCCGGTTTTTACCAAAGATGACAAGAAGAAAATTGCGGATAACATTCTGGAAAGAATGGGAACCGATCGCATGGTTCTTAATTTCATAAATGTATTGATCGATCGGAAACGTATCGATCAGCTTACCGCAATAGAAAAAGCATACAGAGAACAGGTGGACGACATTCGGGGGATTACCCGCGGAGAAGTTACGAGTGCAGAACCGATATCGCCGGAAGAACTGGACCGAGTCACTGAGGCCCTTTCGAAGATAACGGGAAAGCAGGTTCTGGTAACCACGAAAACAGACCCCTATCTTATCGGGGGGCTCGTTGCCAGAGTCGGAGACATGGCCTTTGACGGGACCATACGTACCCAGCTCAACCAGCTCAAGGAAAGCCTGAAGGGATAGGGACAATGCAGATCAGAGCCGAAGAAATCAGCGAAATTATCAAGCAGCAGATCCAGGACTACGACAAAAAAGTCGAAGTCAGCGAGACAGGAACCGTCATCAGTGTGGGGGACGGCATCGCAAGGCTCCATGGCTTGGAGAATGCAATGGCCGGCGAGTTGCTGGAGTTCCCGCACAGCATCATGGGAATGGTGCTCAACCTCGAAGCGGACAATGTCGGCGCGGCAATTCTTGGTGAAGACGTTCACATCAAAGAAGGCGACACGGTTAAGAGAACCGGACGAATCGTGCAAGTGCCCGTCGGACCCGCCATGTTGGGACGCGTTGTGGATGCCATCGGTCAGCCAATTGACGGCAAGGGACCGATTGATACGAACGAATTCCGCGTCGTGGAAATCGTCGCACCGGGCATCATCAAGCGTCAGCCCGTGAAGGAGCCCCTGCAGACCGGAATCAAAGCCATCGATTCCATGATCCCCATCGGCCGCGGACAGCGGGAACTCATCATTGGCGACCGTCAGACGGGAAAAACCGCAATCGCTCTGGACACGTTCATCAATCAGAAAGACGGCGATGTGAAGTGTATTTACGTAGCCGTCGGACAGAAGAGATCGACAGTTGCTCAGGTGGTGTCGACACTCGAACGTTTTGGAGCCATGGATTACACCATCGTTGTTTCCGCAACGGCCAGCGACCCTGCTCCGATGCAGTACATCGCTCCGTATTCCGGCTGCACCATGGGAGAATACTACAGAGATAACGGCCAACACGCATTGATCATCTATGATGATTTGACCAAGCAAGCCCAGGCCTATCGTCAGCTCTCTCTGCTTCTCCGCAGGCCGCCGGGACGTGAAGCCTTCCCGGGTGACGTTTTCTACCTGCATTCAAGGCTCCTGGAACGCGCCGCAAAGCTTGGCGACTCTGCCGGCGGCGGAAGCCTGACGGCACTCCCGATCATTGAGACCCAGGCTGGTGACGTGTCGGCTTACATCCCGACAAACGTCATTTCCATTACGGATGGCCAGATCTTCCTCTCTACCGACCTTTTCTATTCAGGTGTTCGTCCTGCTGTTAACGTCGGCTTGAGCGTGTCTCGAGTCGGTGGTAACGCGCAAATCAAGGCTATGAAGCAGGTCGCAGGTTCGCTTCGTCTGGATCTGGCGCAGTTCCGCGAACTGGAAGCTTTTGCACAGTTCGGGTCAGACCTGGACAAAGTCACCCAGGCGCAGCTCGCGCGAGGAACACGACTCGTTGAAATCCTCAAGCAGGCTCAGTATGAGCCGATGCGTGTCGAGAAGCAGATTGCCATCATTTTCGCAGCCACAAATGGTTATACGGACCAGTACGATCTCAGAGTCCTTGCCGAATACGAGAGGCAGTATGTGACCTATCTGGAAACCAGTTTTCCGGAAGTGCTCACGGAATTGAGAGAAAAGAAGGTGATCTCGGCTGACCTCGAGAGCAAGATGAAGAAGATCCTTGACGATTTCAAAGGCATCTTCACTCCACCTGAAGTTTCGTTGGTCTGATAACTTGAAATAGCGGCTGAATCAAATCAGCCCTTATATATGAGGTCGAAATGGCAAACCTCCGAGATATTCGTAAACGCATAGCCAGTGTCAAGAACACGCAGAAAATAACCAATGCCATGAAGATGGTGTCTGCGGCCAAGCTCAGGCGTGCTGAGGAATCCATCAAAGCAGCCCGACCGTATTCGGAAAGAATGCGGGAAGTGCTCCTTTCCCTGGCAGCCCGTGTGAATCCCGCAGTCCATCCATTGCTGCAGACGAGGGAGCCCAAGAAGGTCTTGCTCATACTGATAACTGCCGACAGGGGCCTCTGCGGAGCGTTCAACGCAAACTTGAGCCGCCGGGCGGAAGCGTTCGCGAAAGAGAACGCGGCCAAAGGCGTAGAAACGGCATTGATAACTGTGGGCCGTAAAGGCAACGATTATTTCCGCCGGCGCAGGATCGAGATCGCGGAAAAATTCGTCAATGTCATGAACAGCGTGAACTATGAGCTGGCGGGCAATGTCGTATCCATAGCCACCGAGAAGTTTGCTTCGGGCGAATATGACGAAGTATATATCCTGTACAACAGTTTTCGCACAGCCGTTACCCAGGTCCTGACCCTCAGGAAGCTCCTCCCGGTAACTCCGGAAGAGGATGCGGGGAAACGCCGGAGAGAATACCTGTACGAACCTTCGGAGGACGAATTGCTTTCGGAGATTCTTCCCCGCTACATACAAGTTCAGGTCTTCACCGGACTCCTCGATTCCGTGGCCAGTGAGCACGGTGCGCGAATGACTGCCATGGAAGCGGCAACAACCAATGCGGAAGAGATGATTTACAAATTGACCTTGAAGCTGAACCGCCTGCGTCAGGAATCCATTACAACGGAACTCATGGAAATAGTCGGCGGAGCTGAGGCTCTGAAAGGTTGACATGCGGTCTCTTCTCACACAAGGAATTAAGAACCCAAGACGGTTTCAGGAGGATATCCCAAGATGAATGAGGGAAAAATCGTTCAGGTAATCGGCCCGGTCGTAGACGTGGAATTTCCGGAAAATAAGCTTCCGGCGATTTACAACGGCCTTTTCATCACTAACCCGAGTATTAACGACCAGCCGGACAACCTGGTTGTTGAAGTTTCCCAGCACCTCGGGGATAATATTGTGCGCACCATCGCAATGGAAACCACCGATGGTCTGGTCCGCGGCATGATCGTCAAGGACACGGGCGCCTCCATTACTGTCCCGGTGGGAAAAGGTGTTCTTGGGCGGATTATGAACGTTGTGGGCCGTCCGGTGGATGAAGCAGGCCCCATCGTCACGGAAGAGTCCCGGCCGATTCACAGATCGGCTCCCTCCTTTGACGAGCAGGTCACGCAGATTTCCATCCAGGAAACTGGGATCAAAGTCGTCGATCTCATCGCCCCGTTCATGAGGGGAGGCAAAATCGGCTTCTTCGGCGGCGCAGGCGTGGGCAAGACGGTCTTCATGATGGAGATCATCAATAACATCGCGAAGCAGTTCGGTGGCACCTCTGTGTTTGCCGGCGTAGGTGAGCGTTCACGTGAAGGAAACGACCTGTACCTGGAAATGGGCGGAACCCTCCCAGGACAGCCGAAGCGTGAAGGTGAAAAGGTTCTCGATCGTGCAGCCCTGATTTACGGCCAGATGAACGAGCCCCCCGGAGCACGCGCTCGCGTGGCCCTGACCGCTCTGACGGTAGCAGAGTATTTCCGTGACGAAATGGGAATGGACGTTATGTTGTTCGTTGACAACATCTTCCGTTTCACGCAGGCCGGTTCGGAAGTTTCCGCGCTCCTCGGGCGCATGCCTTCCGCAGTTGGTTATCAGCCTACTCTGGGAACGGACATGGGCGAGCTTCAGGAACGAATCTGCTCCACAAAGAACGGCTCGATCACGGCAGTTGAATGTATCTACGTTCCTGCGGACGACCTTACAGACCCGGCTCCTGCCACAACCTTCGCGCATTTGGACGGAACAGTCGTTCTCTCTCGCCAGGTTGCAGAGCTTGGAATCTACCCGGCAGTCGACCCGCTGGACTCCACATCAAGAATTCTGGATCCTCGCGTCCTAGGCGAAGAGCATTACCTGGTAGCTCGTAAGATCCAGTTGGTCCTCCAGAGATACAAAGACCTCCAGGACATCATAGCGATTCTCGGTATGGACGAATTGTCCGAAGACGACAAACTGGTCGTCGGACGCGCTCGTAAAATCCAGAGATTCCTGTCTCAGCCCTTCTTCGTGGCGCAGGAATTCACCGGCACACCGGGCAAATACGTCAAGATCGAGGATACGGTTGCAGGATTCAAAGAGATCGTGGAAGGTAAACTGGATCACCTGCCCGAGCAAGCATTCTACATGGTGGGAGACATTAACGAGGTAAGGGCAAAAGCGGAGAAACTGTCAGCCGCAGCCGCCTAAGCGGGAGAAGTCCATGTCGGATAAACAATTCAAAGTCCAAGTGGTCACCCCGACGGGGGTAGTGCTCGACAAAGAGGTCGAAGAAATAGTCGCCCCGGGAATAATGGGAGAGTTCGGTGTTTTGATCGGTCATACACCCATGCTTACATTCATTAGACCGGGAATTTTCTCTTACCTGGAAAACGATCGATTCGTGAAATTCGCGGTTGGTACAGGTTTTTGTGAAGTGCTCAAAGATTCGGTGTCAGTGCTGGTTGATGAAGCGTATCGCGTCGAAGATATCGACATAAGTGATGTCCAGGCTGATATCCAGAATCTTGAACGCCAACTGGCGGAATTGGATCAATCTGCGGATCCCGAAGGATTCAGAAAAATCTCTGATAAACTGAAAGTTGCTCGCGTGAAAGTTAGCCTCACGGCGTAACCGATAACAACTGACTCAGAACAGAGCCCTGATCGGCCGTTTATGCGGAAGACCGGGGCTTTTCCTTTTTCAGGAGCCTCGCCTTAACGCCTTACGTGCGATACGATTCACTTTTTGCCCGTGCCTCTTCCCGCTCAATGATTCGTATTGCATTCTTTTGTTGGCGCGATAGGCGTTTGGGATGAAAAATCGGAATGAAATTTCCATAAAGCCACTCGGAAATATCACTTTCTTGATGCAGAATACTATTAACAACTGCATATTCATGAAAAGCGGTTGACTGTTTACTCGGTTTTTATTACTGTAATAAATCCGTATGCTTGATTTTTATGTACGAGAGAACCACCATGAACGAAATCGAGCTTTTAGAAAGACGGGCACAGGAAAGTTCGGGGACTTTCGAAGAAACGCTCTCGAAAGCCGGACACCTCATCGAGCAAGGCAACATCGACAGCGCACTCGCTCTCCTGTCAACCATGGAGTTCGAATATGTGCGCAGCGCACGGCTGTTTAGCCTAATGGGAGAATTGTTTCTGCGTCGCGGTGACGTTCAACTGGGCATACGCTACAAAGTGTTGCATGAGGTCCTCAAAGGGACCTTTCAGATTGCAATGGATGAAGTCAAACGTCAACGACGTAAAGGGATAGTCATAGATCAGCCCGAATCCAGTTCAGCTCTGCCTGCCGAGCACGGGACCGGGGAAGACAAAGCCGAGGACTTCATTCCTATAACCGCGGCAATGGGTCACGAATTCATGCGGCAGGGTCACTATGGCCGTGCACAGAAGATATTCACCGAACTGGCCGCCAGAAATCCTCAAGATCTTGCCGTGAAACAAGCTCTGGAAGAAGCTCGGAAAAAATCTCACGAAAAGAGAATCGTTGGTGTTCTGCAGGGGTGGTTGTCAAATCTCGAGCAGATGAAAACCAAACAATCTGCAGGAGCCTAATGATTCGTATGCTGCAGATTGGATCAAAACTCAATCAATTACGTGTAGATGCTATCCTCCTCAATTCGTCCGAGGTGCTGATTTCTACCAATCTGAGGTTCCTGACCGGGTTTACAGGATCTGATGCTACAGTGCTGATAACTCCCTCAGAAGGTCACCTCCTCACGGACGGAAGATACAAGACCCAGGCAAAAGAAGAGACTACCGGTTTGGAGATTCACATCGTCCGGAGCAGGCTGGATTCTGCTGCTCGGCTTATAAAGGCTCGTGGTATCAAGCGTCTGGGGATTGAAGCCGCTAGAATGACGCAAGAAGTTGGCAGCGAGCTGACACGGCGGGTTCGCGATCTTCTGTTGGTGCCTCTGAGTAGAGTTTTCCTAGAAACGCTCAGAATCCGCAAGACACCTGCTGAGAGAGATAAGATCAAGACTGCGGCGAAAATAGCTTCGAATGCATGCCGAGACGTCCTGAAAAGCGGACTTGCGGGACGAAAAGAATCTGATGTGGCTGCTGACCTGGAACTCCTGTTTCGACGGGGAGGAGCAGAGGGAACCGCATTCGAGACCATCGTGGCCTCGGGGCCTCGAGGAGCGCTTCCGCATGGCGCCGCTTCCGATAAAGTGATACAACCCGGAGAATTGATCGTCGTAGACTATGGATGCCGCTTTCAAGGATACAGCAGTGACGAGACGGTCACCTGTGTAGTCGGTAAAGCTTCCAAGCGTCAAAAAGAGATACACAAAGCAGTGTACGATGCTCATATGCGAGCTTTGGAAGCAGTGAAAGAAGGCGAGAGCGTCCGCGAGCTGGATAGAATAGCAAGACAAAGCATTGACCAGGCCGGATACGGTAAGTATTTTCTTCACGGGTTAGGGCACGGAGTTGGGATGGAAACTCATGAAGTCCCCTACTTGTCCCCCCGCGGAAAAGGAGTCCTCCAGGAAGGAATGGTATTTACCGTAGAACCGGGCATCTATATTGAAGACTACGGAGGCGTACGCCTCGAAAGTCTGGTCTACCTCGGCGGGTCAGGGCCTGAACTTCTCTCGGAAATGCCCAAAGACCTGATTTCAGTATCCTGAGGATAACCAAAAAAAATTCATTCGCATCATTTGCGTGGGAGGAATCGCAATGTACTCGACCCCTGACTTTAGAAAAGGGCTCAAGATAGAACTGAACGGAGAGCCATTCACCATCGTTGATTTTCTTCATGTCAAACCCGGCAAAGGTGGAGCCTTTGTTCGCACCACGTTGAAGAGCCTCATTTCCGGTAATGTAATCGATCGCACCTTCAGGTCCGGTGAAAAAATTGATAAGCCGAATCTCGAAGAGAAACAGATGCAGTTTCTGTATGAATCCGAAGGCGAATTCCATTTCATGGAAAGTGAAACATACGAGCAATTGTTTCTGACTGAGAACCAGCTCGGCGATGCCCGCAATTATCTCCAGGAGAATGTTTCGGTGAGCCTTCTGTTCCACAATGGCAAACCGATCGGTGTGGAAGTGCCCATATTTGTGGAACTCACGGTGAAGCAGACGGAACCCGGAGTGCGGGGCGATACCGCGTCGGGCGGTTCAAAACCGGCAACCCTGGAAACAGGAATGACCGTACAGGTGCCCCTTTTCATAAATGAAGGAGATGTCCTCAAAATCGATACCCGGGTCGGTAAGTATATTGAAAGAGTAAGATAACCTATTTATGACCTTAAATTTTTGGAAATTCCGTTGAAATGCGAACGTACGCCGTGATCGATGGTCTTAAATTTGATAAAAGACGAGCTCTGATGGAGAGGCATAAACCTACCTCGATTTCTGCATGAGGTGTGAATCGGTTCGTTTCTATCCGAGATCACGGCATAAGCCTGTCAGACCTCCAAGAGGATCGATATTATGGAATCGTTCGGTCTGGTTGTTCACGATGAACAGACCTTTTTTTCAAAAGTGGTCAATTCCGGCATGGAGCAGGGACTTTTTACCCGGGACAGGGCTGATGAAATAATCAGAGTCTCCATAGCCATGGCGAATAAATATGTGGTCCAAAAAGAGGTGGATTTCAGGTCTACCGAGGAACTTGCCAAAGTCCAGGAAACGGTGCTCAAGCTTATCGGCGTGGGCCTTGAAATCAAGAGTAAAGGTGAAGTTGAAACCGCCGTGTCTTTGCTGATGGATGCTTCTCCGGTGGAGCTGTTCCGTCTGGCGTACACGAGAATAGATAAACTGAGGCATAACTGGAGACAACTGCTCCAGGATCATAAAATTCCCATATTGGTACGGCCTGACGAGTACGAATGCCTCGCCGATCTCACGTGTCAGCGGCTGGCAAACATGAGCATTTTTACGGATGCGGAACTTCATACGATTTCGTCACTGACGCTCTCTGACGAGTTATTTTCCTCATTGAGCCTCGTGGAATACTATGAATCGGAGTTGGAGCGTTACCAATTCATTCTGCGTCTCAAAGACATTCTTCCGTTCGATTTGCTGAACAGATCACCCAACCTGGAAGCCGAAAATCTGTCCGAAGTGGATTCCCTTCGTGAATCGCTCATCAATACCCTGGTAATCGGAACGTACACGAATACTTCAGATCCTGTCACGGTGAGCATGGAAGATGTGCGCGAGTTTCTCGAGGCAATTGACGTTGAAGCTGCCATCTCCCTCTTTCCTGAAGATGTCGAAAACGCGGTCCTGGATGTCATACAGGAACTCGGTGAAGATCTGGACGAATCAGAAGGGGCACTTCTCGCAAAAGAAATCATCCATACCTCACAAAAACTGATCGAAACGATTGTCTCAGAATGGGACACCATCTCGTCTTCTTCAGAAAACATCTTTTTCAAGAGATGGTGCAGGTTGGTGGCCCTTGCAGGTGCACCGGACCCGATTGAGAGGATTCTTTCCGAAAAAGCCGTTCTTGACGAGTTTGATTTTGAGTTGATCTTTTCTCAGTTATTGAACAGATCGCCGGAGGGAGTTGCCGGAATCATTCAGCGTCTTCCCTGGAGTCGGATGAGTCCGGATCAGATAATTCGCCTCTTTCACAGTCTTGAGCAGTATCAGGAAGAATTGGCTGCTCAGGCCGATTTGACCGGCTTCAACTCCGCGGAATTGATCGATTTGCTGGAAGGATTGACTCCAGCAGCACTTCAGCGGCTGACACCAGCTCTGACAAAGCCGTTTCAGGATGCTCAATTCTCCATGGAGGATTTGGAGATTCTGGCGGGATTACCCAATGCGGAAAGTGTGGACCTGCTTATGAAAACCGGGGGGCCCAGTGATTATACGCAGGAACAGATACTTCAGGAATACAAGGAAGGTTCCGAACAAACGAAGCGTATCCTGTTTTATTCCTGTTCCGGAGCCGGGGTTTTCGGCACGTTGTTTCAGGAGGCTTGGGCTATGGATCAAGCCCAAGTCAAGAATATGATGAAAACAGTCCCACCCAATGAAATGGGTCGGCTCATTCTTGCAGCAAATGACGGTCGCTTCCCCCGCGGGTTGGAAGATCCGAATCACAAAGTGCAGTTTGACTCGGAAGAAGTAGACAGCTTTTTTTCCAAGCTGACCGCGGCCAGGAAAAAGGCGGCCGTAAAATACCTTACAGCGCTGAAGTCTAATCCTGGCGAATAGTCTCGAGGAATTCCGGGTGCACGGGGTACCCCAGTGCTAGCGCTTTCTCGACGTACTCTCGTGCTTTTCCCTTGTCACCCTTATGCATGTAAGCCACTGCGAGATTATTGTGGGACATACCGAACTGCGGGTTGATCTCAACTGCCCGCAGAAAGTGCTCCACACTTTTTTGAAAATCTCCCAGCGTTAGATAAGCGTTTCCCAGATTCACATGCGCGACAATCGAATCGGTATTGATACTCAGAGCCTTCTCGAAACTGTGAACGGCTTGCTGTTGCAAACCTTTGTGCATAAACGCAAGCCCGATATTTATACAAGCCTCTATCAGATCCGGCCGGAACTCGAGTGCTTTGAGACTCTGTTCAATGCATTGATCGTATTCGCCTTTTTGGAGGAGGACTCCAGCTATATTTACACGAGCTTCCAATAAGCCTGGCTGACTTTTCAGAGCGGCCTGAAATTCTTGAATGGCACGATCCCACTCCCCTCGTTGGAACAAGGCCAATCCCAAATTATAATGAGCCCCTCCGGAATCCGGATTTGCAGCTATCTTTCCTTCCAGCTCCTCAATAACCCTGTCGGATGGTATTTTGGTATCTTGCGTCATTTTTCCTCCGAACTGAATTCTCTTCTAGAGATATAGGTTCGGATGGGCCTCGTCAAGATGGGGTGTGCTCTTTTGTGCAAAAGTTATCCTATAGCAGATGACACAATTGCTGACCTTTTGAACACATTGTCCTTCAAAAGAACGGTAGGGGCGGTCCCTGCCAGCCTACCGGTTGATATTTATTTGAAAAATGTGCAGGTACGGAGGCACAGCACCTACCAATTGCCGAGAAGCGGTTTTCGCAATTGGACACTGTTTTATACACTTGCTATAAACAGAGCATCAGGAAAGCAGCCAGCGTAGGATGCGGTGATCCCGCTGTTCGCGGGAGAAGAGCCAGCAGTCGAACTCATGTCAGGAATCGCTTTTTGCCTGCCCAGTGTGTCGTACACACGGAACGTACAGCTTCGTCTTGAGTACGGCTGTCGATCATGATATCCAAGAAATATCGCGATTTGCGGTTTAGAAAGCGGTTGTCCATCTTTGTCGGTCAAGGAGACTTTATGGCACCATTATTCTCGAATATTAGCGGCTTGCCAGTTCATACTACGAATTTCAAGATATTTGTGAATGCCCTGCAGGCCCTTTTTGACACGCGAAACAGGGTTATAAGAAAAGCCAAAGGAGTCACCTTCGGGGATGCGCTTTTCAATTTCATAAAACTCTCTTTTCTTCAGAAAACCGTGCTCAAGTATCGTTATATGGTCAGGTTCGGAGACAAAGTGCTTCTGGATAGTACTTTCCCGCCCTTTCCCAGCCCGGCTTTCTATAAACGCATCTCGAATTATATCAATAACCTGGATTTGACCGGTCTGCCATCCGGCATTGTTTCGATTTCCACCACGAATTGCTGCCCGTACTCATGCGCATTCTGCTCCACGAATGCACGACACAACCTGGATACGGATCTCGACGAAGAGTTGCTGAAAAACACTATTCGTCAGGTGGAGGATCTCGGTGTTGCAACGCTCATCCTTCACGGCGGCGAGCCCATGTATCGTTACGACCGTTTTCTCCGTCTGGTTAAGCACGTGAGCAATGATACCTGCTTATGGATGTTTACCACGGGGTACGGCGTCACTGCGGAGAAGGCTGCCGAACTGAAGCAAAACGGGTTATTCGGAGTCTGGGTGAGCCTCGACCATTATCGCCCCGAGATCCACAACAAGATGCGGGGAAATCCTGAGGCTTTTGAAAACGCGTGCAGAGCAATCGAACTCTTCAAGAATGCAGGTGTGTACACGTGTCTTTCCCTGGTTCCGCCGGCAGACTTCCTGGACCCCGAAGAGTTTAAGAAGTTTTACGATCTGGCCAGAGATCTCGGGGTGGCGGAGATTAGAGTGATGGAACTGAAGCCTTCCGGCCGGGAGGCTTGCCGTGGTGTCATTCCACACAGCCCGATTCTGGAACAACTGCAAAAAGACCTGTTCAAAGATCCCGCATATCAAGCATATCCTCCCTTGAACGGGCTTTCTACATGGCTGGAAAAAGATCCTGCACTGGGCTGCCAATGCAGGTTTGAATACCTGTTTGTAACGTCCACCGGTGAGGTCCAACCATGTGAGGCAACGCAAATTTCCTTCGGCAACATCAAAGACGAACCTTTCCTCGATATTTATAAGCGGGCGTGCAAAGCGTTCCCCAGGCCTTCCACGGGCTGTATTCCCATGGTGATGTATTCGGAAGTCCGGGAATTCGACAAAATGAAAGATCAACTCTCTTCCCAGGAAAAATCAGAGATTTCAACGAGAATCATGAAATCGTTTCAGGATCAAGGAATAATTCCAGGGGCTTATCGAGCGTTGTGGGCTCATTACGAAAAGAGGCTTGCAACCTACCGTAGAAGAAATTCTCTAGAAATTCCGGACCGAAATAATTGAGTTTATCGCCTCCTGGAGGTTGGGGACCTTTCTTGAGGTTCCCAGCCTCTCTTACTCAGACGTCAATTTGTATTTGCAGCAGCATTTACATATTTCCTGCAGGTTTGCCGTTGGTGCTCATGAGACTCAGCAGGCTCTCAGTCATGGAAATAAGATGCCTGCATGCATTCCTTACGGAATCCAGAATATCCAGATACAACGAAGAGGCCTTGGGCAAACAGGTTCCATCCACCAAACGCTCCTCATGGGCGAATGCAAATTCAAGATTGATCTGAGCCAACCGCTTTTCCTCAGATAACAGCTCATTCAAGACCTCCGGAGAGGGATTCAGAATCATATCCCTGAGTTTCCGGAATATACCGGTAAGCATCTTGAATGTTTCCGTAAGCTCCTCGATAGCCCTGTCGCTGAAGACAATCCCGTCCCGCGACTTTATGCGGCTGCAGTTGAGGATATTTTCCATAAGATCGCCGATCCGCTCCAACCTTCCCGGAAACAGGACCACCGTTTTCAGCACGGGGTTGGTAGTCTGCGGATAACATACAATTGCGCCTGTGAGACTCTTCTCCTCTGCATGGACCTCATGGGCAAGAACCTTGCCCTGCTCCAGTCGAGTCGGATCGCCTGACAGCAAGGTCTTGAACGACAGTTCAGCAAGAGTCTCGAGCTTGCTGAGCATCACTACTAAACCCTCTTCGAGGCAGGTTACTTCGGGGGGCGGTGTTTCGTATAATTGCTCAAGACGTGATGCCTCTGCATCCAGTTTGGGGCTGATAAGCCGGAATGGATTAAAGAACACCTCTTTGGATTTCATGTGAATGTCTCCTTTTTCCATCTCTGGTGAAAAGACCTGTTCATCCTTGTTTTTCTGCAATCTCACCAAAGATCTAAGGTATTAATAAGGAGTCGAATGCGAAAAGCAAGATGTCAAAATACATTTATCGCGTGTTATTTCAGGCACGAAGTGGGTTCGCGGACGAAGCATCCGCTCAATGATAAATTGCAGTTGCAAGCGCGCGGGCATGACATGCTCTCAAGACTCTCCACCTGCACTACCAACATCAAAATGCTACTCATATACCGCAGTCACTAAAAGGTTTACAAAGCGGAAGGTTTGTTCTTGAACCTGCAGCAATTTTCGTTTAAGGTTGCCCCTGTACCCATTTCCGGGTAATTTACTCGAACTATATTTCATCGGACGTCGAATAGTTACCTTCTGATTTCCTTCCCAGACAATCGGGCTTTCTGTTTGCTTTTTTCTGGAGATGACATGGACATTATCCCACAGATTATTGTGAGCGGATTGGCCGCGGGGGGCGTTTACGGTTTGATCGCCCTGGGGTTTGTGCTCATTTATAAGGCAACGAGCATCCTGAATTTGGCGACGGGGGAGTTCATGACCGTGGGGGCATTCATATGCTTCACAGGGCTGACGTATCTTTCCCTTCCATTTTCCATCGCTTTCATTGGCACACTTCTGTTTGCCGCTTTCCTGGGGATAATCGTGGAGCGGCTCATGCTCCGACCTCTCATCGGCGAACCCATTATATCGGTAATCATGGTGACAATCGGATTAGGGAGTATTCTCAAGGGATTGACTCACATGATTTGGTCCCCGGAATATCGCAGTTTTCCTCGTATTTTCCCGCCTCAACCGCTGGACCTCGGCTTCGCCATTGTACCTTCAGGGCTCCTCTGGGGCTTTATTTCAGCAATTATCTTCACGATACTCTTCACGTGTATTTTTCGTTTTACCCGTACGGGCCTTGCCATGAGAGCCACTGCGGCAAATCAACAGGCAGCTCTGTCAATGGGAATCAGTGTAAAGAGAGTATTTGCCATTTCCTGGAGCTTTGCAGCCATTGCCGCTGCAGTTGGCGGAATCATCATCGGTAACATCAGCGGTATCAGCATTCACCTGGGACATATCGGTCTCAAAGTGCTGTCCGTAATAATTTTGGGAGGGCTGGACAGCATAGTGGGTGCAATCGTCGGGGGCTTCATCATTGGACTGCTGGAGAACTTTGCCGGGGTGTATCTCGATTCATATTTCGGCGGCGGTGTTAAGGAAGTGGTCCCCTTCGTCGTACTGGTAATCATCCTTATGATTCGACCCTACGGTATTTTCGGAAAACCGATCATCGAGAGAGTCTGACCTTCGACAACAGATGATTTAACTCTTTCAGAGCACAAATATTCTTATTCGGATAAGAGGGCACGTATGCGGTGCGGTGATTTTAAGGAATCGTACCTGGAAGATGAAAAAATATTCCAGACCTGGTTTGTCAAATTCTGGCTGGCCGCACTCTTCTTGTTTTTGCTGGCTTTTCCGTTGCTGGCCGATGCTTACATGCTCTATCTCGCAAACATCATCGGCTTCGCGATCATTGGAGCCGTGGGACTCAATTTGCTCACCGGCTTTACGGGACAGATTTCCCTCGGTCACGCGGCCTTCGTTGGAGTGGGGGGATACGCAACGGCCATACTCATGACGCGGCTGAACCTGCCATTCTGGGTGGCTTTGCCCATTGCAGGCTTCATCTCTGCCGGAGTAGGCATGGTAATCGGTATTCCCTCATTACGCGTCAAAGGGCTTTACCTGGTTATCGCGACACTCGCCGCCCAGTTCATTCTTGAATTCACCTTTGTACATTGGGAATCCATGACCAAAGGAATTCGCGGGATCAACGTACCTCCCCCGGAATTGGGAGGGTTCGTATTTGATACAGAGCGGAGCTTCTATTTCATAACGCTCGCCGTTGCGGTCTTCGCAGTGTTTTTTGCGCGCAATGTGGTTAGAACCCGGTGGGGCAGGGCTTTTGTTGCCATACGTGACAGAGATTTAGCCGCAGAAATCATGGGCATCAACCTGTTTCGGTACAAACTCGCTGCTTTCGCACTCAGCTCGTTTTATGCAGGAATAGCCGGTGGCCTGTGGGTTGCTTTCATGAAAGTGGTCACTCCCGAGCATTTCCCCTTCGGTCTCTCAATTCAGTATCTGGCTATGGTGATCGTGGGAGGGTTGGGGACGGTACTCGGGTCGATTTTTGGCGCAATTTTTATGACCATGGTTCCTGAGCTGCTCAATGTGCTCTCGGGTATGGCTAAGGACTGGTTCCCCGGAATGGACCAGTTATTCATCCCCCTGAAAGACGTGATCTTTGGTACGCTGATTGTTTCATTCTTGATCTTTGAGCCGCACGGGTTAGCTGAGATATGGAATCGGGTCAAGAGTTTCTTCAGTCTATGGCCATTTTCCTATTGAAGGATCGATAGTGAAATCACCCGTCGTGCTTTTCGATTCAAGCCTTTGGAGACCCAAGCCTTCCATGATGGGTGTTTCTTTGCATTGCTGTTTCGGCGTCCTGCCGAGGGCGTTCTCGTTACAGATCCACCAGCGAAAGGAGTTTCGATGATGAGAAGAAGACTGCCTTCAATTATGCTCGCCGCATTCCTCGCGTGTCTCTTGGCCGCAGGGCTCGTGTTTGCCCAGGAAATCAAGGTGGGAGCCGTTCAGCCCATAACCGGACGGTTCGCATTTGCAGGAGTAAACATCAATGCGGGCCTGGAAGATGCACTCATGATGGCCAATGAAGACGGTGGAATCAATGGAAAGAAAATCAAATACATTATGGAAGACGGCCAGTATCAGTTAGATGTTGCCACCGCTGCTTTTAAGAGAATTATGTCCAGGGACAATCCGCTCATCATGTACGGAGAGAGCACGGGACTCGGCAAAGCCATGTCTCCGGAAATCAAGCGGTACAAAGTCCTGTATTCATCCACGTCTTTTTCCGGTGAACTTGCCGATCCCGCAGCTAACCCCTTCGTATTTGTGCCGGGTCCGACGTATGGCGACATGTTCGGGATTCTGCTCAAATTCATCGCAAAGGAAAAGCCCGGGGCAAAAGTTGCCTTTTTTTACAGCGATACAGAGTTCGGCAAAGATCCCATCCCGTATGCAAGGGAAATGGCCAAAAAGCTGAAACTTGATCTTGTCGCGGAAGAAGTTGCAGCCGTCGGAGCAGTGGACGTGACGTCCCAGGTGCTCGACCTGAAACGTAAAGCGCCTGATTACGTGATCTTCCAGGGATTCGTACTTTCTCCTGTTGCTGAAGTGATCAAACAGTGCCGGGATTACGGGATGCAGTGCAAGTTCATGGGCACTTTCTGGGGCGCGACCAAGACGCTCCTCGATAATCTTGGGCCGCTGGCCGAAGGTTACATGGCGGTGAATCCCTATATGTACTGGTGGAATGAAGATGTTCCCATGATCAAGAAGATCAGGGAATACACGAAGAAGACCTATCCCAAAGTGGCTTTTCGCGATAATTCGTACATGCAGGGATTTATGACAGGACTCATTTTTGTGGAGTGTCTGAAACGGGCGGATAAAGCGGGCCAACTGAATGGTGACGGTCTGGTGAAGGCGCTGCAGTCTCTGAAAGACTTTGACACCGGCGGACTGTCGGCTCCGTACACGATCAAGGATAACAAGTTTCCGGTTGCTCGCATCTGGAAAGCCAACGTAGGGAAGAAAATCTACGAGCCTGCTTCCGACTGGATAAGTCTGGACGAGTAGGTAATTTGCAGGGGGGAAGTCCACGAACTTCCCACGGACGTTTAATGGCCGCATGCCCTGGTAGAGGCCGGCGTCTCTGCCGGCCTCACATTCCAGGAAGGCATGGGGCGATTTTTCGGAAATGACCGGATGAATGAGGTCTGTTCCTGTCATTTGTTCTGAGGAGATAGCTACCCTGCGGAGTACACATGAGTTAAAGCCGGATTCCTTTATGAGTTCTCCAATTGGCCGGCAGGGACGCCGGCCGCCACCAGAGGCGCCGCGAGATGTCTCTCTAACCTGTGGAAACCCCACTTCAGAGAGAGCTTTCTGCTGGCGCGGTATTCAATTGTGTGAATCCGGGGATCCGATAGGCCGGAGCTACCCATGAGGAAAGCAAAAGAAAAGAAATGCATTGATCCACCGGGCACTGAGGCCATCAGGAACAGCTCACAGGATCGGTCGATTCAATCTATTTGATATAAATCAGTATCTACGGATGGTTCTCTTATGGCGTTATCGCTTCCTTCTCTCCTCTGTGAAAATGCAGCGAAGTTCGGTCCAGACAGACCTGCGTTACGCGAAAAAGAATTCGGCATTTGGCAATCCGTCTCCTGGCAGGATTACCTGCGGAATGTCAAATTGTTGGCTCTCGGGCTTGTCGCTTTAGGGTACCGGAAGGGAGACAAACTGGCGATCCTTGGCGATAACCGACCCGAATGGGTGTACTCTGAGCTTGCCATACAGTGTTTGGGTGGCGCGTCCGTAGGAATTTTTCCTGACAGCCACATTGACCAGGTGAAATACATCATCAATCATTGCGATGCAGTGTTTCTGATGGCTGAGGATCAGGAGCAGGTGGACAAGTTTCTCGAACTCAGGGACTCGTGTCCGGGTGTGCGCAAGATCATTGTGGACGATACCAAAGGTATGCGTCAATACGACGATCCCCTTATCGTCCCGCTCAAGACCGTCCAGGACATGGGCCGCGATCTGGAGAGACACGAACCGCAACTATTTCAGCAGTATATCGATGAATTGACCGGCGATACCGTGGCAATAATAGCTTACACCTCCGGCACCACAGGACTCCCCAAGGGAGCCATGTTGACCCATAACAACATGATCAAAATGGCTGCCAATTACGACGAGATCGATCCTGCATATCCTACGGACAATCATGTCTCGTTTCTGCCGCTTCCCTGGGTAGGGGAACAAATGACTGCAGTGTCCTGGAATCTGTACAAAGGATTCACTGTCAACTTTCCCGAAAAGCCCGAAACCGTTCCGGAAAACATCAGAGAAATAGGACCGCAAATTCTTTTTGCTCCGCCTCGATTCTGGGAAAAGATCTGCTCTGACATTCAGGTAAAAATGCAGGATGCAGTATGGATTAAAAGACTCTTTTACCGACTCTGCATGCCGCTCGGATATAAGATTGCTCAACGCAGACTGGAAAACAAATCCCTGGGATTGTTTTGGAAAGCGATGGAAGGTGTCTGCTATTTCCTGATATTCCGATCCCTGAAGAATTATTTCGGACTCGCACGCCTTCGGAACGTGTACACCGGAGGCGCAGCACTCGGACCTGATATTTTCAACCTGTTTCAGGCTTTAGGGGTTAATATCAAGCAGATTTACGGACAGACCGAAACATCGGGTATTTCGGTGGCTCATAGAAACGGGGACATCAAGCTTCATACCGTGGGCAGACCCATACCCGAAATGGAGATCAAGATTTCCGATTCAGGCGAGATTCTTACTCGTGGACCAACGGTGTTCGCAGGCTACTATAAGGACGAGGAAGCGACCCGGAAAACCATGGCCGGCGGGTGGTTGAATTCGGGTGACCAGGGGATCTTGGACGAAGACGGACATCTGGTCATGATCGACCGCATGAAAGATGTCATAAAACTCAATGACGGAACCAAGTTTTCCCCGCAGTTGATCGAAAATAAGCTCAAGTTCAGCATATTCGTGGCAGAAGCCGTGGTTGTGGGAAAGGATCGGCCGTTTGTTGCGGCAATGATCAATATAGACATGCCGAATGTGGGCAAATGGGCCGAAAACAAAAAAATCACGTACACCACATACACGGACCTTTCACAAAAAGACGAGGTATATGACCTCATTGCCAAAGAGTTGGCGGAGGCGAATGCGTCACTCCCCAAAGCAGCACGCGTCAAGAAGTTTGTCATGCTCCATAAGGAATTGGACGCAGACGACGATGAGATGACGCGAACCCGCAAAGTGCGGCGCAGTTTTGTGGAACAGCGGTATTCCCAGCTCATAGAAGCGCTCTACGGCGATCGAGAACGATTGGATGTGTCTTCAGATGTCAAATACCGGGATGGCAAGGAATTCCGCATGCAAACCCGGGTGCAGATAAAGTCCGTTCCGGAGAAGTGAAATGCAGCCTCCTTCCGTATCAGAAAACCTCAACCCCGGTGATTACCTGCTCAGTGTGCATGATCTTTTTCTCCGGTTCGGAGGCGTGAACGTCCTCGCAGGAGTCTCGGCAGGGGTCCGGAAAGGCGAAATATTTGCCATCATCGGCCCGAACGGTGCGGGTAAGACTTGTATGCTCAATTGCATTAATCGATTCTATCATCCCACCAGCGGCAAAATATTTTTTGACGGGCAGGACATCAGCCGTTTCAAGGCACACGACATAGCAGCGCTCGGTATAGCCAGGACATTCCAGAATGTGGAATTGTTCAAAGGCATGACAGTCATCGATAACATCAAATTGGGCCGTCACGTGCACTTGGATACCGGGATCTTTTCAGCGGGACTTTACTTCGGATCTGCTCGAAAAACAGAACTTGCGCTCAGGAAAGAAATAGAGGAATCGATCATCGACTTGCTTGAAATCGAACATATCCGGAAGAAAAGGGTCGGCACTCTTCCGTACGGGCTGCAAAAGAGAGTGGAACTCGCCAGAGCCCTTGCCATGAAGCCCAAGGTGCTTCTTCTGGATGAGCCCGTCACCGGAATGAACCTCGAAGAAACTGAGGATATAACACGATTCATTCTCGACATTCACGAGGAATGGGGGGTGACCATCATCCTGATAGAGCACGACATGGGAGTTGTCATGGATATTTCCGATAGAATTTGCGTGCTCGATTTCGGAATCAAGATTGCCGAAGGCGAACCCGAAGAGATTCGCCACAATGAACAGGTCATCAGCGCTTACCTCGGTGAAAAGGACCTGGCCTATTCGCGACTGGGAGCATAGCCGTGGCAGTAATGCTTGAAGTGAATAACATCGAAGTGATTTACAATGATGTGATCCTGGTCCTCAAAGGACTTTCCCTCAGAGTGGAGGAAGGCCAGATCGTGACGGTCCTCGGCAATAACGGCGCAGGGAAGAGCACGACTCTGAAAGCGATTTCCGGGCTGCTCAAATCCGAGGACGGCGAAGTTACGGATGGTTCCATCACGTTTATGGGCAAACGGATCGACAGAATGGAGCCTGAAAATATTGTCAGGATGGGAATTTTTCAGGTGATGGAAGGAAGAAAAGCCTTTGAAGACCTGACTGTGGAAGAAAACCTGCTTGTGGGAGCCCACACTATCAAGAGCAGAAAACAAATAAAAAAAGATCTTGAGATGGTCTATCACTATTTTCCCAGGCTGATTCAGCGCAGGAGCTTTCAGGCAGGATATATCAGCGGTGGAGAGCAGCAGATGCTGGTCATAGGAAGAGGTCTCATGGCTCACCCGAGACTGATGCTTCTCGATGAACCGTCAATGGGCCTCAGCCCCATGCTTGTGGGCGAAATATTCGACATTATAAAGAGAATAAATAGTGAAGAAGGTGTAACCATTCTGCTTGTCGAGCAGAATGCCCGTATGGCTCTCAGCATTGCAAATCACGGATACGTTATGGAAAGCGGCCGCATCGTCCTGGATGACGAAGTTGAAAAATTGAGAGAAAACGAAGATGTAAAAGAATTCTATCTGGGCTTCACGGAAAAAGGCAAGCTCAAGAGCTATAGGGACGTGAAACATTATAAGCGCCGCAAACGATGGCTCACCTAGAATTTGGGATCTCTACGATTATTGGCAATTCCCGAAGTTAGAATCCGATTGAAGAAAAATTACTGGTGCTGCCGGCCTCCGTGCCGGCGCATCTTCAATAATAATCAATTGTGTCAATAGCATGGACCTGCAGAGACGAGCGCGAGATAAGCGTCAGAATTCTCGACAATTACTCCAATACGTATTCGCTTTTATGAACCCAATCCGGCCAGCACGGAGGCACGGCCACTACCGGCTCATGGTAGGGTCCGGCGTCTCTTCCAGGCCATTCGATTTTGTCCACTCGTCTGCAAAATGGTATTACATATATTCATTAGCGGGACCTTTTGTGTATGGTCTGTCCGCGTTTCTTGGTCGATTGCGAATTCGTATGGGAGAAAGGAGAATCCGATATGGTGAATTACAGCGAAGCAGCAGGAGAATTGCTCGCAAAAGTCCGTTCAACCAATCCGGTGGTGCACAGTATCACGAATTACGTTGTGATGAATTCAACAGCAAATGTGCTCCTCGCGATGGGAGCTTCCCCCATTATGGCCCATGCCCGGGAAGAACTGGACGATATCGTGAACATTGCAAGCACTGTGGTAATCAATATAGGAACGTTGTCAACGCAATGGATCGATTCCATGTCCTATGCGTCCAGGATTGCCCGCATTGGCGGAAAACCCCTGGTGCTCGATCCGGTAGGGTCCGGAGCCACTCGTCTTCGCACTGATACGGCATGCCGTCTTATCGAAGAATCTCTGCCTACGGTGATACGAGGGAATGCATCGGAAATACTGTCACTCTCACCGGCAGGCGCGGCTACTCGGGGAGTGGATTCCATCCATACGACGGATCAGGCATCCCAGGCTGCGCAAAAACTGGCCGCGTGTCTGGGGACATGCATCGCAATTACCGGAGAACGAGACTTCATCACTGACGGCGCCCGTTCCCTCTCCGTGGCAAACGGCCACCCCTTGTTAAGGTCCGTTACGGGAACCGGCTGCGCTGCAACCGTGATTATCGGCGCTTTTCTGGCCGTGGAGAAGGATCCGGTAATAGCTTCTGCCGCAGCCCTGGCGTTTTTCGGATTAGCGGGGGAACAAGCTGGACTCGATGCACCCGGACCTGGGACATTCTGGCAAAAGGTGCTGGACGCACTCTACACAATCACTCCGCAAGAATTGGCAGCCGGAGCGAGGATTACGGAGTCATGACAGACCTTTCAACATGGGACGTCTATCTCGTCACGGATCGTTCGTTTTCTCTGGGACGCTCCATCCTGGATGTGGTGGAAGCTGCCGTATCCGGGGGAGTCTCTGCGGTTCAATTGAGAGAAAAAGATCTTTGCACGCGTGATTTCTATCGCGAAGGGGTTCAGTTACTGGAATTTCTCCGCAGTCACCGCGTGCCTCTCATAATAAATGACAGAATCGACATAGCTCTGGCTCTGGATGCAGACGGCGTACATCTGGGCCAGGAAGATATGCCGCTTTCCCGCGCGAGACAAATCCTCGGACCCGATCATATTATCGGAATCTCCATCAACGAACTCAACCAAATCACGAGGGAATCAGTTGAACTTGCTGATTACCTCGCGATCAGCCCGGTTTTCTCGACTCCCACCAAACCCGACGCGACTGCTCCGTGGGGGGTGGAAGGTGTGAAAAAAGTTCGATCTTTGACGAAACTGCCCCTCGTCGCCATCGGATCGATCAAATTACAGAATGCCAGGGAAGTAGTGCTCGCAGGATCGGATTGCATTGCGGTGGTAACCGCGATTACCGCTGCACCTGATATTGCCGATGCTACGCGGCAATTGATGGATGAGGTCAGACAGGCCAAAAGCATCAGGAAAAACTACACACCAAGGAAGACTTGAACACGGCCGTTGCGAGCAACCGCGTGTTTGGCATAAGGACAACACTCTAGAATCGAATATGCTGCATCATTCTCCTAGACTGGCTTGATGTTCTGATTCACACGGAAGAAGTTGGTGGAATCGTATTTCTTCTTGATTGCAGCGAGCCGCTTGTAGTTGTAGCCGTATGTCGCCTGAATGCGATTCTCACCTTCCTCCATCATGAAGTTGACGTATGCGCCGCCCAACGTGTAAGGATGCAGGGCTTCCCAGTATCCTCTTGCCCAGGACCTGAGCGCTGCTGCCTTGGCCGGGTCGGAATCGATTCCGGCAATGACCATTGACCACGTCACGTCCCGGTAACGCCAGGCAGTTTCATTCGATCCTATGCGGTGGACCGCGCCATCTATCGGATAGAGATGCATCAATGACAACTCGCTCGGCGCTTTACCGGCATGCTGCAGATGCACGTCAATTGCCCCATCGGGGAGTTCCTTGACGAATTCGCCTTTCCAGTACCACTGGAGTCCTGGCGGCAGCAGCGGGTCGAACAGGCTTTGCAATGCGGGAAAAGGAATAGGACCCACCCAGTCGAATAATGGTCGCGGAAGCTCCTCACGAATCGGTCTGATAAAATCTTCCGCCTTGTCAAGAAGCCCGTTGTAACAGGAAATCAAGGCGCAAACCTTCTTCCCCCAAAATTCCTCGGGAAACGGCCGCGTCGAGGGCACCGTCTTCAGACCAAAGAAGGTGGAGAGTTCCACAGGAGCTTGGGGAAGGAACTCACGATACCACTGCATGATCCGGCGAGCATTCTTGACATCCCAAAAAATCGGTCCGCCGTAGACAGTGCTCACGGGATGAGCTTGATAAACGAAGCTCGTCACAACGCCAAAATTGCCTCCGCCTCCACGTAGCGCCCAGAATAGATCCTCATGCTGCGACGCATTGGCTGTGACAAAGCTTCCATCAGCGAGAACGACATCCGCTTCGATCAGGTTGTCGATTGTGAGACCGTGCTTTCGCGTTAGATAACCGTGGCCGCCACCGAGCGTGAGCCCGGCAATCCCTGCCGGTACTGCCAGACCGAACGCATGACCCGCGTGATCCAGGTCGCCTTGTGAGCAACCGGGGCCGGCACGCATGGTGCGGTTTGCGGGATCGACCCGCACGCCTCTCATCAAAGAGAGATCAATCACAAGGCCATCATTGCAGCTTCCCAGACCGGGTCCATTGTGACCGCCGCCCCGTACGGCCGTGAGAAGGTCATTCTCCCGACCGAATCTCACTGCCGAGATGACATCGGTAGCATCTGCACAGCGAGCAATCATGAGCGGGCGCTTATCGATCATGCCATTATAGAGCTTGCGTACTTCGTCAAAGCGCGAATCGTTTCGTTGGATCAATTCCCCCCGCAGGCTCGCTTTTAATCTTTCTACAGCATTGTCGTTCAGCATGCTAATTCTCCGTCGGAACATATGAGCCTAAGGAGAAGATAGGGCAGGGATCGGCACCG
The DNA here is from genome assembly GCA_041740635.1 of Desulfomonilaceae bacterium. Classification (GTDB taxonomy): domain Bacteria; phylum Desulfobacterota; class Desulfomonilia; order Desulfomonilales; family Desulfomonilaceae; genus Desulfomonile. The sequence continues at coordinate 126,493 of JBGSLQ010000001.1, read as the reverse complement.
TCCAACGAGAGCGGAGAATGGCAGGTACCTGGCCCTTATATGACACCGGTCATTGCAAGGGAAGGAAAGCAGAACAATCCAGTAGGATGCAGGTGAGCGAGCGAACCGCGTTGATCGAGAAAAGATCGCGACTGATGCGGTTCACCCGTGCGAGCAACGTGTTCACCACGGCACAACTTTGAACACTTGGACAGGCCGGGATATGGCGGTCGTCTTGGGCGAGGAGCAGCTAAATCCCTATTTGATGCTATCCAAACCGATGACTTCCGTGAATGCTATTCAGATTTCGTGTCTACTTCTGGAGGTGTGAGGAATCCGGGAGTATCCAACTCCTTTATAGCCAATTGACTTTCTACGAAGGCTCTTGTCACCACGGAATCGGAAATGGAAGTTCGCATGTACAATTCCATTTCATCGAGCATTCCTGCATCCACAAGCTGCGAAAATACTTTCTGCAGTTGAACGGGCGTAAGAGCATACTTTTCCATGAGCGCGTCGTCTCCGATTCCATTCCGAAAGTCTTGTACAAATTTCTTGGCTTTGATCTTGCGTTTCGGTGTCATCCATAATCTCTGTGAAATGGAGTGCTTCTCTGATGAAAAATTGCTGGTTTACATGCACTTCACTGCACATGAAAGAAACTACTGTATGCAGCACGAGAGTCAAGAAGTAAACTGCTTACAAAATGTATAGAATCTGGATAAATATGGTGTGGGGCGGGAAAACAGACGAGTGCGGATGGGAAAAAAAATTGTAGGGGAACCATGTAATGGCTCCCTTACAAATCTGTCGTTACATTACCCGGCTGGGCACTTTAACGCGTTTCTTCTTCTTTTTCTGGTCTGACTTGCTTGTTTTAAGCTGGGATTTCTTCTCTTTTGTATCGGTTTTCTTTTCGATTGCGGGCTTTTCTTCCTTCGATTTTTCCGAGGTCACTGATGATTTCGATTCCGGTGTTTCGCCGATCACCGCGGCTTCTGCGGACGGCGGCTTTCCGATCTGGTCGAACATACCCTTCAGTTCGATAGCGACCTTGTCCAGAACTCCGGAAATTTCAGGAATGAGCAGGGCCAAGTACACTTTGTTCAGAGTATCCGGCACGATTCCATTGGGTGTAAGAGGTGAACAGTTGCAGTCCTCTTTACCCACAACGTACAGGCCCACTGCCTGCGCGCTCCCTCCAAAAGCCATTATCAGAGCGACACATAAGGTCGCCACCAAAAAAGTAGATCGCATCTTGATCTCCTGTATAAAACGGCGTGATTATAGTATACTGAAATTACCCTAAAAAATCAAGATGTTCTTCAATGGATAAGTGTGGGAGCGAGAAAATATCGGTTGTTATTAGAAGAGATACGTGAAACAGATGCCGCCGAAGATTGTATGGCGCCATGTATCCAGAGAAAATCGAGATGACCGGCCTTCTGTTTTCAGGGTGACACCTCCGGAAACTGCCTGATAATCATATTTGGCAACAGCTCCCAGAAGAAAGCTCTCACTTGCCGCGTAGGACCATTCGAAATTGCTCCCGAATTGACATCCCGTGATTGAAAGCCCGTCAAAGGTCGTAATAGTGGTGTCCAGGCGCTGTTCGGCATCGAGCGACAAAATGGTCAGGGGTGAGAACGATACGTCCAGTCGGGCGACAGCCCCGAGAAAGTCGTTGTGTGCATAATAGACGCCCGTATAGGGGATATATACATGCATGTGATTCTGGATTGTTCCCGAAGCATTTCCCGTTCGTTTCGAAGAATAGTCGAAATTGTTGTATTTCAAACCGCCGGTTAGTCCGGCAGCGTAGGGTGTCCCTCGCAATCCCAGATGATAGATAGCGGTGATGTCCGCTTCGAGGACTCTCGCCCTGGAATCCCATCTGCTTTGAAAAGAAGCAGGTACTGGAGTGAAAAGGGCAGGAGGGTTCGTGGGATCCTGACGACTTAAATAGAAATTGCTCCGTACTTCCTGGGTAATGTTCATCCAGACTTGAGCACGCAATGCAAAATCAGTGGATACAAAGGTCTCACCCTGGAGACCGAACATGATGCTGTCCAGAGGCACCACCATTTTTCCCGGTCTAATATACGGGCTGTCGCCGTCTCTCCAGCGGATTTCGTGGAATCCCCACTGATACCCGGCCCGTGCTTCAATCATGGACTCCTTCGGTTTTTTTCCACAAAAAGCCATAGAGTCGGGATACACGAGGGGTTCCGCAGCACCTGCCCGGCACGCGAACAGCAAGAAAAATCCGAGAACCGCAAGAAACGGGATTGTTTTAACAGTCCTGATTTTGGCGTGTGAAAAGAGTGTGTGGGCAATAGAGAACAAAGACACCTTCATCCTGATTTGCATGAAACATAAATGTACGTGCCTGCCGGGAAGGCACACAGAGAACCTTGTTACCATTGTATTGCTAAATTTGTCAATATTTAAATAAGTTACGGTCAGGTATGCAAGCGCCGTCGCCTTTCAGGCTGGGCAAGTACGTGACGTGGTCAAACGAATGTCGCTCAAAACAAGAGTCGCACTGGTTTCGAGTTCTAGTCAGTGCCGAAAATTCTGTCGTTTATCCCGCGTGTAAATTACAGGATATTGGTAGGGGCCGGCGTCCCTGCCGGCCCGAACTAGTTGATTTGTATTATAAAAACGTGCCGGCACGGAGGCACGGCACCCACCAATTGTCGAGCAGTGCTTTTCGCAATCGACGCTATTTTATGCACTTGCTATAGCGGAATTTGGTAGCCTATCAGCATAGAGGCGGATGACACTGACCTGAATTTACCGATTTCAGAGATAGATCCGACGCATTCGGGAGACATTGAGTTCTCCGGCTGAGAGTGGTAAAAGGAAAGATTGCATTCACCAGAAACCGGATACATGAAGATGAGGAGCGTGTTATGGATCAGGGCACTTTACCCAAGGCGTACGAACCTGCAGAAATCGAAAAACGTTGGTACTCCTTTTGGGAAGAAAAGAAGCTGTTTCACGCAGACGATAAGAAGACCGGAAAAGAATATTCAATTGTAATTCCGCCGCCAAACGTGACCGGCTCTCTGCACATGGGCCATGCTCTGAACAATACCATGCAGGACATCCTCGTCCGGTATCACAGAATGAACGGATACAACACTCTCTGGATGCCCGGGACCGACCACGCGGGAATTGCCACGCAAAATGTAGTGGAAAAGCAACTTGCCCTGGAAGGATTGAAAAGAGAAGACCTTGGCAGAGAGAAGTTCATAGAACGGGTCTGGACCTGGAAAGCCATGTCAGGCGGAGTCATCATCAATCAGCTCAGAAGACTCGGCTGCTCCTGCGATTGGGATCGGGAAAGATTCACCATGGACGAAGGACTTTCCCGGGCAGTGCGCGAAGTGTTCGTGCGACTGTATGAAGATGGACTCATCTACAAAGGCGATTACATTGTTAACTGGTGTCCCCGGTGCCATACGGCCCTGTCGGACCTTGAAGTCGAGCACGAAGAGGCTTCCGGTAATCTCTGGCTGATTCGTTATCCCATCGAAGATTCCGACGAATACGTCGTTGTAGCTACCACCCGTCCTGAGACCATGTTGGGTGATACGGCGGTTGCAGTGAATCCTGAAGACGACCGGTACCGCCATCTCATCGGGAAAAATGCAATTCTCCCGCTGGTGGGTCGCAAGCTGCGGATCATCGGAGATCCTGTGGTCTCTATGGAATTCGGCACCGGCGCGTTGAAAGTGACACCATCCCACGACATGACGGACTTCGAACTATCCATTCGCCACAATCTCGAACACGTTACGATTATGGACTACAACGGTCGCATCAACGCGAACGGCATTCATTTCGCGGGTATGGATCGGTACGAATGCAGAAAAGCGATTGTCGCTGAACTGCAGGAAAAAGGCTATCTCGAGAGTATTCAACCGTATGCGCTTGGATTGGGTCGCTGCTACCGTTGCAAGGACGTTGTGGAACCGCTTATTTCCCAGCAGTGGTTCGTCAAAGTCGAACCTCTCGCACAGGCAGCTTTGAAAGCGGTGCAAAAGGGGCACACCAGAATCATTCCGGAAAACTGGACCAAAGTCTATTACGAGTGGATGAACAATATCCGCGACTGGTGCATTTCGCGGCAGATCTGGTGGGGACATCGCATACCCGCATGGACATGCCAGGGATGCGGAGAAATCATTGTCGCCAGAGAAGATCCCACGGAATGCCCGAAATGCAAGAGTTCCACCCTGGTCCAGGAAACAGACGTTTTGGATACGTGGTTTTCTTCGGCACTCTGGCCGTTTTCCACCATGGGCTGGCCTGACCGGACGGAATTGCTGCACACCTTTTATCCCACTTCGTGTCTCGTGACCGGCTTTGATATTCTTTTCTTCTGGGTCGCCCGTATGATGATGATGGGAATCAAATTCATGGGGGATGTTCCATTCCGGGACGTGTACATTCACGCGCTGGTGAGGGACGAATCCGGCAAGAAGATGAGCAAGTCCCTTGGGAATGTCATCGATCCACTTCAGGTCATGGACGTGTACGGCACGGATGCCTTTCGTTTCACCCTTTCCGCGCTCGCAGCGCAGGGCAGGGACATTCGTCTCTCGGAAAGCCGGATCGAAGGGTATCGCAATTTCATGAACAAGGTGTGGAATGCTGCGAGATTTGCCCTTCCTCACCTGGAAACGTTGTCACCCGAAGATACGCCTGCAGATTCCGGGTCTCTACCCCTTGCCGAACGGTGGATCCTTTCCAGGCTGCACAGGACCATTCAGGAGGTTCGCTCGTCCATCGAGACGTATTGCTTTAATGATGCCGCGCAATCTCTCTATCAGTTTACCTGGCATGAGTTCTGTGACTGGTACATCGAAGAATCCAAGATATCGCTAAGTGGCGAAAACCAGGAGCGGAAACAGGCTACTGCAGCTACTATGCGCTATGTGCTGGATGCCTTGATGATGCTCTTGCATCCGTTTATTCCTTTTATCACGGAAGAGATTGCCGCAAAAATTCGCCCGGAACGTACGTCCATCATGCGGGGACCCTTCCCGGAATTCGATCCTTCGCGAATCGATCCCGAGGCTGAAAGAATGATGGGAATCCTCATGGGGGTTGTCAGTTCGGTACGCAACATACGCTCTGAAATGAACATTGCCCCTTCAAGAGCACTCCCGGTTCTGGTCTTCTCGTTTTCCGAACAGGAAAGGGAACTTCTGGATAAGAATCGCTCCATGGTGGAAACCCTCGCGAAAGTTAACGAATTCAGAGTGATCGCTCCGACTCAGGAAATGGAACCACTCCGGATGGCCGCTACAGCAGTGGTAAATGAAATGCGCATTCTGGTTCCACTGGAAGGCATCGTGGATCCGGATGCAGAGATCTTCAGACTCAGCAAAGAATTGGCGAAGATCGAGAAAGAATTGCAGTCAGTATCAAGAAAGCTTTCCAATGAGGAATTCCTCGCAAAAGCCAATGCAGCGGCAGTCCAGAAGCAAAAGGAACGGCATTCCGAGCTCACAGCAAAACTGTCAGGGCTGGGAAGCGGACTCGAAAAAATGCGCTCCCTCAAGAGCTCGTGAGGAAGGAAATCGGGGAGGAACTTCTTGTAATCCCGCTTTAGCGGGACTCCCCGAACCCCACCTCAAGAACTTCTAATGCTCGCCGGGAATCAATTTCCTCGTCGGAAATTGATTCCCGGCGAATGTTAGAAGCTCTCGATAAAAGGATTGAAAAGCATCCCCTAGAAGGAGGGTTTCCCCATTCCTGGTGCTTGCAGTATTCCTTCACTTACCTTCGGAGATGAGATTCCACGGGACATGTCATTGCGAGGAGCGCAGCGATCCCGCGTCTCGCGGGACAATCGCCTGGGACTCAGGCGCCTAATTTCAGGCGATTGCTTCGCTTCGCTCGCAATGACAAGCATTCAGACGCTCTGGCATCAACGATGCGGTTCGCTTCGCTTACCGGCATCAAAGTGCCTCTCAAACCGCCGCCCGAAACTGAAGCTTTACTGCTTGCATTCACCGGAAAGTGACCAATGTTCGGCAATTTAATAATATATGAAAGTTTGGGTTCGACTCAGGACTTAGCGCGCGAGCTTGCTCGACAAGGGGATTCGGAAGGCACCGCAATTCTGGCTCTCAAGCAAACCTCCGGACGTGGAAGACTGGGGCGCACCTGGGTATCTCCTCCCGGGAAAAACCTGGCATTGTCGATTATTCTGAAGCCCCAAATCCATCCGCAACATGCGTCTCTGCTGGGAATGGCAGCATCCATTGCAACTGCGGAAACGGTAGAGTCGTGTGGAATCGCCAGAGTGGAATTAAAATGGCCGAACGATGTGCTGGTGAACGGTCGAAAAATAGCGGGAATACTCTCCGAAGCGGCGGTTACTTCCGACCGTCTGGAATACGTGATCATCGGACTGGGTTTGAATCTGAATTGTTCTCCGGAAGATTTCCCCCATGATTTGCGGGAATCGGTGACTTCGGTTGCGACATGTACAGGTCAAATGTACGATGTGGAAGAAACCGCTCGCGTGTTTCTCCACAAAATGCACGGCCTTTACGATCGTGTGAAAACCGAAGGTCCTGCGTTCATTCCCGTTTTGTGGGACAGCAGATGGGCGCATCGGAAATCCCATGTCATCAGAGACGGGATACGGTACCGGGCCGAAGCCATAGCGCCGGATGGAGAACTTGTCGTTTCAACGGAAGACGGAACAATAAAACAACTTTGTTCGGGAACAATTGAAATCGAGAGTCCATAATTCTTCAGGGAAGGGCCGCACATGTCCATCTCCAAGTTGATTTCGTCTGTATCTCCATTGAAAATGGTCCTTGTCTTGCTCGCGTGTATTGCTGTGAGCAGTCTGGTTGCAGGTTTATCCTTGGGACCTCGGCTCGAACGTTTGGCTGCAGTTGCTGTGGATAATTATGATGCGTATTTTCCCGAAATCCGAATTCGCGACGGGCACGCTTCAATTCGCGAAAAACAGCCTCATTTTGTCGATCTTGGAGATCAGACACCCGTGGTCATCGACACCAGAGAAGGAATGCAAAAAGAGGCTACAGAATACCTGAAACAGTATACCCACGGGATTGTGCTTTCCCGGGATGCAGTGATCTTAAAGAATGGCGGAGAAATAAGAATAGTATCCTTAAAGGATGCTCCGGACATGGTCATCAATGCCGACAATCTCCGCGATCTGGTCGATCGCCACCTTCCCACGGTCATCAGACTGGCAGTTCTTTTTACCGCGCTCTTTTTCCTGATTTTGAAACCGCTTCAGGTGCTCATCCTCGCCTTAATTCCCTACTTCGCTGTACGATTCTTCAAAATGGTGCTTTCCTACGGAACTTCCCTCAAGTTCGCTGTGGCAGCAATGGTTCCTCCCGTGTTGTTGGATGCACTCCTTTCCCTGGGCAACATTCGTATTCCCGCAGAATTCTTTGTTTACATCGGATTATATGTGGGCCTGCTGATTGTCCTGACAGCGGATCTGATTCGTAACGCACGAGAATCTGCGGCGTACCAGCCTCCGTACGTGAATCCGTGAGCAAAGGGTGATCATGGAATATTTTCTTTGCGTCCTCGGCATGGTGATGGTTTTGGAAGGACTCCCTTATTTCGGATTTCCGGACAAAATGAAACAATTTATGAAAACCGTTCTCGAACAGGATGATGCAACGTTGCGAATAATGGGCAGCGTATTGGTGATATCCGGGCTGTTCATTATCTTCCTGGCGAGAAAAAGCCTTGAATAGACATGATGGATGAAGATACCACGCTCGGCACAGATCATGGATCGACGGACATCCCCGAGAGCTTTCGACTTGCAACGTACTCGTACGAGCTACCGCCCGAACTGATTGCACAAAAACCTTCTCCTGAAAGGGACCAATCGAGACTTCTCCATTTGAATCGCCGAACCGGAGCGGTCGCTCACCAATTGTTCGCTGAATTACCCGGTTTGCTCAAGCCCTCGGATGTTCTCGTCCTCAACGAGACAAAGGTGATTCCCGCATTTCTCCACGGAAGGAAAACCACCGGCGGCCGCGTGGAATTACTGGTGACCGATCCCGGAGGAATGTTTGGACCTGGAGAATGCCATGCAGTACGCACCTGCATCACGAAGTCGAGTAAACCCTTCAGGCCTGGATCGAAAATTCTTGTCGGAAACGGGGTTGAACTGGAATGCATCCAAACCGTGGGCCCCGGCAGAATACAGGTCCGCTTTCCTGTAACCGAATCAATGCTTCTGCCTTTCCTTGAAGAACACGGCAAGCCGCCGCTCCCTCCCTACATTCACGCTGCAGAGCGAGACGAAGCTCTGGACCGCTGCCGATATCAGACCATTTACGGGCGAGTTGCGGGATCCGTTGCAGCGCCCACCGCAGGTCTGCATTTTTCGGAAAAACTTCTGAAAGAACTTGAAGGTATGGGGATACTTGTTGCGCGTATAATCCTTCACGTTGGACCTGGAACGTTCTTGCCTGTTCGTACACAGGATGTGAGACTGCATACTATGGAATCGGAATGTTTTGAGATTTCCGATGAGACTGCGAGAACTGTCACTCGCGCTGCACGCGAAGGACGACGCGTAATAGCTGTCGGAAGCACCAGCACAAGGGCTTTGGAAACAGCCGTGTCGGAGGACGGTTATATTTCTCCGGGAAAAGGCAAGACGTCATTATTTATTCTTCCGGGATATCAGTTTAAAATTGTTAGAGGAATTATTACCAACTTCCACCTGCCGGAATCCACGCTCCTCATGCTTATCTGCGCACTAGGAGGGACAGATCGCGTTTTGAGCGCGTACCGGCAAGCTGTTCACCGCAAGTATCGCTTTTATAGTTATGGCGATGCATCCCTAATAGCAGAATAATTAGAGAATTCTTGATTTCGAAAAGGCGGGACCCCCTGTGGGGCACCGGGTAGGATATTTTGGCTGGAGTCTCATGGAGGAATTATTTGGTAGGGCTGATGCAGGTGAGCAACTTCTAGTAGGATAGGTTTTTCTTGTCAAGGTTTTTTTGATAAAAACGACTCATGTAGTTGTGACAATTCGATCATTAATATATCCCACTATAAAAGATACCTCATCTTAAGCCACTAGCATTTTTTATAAATCCGGAATCTCGCTGAACCATTTTAACTTTAAGTAATCAACATAAATCCTGGACATTAGAGTATAAAAAATGATAAAATGAGAAAAAGTGAATGAACCGATCGACGCGTAATGGCATATTTGGAGGAAAAACGAATGCAAAAAGTAATAATAACAACGATATACACTTTATTAGTAATCATATTTGTAGCGATTGGATGCGCGATCGCTTCACAACCGATGCCCCTCAATCAGGAATTCGATAACGAGTCAAAGCTCGGAACGAGTGATGCAGATCCGTCTGTTGCCCCCCCTAAACAGATCACTTCCTCGGTCAAAGGAACTCAGGACAAGAGCAGCACGCCATCGAGCACCCAGGACGCGAGTACTCGTACCGGCGATCTGAGACAGTTCTTCGGCGCCTTGTTACCGTCAAAACAGGATCTGGACAAAGCATTTGACGATGAATACAATCGGTCGTTCAAGCAGAGACCGAATAACTGGAGGAATGGGGAAAAGTAGCAAGGAGAATAACAGCTAGCCCGATGTTATATTGCCGGAGTGCCAAATACACCAGCACTCCGGATGGGCAAACGCTCTTGGGTGACAATTCCTGCCTGCAGTCCATGATGGGCCGGATCGCACTTCATTCCGGGTAGTGAGATCTCGTCTCAAGACGGGGTAAATTACGCGTTACTCAGTCCCGGTCATGAGAGCAGGCGAGTGATGATTCCTTGTGGATCGAGGCCTTACGGAATGCTCAGCCGAGCACAATCAGTGCATCAACCGCCACAGGCCGGCCATCCCTCAAAATCAACGGATTGATGTCTATTTCCTTTATTCTGCTGTTTTCCAGGCCGATGCGTCCGACAGCGACGAGAACGTCCGCGAGCTCTTCCCGGTTGGCCTCCGGCATGCCCCGTACAGGTCCCAATATTTTGTGTCCCCGTATGTCTTCCATCATTTCGTACGCGTCGCGCTGGCTCAAGGGCGCCATTCTGAAGCATACATCCTTGAGCGCTTCAGTAAATACGCCTCCCAGACCGAACATGACACAAGGACCGAACTGACCGTCGCGCGTCATGCCTGCCACAAGTTCACGAGCGCCTTTGACCATTTCCTGAACAAGCACTGCGTCATCCGGACCGATCTTTGCCGAAATCTCACGAAATGCTTCAAGCGCCGCTTCACGGGTGCGTACATCGAGAATGACCAGGTTCTTTTCGGTCTTGTGACTCAAATCGGGTGAGCAGCCTTTAAGCACAATGGGAAAAGGAATGCGCTCGATAGCCAAGCTAAGCTCTTGCTCGGTTCTTATAAGCATTTCGGTCGCGATAGGAACGCCGTATCCTGCGAGCACCTGTTTCGACTCGTATTCTGAAAGGACTGATCTGCCTCCAGAGAGAGCTTTATCGATAATTTCCATGTGAGCCTCCAAGTATGTTTTCCTTTATAGCTCCGGGAAGGCCAACTAGGCAATCATAATGCATCCACACCTGATGGAAGCAAATTAGCCCGTGCTTCTTTTTCAAAAAGATGCCACAGTCATCGCAGGATTATGCGAGGCTCTTTGGGCGCGCGAAACCATGACCGAGCTACTCTATAGGAAATCAACTATTGACTTTTGAAATCACTCAGATCATCCTGAGGCTATTGTTGGAGATCACCGGCTATTTAAGATTTCTCTTGATTCCTTTTCTCTAAACGTTTACAGGTGAGTCTGCGATTTACGTAAAAATCGGATCAAAGCGGATTGATGCCTTTCTACGGCATTTTAAGCGATATCCGAAAATGTTGCCCTGAGATTATCCATTTGGATGGAAAGGGTGCGCGCCTTTCAAGGCAAAATTGAGGCTTATTTCTGGTTCGATATTGAGAACCAGTTGTATGTGGAACTTCCTAAGTCCCTGTGCCCGGAATCTTTTGTGGTAACAGGCAAGGGCTCTTTCAACTATAGATAGAAGATTGCTGGAGCCGGAAAGAACCCGCGAACCTGTGGTGTTCGTGCAGTCAAGGAGATACTCATGGCTAAAAAGCCACCGAGACGAGACCCTATCATCGTCTACAAGAGGGAAGAAAAAGGCCTGAAACCCTTTCTTCCGAAGACTCGAGGCGGATTCAGACTCGGGCCACCCCCTCGACCGAATCAGAAACCAAAAAAGCCAAAAGAAACTAAGACCGTTCTTCCTGAGAAAGTGCGTTTTCATAATGCAGCCATGGAAGCTATTGAGGCCATGGGATCACCCGATCAGGAGATAGCGAGGGGCTGCTATTTTCTCTGCTTCCTCGTGCACGAAACGAAGACCAGCACAGATCTCTTCCCACTGAAGCACAATGTACTTGAGAAAATATTCAAGAGTGGAACCAGTTGCTTGACCGTGAATTATGTCCGACGCGGGGATAGAGAAATCTATCATCTGTCGCCGGAAGCGAAAAAGAAGTGGGAAACGGAAACAGGAAGCAACAAACATCATATCCGGATGTACTTGAGCCCCAAATGCAAGGTCGAATTCGAAGAAGGTTATTTCGATCTGTACCATTTTCATGTTGTGCTTGAACCCTTCCGGTTTTCTTTCTATTTGCCGATTCATCAGGCTGGTTGGCTCGATAAGCGTCGTATATCGAAACGCCGGTTTCATTATCCACAGACTGTGGAGTACGGGCTCTTCGAGGGAAAACTCATAACAACTTCCAGAAAGGCTACCATGATCTCTCTGGAACAGATAAAGGAAGAGCTCAATAAGCTGCTCGAAAAAGAGATCGGCAAGAAGAAATAGTGTCCTCTCCCGTTGGCTTCGGGGCATGAATATACGAAAAAACCGTTGACTTGGGTTAAATGGTAGGATACGTTCACGCAAAATTCCCCTGCGGCACACGAAGACTGTTTATAAGTTTCGAGACGAAACCCTTCTGGGAGTCCGCATTTTAGGCTGACGCTCGGACGAGTAAGCAAAATTGAACGGTGAAGTATGAGTACCGTATTTCATTAATGAATTGGTGCGCCTACGCGGGCCTTTGGGAAAAGGGGATTGAACAGCTAACGTTAGATTAATGCGTGTTTTGTGCAGGTGAATTCGGGGTTGGATGGTTGAAAATGGATTTTTTCAGGGCGCTGTTCTCTGCGAGATCGGTTCGTTCAATCACTGTTCCGATGGTTGCTCTCTTCCTCTTTTGTGTTTCCTCTTCGTTATCCGCTGCGGAAGGCAATGTGGCCAGAGACCTTGCTAATCCATTCTCCACTCCGTGGAATATTGTAAACCAGATAAATTTCAATGAATTAAAAGGAGGGGATTTCAGGACCTCTCACACGCAGCTCAATTAGAATCTTCAAGCGGTGATGTTCATGCCTATGAATTTCCGCAAAATGCCGGTCAACATTGGAATCGATTTCCGGAAAATCGAAGCATCCTGCGAATCTTACACATCAGGAATCAATTCATCCCGGTCATTCCTTTGCCTGATGCCAGGAAAGAATAAGTTGGGTGTGGAGATTATCCGATCGGGTGTTCTGTTACGGAATTTCCAAAATGGAATGAAAGAGGGATCACAATATGTTTAGACGGGTTGCCATAGTTTCCACAGTGTTGGTTGCAGCGATTTTGATGACATGCTTGCGCGACTCTCATTCATGCATGTCGTTTCGCGTTACTGCAAAAGACGGGACCATAATGATCGGACGGACGATGGAGTTCGGAGTCGACAGTGGATGGAAGATCGCTGTGATTCCTCGCAACATGCAGTTTACCAGTCCGGCTCCCGGCGATAAAAAGGGTCTCACCTGGAAGAACAAGTTCGGGTACCTTGCTGTTGTTGGCTGGGGAATCGATAGCATGGTATCCGACGGTATAAACGAAGCAGGTCTCTCGTTCGGTGGGCTGTGGTACGAGCCCGGGGTGAAATACCAGGAAATAGGTCCAGGCGAAGAAAACCGCGCGCTCGCTCAGACACTGTCAGGGGCATGGATTCTGGGAAACTTTTCCTCTGTGGATGAATTGAAGAAAGCAGTGGCTGAGATAAAAGTATTCGGTTATGTGGTGCCTGCATTGCACATGGCTCCTCCTGCTCACGGAATCATCTACGATGCCAACGGAAAATGCGTGGTCATGGAATTTGGAGACGGCAAGGTCAATCTCTATGATAATCCGCTGGGAATCCTCACAAACGCTCCGGATTTCCCCTGGCATGTTAACCACTTACGCCAGTTCATCGGGATGCGTGACGAAAATCCAAAACCCATGGAAATGGCCGGAGTCAAACTGATCCCTACGGGTCAGGGAGGAGGCCTCATCGGATTGCCGGGTGACTTGACGCCGCCAAGTCGATTCATCCGACTTGGGATCATCACACATTTTGCAGACATGCCAGAGAACGCGGACAAGGCTCTGAACGCGAGCCAGCACATTGTCAATGCATTTAATATTGTGAGCGGTATGATTGTAGAACGATCTCCGGAAGGCAAAGTCATGGCCAAAGAAACAACGCAATTCGCTACGTTCAGGGATTTGAAAAACAAGGCGTTCTACTTTCAAACGTATGACAACTTGGATCTCCGCAAAATCGATCTCCGCAAGTTGGATTTCTCCGGGGACAAGGTGAAATTCATCCAAATGGACGGAGAGAAACAGTCAATAAAAGATGTGACAGACGCAGCCAAGTAGTCTGCAATTCCTGCATCGGATCCCGAATGAGACATCAAGGAGCACAGACTTGCCTCATTCGGGAGGGGCAGCCGCATAGGAGCTAACTTTGTTCCAATTCTATGTCCCGAAAGGATTAAAGAAAATAGCCCGGTAATTCATTGCCGGGAATTTGTGTACCAGTCGTCCCGCCGGGACTCAAGAACCATTATGTTTTCGTAACCGGCGATGAATCGCCGGCCTATTTCCAGTTGTTCCTCCGGAACAACCAACCAAGAACAGTCTAAGTTAGCGCATATCGGGGCTAGTCGTGGAGTGGAATCAATTTTTTTTGCAACGCTGGGTAGTGCTGCGGCAACGATATTGGCACTCCTTTTCGTGGCCGTACAATTGACGGCCGATAGAATCGAAGGAGATCAAGAGGATCGCCGGTGGGCCATACCTTTTTCTACGTTCGATCTGTTTCTCACGGTTTCTTTTCGTGTCCCTTCATCGATAGGACGATGGTCTTGCCGTCTTCTTGTGTGCTATGTTTTCGTGCCGCAGTTTCTGCCTGATCGGGTCAATGCCGCGGGCAGATTCAAGGGTAACAATCCAAGAAATAGGTGGAACAGACGGACTTTAGTTGAATTATTAATGATAGTGAGGTGTTGGTATGGGTGCAGGTCGTATAGCTGTTATATGTGGTCTGCTCTGTGCGCTGATTGCTTTCCACGTCTCGGACGCAGTTAGCCAGGGCATAGGTTCCTCTGAAATAAACATATTGGGAGCATCGCCAAATCAATGGTCCGCTACTTCCGGATCGGCGTGCCGGAAAGATACCTGGGCGGCAGCCTCTCTCCACGTGGGCTGGATGACAACCCCCAGTCGAATCCATCTGGGTTACGATGGACTCGTTCTTCCCGGGGCATGCGTGTCATCCTATTTTGTCTATCCTCTCAACGGAATCGAGGTGGGCGGCTCATTGCCGATTCAATTGGCGGAACAGTATGCAGCGAGAGTGTACGGCTCCTACTTCATCACTGACACCCCGCAAGCCGGTCAGGAACTCACCTGGACCAATAATCCTCCGGGAACCCGGGAATGGCAGCACAGCAAATCGCAATGGTACAGATTGGGAGGAGAAGCTCTGTACAAAATGTCCGGCGAGACGGCGGTTGTGGCCGGGTTCCGATGGGAGTCTCTCCTCACCAATTTCAGCGATCCAAACCCGGATTACCTGTTCACCATACCTCAAATGGAGGCGCAGACTACGGTATCGATCTATGAACCGTATGTGGGAATTCGTTTGCAGCAGACTGCGGGACCTGGTAGCCTGAATCTTCAATTTGCGGGCTTTCCCTTCCTGTTTGCCACTGTTGAACATCTCAATGTCTGCAACAACGGCGGAACCCCCTTTGCGCATACCGGAAAAAAGACTGCTACCAGGGGGTTCTTTGTCGAGGTTTCCCTTGAGTATCAGTTCGGGCTTTCACGTGGAGTGGACGTTGCGGCTTTTGTTGACTGGAACGTGTATCAGGGACAGTGCCCCATGACCATAGACCGCCACGAAGGCGGGCCAAATCCCGGTGTCACTTCGGCAACTGTCAATTGGTCTCATCGGATAAGTTCCCTGGTGATAGGCGCAAAGGTGGAGACATCATGGAACCTGCCTTTTTGGCCTTCTCTTTAGGGAATTACGGGATCGACGGTCCCATCGTGAAGAGATTCCGGGATCATCGGGAGATGACTACAGTATGGATCGGCCGGTGAGATGGATTGCCAATAGAGATTCCTTGGAATGAAGGTCGGGATGTGAGCAGGGTTTGATTGGCACTTGTCGGAAGGATTAAAATGCGCGTATCCACAGGTGATCCGGATACGCGACGTCTTGGTTAAAGGAGCTGTTAATGGGTTTGGTAGAATTGGCTTTTTCAGACTGGATAGGCACAATCACGCTCAATAATCCACAAAAACTCAATGCCTTAAGTGAAGAGCTGATAAAGGATTTTTGTGACGCTTTGGAAGAGATGAAGCGACAAAGCGTCCGAGTGGTCATTCTCAGAGCCCCTGCCGGATCGAAGATTTTTTCCGCAGGTCATGACATGCGCGAACTTCCCGTGGACGGTCGCGATCCGTTGACATACACCGATCCGCTCAGACTGGCTGTAAGGACCGTCGAGCACTTTCCTGCTCCCATAATTGCCATGGTGGAAGGGAACGTATGGGGCGGAGCGTGTGAGCTGGTGCTGAGTTGCGACATAATTATCGCGGCTGAAGACGTCACCTTTGCTGTCACTCCTGCGAAAATCGGTGTGCCGTACAACATCTCAGGAGTCCAGAACCTCATCATCACCGGAGGAACTCCGATCTGCAAAGAAATGTTGTTTGCGGCACAGCCTTTTCCGGTAAAACGATTGGTCGATGCGGAAATAGTGAACCGGGCAGTCCCAATCGATCAGTTGGAGACGGTTGCTCAGACACTTGCCGAGCAGATTGCCAGAAACTCCCCACTCGTCATCAGTCTTCTCAAGGAAGAAATCAGGTTGCTGTCAACATCGCATAATCTCAGCCCTGAGACGTTCGAGAGAGTGCAGAGCATGCGCCGCAGAGTGTACGACAGCGATGACTATCGGGAAGGAATCAAAGCATTCTTTGAAAAACGGCCTCCGATTTTCAAAGGTAAATGATCTATAGCCGCGGGTGTTTTAAAACCCGTGGACAGCGGCTGTTGCGGTAATCCGTTCCGTGGGTTGATTCCCAGGGCTATTAATGGATCGCCCCGTCGGGGCTCCCACTAAGCTGTATTCGCCGCCTAAAGCGCCACAGAGCTGGGGAACAATCCTTTTATTTTTGGCGGAATAGTTCCAAATCCTGCCAAGATCAACCCTCCCTTAACCCTCAAGGATTCATGTGGTATGATTGAGCGCATCTGACAAGACGTCTCCGATCACGCAATCCGAGCACATGTAAGCAATTGGAAGTTCAAGCTTCAGAGCAGCGCGATAAGCCCAAAAACAGAATCAAGAGTTTCCCGCTCCTTGTGCGAAAGGAGATGCTGGCCGCGCTTCTGGCATTCGCGGTTCTGGGAATCGTCTCGGCTCTCTGGGATGCGCCGCTTTCCGTACCTGCAGATCCTTCCGGAATTCCCGAACAAGAGGTGAAAGCCCCCTGGATTTTCGTAGGTATCCAGCAGATGCTTCGTTATTTTCCGCCCTTTGTTGCGGGAATCCTTCTTCCCCTGGCAGCGACGGTGGCTCTGGCTGCAATTCCGTATCTTTTTCCCAGGCAATCGTTCCTGATTTCCATAATTTTTGGTGTAACCGTGATCGTGCTCACTGCTCTCACATTATGGGGTTATTTCTCGTGAAATCCCCGTCCAATTTCTACCTCTCCGCATGCCTGATTCTGGGATGCATGCTCCTGGGCACATTTGCGTATATCGAATACAGGCATCGTACTCCTGAGTGGAAGCAGTTCCAACTCAAAGGTTTCGAGCTTGCCCGGGAGGGTTTGGAACAACAACTCGCCACAGAGCAATCCAGCGGGAAGAGACAGGAAATCGCATACGAAATAAGCTCCCTCACGAACAAGAAGCCCGAAATCATCGAAGTAAATCCGTTCGGGGGTAAGCTGCCGGTAGAAAGATGTCTCACGTGTCATCTCGGCATCGAGGACCTCTCTAAATCCCATCCTAATACGGTTTTCGGCTGTGTGACGTGTCATGGAGGGAATGGTCCCGACTTGACGGTGAAAGGCGCACATGCCGGTCTGAGGGGCGGACGCAATCCTGCTCGCCTCGACCTTGCCTCCGCAAGCTGTGGAGGGCAAAAGAGTGCACTGGGCTCCTGCCATTCTCAGAGAGAGCACCCGCTTTTGAACCGAGTTGAAAATGTCCCTCGTTCGATTATGGCCACTAATGCGGGCATAATCGGAATACTCAGATTTCAATGGGGGCTGGAGTCAACTTCGGAATCCGAATTTGCTATAAAAAGCGTTTCGGACGGAAAAACCACGCTTTCACCCGTGCATGCGGAAAAAACAGAAACAGGCCAGTTCAACATTGCCGAGAGCCATTTCAGAAAATTCTGCGCAGCCTGCCATTTGTGGGGCTCGCGTCCAAGGGAAACCATGGGACGGCTGGAGGGATGTCCGGCGTGTCACGCCCCCTATGGAGACCGGGGGCACTATGCCGGGGGAGATCCTACAATCAAACGGAATGAAACAGGACACCCCGCAACCCACACAATAACAAACCTCATACCGAACGATCGGTGCAGAGCCTGTCACAATCGGAGCGCACGAATAGGCCTCAACTATCACGGAGAAATGGAAAGCTCTCAGTACGGCACTCCCTTTGTCCACGGAGAGCTCAACAATGATGTCCTGAGCGACGGCCGGTTCTATTGGAAACTGGTGCCGGATGTGCACCATGAAAAAGGAATGGCTTGCATAGATTGCCACACGGGCCAGGACACCATGGGCGACGGGTCCGTACACAAATTCATGAAGGATCAGATAGAGGTCCGCTGCGAAGATTGTCACGGTTCCAGGAAAACTCCCCCCGCGACCATGACCGTGGAGAGTAAAGATCCGTTGATTCATACACTCGTGAGAGGTTCGCCTTTTATTCGGCTCAATGATGGAGATACCATTCTCAAGACTTCCAAGGGCCGGCCTCTGCCGAATGTGAGACTCACGGAACGAGGTTTCGCGCTTACCGGAAAATTAACAGGGAAGCAGCACCCCGTGAACGTCGTTACCGGTAAGAAGAATCATGGAATTCCGGCCCACGATCGTCTGGAATGTGATGCGTGCCACAGCGCCTGGAGCCCCCAGTGTTACGGCTGCCATCAGGTTCTGGATTTCAGCCATCGCGGAACCGATCACCTGACCGGAAAACAAACCCAAGGGCGATGGGCTGAAGGAAGAGGATTCTTCAGGTATGAGCGGCATGTGTACGGTATTAATTCCCGCGGAAAGGTGGGCATTCTGGTTCCTGGTTGCCAGGTCTGGAATACCGTGGTGGATGCAGACGGAAAAAACGTGCCTCCGTTCGATTCTGCCATAACGAAATTGCGTAACGGGAATTCCTCAGTCGCTATGGGGCCGACGCATCCGCATACCACGAGAATAGAAGTTCCCAGGTGCGTGGATTGCCATCTGGATCCGAAAGCACTCGGACTCGGAGAAGGAGTGGCTACCTTCAAACCCAAAGAAAATCAAGTGGCTGTGGAACCTCTGTACGATTCCCGGGCGTCCGGTTTGAAAATCCCGTATTCCATGGACAGCGTTGTGGACGCGAACGGAAAAGAGCTACAAGGCACATCACACCAGCTTGCACGCGGGTTCAACCAGGAAGAGCTTCGGAGAATGACCTCAATCGCGCGCTGTCTCCCCTGTCACGATCGATACGACGATCCCGTATGGACCAAGCCCGGGCCGTACAAAGAAACTGCGGCATGCCTGAAAGCACTTGAAGAGATGCAGCGAAAGCAGGAGTGACAACTCACGTTGTTTTATTCAGGAGACAAACCGAATCCCTGTCTGAAAGACTTCGCGGATTCCCATGTTCATGACAGACCTTTCGACCCGAACACTTGCGACTATCATGTCCAGGAATTCATCAAGCCTATAGAAACGAATCGGAATTCTCCACTTTACGCGATGCATCCGTATCATCTCGGGAAAAAGCCGGCGGATGCGATACAGGAATACGTGCGGCACTATACGGACCCGGGCGATCTTGTATTGGACCCGTTCTGCGGGTCGGGGAGCACCGTTCTTGCCGCATTGACCCTGGGCCGCAAGGCTATAGGAATCGATGCTTCACCCGCAGCGACGTTCATCACCCGGTTCGTGGTGAATCCCTGCGATCCGGATGATCTCGAACAAAGATTCAATAAGCTTTGTGCCACGGTAAAGCCTCTCATGGACGACTTGTATTTCACGACATGTCATCTGTGCGGCAGTCCCGGTACGATTCATCACGTTGTGTACTCGAATGTGTACCAGTGCCCAAGCTGCGGAGAGAGCGTTACCTTATTCGAGGCCGTCTCAGGTAATCCCCCCGGCTGCCCTTCATGTTTTCTGAAACGTCGAAGCATTCAGCTCATAACCCCTTTCTTGACCAAATGCGGATACAGACCGGTTGCCCTGAATTTTTCCTGCAATGAACGATGCACAACGCAGAGAATCACCAGATCCGTTTCCGGAACACTGGAGGAACAGACTGCTTTCAGAAAAATCGACCTGCCTCGCATAGACGGCATTGAAAACTCACCCGTCGAGCACCCATTTCCCGACCGATTCATGATGGATGTGCAAGATTTGGATATTCCCTGGGGCGATGAATGGCGTCCGAGCCGAAATTTCAGGAAGGTCCGAGACCTCTTCACAACACGGAATCTGAAGGCCCTAGCCGCATGTCTGCACGCGGCCGGAACGGATGACGATCTGAGAGCAATCATTACCGCGGGAATGTTTGCTCTGAGTCTCAAAGCGCAGCATTTGAAAGGGGGAGGGGGGTACATACCCGGAAACTGGTCGCTTCCGCCAATGTCAAAGCAGCGCAATGCCATGGAAACCCTGGGTAAAATCTTTTCCCGGGTGTACAAGGCAAAACGAATACTTCGCAGCAGCATTTCTTTAGACGAACTCTGCCTCTCAACGCAATCTGCTACGGATCTTTCAGCACTACCGGATTCCTCGGTGGACTATATTTTCACCGATCCTCCCTATGGCGGTACGGTTCAGTATGCAGAGCTGAATTTCATCTGGGAGGCATGGCTCGGCATGAAC
This sequence comes from Desulfomonilaceae bacterium, assembly GCA_041740635.1. Lineage (GTDB taxonomy): Bacteria > Desulfobacterota > Desulfomonilia > Desulfomonilales > Desulfomonilaceae > Desulfomonile. The sequence continues at coordinate 105,982 of JBGSLQ010000001.1, read as the reverse complement.
ACTTCCTGGCACGAGCGTGAAATCGTAGTGAACAGCGCTCGCGGCAAAGGGTTGAACGAATGGACCGAAACCATGATTGCCGCGATGTCGGAATGCTGTAGAGTACTAAAACCCGGAAGATGGTTGAGCCTCTGTTATCATGACTCTTCGCTGGCGATGTGGGGAAGAATCCAGGATATCATGATAAAGGCAGGATTTGAGATAGGCCAGAGCACCTCACCCCTGTATATCGATACCGGATCGTCCACGTACAACCAGCGGGTTACACGGAAAAGCGTAAAGCGGGAGTTGGTCATCAATTACCGCAAACCATATCGCCGGAGCGACGTAAAAAAACCTGTCCTCGCCACCTCCAATTATGGAAACACTGTTCGGCGGATTGTCACCGCATTCTTGCACTCATTTCCCGGAGCATCGAAAGACCGCATATACGACCATCTCACCCACGCATTGCTCCGACAGACCCGCATTCAGGATCTCAATTTCGAGAGTGTCTTAAGAGAATTAGCTTTTGAATCAAGCACAGGAGAGAATGCCTGGTTTCTGAAAGAACCTGCTCCCAAAATCTGACATTCCTGTAACATTTCAGCCAAAAGATACCATCCGGTTAGACCTTTCCGGAGAAGCTCATAAGGATTACCACTAGTTTTCGAACATTTGGCACACATTTCGCTATACCAGGATTAGTCCCGGTCTCGTGAGATTCCGGAAAGAGCGTTGATTCGCAATCAAAGGAGTAAGATCTGGGGAACCTTTTTTTCAAATGGATGATGCCCATAGTTCATCTGAGAGCCAGTTAGGAATTCTGCAATGGTTGTTCCTGGTCACGGTCAATCCGGATCGGGTAGGGGCACCCCTTGTGGGTGCCCGGTAGCGACCGGCCTGCGTGCCGGTCATTCAGTGAAGGGCAGGCACGAGACCTGCCCCTACAGGGCAGCGCCCAATGCCAAGACCAGGTATGTCAGTTTACAGAGGCGATACTTTGAATTCGGACCTGAGCTAACGGCATTGTTCATTACAAAAAAGGTTCCCCAGATCACTCCTTTGATTGCGATATCACGGCTTTTGACGGGACTGTACAAGCGATTATAATCTATAGAATCTTTCTCTTTGAAAGTGAGCGATACATGCTGCCTCGAGAACGAACCAGCGACAAGCAATCCATCGCCAATCATTATGAATTGAATATTTTACGAGGGTTAAGTCAGAATATAGATAGTGCCTTGAACCTGGATGACATGCTCTATAGATTTCTGTGCATCCTTCAGGAGCACACAGCCACCAGGAGAGCGTGGGTAATGCTTCAACGTCCGGAAACCGGGCGCCTCCTCGTTCGAGCATCCTGCGGATTGACCAAAGAAGAAGAAAAAAAAGAAACCCAGAATAGCGCATTCAGCCTTTCAGGGGCTGTTTTCAGAACCGGTGGTGTCTGGGTTGCGCCCAGGACGGGAAAGTATTTCCCGGTTAGAACGACTGGCGATGAACCGGAATCCGTCTCAGTAATAGGTGTGCCTATTAGTATCGACGATTCTCCGGTGGGAGTTCTCAATTCGCAACGAGTCTTCCCCGCGACTGTAGCGCTGGAGGAAGACATTCGACTTCTCTCGCGTATCGCAGAGACAATTGCGCAATTAATGAGTTTAAATTACCAGGTGCGTGCGCGGGAAGACGCGCTCACACGGGCACTTGACTCTCTAAAAACGGAATTGTCGGAAAAAATAAACAACTTCCTCGCAGTCGGTAGAAGCCCGGTAATGGCTCAAGCACAGCAGCTCATCAGAAAGATTGCTCCAACCAATGCAACGGTCCTGCTTACAGGAGAACCGGGAGTCGGAAAATCTTTGGCTGCAAGGCTGATTCATGAACTCAGCGATCGAAACCGTTTTCCGTTTGTGGCAGTGAACTGCTCGGCTTTTCCTGAAAATCGCATCGAATCGGAACTCTTCGGCTGCGAAAAGGATGCATTCTCCGGAATCCTGGAGCCGAGAATGGGCCGTTTGGAAGAGGCAAATCACGGAACGATCTTTCTGAAAAACATTCATGAGCTACCGTTTCCATTCCAATCCAAGCTTTTGCGATTTCTACAGGATAAGGAATTCGAGCCCGTGGGCGGTATGAAAGCCGTTTCTGCGGATGTACGGCTCATAGCTGCTGCTGAAATAGATTTGAGTGAAGCGGTTGCAGACGGGACCTTTCGCCAGGATCTCCTGTTCAGACTGAATGTGTTTCCCATTGCGATTCCTCCCCTCAGGGAACGGCCGGAAGATCTGGCCCCGCTGGTGGGGTTCTTTAGTGACAGGGTCCGGCGAGACCTGGGATTGCCGCTTAAACTCACGCGGGAAGCAATGGCGGCTCTGGAAAAATGTGCGTGGCGAGGCAATGTGCGGGAACTTGAGAATTTTATCGAGTACCTCGCGTTTACCGTGCCCGGGGGATTGGTTGAGTCAAAAGATTTGACCTTATGTCCAAATTTTTCGCGAAACGAATGGCAAGCGGAGGCATGCGAATCCCTGGACGCGCTCAAGGATATCGAGAGACGGAGTGTAATCGCTGCGCTGGAACGGAATAGCTGGGTGCAATCGCGGGCGGCAAAGGACCTCGGGATTACCCTGAGACAAATCGGCTACCGGGTGAGAAAATATAATCTGGAGCACATAATCCAGCGGAATCGCACTGTCGAAAGAGCCTAGTAATTAACAGTTTCAACGGTTTCTAAAAAGCCAATCAATCAGGACTATGACGACAAAAACTACAAGACCCATGAACAGGAAAACGAACCGGAGTCCATCCATTGAGTGCTCCTCTGATTACAAGTACCCGCCGGCATCCATGCACCTTGTCGTTGCTGAAAAGAGATTGAATACCTCAGTGAGCAAAGGACGCTGGCGCACCATGAAAAACTATTCTACAGGATTCACTTTCAAGAAAGTAATGTGAGGTCAAAGGCCAATCTCCACTTCATCTCTTCCGGAAGAAGAGAACCGATCGTCAGAGTCTCTGATGAATCGCAACGGGCAGATATGACCCCGTTAGTGTTCTCAGCCTTTGAGGACTTCCTCTGATGAGTGAGCATCACCCTTTCTTTCCTGTCACAAAATCCTGTCCGTAAGTATAAAGGAAAAAGAGTTCTTGGAATAGTGTCCCTTTCGTTGTGCATCTGTAGGCGCGAAAGGGACGATATTTTTAGAATTGCCACAATTGGTGTCCCATTGAGCGATAAGAATATTGGTGGGTGCCAGCCTCCGGAAGCTGTCTCAAAATATCGATCCACGGTTTATATGCTCAAGGCGTCGTCGTGACTGCCAGGCATTGGGCGCTCGCGCAGGTGTGAGCATGTGTTCGCAATAGTATCGGGATTGTCCATTCAGCCATTCCATTAGATAGTGTCATTGCGAGGAGCGCAGCGATCCCTCGTCGCGCGGGACAATCGCCTGGGATTAGGCGCTTAATTTCAGGCGATTGCTTCGCTTCGCTCGCAATGACAAGCGTTAAGGTCGCAGTAACCATGAGACTCTAAGGATTCTCGTTGTTCACTCTCGAGTGGTTCTGGTGCTGACCTTTTCGCTAACCCACATCCTAAACGATTAGGAAGTTTTGAGACAGCCTCTCCTTGCCGGCACATCTTTAATATGATCAATAATATCGACAGAATGGACCGATAGAGACGCCGGTCCGCACTAGTCTCTTGTATTCGAGAGCGGAACAAGCGTCAGAATTTTTGGAATCGCTCTAAAACGTTCGCAATTTGAAGAGAGGACCCAACTTCTGAACTATGGATTCGATAACACCGGCTGCTGTCGAGCTGTACATACGATTCGCGCGGGTGAGAACGTTGCGTCTCGATTCGGCAAATTCACAGTAATTGACGATTTCATCGTGCCTGGCCGTCCCAAGCTCTATTTTTCGTGACAACTCTTTGGATGTTTTCCACGCAGAGATTTCCTTTGTGTTGAATCTTTCACAATAAGCCCGGGTAATATACTGGTCCCATAGCAACACGATGGCCACTGCGGAGCAAATATTTGCCCTGGGGCCGCAGATTGCATAACAGGGGTTACCGTCCGCAGAATACACTCTCTTCAGCAATAGGCCTTTCTCGTTCTGCTTTCCCATTTCCAAACCGAGACTGCTCATTACCTCTCCATTGACACCGCCTACGGACATTCCCACAATACTTACCGAATGGTCGCGATTCGTTCCGTCTTCTATCAATTGCCTGATAAGCGCAAATTCAGCCACCTCTCTACCTAATGGTCCACCGAATCCGTGATGTTTCAATTCAGTCACCAACGGGTCGTAACTCACTAATACATGTTCCTCGAACGTTTTTCCGTGCACCAACTGTACCAATAAGAATGTCATGATTATAGAAATGCAAATTCTCATTACACCTCTCCTTTAAACCGAAATTTTCGCAAGCCTTAATGAATCGAGCGAACCCGCTTTGTGCACGATAATTATCGTACTCGCGGGAAAGTTGGCGACCATAACACAAATGACATCAGAAAATCAAAAATAGTTCGAAATAAATTTATTTTTGCGCGACTTGACATATAAACAAGCCACTAAAATATTGGGTACTTTGCCGGTTCATTACATTAAGGAAAAATTGGTGCATTCAATAATCTAAAGGCATTCGAGTTGTTCCCTGGTTTCCACGAGCTGAATATTCTCTGAACAATGAGGGGGATAACTTTTAGGTGCGGAGGCTTTCTTTTCGTGGTATCTTCAAGTCGGAATGAAAATGTAAGGAGGTTCATATGGCGGATCAACAGCAACAGCAGACTCTTCCGAAAATGTTCTCATTCAAAGACGAAGGGTATTATACGAACTGCACAATGATTGAAACCACCCCTTTCGATATTTGTCTGCTCTTCGGCAAGCTCAGACCGGGCACGGACGAAGCCGGAAATCGTTCCCTGGTTGAAGTGTACGAACGGCAGGTTTATCTGTCTCATGTGCAAGCCAGAGCCCTCTACGAAACACTGGGTAAAAGCCTGGAAGCAATGAATCGACCGAGAGTTGTTCCCACTCCCGGTTCTTGATAAGAGTCACCGATTGGATCCTGCTGCAGTAGGCTTTCTGCAGTGGCCGCATCTTCGTCCGGGTTTACCAGAGCTGTCAGTGCAGAGAGGACGCGACGTGCTGTCTCGGTTCGGTAGTGTGTGAAAACCCGATCTTCGATCCGTATCGAGAGCACGTCGTGACATGAATGAAATGGAGCCCCCGTCAGTTATTTCCGGCAAGCCGGTCCCTGTTGCGCAATACCTGAATCCTTTGAGAATGGCTGTCCATCTGTACGGCCACAGGGATCTGATTGCACGGCTGGCATGGAGAGATACCGTCGAGCGGTACCGGGGATCGTACCTGGGAATTGTGTGGTCATTCATAACGCCGCTTCTCATGCTTGCCGTGTATGCTTTCGTGTTCGGCGTCATTTTCAGCATCAAGTGGGGTGTCGGGCAAAATGAAGGATTCCTGGATATCGGTCTCACGCTCTTCTGCGGTCTCGTACTGTACAACGTATTTGCCGAAAGCATCATTCGCGCGCCTCAATTGATTCTCAGCAATCCGAACTATGTGAAGAAGGTCATCTTCCCACTGGAAATATTGCCGGTTGCCATACTCTGTTCAAGCCTTGTACAAGCCGTCATCAGTTTGACGATTTTAATCCCTGCGCTCATCTTGTTTAAGGGGACTTTTTCCTGGACGATCTATCTGTTTCCGCTGGTGGCGCTTCCTCTGCTTATGTTGACTCTGGGATTGAGTTGGTTCTTATCGTCTCTGGGGGTTTTTGTCCGGGATATAGGGCATCCTCTCGGCATAGTGGTACAGATTTTGTTGTTCATTTCGGGCATCTTCTTCCCGCTGTCCGCGGTGCCGGAACCCTATCGGCTGCTTATTCAATTAAATCCCCTTACCGTGATTCTCGAGAATGCGAGGAAGACCCTCATGTGGGGCGCATATCCTGATTGGGGATGGCTTGCGTTAATCGGACTTTTCTCGCTGATCGTTCTTCAGTTGGGCTACGCCTGGTTCATGAAAACCAAGAGGGCATTTGCAGATGTCATCTGAAACTGGGAGAATGTGAAAGGAGACTATCCGTTCGGAGCAACATGGAATGAGTTTGGATACTGATTTTCCCGCAATTTCGATCCATAACATCGGAAAAAGCTATCATCTCTGGGATTCTCCCCAGGATAGATTGAAACAGCCGCTGCGCACAATGCTGTCACGGTGGCTGCCTGTACGGGAAAAGCGCTATTTTCGGGAATTCTGGGCCTTACGCGATCTCTCATTTGATGTACGCCGGGGAGAGTCAATCGGTATAATCGGGAAAAATGGAAGCGGAAAGAGCACGCTCCTACAGATTGTCTGCGGCACGCTTGCGCCTACCACCGGATCGATTGAAATTCGAGGCCGCATCGGTGCGCTTCTCGAGCTTGGATCCGGCTTCAATCCGGAATTTTCAGGCAAAGAAAACGTGTACATGAATGCTTCGGTGCTAGGGCTAAAAAAGGAAGAAATTGACGAGCAGTACGAGGCAATCCTCGAGTTTGCCGATATCGGCGATTTTATCCATCAGCCGGTGAAGACATATTCCAGTGGAATGTACGTACGTCTGGCCTTCGCGATTGCAGCACATGTGAATGCCGACATTCTGGTCATTGACGAAGCTCTGGCCGTGGGGGATGCGTTTTTCGCTCAGAAATGCATGCGGTACTTACGGAGATTCCTGGAAAAAGGGACACTGCTCTTCGTGAGTCACGACACCGCTGCTGTCATCAACCTGTGCGATAGAGCAATTCTCCTGGACGGAGGCATGATCCAGGCACAAGGGTCTGCAAGAGACATTTGCGATCTGTATCTCGAAAAGGTCTTCGCTGCCCGACAGGACGTGAACAGATCGAAAAATTCGGTTAGAGAGCTTCCGGAGCGGATCGATCCCGAAGACATGATCGACCAAAGGCTAAAGTACATTAATGCGTCACCTCATCGGAACGACATTGAAGTATTCCGCTTCGATCCCGATGCACATTCATTCGGCAACTTCAGCGCTTCAATTATAGACGTGAAATTCCTGGAACGTATGTCAAAAGCACCGCTCTCATGGATAGTAGGCGGCGAATCGGTGTGTCTGCGAATCGGCTGCATGGCGCACGCGGATATGATGAGCCCCATTGTAGGCTTTTACGTGCGCGACCGGCTCGGACAAACTTTGTTTGGAGACAATTCGTACATGACGTACAGGAACAACCCGGTGTCGATAAAGGCCGGGGAAAGATTCGAGGCTGAATTCTGTTTCCGCATGCCAATATTGCTCATGGGTGATTACTCCATAACTGCGGCAGTTGCAGAAGGATCTCAGGAAGAGCACGTGCATCAACATTGGATGCACGATGCGCTTATCTTCAAGTCTCATTCAACGAGTAATTGGAGCGGGCTCATAGGGATTCCTATGGAAAAGATCTCGCTCCGGGTGCATCCCGAATAAAGACGCAGACAGTGGACTTCAATCCTCTCAATTACCCGGCTGTATTCATGAAACCTCTGAGGCTTCGGATTTCAGCATGGACGGAACATATACCCTTCGCATTCGGGCTGATACAGATCCTGAGTCCTGGAACCCTGGTTGAATTAGGCGCGTACACGGGAGTTTCGTATTGTGCATTCTGCCAGGCTGTAGAATCATTGGGCCTTAAGACCGAATGCTCGGCTGTTGATACATGGAGAGGAGACGAGCACGCCGGCTGGTACGGAGAAGACGTATATAACGATCTGGCGAGCTATCATGACCCCTTGTACGGACAGTTTTCCACGCTCCTGCGCATGAGCTTTGACGAGGCGGTTCAGCATTTTGCGGATGATTCCATCGACCTTCTTCACATTGACGGTCTCCATTACTACGACGCGGTGAAACGCGATTTTGAACTGTGGCTTCCCAAAATGAGCAAGAAGGGAATTGTGCTCATGCACGATACCTGTGTGCGGGAACGCGGTTTCGGTGTGGAAAAGTTATTCCGAGAATTGGCCGACCGGTACCCTTTTTTCGAGTTCACACATTGTCACGGTTTGGGAATAATCGGAGTAGGAGAGAATGCCGCAGACGGCGCATTACGCGAATTCTTCCGAGCCAACGTACAGAGCATCGCTGCAATAAGAAGCTTCTTCACTGCATTAGGACAGAAGATCTCTCTGGAATCACGTAGAGAAGAAGCTGAAGAAAAACTGGCCGAACTTTCTGAGAAGTGCTCCGAGCAGCATCGATTGATAGAACAGCACCAAGCCCGAATTGAGGAGCTGCAAAGTCAACTGACACGCGTACTTGGTTCCCGATCCTGGCGGTGGACCGAGTGGCTGCGAAGATCCAGACGGTTTCTGAACCGGAGATGATGCTCCGAGCCTGATACTCTTTCACAATCAAGGAAGGGTGTCCGGGTATGTGCTAGCTTGGAGTGTTTTTGGCGCGTTTGTCCTGGAGGAACAATCGGAAATCGGCCGGCACGGAGGCCGGCCGCTACCGGCTCATGCTAGGGTCCGGCGTCCCTGCCGGATCTCCCGGTTTCATGAACTTAATGGCGAAATGGCATAAGAGGTTGGGGCGAAAGTCTTACAAAGAAGATTCCCCCAATTTTACCCTTCTGAATGCAAATTGTATTGAGGTGAAAAATCAATGGGCAGATTCATTGAGTTTCCGTGGGGAAAAGAATCTATCAAGGTTTCCGTTCCGGACAAATGGCAAATTCTCGGTGAATTGAAACCCAGGTCGATGCCTGGAATTGCGGACCCAGTCTCAGCATGTGCGGAAGCTCTGTCCAACCCGATTGGAGTGTCCCGACTCTCGCAACGTGCTCTTTCCGGTAAACGCGTGGTCGTTGTGGTTGACGATCACTCTCGTCCCACACCTGTAGCAGAATTCCTGCACCCTGTTATGAACGAACTCCTGGCAGCAGGAGCAACTGCACAGAGCATACAGATCCTGATTGCCACGGGTGTCCATCGCCAGAGCCGTCTTGATGAAGTGGAAAAGAAGATCGGTCGAACATTGATGGACGCGCATCCCTGGCGCTGTCACGATGCATTCGATCCGGACGGTCTCATTGAGGTAGGTGTCACGGCCAGAGGCACCAAAGTCATTCTCAACAGGCTTCTCACGGAAGCTGACCTCATTGTGTGTGTGGGCGCCATTGAACCTCACTTGCTCCTCGGCTTCGGAGGAGGACTGAAAATGTTGATTCCCGGTTGTGCCGCTGCCGAGACGATCGGAAAGAACCACATGCAAGGAGTGGACCCGGACAATTTCGATTACGTTGGCACGGTGGGGGATCGTTCTCCGATGCGCCAGGATCTCGAGGAGGGAGCGAGGTTCCTGAGAAAAGATGTGTTCATTGTAAACGTTGCCATGAACGAACAGGCGCGTGCGGCTGCTTTTTTCTGCGGCGACCCGATTCAGGCTCAGAGACAGGGTGAAAAGTTCGTCCTTGAAATTTCTCGACAGGAAGTCCCGGAACAGGCTGATGTGGTAATAGCGAACTCGTTTCCCATGGATGCCGACCTGCGGCAATCAGTCAAATGCATCGGAAATTCGTTATATGCATGCAAGCCCGGTGGAGTGCTCCTGGGATTTGCACGCAGCATCCACGGATTGGGGGAGATGCCTCTGGCGAAAAAGACTCTTCCTTACCCGATAATGAGAATGCTCCTGAAGGTGATTGGAAAAAATCGCGTTCTATCCCTCGTAGAAAAAGCGAAAAAAGGTGAGCCGGTAGAAGAGGTGTTTATCGGACATTTCGGACTTCAAATGCTGAGACGCAATCACCTGGGGATTTTCAGCGACAGTCGGCACCTCCCGGAGGATATCGGCAGGAAAATGGGATTGGCCAGGAGCTTCAATAAAACGGAATCGATCGTAGACTGGGCTGCATCCAAAGCTCCAAGCAATGCGACAGTGTGGGTTTTTCCATCCGGCGGTTCGACATTCGCCTCGTTTGAGAACGGCCGCTGATCATCCGGTTCGTTTTTCAAGCAGCTTAAGTAAAATGTGGTGAGCGAAGCGAACCGAAGCTGTCTCAAAAGTCAAAATTGATTCCAGATGGTGCCACGAAATTTCCGTCGTCTTCGCTGCTTGACTGTAGGGGCGGGCCTAGTGTCCGCCCAAATAAGCGTAGGCACTAGGCCTACCCCTACAAAGATGGCGAATCGTGGCACGATTTGTTGCGCATTCGAGAATTTTGAGACAGTTTCAAACCGCATCGCTCGCGAATCCGGTGATGACGGCAATGGTGTTATGCAGACTACACCACTTTTTTAGTCGAATTGTTATGCCGGTGGATAAGTGATGATACCTTCGGCCGACATGGTAGCCTCGGGGGTAAGGGGATGGAGAATCGGATTCTTTTGCCCCATGATATGAAAAACTTCTATTCCCAAAAGCGAAAGATAATCACTTAAAAGACGGCGGTGACATTGCCAGTACAGGACCTCCGCGCACATGGAGGCCGTCCTGGAAGTCTTGGCCGCAGCAAGGAATTCCGATACTCCTTCACGGAACTGAAGAGTGCCCATGTAATCCGCGTACGCTCGAAATCCGGGATTGACAAGTCCCGTGTTCGGCGACTCGAATCCTGCAGGACTTTTTCTCCGCCCTCCTAATTTGGGTATCCAGAGATAGTGGATATCATGTTCGGGCAGATTCTCCCGGAGGAAGTCACGATTGAAATAAGGGAATTTTTTCGAACCGGGAAAACTGCGGATATCTGCAATCATTTTGATTGAATGCTGCTGCAGTAAGGACAAAAAAGTATCGAAGGGATGATTGGAATGACCTACGGTGAACACTGTCAAAGGAATTCTCTTGTTCATTACCATACAATAGTGCTTCTCAGAATAATTTAGGATTGTTTGGAGCGATTCATCTAAATTGGTAGCCACCGGCCTTCGTGTCCATGAGCATGTAAATAAATCAATGGATTGTGATCGCCAGAGACGCCGGACGCTACGAATACGCTTTCTTATAGATGTCTGATTACTTGAAAACTTTTGAGAAACACACGCAATAATGACGACGCTGTTTCCGTGAGAAAACCGGATAGAATACTAATCCTGAGGAACAGGTTCCTGATAATTTACTCCCATGGCCGCGTAGAGGAGCGCCAGATTGGCTGCAGCCTCCCCGAGATTGTTGACGCGTTCGACCTTGGCTTCCAGGAGATTTGCTCCTGCTTCGTGTTCTCGGACTTTGTCTGCGGCGCCGGTCGCCGATCTGTGTCTTGCTACTTCCAGCACTCTTCTTGCCATCCGGACTGACTGAGCTGAATTCTGAATCTGTTCCAATGCATCGAAATATTTTAGGAAAGTGTCCCTCACTTCCAACGATACTTCCAGAGCAACCCTGGTCAGGTCTCGACGGGTTTTGAAGATGTTCGACTGAGCCGCGTTTCCTTCAAAGGAAGCGCCAATCCAATCGAACAGGTCGACTCTGAAATTCATGCCATATTCCGCATATTCCTTGTCCAGGAGGAATTTGTCTTTATCGCGGTTATACCTGTAAAACCCGGTAACTTGGGGCGCATATTTAACATACGAGGCTTTCAAATCGTTCTCGGAACTGAGATTTTCCAGTCCCGCTATGTATAATTCGGGTCGGGTTCTTACGGCTTGAGCTTCCAGATCGGCCATTTCGGCTCTGAAGCCCGGTTCTTCGAGTTTACCGGCCACATAAAATCCGCCATCGATTGTGTAATCCGGCGAGAGTCCCATTGCAGATGCCAAGAAATTCCGTTGCTTCTCGATATCGTTTCTCACCTGAACGTAAATACGTCTTGCCCGGATATATCGTTGGACTGCATCGTTATATTCTTCGATATTCACGAGTTTCTTTTCGATAAGCTCAGCTCGTTTGTCTACGATGTCGGAACGAATGCTCTTCAAACGGGCGGCCATAGGCAAAGCTTCCTGAAGGGCCAACAATCGGAAAAAGGAACTCTCGGTTCGACCGAGCACTTTTTGGGCCCGCTTCATTCGCTCGTAGTATGCAGAGATGCGCTGGTTCGACCTGCTCTTGGTTCGATAGAAAGCGGTCAACGCTTCAATGGGGCTCCATCTGAATTCTGCAGAGTAGCGCCACGTAGATCGCTCTCGTCCGTTGGCGTATCTGTACGGATACGGCGGGAAGGAAATCACGGGCCGAGGAGCCGTTGAAGCAGAGAGCCCTTCTTCAGCGATGACTTCGCTGTAACTCCAGCCTATATTATCCCTTTCGCTTAATTGGCCGGAAACAGCAGCGTGAGGCAGCATCTGAGCCATTTGCCCGTTGCGCAATTGACGTTTTGTCTGTTCATCCTGACGGGCAACTTGAATATCAAGATTGTTCATCAGCGTTATATTTCTGCAATCCTCCAGCACAAGCCATCGTTTTCCGGCCACCAGCGTCGCGGGCCTGAGACGATTTTCCACCATGGAAGCGACAGTTCGATTTGCCGTGGCAAGTTGATGAATATCGGGCTGAAAAGCTCTCAATTGGGTAAACGTGCACGAAGTGAACAGCCAAGGAGCGCTCACTACAACAACCAAAAGCAATTTCAGTTTGTATTTGACAGCGCTTATCATGTTTTACTTGCTGACTTCCAAAGAACCGGTCATGCCCACTTCAAGTGCCTGGTTTTCGTTTGGAATGAGAACCCAAACTCTCTTTGTTTTGGATTTCGGATCGATTACCCTTCCGACTCGGTCCACAGTGCCTTTGAATTCCCCTCCGGTCCGCGGCCAGAAAACTGTTTTGACTCCTTTGGTGAATTCATTCATTCTTTCTTCCGGAACATTGGCTATGGTAAACACCTTGGCACTGTCCACCATGTAAAAGAGGCTCTCGAGATTTCTGGTGGCCTCAAACGGTTGTTTATGTATCAATGCTATGAATCCGGTAAACGGCGCGCGGATCTTACAGCGTTTGAGATTTAACTCAGCCAATTCAAACTCGGCTTTTGCCTCTTTCGCCCTGGACAGCGCGAGATTTGCCTCGCCCTGCTTTCTCAGGAGATCCTGAAGGCTCGTTGAATCCAACTCATACAATTCTTCCTGGGTTTTTAGTTCCTTCCGGGATATTTCAGCCGCAATTTCCAGAGCGGCAAGTTTTTCGCGTGCTTTTTCAAAATCCAGTTGATACTGCTTGCTATCCAATTCCATTACGATTTGGCCCTCTCTGACGAGGTCGCCTTCCTCAAAGTTCAAGGCTGCAATGACGCCGGGTATTTCCGCTGGCACTTCTGCTTTTTGGAACGGGTTGACTATGGTGGCTTCTATACGGGGAGAATTTCTGCTGAAAGGTATTTCCTCCCGGATGAGACGTTCGGAAGATATGGCCGGCGGTGGAGTCTTCCACTGTGTTGGTGATTCGCTCTGGGTCGCTTCGGGATTTGGTGTAGGAACGGATCGGGCTGTCTCCATGGAAGTTGCAGGGGACTGTTCTGCGCCCCCCCATGGGATAAACGCTGTGAAGAAAGCCGAAACAACGATGCAATAAACTAAGTAGCGCTTCCGCTGAAAAGTCGTATATTCCATAAAAGCCCCCGAAACCGAGACTACATGTTAGACCCTGCACCTATCGAATGCACCGGAATGAACGGGTAATCCCGTTTCCGATCCAAGAAATTACTCGCATACAAAAAGAGGACACGGAACTCTGAGGCGGATCGGGAGCACCCTTCGACTTCGACGCATTCGCTGTCTCGAAATTTCCCTGATCTGTTTCTGTAGACCCGTAATCCATTCGCTGTAAGCTCGTCAAATTTCATACTTCGGTTATAAACGGCAGAATGCGGCCGGTAACACGTATGAATCATAGTAATTGTCGTCCACACGGCTCATACTCGTTTGGCAGCATTATTCCTCCTTCACCATTGAATGGCACTTGCAATGGTGCTGTTCGCCACCACATTCGCAGATAGAAAAAATAAAGACACACCGGAGAGATGTACAGTCCGCACACAAAAGTGCCTAATAATAAACACTTGCGAGGTGATTTGTCAAATCATTTTTACAGCGGGGATACAGATTGTTAACGTTGAAACCAACAAAATCTATTGTAATTCTTCAATGTTTGCAGGAAATAAAACCCGTGAGAGCTCTTTTTTGCAGGACAATTTATGGCCTAACAGCAGGCCCACGTAGTGTCATTCACTTCTGTGTGTCAGAATGTAATTTTGTAAAGTTTATATATTCAGTTGTGATGCGCTCACATTCTCTATTAATTCTTTCGTTTTCTTCTGTTAATCTGTAACATTCTTGCACTAATCTGTTATGTTCTTCGCTCGTGCGCTCGCGCTGATTGCTAAGGCGAGCAATTTCGACGGTCAAATTATGGTTCTGATAGTTGATACGGTGATTTTCATGATTCAGCCTCTGGGATTCCTGAGAGAGTCTTTCGTTCTCCCTTCTCAAGGAAGCAATTTCTCCGCCTTTCGCCTTGAGAGTGCTCAAGACGGCTTTTAGCACCGGATTCTGCATGGTATCGATTCCGGCAAAAACCTTGGATACATCACTCTTTTTTGATTCCCGCCATGTCTGACAGAGTGCCAATGCTTGAAAATCCACCAGCGGATTTGCCGCAAGCAGTTCATGAGCTTCTATGACGCTCAGGACCGGATTCTTACCGCGCGTACATTCGTGAAGGTGCCATTCGAGAATGAAGTGGCATTCCGCCAATAATCGATCCATGTTCTCAAATACTGCATTATTCCCGTGCAAACGATAGCACACCAGCGGTTTGTCTATGACCTGGAGCATCTCCTTTCGAGCCAGAGACAAAAAGAAAAACCAATCATGCACGTACCGAAACGATTTGAATCCGCCCAGTTTCACGAGCGTTTGTTTCTTTACGAAGACGCTTGAAGTGGTAACCAGATGGTTTGCGATGAAAAGCGATTTCAGGAGGGATTGCTGTTTGCGATACGCGAGACGAGCAGTCCGGTACCACTTCACCGACGCGTTCTCTCCATCCAGCGGTTCGCCTTTTTCATCGACATACCGAACGGTGGAAACGGATGCCTCCAATTCCGGGTGCTTGGCATGAAAATCCAGATGGGTCTGCAGTTTTTCAGGAAAATACACGTCATCCGAGTTGAGAATGCTTATCCATTCAGACCGGGCAAGCTCCACTCCCTTGTTAATTGCTGCGTGTGCTCCGCTGTTGGATTGGGAAAAGAATCGCACCCTCGGATCGTCAATGCTCTGAATAATCTCCGCGGAATTATCACTTGATCCATCGTCCACGACAACAACTTCAATTTCATCCATCGTCGACGAGAGTGCCGACATCAAAGCCTGTTTGATGTAACGTTCATGATTATAGGAAGGAACGACCACACTCACTAATGGAGCGGATGATTTAGGCATATAGTCACCAGAAAGTTGTACGGGTTTTCATCAGGATACCGAAAATCACAGGAAAATTCAATGTGTCGGACCGCGAAATTCTGGAGAAATCCACTCCAGCTTTTCTCTTGACTGATCTTCTGTAGGATTTACAATTGAATTAATTTCCACGGATAGTATCGTGGTGTAGGTCCTTTTCGGAAAAGGATGTTTTCTTGACTCCCTTTGCTTTTCTCCGACAAATTCAGCATCGAGAGGTGGGAATGGAAGTCCTTGAGCAGAGGATTCTGCTGGATGGAGCCCAGGACGATACAAGTGACCAGAATGCCGGAGACGCGATCACCGGGTCCGATGCCGCAATTGCCGATGGCGCCGATAACCCCTGGACATACGCGGGAGACGGCTGGTGGTATCAGCACATCGGGACCTTCGGATACTGGTTTTACGATATGCACAATTATATGGCCCAGGAAGACGGTACAGGCACGTGGTTTATTTATAACTTCAGATTCGAGCAGTGGGATGTATATCAGCAGTGGTACTGGGACGGCGCTTTCTGGATACAGAACACGGGCCAGTGGTGCACGATTTATAACGATAACGGATACTGG
Source organism: Desulfomonilaceae bacterium (assembly GCA_041740635.1). Taxonomy (GTDB): domain Bacteria; phylum Desulfobacterota; class Desulfomonilia; order Desulfomonilales; family Desulfomonilaceae; genus Desulfomonile. The sequence continues at coordinate 89,999 of JBGSLQ010000001.1, read as the reverse complement.
GCATACGGCAATTATTCAGAAGATGTGTGGTGGTGGGACTGCAGCGTGGAACAATGGAAAATATATTCTGAAACGGCCGACATATATTGGGATGGGGCACACTTTTGGGCCGATCTTGGAGGCGCCTGGTATTATCAGGACGATGCCTCAGGAGAGTGGCTCTTCTATGATCAAGGATCGATATCTGAAGATCTGGGAGGTGCTCACGAGATTTTTCTCTGGAACGGTTCCTCCTGGGCAGCCATCGATTGCACGCTCTGGTTTACGGATGACAACTATGCGGCGTACGGCGCACATAACACGTACGAGTTTCAGTCTAATCTGTATGACGGGATCGGTTATGACGGCGAGCCGATTCATTACGATTACTCGACATCTTTCGATCCTGCAACGGGCTTCTTAGATAGCTGCGACTACTATATTATCGGTGATTGGACCGGAGAGACTCTCGTGCACTATTTTATCAACAATCCGAGTCCACTTCTGGATTACCAAGTCTGGAACGGCAATTATCAATCTGACGAATCCATAGACATTCTCTTCACGTTCGACAGTTCCAGTTTTCTCTATGTCCAGGATTATACCGCACAAAACGTTCGTATCGTGCAGTATACGGACGCTGCTTTTAATGTGAGCACGTGGCTCTACTACAATCAATTAGTTTCTTATGGCGAGCGTGCGTGGATTCAAAGCGAAGGGATTTTGGAGCACGGGGGCGAGAACAGCTTGTCCATTGGTACTGACAGAATCACCAGCTCAAATGCCGACAGTTTCGCATGGGCCTTTCTGGAACTGGGCGAAGTCCTGGCTCCTAATGCGCAGTTGCAGCTATGGACGTGCTCTCTGGCTGGAGATCCTGGCAGTAATGGAAGAGAGCTGCTTACCGATCTTGCCCTGTGGACAGGCGCAATGGTCTTCGGCAGCAGCGATCTTACCGCAATTGTGCCATTGAATTATACATCCACCGGGGATTGGACCCTCGAATTTGCTACGACGGGAGCAGGGCAGGTGAGTTTCTACTGGATAGACTGGATTTGGGACACCACGAAATTGAATCCCGATTACCGGGATCTTCCACCTGATTTCGGGGAAATTGTATATGACCGATTCATTCGTTCGCTTTAATAAAAAACGAGTGACGCGGCACGGAAATCTCGCGACTCCATGAGTGTCTACTTAGGTCGGTCGGTTATGGCCAAATCAGGAAATCAAGCCGATGACAAAATGAGTTATTCAGACACTCTGGCAAAAATTATAACGTTGCTTTGGTCAGCACATCCTACGCTGGACTGTTATTTTGACGCTTCTGAGGGACGGGGGAGATTTTGTAACGCGCTGATTCGGTTAAGTTATGAGCTTAGAATAGCTTTTTAATTTAATGAGCCAAGACTGCACGGACATAGCGGAATCAATAATTATCTTTCGTCTTGACCTGTTTCATCTTTCTCTGGAGACTGTATTTGGTTTTGAAGAAGAAATGAGAAAGCCGGCTGAACAGGAATGCAGGCCGGTAATAGACGCGTGAGCTTTCGACCATGAAACCGCGCACCAGTTCATGGAAGTGGCCGTGGATTCCAGGTTTGCGACCTTTCAGGCGAGCGGCCGTCAAATGGGTGAAATTGATCACCGAAAAAAGAAAGAGATCGTAAAGAGACTTCTGCTGTTTCACTTTTTCTTCACCTACCTTCACGATTTCAAAAGTTCACGGATGCGCAACAGGTATTGAAGAACAGGAACTCCCGAACTCCCGGCTGTTCCTGCCGGCCAGTACGATCCCCTAATGTTTCGCCAGAGCGTCCTTGGTTTGAGGATCGATTTCAGCCCGCGGGTTCTATTTCCTGTCCAGTCCATGACATTGTCGGTTCCAAAATCTTCGGAATGCTTCAGGTTCATGATTCGATCCGCCTCCTCGGCCGTTGGAAATACGAGGTGGCGTTCCATAAGAGTCCCCACGAACGGCTTGATGTCACTGAACGTATATGCTGTAGACCTTATAATCGACCGGAATTGCGTGGCAAAATCAATAACACCCTGTTGGAGTTCGCGAATTATCGGATCTTGACGCAGTTCGATTAACCGATCGGGAGCCGATTCACTCTTGAAAATCGGTTCAATCCTGCCGGTTTGCGGGTTTTCCATAAAACCCGTTGCCGTAGGGTGAAAAGCCCGGGCAGCTTGTTCAAACACCTGGAGAAAATGGAATGGGCCGTCGAATTGCGGTTCCGGAACCCGGGTGTCGCAAAGGAGTCCGAAAAGCGTGTTCTTTTCAGGATCGAACCGGTGGGATGCAGCTTTCCTGAATCCCATATACAACCCGTACACGTGGGGATAATCATTTCTCTTCCCGAAAGCATCCCCTACCAGTTTCTGGATCGTCGCGAGCCAGCCTACATCCACGAAGGCTACGCGTTCTTTTCTGAAGAATCCCTCCTGGGTAAGGTATTTTTCCACAAGAACCCTGTATGGAGCGGACAATTCCATCACTCGCCGGGTGAACTCCGCATCGCTGCAAAAAGCTTTGAGTATTGCCATGTCCTCATGGCCCCAAAGAGGTTTGCGGATGTCAGGTAGCCCGTAATATGCAGCTTTTTCCGTGAATTCCTCCCAGGGTAACCCGAATGCCTGGAGAATCGAGTAAAGCCCCTGTTGCTTGGGATTATCGAATGGCAGGATTATGGCTTTCTCAAAGGTGAGACCTTCATGTATCGAAGCCAGTGCTACTGAACGACGCGACATGTACACGTAATGAGATCGAGGGATATCTCTCAAGAAATCCGGGGCGAGCAGTTCAAGTAGTTGCTGAAAAAACTTGCCCTCTCTGGCGAGAAAATAGACATCTTCAATCTTATATTTCTGCACAATTTCCAGCGCTCCGAGAATATACGTGCAGAATACCGGCCCGAAGAAGGAGAAACCATAGTCATAATAAAAATTTCCGGACTGTGGTGGGGCTGTCGATCCGATGACGTGCATTCCCCGCCAGTACGGGTTGGCTGCCGACATGTCGCAGTACGTTGCTCGCACTCTCTTCTTTGCTCTGAGAAGAGGATCCGCAATGAGCACTGTATTCAATCCCAAACGTGAAGGCACATGGAAATCGTTGAGCCGATCTGTTCCAATGTGGAGCACCGATTGGGAAGGGATGTTCTCTTCAAGCAGGAATGATCTGAAAAGCGCTTCGGACGATTTGTCCGCGCCAAGATCCGCCCGCGCATAGATAGCATCAAAACAGGTTACGGCTTTTCGATTCAGGACATACGACAGTTGAGATTTGTTGAGGTGGATGTCCGACAAAAGCACGCATCTTTTATTGCGTTTCTTCAGCTCTTGCATGAATTCCTGCATGCCGGCGACCGCATACAGAGAGTCGGAGAGGGTTTCGAGCTCGTACCGGACAATCAGCTCTGCATTATGCTGCTGCAGGTCCGGGGCGATGCCGGAAACTGCGTGAGCTGCAATATCTGTGAGGGAATCTGCTGAAAGGTATTCCAACTCTTTTTCGAGTTCTCTGCGTGGAACTTCGCTGAACTTTGATCCCAGATCTTCCTCGAGGCGCCTTTGGATTTTTTTTGCGGTAAACCGGGAAATCGCGTTCAGAGGCTCAATGTAACTTCCGAAGAGGACATCCTTCAAATTGATGGAAACGATCTTGATAGGAGAAATTCTATCGAGCACCTCTTCAGACAATTGATTGTGCGATTGTACGAGTATGGAAAACACAGCAGTATTCGTAAATTCCGATTGCCAAAGATGTTCGTATATCACATGCAGCAAGCGCTAATGGCTGACGGGAACAAGACTCTTGGCGGAAATGTATCAAGATCTCAAGCCTCGGTCGATTCCAGGAGACTCACCTTGATAAGTTAGAAGTACAGCATCAACTTGTTCCAGTGCTTGAGCGTCCGTGTTGTGATGATAAACCAGAGGTTTGCGTCTCTGGTTTCGATCTTTCCCACTCCCTTCAAACCCACTTTTGCAAAGGCTTCTGCATCAGGGAAGGGGGCCTTCACGCGATAGATATTTCCGAGACGTTCCACGGCTTCCGACGCTGGTGCAATTTCGGCCACTTTCAGCTTGTATCCTTTGAGAGGTTCGTTATTCAGATACACCCACATATCCTGACCTGGTTTGACGTAGCAGACCCGGTCTTCCGGAACCTCGACCTGGGCCCAAAGCTCGGATGGTAACACCACTTCACAGAACGGTTCGCCTGGAGCGAATTTCTTACCGACGAGACTTTCTACATCTTTGGTAACTACAACGCCACCGACGGGGGCTTTTATGTCGATGAACTGCTTTTGCCACTGGTAATAACCGAGTTCCAGCCAGGCGCTTTGGCGCTTGAGTTCGGCGAGCTTACTCTCTGCCAATTTCGAAACATCCTCTTCTGCAGAGCTGCGCAGGATTACCATCTCTTCCGTATTGATGTCGAACTGTGTTTGCGCGTTCTTGATCCTATAATCCAGGTCTTTGGGGTCCAGAGAGGCCAATACCTGACCTTGCTTGACGTTTTGCCCTTCCTTCACGAACACTTTATCGATGAGACCTTCCATTTTGCAGAAAGCCAGATGTTTGTCCCGGGGGATAATCTCCGCTTCGCCTCCCACGCTGAAGGTGACCGGCATGACAAAAAGCAGGAGAAAAAGCAGAATGGCAGCCACTGCCGCTGCGAGGGCATACTTGGCTTTCGTGGAGCTCATCACTCCTTTCTGCTCCAAGGGCTTTGTGCTGGTCATCGTTGCCAGTTCAGGCCTCTTGTGCAACACCCATCTCTGGGCGAGAGCCGCCCCGAACACCGGTGATATGGCAATCAGATGTTCGAACGCTATTCGGTCGGGCATCCCTTCGGAAAAGAATTCCATGACAAGGTGCCCCATGGGTTCGCCTTCGTGCATCAGGGGTATGTAACAGAGTCGATTGCATCCTGAGAAGTGAATGTAATGTCCCAGCGCTTCTCTGGCAGAATCCGGAAAATCCGGGTCCGCTATTCCGAGAAGATCCTGTTCCGTCCCGGGGGCTATGGGTTTCGTGAGACTTTTCAGTTCTCTGCCTAGTTTGGTAATTTCGCGGTACGCCTCGGATTTCTTGTTCAAAGAAGTTTGGTTGGTGGCAGCGACGAAATTCGTATGTCCTCCCATATGGGTAATGAGAAAACAATTATCAAATTCGACCAAGATTCGGGTGTCGTTCACCAGGAGGAAATAGAGGCTGTCAAGCGAACCAGACTCAAGAGCCATTTTGGCAAGCGTGAACACCGCTCGGTGAGCGACCGGTTGTGCCGCTTGAATACTTTTCTGAGGAACCTGAGGCCCCACATCCTGATATACGATTCGATCCATGTGCTTACGCCTTTTCCGCCTACATGTTAATCCGGAATAAGCCAAATTCCTTATGTGTTCATACTGATGAGTCCCGCACCTGTCCCGTGTCGTCGTCTCTCATGACAAACAGTGGCGAATGGCTAGAAAAACGCTTCTTTGTTGAGTGTTTTTACGAGTTCGTCCACTGCTCGGGAGAGCAGGCTTCTGGCCTGATACGGGACCACCAGTCGTCCCGTAATTCCCAGGGGGACTTCAGTCCCTTTTCCTGCCAAATCCACTGTGCATACGTAAATAGCGGTAAGCGGCACTTCTCTTGAATCCGCATTCTTCCGCGAAGATCCGTTTCGTTTTCCGTGCTGTTCCAATGCCCTTCGTTCCGTTGCAACTTCACCCCCGAAACGACTGGAAAAGGGAGAATCGTCAAGTTCCCGCTGACTATACATTCTGATTGATTCGATCGTTCCATCAAGCACCAGACCGGTACCGATAGGAAACCACACCTGGACTGATTGCCCTTTGTGGAATTTGTACAACTCGTCTTCAAGAATGAGCCCGTAGACCACCCGGTCTTTATTTGAATCGATCTGGCCGACAACGAACCCTTTTTCCGTTCGTAATCCTTTTTGCACAGACAAGTCCAACTTCGAGATTATACCGTCGAAGGGAGCCCGTATGCCGTTCTTCGCAAGCTCGAGATCCACCCGCGTAAGGTTCGCTTCTTCCTTTTGAATGTACGAATCGAGAGCTTTCTGGACGGCCCGGGATTTATATTTTTCATCCACGAGCAATATTTCCATCTTCTTTTTCGAGATTTCGCTTTCCGTATCTTTCTTGAAAAGATTCAGCTCCAATTCGTTCGTATCCAGGGTATACAGCAGATCCCCTTCCTTCACTACCGAGCCTTCCCGTATGAGCACTCGATCGACCATGGTCATGAGAGGAATAGTCAACTTCTGTGTCTTGGAAGAAGCCATATAGCAGGGGTAGAGGGATTTTGCCGAAAGAGGCAGACACAGGGCCGCCAGAGCTGCCACGAGAATTGCCGTCAAAAGTGCAAAACCGGCGAATTTGGGCTTGATCTGTCCTCTTCGGGCATACATTCCCGAGACGCCGTTCTTCATCGGCATGAGTACGAAGGTCACGATTGCCCATGATGCCAGGACGATTCCCAGCACTTTGTCGAATCGGGTATATACACCCACGATAATGAATGCGTACAGAGCTACGCGATACATGGTAGATGTCGTGCCGTAAATGCCAAATATGAGTTTTTCCCGCAGAGTCCTGGCATTGTTCTGAACCTGGGCCAAGCCCAGTAGTTTGTCCATCACAATGTGCCTCAAATATTGGCGGGATTTGGTCACGAGATTCGGTGTGCGTATTGCATCTATGAGGATGTAGTATCCATCAAACCGTATGAGAGGATTGGCGTTGAATATCAGTGTCGAAATTAAGGATACATTGAAAAGATAAAAAGCTAATGAATTGATTATACCCGGTTTCGTGTAATGCCATATGTAGATTGCAAATACTGCAAGAACCGCTTCTGCAAGAATTCCTGCAGCTCCAATGGCCATGCGTTGTTTGCGATCCGACAGTTGCCATGCATCAGTTGTGTTGCAGTAGAGACATGGAAACAGAATCAAAAGCGCCACGCCCATTTCCGGAACGTATCGGCCGAATTGTTTTGCGACATATGCATGGGAAAACTCGTGGACAAGTTTCGTAATGACGATCGTTATCCACAAGTAGATGATGTTCTCCAGATTGAAGAAGAAGAGAAATTCCCGCTCTAAAACATCTAGGCCGTCTATTACGAAGTAAATGGCTCCGGGAATCAACAAGGCTATAAAGATCGCGACCCATTTGTTGAAAAACAGTTTAAAGATCCACAGTGTTTTCTCAAGAAACTTGTCTGGATTCAGCAAAGGAATAAAAAGAAAATAGACACTCGCAAAATGCTTCATCCGCTGTGCATTATCCATGTATTTCTTGATGAAAAGCTGTTTTTCAGACGAACTGAAAGGTGTTCCCAGAAGAAGACCCATCCGGGAAGCACTATCGAGAATGAGGCGGGCATCTTCAAGAGAATAAAAGTGGCCTTCGGCTTTGAGTTCCTGAAGGGCGGCATCCAGGCTTTTGGTCCCGTCGAAAGCCTTAAGGAAGAGATACTCGTAAACGGACAGACGAAAGAACTTGTCAGCAATGGGATCCTTGAGAACTATGCTGATTTTTCCCTCGCCCTCGTCGTACTGTGAGACTTCGAGATCGGCTCTAAATTTGGGAAACAAATCCCCCTATCCTTTCTTAGCATCGCACTGCCAATGAGCCACAATTACATCTTACTCGAATTTTTGGAAACAGCCGCGATCAGTCCTGCTGATTTGCTTTCGCCTTGAACAATTTTACGGTCTCTACAAGCGCCTTTGCAAGATCTTCCGCCTGTTCCACGGTCATGTAGATTTGTCTTTCGTACACCGGGTTCAATTCAGCAGAACCCGAGCCGGGGGGCGGGGTCACGTACCGACCGAACAGAACCGATATTTCCCGAGGACTGCTGGCCACTACAGCGCAATTGCTGTAATATGACTCCATACCTTCCCGAGCGGCCATTCTTCGGACCATCATTCCTTCCCCACCGCCAGCGCCGCCGCCGTACTGCGGCATCATGACCTGCTGCCCGGCGCCTTGCACCATTTTGTTTTGTCCCTGCGCAGGCATTCCCTGTATTTGAAATCTTTGGTCCGCCATCAGATTCTCCTCCTGAACTGTATTTTGTCGGCATGAATGCACAAACGGTTGCGTCCATCAACTGTTGTCCACGCCCCCGGTATTCGCTTCGATATACGTCGGTGGCATTTTCAAAATCCTGAAAGGATTCGATCGCGATTCCGTCAACGTTCTCTAAGGAACTCACCAATTCTATCAGCGTGCGTAAAACGGGTCAATTTGTCCAGCAAAAAGCGCTATAATTCTGAAATACTGAACCGGGCTCATGCAGAGTAAGTCTTCCTGAACAGGGACACGACCGCATCATACGCCGAAACAAGACCGTACCCACCACTAATAGCCATTCTGCCTCGTGTCCAGCACGGTTCTCCAATGAGACAGCCCAAGATTGCCTTTGCTTCCGTTACGTTCGGCTTTCGTATAAAAAGCTCGAATCGACTCAGGAAACCTGCAGTGTCCTCGTCCGTCAAAGGGAGCTTCGCGAATCTTGTCATTTGGCCGTAAGTCTCCGCAAATTGGAGAATTCCTTCCTGAAGAGCAGCCAGATCCTGATTTGTTGCCGCATCGTCTCGACATTCGGAAAATGCGGGAACAATCTTACCTTCAGAATTGCGCTCCAGTTCGAGCGGGCGCGCATCCGATGGTGCGGTCAGGCTGTGCAAGAGACTGATTGCGGCCTCTGATACTCCTCGGGGTGAACGATTCTGTAAACCGAACGCCTGGAACCCCTGTTCTCGTCTATCTTCGGGTAAGAAGAGATACTGGGCCTTCACGTTGCACACTGATTGGAGGCTCTCCTGGAAGCGGGTATCCGGTCCCAATGCAATGACCGATATCGTATCGTGGAATTCAATTCCCTCTTGCCTGAGGTAATCCCGGAGCAGTCCTTGATAATGCTCCCGCTGTTCGAGGACGCTCTTATGGAATTCGGGATGATTCAACAGCAATTGAAGTTTCCATTCAGTGCCGGACTCCACGGTATCGTCAAGAGAATTGAACCCACATGAACGAACGATGGGAAAAAGATTCTGCGGATCCGGGAAGAGTGTCGAAAACAGCTTACGAAGTGAAGTCTTTTCAGCAGTCTTCTTTATGGCAGCGGTCCAGTCAGGGACCATCAGATTCATCACGTAATCCGGAATGCAACAGGATACGACACGGACATCAGCGCATTCGGGAATCCCCATTCTATTGAACACGCCTTGCAGGACAGGTGAATTTCCGCCATCGAATACGACTGAGCCAATCCGGTTTTCTGCGACTTGCAGCGCTGCACGATGTACAAAATGAGCAATGAGCGGGCCGAAAACAGTATATCCGCAATCGAAAGCCGCTCCTCGTTTGCCGGAGTTCCGGAATCCGCAGGCATCCATGAGGAGAGTGACCCTGCAATCTCCATCGTGGTCCTCGCGAAGCGCGAGGTGTTCGAGGCGTTTGACGCGTGTTTCATGATGATCGGGCCAGTACAGGCACGATCTTCCTCCGAGAAATTTCGGACGCAGAAAATCGTTCGTGATCTTGTCACCAAAGTGAATCCATTGCCGAGGTTCCACCTGTTCGTCTTCAAGCATCCGAACGAATAGCCGACCGCTGCGTTTGCTCAGTCTGTGCTCGGAAGAAACATAACCGCGGTGAAAGAGGCCTTTGAATCCGGTTCGATCGAGGAGTTCCTTTACATGATCGTGCCCCAGATACATGTCGGAAATGAATATAACCCGCTTCCCAAGCTCACGCAGTCTGCGGACTGCTTGGACCATTCCTTCTTCGGGCCGGCACGCCCATTTTTCGGCAGAGATTTCTTCGTGTATGAGGAGCGGCACGTGAAGACGCGCTTCCTCTTCGTCCATAAAATTTTTCAGCAACGCGTGAAAGACGTCATGTATATGATACTCGGGATCGAAACCCTGCGATTTGGCTGCCTGCCATTGTGCAATTTCTATCTGGGTTCTCAGTGCAAGGATCCGACCGACATCGATGGATACGCCCCGGGAAAGAAGCATTCCGGAGAGTGCACGGGCTGCGGGAATCTTGGTTTTTTCAGGTGGAAACACAACTCGTCTGAGCAGGGTGTCGAACACATCGAATGAGATCACATTCACGTTCAGATTCAGTCGTTCGACTACACGTGCGACATGGGCGGGCGATTTCACTCGAAACACCCTTCGTGCGATTTTCACAGCTATTCCCGGAAGCTTCGCTTTTAACGACCGCATGCAAGTATTTCCCGGTAAAAATCAAGATGAGTATTTAAGAACACAGGCTTACTATAGAGCTTAACAGCCTTTGCCCTGGAAGCCTTTGCCCATTTTTCCCGCATTTCAGGATTATCGTAGGCTGCCCGGAGTCCTTGCGCCAGTCCTTGCACATCGGCTGTTTCGGCCAGCCATCCATGAATCTGGTGGCTCACCATTTCCGGAACTCCCCCGGTACTGAACCCAATCGTGGGAGTGCCTGCAGCCATGGTCTCCATTACCGTCAAAGGCAGATTATCCGCCAGAGTCGGAAACAGGAAAACATCCGCTGCAGAGTAATAGAGACTCAGGAGTTCGGCATCTCTGACATATCCTGTGACATGCAGATCGAAATTCTTGAAGCGTGCTAAAACCTCGGGGTCGGAATTTCCCATGAGCAGGACACTGAACGGCCGGTCCAGCGCTTTCAATGCAGCCAGGGCATGGACTACGCCTTTTCTGATTTCATAGAGATGAGCAGCGGAAACCAGGATGAGATATGCGTGTTCGGGTAATCCCAGTTTTTTCCGAACCGCCTGCTTGTCGTGGGGTTGAAATAGATCGGTGTCCACGCAATAAGGGATGACTCTTGGAGGTTGACTGAACATGCCGGAACGGATCGCCTGTCGTGCCATCCATGACGAGGGAGCGATAGCGGTGAAAAGGTTCTTGCCCGCAGTCTTTCGCTTATAGGCCTGCATGAGACCGGTCCGGTCGTAATCTGTCAAAAGGGGCCATTCCTGCAATTTAGGACATCCCCGGCATCGCACATGCCATTTTTTGCATTCCAATGGGAAAATACAGCCGCCGGTGAATGGCGAAATATCGTGGAATGTCCAAATTACGTGCGCTCTCCGGGCGAGCCACCGGAAACCTATGGGCGAAACTGCAGTGGATAAATCATGAAAATGGTAGATGTCGTAATCAATTTCTTTGCGCATCCACAGGCGAAAGATCTCGGGAGTGAAAAAGTCGGTGAAACCCAACTTCCGGGAAATCCGTCTACACGCCTGTTCGATTGGATGAAAACGTCGTCCCCCGAAAAGCAGCCTCATATGCGGCTTCCACACTGCTCCCGGATAGCCGAGCCAGTGATGCGCGATCACGTTCGGTTCCTCATTGAGGAGTACAGCCAAATCATCGGCTACCCTACTTGCGCCGCCGCCCTCCGCATTGGACTTGCTGATTACTGCTATTTTAAGGATGGGATAGGAAACCATCTATCTGTATGTATGCACTCTTTCAAAAGCAAGCGTTGAGGGAACTTCCCGATAATTCAAGAAAGTTCCATGATGAATCACAGGTAAGCACCGCACACTTTTTCTATGGACTGTGCAGTAGTCACTACCAGTGTTCGAATTTCATCCGGAGTAATGGATAATGGCGGCATCATCACAACAACGTCACCTAACGGCCTCAGAATTACTCCTCGGCTCCGTACGTCTTGCGCAATTCGGACTCCGATTCGCAATTCGGGAGCGTACGATTGTCTCATGTCGCTGTTTTCGACAACTTCTATTCCCACCATGAATCCGCATTGACGCACTTCAGCCACGTGAGGAAGAGGGGAAATTTCAGTGGAAAGGAGTTCCTGCAAAAGGGCGATCTTGGGTTGCAGATGCTCAAGGATTCGCTCAGACTCGAAAAGCTCGAGATTCGCGCAAGCGGCAGCACACGCCAGAGCATTTCCCGTATAGCTGTGACCGTGAAAAAAAGTCTTACACTCGGCATACTGACCGAGAAAAGCTTCATATATTTTTTCTGTGGCAAGTGTCGCTGCAAGCGGCAAGTACCCGCCCGACAGCCCCTTCGCTACAGACATAAGATCCGGTCGCACCCCTTCATGCTCGCACGCAAACATTTTTCCTGTCCGCCCGAATCCCGTCGCCACCTCGTCACACACCAGCAAGATGTCGAACTCTCTGCACAGGGATTCAACTCCTTTCAGAAAACCGCTCGGATGAACGATCATTCCCGCAGCACCCTGAACGAGCGGTTCGACAACGACCGCTGCTATCTCTTCCGCGTGGTCCTCTGCCAGCGCACGCAAACGATCCAAAGACCTGTCGCGACATTCCTCGGGACTCAGATCCGGGTACCTGTATGGAAACGGAGTCGGCAGAGAAAAGGTGTGAAATAGGAGTGGCTGGAAAATACTGTGGAACAGGTCTATTTGACCGAGGCTCACCGATCCTATGGTGTCCCCGTGATACGCTTCAGTAAGCGTCACGAACTTACGTTTTGTGTGCCGTCCGAGATTGCGCCAGTACTGGAAAGCCATTTTCAAGGCTACTTCCACGGCTGTGGACCCGGAATCGGAGTAAAAGGCTCGAGTCAGACCTTCAGGAACAATCTTGACCAGCTTCTCGGCCAATGCAATCGATGGAATACTGGATAATCCCAGGAGCGTGGAATGAGCCACCATTCCGAGTTGTTCAATTATCGCCTTGTCCAGCGCGTCTCGACAGTGTCCATGGATATTTACCCACAGTGAGGAAATACCATCGAGATATCTGCGGCCTTCCGTGTCGATCAGGTAATTTCCTTCACCCCGCTCGATCACAAGAGGATCCGTATCAGTCCACTCCAGCATTTGTGTAAAGGGATGCCAGAGATGTTGTTTATCCAAATCAGACCAATTCTTCACTACTTCGTCCTTGAAATTTGACTCCAGCTTTTATTCAGCCAGCCGCGGATCTGTTCCGGGCACGGGCTCCTCGGATTCCGCCGGTCTGGAGAACAGACTCTGATCGAATCTGAAATTGCATGTCCGATAGGATAACAATCCCAGGAGGAGATTGGATACCAGAGAGAACAAATGGTAGACCGTTGCGAACGAGATCGCAACTACGGCCTGTATGCCGAATATGGCAAGCGCATAGCGACAGGCAGCGTGGAATGTGCCTATGAATCCTGGAGCGGACGGCAAGGCTACTCCAAAACAAATGAACACCTGGATTGTTACCGCGACGAGAAACGGAGCATCCACTGCGAATGCCAGAAGGAACAGGTAAGTCATTACGGAAAAGAGTATCCAAATCAATACCGAACAGGCAAGTATAACAACTGCTTGCTTGAAACTCGCCATAATCCCGAATCCATCCACTAATTGTTGGACAATCTTACCGACAAAAAGGGATGCTTTTCCCGGCAGCCAGGAAAGCAGTTTCTCAACGAATCTCTGAAACGCGTCTCTGCGAGCCAGAATGAAAAGGACTACGAGATAACCGGCCGCCAATACCACGAGCAAACCCAGCCCGAGGTACGAATAGAAGATGTCTGCCTTCGGGTTTTGCCAGAGAACCACTCCAAGAAGCAGTACGAGACCGGATAAATCAAAAAACCGTTCTACCATGACAGCTCCGAAACCGCTTGAGAAAGTGGCATCTCGCTGTCTCAGGAGATATGGCCTCACGAGTTCGCCGAGACGTATCGGCAAAATCATGCTCGCTCCTGCCCATATATTGAGGAGATCCCACAGATCTTTCATTTTCATGGGGCAAAAGGGATTGAGGATTAATCCGAAGCGAACCGCTCTGAAGAACTGGATGGCGATCACGAGTAGCGTGCAAGGAATGAAATAAATGGGGTTTACCTGTTTGAGACCATGCACGAATTCAGGCCATGATACATCCTTGAATGCCATATAAAGAAAGGCCCCGCCGAAAGCGGTTCCCAGAAGAATCAAGAACGTTCGCTTGTTACCGTTTGACATGAATTGACCCTAATTCCTCCCGGAAATACTCTATCGTAGAATGCAGTCCTGTTTCCAGGGGGACCTTGGGTGTCCATCCAAGTTTCGTCTCAGCCACGGATATATTGGGCTTTCGTCTGAGGGGATCGTCTTCGGGAAGCTGTTTATAGGTGATTTCAGACCCTGTTCCGGGTATCATCCCGCGAATTTTCTCGGCCAATTCTCCAACCGTCACTTCGTATGGATTCCCCAGGTTGATAGGACCGGATTCACCGCTTTCCATCAGACGTATCAATCCATCCACCATGTCCGCGATGTAGCAGAACGACCGCGTCTGCGTTCCATCGCCATAGACGGTAATATTCTCTCCGCGGAGCACCTGACAGATGAAATTGCTGACAACTCTTCCGTCATTGGGGAGCATGCGAGGCCCGTACGTATTGAAAATTCTCGCGATGGCCACATTGGTATGATTGTAATCTCTATAACCGATCATCAAGGTCTCGGCTGCGCGCTTACCTTCATCGTAACACGCTCTGGGGCCGACCGGATTTACGTTCCCGTTGTAGGTCTCGACCTGGGGATGTATTTGCGGATCGCCGTACACTTCCGATGTGGAAGCCAGGAGAATGCGGGCTTTCACTCGTTTGGCAATTCCTAACATGTTTAAAGTGCCCAACACGGATGTCTTAAGCGTTTTGATGGGATTTTCCTGATAATGGACAGGAGACGCCGGGCATGCGAGATGATAGATCTGATCGATTTCCAGGAGAATCGGGACAACTATATCATGTCGAATGCATTCAAAATTCGGATCATCCCGAAAAGGAAGAATGTTTTTCATACTTCCGGTGAAGAAGTTGTCGAGACAAATAACAGAGCAACCTTGACCGAGGAGAGCCTCAACCAGATGACTGCCGATGAAACCTGCCCCACCGGTCACCAATACCGTTTTCATGTACAAACCCCGCAACAAAACAATGACTTTGCAGTATCGGACACTTGGACATCTATGTCAAATGAGAAAAAACTTTATACATTTGCAGTGACTGGGTCAGCAAGCTATAGGTCTTGACAAAGGATCTATTTGCCTCCACAATCCTGCGTGAGAAAATACAGGCAGTGGTCTGTCAGAAACAATGAGAGAGATCGATCTCTTGTATTGATACACAAAGAAGGGCTTCCAAGGACTCGTGCATGGTGCGGGTCCCTTGTTTTTTTGAGATGCAGGCTCTCTTGGTCGATCACGTGAAATCGGAGTTCTTGATTTGCAAAAAGCCGGACTATTGAACCGCGGGGAATACGTTAACGTGTCTCCCAAGAGCCGCAGATGGGCGCGGTTCGGAACGTTATTGTACGCTCTCGTAGTAAGGGATATAACAAGCCGGTACCGTCGGTCCGCCCTCGGCATCTGGTGGGCGTTCTTGCAGCCTCTGATTCTGATGCTGCTGTTCAACATGCTGCGCGGATTCGTCAATATTCCGAGCGACGGAATTCCCTACATTCTTTTCAGTTTTGCCGGCCTGGTACCCTGGACGTTTTTCACCAATGCCGTGGCTGCATGCGGTCCCAGCATTACCACAAATGCCGAGGTGATCAAGAAAATCGCGTTGCCGCGGGAAGTGTTTCCTTTGGCCTCAGTGGCTGCGACCCTGTTCGATTTCTTCATGTCAAGCATCATTTTGGCAGGCATGCTGATCTGGTTCAAAATCCCTGTGGGGATTCATCTTCTGTGGTTGCCGGCACTCATTGTACTGATGACGATCATCTCCTTTTCCGTAGGGATACTGCTCGCCGGTCTGGGAACGTTCAGGAAAGACTTCATTTTCGCCACCCCGTTTCTTACCCAGGCATGGCTGTTCGCCACTCCTGTCATTTATCCTTTGAGCACTGTTCCCGAGCAGTGGAGATCCATTTACATGCTGAATCCCATGGTTGGTGTGGTTGAGGGATTCCGCAACGTCCTGTTGAAATCTGCAGCGCCGCCCAGTGAAGCCTTTCTCTTATCGGTTCTGATGACATTCGTTATCCTGGCGATTGCATGGCCCGTATTCCGAAAACTTTCCGGCTATTTCGCCGATGTACTGTGAGGCAGGATGTCCGAAGACGTTGTAATCAAGATTGAAGGACTCTGGAAACGTTACGGCCTCCCGCTGCCCGAGTTTGTTCATACATTGTCGGATCTGATTCGATCTAAAAAAACAAACTCAACATACAACGGCGACCGCCGTCCCATGGCGCTGAGAGACCTGAACCTGGAAATCCGCAGGGGTGAGACCGTAGGAATAGTCGGCAGAAACGGTGCAGGAAAGAGCACGCTGCTCAAAATTTTGGCCGGGGTCACGGCTCCGACGCGGGGTAGGGTGGAGATTCACGGCAGGATCTTCCCCATGATCGAACTGAACGCCGGTTTGCACATGGAATTGACCGGTCGCGAGAATGTACGCCTACTGGCTGCCGTGATGGGGCTTTCTCGGCAGGAAATCGATGCAAAGCTTCCGGATATCGAGGATTTCACCGAACTGGGCGAATGGTTCGATAAGCCTGTGCGCATGTATTCCAGCGGGATGCTCGGCAGGCTGGGATTCGGCGTCGCGGTGAATATCGAAAGCGATGTGGTCCTCATTGATGAGACCTTTGCCGTGGGAGACCTGAAATTCCAGAACAAAAGCTTAGCCCGGGTCAAAGAGATGCGGGAAAGCGGAGCCACCATTCTGCTGGTCAGCCACAGTCTGGAAACGCTCCAATTCGTCGCGAAGCGGGGTATTCTCCTGGAACAGGGCCAGCTCATCTCGTCGGGAACAGCCTTGGAAGCGATCAATGCATACGAGACGCTGGTTTTCAGGTCCGAACAGGGGCGACTCGAACATCGGGTGAGAAACCGTATTACGACAAAAGAGGCAAACATTTTCGGTGCACGGCTTTACGCGGAAGACGGTTCCACGCTGACGGAAATTCAGACGGGCCAGCCTTTCGGAATTGAAGTGGATCTTCGCTTGAACCGGTTGCTCGAGAAACCGATGTTCTCGTTGGGCATTCTCAACGCAGCGGGGATACTTTGCAAGTGGAATATTTCAGCAGAGGACGGACTGATGGAGCCGGGAACATGCAACCGGTACCTCGTTCGGGCCTGGTATCCGGAGAATCGCTTATCGAATGGTGCATACGAAGTGCATTTTGCCGCGAGAGATAATGCATCGTTTGAGACTCTGGAGCGGGTTGCAGGTATCCTCAGCTTTGCAGTGACGGGACCCGGTCGAGCGAGAGGGATTGTATCCGGCAAATGTCAGTGGGAATTCATTCTGCAGGATGCGTGTTCGGAGAATTCGGATTCCATTTCCGATTAAACTGGCAAGGGTATGTAGGCCCCAGCTCACGATGGATGTGGTGAGCGAAGCGAACCGAGACTGTCTCAGAATTCTCAAATGCGCAAAAAAAGCGTGGCACGATGTGCCTCTCTTGTAGGGGTCCCCGCGAACACGCGGGATGCCTGCCCTTATTCGGGTGGATACTAGGCCCGTCCCTGCAATCAGGCCAGCAGGACGATGAGCAATTCGTGCCACGATCTGGGATAGATTTCGATTTTTGAGCACTTTCGAACCGCATCGGTCGCGAAATGCCTCGACTGATGCGGTTCACCCGCGCGGATCGCGGGTTCACCGCATCCTACGCTGACTAGTGAAGACTCGCCAAGTGGAAGAAACCTTTGGCCGGCAGGGACGCCGGGCTCTACTACGAGTCAGTAGCGGGCGGCCTCCGTGCCGCCCGATTTGGATTCATGAAAGCTAATTCGAGTAAGCCACAGAGAGCCTGAATAAGATAAGGTTCTCTCTTCTCCGCATCTTTGATTGCGAGTGATAAATCTCTTTTTTTTTGCACTCGCTTCAATGACGGCCAGGTTTAGGTACATGGACGCAGAAGGCCAATTCTCGTGGAATAAACTTATGCAATGGCGATCCGAATGCCACGGAAAATTCGGATCGTTTCTGGATTATTCCATCAAGTCCCCTCATGAGGTACTACCGGAACTGCTCACCAGTGGCTGGCGGATCCTGGATATCGGTGCTGGTGCCCACAAACCTTTCCGTCAGGTAATCGTCGCGTCGGGTGCTGCATATTTTTGCATGGACACCGATCCTGCGGGCGATTTCGATTACCGCAGCTTTTCCGACGTACCCGAGGACGCGTCGTTCGATTTCATGATGGCCAATCAGGTGCTCGAACACATGACGGTGGACAGTGCATTCGGGACAATGAAAGCAGCATACGAGAGAACACGTCCAGGCGGAAAAGTACTGGTGACTGTTCCGAATGCGGCTCATCCGGTTCGCCAAAGGGACTGCACGCATATTACTCCCTGGCCGCCGAACGATCTGTACAGCCTTCTGAGAAGTGCAGGATTCCATGTGGACCTGATGACCCGATATAACAAGTTTCCTCTCACGGAAAATCCTCTGAAACGGTGGATTGTGGAAGTAGTCTGCCGTGAATTTCGTATGGACTGGTGCGACAGCATTATGGCCGTCGGGCATCGGGAAACCGATTCAGCAGATAAAACAAAAGACTAAATACCGAACGCCCGGTCAGAAAAATGACGATCACGAATATACCTATTGACGGTCGGAATTACCAAGTTGAAGTGTACCGTAACATTTCCCTGGCTCCGGATGCTCCCCGCCTGGCTGTGGTGTCCAATCTTCGAAACGATGCGGCAGCATCCATATTGAAGGTGTGTCTGGAGGGTATCGCCCGGTTCACTCCGGAACCTCACGAAGTCTGGGTGATCGACAACAATTCACCTGCATCTCAAACTGAATGGCTCAAGGAACAATCGGGCATCAATGTGGCATTGAACCGTACGGAACCGTTGCCGCCCGAATCCCAAGAAGCCATAAAAGCAGGTGTTCCCGGAAGCCAGCTTCAATGGGGAAGCTATGCCAATGCGATAGGCCTGGAACTTGCGGTACGCCTCATAGATCCGCAGACCCGTTATCTCATGACAATGCACATGGACACACTGCCGTGCAGATCCGGCTGGTTATCGTATCTCAAGGGAAAACTGGTTGACGGCACAGGAGCCGCAGGAGTTCGCTTCGACCGGACTCGTACTCCTGAAGGAATTCTGCACGTGCTCGGGTACATGGTGGACTTTCGTCTGTTCACCAAATTGGAACTCGATTTTTTCCCGAGATTACCCGAATTCGATGTGGGAGATCTGGTCACAACAAGACTGCGGGAAGCAGGGTTCAAGGTTTTCGCCTCTCCAAATACTCTTTGGGAACCGCACCTTGTGGAAAGCATATCTCAGGGGTCTCCATTCAAAGATCTCCCCGTGGACAGATCGTTCGATGACGAAGGGAACGTTTTTTTTCTTCACCTGGGACGAGGAGTTCGTAAATCCACCGGTGACCATCGCACGGGCATAACGGTCGATGAATGGGTCCGTATTGCCCATGAAAAGATATTTACGCAGGACTGACAGAAAAACTCCGTACAGGCTGCTGAATTGGGGAAGAGGGGCATGAACGGTATTGTGTCGAGGATCTCTGTCGATTCCGGGTCTCTTGCAGGAAGTCTGGGATTTTCTCTCAGGCGCCATTACGTAGATGATTTTCACGCACGACACGTACAGGTTTTCTCCCGAGGATCTCTCGTGCTCGATCTTGCCGGGAACCGGACGAGCAAGAGGGGATTGTTCGATATCGAGTGCTACGGACTGAATGTCGTGTATGCGAATCTATCGACTGCAAAGCATCCTGACGTCCAGGCCGACGCTCACTGGCTCCCCTTCGGGACCGGTGTTTTTGATGGGGTTATTTGCTCGGAAATGCTCGAACACGTACCCGATCCGGTGCATGTGCTTTCGGAAATAAGACGCGTGCTCAAGAAGAATGGGACTGTTCTAATCTCTGTTCCTTTCTTGAACCGTATTCACGGGGATCCGTACGATTTCGGTCGATATACCGATTCTTATTGGCAGGATGTTCTGCAGTCTCTCAAGTTTCAGTCGATCAATATTGAGAGACAAGGTTTTTTCTGGAGTGTTCTCGTAGACATGCTTCGTGAATACATGAATACCAAGGCGGCTCGTTTCAGGAGCCCGGGCTTGATTTTTCTGCTCGGTACGCTGGTAAGAGTCATGAAAGGCATGGCTGTGCGGCTGGATTCCGGGAATTTTACGCAATCCAGCTCAGTATTGAAGAACTATACTTCGGGTTTCGGCATCGAGGCTGTGAAAACATGACAAAACCGAAAGTATTTCTGACCGGTGGGGACCAGCACGGATGGGCAGTCGATGAGGATTTGAAGCTTGCGAGGGAAGCGCTGTCCCAGGTAGTCGAACTGGTTGACCTCCAGGAATCGGAAATCGTACATGCAGTCTGGTGGTACGGGTTGCTCATATGGCCTTTGGAAAAGCTTTCCGGAAAGAGAATCATCTGCCATATCCCCGGAGAACCGCTTCGGTACATGACGGTGCCGGAACATAGAAAAGCTTTGTCCATTGTGGGCTCATGGATCACTCGATCGAAGCAGGCCCAGGAACAGTTCAGATCCCTTGGAATCGAGTCCGACCTCATCCCGTACGTGGTCGATGTGAACACCTTCAAGCCACTGAAAAAAGATGCTTCGGAAATACATGAACTAAAATCCCGGTGGCACATTCCGGATGACATGTATCTCATCGGCAGCTTTCAGCGGGATACGGAAGGTTCCGACCTCAAGAGCCCGAAACTGGTAAAAGGGCCCGACGTGCTGCTGGAAATTTTGTTGGGACTTCGCAAACGCGGCATCAAGGCTCATGCGGTTCTGGCCGGTCCGCGACGCAATTGGATCGTCAAGAGACTAAAAGAGGAAGGGCTTCCGTTCACGTACCTTGGTGAACAAACTAAGGGTGACGACCTGCAGGTTAATTCGTTGCCGCGGTCTGTCCTGAACGTTTTGTATAACATCATCGATTTGTACATCGTAGGCAGCAGATCCGAGGGAGGACCGCACGCGATCCTGGAGGCGGCTGCAGCGCGCTGTAAGATCGTTAGCACCCACGTGGGAATGGCGCCGGATGTGCTCGAACAAGGGTGCCTGTACCGAAAACCACCCGATGCGGTACGCATAATAGAACGGGATATTTCCGAGAATTTGCTTGGCCGGACAATTGAAACCCATGCCTCGCGAGTTCGGGACCGACACACTCCCGGATCGGTCACGCATCTGTTCCGATCGGTCTATGAAAAAGCCGATTCTATCAAACCATTCACAGGAGCGGCATTGGCCGGGAAATCTTTTGAGAAGACTCCGGGTGCTCAGCCCCGCAAATTGACGGTAGGGCTCTGGCACAGTTTCTTCAAACCGCCATACGGCGGAGGCAATCAGTTCATGCTCGCCCTTCGCAAAGGGTTTGAAGCATTGGACGTGGATGTCCGGGAAAACGAGTTGCACGACGGCATTGATGCATATGTGCTCAACTCCATACATTTCGACGTGGATCGATTCCTCGATTTCAGCAAGAAGCATCGATTGAATGTGGTCCACCGGATAGACGGCCCCATCCACCTGATTCGCGGGTACGACAGGGAAAAGGACGAATTGACCTATAACCTGAACGCCCAATTTGCATCGGGGACTGTCCTGCAGTCTGCGTGGACGTATCAGAAAATAGTGGAAACAGGCTACCAGCCCGTGAAACCGGTTATCATTCACAATGCGGTGGATTCTTCCATTTTTCATGCTCAGGGGCGCATACCTTTCGACCGCAATCGAAAGATTCGCCTCATAGCGACGAGCTGGTCGAACAACCCCAGAAAAGGCGGTCCCGTGTACAAGTGGATCGAAAAAAACCTTGACTGGGACCGTTATGAGTTCACCTTTGTGGGAAATGTGTCCGAGCAGTTTGAGAAGGTCAAACATATTCCTCCGGTTTCGTCCGAAGACCTGTCAGATTTGCTCCGCGAGCACGATATATACATCACGGCGAGCAGAAACGACCCGTGTTCCAACGCGTTGATAGAAGCTCTTGCATGCGGGTTGCCTGCCCTGTACGTGAACGACGGAGGCCACCCGGAACTGGTTGCGTACGGCGGTTTGCCATTCGAGCATCAGGATGAGATTTTTCCGCAGCTTGAAAAGCTTGTGGAAGATTACGAGACCTTCCAGAGACTTATCACTGTTTCAACCCTGGAGGACGTGGCAAGGAAGTATTTGGCGTTGGTCGAGGAAGCAGTTCAATGAGCACGAATCTGGTGCTTTTCTTCACCCGGGGAGTGTCCCTTCGCACGTGGGGCATGATGGGCATGCTTCAGAGAGAGATAGCCATTTACCGCAGGCTCATGGAACATGATTTCAGCGTGTCGTTTCTCACGTACGGCGATGCGTCGGACCTGGAGTACGCTGAAGAGCTAGGGGACATCCGGAT
This sequence comes from Desulfomonilaceae bacterium, assembly GCA_041740635.1. Classification (GTDB taxonomy): domain Bacteria; phylum Desulfobacterota; class Desulfomonilia; order Desulfomonilales; family Desulfomonilaceae; genus Desulfomonile. The sequence goes on along the minus strand of JBGSLQ010000001.1, from coordinate 67,613 downwards.
TTTGTGCAATGAAACCGGGCTCCCGTGGGAGCAGTACGAAAGCGAGCTCCTGTCGATACACGGTAAAGCCCTTGCCGGTTGCGACGTGATTAAAACCAATCAAACCAATGGCGCCCAGTTTGCTCTTCAAGCCGCGAAAATGTACGGGAAACCGCTTGTCGCACGATGCGGGTACATGTGGTCCTTCAACTGGCAGCGTGAATTCGGGCACGATTCGCCAGAGGCGGTTCATGCGAGGAGTATCGAAGAAACAGTCTTTCGCGCGGCAGAAAGGGTGGTCGTAACCACTGAAGTCATGGCAGCCGATATCGCGCGGCGAATTCCCGAAGCATTGCCGAAAACCTGTGTGATTCCCAATTACGTTGATACGGATGTCTTTCGTCCTCAGGAATCGGGTCGGATTGAAAACTCGTTGGTTTTCGTCGGACGAATTGCGCCGGAGAAGAATTTGGAAGCCCTGCTGGAAGCAGTGTCGGATTTGCCCGTGACCCTCACCCTCATAGGAGAAGGACGGCTTCGACCGGGTCTGCAAAAGCACTTCTCTCACCTTGACGGCCGTGTTTCGTGGGAAGGCAATGTTCCGAACATGCAGTTGCCGGATTTCTTTAACCGGTCTCAAATATTTATCCTTCCTTCCCTGTACGAAGGCCATCCCAAAACGCTTATCGAAGCAATGTCCTGCGGATTGCCCGTAATCGGCGGCGATTCACCGGGGATAAAAGAAATCATCTCTCATGGATTCAATGGGTATCTGAGCGGCACGGATTCAATGAGTCTTCATACTGCAATCCGTGATCTCATTGAAGACGCGGATCTGCGATTTAATCTGGGACGAAATGCCCGAACCACCGTGATGGAGCGCTTTTCTCTCGACAACATCGTGAAGCTTGAACTCGGGGTATTGAGAGGAGCGATGGCGAAGGCATGATGAGAACACAGCACGCGAAATTCATCCGGAAATCCCGGACTGCACGCGATTTGCAATCCGCGGTAACTGCGTATTCATGAGTCTATGACAATGAAGCAGCCGAAAATAACCGTATTGATGTCCGTGTACAACGATCAGGGTTATTTGGCTCGTGCTGTTGAGAGCATTCTGGAGCAGACATACGAGGATTTCGAATTTCTTATTATCGATGACGGTTCCACAGGTCCTCTCGATGCGCTGGATCGATTCAGAGACTCAAGAATGCGAATTCATCGACATGACAATATCGGTCTTACCCGTTCGTTGAACAGAGGAATTGCGCTTGCATCCGGAGAGTTCATTGCCCGCATGGATGCAGATGACGAGAGTCTTCCGGATCGATTGAAATTTCAGATAATGGAATTTGATTCTCACCCGAGTCTGGATCTTGTCGGAACGTTTTTCGATATGGTCGATGCGGACAGCAATCTGATCGAACGCAAGACTCTGATTGTCGATCCAATCTACAGGTTATGGAGACTCCAATTCCATAATGTGTTCGGTCACGGAACCATGATGTTCAGAAAGTCCGCTGTAACGGCAGTGGGTATGTACGACGAGAACCTGCTGTACGCTCAGGATTTCGACCTCTGGTCTCGTATTTCCGGTGCACGCAATACCTCGATTGTTCCGGATGTGCAGTATCTGTACAGAATGAACTCAGACGGGAACCAGGCGTCAGTCAAGAATTACGATGCGCAACTTCAGACGGCAATTCGTACGAGCACCAGGAATTTAACAGCGTGCAATCCCGATCTGTCGGAAAGCGATTGTGAAGAAGTACGGGCGCTTTACTGGAAGTTTCAGCAAGAGAAAGTCAGTGTTCGGGGAATTGCGCTGATCCCCCCCACTATAGATGGTTTCTGCCGAATCCATGGGATAGAAGGCAAAGAACGAAGCGAGCTTGTGCAAAAAATCTGCCGTGATGTCCGGGATGAATTGCTTGTGGCATATCATCTGAATGAGCAGGAGAAACGGCAATTGAAGCTCAAATTGGACTCTTTTTGTGAAAAATGCGGTTGCGTACCTGCACAAATGGACTTGAAGTAAGAACAAGTGTTACTTATCATTAAATGTTGGGTCATCCGATTTGACTGAGTCCCGGGATATGACCTACTTGAAAATGACAAAATTGCTCCCGCCTTGCCGGGAATTGCACGTTGCTTGGACGACGGATGTCCGGGAGATCGACAAATGACTGCTGAAAAGTGGTTTTCCAGGATAGGATCATATGTGGCAAAGGTGTTTGCTCCACGGTCGAATGGAGATATGGAATCCCTGAGACAGGAAGTCATCAGACTTAAGGCCGAATTGCACACCCTGAAGTTAGGCGGTGTAAGCTCAACAAAGCAGGAAATAGAGATTCTGCGGAGCGATCTGCAAGGCTCGAGCGAACGGGAAATCGTTCTGTTGAAACAGGAAATCGATATTCTCAGGAACGAGGTGTTGGACAATATCGCAGCCATCCACCGCCTTGAAATTCTTACTCTCAGTCAACGTATCGACTTGCTGAATCAATTTGGAAAAGCACTTCCCCCGACGATTGCATCCAGGACAAAGGAGTCGTTTAAAACTCATGGCTTCAGCTTCGGAATAATCACGAACGGTAAACGTCACGACAAAATTGCACGATTGATGGAAAGCATCAGGATGCAAAATCTGGCGGTGGACCAATATGAAATACTGGTCGCCGGATGTGTGGACGGCATATTGACCTGTCCGGATACACGAACGTTCTCCATGGACCAGGCTGCAGCCGAAGGGAGACTCGGAGCCATGCGCAACGTGCTCGCACGAAATGCAGGCTTCAACAAATTTGTATGCCTGGATGACGACTTTTTGCTTCACCCGGGATGGGCGCAGGCGGTGCTCGAAGTGGATGGAGACTTCGATCTTGCCACAGGAATAATCCTGAATCCCGATCTTTCCCGTTATTGTGATTGGGTGAGCCTCATTGAAAACTACACATTTCTCAAGACGTACCACGAAGTCTTCGACAAATGTCAGTACATGACCGGCGGGTACGGAATATACAAAGACTATGTTTTTGTGGACCAGTGCTGGGACGATCACCTCGGTTTCTACCAGGGTGAGGATGTCTCATTCTCGAAAAGACTTTTCGATGCAGGGTATCAACTGAAATTCATTCCCCAGGCAATTGTCATGCACGATGATGAGCGTTATCGCCAAAAAGGGTACGGAGTCATACGCATGAAGGCCAAGGAGGAAGTTACGGACATGAATCCCGTCATCATGCGCATGGAAAAACTCTGTCCGAGATCGCTTTCTTAATTGCGGTCGTCCTCTCTGCAATTGCGGCACCGCGCATTCATCGGGCCTACCCGATACGCTCGACGCTTTACCGCTAAGGCTTAGCGTATATATTACAATACCGCTTTCGCATAATCCTGCCAAAATGTATAGTACAGGTCCGGATTTGATACAATGCCATCAGGAGGCCGAATGTCCGAAGCGGAAGACGGAAAAGTGTTCGATGCGACTCCGTATCTTAAACTCTTTATAGATAAAGACGGCAGATGGTTCCAGAACGGTGCGGAAATCATTCATCCGGAGATATACCGGCAGTTCAATCAGATGCTGGAAAAGCTGCCGGACGGCGGGTACCAGGTCCGCCTGGGACAGGAAGTCTGCAGGGTTGAAGTTGAAGATGCTCCGTTCGTGATCGTGCGTGCTTCCATGGACGGAGACGGCCGTATTGCTCTGGCTCTGAACGACGGAACCGTGGAGACCCTCAACGCTGAAGAATTCTGGATCGGAAAGGACAACGTCCCGTATTGCCGTGTGAAGAATGGTGAATTTCGGGCCAGATTTTCAAGACCCGCGTACTATCAAATATCCGAGCACATAGTTGCTGGAGATGAAGGGGAGTTTTTCCTGGAAATTGACGGAGTCCGTACCAGGATTAATACTGTTATGCATTCGGCAAAATAAACTACCCGCGCCATTCGGTGAACGAAAATCCAAAAATAGAGGGACGAGATGAAATATGTTCACGGTTATTCCGGAAGGGAGACGGATCGCCTGTCGGACCAGGCAAATACTCTCGCTTCTCTGCTTCATCATGACACAAAATACGATCCGGGCAGCAATGTGCTCGAAGTCGGGTGTGGCGTTGGTTCGCAAACCGTCTATCTCGCGGCGAACAGTCCCGAGGCGAATTTCACGTCAATCGACATGTCGGAGGTGTCGCTCGCAGAGGCTCAGAGCAAAATCTTACAGCTCGGTTACTGTAATGTTTCGTTTCAACAAGCCGACCTGTTCGCTCTGCCGTTTGAAAAAGAATCGTTCGACCACATCTTCGTATGTTTTGTCCTGGAGCACCTCCCTGATCCGCGACGTGCTCTTGCCGTGTTGAAGAGTGTATTGAAAGAGCGAGGAACGATCACCGTGATAGAAGGCGATCACGGTTCCGCGTATTTCCATCCGAACAGCGTTTACGCGCAGAAAGCCATTCAATGCCTGGTGGATGCCCAGGCGGCATTGGGAGGCAATTCGCTTATCGGAAGACAATTATATCCACTCCTCACCGCGTCAGGGTACAAGAACGTCAGCGTGAACCCACGGATGGTCTATGCCGATTCGAGCAAGCCTGAGTTAGCGGACGGTTTTACCAGGAAGACTTTTACCGCAATGGTGGAAGGTGTGGAAACAACTGCTCTGGAACGCAAACTCATTTCAGAAGAAGAGTGGGATAAGGGAATAGCGGATCTCTATGCGACTGCAGAACAGGATGGAGTGTTCTGCTATACCTTTTTCAAGGGAACAGGGTGGAAGTAAAGGAAATCGGGGAGAAACTTCTTGTAAGAAGTTCCCAAGCGCGCAGTTGTCAGCAAGCAGGCAAGACCAATACCAGACCGATTTGACAGTAAACAACGAGGATTCTAAGGGTCCGCACAAGCCGTGAGGCTACGTGTCATTGCGAGTCAAGCGAAGCAATCCCCTGAATGTTGCTGCCTGGGTCTGGAGATTGTCCCGCGGAACGCGGGATCGCTTCGCTCCTCGCAATGACAAGCGCTCAGGTCGCAGTAACCATGAGGACCCTAAGGATTCTCATTGTTCACTCTCGAGTGGTTCTGGTGTCGACCTTTTCTGCTCACCCACACCCTAAACGATTAGGAAGTTTTGAGACAGTCTCCAGAGGCCGGCACCCACCAATACTCCTATCCTCAATCGGACATCAATTTTGGCAATTCTTAGAAGCCCCATCTGGGCGGCACGAAGGCCGTCCTCGCTCCGGCTCGCGGTGAGGGCACGGGCGTTTTCTGTCTCAACTATTCATTTAACTGGTGAATGGAAAACGAGGAGGGAGGTTATTCATCTAATCGGGAATCGGTATCAGATCGTGTGGTTCGTTTCAGGAGGGCGTCCTTTTCGAGGATTCGCTTGATTACTTGTCTCACCCCGGCATCTCTCACCGGTTCCAGAAGAGTTCTCACCATGCGAACATCCTCGGGTGTCAACTTTTGCGGCTGTGCGTTGGAAGGTGTTTGCGGTTCTTGTTTAGCCCAGGATCTCTGATGAAAACGGATGTCCGTTATTGCTGCTTCTCCGCTCCTCACCTGTTCATTCAGCTTTTCAATGAGAACCGTTTTCACCGCGGAGAGTTCGTTCATCCACACTGAAGAATCGACGATGACATGAAGTGTAGAACCAGCTACCCGCTCAGCTTTCGCATGCCGGGCAATTGGTGCGTCGACGATCTTGGGCCAGAGGTTGACGAGAGCATGTTTGGACAGCGCGTTCCGCAGACCGAACTCCGAGAGCAGCTTACCAAGAACCGAACCTGCTTTGACAGGCTCTTTGAGTCGGTTTCGCTTCATTCTACGGTGTCGCGCACTCTGATGGGTCGCCCTGGAGTTTGGATATTGCATGCTCGAGAGCGGGAAGCACCACTTCCAGGTTTTCCCGTGCTCCGCGGGGACTGCCGGGGAGATTGACGATCAGAGTCCTGCCGCGGACTCCTGCCACTGCCCTGGAAATCATTGCATGAGGCGTCTTCTTGAGGCTTTCCGCTCGCATTGCTTCGGCCATACCGGGCACAAGGCGCTCACAAATTGCAGATGTCGCTTCCGGTGTCACATCCCTGGGCGACAATCCCGTTCCGCCGGTTGTCAGAATCAGATCTGCCTGGTACTGATCGGCCCAGGTGACGAGCATCTCCTGTATAGATTTTTCCTCGTCCGGAACCACCGCGATCCACTCAGTCTGAAAGCCACGGGACCGGAGGATTTGCTCCAATTCCGGTCCCGTGCTGTCTTCTCGAAGTCCTTGTGAGGATCGATCGCTAACAGTGAGGATCCCCGCACGCAGCCTTATTGAAGAGTTCGTAGCTTTCATTTTCGTCATCTCGGGCGGTCGGTATTCCCCTCTGGAAATCGCGCACCTGCGCTTCCTCTGCTTCCAATTCCTGTTTCAGGAATCCAGCTGCTTTCCAGGGATCCACTTTGGTTCCGCACGTGAAAATGTCCACTGCTGCATAGCCGAGTTCAGGCCATGTGTGGATGGTTAAATGAGATTCCGCTATAACCACGACGCCGGAGACGCCCTGAGGATTAAAATCCTGGAACGCCGTTCTCAGAACAGTCGCACCAGCGACCTCCGCGCCTTGAACCATTATCTTTTCAAGGTAATCAAGGTTGTCGATCTTTTGCCTGTTACAGGACCAGAGCTCGATCAGAAGATGAATACCTAAAGCTTTCATCGTCATCCCCCGTACCGAGTGGGCTGTTGCCTCTCGTAAGTATATAGTTACAGAAATACCGCCCGTAACCCGAACTGTCGGAGCAGCCGAGGAAACAAGGACAGCCTCCGCCGTACTGAATCTGTCGATACAGTTATCCCCTTCAGATTGTCAGGCCGAATGGGGAAAAATGAATAGGAGTGGAAGCGCGCTTCCTCGCTCCTGGAGGCTAGGGTCTTAATCTTACGAGGAGGAAATCAAAGATTTCCCCGCTCAGGTAAACCCCTCTGCACACTGATTTTTTATGATAATGAGACGTAATGGGAAAGACGGAATACGCGTAACCGGCGAAGTGGCCTTCCCCACACCAACATACATTGTGAGATGTAATCCGGTTCATATTCCAGTCCCTGGGGAGTGAACCCCTGATGATGTATAAGCGTTCTCTTTTGTCTTTTTTTACTGTCTGTTGTCAAGTAAAAAAGATCCGTGGACAGGCCGAATTTTACAGTTTTCTCGCTCTTTTTTTTCACCGGTTCCGCCAGAGCGGATTTCATTGTGAAAAAATCTCCCGAGAGCCGGTATACCTAGTACAGTTCCGATCCGCAATTCGAACACTTCTTGTGAAATTTGCTGACCATTCCTTCCCATCCGCACATTGCGCATTGCTTGTGCATATGGGTTTCGGAACCTGCCTGCTGCTCGGCCTTGGCGCCTCTGGACAACGCCCGAAACAACGTAACGACCAGGAACAGAATCACGGCACCGGCGATTCCGGCCATAACCATACTCGTTGTGCTCATACCCTCTACCGTTAATGTTGATCGGAATAGATAAATCTACTCCAATGTGCACAGATGTGCAATACCTCAGATTCCAGGCTCCGCAAAGGTGGTCTCATCAGATGTAGTTTTCAGCACTGAGCCGCAGGCAGGACACACATCATATTGTAAATCCGCGGGCGTGCGACACCTGGCGCAATAGCGAGGGGCATCGGGCAGAGCGCCGGGGACCCCGAATCCGCATCGAGGACAGTGAGTAGCCTGTTCTGGTATCAACACTGCACAATTTGGACAGAGGACGAGCAACCCTTCACCCAGCGGTTCATATGGATAGGCGTCTCGCAGCTTGCTCACCAGATGGCTTGTCAGCCATCCCATGAACAGCATGAGGGGAACGAGAGAAATTACTGCTATCGAGGGATTGTAAGCCACAATGGCATTATAAATTCCATGCAGGAGAATTGAGGCTGTCAAACCTTCTCCCACTTTAACCAATTCACCATCCTTTCGAAAACGCGCCACTCCGAGAGAGTATCCCCACATTACCGAAAACATGATGTGCGCAGGGGTGGCATACACAAGTCTCAGAACAAATATTTCAGGACCGAGAAGAGCCATGTACACGACGTTTTCTATGGATGCAAATGCACATCCGGCAGTGGCCGCAAAGAGAAGGCCGTGCATGGGATTCGTGAAATGACGGGTGCGGTAAACCCCCGCCCATACGGCGATTAATTTGGAGAATTCTTCTATGGGCGCAATCAACAGGAATCCCACTGCTGTGGAGGTCAGGAACGTATCTTGTTGAAGAATTGCCCCTGTGATGTGCTCGACGAGCCCCGCGGGAATTGTGCAAAAACATCCCCAGATGAAAACGCGCAAGACATGATCGAAAGAAGTGCCGAAACGACCGGATCTCCAGCGGAAATAGAGCAGCCACACGATACCGGGGATCAGACCGGTCAACGAAAATAGTAATTGCAGAATGTCACCTCAATTGCATCGTTTGGGACCGTATTAGCATGATCGCACATTTAGGCCAAGACTTGCGCCAACCCCCCGACTTATACGACAATGCCAAATAGGGATACGCGTTTCCAAACGACCGCGCATTGTCCAGACCAAAGAATATCTGGATGCTCTACACGGATCCTTGAGGCAGTCTCTCTACGTTCAGAAATTTTCGGAGCTTTGTATGTCTGTTCCTTCCGCCGTCTGCGATTCACAAAGAACACCTCTCGTCAAAACGGAGGACTTAAAGAAGTACTTTCCGGTACAAAAAGGACTGTTCACCCAAACCGCACAGTATGTTCACGCTGTTGATGGAGTGGACCTGGAAATTTGTCCCGGGGAGACTCTCGGGCTTGTGGGGGAGTCCGGATGCGGAAAATCGACGCTGGGACGGCTGATTCTCAGGTTGGACAAGCCTACTCACGGGAGGATATTCTTTGAGAATGAAGACATAACGCTGCGCAGCCGTTCGGAGATGAAACCGCTTCGGCGCAAAATGCAGATCATTTTTCAGGACCCCTATTCTTCTCTGAACCCTCGAATGACCGTGGAGAATATCCTTGCCGAGCCGCTCGTCATCCACCGCGTGGGGAATGCGGCAGAAAGACGGGCGCGGGTTCGTGAGTTAATGGAAGAGGTTGGACTGAGACCGGAATACCTGCAGCGATATCCGCATGAATTTTCAGGAGGCCAGCGACAACGAATCGGGATTGCACGGGCTTTAGCGTTGAATCCCAGCCTCATTATTGCAGACGAACCCGTATCGGCTCTGGATGTTTCTATTCGGTCTCAAGTGCTGAATTTGATGGAAGATCTGCAAGAGAAATACGGACTCACATACCTTTTCATTTCGCATGATTTATCCGTCGTTGAGCACATTGCAGACAGAGTCGCGGTCATGTACCTGGGAAAAATTGTGGAAATCGGATCGAAACGCGATATTTTCGAACGCACGCTCCATCCTTATACGGAGGCACTGATGAGTGCCGTTCCCATACCGGACCCCCTGGTGAAACGGAGTCGCATAATTCTGGAAGGAGACGTGCCCAGCCCCATCGATCCGCCGGCAGGATGCCGCTTTCATCCCAGATGCTGGTTGAGAATTCCCGTTTGCGAGGAAATTATTCCACCGCTCCATGATATCGGAGGCGGTCACATGGCGGCATGTCACGTGCGTGCGCCCGCCTTTCCTTTGTTGAAAGACCAGGCCTGATGAGATTTTGCATTTTTAGAAAAATCGGGTAGGGCTTTTTAGACCGATTCGCAATCAAAGAAGGTTGAGGAACCTTTTTTACGAATGCATTATTGCGCGGATACACTTAATAAGCCCTGATGCTATCCTCTCTGCATCTCTGCGGTACAATTTTCGGCATTTCAGAACGGCCCCTTCTTCCCCTCATCCGGCAGCTTTTCGTGCATGAATAACCAGGCCGGCCAGAAGCAGACGATCAGCAGCCACAGCCATTTGTGCGTGTAAATGTACGTATTGACCGGCGAATGATTATCGATGGTGTTTTGCAGTGCGTCGGATTTCTGCATGGTCAGGAGGTAAATGACAAATCCAACGACCAGGTAGATGACTGCAAGTATGATCAGAATTGTCTGCATGACCCTTATTCACTGCGTCCTTTCGTTGTAGTCCACAGCGGAGCTTGTGGGATTTTCATTCAGCGAGCGGCACAGAGTGTGCGATCATATCATCGGTCCGAATATTTTGTCTCCGAGCTTTTCTTTGATGTAAAAAAGTGTTTGCAGTTCTTTGTCATAAAGACAAGTTGAGAGTAATCAGAATCTCTTCGTCTTTTCTGGGCATCTCGGTTTTAGCCTTCCTCTCCGACGGTCATCCATCCTTCAGATCGATCGATTTGCCAAATGCATAATTCCATTTACTTTTCTGAATTCAAGGTTCGCTGCAATCCAATGGCTTCCATGAGCCATTCCAAAGATTTGCGATCTTCCGGATTCTCATCCAAAACAGTGCAGCGACTGAGATCGGAACGCGATGTGAGTAATTCCATGGCCAGTTCCATACAGTTTCGGTAACCGCATGCACCGCAATTCGTTCCCGGAAGCCGTTTGAATATTTCCACGGACCCGATACCTATTCTCGGCTTGGTTTCCGGTTCAAGAGTGTCTTTTCGTTCCCAGGCCTGAAGCACGAGCTCTATAGCGCAACGGATCAGAACCTGGATATCCAGCAAGTCATCTGCTCGGCAGATCACCAATTCGCGACCTTTGAACGACAGAAGCCTGTGTTCCTCTTCAAAAGCCAAGAGGGGTTTATCGGCATGAAAAGCTCCGCCCCGGATGAATCGGGCCATATAGGGAATGAGGTCGTCCAGTTTGTTCTGAAAAAGACACTCAACTCTCAGCCTTGTTGGATCGGTAGAACTCGGCTTCACTGCAACGACCTGAAACGCGCCGAGAACGATTTTCCACGTATCGTCCAGAGGACCGCCTTGCGGAATCCCTCTCCGAGAAGGTCCATACGGAACTAACCCGCTGAATCTCAGTTCACGTTTTTTTAAGGTCTGCAGTATTCTTTCGACTGGAGCAGAAATCATCAGGCCGTCCGCAACAATCCCGGTGCAGAATTCCGGGACCGGAAGGACATCAACAGCAACGCCTTCGGCCTCGAAAGTGTGCAGACCTGCTTCAAAAGCGCTCATATCGGGAAAAATCAGAATTTGTGCCATACCCGATATGAATCACGGTAGTGGCAGACAAGTCAAGTTTTGCAGGTGTTTCTCAAAATTTCTCAAGTAATCCGATATTTATGAAGGAGCGTATTAGTAGCGGCCGGCGTGCTTGCCGGGAGCAATCTATTGATTTATTTACAAATCGTCACCATCACTGAAACCGGTGGCGAGCAGTTTTGGATGAATCGCGCTGCACATCCTGAATTATTTTTGAGAATCACGGTAATAGGTCCCTCAAAATGGAATTATCAACAGGTGTTAATAACTTTTCATTGGCTTCTCATCGGGTATTCTTGACATTATCGAAATATTAGCAAGTTAGCAGGCCTGTTGATTTCCTTAATGATTTTTGCCTGCACCAGCTTTGGGCACTTTGTTGGTGAAGGCTTGGGACGGCGGGTCTTCGAAAGTTATCAACAGGCTTACAGGCAAGTTATCCACAGGAAATGTGGATATCCCCGGAAGCTCCCGACAGATCGGACATTCATGTGATTGCGCGTGCAACGGAGTGCAAATCTGCAAAAACTGCCGGATATGCATGACAGCTCTGGTTGCTGAAACTTGCAAAACACGGGAAAGTGTGGTTTTGGTATCTGATATTTATTTTTCGGCGGCCATCTGATTCACTGCCCCTGATAAAAACGCCAGAGAAAAGATGCAGACTCTAAAAGATCTTCTCTATACCCTCAATGCCGTGAACTTCATCGATATCGGGATCATGGCGACGCTCGTCTATTTCATAGCGTCACGGCTGCAGGGAACTCGGGCCTTTGAAATCCTCGGAACGCTCTTCGGACTGGGATTATTCTATCTTGTGGCATCCTGGTTCGGATTGATTCTCACATCAGTTATTTTCCAGTATCTCTGGGCGGCAATCATTATAGTGCTCGTTATAGTGTTTCAGCCGGAAATACGCGAAATTCTGGATCGAGCTTCCCCGATTCGTTATCTGCGCGGCCGGCAAAACTACGATATACAGCCGGATCTTGTGGATGAACTGGTCACGGCAGTAGCGGAACTGATTCGACTCAGGCTGGGGGCGCTCATTGTTTTCCAACGTGGGAACCGCCTGGGAGATGTGATCATTCACGGCAAGCTCCTCGATGGCGTGGTTTCCGCCGATGCGTTGGTCATGATCTTTCAGAAAACTTCGCCTCTCCACGATGGAGCGGTTCTCATCAGCGATGGGAGGATCAAATCCGCGGGTTGTATTCTTCCCCTTTCAAAGGACCAGGACCTTGCATCCACATATGGAACACGTCATCGAGCGGCAGTAGGACTGACGGAGAGGACTGATGCCTTCTGTGTCGTGGTATCGGAAGAGCGGGGAGAGGTCTCGGTGGTAGAGAATCGGGAGATCACGAACTTCAAGAAGAAAGGTGAATTCAGGAGCGCCCTGGAACGAGGGTTCGCACGCATCTCCAATCCGGAAAAGCCTGTCCGCAGTGGTATTCTTACTCTCATACTCTCGAACTGGCGCATGAAAGTGCTGTCCGCAGGGGTGGCTTTTTTCCTGTGGTTCATTGTAGTCGGTCCGCAACGCTCCGAAGTGGGCATGTCTGTTCCGATTCAATATACGAATTTGCCGGCTGCCATGGAAATCACCGGCCAGTGGATGGATCGAATCGACTTGAGGCTCCGCGGGTCCGAAGCGGGACTTGCAAACCTCAACCCGGGTTCGGTCAGAGCAATTGTCGATTTGAGCACTGTCGTGCAAGGTTTGAATTGTTTTCGCCTGACCGAAAAGAGCATTCAGGTTCCTCCCGGAATAACCATCTCGCAAATACGACCTTCAGATTTGTATTTGAACATAGAGGCAGCGTCAGCGAAAAAGATGACCGTGGTGCCTACGATCGTCGGAAAACTCGCTGAAAATTCGAAAGTTGTGGTGACCCCCCCTGAGGTTATGGTAAAGGCTCTTCAGGGAAACTTGAGACGAGTCGCCTCTGTGACAACGGAACCGGTCAATGCAGTTGAATTGCATGCCAAAGGACGAATCCTGGTTCCGGTGATCGTCAAACCGGATGGCCTGAGAGTCGATTCCATAGATCCCATACAAATAAACGTAAGTATTGAAGCCGAAAAATAAAACGTCCAACTTCTCTCCTTGCGGCCTGACCAACTATGAGTATTTTTACAAGAATTTTAGATCTCTTGGGGATTGCTGACGGCTTGAGAGTGGATCTGGCCATGGATCTGGGAACGGCCAACACGCTCATCTACGTTAAGGGTAAGGGAATTATCGTTAACGAACCGTCTGTTGTGGCCCTTGAAGTTCGCACGAACAAGGTTGCGGCAATAGGAAGAACCGCTCGGCAGTTTCTCGGGAGAACACCGGCGCACTTGCGTGCTGAGAGGCCTTTGAAAGATGGAGTCATTGCAGATTTCGATGCAGCAATGGCTATGATCCGGGGGTTCCTGGAAAAGGCTTTCACCCCCAGGCTTTGGATTAACCCGAGAGTGGTTATCGGCGTGCCCTCGGGCATCACCCAGGTGGAGAAAAAGGCAGTAAGGGATTCGGCTTACCAGGCCGGAGCAAAGCAGATCTTTCTGTTGGAAGAACCCATGGCCACAGCTTTGGGAGCCGGTTTGGATGTGGACATGCCGGTGGGCAATATGGTTGTGGATATCGGAGGAGGAACCACTGAAGTAGCCATAATCTCCCTTTCAGCTACCGCGTACTGTGAATCCATCAGGGTCGCAGGCGATGAAATGGATGATGCAATTCTGCGCTACCTCCACCGAACCATGCGAGTTGAAATCACTCCCGAACTCGCTGAAGAGATAAAGATTCGCGTTGGGTCTGCCTGGCGTCATGGAAACGAGAAGAAAATGTCCATCACGGGAAAGGAAGTGGGCAAAGGCGGCCCTCGGACAGTTGAGGTTACATCGTCCCATGTTGCCCAAGCCCTGGAAGAACCGGTGGACATTATTCTCGAAACGATACGCAGAGCTTTGGAAAACGCTCCACCCGCTCTCCTTGCGGATGTAAAAGAAAGAGGGCTGGTATTGTCCGGAGGAGGAGCACTCCTTTCCGGATTGGATTCCCTCATTCACAAGATGACCGGAATTCGAGCATATACTGCTGACGACCCACTCACTACCGTGGTTCGGGGATGCGGCATGGCTATCGAGAATCTTCCCAGATGGGAACGAATTTTCCTGAATTGAACAAGAGGGGTCGGTTCGCGCATGGATGAACGAGATAAGGAACTGCTGAACTCTATACAAGCGGAATTTCCCGTTGAACCGCATCCGTACCGGGTGCTCGGCGAAAAACTTGACATGACCGAGGAAGAAGTCCTGAACCGCATAGCATCCCTGAGAGATGAAGGAATAATTCGGCGGATGGGAGCATCGATCAATTCCCGCAGAGTTGGGTACGTAAGCACGTTGCTGGCAGCGGAAGTTCCTCAGAATAAATTCGATTTCTTCGTGCAAACAGTGAATGCCTGCCCTGGAGTGACTCACAATTACGAGCGGAAACACAAGTATAATGTCTGGTTCACTCTGATCTCTCCTTCCCTTGCAGACAAGGAACGTACTATACAGGAACTCTCCCATTCCACCGGCGTGCCTATTCTCGAATTACCTGCTCGGAGAATCTTCAAAATTCGAGTCGATTTCAAGTTTTAGCTGCCCACCGGAAAAACGGTATCAAGCTATTATTTAAACTAAACTCGAGCTATTGATTACAAGTCATTCTTACAATACTTCGTCGCGAGACATTTTGTGCTTTGTCATCGGTATCTTACACATGCACACAGTATTCTGCACGAACAATAATCCTCTTTTGACACGCGTCATACAATTTGGTAAGATTTGCCGTTTCATAGGGATATACTTTGTGTACGTGGGGAAACATGGAGAATCATAATAACGGCGATCCAAAAATAAAGAGAGAAGTTCAGGAGCTTCTGCTGCTCTTTGAAATCAGTCACACGCTTGACCGCAGCCTGGATCTAAGGGATGTCGTCGGTCCGGTTTTGGAACTTATAGCCAAACATATGGGAATGTTGCGAGGAACTCTCACCCTGCTCAATCGAAAATCCGGTGAAATCTTTATAGAGGCTGCCCACGGTCTTTCTGAAAGCCAGAAAATCCGCGGGCGATACAGGCCTGGAGAAGGGGTTATCGGTCAAGTGGTGAAAACCGGAACCCCCGCAGTCGTTCCTCATATTTCTGACGAGCCACTCTTTCTCGACAGAACCGGGGCCCGCAAAGGAATGAAAAAAGAAGATATTTCATTTCTCTGCGTCCCTATCAAAATAGAAAACGAAGTTGTGGGAACCTTGAGCGCTGACCGACTCTTCGATGCAGACGTTGCATTGGAAGAAGATGTCAGGCTGCTTTCCATCATTGCCTCCATGATAGCGCAGGCAGTGCGTTTACGGCAGTCCGCGCAGGAGGAACGCCACCGATTAATGGAAGAAAACGAGCGGTTGCAGCATGAGCTGAAAGAACGGTTTCGTCCCTCAAATATCGTCGGGAACTCCAAAGCCATGCGCATGGTGTACGACCTCATGGCTCAAGTCTCCAAAAGCGATACAACGGTCCTGATTCGAGGAGAAAGCGGTACAGGAAAAGAACTCGTTGCCCACGCAATTCATTTTAACAGCCTGCGCTCGACCAAACCTTTCATAAAAGTAAACTGCGGCGCGCTGCCGGAAAGCGTTGTGGAAAGCGAGCTGTTCGGTCACGAAAAGGGTGCGTTCACGGGCGCTATTGCTACGAGAAAAGGCCGGTTCGAACTCGCTCATAGCGGGACCATATTTCTGGACGAAATCGGAGATCTCTCTCCCACCACGCAGATCAAATTGTTACGCGTTCTCCAGGAAAAGGAATTCGAACGCGTCGGAGGGTCTGCCACCATCAAAGTGGATGTTCGTGTTATTACTGCAACCAACAGGGACCTGGAACAGCTTATTGCAGAAGGCCTATTCCGTCAGGATCTGTATTATCGATTGAACGTGTTCCCCGTTCATGTCCCCCCGCTCCGGGAAAGGAAGACGGATATCCCTTTGCTTGCCGACCACTTTGTAGAGAAATACAGCAAAGCCAATCATAAGACCATCAGACGCATTTCCACCCCGGCAATCGACATGCTCATGAGCTATCACTGGCCGGGAAACGTGCGAGAACTGGAAAACTGCATGGAACGGGCGGTTCTGCTCAGCAGCGATCACGTGATTCATGGACATCACCTCCCTCCGACCCTTCAGACAGCGGAAGCCAGTGGTACAACGCACAGTGGTACCCTTGATGGAACTCTTGAGAATATCGAGCGCGATCTGATCCTGGACGCGCTGAAAGCAGCACGTGGTAATAAAGCGAAAGCTGCCCGTGCGCTCGGCATAACGGAGCGGATCATGGGATTAAGAGTACGGAAGCACGGGATCAGTCCACGACGTTTTCGTACCTCTGCGTAGCGGTCTCTCCCTTTCCCTACCAAATAGTAGCTTCTTCACCCTGCGCGTCGGTCAGCCCTATTTGACCGGCGCACTTCCTACTTATTATTCCAACCACTTAGCTCTTCCACGACAACTTTTCATTTTTGGCATCTCTATTGCTCTTTGCCTCCCAAGACAAAGCTGCCGCTTCGAATGCTCTGACTAAGTTCCACGTGAGCGCTCACCACATTCAGATCGGATACGCGACGGCTTAAGCACGCAAAGAATATTTGGAGGTGACTTAGACATGAATCCCGCAGACAACGCATGGGTTTTGGTGGCATCCGCTCTGGTGCTTCTTATGACACCGGGTCTGGCCATGTTTTACGGTGGATTGACCAGATCCAAGAATGTGCTGTCCACCATGATGCACAGTTTTTTCCTGATGGGACTGGCTTCGATAATTTGGCTCTTCTACGGCTTCAGCCTGGCTTTCGGAACTGATATTGGCGGAGGCTTTTTGGGAAGCCTGCAATATTTCGCTCTTGAAGGAATAGGAGCGGAAGTCTGGCCGGACCAGACCATTCCAGGATTAACGTTCATGATATTCCAGTGCATGTTCGCGGTAATCACTCCGGCTCTTATTTCCGGTGCTTTTGCAGAACGTATGAAGTTCAGTGCCTTCGTTGTCTTCATGCTTCTCTGGATTACCGTCGTGTATTGTCCTGTTGCCCACTGGGTGTGGGGTCCTGACGGATGGCTTCTTAAAATGGGTGCGCTGGATTTCGCCGGCGGCACCGTCGTCCACATTAATGCTGGAGTTGCAGGTCTGGCATGCTGCATCGTCCTTGGAAAACGTAAAGGCTACGGCACCGTTCCCATGATTCCGCACAATCTCACGCTCACATTACTTGGAGCGGGTCTTCTCTGGTTCGGTTGGTTCGGTTTTAATGCGGGAAGTGCCCTGAAGGCAGACGGAACGGCCGCAATGGCTTTCGTAGTCACTCACATGGCCACTGCCGCAGCAGCCCTTTCCTGGGTCTTTGCAGAATGGATACTCAGAGGAAAACCGACCACACTGGGCGTTGCTTCCGGTGCGGTCGCAGGGCTCGTAGCAATTACCCCCGCTGCCGGCTACGTAGGCCCGGTCTCTTCCGTGATCATTGGAGCTGTTGCAGGTGTGGTGTGCTACATGGCCGTTTTGGCCAAGGGTCCTTTGGGATATGACGATTCTCTCGACGTGGTAGGTGTACATGCGGTCGGCGGGATCTGGGGAGCATTGGCTACCGGGCTCTTCGCATCCAAAGCGATCAATGCGGCGGGCAATGACGGCCTTTTCTTCGGGAATGCCGGTCAATTGGGAACCCAGTTGCTGGCTGTCGGCGTAACCATCATCTATTCATTCGTGGTGAGCTTGATCATTCTGTATATCATAAAGGCTGTGATTGGATTGCGAGTTACCGAAGAGGAAGAAGTATCCGGCGTAGACCTTTCCGCCCACGGTGAGGCAGGCTACACCCTTTAGTCAAAGGCCGCTTGAGAGAAACGCTCAATATATTCCGGTGACCCGATGGTGTGCCGGAGAGGGAAAAAGGGGACCAGAATGAAAAAAGTGGAAGTGATAATCAAACCGTTCAAACTGGATGATGTAAAAGAGGCGCTCAGCTCAGTCGGCATTCAGGGTATGACGGTAACCGAAGTTAAAGGATTCGGAAGACAGAAGGGCCATAAAGAGATCTACCGAGGAGCTGAATATTTGGTGGATTTCCTCCCCAAGATCAAGATGGAGATGGTGGTTGCCACCGAAATGGTGGACCAGGTAATCGAGAAAGTTATTGCGGCTGCCCGCACCGGGACCATAGGAGACGGCAAGATATTTGTCATGCCTGTGGAAACGGTTGTGCGAATCCGAACGGGCGAAAGGGATGCAGACGCGGTGTAACCATTTTGTTCAAAATGCAATGCAATCCAGGAGGCGTGTTTGTCAAGAACACCCCCTGGAGCATGCGGGACGGAACGAAAAGAGGCCGTACGAAAGTGTAACTTGAAGTTTCCAAAACTTACATTAATGTAGCTTTTCTGTACAGCCCTGAGACGACATACAGGGGGTACTTATTTAGATTAACCCTTTATTTCAAGCCATTAAAGAGACGATTGCACCAATTCTCCTGCTGGCATAATGTTTGCTTCGAGACCCCGGAGACGCGAGGCCCACTTGGGACCTCTTGTCTGGGGTGAAAGAAGTTTTCGGGGACAAGCCGGCACCCGTAACATTCCCAAGCCCTGCACGAACTTGGAGGGAATGGAAAAACAAGATGAATGGTGCAGATACTGCTTTTGTCATGGCCTGTTCGGCGCTTGTCCTGGTGATGACCCCGGGTTTGGCGATCTTTTATGGAGGACTCACCAACTCGAAAAACGTTTTATCAACCATGATGCACAGTTTCTTTCTCATGGGTTTGGCTTCGGTGGCGTGGGTAGTGTATGTGTACAGTTTGTCCTTCGGACCGGATGTAGGCGGTGTGATCGGTAATCTCAGCCATTTCATGGGTGCGGGTGTCACCGCAACCGTCAAGGAAGGCCTTACTATTCCTCATACCGTGTTCATGACGTTCCAGGGTATGTTCGCAATCATCACGCCTGCGCTGATTTCCGGTGCATTTGCCGAACGCATGAAGTTTAGCTCGTTTATTGTATTCAGTTTGCTATGGCTCACGTTTGTGTATGCTCCCATTTGTCACTGGGTGTGGGGCGAGGGATGGCTCCAGAAGCTTGGAGTCCTGGATTTTGCCGGCGGGCTCGTGGTTCACTTGAACTGCGGTGTTGCGGCTCTGGTTGCAGCTATTGTTGTGGGCAAACGGAAAGGCTACGGCCATCGAGCTTTCATTCCCCACAATTTGACCCTGACTCTGCTTGGAGTGGGATTGCTGTGGTTCGGATGGTTCGGGTTCAATGCCGGAAGTCGTCTCGCAGCAGATGGAGTAGCAGGCAACGCGTTCTTGACCACGCATTTGGCTGCTGCAGCGGGGGCGCTCTCGTGGGTATTCGCTGAATGGATTCTCAGAAAGAGGCCGACAACCCTGGGCGTTGCTTCCGGTGCGGTCGCAGGATTAGGTTCGATTACTCCGGCATCCGGCTTTGTCGGCATGGGATCCGCGCTGATCATCGGCCTTGTGGCCGGAGTGATCTGTTACCTTGCCGTGCTTTCAAAGGAGCGGCTGGGATATGACGATTCTCTGGACGTGGTGGGAATCCACGGAGTCGGAGGAGTTTGGGGAACGCTTGCCACAGGACTCTTTGCGTCCAAGCTCATCAACGAATCTGGAAGTGACGGCCTGTTTTTCGGGAATCCGGGACTTTTCGTCACTCAATTCATCGGAGTAGCTGTTACGATCGCATATTCATTCATAGTAACCCTCATTCTCCTGTATGTGGTAAAAGCTATCTTGGGGCTCCGCGTGACTCAAGAAGAAGAAGATGCCGGAGTGGATACGTCGGCACATGGAGAAGTCGGGTACAATTTCTAACCTTCTTCCGGCATTCGGGTTTCTCGATGTGCATGAGAAATTGGCTCGAACAATCCTGAAGCGTATTCGGAACCAGAAAGGGGGAATACATGAAGAAGATCGAAGTAATTATAAAGCCGTTCAAGTTGGATGACGTAAAAGAAGCGCTGAGTTCTATCGGCGTGCAAGGCATGACTATAAGCGAAGTAAAAGGATTCGGTCGCCAGAAAGGTCACAAAGAGATCTATCGAGGAGCCGAATACCTGGTGGACTTCCTCCCGAAAATCAAAATGGAAATGGTTGTGAGAACCGAGATGGTCGATCAAGTTATCGAGAAAGTCATTGCCGCAGCTCGAACCGGTAGCATCGGCGATGGCAAGATTTTCGTTATACCCGTGGAAACCGTGGTTCGTATCCGAACCGGCGAACGGGATGAGGATGCACTGTAAGTATCGCGAGAGTTTAGCCTTAGTCGTTGAGTTAAATCCTGCTCCCGGAAAGAATCGCCTCAAAAAAGCAAGTCCTCTCCTGGGGCATAGACCGATCCCGGTCTGACCCATTTCGATCTCGGGCCGTGCGGGATTCACGTTCGGACTTCCTGGAATTCCAAGATTAGAAAGTCGATCAGACGGATAATCTTGAACCCGTCCTTTGTACACAAAGGACATACAACTTTACGTAATCATAAGGAGAGTGGCATGGAGCCCAAAGAGGTACTCGAGTTTGCAAAAGAAAACGACACGGTCATGGTCGACCTCAAGTTCATGGATTTCCCCGGAATGTGGCAGCATTTCAGTGTTCCGCTTCATGAACTGGAAGAAGACTCATTCGAGTCAGGTTTCGGTTTTGACGGTTCGTCGATCCGAGGTTGGCAGCCGATCCACGCTTCGGACATGCTGGTAATTCCCGATCCTGCGACTGCAATCATGGACCCGTTCATGGAGCATCCTACTCTGTCGCTGATCTGCAATATCGTCGATCCGGTCACTATGGAGCGCTATTCAAGAGATCCCAGGAATATAGCCCAAAAAGCCGAAGCTTACCTCAAGTACACCAAAATCGGAGACACCGCCTTTTTTGGTCCTGAAGCAGAGTTTTTCATCTTCGACGATGTGAGATACAGTTATTCGCCCAACAGCAGTTTTCACATGGTCGATTCTATTGAAGGTATTTGGAACACCGGTCGCGACGAGGGACCAAACCTGGGATACAAGCCTCGCCACAAAGAAGGCTATTTTCCGGTATCTCCTTCCGATTCGCTTCAGGATATCCGGACCGAGATGGTGATGGTACTCGAAGCAATGGGAATCACTATTGAAGCTCAGCACCATGAAGTGGCCACAGCAGGCCAGAGCGAAATCGACATGAAATTCGCTCCTCTCGTGAAAATGGGCGACCAGCTCATGTGGTTCAAGTACGTACTGAAGAACGTCGCCAAACAGCATTGTAGAACTGTAACCTTTATGCCGAAACCGCTTTTCGAAGACAACGGTTCGGGAATGCATACCCATTTGAGCATATGGAAAGACGGCAATCCTCTCTTCGCTGGCGACAAGTATGCGGGCCTCTCCCAAATGGCATTGTGGGCGATCGGCGGAATCCTGAAACACGCGCCTGCATTGTGCGGGATCTGCAATCCCACCACGAACTCATACAAGCGCCTCGTGCCCGGATTCGAAGCACCCGTGAACCTGGCCTACTCTTCCAGGAACAGATCGGCCTGCTGCCGCATTCCTATGTATAGTGCGTCACCAAAAGCCAAGAGAATCGAGTACCGCACTCCTGATCCTTCATGCAACGGCTATCTCGCATTCAGCGCCCTTCTGATGGCGGCTCTGGATGGAATCGAAAATAAAATGGATCCGGGCCAGCCCCTGGATAAAGACATTTACGCCATGTCCCCCGAAGAATTGAAGGATGTTCCTTCTACTCCGGGTAGCCTGGAAGAAGCATTGAAAGCGCTGGAGGCAGATCACGAGTTCCTGCTTAAAGGCGACGTGTTCACCCAGGATGCGATTGACAAATGGCTCGAATACAAAATTGAATCCGAAGTGAATCCCGTAAGAACCAGACCTCATCCGTATGAGTTCGCTCTGTACTTTGACATCTAAGACGACTTCGCTTGTGTAGACCCGATTGACCGGCACGGAGGCCGGCTGCTACTGGCTCCCAGTAGGGCCCGGCGTCTCTGCCGGGCCAGTCGGATCACTTGGCGAAATCGTGTGAAAAGTTCTCTTTTTCCTGCGAACCTGCGAAGCCTCTGTCGATCAAGTTCACAGGCGATCTTTACACATTTTTCTCACATGAGAATCATAGCCCTACAAATTCACTCGCCTGCTCCCTTTCCATGCGAGACGATTCTTCAGCAACCGATCAAGTGTGTTAAAATCTGGTCGCTACATGAGTGAAACGAATCTATTGTCTGCATTGCGACTCAGAAAGATGGAGAGGCGTTCATGAATACCGTGAGAATTGCTCAGGCACAGATCAATCCCACCCTCGGAGACTTGAACGGAAATGTGGAGAAGATTGCGACATGGATTGACAAAGCGCGTGAGAGAGGGGCTGACATTGTTACATTTCCGGAACTCGTTCTCTGTGGGTATCTTCCGGAAGATCTTCTTATAAGAGCGGGTTTTCTCAAAGACAACTGGTCGGCACTCCAGGATTTGATCCCCCGATGCCTGGGAATCTGCGCAATCGTAGGTTTCCCGCACTTCGAAGATAACAGAGTCTTCAATGCAGCCGCGGTTATATGTGACGGCAAATTGCTGGGGATTTACCACAAGATCGAACTGCCGAATTATGGCGTTTTTGACGAAAAGCGGTATTTTCACCAGGGTTCGGGCTGCCTGATATTTTCTGTGAACCGTATCCGGTTTTCCGTAACCATTTGCGAGGATTTGTGGATACCGGATTCGATCACGGAATCCTGCGCCCGAAACAACAAGGCTCATGCAGTCCTCAGTATTTCCGCGTCTCCCTTTCATGCAGGAAAACCGGCTCTCCGACGATTCATCGTGGAGAGGTTCGCAAAAGCTACAAATACGACGGTCTTTTTCAGCAATCTTCTTGGGGGGCAGGACGAGTTGGTCTTCGACGGCGGAGCAATGGTCGTGCGGCCGAACGGTGAGGTCCTGGCTACTTCACAAAGGTTCAAGGAAGACATGCTTGTGACGGATTTTCAGGTAACTGACGTTTCTCCGGAACTGCCCACATGGAATCTTAAGCTTCCTTTCCTGGAACTTGAATCGCCCGTTCGGAATAACCGAATTCCCCTGGAGAATACCATTGCGCCGGAATTAACCCGGGTGGAGGAAATCTATCAGGCCCTTATTCTCGGGACTCGGGACTATGTCCGAAAGAATGGTTTCCAGAGGGTGGTAATCGGTTTGAGCGGCGGGATCGATTCCGCCCTGACCGCACTGATAGCAGTGGACGCGCTGGGTCGGGACCGAGTGGTCGGCGTAACCATGCCTTCCCAGTATACTTCCGATGAGACGTTTTCAGATGCCGCTGCTCTGGCTCGAAATCTCGAAATCGAGCTTATCACCGTCCCTGTTCGGGATATATTCGAATCTTACGTACATGCTCTTGCAGAGCCTTTCCACGAAGGCAAGCCCGGCGTGGAGTTTGAAAATATCCAGGCCCGGATCAGAGGGAATATCCTCATGGCTCTGTCCAACCGATTCGGTTGGCTCGTGCTTACTACAGGCAACAAAAGCGAGATTGCCGTTGGCTATTCCACTTTGTACGGAGACATGGCAGGAGGCTTCGCAGTCATTAAGGACGTTCCGAAAACCGTTGTGTACGATTTGGCCGAGTACATCAATGTGCAGGCGGGTTGGTCTCTCATTCCTCAGTCCATCATCGAGCGCGCCCCATCAGCCGAACTTCGCCCGAATCAGAAGGATGAAGATTCCTTACCACCATATTCGGTCCTGGACTCGATTCTCCAGGAATATGTGGAACAGGATAAAGACCCTGAGGAGATAAATGACTACAATCCTGAAATCGTGTGGGAGGTAGTCCGCATGGTGGATTGTAACGAGTACAAGCGCAGGCAGGCTCCTCCCGGGGTCAAAATCACTCCTAAAGCATTCGGAAAAGACAGACGTCTTCCGATTACAAATCGGTATTTGTCTTATAAAAGAAGCAAAGCGAGGAAATCACCATGAAATATATGGTCA
Organism: Desulfomonilaceae bacterium; assembly: GCA_041740635.1. Classification (GTDB taxonomy): domain Bacteria; phylum Desulfobacterota; class Desulfomonilia; order Desulfomonilales; family Desulfomonilaceae; genus Desulfomonile. The sequence goes on along the minus strand of JBGSLQ010000001.1, from coordinate 43,367 downwards.
TACAACATGTGCAATCTGAAGGGCCGGGTTCTCTGGGTGCGTATCTCCAGGCGCAAGGGCATACGCTGGACACTATACATCTGTACAACGGTGATACTCTGCCTCCCGACGCGGCCGGGTACCAGGCCGTCATTTCCCTGGGCGGTCCGATGAATGTCTATGAGGATGAGAAATATCCGTTTCTTAGAGCGGAGACTGATTTCCTCAGAAATATCGTAAACGCGGGAACACCTGTCCTTGGAATTTGTCTTGGAGCCCAGATGATTGCTAAAGCGCAGGGAGCCGAAGTGTGCAAGTCTCCGAAAAAAGAGGTCGGTTGGTGCACCATCCGACTCACGGATAGCGGCTTGAAAGATGCGCTTTTTCGGGGGCTTCCCTCAGTTCTTGAAGTTCTTCAGTGGCATGAGGACATGTTTCACATTCCCGAAAACGGAGTGCTCCTGGCACAGTCTGCGGATTGCCCCCACCAGGCTTTTCGATACAGAAACGCGTACGGATTGCAGTTTCATGTTGAGATTACAAAAGAAATGCTCTCGGATTGGTTTTCGGAATCTCCAGAGTTGCAAACCATACTGACTCGTTTCGACCAGGTGAAGTCGGAATTTTCGAAATGTGCAGAAAGCATATTTGAGAATTTTCTTCGGATTGTGCGATAATGGATTGTATTTTGACTAAGGCGGTTTCGTGAAAAGTTCCGACATGACCTGCGAATTTTGCGATTATTTCGAACCCTGGGAATCCGAAGGCTCGTACCTGATCAGTAGTGGACAAGAACACGATTACAAATCACGATGGACTCTCGAGCTTAACGGGTCGTGCAGGCGTTTTCCTCCCAAAGTTGTACCGAATTCAGAAGCATTTGAATTTCCTGGATATCCGATGTTTCCGGTTGTAAGTAAGAATTACTGGTGCGGCGAAGGCCGCTGGACTGACCCCGCAAATGGCGAACGCTATTACTGGGGCGACTGGGATGAATGATAATGAGCAACGGTTCAAATCAGCGCGGTAAGTATAGGCACTCACCAATCCATGTGCGTTCGACTTGTGACGAGTTAGCGCATAGGCATTACAGTAAACATTTTCGCTGTTACCCTTGGTGGTGGCCGGCGTCCCTGCCGGCCAAAATTGGTGGCTCAAGCCGCTGTCAACCCATTGTATTCCTTGAGTTCCGGCCATCTCTCGCAGGGTTATTTGCAATGTCATTGATTCTCTCGATCAACTCCGGTTCGTCGCGAACAATTTGATCAAACCGTTCCCGTTGCCAGGCCGCGCCGATTCCCAAATTTGGAATGGCTTGGTAATAAGTGATTCCCAGATGTGGACGATTTCCTGCAAATGACTCCTGGAAACACCTAAAGAGACAGAAATATATATTCATAACCTGTTAAGCAAATGCAAATCATGATCCAGATGGGTAATTTAAGTTTGCAGTTTGAGGTACAATTCGAAAGTTGTTCATGTATGGAATTGTGGAGATTTGATTATGACAGGACCCAATTTGAAGATCCTCAATAGAGCGCAAGCCGAAGCAGATGCCAAACATCTGATTGACATAGCAATCCCCGTGTTGACAGAGTTGGTGGACAATTCCACATGGGTCTATTTGCGATGTATACATGCTGGGGATGCTACATACGAGGATTTGCCTTCGTTTGTATTATATCTCCATATTATCGAAATGACGGATGGAATTCAGGTTTTGCTATCTCATGCTTGCTGTGAATCTGCAGTTCCTCTCCTCAGAAGCTCATTCGAAGCCTTTCTCTCGCTAAAATATATTCTGCAGCAGGATTACAGGAGGCGTTCGCTTTCGTGGCTGTATTTTGACGACATGAGAAAAATGAAGAAAATTCAACAGCTCGATCCAGAATCGGATAGAGGAAAGAACTCGCCAGAATAGTCGGATCTGGATTACCAGATCTTGAAATACCACAACTGACGCCCGATCAGGCTCGCTGAAAACCTGGCCCGTTATTCTTATCTTGGGGGATTCTTTATGTGGGCTGCCACAGATTCAATGTTGATGAGATTCAGACACTTCGAGCCGAATCATGCAAAATGGAGTGCCGAGATGAAGATGAAGCTTGTGGATCTTTCGGAAATGAAAGTTGAGGCAAAACAGAGGCCAATTCATCGGACTTGATCAGCTGGCAGGTCATATCGAATTTGCGCGAAATGTTTGACAGCATCTGCTACAACAGTTCTCTTGTCGCACTTAAGCGGAACTTGCGAGGCCGCCAAAAACCAGTCACAAAACTGGAGAATCCTCAATCCCCCAAGGGGGAGCTTCCCCTACGTGGCAAAGATTGGAGGCTTCATTGTGATTCCAGGGCCGGCAGGGACGCCGGCCCTACTGAGACATGTAAATTGTCTGTAACGAGACGGTTAGAGACGTTTGATGTAACACATTTGAAGACCCTTTTTGATTGCGCTTTATGATTCATGTGCCCATAATAAATAGACTAATGTCAACTATTCCCTGGGCGATTCTCCTTTTCTGAATGGTGGATATCAGGCGTATTTTTCCAGCCAGCATACGAGGGCAACAATGGTCCAGATTTGTCTGTTGTTGTCCTTCTTTCCTTTCAGGTGCTCGTGAAGCATGTTTCGGCAGTATTTTGCATCGAGCATCCCGCACTGTGCCAACCTTTTCTCGGAAAACAGGTCTTCCAGAAATCCTCTTAATTCCTTCTGAATCCAGAAAGGCAGAGGTGGCGTAAAGCCTTTCTTCTTTCCTTTCCGTATTTCCGGTGGCAGGAGTTTCCGCACTGCTCTCCTCAGAAGTCGTTTAGTCTGGAGCCCTCGGGATTTGACATGCGGCGGCATGAGAGCAATCCGTTCCACGATTTCATGATCCAGGAGCGGAACCCTCGCTTCGAGAGAATTCGCCATAGTCATGCGGTCGACTTTTGTAAGATTGTCATCCAGCAAGAATGTCTTGGTGTCCACATAGAGGAGACGATTCAGAGGATGTGCATGCCTGCATGCTTCAAAGTGCGTCTCAAAAGAATGAAAGCTGTCTCTGAAGCCATTCTTGAGAAAATCCGCAGAGCACAGAGATCTCTTTTCCTCTTCATTGAAAATTACTTTCCACCAGTAATGCCCCTGTTCAAGAGAAAGATCCGCACCGGTGACGAACCGCTTGGCTTTGTAATCGAAGCTGATTCGCTCCAACGACGTTGGTAGAGCCATGACCGCGGGAGTGATTATTCCGTTCCGCACCCATTGAGGAATGAGACGAAATAGTCTGCTGACTCTGTATGCCACATGCGTGGGATAGCCGGCGAAGACCTCATCTCCGCCGTCCCCCGTAAGGACAACTTTGACATGTTGTGCAGCCAACCGTGACACCAGGAAGGTAGGAATGGCCGAATAATCCGCGAATGGTTCGTCAAAGAACGTGAGGAGTTCCGGGATGGATTCGATCATACCAGGATGTACGATCTGTTCCAGGTGATCGGTCCCGAGCGTCTGTGCGACCAATCGGGCTTCCTGAGATTCGTCGTATGATTTTCGGTCGAATCCTATGGTAAACGTGTGAAGAGGCATGCCAAGCTTGCGGGACATCACCGCGGCTACGGTAGTGGAATCCAGACCGCCGCTGAGAAGGGCTCCTATGGGGACGTCGGAGATCATCTGACGCTTTATGGCCGTCTGGATCAGGTGTAACACCTCTTCCTCATAGTCTTTGTTCGAGGAATCTTCGTCTCCAAGTGCCGGAAGCGGAACATCCCAGAATTGGCGGACGCTGATACCATGTGCATCGCAGATAAGCACATGTCCTGGCGGAAGTTTCTTCACGGACTCAAACGCAGTGGCAGGCGTGGGGATGTACATCAAGGAAAGATAATCGTACAGCCCCTGATAATCAGGATCTCGGGGCACGGGAGCCTGGAGAATCGCTTTGATCTCACTGCCGAAGTAAAGGGCCTTTCCTGGAATCAGAGAATAAAATAAAGGTTTTATCCCGAGGCGGTCACGTGCCAGAAAGAGCTTCCTGTTTACAGTATCCCATATAGCAAAAGAGAACATACCATTAAGCGGCTCGACGCAACGTTCGCCCAATTCTTCGTACAGATGGACTATGACTTCGGTATCGGATCTTGTCTTGAACGTATGGCCGCGTGCGATCAGGTCATCACGTAATTCCGGGTAGTTGTAAATCTCTCCGTTAAAAACGATCCAGAGGCTCTCATCTTCATTGCATATCGGCTGTTTGCCGGTTGTCAGGTCGATGATACTCAACCTGCGCATTGCCAGACCGACAGGACCGGCCACATAGTATCCTTCGTCATCGGGACCGCGATGCACCATGGTTCGGTTCATCCGCTGGAGCATTTCCCTGTCGGCATCGGCGCCGGATTCCAGAAGGAAAATTCCGCAAATTCCGCACATTATGTACCGACGACTTTCAATCGCGTTCCTGGAGCCGCAGAGACGCGAACTGGTCCAGGATCAGCCCGAAGAAAATGATGTTTATTCCTCCTGCCAGGAAGAGAACCGTGCCACCGGAGAACTGGGCAAACATAATAAGATTACGGATTGTGAGAATTATACCCGCTATCACCATGGCAAGCCCGGCAGGAAAAAAGATCTTGTTGGGGTTGGCGATGGTCACCACACGAAGAATGAACATGAGAAAGCGAAAACCATCTCGGAACGGCCGTAATTTGCTCTTTGTAAGTTTGGGTCTGCGCCGGACCTGTATGGGAACGAACTTTACGCTGTATCCTGCGGTAATAAAGCTCAAGGTACTTGTGGACGGAAAAGAGTAACCATTCGGATAAATGTGGAGAAAACGGGCCGCTACAGCGTGTCGGAAGGCCCGGAACCCGGAAGTGAGGTCGGATATTTTCTGTTCTGATAGAAACGATGCAAGTCTTCGCAGAAAGAGATTTCCGGCAGTCCGCAACCAATGACCTTCATTTCCGTTAAACGATCGAGCCCCCACCACAAGGTCGTAATCTTTTAGGTAACTCAGCAGGTTTGGAAGCTCTCGTGGATCGTGCTGACCGTCCCCGTCAAGGACAGCCACGACTCCGCCCTTGATTGCTCTCAAAGCGGTCTTTATGGCCGCACCGTTTCCCTTGTTCAGAGGATGGGAGATGACATCCGCACCTGCTTCACGGGCACGAATGGCAGTTGCATCTTTGGAACCGTCATCAATCACGAGCACCCGTGCTTCCGGGAGTACCGCTTTTGTTTCTTTCACCACGTGAACGATAGTGGTTTCTTCGTTGTAAGCCGGAATCACAATGGTGATTTCCTCACGGGTGTTCTCGAACGCAGAATATTCTTCTACCTGGTTCATGGCCTCATCTGCATGTGGGTAACTTTTCAGAGCCTTCGCTCCGGATGGACGAATGCTGCCGGACCGGAAATGATTTCGATCCGTGCACCGGCAATGAAATACCATTAATAGGGGATTGGTGTCAAAAAAGGAATGAAAGCTGATACGGTGACAAACGTCAGTCTTCGTGATCTTCTATCGTGCCGTAGTGTTCTCTCTGGCCTGATTTGAGAAGCTGATACAAGTTTATCTCAGAAATAGCGATATTCGGGGGTATTCGAGCGAATGTGGACGTTCGGCTTCGGTGATAGAATCCTTTCTCCGGTGGAGAAGTCGTTAAAGCCTTACTGCATCACGAGATAAGTCGGATTTTGGACAGCACAGCTGGTGTTGGGTCTCATCTGGAGTTATTAGGTCCATCTATTATCCCTGGGGTGGGTACTATGTTCAGAAGGGATCTTAAATGCATACATATAATAAGAATGCATCAGCTCACAAGACAGTATTGGTAACCTGAGTCGGCCCATGCCTGGATAAACCCATCGACGGACAACCAGGTGATCCCTTGGTTGTACATCATAGAATCTATTATTCCCACGGATGTCGGCGAGCCATTGTATCCGTAAGAAACCGCCACCGCCTGGACATCATGCAGGGCGTGCTGAATGCCTGGGCTTGCAGAATGGCCGCTCAGTTCCCAATGATCGCCGATGACGATCACGCGGCCCTGCGAAATTAGCGTCGCAAGCTGAGCGATTAACCAGTCCGCGGAACCATAGGCCGCGAAGCCTCTCGTTATGTCATATCCAAAATGCTCAAGGATTCTTCCGAGGCCCTCATGATCCGTACCCCCGGTTGCCGGGTCGGGATCGTACCAGCCGTTTATCTCTGCCCAGTTGGTCCATTCCTGCACATCGTAATCGTTGAGTGTTAAGGCTTCAAGGATGCCGATCTCGGACATCTGCTCGCAATTGGGCAGCCCATCTTGGTGGCATTGGCAGTACCAGGTCCCGAAGTACTGGAACCAAATGGAATGATCATGCAGGGGATCCATCGAAGTATCATCCCAGATCTCGCTCCGTATCCAATTGCCCTGGGCGTCGTAGTTGTTGATCTCACGGCGGACAACCATTGATAAATCGGGGTCGTAGTAAAAACTGTCCCCTGGATCTCCCAAATATCGTGGATCAGAACCATCGACATAAAACCAATCGTCATCATTTCCCCCGAAGAGGTGGTCTGCTCCTGATCCGCCATGTATCCTGTCGTTGCCATTTCCACCGTAGATCACGTCCGCGGAGGCCCCGCCGAATATCGTGTCACTGCCGTTTCCACCATAGATGATGTACCGAGACGCTGCGCCCAGAGCATCTATGGTATCATCGTCAGCAGTGCCATAAATGATTTCATTTCGATCTTGTGCAGTGTAGTGAGTATCCTGCATGTACACAACCCAATAGCCTACACTCTCCACAATCCGGTAGTTAACGTTCATGTTAATACTATCAGTATCGACTAAATGTGTGCTTGAGCCGTTGTGTCCAAGGTCGTCGGTCACGATCTGAATCGTCGATTCGCCTGCAAATCCTCCTTTAGGATTGTACCTCAGGCCTTCAAGAGCAAGATTGATGTTGTCCTGGCTGCCCAGAAGTGTCACCGTGCCGGTGCCATCACCGGTAACTGTCAAGCCGGAAGGCACAGGTCCGACCAAAAGGATGCCGTCAGCCGTGGTGAGCGTCACCTGAATGGAATCGGTCCCGGCATCGACATCGAAAATGGAGACCTGGTTGCCGTAAGCGGCTCCAAATGTCAGCGATCCCTCAAAGGTTTGGGCGATTGAAGGGATAGAGTTTGCAGGACCATCGTTGATGGGTGTGACCGTTATGCTTACTGATTCAGAGATCGTCTGATTACCGCCGGAACCAGAATTTCCGAGATCGTCCAAAACAATGATTAACGAATCAGAACCGTGGAAATTGCTGACCGGCCGGTAAACCACATCTCGCAGCCAATCGTTAAGCTGGTTCCACGTTCCCTCAAAGACCATCTGGGGATCTTGCGTGCCGTCCCCTGTCACAAAGGAAATTAGGCTGGTATCGGCAAGAGTCAGTGTGCCGTGAGTTACGGATAGAGTCATTTGAATCTGCGCGTTGCCCGAATCCACATCATAGATCCAAATCCCGGGGATTTGCAGATCCGTGTCTTCATTTACGGCCTGATCGCCTGGAAGAATGGTGACTGGCGCATCGTTGACAAGCATTGATGTATGTTGCTGAACATACAGGAAATTGTCCCCCCAATAATAATGACTCTCATCCCATGCATTTATAACCCAAACTCCGAAAGAATCAGTGAACCATGTCAGGTACGGTTCCCAGGCATTGTCATTGACGGCATCGAACCACGCCCAACCCATGGTATTATGATCTTGGTGGAAGTAGTGAAGATCACCCCAATGATACTGACTGTCATTCCAATCATTGTAAACCCATCCGTCCAAGGAAGTATCCCACCACCACACGAAAGCGGCTTCCCACGTTTGATGTCCGATGCTATCCCACCAATACCAATTGCCTGTAGAATATTCCTCGGCGAAGTAATGATTATCATCCAGATACCAGAAGCCTAACACGCCCGAATTCTGGAACCACCAGTTAGTATTCTGGTTCCACCACCAATTGGTGTCTTGGCAGTACCACCATCCTTGACCATCATCATTGAACCACCAGCCGTTCTCAACATAAACCCACCCGAGATTGTCAACAGTGTCCGAACCGGAATCGGCCTGATCCATTGACTCGAGCGCACCTGCTCCGTCCAGGACAATTCGATCTTCTAGTTGCTCAATGATGAACTCCTGAAAGAAAGGAATATTATCCCACTCCAGAGAAAGACGGCCTCTCATTACATCCCCCTCAGCTACGAATAGAGCGCCGGAGAAAACAAAATCGGTATGATCGCATGATAATGAGATAGTGGGTAACCGGCAACAAAAATCTCCAGAAATATGTGGATGAAAAGGGGGATTATTCAAACGGTCTGATAGAAACAGACTCTTCCAATGAGAATTCCCAAAACAAAAAACCTCACAAAATTGCATACATTCTTGAGGCGTCCTGATGTCTTTTTTGAATAATTTAATAGGGTTTGCTGGTGGCGGTGCAGGGATTTGAACCCCGGACACTGCGGATATGAGCCGCATGCTCTAACCGACTGAGCTACACCGCCTTAACCAGATACTCATAACAGTACTGGGCGGGGCTGTCAAGAGCCGTAAAACCGGAGTAATAACCAGGGTCTACTAAAGAGGGGCATTCCTGAAGATACTGAAACACTTGTTTTTTCCCACGACTACGGAGTCCGTCAGGGTTATCTCAAAGGGATGAAGAATCTCCCTAAGACGCTCTGCTTCTTCGCGATCCCGCACAGATGGCAGTGGCGGGCCGTGGGGATGATTGTGGGCTATGATCAAGGACGTTGCATTGTAGTGAAGAGCGCGTTCCATAATCTGACGGGGGAACAGAACCACCTGGTCTACAGTACCGGCTCCGAGAATTTCCTGTCCCAGGATTATGCCCTGATCGTCCAGGAATACGAGGAGCACTTTTTCGTCTTTCATTGTGCTGAGCCGTGAAAGGAGAAACTGTTCCACTTCCTTCGAGTTCACCAGAATCCGAGGATTTTGGGCGGTCGTCTCGCTAAAGCGTTCGAGAATCTCGCCTACAAGTCTGATGAGCGTTGCCGCATCCCGATCCATACCTTTCACCTGGAGCAGTTCCACGGAAGATGCCAGAAAGATTGCACGCACTGAACGAAAGGTGCGTTTGAGTTCCTCCGCCACCTCGTGCGGACTGCTTACCGAACACACGTACGTCAGCAGTAGTTCCAGCAGATCCCAGTCCTTGAGTTTGCCTGATCTGAGGAGTTTTTCTTTTATTTCAGCTTCTCGATCTGTCTTATTCTCCATAACAATGCCGGGCAACCCCTCTGTTGAATGTTTTGCCTTATTCCGCTTCGGCTGGAAAACAGGTTCTCCAATGAGCCACAATTTTGCCTTCCCGAAATGGAACACCAACTGACTGAATGTGCAAGAGCATTTTCTCTGAACAGCGAATCCCAGGCACTTATCAGGGTCGAAACTAAAACAGGGTCTCAAGCATAAGCTTGCGTTCTTTAAGCCATAGTAGCATAATCGCGAAATTCGATTGAATCATTTCGCACTATGCAAAGGGAATTCATGGGAAACAACAGAGCGCTTATAACAGGTGTTACCGGACAAGATGGTGCATATCTTTTGGAGTTCCTTCTGAAAAAAGGGTATGAAGTCTGCGGAGTCAAAAGACGAAGTTCACTCATTAACACTCAGAGAATAGACAGCTTTTATCAAGATCCTCACGTCGACAGTCGCAATCTCATCCTCGAATATGGCGACACAACGGATTCCACCAACCTTATTCGCATCATCCAGGAATTCCAGCCCACCGAGATATACAATCTTGCAGCCCAGAGTCATGTTAGAGTTTCCTTTGAAACCCCTGAATATACAGCTAATGCAGATGCTCTCGGCACGCTGAGGCTCCTGGAAGCAATTCGTATTCTGCGCTTGCAGGAAAGAGTACGCTTTTATCAGGCTTCCACGAGTGAACTGTTCGGACTGGTGCAGGAATCTCCTCAGAAAGAGACCACTCCGTTTTATCCCCGCAGCCCCTACGCTGTGGCGAAACTCTACGGATATTGGATTGTCAGGAATTACCGTGAGGCGTACAACTTCTTCGCGTCCAACGGAATTCTGTTCAATCACGAATCTCCTATGAGAGGGGAAACCTTTGTCACCCGCAAGATTACTCGCGCTGTGGCTCGCATCAAACTGGAAATGCAAGACAAGTTGTACCTGGGGAACCTGTCGGCAAAGCGCGACTGGGGATACGCGGGAGATTATGTATCGGCAATGTGGCTCATCATGCAACATCACGAACCGGACGACTTCGTCATAGCCACGGGAGAAAACCACTCGGTGAGGGAATTTGTGGAACGGGCTTTCAAAGAAGTCGGTATCATGATCGAATGGCGCGGCGAAGGGTTGAACGAACAGGGAATCGATTCCGAAACAGGCAAGCCCCTTGTCCTCGTGGATTCACGGTACTTCAGACCCACGGAAGTGCATGAGCTCCTGGGAGATGCAACGAAAGCAGCCCAATTGCTCGGCTGGAAACCGCAGATGTCGTTCAAAGAGCTTGTCCGGCGGATGGTTATTGCAGATCTCAGGGAAGCCGAAAAAGAGCGTTTGTGTCAGGTAAACGGCTATAACTAGGAATGTACTTTACAATACCGAACAAACAAAGATTGAACACAATCTCTGTTGACAAAGAATCGCGTGCGTGTATTTTAGATCGATTGGAGAAGAAGTAATGGTTCACATCAGCCGCCTGTTTTTCTTTTTTAGCTTTAGGAGGTATACACGCGCGGGCTGAGTGTGACCATCAAGCGATACACGAAAAAGCGGAGTTCACACTCCGCTTTTTTTTTTGTTTGCTGAGAATCAGACACACGGGAAGGGAGAATACAAATGGCAGGACCTCTCGACGGAGTACGCGTGATCGAGATTTCCATGTTTCAACAAGGTCCGGTCGCTGGCATGCGCCTGGGCGATCTTGGAGCCGACGTGATCAAGATCGAACCCAAAACGGGAGATCCCGGCAGACAATTTATGCGCATCATCGGCGCGATGGTGGGTCTGGAAGGCCGCAATTACTATTTCGAACACGGCAACAGGAATAAACGAGGCATGGTTTTGGACATGAGGAAACCTCAGGGCATGGAAGTGTTCCTCAAGCTCATCGACTCAGCGGATGTGTTCCTTAACAATATGAGCATACCTGCCCCGGAGAGAATGGGCATAGGGCCGGAGGCGCTCATGGCCCGTAATCCGCGCCTCATTTATGCGCATGCGTCCGGCTGGGGCCGTAGAGGACCCGATGCGGATGAATATTCTTTTGATTATACGGGAATCGCCCGTTCCGGATTGATGTTAGCCTGTGGAGAAAAAGGCGCCCCACCCACGCAGATCCTGCCCGGGATCGGTGATGAAGTAGGGGCACTCGCCTGTGCCTGGGGAGTAACTGCTGCACTGTACGCGAGGGAGAAAACCGGCAGAGGGCAAGTGGTGGACACTTCTCTTATGGGGAGCGTCATTGCCTCTCTCGGGCTGATCATGGCCGCTCCATCCATGCTTGGCATGGAGTTTTCCCGAGAAATACGAGCAGAAGCCGGAAACCCGATATACAACCACTATCGCTGTCAGGACGATCGCTGGATAGCCATTGCGCACCTTCAACCCGAGCGTTATTGGCCGAAGGTTTGCCAGGCTCTCAGCCTGGAAGAGCTCATAAACGATCCCAGATTCAATTCCATAGAGGCGCGGAGCAAGAATGCGGCTGCTCTGGTGGCTGTTTTCGACGAGAGGTTTGCCCTGAAACCGAGGCATGAATGGCTGGGACTCCTCAATCAAGCCGGATGCATTTGCACGCCTGTGCAAACTCCCCAGGAAGTGACCTGCGATCCCCAGGCATTAGCCAACGATTATTTCGTGTACATGGACCATCCCGAGCACGGAAAAACCAAGATGGTGGGTTTTCCGTGGGATTTCAGCGACACCCCTGCGGCGTGCAGGCTTCCTGCTCCTGAATTTGGACAGCACACGGACGAAATTCTTTTAGAACTCGGCTACAATGCCGTGGAGATCGACAGTTTGAGATGTGATGAAGTCATATAGCAGTAGAAGCATGTAGTAAGATCGGGACGAGTGTGGGCATAGGCGTTAACTTAGGCTTACTTGTATTTTGTTCCGGAGGAATCCAGCGAGACGCGGGAAAAATAGGCCGGCGATTCATCGTCGATTGACGAGCATTTCTAGCGATCTTGAGTCCCGGAATGGCTGATTCTTTATAGGACAACTGCCCCAGCAATCGTCCCTGCAGGACGACGAGGCATGTTTGATTGGCTTTCCCGGCGATGAAGAGATTGTCGCCAAACTATTTAAGATAACAACATCGTGCCACGATTCGCCATCCGGGTAGGGGCAGACCAACGTGTCTGCCCTTATTTTGGCGGACGCTCTGGTCCGCCACTACAGTCAGGCCGGAAAGATGAAGAGAACATCGTGCCACGATCTGAGATGAATTTCGACTTTTGAGACAGCCTCTGAATCGCCGGGCTATTTTCTTTCGTCCCTACGGGACGAAGAGATTGGAAAGCAAAGTTAACGCATATGGGAAGCGTGGGGGACATTCTTACAAAGAAGGTCCTCCGCAATACTACTCTTGTGAATGCAAAACGGCATCCCATAGGTTGATTGACTAAAAGAATGCAATGTTGACATAATTATGTCATTCACTTAACATATTATAAAATTAATTGTATCGAGAGGGCATGCCGAATGTGTAAGCCTCGATGGAATTGTTTATTGTCGGCTGCCGTATGCGTTTTCTGTGTCATTCAAGCAGCCACAGGTGCAGCCCAAGTGTTTTCCGATACGGAAAATCCCTGTTCTCCTGTAGTCTCTTTCCCAACCATTGAAGGTGAGATAAAAGTAGCCGTCATCTGGTCCAACCTTCTGAAAGGGAGAGCTGATATTCTGACGAATCCAACCCGGTCATTCGATTTCATGCAAGATTGGAACATGCCCAGAGGAGCAGTATTTGTCGACACAATGCTCAGACTGCAAGTGGGTCCCTTCTCAGGCAGAATGCATTACAACATGCGCAGTTACTCTGGCACAGCGGTATTTCCGGACCTGGGAACCACAGGTGATGCCCGATTCGATTATTCGGGACTGCGGTTTGGATGGGACTTCGATCCTCTCCGGTGGGGCAGGTCCAGGATTGGTTTGAATATGGATTTCGACGCGTACAGTCCCTCTCTTGCTGTCGGGGGAACCGTTGGAGGCGGATTCCAGGTGACGGGGCCGTCTGCAATGACACTCGGGTTTCACGCAGTATTTACCCCGGATTACGATACGTATGGATTTTCCGCTACCGCAGAAACAAGAGCACGGTGGCCTGTTACAGGCACGGAGATAATTGACTGGGAAATAGCCGGTGGATTGAAAGCTCCGGAAACTACCTTGGGAACAATTGCATTGCGTTCGGGGTACCGCCGCACAACAATTGAATTCAAGAACGGTATTTTGTTCAATATGGTTCCGGTTCATTCAGAAGTTGAAGTAGTGCTCGGCGGATGGTTCGGAGAACTCGTTTACTATTATTAATGTAAACCAAAGCGGGTGTTTTCCATGGCATATCGTGAAATCTGGCATGAAATGATCATCAAAGCTTCCCCAAACGAGCTTTACCAAGCGTTGACCGATGTGAAGAAGCTGGCGCATTGGTGGACCACCGAGACGCACGGAGAATCTGCCGTCGGGAAAAAATTGGAATTCCGGTTTTATGGGAAATTCTTAAAGGAGATGGTTGTAACCGCTCTGAAGGTTGATGAACTCGTGCGGTGGCGCGCAACCGAGCGGAGCGATCCTGATTGGGTCAACACCGAAATCGAATGGAAGATCTTCCGCGAAGGCGACAAAACGCTTCTTCACCTTCGCCACTCTAAATGGCGCGAGGATGCCAAAGTATTCCCTCAGTCCTCCATGCACTGGGTGCTCTTCCTGCTTAGCCTCAAGGAATTTGTCGAGACAGGCAAAGGCCGTCCGCATCCATACGACATGCCGGTGGGCCTGTAGTCCTTCTGAATAGGAATTGTTGAGGCAGTCTAATGAACTATAATCTCGCGTAATATGGTGCCATTAGCAGTTAGTGCTAAACAAAATCATCCCACACATCGAAGCCATCAAAACGCAAACCTTTTTGCTTCGGAAAAGAAGCCGGAGACTTCTTCTTGTCGCTCACTTCATCCTTTTCTTCAATAAAAACTAATGGATTGTCTTCCAAAACTTTCGGCTCCAGACTTTCTACTATTTCCATTTTTCCACCTTTTTACCAATTTAATCTTTAGTATTTAACAGTGTACACATTAATTCAGTCTGCCCGATTGTCAAGTCCGGCGAAAGCGACTCTTGTCATATCTCCCGAAGCGGCTCGCTTCAAAGTTAGTGCTTTTCATACGGCCCTGCGGTCAAGATGATTCTATAGAGCCTGGTCAGTGGAGTAAGCATCTTGAATGCAAAATGGTATCTCATAGAAGGAGGACAGGAAATGCCCTCCTTCTATGCGAGGTTTACTCAACTGATGTACTGTACCTCATGTTGTGGTATGCCTCTTTGTTATACAGCATACTTTGAAAAGCGTTCCTCCACTTTTTTCCAGTCGATGATTTGAGGGAAGGCGTCCACGTATTCGGCTCTACGATTCTGGTATTTGAGATAGTATGCATGTTCCCAGACGTCGCAGACCATGAGCGGCATAGCCCCCCAGCTCGTCAGGTTCTGGTGCTTTTCCGCCTGGAGAATAACCAATCGTTTGCTGAAAGGTTCCCATGCGAGAACCCCCCAACCGGAAGCCTCCACATCTTTCGACGCCTGGGCAAATTGTTTCCAGAACGCATCGTACGATCCGAAATCTCTGTCGATAGCCTCGGCCAATTTTCCGGTAGGTTTCCCGCCCGCTTTTGGACCCAATGTTGAAAAATAAATCCAGTGGAGCACAACCCCCGACCCGTTAAATGCCAGATCGCGTGATAGTGCTTTTATGTTCTCAAAATTTCCTTCTTTTCTGGCCTTCTCCAGTTTCTCCAGAGTGGTGTTCAGTCCCTTCACGTATCCAGCAAAATGTTTGCCATGATGAATCTTCACCGTCTCTGCATCAATGACGGGCTCAAGAGCGTTTTCCGGATAAGGCAGCGGTGGTAAAGAATGAATGAACGGCTGATCTCCCGGGTGTTTGGGTTGGGCAAGAGCTTCGGATGTCAACATGTGGGAAAGAATCCCTGTGGCAGCAGCAGCACCTGCCCCCACCATTAATTCGCGCCTCGTAAACTGGTCTTGCATGACCTCCCCCTGATCTTCATGTTCTGTTCGGTGATCGCCCCATGTGAACCGTCTCACCGCAAGGGCCACTGAGCCTTGTGCACGGCGAAGCGCTCACGAAAGCAACAGGGAACCCATTCGGCAAATCACCCTGAATTGAGCATAAAGGATTGTGCTTTTTATGTGAAGTGGAACGATTTACTACTATTCACAAAACTACCGGAATACATTTATTTAATGCAATTCTTGTGAGCGAGATTGTTACGTCATAACAGAATACTTCAACTCCGTTTGATACTGCCGATCTCAACTCGCGACCATACTGCGGATCGATGTGATCCGCCGGTCTAAATTCAGTTGCGTCCGAACGCTGCACGAGAAAAAAGATTACCGCTCTATCACCTGCATCGAACAGCTCCTGGAGCATCACCAGATGCTTCAGCCCTCGAGCGGTAATTGCATCGGGAAAACAAGCCGTTGAACCTTCGATTAACGTGCAGTTTTTGATTTCGATGAAGCAACGGTTACCCGGACGCTCCAGCATCAGATCCAGCCTGGAATCGCTTCCGCAAGGCACCTCGGCTCGGATTGTCTCGTACTCGCGAAATGCGGGAATGACTCCGTTCAGGATAGACTCTTTCACCAGCCTGTTGGGGACCGACGTATTCACGCCTACCAAAGACGTGGGCATCTCTATGAGTTCCCAGGTGTACCGGAGACGTCGTGCGGGATTCGAGCTTTCCGATATGTACACGGGGCGTCCGGGGTCGCAGCATGTCTTCATGCTTCCGGAATTGGGACAATGCGCAGTCACGACCTGACCGGACGAACTTAACAGAACATCGGCCATAAAACGCTTGTACCGTTTTATGAGGGTCCCTCTAATCAGCTCCGGCCAGGGGAGCCCGTGATTCTCGGGAGCATTTGCTGGAGAAATTGTGAAGCATTTCATACGTGGGTGCACCGAACCGGAGTTTTGACAAAAAGGTAACAAAAACGCATTCGCCCCGACTCACATGTAGCGATTGCCGAAAATTCTAACGTTTGTCACGTGCTCAAATACAGGATACTGGCGAGGGTCCGACGTCCCTTGTACATTAGTCCCAAGAGAATCTCGGGAGGAAGTTTTCGCAAGAACCTATTCACATGGGCTGATTTCTTCGCAACAGGTACTCTCCCCATTTTCAAGACGATCCAGGGCTTCTCTCGCAGCATTTTGTGCGGCCTCTCTCTTATTCCTTCCTGTTCCCAGCCCAGCCATATGGTTTCCCAGGAATACGGCGACAGAGAAGGTCTTCTGATGCTCTTCGCCCCATTGATCTACGACTTCGTACGTGGGAGTGACGCCCATGACTGCCTGAGCCTTTTCCTGAAGAGCGCTCTTGCAGTCGTCAACACCGTCGCGGGTGGAACACCGTTTTATGAGAGGATAGAAGTGCTGCTTGATCATATCTGAAGCTTTTGTGAAGCCGCCATCGAGAAAGACTGCAGCTACCAGAGCTTCAAGCGTATCTGCAAGGATGGAGTCTCTGTCCCGGCATCCTGACAATTCGTCACCCCGGCCCATTCTGATGAACGGCGCCAGGTTCAGTCTTCTCATGAGTTGAGCCAAAGCTGCACGATTCACGAGGCTGGCCCGCTTTTTCTGAAGCTCGCCTTCTTCTGCCTTGGGGAATTCTCTGTACAGGACCTCGGCTATCACGAGCCCGAGTACCGCATCGCCGAGGAATTCGAGACGTTCGTTATGGCGGATACAGACCCCGCGGTTCTCATGCCAAAAGCTGCGCCTTGTGAGTGCGGCCAGGAGATGCCCGTTATTGTTGAAGGCATGCCCGAGAATCAGTTCTATTTCTTGCTGGTCTGTTGAGGAAAGTTCGGTCATGTCAAATTCTTTAGAGCCGTCGCCAAATCCTGCAGGTGAGAATGCGCGGTAAGATCGTAAAACAGTGGAGTTATCGAAACAAAGCCATCGTTGAGTGCGGCTGCATCCAGAGAATCCTCCGATTCTTCGATG
Organism: Desulfomonilaceae bacterium; assembly: GCA_041740635.1. GTDB lineage: Bacteria > Desulfobacterota > Desulfomonilia > Desulfomonilales > Desulfomonilaceae > Desulfomonile. Next base: position 26,084 of record JBGSLQ010000001.1, on the reverse strand, counting down.
GGAATTTCTCCCGAAAGCCAGTAATAACGATTGCCTCTGGGGTCTTCTCTTTCTTCAAAGAATTCACGCATTTTTGCGAGACGCTGTCGTGTCAGTTTATATCCTTTCACCGCTTCAGGCGGTATAGCCGGAATATTCACGTTGAGGGCGACGCCCGGGGGAAGTCCAAACTCCAGCAGCCAGAGGGCGAGCCTTGCGATGTGGGGCACCGCCCATTGAAACGGCGGATTCTTTTTTTGCGCAAGGGATACCGCCATGGCCGGTACCCCGAGAATCGCCGCTTCAGTCGCTGCAGAGACGGTCCCTGAATACAATACGTTAATGCCTACATTGGCACCGTTATTGATCCCTGAAATCACCAGATCCGGCACTCGCGGCAATAATGCATGTATTGCCAATTTTACCGAATCAGCGGGAGTCCCGCTTATCCCGTAACCGTAAAAACATCCGTTCTTTGAGATCTCATGAGCTTTGATCGGATCGTACAGCGTGATGGAGTGGCCCACGGCACTTTGCTCGGCTTCCGGAGCCACAACCCAATACTCTCCTATGTTTTCCATGGCAATTGTGAGGTATCGGATTCCCTCTGCATGAATGCCATCGTCATTGGTTAACAGAATAAGCGGTCGGTTCGATGTCATCCCAGATCTTTGCAAGCCTTGCGGAGCCGTTCCAGGCCCTTTTCTATTATTTCTTCCGATGTGGCGAAAGAAAGACGAATATGAGCTTCCGAACCGAAAGGACCGCCTGGTACGCAGGCCAGATGGTACTTTTCAAGGAGGAAACTCGAAAAATCTGCCGAATTCTGAATACCGTTTTTGCCATAGAAACTGGACGTATTCACGAATACATAGAATGCTCCATCGGGTTTGATTGCAGTCAATCCCGGGATTTTCTCAAGCTGCCCCATCATGAGATCGCGACGTTTCTCGAAAACTTCTCTCATGCGGCCCACTTCTTCTTGCGGCCCCATAAGAGCCTCAACCGCCGCGGCCTGCGCTGTATTGTTGGGGTTGGAAGTAGATTGGCTCTGAATATCGGTCACAGCCTTGACCAGCGCAGAATTGGTCGACGCCATGTAGCCGATACGGAATCCTGTCATGGCGTACGTCTTGGATACACCGTTCACCAAAACGGTTCTCTCCTTCATACCGGGCAATGAAGCGAAAGGAACGAAAGTATTGCCGTCATAGAGAAGCTTGTCGTAAATCTCGTCAGAGATGACCAGAAGGTCGTGTTTTTCCGCCAACGCCGCTATTCCTTCAAGGATCTCCGTAGGATACACCACCCCAGTTGGATTTGAAGGAGAATTCAGGAGTATTGCCTTTGTGTTCCTGGTAATCCGTTTTTCGATTTCCGATAAACGAGGCACAAACCGATCGCGTTCCTCACTCGGCACGATTACTGCGGAACCACCGGATAGAGCGACCATTTCCGGGTATGACACCCAATACGGCGCATTTACCAGGACCTCAACACCTTGATCAACCAGAGCCTGAAATATGTTGTACAGGCTATGTTTGGCGCCACATGAGACAACGATATCCGCAGGCTTGTATTCCAGACCGTAATCCTCGGAAAATCTGCGGCATACTGCCTTCTTGAGTTCCGGAATGCCGCCCACGGGAGTGTAAAACGTTTCTCCGCGGTCCAGAGAACTCTTTGCAGCCTCCCGAATGTGTATTGGCGTAGGAAAATCCGGTTCCCCGGCTCCAAAACCGACCACATCAAGTCCCTGGCCCTTAAGTTCTTTCTCTTTTGCAGAAATGGCAAGAGTTGCGGACGGTTTAAGTTCGTTTGCCCTTTTGGAGAGGATTTTGATCATAGAAAAACTCCTGGATCGTGATCAATGATTCCGTATATTCGGAAACTTCTTCTTCAAAACATTTAAGACATAGTCGGGGACGAGACCTTCGGGCGACCCGCCGGCCATCACCGTAGCTTTTATAATGCGTGAGCTTACGTACAAATACCTGTGAGCAGTCATCAAGAAGAACGTCTCGATTTTTCGACTCAACTTGCGATTCATGAGAGCGAGCTGGAATTCATATTCAAAATCCGAGACAGCCCTCAATCCTCGTATAATCGCGTGAGCCCCGGTAGATTCGGTGTAACGGACCAGCAAACCGTCGAACGCCTCGCAGGAAATCCTCGGATCCCCTTCGACGCTGTTGCGGATCATGTCCAGCCGTTCCTCGAGAGTGAACACTATTTCCTTCTCGGGGTTAATTCCAAGCGCCACAATCACACGGTCAAAAGTGCATAAAGCTCTTCTTATAATCTCCAAATGACCGTTGTGAAACGGATCGAATGTCCCTGGATATACGGCGATTTTTTCGCACATGGTATAACTCTCGTAAAAGAAATTACCGAGAATCTCTGAATTCAAAGATCTCTATCAGTGTTCCGCCATATTTTCTTGAAAACCTCTTGTCAAATCCCGAAGGAGCTTCCAAGGGGGTTGCTTTTGAATCTCTCTCGATGACGAGGAGACAACCGGGTTCAAGGACGTCAATCAAAGCCGATTGAAAGACAATCTTCTCGACCCATTCAGATTCGTACGGTGGATCGAGAAACACCACATGGAATCTTTCGGCCTGTTGCACCAGCCTCTTCAGGGCTGTCGGAACGTCCGCGTTAATTATCCGGATCTGCTGCCCAAGACCGAGTGATTCAGTGTTGGCCTTTAGAGTTTCGGCTACGCGACGATCTTTGTCAACGAATGCGACATATCGGGCACCCCTGCTGAGCGCCTCAAATCCGAATGCCCCGGTACCTGCAAACAGGTCCAGGATGCGCGAGCCTTCAACTGCGGGTCCGAGAGTACTGAACAATGCCTCACGGACACGATCCAAGGTAGGACGAACACCCTTTATGCGAGGTGAAGCTAACCGAAGACCCTTAAAACGGCCGGCAATGATTCTCATATTTCAAAAAATATCCTATAACCCGTTTTGAACGATGGTTCAAGAGGCCCACCCATCGGACAGTAAATTTTTTCTATCTGCTTGTCGTTTGAGCACACTTTCACGTCTTCACATACTACACATACGGTGCATATGATACTATTCGGGACCAATACAATTTTGAAAAGGAGTCAGGAATGCTGGCCGAAATCAGCGTTTTTCCTTTGGACAAGGGATCGAGCGGTCTCGGGACCTATGTCGCTGAGGCCGTAAGAGTGATCCAGGAAAGCGGTCTCGATTATGAATTGCATGCACTGGGCACTCTGGTGGAAGGGCCTCCGGAAAAGATCTGGGAGATCATCCGAAAATGTCATGAAGTGGTAGCTGCGCATAGTGACAGGGTGATGATGAACATAAAAATTGACGACCGCAAAGACCGCCGGTCTGCCATAAAGGCAAAGGTAAAATCCGTCGTGGACAAGCTTTAGGAAAGTTCACCGGATAACTCGGGACATATGACAAAACTAGACAAAGATTCCACAGAAGCGAAGCGTGAATCGTCTGAACCACAATTCTCCACGGATCGTGAAATTCTGGAAATCGTGGATGCTGAAGATCGCGTAATCGGGACTGCAACCCGCGCCGAAATCCATCGGCTCGGCTTGATTCACCGGTCGGTTCACCTGTTCATATTCAACCCGGCGGGGGAATTGTACATGCAAAGGAGATCCCCGGCCAAAGACAGGCACCCTTCCAGACTGGATTCTTCCGCCGCAGGGCATGTGGATCCAGGCGAATCGTACCGGCAAGCAGCAGCACGTGAACTGGACGAGGAGCTCGGTATCACCTGCGATCTGAAAGAAATCTTGCGAGTGCAAGCATGTCCTGAAACAGATAACGAACATGTCGTCCTCTTTGCAGGAACAACAGATCGGGAGCCAACGCCCGATCCTGATGAAATCCAGTGGGGAGCATTCATGAAGATAGAAGACGTTTGCTCGCTTATGAAAATAAATCCTGAAGATTTCGTCCCAGCCTTTATTTCGCTCTGGAACAGATTTGAGAGGAAATCCTGATGAGGGCCGTCATTCAGCGAGTTTCACGAGCGAGTGTCTCTGTGGAAGATCAGATTGTCGGCGAAATCGGTTCCGGAATGCTGGTCCTTTTGGCTGCGGCTAAGACTGACGGGCCGGAACAGGTCGCGTGGATGGCGGAGAAGATTCCCGGTTTGCGCATATTTCCTGACAGCGATGACAAATTGAATCTCAGCCTGGAGCAGGTTGGAGGCTCCATCCTCGTCGTGTCGCAGTTCACATTGTACGGGGATTGCCGGAAAGGAAAACGGCCCTCGTACGCTGCTTCGGCGGGACCGGATGAAGCTTCGGTTTTGTACGAGAGTTTTGTATCCAAACTGCGCTCGATGGGCCTGCACGTCGAGCAGGGTGTGTTCGGCGAAATGATGCAGGTTGAACTGGTGAACGACGGACCTGTGACGCTGATCGTAGATTCGCCGTGAACTGGAATTCATTTGCTCATAGCGACGTCACATAGAATGAACTCAATTCGGTGGGGCAGTCCCTTGGAAATCCCTCAAGCCGGATCAAAATAAGGGCATGACTCCAACTTCCTGGTAGGGGTCGGCGTCCCTGCCGAAATGGAACACGTGCACGAACAGCATAGAAATCCACCACGTAGCGACGAAATTAAGGGTTGTCATTGCAATGACAGCATCTAATGAAACTGCTGAATGGACAATCCCGATACTCTTTGCGAACACATGCTCACACCTGTGCGCGTGCCCGATGCCTGGCAGTCACGACGCCGCCTTGAACATATAAATCTTTGATCGATATTCTGAGACAGTTTCTCCTCGTTGCTCCATGATTTTGATATCATTGATCATATTTAAGATGTGCCGGAGCGAAGGCCGGGCACCCACCAGCATTTTTGCTTCAATCGGAAACTAATTCCGGCAATTGCCATTGCGTCCGGAAAGGCGCGCCGGGCACTACAAATTACTCTTAGTACAGGTAGTGGATTACTTCAGAATGTTCGAGAAGCACTAATATCAAAAATCTGATTGCCCCTCTGTTTTCGGGATGAGAGAAGCCGACTCCGGCACATCAGGTTCGGTCTCCCGACGCATCGACTCGCCCGAACTCCTCGGTCTTTCTCTCCTGGTATCGGATCGAATCTTTTTTTCCAAGACTGAAGGATCCTCATCAGGAATTCGTAACATTCCAATGCCGATCGATCCGCTTGCAAACGGCAGCAGAAGCCATATCCTGTCCTTATCCCGTTTCCTCACAGGCAGAATCTGGAACCGATCCGGGAACCCCGGACCGCTGATTGCTATTCCCTCCGGAGTCAAATGCCAATGCCCGTTCGCAGGTCGAAAGAAATTGACCATGTGTATGGTGCCGTCTTCTCGTAATCTCATGAAAGCCTGAGTTCTCGAGGGTTTTATCCGAGCTTTCTCTTTGTCCGCCAAGCCCCATCGAAACAGATCCTCAGAGTACTTCCAGGTTCCGACAAGGAACTGCTCGGTCACGCTGTCTTCCATGCCGAGGAGAGCAGTTGAAGACAATGCGCTCCTGTCATCGGGTACGATGCCCGAAAGCAGTGGAATCAAAGACAATACCAGAATTTGAATGTTTAGCACGTTGACTCTCCAAAGAATTGCATGAGATTGTAGTGTATATCAAAGGGAGCTGACGAATTCCAGAGAGCAACCTCGATCGGGTGATTCTCTTCAGAAGCTTTCCCGTATTTTCAATCCATGGTGGAAAATCGACCCGGAAAGCCGGGGAAGGCAGCTTGCCACGTCAATGCTATAACGATGTCTTAGAAAGAAAATGCAATGGATTAAGGATAGTCGATGACTGAACCTGTCTTCATCAAAAAGAAAATATTCAGAGAAGGCGAGCAATTGGGGCGTTTGCTGCTGCGCCCTTTTGAACTTTTTGCAGAGAAAGAGGCAGCCAGCGGAATCCTTATTCTTCTGGCCTCAGCGGCAGCCTTGATTTGGGTGAATTCAGGTTTTTCTGAGAGCTACGAAAACCTCTGGCATATCCGGACCCTGATCGGTGCTGCCGGAATCGTCTTGGACAGGCCGTTACATTTTTGGATAAATGACGGTCTTATGGCTCTCTTCTTCTTTCTCGTCGGCCTGGAGATCAAACGTGAAGTCCTGGTCGGCGAGCTTGGCTCATTGCGCAAAGCGTTCCTGCCTGTCAGTGCAGCCGTGGGAGGTATGCTGGTTCCGGCGCTCATCTATTTTGCCTTGAACCCCACAGGACCCGGTTTGCGCGGTTGGGGAATTCCCATGGCTACGGATATAGCGTTCGTGATTGGAGCTATGACCGTTCTGGGCTCGAGAATTCCTCGCGGCCTCATTGTTTTTATCACTGCGCTCGCAATTGCGGACGATCTCGGCGCTGTTCTGGTAATCGCACTTTTTTACACTCCATATATATCGGTGCATTACCTATCCATAGCTGGCGTTCTGCTTCTCGTCCTGATCGCGATGAATGTCCTGGGATTTCGGAAAACACTCCCTTATGCACTTGTAGGTATTCCTCTTTGGCTTACTGTGCATCTTTCCGGAATACACTCCACGGTGGCCGGAGTGCTGATTGCAATGACCATTCCCGCGCGTTCCAAATATGATACGGACGATTTTCTGCGCCGGGCATCCGGAGTGATCGAACAATTCGAATGTGCGGGATCTTGTGGCTACAGTGTGTACACAAATTCCGAACATCAATCTGCAGTCAGATCTCTTGCCACCCTGTGCAGGAGAGTGGAGCCGCCCCTGATCAGGCTGGAATTTCACCTACACCCCTGGGTAGTGTTTCTCATTGTCCCACTTTTCGCTTTGGCCAATGCGGGAGTGAGCCTGCAGTTGAATACACTGTTGCCGGCGCTTCACGATCGTGTTGTCCTGGGAACGATTGCCGGGCTGGTCCTCGGAAAAACGCTGGGCATCTCGGTTGCTTCATGGCTGGCGATTAGAACCGGCATAGCAGAACTACCGGAACAACTCGAGTTGAAACATATATATGCTGGATCCATCCTCTGCGGAATCGGGTTCACGATGTCTCTCTTCATTGCCAATCTGGCCTTTGCGGGCACACAGGAACTCGCTCCAGCCAAGATCGGCATATTTGCCGGGTCCCTCATCTCGTTTCTAGCTGGATTCACCATGCTCTACATGGTCTCCCGCAAAAAAGAGAATACCCGAAGAAACTGACCGTACAAGAATCGATCGGACGCGGGAAATTAAAGATGTCATTGTGAAGGCACGGCACCCACCGATTTCGAGAAGTGCTTTTCGCAATCGGACAAGAATTCTGACATTTGCTATACGTCTCCGCTCCGAAAGGGTCGGTCGCGTGAGCTGCCTTTTCCTTTACGATGATTGAGCCTGGTGATACATTGCAGTCGTTTTTGAATTTCTGCCAGAGGAGACGGGATGATCCCGGACGCCACTGCCGCTGGAATTGGCGGCGGACCATTCAGGTTAGTCAAATATTTCATTTTCTCCGGTTTTGTGGTGATTGCCATAGTGACCGCTCTAATGGGCGCGTTTCTCTATTCAAAGAGTGTTGAAACACTGCTCCGAAGCGCAGATAGTTACGCGAGGCTTGTTTCCGAAAACCTGAACTACAACATTTATGTAGGTTTTTACGCACCGCTGAAGAGCCGCGACATACCTGTGGACCTTCGCAAATGGGATCAATTTGGCGCACTCGATTCGCTCATTAAGGATTTCACGTACGGTTTGAAGATTCAGCGCATCAAGATAATCGATCGCCAACGGAAGATTATCTACAGCAGCGAGTACGACTTGATCGGAAAGGAAGAACCGAGAAATGCCGCCCTTGAGAGTGCTTTGAGCGGCAAAGACGTGACCCATATCCGGCAGGATTCGAATCCGGAGGCTCGTTGGTACGGCCAGAGGATGACGGAAACGTATTATCCGCTGCGAGAGGTTACGGGCAATTACTGGATGCTTGGAAACATTTACGGAGTTATCCAGATAACTCAGGATGTCACCGACCAGTACACGAGTGTGCAGCGTTCGATTGTCGCAATCATCGTTGTTGCGGTCGGCCTCATGGCGTTTCTCTTCATAGCTCTCACCTTGATAGTCAGGCGGGGGGAACGTATTCTCCTTCTTCGGGCCCGTGAACAGAAACACCTGGAAAAACAGCTTCAGCAGTCCGAGAAACTCGCTTCCATAGGGCAAATGGTTGCAACTATTGCTCATGAGATTCGCAATCCGTTGGGTATCGTCAAATCATCTGCGGAAATGCTGGTTAAGAAGACCAATCCCGACCCGGCCAGAGTCCAAAAGCTTTCGGGTGTCATCGTGGAAGAAGCCTCCCGGCTCAGCAATATTTTGACCGATTTCCTGGATTTCGCGAGACCTAGATCCCCTGCGTTGAAACCGATCGACGTTCGTGACGCGATTTCGCGGGTCAGGGACAATCTTTTCCAGGAGACCGATGCACGTCGTATCACGTGGAAAGATAATGACCTTAATGGATTCGTTCCAATGGTCATGGGCGACCGGGATCTTTTGTACCAGGCTTTTCTCAATATGGCGATGAATGCGTTTGAAGCAATGCAGAGTGACGGCGTTTTGGAGGTGACCGTTACGCCGGAAAACGGAACGATCAGGATCGATTTCTCCGACACAGGCCAGGGAATAAAACCCGAAGATGTTCCCAGAATCTTCACCCCGTTTTTCACAACTCATGAAATGGGGACCGGATTGGGGCTTTCGGTCGTTCACAATATAATTGCGGCGCATGGAGGAGAAATTAAGGTAACCAGCGAGGAAGGAGAGGGAACTGTTTTTTCAGTTTTTCTTCCCGCGGGCGGGGCTGATTGACATCTGGCACAAGCCTATCGACATTGCCGTCGAGCCAGTTATAATGACTTTTCAAATTTTCATTCGGGATAATCCAGCATGAGCACTGTTTTGATTGTAGATGATGAAAAGAACTACCTCATAGTCCTGGAAGATCTGCTCATGGACGAAGGCTATGATGTGCTCACAGCTTCTTCCGGTGCGAAGGCCATCGAGATTATCGCAAATTCGCCGGTAGACACCGTCCTTTCCGATATAAAAATGCCGGGAATGACCGGTATCGAATTACTTGAGAGAATTTCCGCTCTGGACCCGGATCTCCCGGTCATCCTGATGACGGCATTTGCCGAAGTGGACCAGGCAGTAGATGCAATGAAAAAAGGTGCTCTGGACCACATTCAAAAACCTTTTGACAATCGCGATGTGAAACGTGCCGTGGCTCGTGCAGTTGAGAGGCGCTCTCTGGTCAAGAACATCCGGCATTTGGAATCCGAACTGGGGAGTGTCTGGGGAAACATCATCGGAAAATCCAAGGCAATGCAGAATGTGTTTACCCTGATGAAACGGGTCGCAGACACCCCCACAACGGTGCTCATTGCGGGCGAATCGGGAACCGGCAAGGAGCTGGTAGCTCGCGGACTCCATAAGGCCGGCTCCAGAAATAAATCTCCGTTTGTACCGATTAACTGTGGAGCAGTGTCAGAGAGTCTCCTGGAATCCGAACTCTTTGGATATGAAAAGGGGGCGTTTACGGGAGCAACTTCGCTCAAACAGGGCAAGTTCGAGTTTGCAGATCAGGGTACCCTATTCCTCGATGAAGTGGGAGAAATGTCTCTCAATCTGCAGGTTAAATTGCTCAGAGTACTGCAGGAGCACGAATTTCAACGAGTCGGCGGTAACAAAGAGATTCGAGTTGACGTTCGTATCATTGCCGCCACAAACAGGGATTTGAAGGAAGAAGTAGAGAAGAACCGTTTCCGGGGTGACCTGTTTTTCAGGCTGAACGTGGTGCGGATCGATATGCCCCCTCTGAGGGAACGTCGCGAAGACATTCCCTTTCTTGTGGCGCATTTCCTCAACAAATTTTGTGAGAAACTGGATCGCCCCATAAAGGAAGTCCACCCGGATGTGATGTCCGCTCTCTATGGTTACTCGTGGCCCGGCAACGTGAGGGAACTGGAGAATGTAATCGAACGGGCTCTGGTCCTGTGCAGGGGCGATGCGATACTGCCTGAAGATCTGCCTCTGGAATTACGACAAACCCCTGAAATAGAGGCGGAACTGGACACGCTGGTGTCGGGGGAAAAAGGCCTCGCTGAAACTCTGGACGCGATAGAGGAACGGATAATCCGACGGGCATTAAAAAATACCGGTAATGTACAAGCACAAGCTGCCAAGATTTTAGGCATTTCCCGAAGTAACCTGCAATACAAATTAAAGAAATACGGACTGCTGGCCTAAACATAGACCATGGCGCACGTGCTTGCATGCGAGATTTGAATTCGTGAAGGGCAGTTGACAGCGCAGGTAAATTACACTATATGTGGAAATAATTTCAGGGTTTGAAGGAGTTTTCGCATCCATGCGAGAGAAGAGGGTTTTTATCACAGGTAGTGGAGTGCAATTTCTGGGGATTATTCTCTCGTTGTGCTTTTTGATGACCCCAGCCCAGGCCCAGATGTATCAACCTGATTATTATCAGCAATATTATGGAGCACCCGAACAGGAACAATACGCTCAGTATCCCCCTGGAGACCTTCAGTACGACCAACGGGGCGCAGAGAGAATTCTCCGTGATCAGGTATCGCGCCAGACACAAAGTCGGCGACGTCCCAGAAACGAAGCTCCTGCACAACAACCGCAACAAGCGCAACAAGCTCAACAGCAGATGTACGACAATCCGTACGCCCAGAACTATAGCGAGGAGCAGGTCCAAGGGGTCATGGGCGACGCTCGGTATATGGGAAGCCTCATACGACAGCGAAACGGAAAACCGTTTGTAATCATTGATAAGAGAAGTTTTCAATTTTATCTTTACGATGCGGGCGGCAGACTCCTGAGAATCGGCCCGGTTGCGATAGGGAAGGGCAAGACGGAAGTCGGTCGATTTGAGACCCCTGTCGGTGTATTCCCCATAACAGAAAAGGTCCCGGTTGCCGACTGGATCAGACCTGACTGGTACTTTATCGAAGAAAACGAGCCCATCCCCAAGAGGTGGGAAGATCGACGAGTGCCTGGATTTTTCCGTTACAAGCTGGTATTCCATGGTATGAAATACATACACTATGCGGAGGCTACCGGAGGCAGGCTCACACACGGATGTCTCGGTCTCGATTGGCAAGACGCGGAAGCAGTGTTTCATACTCTTCAGAAAGGTTCGTACTGCATTATCGTGGATCAGGCATTCCTGACGCGATTGGCCAGAGGGGAGTTCCCGATCCAGACCGCTGCAAAACCGGCCGAACCGAAACAGACAGAAATGGAAGCAAAACCGACGGAAGCTATAGCCGCACGAGTAGAACGTATTCCTCCATCCGCTGAACCGGCAGGGCCGGAGGAAAAGCAGCCGTTCCGTAGCCTTTGGTGAGTAAGGGCATCCGGGGATCATCAATTCTGCGCAGAGGAAGATCTTGAAACCAGTTCATGTAGGACGTGCATTAGGGATGGTGGTTTTTCTGTCTTCTCTTTTGTTCGCGTCGTGCCTATCCATGATCCCGCGTCAATCGACAGAAGCCGGCGGTGACAAAGCCCTTGTAGATTCCTGGGAACTTCAGTATCAGGTCAATGACAAAGGCGACCAGGAAAAACCGAGGGAAGCCACAAAGACTTTGATCGAGTTCACGAACGGCGGACAAGTTGTCTTCAACCGAATGGACAAGGAAGACTCCAACGCGACGAAGAGCCGCACCGGCAAATACAGTCTCGACAAAACTGAAATCAGCATCACGGACGACATGGGTAATACCGTAAAATGGCCTTATCAAATATCCGGCGATCAACTCGTCATTTTCATGCCGGAAGTGAACAAGAAATTTTATTGGCGTCGAAATAAATGAGCAATACTACCTGCGGGTCTTACAAGAAAATTGCATTGAAGAAGGAAAGCAATCTGCAACTACAGCGCGCGATTCAGAATGCGGGAAGGCTGTTCTTTGCCGCAGCCATATTTCTCGCCTGTTCCTGTGTGTTTGTTCCTGATGGACAGACTTCAGACCGGACTGAGATTCTCCGTTACGTGGTGACGTGGAATGGTAACAAGGCAGGGCACGGCGACATCGCTACGAAAAAAAATGGAAAAGTCGTAGACGTAACTGCGCAGGCGGTATCCGACGGAGTGTTGAAGGCTCTGACTGAGATGTGGAGCCGAATACAGGCCACATTTTCCGATAGGACCTTCCAACCCTTAACCTATAATTACGCGTTCAAATCGAATCTGAGCAATCCCGAACTCGTGAGCTTGACATTCGATCACAAAACCAAACTCGTAACCGTCGATAAGGTAAAGGGGAAAGAAAAAGAGAATCATGCAGAACAGTGCGCGGGAGTGTACGATCCCATTTCTGCCGCGTTTCTGCTCAGAAATCGAAAAGACTTCACAAAACCTATGTATGTGGACATATACGACGGAAAGGGAAAATCCAGGCTGTTCGTCACATACCTTGGAAACGACCGGCTAAACCTGCAGACGGGCCAGCATCCGGCAGTGTGTCTGAATTTGAGGTTGGTGAAGCTCCACGGTGACAAGAGTGAGGTCGGTACCGGGAAACTATGGATTTCCGATGATGAGGCGCGGATTCCTTTAGTGCTTACTTCATCACCCCTCGTGGGGACCATCAGATTTGAATTAGTCCAGGCGCAACTTTAGATCTTCCATTACTCACCCCGCCGATCGCTTTCATGAGTATCCAGCGATTGGCACTGAGGCGGGCCGTTATGGACCCGCAGTCTCATTCGTTTGGAAACATCCTAAAAAAATCTCTCCCAAAATCTTGCCCTTCATATCGGCGCATATGGTAGTTTGAAGGGGTTCTAAAATCCCCAATAGGCAGTGCTTTGTCATGAAAACTTTTCTTGACCCTCGTCTGAAATCACTCCTGAGAGACATTGCCGATGAAGAACCGGAATCCTATGTGGTTGGGGGCGCATTGCGCGACTATCTCATGGGTGAGGTCCGATGGGCCGATCTTGATATAGCGATTGCGGGAAACGGGTTTCTCCTCTCGAAACGTTGGGCGGACCTTCACAGAGCCAGCTTCGTTCCTTTAGACGATTTCTTCGGAACCGGCCGAATCGTGTTGGCCTCCGAAGACCTCATTACGGTAGATGTTTCCTCTTTCAAAGGATCCGATATCGAAAAGGATCTCAGAATGAGAGACTTCACGGTGAACGCTCTCGCTGTCAGGGTTGCGGATTTCCTGAACCACAGCATGGATCGCATTGTAGATGTGGTGGGCGGACGAGAGGACATTCTTTCCAAAACCATACGTGCGTGTTCCGAACGGTCGTTTCATGATGACCCTCTCAGAATTCTCAGAGCCTTCAGGTTTGCGGCGAACCTCCAATTCACGCTCGATCCGGCGACCTTGATTACGATGCAGGGAGAGGTCGCTCGACTTGCGAAAGTCTCTCCAGAGCGAATACGAGACGAACTGTTCGCATTGCTGGCAGCGGATTCCTCGATAGAAGCTCTGGAGACCATGGATGAGATAGGCGTAATCGCAGTATTATTCCCTGTCACGACTGCCATGCGAGGCTGCACGCAGAATGAATTTCATCATCTGGACGTCTGGGGGCACACTTTGGAGACTGTTCGTCAGGTTGAAAAGCTCATGCTCGACGTGGAATCCCTTTTCGGCAACCTGGGGCCATGGATGAAGGAATATCTGAACGATTGCCCCGTGAAGGGAAGGCCGCGACGAACGCTGCTCAAGTTGGCGGCACTCTTTCACGATTCCGGTAAACCTGAATCCAGGTTCATCGATCCTACCGGACGCGTGAGGTTCTTCGGCCACGAGAAGGTATCGAAGGAGATTACAGATCGATATGGCGAAAGCCTAAAGCTCGCCAACAGAGAGACGCTAATCCTTGGAAACCTTGTGGAAGGCCACATGCGTCCTACAATCTTCACTGGCGAACAGGCCACGAAAAGAGCAGTCCTGCGATTGTGCAGAAGATTCGGAGACGACACCTTGGGACTGTTGCTGCTTTTTCTGGCGGATCTTGCTGCAACCCGAGGACCGGCCCGAACTCTTGAAAGCGAAGAGAGAGCACGGGAACAAGTTGCCAGAGCTTTGGAAATCTGTTTCGAGACGGAACAGTCTCCGCAAAAGCCGCTTTTGAGCGGTCATGATATCATGGATGCTCTGGGCCTTACGCCGGGGCCCGATGTCGGACGGATCTTAAAACATATCGGAGAACTCCAGGATGCAGGCGAAGTGACCACGAGAGAAGAAGCACTCGAAGCAGCCGCAGCAATGCTTAATCCTGACACACCGGCAAAGGAATCGTAATCTGCTTTTACTGCGAACTCGTACATAAAAAAGGCGCAATACGTGTCATATTGCGCCTGATTCGGAATTGCCGCTTACGATACGGCGAAAACCTACCTACTCTTTACCGAAATTCGATCCCAAATTCTCTTTGAGCAAATCTCCCAGGTTTGACGCCACAACCTCCTGGCTGTGCATATAACCTTTCACCTGCTCATAATCCCCTGTCTTTTCGAGACTCTTGATCGAGAGTGCAATCTTTTTGTCCTTCTTATTCACTTTCAGGACCATTGCGGTCAGTTCTTCACCTTCCTTGGTGAAATCGGAGGGCGAATTCACCCTCTCTTTGGAAAGCTCGGAAACGTGGATCATGCCTTCAATGCCTTCCTCGATTTCAAGAAAAACACCGAAATCCGTAACGGATGTAACTTTTCCACGAACCTTTGCCCCAGGAGGATAACGATCCGGAATGGTTTCCCAGGGATCTTCCTGCATTTGTTTGATGCCCAGAGAAAATCTCTCGTTTTCCTTGTCAATATTCAGGACAACCGCCTGAACGGTCTGGCCTTTTTTGTACAACTCTCCGGGATGTTTGATTCTCTGGGTCCACGAGATGTCGGAAATGTGAACAAGGCCGTCAATGCCTTCGTCGATTCCCACGAAAACGCCAAAATCCGTAACGTTCCGGATCTTGCCCTCAATCTTGGTTCCTTCAGGATATCTTTCCGCAATGACATCCCAGGGATTGGGCTTGAGTTGTTTCATTCCGAGGGAAATTCTCTTTTGTTCCTTGTCGACGTTCAGGACCATGACATCCACTTCATCTCCCACTTGCACGAGTTTGGAGGGATGTCTGGGCTTTTTGGTCCACGTCATTTCAGAAATGTGCACCAGGCCCTCGACGCCTTTTTCGAGCTCGACGAATACGCCGTAATCGGTGATACTTACGACTTTGCCTGTCCATTCGGATTCTTTCGGATACCGTTCTTCCACGTTCTCCCATGGATCGGGCTGTATCTGTTTCATGCCAAGGGAAACGCGTTCCTTGTCCTGATCGAATTTGAGAACCTTGACCTGAATCTGATCGCCCACTTTCAGCACATCCGACGGATGATTTATCCTGCCCCAGGACATATCCGTGATATGGAGAAGCCCGTCAATACCACCCAAATCTATAAAAGCACCGTAATCGGTGATATTTTTTACAGTTCCGATAAATAACCCGGTACCTTCCATGGTTCCGAGTATCAGGTTTTTGCGCTCTTCTTTTTGTTTTTCGAGCAGAGGCTTTCTCGAGAGCACAATGTTTCCGCGTTTTCTATTGTATTTGAGAACATTGAACTCGAATGACTCGCCAATGTATTTCTCGAAATTTCTCACAGGCCTTAAATCGACTTGCGAACCGGGGAGAAAAGCAGCCACACCGATATCAACTTGCAGGCCACCTTTAACGCGGGCAACTACTCTGCCGACGATGGTCTTTTCTGTTTCGCATACTGCGGCAATTTCTTCCCAGATGCGGATCTTGTCCGCTTTCGATTTCGAGATTTTCACCTGGCCTGAGGATTCTTCGGTATCTTCCAAAAAGACCTGGACTTCGTCGCCAACCTTGACCGTAAGCTCCCCTTTTTCATCGAGAAACTGCTCTAAAGGGATTTGGCCCTCGGATTTCGATCCTACATCGACCATCACGTAATCCGAAGTAACCTGCACTACGATACCAGTTACGACTTCCCCTTCCTGGACTTTGTGAAAGCTACTCTCCACAAGTTCGGCAAAATCTTCTTCGCGAGCCATTTCATGCTCGCCCTCATCACTGATAAAGTTGTTTGTTTGGGTTTCCAAGTTTTCCATCCAGCCACCCCCGGACTCTTTTTCCCGCGTCTTGCTCAACGAAGGATAATCTATAATATATATAAGTTTTGACTCAATATGACAAGAAAAACTTCCGGGGAACACGACATTTTTGAAACCTGTTTCTCACTTTAGCCCGAAAAATCCCTTCTCATGCTTTTCCGAAAAGATCTATGCGCTCTCGGACAATCGATATGATCCGGTCCAAGACTCGATCCGCGCTCATGTGGGTCGTATCTACCGGAATTGCGTCTTCCGCCTGGATGAGTGGGGATTCGGATCGAGTCCGATCCCGAAAGTCGCGGGCGCGCATGTCTTCAAACACTTCCTGGAACTCGGTTTTCAATCCTTTATCGGTGAGTTCCTGGAAACGTCGCCACGCACGAACTTCCAGATCGGCAGTCAAGAAAAATTTGGCCTGAGCCCGGGGGAACACCACTGACCCCATATCCCGTCCTTCAGCCACGATATTGCCCGTTTCCGCTGTACGTCTCTGGAGCCAAAGCAACGCCTTGCGCACCTCAGGCAGCATGGAAAACTTTGATGCAGCTATCCCAACTTGCTCCTCTCGAATGAGGGCAGTCACATCCTCATTTCCCAGGAAAAGCCGCATTTGGGCATCTGCATGTTCGATCCTGATATCGCAATTCTTCAGAAGTTCCTCCGGAATCTTCGCAATTTCCGGGGAAATCCCTTTACGCAAGAGGTCCAGAGCCATCACTCGGTAAAGCGCACCGGTATCCAGAAGAAAGAAACGTAAACGCTCTGCCAACTTCTTGGCCAAGGTGGATTTGCCAACTCCTGCCGGTCCGTCGATTGCAATTACCAGGTTTTCTGAAGAACAGCTCATAAAAGCATAACCGGCTTGGACTCCGAAGTACGATAGATACCTTAATTCCTTGTGAAAATGAGACTACAGGGATTCCATTACTTTCTTGAGTGCTTTAATAAAGCGCTTATTTTCCCAATCTCTTCCGACCGTTACTCGTATGCAGTTCTCCATTCCGAAGGATTTGAGATGTCTGACGATGATACCTTCCTTCAACAGTCCTTCATATATGGGGGCGGCATTCCCGCCCGTGCAAAAGGTAATGAAATTGGCATGGGACGGAACAGCTTCAAAGCCGAGCGCCCGTAGCTCACGATTCAGGTACTGCAAACCTTCTCCGGTCACCCGAAGAGTCCTCTGCAAGTGGTCTTCATCTTCCAGAGCAGCCAGGGCAGCCCATTGAGCCAGCGCATTCACATTAAACGGCGGTCTTACACGGTTCAGTAATTCGATCAACCATGTCTGGGCCATGCCGAAACCGATTCTGAGTCCCGCCAGTCCAAAAATCTTGGAAAACGTTCTCAGTACCAGTACGGGTAAAGATCCGTTGATATAGTCAATCCCTTGAGGACAATCCACATGTTCGCCCACGTATTCCCGATACGCCTCGTCGATGACCAGGAGCAGCCTGTCTGTGGGCAAATCGCGAACAAAAGCATCGAATTCGGCACGGAAAACAATCGTCCCTGTGGGGCTGTTCGGAATTGCAATAAATATCAATCGGGTACGGTCCGTCACCGCTTTTGCCATTGCAGGAAGATCATAGGCATACTTCTTCAGAGGAACCCTGATTGCTCTGCCTGCAAAGGCTTCAACGGAGATTCTGTACATGGAAAAGGCGTTCTCTCCCATAATGGCTTCATCGCCAGGTTTTATAAGAAGATGTGCAGCCATTTCCATAATTTCGTCAGAGCCGTTCCCGAGAATAAAATGATCCGCGGGAAGGCCGAATCTGTCGGATAAAGCCGCCCTGAGTTCTGGCGCGGAAGACTCCGGATAAATATGTGCGGACTCGAGCCTGTCTTCCACGGCTCGCATTGCCAGAGGAGAGGGGCCCAGAGGGTTTTCATTTGATGCCATTTTAATCGCGTCAGGAATCCCCATTTCCCGATGAAGTTCGGCAACAGGCTTTCCTGCCACATACGGAGGAATGGCGAGAATATGCGGGGAAATAACTCTATTCATGAAATCAGTGCTTCCTTCGTCCATCAATCGTTCCCTGGCGGAACCGATCTTCCTGTCAAAGCCTCGGCAGAGAGCATCAGCTCCATGCAAGCCTCCGGATATCTGGTTAAACCCCATTCAGGGTTGGTGTCAAGTCGAACGTGAGTACATGGTATACATTCAGCCACTTAAAGAAACCGCTGTCTCGAATATCGATGCAACGCGGACTCGCGTTGACAATGATAGCACCACAATGTGGTCTCCACCCACAATTAAATGCACTCCCATCTTAATTCAATTCGCTTGACAATAAGTCAAGAAAATTATATCGATGTACATAAAGGATGAATCATAATTTCACCATAGAAGGTAATTCCTTGCAATTATTTATCTACCTCATTTTCATCCTTGTCGTCTCTTCGTGCGGAATCGCTTCTGCAGGGCTTAATACCGCGAAATTCTCGCCACCGGAAAATGAGATCGAATACCATAACTTAAAGCGACATCCAGGGAAAATCCGTCCCAATCCCTACAAAGCCGAATCGGGTTTCCCTGAGTATTCCGTAAACTCCACCCTGAAGTTAGGCATGAAAAAGGTCTTGCCCGAGGTGATGCATCGCAATCTTGAATTCAATGCAGGCTTCGATGCTTGGAAGAACACGGGTACGTTCAGGGCAGACCTCTTCGTTCCGGTCAATAAACAGGTGAATAGAACCATGTTTTTGCTCCCACGCGTCAATATCGATGGATTTCATGAGAACGTTTCCGTTAGCGCAGGCTATCGGAAAGTGCTCTCACCTGAAATCATGGTGGGATTTTATGGATTTCACGACTGGGCCAGAGCGCGATTTTCCGATAGAGACTTTCTCCGCGAGATAGGGGCGGGCATTGAGTTTTCCGCTCTGCCGGGCCGACATTCGGACCTGACGTTTTCGGCCAATGTGTACATGCCGGTGAGTGAGAATAGTGTGCTCGGTTCGGATCGTGACATGGTGATCAAAGAATCGCTTCCCGGCGGTGTTGATGCCAAAATCAAGTTCCTTTTCCCTTCTTTTGTCGATTTTCTCGATATCCAATTTGACGGTTCTGCTCACACATACAAAGGAAGCATCAAGAATCACAACGGCTTCAAGACCGCATTGTCGGTTAAGACTCGGGACGGCATGCTGGGAGCAAAATTCGAGCATGGAGCAGACAACCGTAAAGGTGAACACTATAAAATCGAAGGCAACATCAGCTTGAAATTTGATTGGGCGGAATTGCTGAATGGAAACAACCCGTTTTCAGCCCCCTACAAAGCCTCCTCAATGCGTTATGTGAGAAAACTCGAAGACCGCTTGCAGGACCGAACTTCCAGAAAATACGATTTTCCGGCAGACAGAATTGAAACCAAATATACTCTCATGGCGGATGTATCCTCAGATGAGTTGTTTGTGAGCGGAGGATTCCCTGATTTGCGGAACGCAGTGCTCACCATTCAGACGTCTCAGAGCCCCTGGCAAGATTTCGGAGAAGTGGCCACGGACGAGCAAGGGAATTACTCTGCAAGTCTGAGATTACCGCCGGGAATTTATCAGATACGTATGGTACACAAGCCCACGGGAAGAATTTCGAATCTGAAGACGATAGTGGTGGAAAATCCGCCTGCAAAAGAGTAGGCCGGGACAGTCAACCGACTGCGATAATTATCAGCATTAAAAGATCTTGAAGTGGCGTTCGGGGATGAACCTCTCAAAAAGTTTCATCCCCGAATTTCTCTGGGCAAGGATAGTTGAATAGCACACTCTTGGCGGAGTACAGTTCTCTTGCAGAAAATCAATGAAACGGTGAATACGATCCCGTTCGTTGCGGAGTCACTTTTCGTATGGGAGCCGGAGCACTAGCCACGCGACCGCCTGTATCGTAACTGGGCCTCTGGGGAAGCGGAGACTCGTAAACGGGGAGAAAGTGCATCGGAGACCAGCACTCCCCGTGACAGCCATCTGGGGGAAAATAGTACGGCGCGTAGTATTTCCAGGGCCCATATCGTTCCGCTGCGTGAGCAGGCAGGCTCATGAAACATAGAAGAAGTGCAAAAACAAGAAGGAACAGCTTTTTTCTCACGGTCATGTGAAGGGCCTCCGGGAAGTCGACTACTAAATGGAGATAATCTCAATTATTATTATATCAGTGATAATAGCTGATTGTCAATTAGAATGAGATTTAACATTAATATATTCTGGAGCAATCTCTCCATTAAAATAGACAAAATATTAATTTTTGATTAAATAGTTTGTGGAGTTATGTCCAAAACACATTTCTCTCTCCGTCTCGTCTCCCACTGGAGATCTCTCGCATCCCTGAGCCTCCATGCGGTCACAAGTGGGAAGGTTCAAATTCTTTCTCGGAAACGGATGAATCCTGGGAAAAACACGGGAGTCTGCTTGACTTTTTCTGTTCATTTATGGTTAATTTGTGGTTTTGATTGGCACAAAGTCGGACACCATACGGGTGCTCCGCTTCACAAGGGGTACAAATGAAGCATTACAAGACCGAAGATGTTCGTAATGTCGCGGTCGTCTCCCACGCGGGTTCGGGAAAGACGACATTGTGTGAAGCCATGCTTTTTGACTCGGGAGCCGTCGACCGTGTCGGCAAGGTGACCGATGGGTCTTCGAATTTCGACTTCGAGCCCGAAGAAGTGAAGCGGGGACTCACGATAAATTCTTCGCTTTTCACCATCGAGTGGAAGAAAAAAAAGATAAACATCATTGACACTCCGGGCGATCCGAATTTTTCCGCAGAAGTATTGTCGGCTCTTCAGGCGGTGGATCTGGCCATGTTGGCGGTGGACGCGGTTGATTCCATCAAACCGCTCACTGAAAAGGTATGGTCCTCGATTGAAGCCAAAGGTGCTCCCAGATTGTTGGTAATAACTAAGATGGACCGGGAGCGGGCCGATTTTGAAAAGGTACTCACGGACGTCAAAGAAATCTTGCAGGTCAAACCGCTCGTGCTGCAGATTCCCATTGGTAAAGAGGCCAATTTCAAAGGCGTTGTGGACCTGCTGTCCATGAAGGCGTTGATCTTCGATGGTGACGGGCGCAACGTGAACAGGGCGGACATCCCCGGTGATTTGAAGGAAGAAGCAGATACCAGGAGAGAAGTGCTCATAGAAGACCTTGCCGAAGTGGACGATGCTCTCATGGAGAGGTACCTCGAAGGGGAAGAACTCGGAGCCGACGAACTCGCGAATGCATTGAGGCAAGGAATTCTCAACAAAGTATTTATGCCTGTGTTGCTTTCTTCAGGCTTGATAAACAAGGGCATTCAACCCATCCTGGATATCCTTTCCGACGCCTGCCCGTCTCCGGCAGAGATGCCCGCCATAACGGGACGTGCCCTGAATGGTGATGAAGCGGTTCGCAAACCCTCGCCTGACGAGCCTTTCAGCGCGTACGTGTTCAAGACTCTGGCAGATCCCTATGCAGGACGTTTGAGCCTTTTCCGTATATACTCGGGGAAACTTGCTCCGGATGGAAATTTCTACAATTCGAATCGTGAGACCCGGGAACGGTTCGGTCAGCTTCTTGCGATTCAAGGTAAGCATCAGAAATCTCTCGACTCAGCCCAGGCCGGGGACATTGTTGCAGTGGCAAAGCTGAAAGAAACCCTGTCCGGAGACACCCTCACTGAAGAGAAATCGCCAATCATCATTTCAGCAGCGCCTATGCCTCAGGCGGTTATATCCTTTGCCATCGAACCCAAAGCCAAGGGCGACGAAGAAAAGATCATGCAGAGTCTCACCAGACTCAGTGAAGAAGACCCCACGCTCACCATCAGCAGGGACCCGAAGACCAACGAATTCCTCATTTCAGGTATGGGCCAGGTCCACATTGAAGTTACCGTAGAAAAACTGAAGCGAAAATTCGGCGTTGACGTGAACCTTAAAACCCCAAAGGTTCCATACATGGAAACCATCAAGGGTAGATCCAAAGTTGAGGGTAAACTGAAGAAACAGACGGGTGGCCGCGGTCAGTTCGCAGTGGCATGGCTTGAGCTTGAACCTCTGTCCAGGGGAACGGGATTCGAGTTCGTGGATAAGATCGTTGGCGGAGTAATCCCGCGGCAATACATTCCTGCAGTGGAAAAAGGCGTTTCCGAAGCCATGGTCAGTGGTTCCCTTGCCGGTTATCCGGTCGTTGACGTGAGAGTTACCGTTTTCGACGGGAAATATCACGACGTGGATTCATCGGAACAGGCGTTCAAGATTGCTGCTTCCAAAGGGTTCAAGAAGGGAATGCTCGATGCGATGCCGGTCCTTCTGGAGCCTATTATGAATCTTGAAGTAATAGTTCCCGAGGATTGCATGGGAGACGTGATGGGCGATCTCAACTCCCGTCGCGGCCGTATTATGGGAATGGATTCTAAAGGCGGAAGCCAGGTGGTCAAAGCACAGGTGCCCATGTCCGAGGTGCTCAAGTACGCCTCAGATCTGACTTCGATGACTTCAGGCAGAGGAATCTTTTCCGTAGAGTTTTCGCACTACGAAGAAGTTCCCGCGAATATGGTTGAAAAGGTTATCGAAGCCTCAGGAAAGAAAGTGGAAGAAGAAGACTAATTGCCTTTTGACCGACCTGCCATACTTTACCTGCATAAACGACACGTCCGCCGTAGGCCTCATGTGCTTGCAGGCGGAACGTGTCGGAATTAGTGAGTAACTAAATGCCCTCCGGAAAGATTATGGCCGTTTGCACGAGCAAGAAAAAAGGTGTCCCAAAGACCGACGCGGGATCCGCTGTCCTGGAAAAAGGTCTGGGAATACAGGGTGATGCCCACGCTGGAGATTGGCACCGGCAGATCTCTTTGCTATCCATCGAGCAGATCCAGACTATGAAAGACAAAGGATTCGATGTGAAGCCGGGTTCTTTTGCCGAAAATCTTACTACCACCGGGTTCGACCTCGCTGCTGTTAAAGTTGGCGATCGGCTGCGGGTAGGTGAGTCCGTCCTTCTGGAAGTGACCCAAATCGGTAAGGAATGCCACACCCGCTGTGCAATCTTCAATAAGATCGGCGAATGCATCATGCCGGAACAGGGTGTGTTTGCGAAAGTCTTGGAGGGTGGACCGGTGACTGTCGGGGATTCTATCGAGCAGGTCTGATACCATTTCGCAGTTATGCACATGAGATAGCGAAGGATACCTCCAGCCTCCCAGAAATGAAAAGAGAAGCGAATCAGTATGATTCCTGTCTCGCTCCCGCCGGGCCATTTCGACTGAAAAGATTTCCCAAATTTAACTTGTGCATTTCATGCGTGAATCTTATCTTTATAACAGGTGCACCGAAGAGTTGAAGTTGCCTTGGAGGCTTCATGAATTTTCTCAACAATAACCCTCGATTAACAACAGTGGAGGCAATGATACTGCAAGAAATGGATTCCAGAGGCAGAATAACCGTGCATAGTCTTGATAGAGTGCACGCACGCACGGGATTGCATTACTTGACGGTCTCAGATATGGCTCGTCGATTACAGGAACAGGTTTTCGGTTCGATCTTTTGATGACAACATCCAAAGAGTGTTAAAAAACGGAGACCATCCCTGACAAAGGGGTTGACAGGTTAAAACGCCTCAATTATAGTAACGACCCAGTCGCGGGAATAACTCAGTGGTAGAGTGCAACCTTGCCAAGGTTGAAGTCGCGGGTTCAAATCCCGTTTCCCGCTCCATAGAGTAACTTTACTTCGGCCCCCGGAAGAGTGAAAGCTTTTCCGGGGGTTTTTAGTTCTGAGGTCCTGGAGGTCCGGTGTGAACGTCAAGCCTGAATGGGAACTGCCTTTATTCATTCTGCGGCTGACAGTAGGAGTGTCCTTGGCTTTTTTTGCAGGCAGCAAGTGGGCTTTGGCCTACGCCGAGCTTGGGAAAAGTAAAATGAGAAATCCTAGAGAAATTTATGGGACAATTTTGTGAATTCCTGGGACACGTTATAGTCAGTGCCAAAAATTCTGTCGTTTGTCCCTCGTGTGAATTATCAGGATATTGGTAGGGACCGGCGTCCCTGTCGGTCCATTCTACCGATATCATTGAGCATATTGAAGATGTGCCGGCACGGAGGCCGGCACCCACCAAAATTCCTAATCTTCAATCGGTCACTAATTTTGGAACTGCTATAAATAAAAGCAAAATTGAAGCCCGGGTTATAAAAAGCCTCCGCAATGAAGGAGAGACTTCTTGGCTTAACCGTTGAGATAGAAAATGAACTTTATTGTGCCCAACATTTCGCCGTTTGAAAAGGTGCATTCAGTCCTGCATGCGCCAATTTTGGAATTTTAGTTCCCCTGGAGCTGATTACGACAGAGGGTTCTTTTCACCGTCCAATTCGCGCCGTTTTGTGGATACGCAGGGCAAATATCTCGAAAGCAACTCCGAAAGTGGGAGACCATTCATCAATGGTCTCCCAAAAGCTCTACACAGGCACGAGACGAATGTAGGTATCGTAGAAACTAACACTGCCCCCAACAGGATCAAGCATGCAGGTATTCTTGAGCGCCGGGTCTACCCACATGGCCGCATTGGCGTGTACTCCTACGGCTCTCCTCGGTTCACCTTTGATCAGGTGGCCGTCGACCGTCACATCTGCAGCGCCGGTTGCCCAATGGCCGAATCCTAATGCAAAGCTGGTAACTCCGGGGCGCACAGTCTGCGTGAATATTACTTTGCCGACCATAGGTTTCTTATGACCTGCCCCTAAGTCCCAATCACCAGAAGGGTTTGAGGCACTCACTACTTTCACGAGGTCTCCATTCTTGAGTCCGAGGCGTTTGGCATCTTCAGGATTCACCAAAAAACCATTCTCCGGCATGATGGGAGTGAGCCAAGGGTCAGCGATGGTGCGGCTCTTACACTGAGAAATGGTACGGTGGGTTATCATGGCCAAGTCGTGTCCTTTGCGCAGAGCCTCGGGTTCTTTACCGTGATAATCCATGATAGGAATGTAAACTGCATATCCAAGATTCTTCTTTCCCGTTCCGGAATGCACTGTCGAAGCTGTTTTCTCCTGGTACAGGTTGAGCAATTTGCCATAGGGATGCGCTACTCGATCATCTTTGTATCCTTTCGCCCAATTTTCGAATCTTCCGCCACGGTTGAGCACGTACACGACCTTTGGCCAGTTCTTTTCTCCGGCAATTTTCTTCCATCTTGTCTCGTCATAAACACTATTGGGAAGATACCGGCGAGCTTCACGAAAGATTTTCATCTCGGTTTCATCTGCATCGGGTACGGCGGCAGAAGCATCGGGCTTTTCCCCGAACCCCAAATTTGCCACTGCACGCAGGTAGAAGTCGTCAGGATGTTTCAGATCCAGACCTTTTCCAAATGCATCTTCGCCAAATCCGGGGAGTTTGAGCTTTTCAGCTATACCAAGAATCATTGACTCGAAGCTCATCGGCATTTTTTGACCATAAACCGTACATTCTTCCGGAATCGGAGCCATGGCAGGCTGTCTGACAGGTTGCACTTTGTTGGGTACGGACGGATGACAAAAATAAATAAGCCCCCGGCTTTGCCGGGGAGAACTCTTTGAGGTTTGACCGTGCGAGGCAGTAGAAGGCAACCTCCCAGAACACACCAAGTTTCAATTCTGGGAGGTTATGATGAAAGACTATCAGAGCCTAAACCACAAGAAATGGGATTGCAAGTACCATGTGGTTTTCATCCCGAAGCGGCGCAGGAGGCAGATCTATGGGGCACTTCGGAAGCACCTTGGAGAGATCTTTCATGATTTGGCTAGACAGAAAGAGTCGAGGATAATCGAAGGGCACCTTTGCTCGGATCACGTCCACATGTGCGTGAGTATTCCCCCGAAGTTCGCTGTATCCAGTGTGATCGGATACATCAAGGGAAAAAGTGCGATCTCAATTGCAAGGAACTTCACGTCGAGAAAAAGGAATTTCACGGGAGAGAGCTTTTGGGCAAGAGGGTACT